>NZ_JBITXS010000003.1:0-778233 GCF_044544825.1 Streptomyces sp. NPDC053493
CACGGGAGGTGCCCCCATGCCGCGTTGTCGTCGGTCGCCATGGCTCCGCCATTGTCTCCCTCCTCCGCCTTGCGATCGCACGCACCGGACGCCGCAGGCCCTGCCCTTCGGGCAGACGACGCTACTTTCCGGACACGACCTAGGCCTCCCGCAGCAGCGCCGCGATCTCGGCGAAGCCGCGCCGCTCGGCATGCTCCAGGGCCGTGGTGCCCTGGCCGTCGGCCAGCTCCCGGTCCGCGCCGGCCGCGAGCAGCAGCGCCACCACCTTCTGGTGCGCGCGCCCGCCGTCGCCGAGGATCACCGCCTCCAACAGGGCGGTCCAGCCCAGGTCGTTGACGTGGTCGACATCGACCGCCGTCTCCCGGAGCAGCGCCTGGACGTAGGCCACGTGACCGCGCTCCGACGCCGGGATGAGACTGATCCCGCCGAAACGGTTCCGCAGCGTCAGGTCCGGCGCCGGGTCCGCCGCGAGCAGCACCCGCATCATCGCGACGCTCCCGGTCACGCCCGTCACGAGCCACGGACTGTCGTGCCGCGCGTCCCGCGCGTTCACGTCCGCCCCGGCCTCGACCAGTGCCCGCGCCGCGGCCACATGATCCCCGAGCGACGCGAGCAGCAACGGCGACCGCAGCTCCGCGTCCCGTGCCTCGACCCGGGCCCCTTCGGCGAGCGCGGCGCGCACACCCGCGACGTCGCCCTGGCGGGCGGCGGCGAGCAGACGGAGGTCGGCGGGCGTGGTCATGGGGAACTCCTCCGGAGGTGGGCGTGGTGACCGGCGGCGAGCCGGTCGCGACCCGGCCCCGGTCCGGCCGGAGGCCGGGCCGCCGGCCGGCCGGACCCCGCAGGTGCGCAAGGCCGCGGCAGCGTCGTCGTCCATCCTGGAGCCGTGCGCGGCCCCGCCGGGTCCTTCCGGCGGATCGTCGTGCGGGGCCGACCGGGTGAGCCGCGGGTCAGCCGATCGGCTGACCCGAGTGCGCCGCGCCGCGCAGCCCCGTCCAGTCGGGGATCTTCACCGGTCCGCGTCCCAGACCGGCGCCGAGGGCCGTCTCGGCCCGTTCGATGGCCAGCCAGCCCCGCCAGGAGACCGGCTCGTGGCCGAGCGCGCGCAGCGCGGCGACCGGGTGGGGCGCGACGGCGCGGCGGGCGAGGGCGGGAGCGTCCGCGAGCAGCGAGGCGACGGTCTCCTTGGCGCAGGGCCGGTTGCTGCCGATCACGCCCGTGGGCCCGCGCTTGATCCAGCCGGCCACGTACTCGCCCGGCGACGGCACGCCGTCCCGCAGCACCCGGCCCGCCGCGTGCGGGACCGTGCCCCGCGCGGCGTCGAACGGCAGCCCGGGCAGCGGCACGCCCTGGTAACCGACCGCCCGCAGCACCAGACCCGCCGGGATCTCCTCGTACCGCCCGGTGCCCCGTACGCCACCCGCACCGTCGGGCTCCGTGCGCTCGAAGCGGACCGCCGCGACCCGGCCGTCCTCGCCGAGGATCTCCACGGGCCGCAGGAAGAACCGCATCCGGACCGCGCGGGCACCGTCCGCGGCACCGGCGGGCCAGCCGCGCAGGACGTCCAGGTTCCGCCGGGCGGCGGCCGGGAGGCCGGACGGGTCGTCGTAGGCGGGATCGAGGGCGAGCTCGGCCCGGTCGACCAGGGCCCGGGTGTCCGGCAGCGTGCCGAGCTCGCGCAGCTCCTTGGTGGTGAACTTCGCCTGCGCCGGGCCGCGCCGGGCGACCATGTGCACCTCGCGCACCCCGCTCCCGGCCAGCGCCGCCAGCGCACCCTGCGGAATGTCGGTCGGCCGCAGCTCCTCCGGCCGCCGCACCAGAAGCCGGGTGACGTCCACGGCGACGTTCCCGGCCCCCACGACCACGGCGGCGCCCGACCGGCCGAGGTCGAAGCCGTCGGGCCGCGCGTCCGGGTGGGCGCTGTACCAGGACACGAACTCCGTCGCCGAGAAACTGCCCACGAGGTCCTCGCCGGGCACGCCGAGCCGCCGGTCGCGGGCGGCTCCGACGCAGTACACGACCGCGTGGTAGAGCTCCAGGAGCCGGGCCGGGGTCAGCCCGCGCGCGCCGACCTCGACGTCACCGAGGAAGGCGATCCGCTCGTCCTCCAGGACCGTGCGCAGGCTGCCCTGCAGGGACTTGATCTTCTCGTGGTCGGGCGCGACCCCGTACCGCACGAGTCCGTACGGACAGGGCAGCCGGTCCAGGACGTCGACGCGCACCCCGGGCACGGCCGTCTGCCCGACAAGGGCCTGGGCGGTGTAGACCCCACTCGGGCCGGCGCCGACGACGGCGACACGCAGCACGGACGTACCCCTTCCGCCGGGAGACTTCCCAGCATGGCACCCCGGGCCGCCGCGCGGGAGGGGCCGAACAGGTAACCCCGTCCGCCCGCCGCCCGTACGGCCCCGGCCCTCCGGCCCGCCGCGTACGGCCCCGGCCCCGCCCCGCTACAGCCCCCGCATCCGGTTGATCTCCGCCGTCTGCTGCGCGATCACGTCGTTCGCCATCTCCTCCACCAGCACGTTGTTGCCCTGGCTCAGCACGTCCGCCGCCATCTCCACCGCGCCCTGGTGGTGGGTGATCATCAGCTTCAGGAAGAGCCGGTCGAAGGCCTCGCCCTTCGCCGCCCGCAGCTCGGCGAGCTGCGCCTCCGTCGCCATGCCCGGCATCGTGTGGTGGTCGTGCCCGGACTGCGGGCGCGGGCCGCCGTTGTTCTTCAGCCAGCCCTCCATCGCGCCGATCTCCGGGCCCTGCGCCGCCGCGATCCGCTCCGCGACCTTCCGCACCTGCGCGGACCGGACCCGCTCCGGTGCCAGCGCGGTCATGGTGAGCGCCTGCTGATGGTGCTCGATCATCATCTGGACGTAGGCGAAGTCGGCGCCGTTGGGCCGCTCGTCGGGCATCAGGCGTGCGGCCTCCTCCGGCGAGACCCGCTTCGCCGCCTCGCCGGGCCTTCCGGGCGCCACGATGCCCGGTCCGCCCGAACCGGCCGCCTTCGGGGCCGACTTGTCCGTACCGGACGCCGGGTCCGGCCCCGACTCACAGGCGCTCAGGGCGAGTACGGCGAGGGCCGCGAGCGCGAGGGCGACACCTCCACGGACACCGGCGCGAGAACGGCGGTTCGACAACCCGACCTCCTGGGCCACTTCGGCAGCGTCGACGAGCCCAACGACTCCAGCGACTCCAACGACTCCGTCAACTTCGTCGACTTCGGTCACGCGGGCAACGGCAGTGGTTCGCGGTTTCTTCATTACTTCTCTGTTGCCATCTGTTGAGATGTGCACGCTAAGGAAGATACTGCCGAGGTCCACCCGTCGTTCCCCTGCGAACGGATTCCAGAGAGGACGGAGTGACTTCGTTGCGTACCACGAGTACCCCGCGTGCACGGACCAGAGGCCTGGGTGTGGCGACCGCCGCCGCCGGTCTGCTGGTCGGCCTGCTCGCCGCCGGACCCGCGGCCGCCACACCCGACCCGGGCGACGCGCCGGTGTCGACGCCCGTCACCGCCGAGGAGGCGGCCGGCGCCCGCGCCGCCATCGCGAGCGGTGAGATACCCGGCGTGGACGAGATCGTCCACAGCCCCAACATCGAACACCTCGTCAACATCCCCAAGGACGCGCTCAAGGGCACCAACTCCGACCTGGCGTTCCAGGGCCGGTACGCGTTCGCCGGCAACTACGACGGCTTCCGGATCTTCGACATCAGCGATCCGAAGTCCCCGAAGACCGTCACCCAGGTGCTGTGCCCCGGGTCCCAGAACGACGTCTCGGTCTCCGGCAACCTGCTCTTCCTCTCCACCGACTCCTCCCGCAGCGACAACTCCTGTGCGAGCGTGCCGCAGCCGGCCTCCGTGAAGGAGTCCTGGGAGGGCATCAAGGTCTTCGACATCAGCGACGTCGCCAACCCGAAGTACGTCGCCGCCGTCGAGACCAACTGCGGTTCCCACACCCACACCCTGGTGCCCCAGCGCAAGGACGTGTACGTCTACGTCTCCTCGTACTCGCCCAACGCCGCCTTCCCGGACTGCCAGCCGCCGCACGACGGCATCTCCGTCATCAAGGTGCCGCGCAAGGCGCCCGAGCAGGCCAGGGTCGTCGGCTTCCCGGTCCTCTTCCCCGGTGAGGGCCCGGACGGCGGCGGCAACCCGGGCGCCCCGACCAACCCGGGCGTCTCCAAGACCACCGGCTGCCACGACCTCACCGTGCTGCCCGGCGAGGACCTCGCGGCCGGCGCCTGCATGGGCGACGGCATCCTCTTCGACATCAAGGACCCGGAGCACCCCAAGGTCATCGACCGGGTCCAGGACAACGTCAACTTCGCCTTCTGGCACTCCGCGACCTTCAACCAGAAGGCCGACAAGGTCGTCTTCACCGACGAGCTCGGCGGCGGCGGCGCGGCCACCTGCAACGAGGCCGTCGGCCCGAACCGCGGCGCGGACGGCATCTACGACATCGTCGGCAAGGGCGACCGGCGCAAGCTGGTCTTCCGCAGCTACTTCAAGATCCCGCGCCACCAGGCCGACACCGAGAACTGCGTCGCCCACAACGGCTCGCTGATCCCGGTCAAGGGCAAGGACATCATGGTCCAGGCCTGGTACCAGGGCGGCGTCTCCGTGTGGGACTTCACCGACTCCCGCCGGCCGAAGGAGATCGCCTTCTTCGAGCGCGGTCCGATCTCCTCGACCACCCTCGTCGGCGGCGGCTCCTGGTCCGCCTACTACTACAACGGCCACATCTACTCGAACGACCTCGTCAAGGGCTTCGACGTGCTGAAGCTCAGCGACAAGCGCACCGACAAGGCGGAGCGGATCCGGATGGACGAGCTCAACGTCCAGACCCAGCCGGACTACTTCCGCGACTTCGACGACGTCGACTAGACCGCGAAGGTCAGCGCGTCAACGGCGCGCCGTCGGGCGGACCTCCGTCCGGCGGCGCGCCCTGCTCCCAGTCGAGTCCGTACCGCTGGAACAGCTCGGCGCGCAGCCGGGACATCGGCATCGGCGCACCGGGGAGCAGCACCGCGAAGACCGCTCCCATCAGCAGCGCCCGCAGCAGCGGATACTCCGCGTCGACGTCGGCGGCGCCGTAACGGCTGACGGTGTCGCGCAGCAGCGCCGCGAGCCGCTGCTGCTCGGGGCACCGCACGAAGCCCTCGGCCTGGAGGATGCCCGCCATGTGCGTCCGCATGAGCACCGGCCGCTCCTCGGCGAGGCCCAGGATCGCGTCGATGGCCCGGGCGAGCCGCTCGCGGCCGTCCTCGGTGCGCGGCTCGCGCTCCAGCGCCTCCTCCAGCGTGAGGTGCATCAGCCGGTGCACCGCGGACTGCAGCAGCTGGCGCTTGCCGGGGAAGTAGTACGAGATCAGGCCGCGCGCCGAACCGGCCCGCTCGGCGATGTCTCCCAGCGTCGTGGCCTCGTAACCGCGCTCGGAGACCAGCTCCACGGTGGCCGCCAGGATCCGCTCGCGGGAGCGCCGTCGAAGCTCTTCATTGACCTGTGCGCTACGCGGGGACATCCTGGACTCCTGCGTTGACTGGCTCCGAGCCAATATACTCAGCGCGTCCTGTCGTCCTGCCCACGCGGCCGGAGGCGGGACATGCCGTCTGTTCTGGGCGACGCGGGGGATCGTCCAGAACAGGCGGCTTCACTCCGTTTCTCCCATTCTGCCCCCGGTGTCCTTTCTGTCGGGTGTGGTGGTACGGACCGACGCACGCCGGTAGGTGAGGACGGCCACGGCCACGCAGCACCAGCCGAGCAGCCAGCCGCCCAGCACGTCCGAGGTCCAGTGGACGCCGAGGTAGACCCGGGTCCAGCCGACGCCGGCCACCGACACCAGGGCCAGCCCGGCGAGCGCGCCCCAGCCGCGCCATCCCTCCCGCCAGTGGAGTGCGAGGACCCACAGCAGCAGTCCGCAGACGACCGTCGCCGTCATGGCGTGGCCGGACGGGAACGAGGCGTACGGCGCCGAGTCCACCGGATCGGGCCAGTGCGGCCGCTCGCGGCCCACCAGGGCCTTCAGGAGCTGCTGGACGCCCCAGGCGGTCAGCACCGTCGCCGCGACCCACAGGGCGAGCAGCCGCTCGCGCCGCCACCACAGGGCGACGACCGCGACGACGGCGAGGGCGCGCAGGGTCGCCGGGTCCCAGACCCAGTCGGTGAGGATCCGGTTCAGCCGGGTGAACCCCGGTTCGGAGATCGCGCTGCGGTGCAGCGCCTCGGCCACGTCCTGGTCGAACCCGAGCAGCGGCGACCATCCCACGGCCACCAGGACGAGCAGCAGCACGGCCAGGACTCCGGTCACCACGGCGGAGATGCGCATGGCCTTGATCCTGCCCGACGCCCGCCCTCCGCCGTGTCACCGGCCCCCCCCGTGCGCCGCTCCAGGACGCCGCCTGGCCGAGCACCCGCCGGGCCCTCACCCGGCTCCCGCCGGACTCCTGTCACACCCGTGGCCCGGTCCGGAAGGGCGCCGCCTAGCCGAGCACCCGCAGGGCCGGCACGAAGGCCACCAGGACCGGGATCACCGGGACCAGGGCCGCCGCGGCCGTCAGGCGCAGGCGGCGGCCCGCGGTGAGCCGGGGCGTCGCGGCGAGCAGCCGGTTGACCCGCTGCGGCAGGCCGGCGTCCTGGGCCGGGCCCGGACCGAACACGCCCCGGTCCTCGTTGAGTTCCACCAGGGCCAGCGCGATCGTCAGCCGCCCGAAACGGCGCGAGGCCACGTCGTCCGCCGCCAGCTCCACCAGCCGGTGCATCTCCTCGCGGAACGCCGCGAAGACCGGCACGCCCGGGAATCCGCCCGCGAGCGCCGCGGCGCAGTGCAGCAGCCAGTCGTGCCGCGCCCGGGCGTGTCCCTGCTCGTGCGCGAGCACCGCGTCCAGCTGCCGGCCCTTGAGGCGGCGCAGCGCGGCCGTGGTGATGACCAGCCGCGGCGTCCCGCCGGGCAGCCACCAGGCGTCCGCGCGCTCGCCCTCCAGGACGACCAGACGTTCGCTCCCGGTCGGCTCCTCGCCGGGCAACAGCGGCGCCCGCACCAGGAGTTCGCAGCGGCGCCGCTTGCGGCGGGCCCGGGCGCGGCCGATCTCCCGGCCCAGCATCGCCCCGGTCCACAGCCCGCCGGCCGCGAGCAGCACGGCGAGCACCGCCGACCACGGGCTGCTGGTGCCCAGCTCGTACGCCTCGATCACCGCGCGCGGGGCGGGCGCGAAGACCTGGCCGCGCACCGCCTGCCAGGCCGCCGCCGCACTGAACGTCATCGACAGCGCGAAGCTCAGCAGCACCGCCGCCACGACGCACTGCCACACCCACAACGCCACCACGGGTTCCCGTTCCGCCCAGTCGGCCCGCGACAGAAGCCGCGGGGCCACGACGGCGGTCAGGACGCCGAGCGCGAGCAGCGCGAGGGAGACCAACATGACGCCACCCTATGAGCGGGGTACCAGCCCGGGGTATGGCCTCGCGGATCAAGTGACGTACGCCACGGTTTGGTCTCGCCGCGCGGCGCCTCAGAGCGTGAGGAGCATCGCCAGCGTCGCCAGCGCCATCGACAGCCGGCACACCAGCGTCAACTCCGGCCCGGCCAGCGCCGAAACGCCCGCGCGTCCGCTCCCGGCGCCCGCGCCCGGACCCGCACCTGCCGCGCCCACGCCTGCCGCGCCCACGCCTCCCGCGCCCGCACCTGCCGCGCCCACGCCCACCGGAGCCGCCACCGGCACCAGACGCGCGCCCGAACGCAGCACGTACACCCCGTAATACGCGAGCAGCGCGCCCGTCAGCACGGGTATGCCCCCGCCGTCGGCCACCGCGCCGTGACCGGCGCCGTGCGCTCCGTGCGCCGCCGGAGCGGCGGACATGGCCAGGGCCATGTAGACCATGGCGAGCGAACCGACCACATGGTGCACATGGTGACCGCCGTGCCGCAGCGCCGCGACGAGCCCGTGCAGGGCCGCGACGCCGAACACTCCCGCGTACAGCGCCCAGGCCCACTCCGGCGGCGTGAGCACCGCCGCGGGCAGCGCCATCGCCGCCATCCCGAAACCCATCACGGCCTCGCTGCCGGCCGCCCCGCGCTCCTCCCCGGCGCCGGCACGCATCCGCAGCAGGCAGTACGCGCCGCTCGCCGCGCCCAGCACCACCAGCAACCACCCGGACAGAGCCGGTCCGTGCACGCCGCACACCCCCCTCCTCGCGTCACCGGTGAGTGCCTGCCCGGGGGCGCCGACGGCCACGCCCGCGCGCAGGAGCGCACAGGTGTACGAGGGGAGTGCGGGGGAGCGCGCGTTAGGCTCGGGTCGATCGCGTCCACCGATCGTCCGCGCCCGAGGGGAGCCCCGTACATCATGGAGACCGCCGCGACCGAGCAGACCGGCCGGATCACCTACCGCGACGCCGTCCTGGACGACGTCGCGGCGCTCGTTCCGCTCGTCGAGTCGGCCTATCGCGGCGACTCCAGCCGCGCGGGCTGGACCACCGAGGCGGACATCCTCCAGGGACAGCGGACGGACCCGGAGGGCGTCGCGGCGGTCATCACGACGCCGGGCAGCCGGCTCCTGGTGGTGGAGCGGGACGGCGCGATCGTCGCCTGCTGCCAGCTGGAACACCGTGGCGAGGCCGCCTACTTCGGCATGTTCGCGGTCCGTCCCGACCTCCAGGGCGCGGGCCTCGGCCGGCAGATCATCGCCGAGGCCGAGCGCCGGGTGCGCGAGCTGTGGGACGTGCGCGAGATGCACATGACGGTGATCTCGGTGCGCGAGGAGCTGATCGCCTGGTACGAGCGCCGCGGCTACCGCCGTACGGGCCGGATGTCTCCCTTCCCGTACGGCGACGAGCGCTTCGGCCTGCCGCAGCGCGACGACCTGCAGTTCGAGCTCCTGGTCAAGGAACTCGGCTAGCAGGCCCTGCCGGTCCAGCCGACCCGCCCGGCCCTGCCGACCCGCCCGGCCCTGCCGACCCGCCCGGCCCTGCCGACCCGCCCGGCCCAGCCGACCCGCCCGGCCCTGCCGACCCGCCCGGCCCTGCCGACCTTCCCGGGCCGGCAGGCGCTCACGCGGTGAAGCGGCCCGTGCGCCGGATCTCCGGCCGGTCCGTGGTCGCCCCGTCGAGCCCGAGGGCCCGCGCCAGGCGCAGGTCGTCCTGGGTGTTCACCACCCAGCCGACGACCCGCAGCCCGGCCGCGTGCGCCCGCTCCACGGTGGCCAGCGTGAGGTGCCGGATGTTGAGGACGACCGCCCCGGCGCCCACCGCGAGTGCGCGGGCCACCACGTCGGACTGCTCCCGGTCGGCGACCAGCGCGGTGCGCAGACCGGGGACCAGGGCGCGGATCTCCGCCAGGGCCTCGTCGTGGAAGGACAGCACCTCCACCCGCGCGGTCAGGTCGCGCCGGTCGATCACCGCCGCGAGGGCCCGGGCCGCGGCGACGTCCTTGATCTCGGCCTGGATCGGGGCCCTGACCGCGTCCAGGACCTCCTCGAAGACGGGCACCCGCTCCCCGTCGCCCGCGTCGAGCTCCTTCAGTTCCGCGAGGGTCTTCCCGGAGATCGGTCCGGTGCCGTCGGTGGTGCGGTCGACGTCGGCGTCGTGCATGACGACGAGGGCGCCGTCCTTGCTCAGGTGCAGGTCGAGTTCGATGGCGTCCATGCCGGCCTGCTCGGCGCGGACGAACGAGCGCAGGGTGTTCTCGGGCGCGACACCCATGACTCCGCGATGACCGATGGTGAGGAAACTCAAGATCTTCTCGCTTCCGTCGATGTCCGGCACCGGCTCCGCCGGGCCCGGTGCGGCTCGGGGCGCAGCCTAATCGCTGGGGACGAAACGGGAAGCGGCCACGCGGAACCCCGCATTTCTCGGCTCTAAACCCCACTCGACAGGAAAATCAGCGGCGACACCCGGGGTCGCGCAGGAGAATTTCTCCTGATCCTCTTGTGGGAGGCGCCCCGGCCTGGTTACGGTGTGTGGACGCAAGGTTCTCCTGTGGAGGAAGAGGCATGACGGAAATTCTTGTGCAGGACGCGACCGGTGGGGGGATATCCGCCGACGCCCCGGTGACCGACCACCCTGCCTGGCCCGAGCTCAAGAATGCCGTGGAGGAGCTCCGCCCCTGGCAGAGCGCGGACGGCTCCATCGACTTCGAGGCCGAGGGCGCGCCGGACCGCGCCGACGCCGAGCGGACCGTCGAGCGCATGATCGCCGCGGTCGAGCAGCTCTCCCCGCTGCTCCCGCACGACGCGGACTACCACCGCGCGCTCGTCGCCGACCTGCGCAAGTGGGCCGAGGGCGGTTTCGAGGTCCCCGACTTCCTGGACGCGCTGCTCGCCTTCCAGCCGGCGGCCAAGCGCGAGGACGGCCTCCAGCACCTCGTCGTCTTCCCGATGTACACCCAGAACGGCAACCTGGACCGCAACTTCGAGGCGGTCGTGCTGCGCATGGTCTGGCCGGAGTGGCTCGCCGAGCTCGAGGCCACCCGCTACGACAACCCGCTGTTCTGCGGCATCACCTTCGAGGACTTCACGGCCGGCTACGACACCCACTCGGCCGTCCTCTTCCCCGAGACCATCGCCGTCCGCGAGGCCCCCGAGCGCTTCAGCTGGGGCGGCATCTTCTGCGACCGCGAGGCCGCGCGCTTCCGCAAGGTCACCGAGGCCGCCGTCGACCTCCTCGGCATCGACCTGCCCGAGGACATCGCCGCCATGGTCGACGACCAGGAGCGCTGCGAAAAGGCCTTCGTGCTGTGGGACATGGTCCACGACCGCACCCACAGCCACGGCGACCTGCCGTTCGACCCCTTCATGATCAAGCAGCGCCAGCCGTTCTGGATGTACGGCCTGGAGGAGCTGCGCTGCGACCTCACCGCCTTCAAGGAGGCCGTGAAGCTGGAGGCCGAGGGCAACGAGCACGGCCGTGACGTCCAGTACGCGGTGCTCTTCGACCGGATGTTCCGCTTCCCGGTCTCCGGCGACCGCACCCGCAACTACGACGGTCTCGGCGGCCAGCTGCTCTTCGCGTACCTCCACAAGCACGACGTGGTGCGCTGGACCGACAACACGCTGAAGATCGACTGGAAGCGTGCCCCCGAGGTCACCAACCAGCTCTGCGGCGAGATCGAGAAGCTCTACCGCGACGGCATCGACCGTCCCAAGCTCGTCCACTGGTTCAAGGCGTACGAGCTGGTCTCCACCTACCTCGCCCCGCACCCCGGCTCCACCTGGGCCAAGGGCCCCGACGCCCTGGACCTGTCGCTGCCGCCGCGCAAGCTCGTCGACGACGTGCTTCCGGACGAGTTTCCGCTCAGCATGTTCTATGAGGCCCTCGCCAAGAAGCTCAAGGGCGTGATCGCCTCCACCAAGGGCATCACCCCCGCCAACGCCGGGCGGTCCGAGCGGGCCGCCGCGTGACCGATCGGCAGAGCGAGACGGGCGGGGCGGCAGAGGCGACCGAGCGGGAGGCGAAGACCATGAGCGGTAACGGGAACGGGGCCCTGGACGGAGCCGTCATCGCGGTCGCGGGCGCGGCCGGCCCCGCCGGCCGGGCGACCCTGCTGCGCCTGGCCGAGGCGGGCGCGACGGTCGTCGCCTCCGACGCGGACCCGGCGCGGCTCGCCGAGGCGGTCGACGCCGCCCGGTACGCCCACGGCGGCGCCACGGTCACGGGTGACACCGTCGACCTGCTCGACCTGGACGCCACCCGGGACTGGGCCGCCAAGACCGAGAAGGAGTTCGGCCGGATCGACGGCCTGGTCCACCTCGTCGGCGGCTGGCGCGGCGCGCCCTCCTTCGTCGAGAGCGACCTCAAGGACTGGGCCTTCCTGGAGAAGCTCCTGATCCGCACGGTCCAGCACACCTCCCTGGCGTTCCACGACGGGCTGCTGCGCAGCGCCGGCCGCGGCCGGTACGCGCTGATCAGCCAGGTCGGCGCCCACAAGCCGGTGGCCAACAACGCCGCGTACAACGCCGGCAAGGCCGCCGCCGAGGCGTGGACGCTCGCCCTCGCGGACTCCTTCCGCAAGGCGGGGGGCGACGAGGGCCCGCAGGCGGCTGCTGCGATCCTGGTGATCAAGGCACTGGTGCACGACGCCATGCGCGCGGAGCGCCCCAATGCGAAGTTCGCGGGCTTCACCGACGTCAAGGAGCTGGCCGACGCCATCGCCGGACTGTGGGACCGGCCCGCCGAGGAAGTGAATGGACAGCGCCTGTGGCTGACCCCCAAGCCGTGACCGCGGCCCTGGGCTCCCGGACCGACGCCCGTCGTCACCACGACCCGTCGGTACGGGGCTTCGCCAGCGACAACTACGCCGGCGCCCACCCGGAGGTTCTGGCGGCCATCGCCCTCGCCAACGGCGGCCACCAGGTCGCCTACGGCGAGGACCAGTACACCGATCACCTGCAGCGGATCATGCACGGCCACTTCGGCTCCTCCGCCGAGGCCTTCCCGGTCTTCAACGGGACCGGGGCGAACGTGACCGCGCTCCAGGCGCTCACGGACCGCTGGGGCGCGGTGATCTGCGCCGAGACCGCGCACATCAACGTGGACGAGGGCGGCGCGCCCGAGCGGATGGGCGGCCTCAAGCTGCTCACCGTGCCCACGCCGGACGGCAAGCTCACGCCCGAGCTGA
Source organism: Streptomyces sp. NPDC053493 (assembly GCF_044544825.1). Classification (NCBI taxonomy): domain Bacteria; kingdom Bacillati; phylum Actinomycetota; class Actinomycetes; order Kitasatosporales; family Streptomycetaceae; genus Streptomyces; species Streptomyces sp. NPDC053493. The sequence continues at coordinate 12,606 of NZ_JBITXS010000003.1, forward strand.
TCGACCGGCAGGCCTGGGGCTGGGAGGACGAGCACCGGGCGATGCCCCAGGTCGTCTCGATCACCCAGAACACCGAGCTGGGCACCGTCTACACGGTCGAGGAGATCCGCGCCATCGTGGACCACGCCCACTCCAAGGGCATGAAGGTCCACCTCGACGGCGCCCGGATAGCCAACGCGGCCGCCTCGCTCGACGTGCCGATGCGGGCGTTCACCAACGCGGTGGGCGTCGACGTCATCTCGTACGGCGGCACGAAGAACGGGATGCTCTTCGGCGAGGCGGTGGTCGTCCTCAACCCGGACGCGGTCCGCCACATGAAGCACCTGCGCAAGCTGTCCATGCAGCTCGCCTCCAAGATGCGCTTCGTGTCGGTGCAGCTGGAGGCGCTGCTCGCCAAGGACCTGTGGCTGCGCAACGCACGGCACGCCAACGGCATGGCGCAGCGCCTCGCGGCGGGCGTGCGCGGCGTGGACGGGGTGGAGATCCTCTACCCGGTGCAGGCGAACGCGGTCTTCGCGCGGCTTCCGCAGGAGGTCAGCCGACGCCTGCAGGAACGCTTCCGCTTCTACTTCTGGGACGAGGCGGCCGGCGACGTGCGCTGGATGTGCTCCTTCGACACCACGGAGGACGACGTGGACTCCTTCCTCCAGGCACTGAAGGAGGAGATGGCGCGCTAGCGCCGCTCTCACCGAAGCTGCGTGATCATGCGGCCGGACGGAAGTCATCGACTTCCGTCCGGCCGCATTCCTGTGCTTCGGGGTGCTTGGCCTGACTGTCGGGCGGAGTCCAATGAGGTGGACTATCCAGTACTCTAGGGTGAACCGCAGCCGGTCGTCCTGAACGCTCTCCAGGCGGCCGTCGACCGGCCCCACCTGGGGCGGATTCCTCCCACGCAACTCCGAACGGCGGACCATGACCCTGACGCTCACCGTCTCCGACGAGGTGCGCACCCTCGTGCCCGGCTTCACCCACCTCGCCGTCGAAGCCCGCGGACTCGTCAACGGACCCAGCGACGCGAGCAGTTCGGCGCTCCTCGACGACGCCGCACGGCGACTCGCCGAGCGCCTCGACGGCCGGACGCCGGACCAGGACCCGCACGTCGCCGCCTGGCGCGCCGCGTACGCCGCCTTCGGCGCCAAGCCCTCCCGGACCCGCAACTCCGCCGAGGCGCTCGCCCGCCGCGCCCTCGCCGACGGCGGACTGCCCCGGATCAACCGGCTCGTCGACGCCTACAACGCGGTCAGCGTGGCCCACCTGATCCCGGTGGGCGGCGAGGACCTCGGCAAGATCCAGGGCGCGATGCGCCTCGTCCGGGCCGACGGCCGCGAGGAGTTCGTCACCGTCGCCGGCGGCGAGGAGACCGTGGAGCACCCGGAGCCCGGCGAGGTGATCTGGTGCGACGAGGCGGGCGTCACCTGCCGCCGCTGGAACTGGCGCCAGGGCCCGCGCACCCGCATCGACGACGACACCACCGACGCGCTCTTCCTGCTCGAGTCGCTGGCGCCGATGAGCCGGGCCGAGCTGACCGCGGCCGGCGAGGAGCTCGCCGAGGCGCTGCGCACGGTGAGCCCCGGAGCGCTGATCACCGTCCGCGACCCGGAGTGACGCCCTGGTTCATGCCCTGAGCGGACGTGCTACTTCTCGGTCTTCCGCTCGGCCGCGGCGGCCTTGAGCTCCTCCGGCGTCGGCGCCGTGCCCCCGAGGTGCGCCGGCACCCACCAGGTGTCGCTCGCGTCCTTGGGGCGTACGGGATAGGCGCGCTGCGCCGCCTCCAGGAGCTCCTGCACCCGCTCGCGCAGCCGCCGGGTGATCGCGCCCGCGTACTGGTCGGCCGGCGCCGCCATCGGCTCGCCCACCCGGATCGTGATCGGGATGTGGCTGCGCTTGAAGTTACGCGGCCGGCCCTTGGTCCACAGTCGCTGCGTGCCCCACAGCGCCATCGGGATCAGCGGCACGCCGGCCTCCTGCGCGAGCCGGGCCGCTCCCGACTTGAAGCTCTTGAGCGTGAAGGACTCGGAGATCGTCGCCTCGGGGAAGACGCCGACGATCTCGCCCGACCGCAGCGCCTTGAGCGCGTGCTCGTAGGCGTGCTCGCCCTGCGCCCGGTCCACCGGGATGTGCTTCATCGCGCGCATCAGCGGACCCGACACCTTGTGCCGGAACACCGACTCCTTCGCCATGAAGCGCACCAGGCGCTTCTGCGGCAGGGCGGCCAGGCCGTTGAAGATGAAGTCCAGATAGCTGATGTGGTTGCTCACGAGCACCGCACCGCCCTGGCGGGGGATGTGGTGGGACCCCTGAGTGTCGATCTTCAGGTCGAGCGCCTTGAACATCGTGAGAGCGGCGCCGATGACCGGCCGATAGACAAGTTCTGCCATCTGGGACGAACCCCTTCCTGTGTGCCTGGGGAGGGTTCTCCCGGCGAAGTTACGCGGCCGTAGGTTTTCGGCTTTGGGCCGATCGTGCCCCATGTGGGAGCGCGTGACCAGTCCTGACGGCTTCGTAGGGGGAGATTCTCGTCACTCCCGGTGGTCGTGGCGGGAATCGATCGGCCCCGTGCGACGCTGCACCAGGCACGACGGCAAGACGGCAAGACGGCACGAGGCCACGGTGGCCCGGGCGCCACGACGGCACGACCGCACGCCGGCGCGGCGGCACGCGCGCCACGCCGGCGCGGAGGCCACGGACGAAGGAGAGACGCAGGCATGACGGAGGTCCTGGGCGCGGCGGCGCTGGGCGCCGAGCTGGGGGAGCGGGCGACCCTGGTCCAGTTCTCCACCGCCTTCTGCCAGCCCTGCCGGGCCACCCGCAGGACGCTGGCCGAGGTGGCGGCCATGGTCGAGGGCGTCGGCCACGTCGAGATCGACGCCGAGGAGCGCCTCGATCTCGTACGCGAGCTCGGCATCGTCCGTACGCCCACCGTGCTGGTCCTCGACGCGGCCGGCCGGATCGTCCGCAGGGCCGCCGGACAGCCCCGCCGAGCCGATGTCATCGCGGCGCTGGGACGGGCGGTCTGACGCGGTGACACATCTCCCACATCCCGGTACGCACTTGACTGCACGCGCCAACGATCGTCAGGCTGGCGTCGTGCCCTCAGAACTCCTTCTCTACGGCCGGGCCCACGTGGACCTGGCCCGCAACGCGAGCGCGCGCTGTCCGGGTGCCTGACGAACCCGCGACAGACCTCACGCCGCCCTCGCAGAAGGACAATTCCATGACGGTCTCGCCCGAGCTCCGCACGCTCCCGACGATTCCCTCCTCCCACCCGGCACCCTCCCGCGCCGCCACGGCCACCGCCACCACCTCCCGGCCGGCCTCGCCCGACCTGCTCCGCTCCGTCTTCCGGCAGCACGCCGCCGGAGTCGCGGTGATCACCGCCCACGGCGAGCGGCCGGTCGGCTTCACCGCCACCTCGCTCAACTCCGTCGCCGCCGAACCCCCGCTCATCTCCTTCGGCGTGGGCACCGGATCCTCCAGCTGGCCCGTGGTGGCCGAGGCCGAGCACATCGGCGTGCACATACTCGGCGAGCACCAGCAGGAGCTGGCCGCCACCTTCGCCCGCAGCGGCGCCGACCGCTTCGCCGCGCCCACCCGCTGGAGCCGCGGCCCGGAGGGCGTCCCGGTCCTCGACGGCGTGCTCGCCTGGCTGGTGTGCCGGGTGGTCGCCCGGGTGCCCGCCGGCGACCACCGGATCGTCATCGCCGAGGTCGTCGCCGGCGACCCCGACGGCGTCGGCCGTCCGCTCCTGTACCACCAGGGGCGCTTCAACGCGCTGCGCGACTGAGAGTTCCCGTAAGCCCTCTCTCCAGGGCGTTGGCAAGGTCACACGGCTGAGCGCTTGCTCACCGGTAACGAACTGGGTGTACTGACGAGTAATATTTCGGTCGGGGCGTGTGGTGCCCCGATCGGAAACCCGCCCTTCAGGCGCCTATGCTGCGAGCAACAAGGCAGCCCAGTTATGACGATGCAGTAGGAGAGCCGGCGTGAGCTTGAGGATCGTTGTCTGTGTGAAGTACGTGCCGGACGCCACGGGCGACCGGAAGTTCGCCGACGACCTGACGGTCGACCGCGACGACGTCGACGGCCTCCTTTCGGAGCTCGACGAGTACGCGGTCGAGCAGGCCCTGCAGATCGCGGAGGAGGCGGACGACGCCGAGGTCACCGTGCTCACGGTCGGCCCCGAGGACGCCAAGGACGCCCTGCGCAAGGCGCTGTCCATGGGCGCCCACAAGGCCGTCCACGTCGAGGACGACGACCTGCACGGCACCGACGTCATGGGCACCTCGCTGGTGCTCGCCAAGGCCATCGAGAAGACCGGCTACGACGTCGTCATCGCCGGTATGGCCTCCACCGACGGCACCATGGGTGTCCTCCCGGCGATCCTGGCCGAGCGCCTGGGCGTCCCGCAGGTCACCCTGCTCTCCGAGGTCAAGATCGAGGACGGCCTCGTGAAGGGCCGCCGCGACGGCGACTCCGCCTCGGAGCAGCTGGAGGCCTCGCTTCCGGCCGTCGTCTCGGTGACGGACCAGTCGGGCGAGGCCCGCTACCCGTCCTTCAAGGGCATCATGGCCGCCAAGAAGAAGCCGGTGGAGTCCCTGGACCTCTCCGACCTCGACATCGAGGCCGAGGAGGTCGGCCTGGAGGGCGCCTGGACGAAGGTCGACTCGGCCGCCGAGCGTCCGGCGCGCACCGCGGGCACGATCGTCACGGACGAGGGCGAGGGCGGCAAGCAGCTGGCCGAGTTCCTCGCGAGCCAGAAGTTCATCTAGGGCTCGCGCGAGCCACCAGACCCGCCCCCGTTTCTTCCGCAGGAGATTGAAGTCCCATGGCTGAGATTCTCGTCTACGTCGACCACGTCGACGGAGCCGTCCGCAAGCCCACCCTGGAGCTGCTGACGCTCGCCCGCCGCATCGGCGAGCCGGTCGCCGTCGCGCTCGGCAAGGGCGCCGCCGACACCGCCGCCGTCCTCGGCGAGCACGGCGCCGCCCGCGTCCTGACCGCCGACGCCCCGGAGTTCGCCGACTACCTGGTCGTCCCGAAGGTCGACGCCCTCCAGGCCGCGTACGAGGCCGTCTCCCCGGCCGCCGTGCTCGTCCCGTCCTCCGCCGAGGGCAAGGAGATCGCCGCCCGCCTCGCCGTCCGCATCGGCTCCGGCATCATCACCGACGCCGTGGACCTGGAGGCCGGTGACGAGGGCCCGGTCGCGACGCAGTCCGCGTTCGCCGCCTCGTACACCACCAAGTCCCGTGTCTCCAAGGGCACTCCGGTCATCACGGTCAAGCCGAACTCGGCTCCCGTCGAGGCCGCCCCGGCCGCCGGCGCCGTCGAGGCCCTCTCGGTCTCCTTCGGTGCGCTGGCCACCGGCACCAAGGTGACCGCCCGCACCCCGCGCGAGTCGACCGGCCGCCCGGAGCTGACCGAGGCCGCGATCGTGGTCTCCGGCGGCCGCGGCGTGAACGGCGCCGAGAACTTCGCGATCATCGAGGCGCTCGCCGACTCCCTCGGTGCCGCCGTCGGCGCCTCCCGCGCCGCCGTCGACGCCGGCTGGTACCCGCACTCCAACCAGGTCGGCCAGACCGGCAAGTCGGTCTCGCCGCAGCTGTACATCGCCTCCGGCATCTCCGGTGCGATCCAGCACCGCGCGGGTATGCAGACCTCGAAGACCATCGTGGCCATCAACAAGGACGCCGAGGCCCCGATCTTCGACCTGGTCGACTACGGCATCGTCGGCGATCTGTTCGACGTCGTCCCGCAGCTGACCGACGAGATCAAGACCCGCAAGGGCTGATCTGCGGTTTTCCGTGGTCCGGGGGCCGCGCGGTGATCTTCACCGCGCGGCCCCCGCCCGTTTCGGACACCCATTGACGCCAGTGGAGGCGGACTACTAACTTCGCTATACGGATTGTTGATTCCGTGCAGCGGAAAACAGGAGGATGTGGGATGGGTCAGCAGGAGAAGGTGTCGACGAGCCTCGCCGGCGCGGTCAGCGAGGACATCAGCGCCTCCCTCGCCAGCGTCGACGCCGAGCTGGACCGTCGTTACCCGGGAGACCCCGGCACCCGTCAGCCCGTCCACACCGTCTACGTCCCCGGCAACGTCTTCGACGCCGGCACCATCCGCTCCTGGGGCGACCAGGCCCTCGCCGCCCTCGACGAGCACGCCCCCGACGCCGCCACCTTCGCCGCCGTCCTCGGCCTCGCCGACGACCTCGCCGAGGACGTCTACGGCCGCGTCCGCGCCAAGCTGGAGCGCGAGCCCATCGAGGACCTGCGGGTCGACTTCGAGGACGGCTACGCGGGGACCGACGAGGACCACGACGCCGCCCGCGCCGCCCGCATCATCACCGAGGCCTACGCGGACCTCAGCGCCGCCCCGTACATGGGCATCCGGATGAAGTGCATGGAGGCCGCCGTACGCGACCGCGGCATCCGCACCACCGACGTCTTCCTCACCGGCCTCATGGAGAACGGCGGCCTGCCCGACGGCCTCGTCCTCACCCTCCCCAAGGTCACCTACCCCGAGCAGGTCACCGCCTTCGTCCGCCTCCTCGAAGCCTTCGAGAAGGCGCACGGCCTCGACGCCGGCCGCCTCGGCTTCGAGATCCAGATCGAGACCAGCCAGGCCATCCTCGCCGCCGACGGCACCGCCACCGTCGCCCGCATGATCGACGCCGCCGAGGGCCGCGCCACCGGCCTGCACTACGGCACCTTCGACTACAGCGCCTGCCTCGGCGTCTCCGCCGCCTACCAGGCCAGCGACCACCCGGCCGCCGACCACGCCAAGGCGATCATGCAGGTCGCCGCCGCCGGCACCGGCGTACGCGTCTCCGACGGCTCCACCAACGTCCTGCCCGTCGGCCCCACCGCTCACGTCCACGAGGCCTGGAAGCTCCACTACGGCCTCACCCGCCGCGCCCTGGCCCGCGCCTACTACCAGGGCTGGGACATGCACCCCGGCCACATCCCCACCCGCTACGCCGCCGTCTTCGCCTTCTACCGCGAAGGCTTCCAGGCCGCCGCCAAGCGCCTCTCCGCCTACGCCAACCACGCCGGCGGCGACGTCATGGACGAGCCCGCCACCGCCAAGGCCCTCAGCTCCTACCTGCTGCGCGGCATCGACTGCGGCGCCCTCGACACCGCCGAGGTCGACGCCCTCACCGGCCTGACCCGGGCCGACCTCGACCGCTTCGCCGCCCCGCGCCGCGGCGACCTCACGGCGACCGCCCAGTAGGCCGACGCCGCGGCGGAACACCAGCCCGCCACCGCGGCGGAACCACCGCTCCCGCCCCGTACTCTGTACGCGTTCATCACAGCCGACAGAGAACGGGGCATCGGTGTCTTCGGGGGAGAACGAGCGGCTCGCCGGCCGCTACCGGGTGGTGCGCCAACTCGGGCGCGGCGGCATGGGCGTCGTCTGGCACGCGGTCGACGAGGTGCTCGGCCGCGACGTGGCCGTCAAGGAACTGCGGACGTACAACGACGCGTCCGGGCCGGAACTCGACGGCCTGCGCCTGCGCATGCAGCGCGAGGCACGGGCGGCGGCGCGGGTGCGCCACCCCGGAGTCGTCGCCGTCCACGACGTGACCGACCATCAGGGCCGGCCCGTCATCGTCATGGAACTCGTCGACGGGCCCTCGCTCGACGGCGTGCTCGGCGAACGCGGCGCCCTCGATCCCCGCGAGGCCGCGGGAATCGGCGCCGCCGTCCTGGAGGCGCTGGCCGCCGCCCACGACGCCGGCGTGCTGCACCGCGACGTCAAGCCCGGCAACGTCCTGCTCGACCGTTCGGGACGGGTCGTCCTCACCGACTTCGGCATCGCGGCCATGGAGGACCCCGGCGACGGCTCCGCCACCCACCTCACGCGCAGCGGCGAGATCGTCGGCTCGCTCGACTACCTCGCGCCCGAGCGCGCCCAGGGCCGGCAGCCCGGGCCCGCCTCCGACGTGTGGGCGCTCGGCGCCACCTTGTACGCGGCGGTCGAGGGCGCCTCGCCCTTCCGCCGCACCTCCACCTGGTCCACGCTCAACGCCATCGTCGTCGAGCCCCTCCCGGAGCCGGGCCGCGCCGGTCCGCTGGCCCCGGTGCTCCGCCTGCTCATGGACAAGGACCCGGCCCGCCGCCCCGACGCGCGCACGGCGGCACGCCTGCTCACGGCGGTGGCGGAGGGCCGGGACGCGGCGGGTGTGGTGCCGGAGGCCGCGGGCTGGGCGGCTGCTGGTGGGCCGGGGACTGCTGGTGGCCCGGCGGCTGCGGGTGGCCCGGCGGCTGCGGGTGGGCCAGGTGCGCCTGAGGGGCCTGCGGCTGCGGGCGGTCCTGCGGCTGAGGTCGGTCCGGCGGCCGGCGGCTTCGCGGAGGTCCCGCCGGGTCCGGGCGGGCCTCTGGGCGGTCCGCCGGCGTCGCCGGCCTCGTTCGGCGGTCCCGGCGTCCCGCCTGCCCCCGCTCCGGTCGACCCGGCCGCGTCCTCGGCCGCCCCGGCGCACCTGTGGGCGCCGACCGCGCACGACGCGATGCCGCACCGGCCGCAGGGCTTCGGCCCGGCGGTGCCACCCGTGACCGCCCCGCCCGCCGCGCCCGCCCCCGGCGGTCCCGCGCAGATCATCCCGTCCCCGCCGACCACCGCCACCCGGCGTTCGGTCGCTGCCGGACGGACCGGACGGAACCGCTCGGGTGCCCTGGTCGCCGCGGCGGCCGCCGCCGTTCTGCTGGTGGGCGGCGGAGTGACGTACACCCTGGTCGACCGCGAGGGCGGTACGGACCAGGGGCAGGAGGCCGGCGGCCAGTCGCCGGCCGGCCCCGGCGCCGACCCCGGCCGCGTCCTCGACCCGGGCGCCCCGGGAGCCTCCGCGTCCGCCGGAAGCCCGGGCCCGTCCGCGTCCGGATCCGCCGCACCGTCCACCTCCGCCACGCCGTCCACGTCCACCGCACCCCCGAAGGACGGCGCGGGCCCGCGCACGACCGGCTCCCCGTCCGCGTCCCCGTCGAGACCGGCGCAGACGCAGGCGCCCCGCCCGGGCGGCACGGGCGGCGGCGGTACGGGCACGAAGCCCGCGCCCGCGTGCGTCGCGAAGGGCGGCGGGAAGTACGACTGCCAGGTCTGGCGTACCGAGAAGACCTACCGTCACGACGGCGGCGAGATGGGCGTCCTGAACGCCGGGACGAACTACTTCTACTGCCAGGTGGACCTCGGCCGCCGCGAGACCTACGGCCAGTGGACCAACGTCTGGTGGGCCAGGACGGACGACGACAGCGGCAACACCAACGTGTACTTCAGCGTGGTGTACCTCAAGGGCGGCGACAACGACCAGCCGGTGCCCGGCCTGCCCGTCTGCTGAACCGGGCCGTCTGCTGAACCGGCCCGTCTGCCGAGCCCGCGTGTCTGCCGCGCCCGTCCGTCCGCCGAGCCCGCCCGCTGCTCCAGGCGGGCGGCTGATCGAGGCGGGCCGGCCGTCAGAGGGCCGGCGGCGGGATCTCGCCCGAGCCGCGGGCGATCAGCCGGGTCCCGAGCACCACCGTCCGCGGCGCCTCGGCCACTCCGTCGAGGCGCCGGAACAGCCGCTCCGCCGCCGTCCGGCCGAGCGCCGCCGCGTCCTGGGCGATGACGGTGATGCCGAGCAGGTCGGCGAGCTCGATGTCGTCGAACCCGACGAGCGCGACCGGCCGTTCGCGCCCAGCGAGGACGCGTACGGCGGTGACGGTCACCCGGTTGTTTCCGGCGAACACCGCCGTGACCGGCTCCGGCCCGGACAGCATCGCCCCGACCGCCTCGGCCACCCGCTCCGGGTCGGTCGGCCCGAGCGACACCCACGCGTCGGCCACGTCCAGACCCGCGTCCTCCATGGCCGACCGGTACCCGCGCAGCCGCTCGGTCGCCGTGTGGATCCGGGGCCGGTCGCCGATGAAGCCGATCCTGCGGTGCCCGTGCGCGATCAGGTGCGCCACGCCGGCCCGGGCGCCGCCGAAGCTGTCGGAGAGCACCTCGTCCGCGTCGATCCCGCCCGCCGGGCGGTCGACGAAGACGGTGGCGACGCCCGCCCGGATCTCCGGTTCCAGATAACGGTGGTCGGTGCCCGCCGGGATGACGATCAGTCCGTCCACACGCCGGGCGCAGAGCGCGAGCGCCAGCTCCTGCTCCCGGTCCGGGTCCTCGGCGCTGGAGCCGTTGATGAGCAGCGCGCCGTGCGCCCGGGCGACCTCCTCGACGGCGCGGCTGAGCGGGCCGTAGAAGGGATCGGCGAGGTCCTCCAGGACGAGCCCGACCGACGCCGTGCGGCCCTTGCGCAGCACGCGCGCGCTGTCGTTGCGGCGGAAGCCCAGCGACTCGATGGCCTCCTGGACCCGGCGCTCGGTGTCGGGCGTGACGCCCGCCTCGCCGTTGACGACCCGGGAGACGGTCTTGAGGCCGACGCCCGCCCGGGCGGCGACGTCCTTCATGGTGGGCCGATTGCCGTAGCGGTGCTCGGGGCGGCGGGCGATGTCGGCCACGGTGCGCGGTTCCTCCGTCATGTGCGTCTCGATCTCGTTGCTCTGAGCATAGGGCCTGGACAACGTTGTCAGAGCGGGGAAGACTGTAGGTCGCACCCACTGTCGCCACAGAGATCCGGAGCCCATGCGCACTGACCTCGTCATCGCCCTCGACATCGGCGGCACCAAGATCGCCGGAGCGCTGGTCGACGGAGAGGGCCGGATCCGGGTCCGGGCGCAGCGGCCGACGCCCGCGCGGGAGGACGGCGAGACGGTGATGGCGGCGGTGGAGGCCGTGCTCGACGCACTCGCCGGCTCGCCGCTGTGGGAGTCCGCGGGCGCCGTGGGCATCGGCAGCGCGGGCCCGGTCGACGCCTCGGCCGGCACCGTCAGCCCGGTCAACGTGCCCGGCTGGCGCGGCTTCCCGCTGGTCGAGCGGGTGGGGCGGGCGACCGGCGGCCGGCCGGTCGCGCTCGTCGGCGACGGGGTCGCCATGACCGCCGCGGAACACTGGCAGGGCGCCGCGCGCGGACACGACAACGCGCTGTGCCTGGTCGTCTCCACGGGCGTCGGCGGCGGGCTCGTCCTCGACGGCCGTGTCCATCCCGGACCCACCGGCAACGCCGGTCACATCGGCCACATCAGCGTGGACCTGGACGGCGAGCCGTGCGCCTGCGGCGGCCGCGGCTGCGTCGAAAGGATCGCCAGCGGCCCGCACATCGCCCGCCGCGCCCTGGAGAACGGTTGGCGTCCCGGTCCCGACGGGGACACCTCGGCCGCGGCGGTGGCCGCCGCCGCCCGCGCGGGCGATCCGGTGGCCGTGGCCTCCTTCGAGCGCGCCGCCCAGGCCCTCGCCGCCGGCATCGCCGCCACCGCCACCCTCGTCGAGATCGACATCGCCGTCGTGGGCGGGGGAGTGGCGGGCGCGGGCGAGGTCCTCTTCGCCCCGCTCCGCCGCAGCCTCCGCTCGTACGCGACGCTCTCCTTCGTCCAGGGCCTCGAGGTCGTCCCGGCCCGCACCGGCACCGACGCCGGTCTGCTCGGCGCGGCCGCCGCCGCGGCCCCGCGCGACCGGCAGGCGCCGACGGGACCCTGACGGCCGGGTGCGGGGCGGCCTCAGCCCCGTACCCGCCGCGGTGAACGCTCCGGCGACCGCTGCTCCACGATCACCAGGAAGGCGTCGGACTCCAGGTCCATCACCACCCGCGCGGGCAGGCCCTCGTCGCGCCGCGCACTGGCGAACTCCTCCGCGGGCCAGCTGCCGCGCGGTCCTCCCGCGGGAAAACGCTCCAGAACCGTACGGTCCACTTCCGCACCCCCTCGTGCTCGCCGTTTCCAACGACGGTCACTCAGGAAGTGTTACGCGCCCGGGCCGTGCCCCGGTTCCACCCGCCCGCGCCCCTCCCTCCGCCGCTCCCCGCGGGTTTCCGTGGCAGGGTGGTGCGGGCAGTCCACAGGGGGCTACCGAGGAGGGGGAATCGTGATCGTCTGGATCAACGGTGCGTTCGGCGCGGGGAAGACCAGCACCGCGCGCGAGCTGGTCGAGCTGATCCCGAACAGCACGCTCTACGACCCTGAGCTCACCGGCGGCGCCCTGCGCCGGCTGCTTCCGCAGAAACGTCTCGCCGAGGTGACCGACTTCCAGGACCTGCCGATCTGGCGCCGCCTGGTCGTGGACACGGCGGCGGCGCTGCTCGCCGAGGTCGGCGGGGTCCTCGTGGTCCCGATGACCCTGCACCGCCAGGAGTACCGGGACGAGATCTTCGGCGGCCTCGCCGCCCGCCGGATCCAGGTGCGCCATGTCGTACTCACACCCGACGAAACGATCCTGCGCGCCCGGATCGAGCGCCGGGCCGTCTCCGCCTCCGAGGCCGGAACCGGCGGCGGCGTGGCGGGCGAGCCGGCCTCCGCGGCGTACGCCGACTCCTCGGGCGAGACCGGGACCCAGGCGGCCGAACGCGTCCGCCGCTGGTGCCTGGACCACATCGGGCCGTTCCGCGACGCCCTCGGCGGCTGGCTCGCCACCGACGCCTACGCCGTCGACAACACCACGCTCACCGCCGCCGAGACCGCCCGCGCCGTCGCCGACGCCGTCACCGCCGGCCACGCCGCGCCCTGCGGCATCGTCCAGACGCCCGAGCCGACGGGCGAGACCCTGGCCGCCGGCGTCCTCCTCTTCGACGAACACGACCGCTTCCTGCTCGTCGACCCCACCTACAAACCCGGCTGGGAGTTCCCGGGCGGCGTCGTCGAACCCGGCGAACCGCCCGCCCGCGCCGGCATGCGCGAGGTCGCCGAGGAGATCGGCCTCGAACTCGACACCGTGCCCCGGCTCCTCCTCGTCGACTGGGAACGCCCCCAGCCGCCCGGCTACGGCGGCCTGCGCCTCCTCTTCGACGGCGGCCGGCTCCGCGCCGCCGACGCCGACCGCCTCCTGCTCCCCGGCGCCGAACTCCGCGCCTGGCGCTTCGTCACCGAGGAAGAGGCCGCCGACCTCCTCCCACCGGTCCGCTACCGCCGCCTCCGCTGGGCCCTGCGCGCCCGCGAACGCGGCACCGTCCTCAACCTGGAGGCCGGCGCCCCGGTCGGCAGCTGACCCGAACGGCCGGAATCTCGTCGCCGCGGGTAGGTTTCCGAGCACGCGACGGCGGACGGCGTCGTGGCGTATGGACACTGGGGGGACGAAAGCGATGGTCTCTGCACAGATACTGGTCGGCGGCGACGGTGCCGAGACCCTGCTCGAAGGCGGCGGTCTCCGGCTCGTCGACCGGCACACCCGTTCGGAGATCCCGCTCGCGGTGGTCCAGGAAGCCCGCACCGACGGCGGACGCCATGTCGAGATCGTGCTCACCGACACCGCCGTGCACCGCGTGGACGGCGGCAACCCGACGGCGGCCGCCGCATTCGTCACCGCCCTGACCGCCGCTCTCCCCGAGCGGCGCGACCCGGCCGGCAGCGCCCGCGTCACGGTCACCCCACTGGCCCCGCTGCCGGAGGCGGAGGAGGCGGAGCGTCATCCGAAGTACCGGCGGCGGCAGTTGACCACGCTCGCCTTCCTCCTCGCCTATGTCGCCTACACGGTATGGATCGGCGCCGTACGCGGCGCGGAGACGATCATCGCCCCGATCGTCGCGGTGATCCCGCTCGTCCTCGGCGCCTCCCTGCTGTTCGGCGCGGTGCACGTGACGCTGGTCCACTTCGCGCTGAAGCGGCGCGGGATCACCGTGCCCGCCTCGTTCGACTTCAGGACCAAGGACGGGGCGGCCTGGTACAAGTTCACCGACGCCGAGGGCGTCGAGCGCAGCGCCCGGGGCAAGAACCGCGGCCCGGTGGCCCGCGTCGTCTACGACCCGGAGGATCCCCTGGACCACTCCTTCGACCTGTCGGTCAGGCGCACCCTGCTCAAGGCCGTCTTCCTCACCCTCGCCGCGCTGCCGCTGCTTGCCGGCGGCGCCGCTCTCGCCGTGCTTCCGATGCTGGTCGACTGACGGACGGGCGGGACTTTCCGGACGCCCCCTAGGGACGACGGGCCAGCACGTGGGTGTCGAGGTAGCCGCGTTCGGAGGCCGGGTCGTGGAGGAGGCGGGCGAAGGGGACGAGGCCGGCTTCGGTCAGCAGTGCGGCGAAGCGGTCCGCCGGCCAGCTGTAGGCCGGCGTCACCTTGTGGTCGAAGCGGACCGGGTCCGGCCCTTCGGTTCCGAAGAACGAGACCATGAGCAGGCCTCCCGGCGCCAGGACGCGGACCTGCTCGGCGAGCAGCGCGGGCAGTTCCGCGGGAGGTGTGTGGATCATCGAGTAGTGGGCGAGGACACCGCCGAGCGCGCCGTCCCCGACCGGCAGCGCCTCCATCCGCGCCTCGTCGAACCGCAGCCCCGGATGGGCCCGCCGGGCGTGGGCGATCATGGCCGGCGACAGGTCGAGGCCGAAGGCGTCGAGACCCAGCTCGTGCAGCATGGCCGTCAGATGCCCGGGCCCGCACCCGACGTCGGCCGCGCGCCGGTTCCCGGTGCCGCGCACCAGCTCGGCGAAGGTGCCGATCATGTTCCGCGCGAACGGCTGCGACTCCAGCCGGCCGGCGAACAGCGACGCGTACAGCTCCACGACACCGTCGTAGGCCGCCCTGGTCTCCTCCTGGTGCTTTCTCACGGAGAAGAAGCTAACACCCGCCACCATCCCAACCGACCGGCTCCACGGCCGGGTTGGGAACGGCCCGGCACCCGCCCACCCGTCGCCCGCGACCGGAGAGGACGGGACTCACTCCCCGGCCGTTCCCGGCATCAGCGGAGCCGAAGCGGCCGCCTTCAGCAGCCGCTCGGCCGTGTCGTCCGTCACCGGCTCGCCGTGGCCGCAGCACAGCACCGACGGACGCAGCTCCGCGAGCCGCCGCATCGAGGCCAGGGCCTCGGCCCGGTCGATGTGCAGGACGCCGAACATCACGTCCGGCACCGACGCGATCGTGTCACCCGTGAACAGCACGCCGTGGCGCGGCAGATGGACCGCGAGCGAGCCGGGCGTGTGGCCCGGAACGTGGTGGATCACCGCGCCGTCGCCGAAGTCGAGCACCTCGCCGTCCGCGAGCTCGCGGTCCACCCGGGTCGGCGGCGCCTCGGGACAGGTGATCCCGTGCTCCCAGATCGGCCGCTCCCAGTCGAGCAGGTCCGGATCCGGGATGGGCAGTTCGCCCCGGATGAGCGGCGCGTCCAGCGCGTGCGCCAGGATCTCCGCGCCGAAGCGGTCGGCCAGGTCCTGCGCCGCGCCCACGTGGTCGCGGTGGCAGTGGGTGATCACGATCCGGCGGATGCGCGACGGGTCCAAACCCGCCTCGCGCAGCATCGACTCGATCTCCGGTGCCGAGCCCGCCCACCCGGCGTCTATCAGGGTCAGGTCCGTGTCGTCGCCCGCCCCGTCCCGCCACAGATACGCCTGGCCGATCGAGAAGCGGAGCATGTGCAGACGAGGAGTGATCTCTACGAGTTCCATGCGGCGAACGTACGCATCCGCGCACGTCCGCCGCATCCTTCTACGCTCTGGGCGAGTTACGCCCACTGCTGAACCGGGCCGGAGCCCCGGACCCTCAAACCTGCTTCGAGCGCGCGTAGTTGAGCAGGAAGTGCGCCTCGGCCACGGACAGCCGCTCCAGCTCCTGCGGCGACACCGACTCGTTCACCGCGTGGATCTGGGCGTCCGGCTCGCTCAGGCCGATCAGCAGGATCTCCGCCCGCGGGTAGAGCTCGGCCAGCGTGTTGCACAGCGGGATCGAGCCGCCCATGCCGGCCGTCTGCATCTCCTCGCCCGGGTACGCGATCCGCATCGCCTCCGCCATCGAGGTGTACGCGGGGCTGGACGTGTCCGCCTGGAACGCCTGGCCCTGGCCGACCTGCTCCATGCTCACCCGGGCGTTCCACGGCGTGTGCTTCTCGATGTGCGCGAACAGCAGCTTCGTCGCCTCCGCCGCGTCCTGGCCGGGCGGCACGCGCAGGCTGAGCTGGGCCCGGGCCGTCGCCGGGATGGACGGCGTCGCGCCCGCCACCGGGTGGCAGTCGATGCCGATGACGGTCACGGCCGGCCGCGCCCAGATCCGGTCGGCGACCGTCCCGGCGCCCGGCAGGTCCACGCCGTCGAGCACCTTGGCGT
This sequence comes from Streptomyces sp. NPDC053493, assembly GCF_044544825.1. Classification (NCBI taxonomy): domain Bacteria; kingdom Bacillati; phylum Actinomycetota; class Actinomycetes; order Kitasatosporales; family Streptomycetaceae; genus Streptomyces; species Streptomyces sp. NPDC053493. The sequence continues at coordinate 28,700 of NZ_JBITXS010000003.1, forward strand.
CCTTGCGGAAGTCGGCCTCCGGATACTGCAGGCCCTCCCACACCTTGTCCGCCGGCAGCCCGTCGATGACGGTCGAACCGTCCTCCGCGCGCAGCGAGTCGAGGACGCGGATCAGCGCGGCCAGCGCGTCCGGCGCGGCACCGCCGAACTGCCCCGAGTGCAGATTGCCCTCCAGCGTGTCGACGGTCACCCGGATCATCGTCATACCGCGCAGCGTCGCCGTCACGGTCGGCAGCCCGACCCGGAAGTTGCCCGCGTCGCCGATGACGATCGCGTCGGCCGCGAGCAGGTCCGGGTGCGCCTCCGCGTACCGCTCGAGACCGCCCGTGCCCTGCTCCTCGGAACCCTCCACGATCACCTTGACCGTGACCGGCACGCCGCCGTTCGCCTTCAGCGCGCGCAGCGCGAGCAGGTGCATGATGAAGCCGCCCTTGCAGTCGGCGGCGCCGCGCCCGTACCAGCGGCCGTCCTCCCGCTCGGTCAGCTGGAACGGCGGCGTCACCCACGCCGACTCGACCAGCATCGGCTGAACGTCGTAGTGCGCGTACAGCAGGACCGTCGGCGCGTCGGCCGGGCCGGGCAGCACGCCGTACACCGACTGCGAACCGTCCGGGGTGTCGAGCAGCGCCACGTCCTGGAAGCCCTCGGCGCGCAGCGCGCCCGCCACCCAGTTCGCGGCGGCCTCGCACTCGCTGCGCGGCGCCACGGCCTCGTCCGCGACCGACTGGAAGGCCACCAGCTCCGTCAGCTCCGCCTTGGCACGGGGCATCAGGGATGCGACGGTCTTGGCGATCGGATTCGCGGTCATGGGCACGCTCCTGGTGGGTGCGACGTTGTCAGGACGACGCCGTGTATCGGTTGTACGGCGAACGCATGGCCGATCCTACGGCGCGGGGCGACACGGCCGGGCCCCGCTACCGAGCCGTAGGATGCGGTTACAGCAGGTACCACGGGTCGGATCAGGAGCAGAAGCACATCGTGAGCAGCGAGAACGCAGACGCCGGAACGGCAGAGGCTGGAACGGGGGCGGAGGCGGTGGGCCCGGACGGGGACCGGCCGGTGTGGGACGTGGTCGTGGTGGGCGCCGGTCCCGCCGGCGCGTCCGCGGCGTACGCGGCGGCCGTGGCCGGCCGCCGGGTGCTGCTCCTGGAGAAGGCCGAGCTGCCCCGCTACAAGACCTGCGGCGGAGGCATCATCGGCCCGTCGCGCGACGCCCTGCCGCCCGGCTTCGAGCTGCCGCTGCAGGACCGTGTGCACGCCGTCACCTTCTCCCTCGAGGGCCGTTTCGCGCGCACCCGCCGCTCGCGCCGCATGCTCTTCGGCCTCATCAACCGGCCCGAGTTCGACGCCCAGCTCGTCGAGCACGCCCAGAAGGCGGGCGCCGAGCTGCGCACCGGCGCCACCGTCAGCCGTGTCGAGCAGCACGGCCCGGCCGTGCCGGACCGCCGGACCGTGGCCGTCGTCCTCGCCGACGGCGAGACCGTCCTCGCCCGCGCCGTCGTCGGCGCCGACGGCAGCGCGAGCCGCATAGGCGCACACGTCGGCGTCAAGCTCGGCCAGGTCGACCTCGGCCTGGAGGCCGAGATCCCGGTGCCGCCGTCGGTGGCCGAGGACTGGAAGGGCCGGGTCCTGATCGACTGGGGCCCGCTGCCCGGCAGTTACGGCTGGGTCTTCCCCAAGGGGGACACGCTGACCGTCGGCGTCATCTCGGCGCGCGGCGAGGGCGCGGCCACCAAGCGCTATCTGGAGGACTTCGTCGCGCGGCTCGGCCTCGCGGGCTTCGAACCGGAGATCTCCTCCGGCCATCTGACCCGCTGCCGCACCGACGACTCGCCGCTGTCCCGCGGCCGGGTCCTGGTCTGCGGCGACGCGGCCGGTCTGCTGGAGCCGTGGACGCGCGAGGGCATCTCCTTCGCGCTGCGTTCGGGACGGCTCGCGGGAGAGTGGGCGGTCCGGATCGCCGAGGCGGGCGACGCGGTGGACGCGCGCCGGCAGGCGCTCAACTACGCCTTCGCCGTCAAGGCCGGGCTCGGTGTCGAGATGGCCGTGGGCCGGCGGATGCTCGCGGTGTTCGAGCGCCGGCCGGGGCTGCTGCACGCGGTGATCACCGGGGTGCGGCCGGCCTGGCGGGCCTTCACGGACATCACGCGCGGCTCGACGACGCTGGCCGGCCTGGTCCGGGGCAACGGCGTCGCGCGCCGCGCGCTCGACCTGCTCGACCGCCGGATGGACACGTCCGCGGGAGTGGGACCGGCGGGCCGGGGCGTCGCACCGCGCAAGGAGGACGCGGCGGCGGTGGACGGCGCCGGCGCCGAGGGCGGCGGGACGGACGGCGGCGCGGGCGACGGTGCCGCGGCGGCGGCCGAGGGCACGACGGAGCCGAAGGCGCCGGGCGCGAACTGAGCCGTACGCGACCGAGTCGTACGCGGCCGAGACCTGAGCGGCCGCGACGTACGCGGCCGAGTCGTCCGCGGCCGCGACGTACGCGACCGAGTCGTGCGCGAGCGGGCTCGCGGCGGAAGGGCCTCGGGCGCGAGGGGCCGGCGGCCGGGGGAGGGCGGTGCGGAGTTTCTCCGCGCCGCCCTCACGCGTTCGCCGCGGCGGTGATGCGGAAGGCGGGGTGCTTGGGAGCGGCCTTGCGCAGCTCCTCGTCGCTGGAGTCCGGCCCGACGCCCTGGAAGAAGACGCCCACCTCGGCCTTCCAGCGCTTGAGATAGGCGCGGAGCACCTCGGGCTTGTCGTCGTCCGCCACCTCGACGGCGGTGAACGGCTCCACGTGCTTGCCCAGGTGCAGCTCGCCACCGCCGGCCGCGCGCATGTTGTGGGTCCACTGGACGTGGCCGCGCGGGGCCACCAGATACCGGGCGCCGTCCACGGTCAGCACGTTGACCGGGGTGCGGCGCCATTCGCCGCTCTTGCGGCCGCGGACGGCGAGGACGCGGGAGCCCCAGACGCTGATGCCCCGGCGGGTCACCCAGGCGACCGCGCGATTGAGGACGTTGACCGTGAACCAGCCGGGCTTCAGCACGTGGGCGGCGGGCTGGGGCGCGGACGGGGTGGGCTGGGCGGACATCGGGGCCTCCTGGCAAGGGTGGGTGAGCGCCGCTCCGAAGTGTGAGCACTGCTCTCGCTTGAGAACAGTGTGCACGGATCGCCGCTCGCAAGCAAGAGCAATGCTCTCGTTTTAGTGCGCCGCTCCGAAACGTGGCACACTGCTCTCCATGACCGCCGTCCAAGGAGCCCGCGCCCGCGCCCGCATCGAGATCACCGCCGCCATCAAGGACGAGGCCCGCCGCCAGCTCGCCGCCGAAGGCGCCGCCAAGCTCTCGCTGCGCGCCGTCGCCCGCGAACTCGGCATGGTCTCCTCCGCGCTCTACCGCTACTTCCCCAGCCGCGACGACCTCCTGACCGCGCTGATCATCGACGCCTACGACGCCGTCGGCGCCGCCGCCGAGCAGGCCCACGCGACCACCGCGGCCACCGCGCCCGGCGACCACCTCGCCCACTGGACCGCCGTCTGCCGCGCCGTCCGGGCCTGGGCCGTCGACCACCCGCACGAGTACGCCCTCATCTACGGCTCCCCGGTCCCCGGCTACACCGCTCCCCAGGACACCATCGGCCCCGCCTCCCGCGTCGGCCTGCTCCTCGTCTCCATCGCCCGCACCGCCTACCAGGACAAGGGCGTCGCCCCGCCCCCGCTCCCGAAGACGCTGCGCCCCGAGGCGGAACGACTCGCCGCCGACCTCGCCCCCGACCTGCCGCCCACGCTCGCGACCGCCCTCGTCTTCGCCTGGGCCCAGCTCTTCGGCCTGATCTCCTTCGAGGTCTTCGGCCAGTTCAACAACGTCGTCGAGGACCGCGACGCCTTCTTCACGACCGCCGCGGAGCGCCTCGGCCGCGAGGTGGGCCTGCTCCCCAAGCCGTGACGGGTCCCGGTCGTGCTCGGGCGCCCGGAGCACCCGCACCCGGCGCCGTACGCGATCCAGGCGAGCTCCGGCCGTGGCCAGGCCCGTACTCCCCGGGGAGTACGGGTGACCACCCCGCCCGGCTGACGCCCGCGCGCCCGGCACCCGTCTAGCGTGGCCGCATGGACGAACAGCCGCCGAGAACACCGGACGCCGGCCACGGCGGCCCCTGGGGCCGGTGGGCGGCGCGCGGGTCCGGGGCCGCGCTGCCGTGGCGCTCCACGGTGCTCGTCGCCGTGTTCGTCGTCGTCGGCTCCGGTTTCGCCGCCCGCAACCAGCCCGACCGCACCGCCCTCGACGCGCTCGGCCGCGCCCTGCTCCTGCTCGGCGCCGCCCTGTTGCTGCTGCGCCACCGCCATCCCGTCCCGGTGGTGTTCGGCGCCTCGGCGGCGACCCTGGCCTACCTGGCGCTCGGCTACGCCTACGGCCCCGTCTTCGTCATCGTCGCCGTCGCCTGCTTCGCCGCCGTCGTGCACGGCCACCGGCACGCCGCCTGGTGGGCGCTCGGCCTGCTGTGGACCGGACACCTGCTGCTCGGCCACTGGCTCTACCGCCATCTGCCGCCCGCCGGCGACGGACCGGCGCCCTGGGGCCAGGAACTCCCCGTCGCCGCGTTCGTCGCCGCCATCCTCGCCGGCTCCGAACTCGCCCGGATCCGCCGCGAGCAGTGGGCCAGGGACCGGGCCGAGCGGGCCGCCGCCGAGCGGCGCAGGGCCGACGAGGAGCGACTGCGGATCGCCCGCGAACTGCACGACGTCCTCGCCCACTCCCTCTCCGTGATCAACGTCCAGGCCGGCGTCGGCCTCGCCCTCATCGACTCCGACCCCGGCCAGGCCCGCACCGCCCTGACCACCATCAAGGCGGCCAGCAAGGAGGCCCTGGGCGAGGTACGGCAGGTGCTCGACACCCTCCGTACGCCCGGCGACGCGCCCCGCGCGCCCGCGCCCGGCCTCGACCGCCTGCCCGAACTCGTCGAGCAGGCCGCCGCCGCGGGACTCGCCGTCCGGACCGAGACCGAGGGCCGGCGCCGCCAACTCCCGCCCGGCACCGAGCTCGCCGCCTTCCGGATCGTGCAGGAGGCGCTGACCAACGTGGTCCGCCACTCCGGTTCCCGCACCGCCCTCGTCGTCATCCGCTACCGCGCCGACGCGCTCGACCTGCGGATCGACGACGAGGGCCCGGCGACGGGCGGCGACGCGGGCGGCAGCGGCAACGGGCTCGCCGGCATGCGGGAGCGGGCGGCGGCGCTCGGCGGCACCATCGAGGCGGGCACCCGGCCGGACGGCGGTTTCCGGGTGAGCGCCGTCCTTCCCGTACGGCCGGGGGAGCCGTCCACGGCGTCGGGGGAGCCGTCCACGGCGCCGGACGAGCCGCCCGTCCACCCGCCCGCCCGGCCGCAGGCTCGGCCCTCCGCCCGACCCGAGGAGCCCCAGTGAGCGTGAGCCCCGCGCGCCCCGCCATCAGCGTCCTGCTCGCCGACGACCAGTCGTTGGTGCGGGCCGGTTTCCGCGCGCTCCTCGACGCCCAGCCGGACATCGCGGTGGCCGGCGAGGCCGCCGACGGCGAGGAGGCCGTGGCCCGGGTGCGCGAACTGCGCCCCGACGTCGTCCTGATGGACATCCGGATGCCGCGCACGGACGGCCTCGCCGCCACCCGTCAGATCACCGCGGACCCGGAGCTCGCGGCGGTCAGGGTGGTCATGCTGACCACCTTCGAACTCGACGAGTACGTCTTCGAGGCCATCCGCTCCGGCGCCTCCGGGTTCCTGGTCAAGGACACCGAGCCCGAGGAACTGCTCCGCGCCGTGCGCGCGGTGGTGGCGGGCGACGCGCTCCTGTCGCCCGGCGTGACCCGCCGCCTCATCGAGGAGTTCGCGGCCCGCTCCAAGCCGCCCGCGCACGCCGCCGCCGGCCTCGGTGAACTCACCGACCGCGAACGGGAGGTGATGGCCCTCGTCGGCATCGGTCTGTCCAACGAGGAGATCGCCCGCCGGCTCGTCGTCAGTCCGCTCACCGCCAAGACCCATGTGAGCCGCACGATGGTGAAGCTCGGCGCCCGCGACCGGGCCCAACTCGTCGTCCTGGCCTACGAGTCGGGCCTGGTCCGCCCGGGCTGGCTCGGCTGAGCCGCGTGACCGCGCCGTACGCGCTCCACGACTACGACCAGGTGACGGCGGAGTTGTCCCGCCACAGCCGGGCCAGGGCCGCGTCACCCGTCACGGTCACGGCCTCCTGCGGCAGCCGGTTCCACAGCGTCAGATAGAGGCGGTCGGCGGGCCCGCTCAGCTCGCAGTCGGCCGGCCCGTCCGCGTTCGTCTCGGTGCGCGGCGCGTCCGCGGACAGCCGTACGGTCCAGACGTCGCCGGTGTCCGTGGCGCGGACCCGCAGCGTGCGCGGCTCGGGCGTACGGACCCGGCTGCGGTCGCGGGCGTGGAAGGCGCGCAGGAGTTCGTCGACGCCGTCGGCCGCGACGGCCGGGTCGACCGGGCCCGGCACGCCGGTGAGCGCCGACTCGGCGTCGGCCCGGTGCACGGTCGTCTCGTGCGCCTGGCGCCGGGCCCAGAAGGCGAGCGGCGACGGCGCCGGCAGGAAGGACCAGCACGAGAGGTCCGCGGGTGCGGCGCGCAGGGCGGCGACGAGGCCGGCGTGGCCCTCGCGTACGTACGAGAGGAGCGCGTCGCCGTCGAGGTCGGGCTCGCCGGCGGCCGGATGGTACGAGGTGTGGCCGTCGACGACGAAGGCCGTGGCCCACCGGTGGACCATGGTGGTGTGCCGCAGGAGGTCCCGTACCCGCCAGCCCGGGCAGGTCACCACCTCGGCGTCCGGCCCGGCCTCTGCGGCCGCCTTGAGGAGAGCCTTGCCCGCCGCGTCGAGCGCGTCGATGTGCGTGTCGGTGCTGAGGATGTCCATGGGGCGGATTATGGCCCCAACGGCGGGCCGGGCCAGGGCATGTGCCGAGCCGCCGCACCGCGCGGAACGGCGCCCGGGCCCTGCGGCGGCCGCGGCCGCGGACCGCTCGGGCCGGGCCGCCTCGCGCGCGGCCGGCTCAGCTCGCTCCGGCCGCCCGGCGGTCGCGGGTCGCGTATCCCATCGCGGCGGCCCCGGCGGCGAGCACCGCGACCGTGGTGAGCGCCATCGGCAGCGAGAACCAGTCGGCGAGGAAGCCGATGGACGGCGGGCCGAGCAGCATGCCGCCGTAGCCGAGCGTGGAGGCGGCGGCGACACCGCCGGGCCCGGCGAGGGCGCCCGCGCGGGCGACGGCGACGGGGAAGATGTTGGCCAGGCCGAGCCCGGTCACGGCGAAACCGAGCAGCGCGGCCCACACGGTCGGGGCGAGCGCGCCGAGCAGCATGCCGACGGCGGCGGTGAGCCCGCCGGCGACCAGGGTCCGGGTCTGGCCGAGCCGTTCCAGCAGCGCGGTGCCGGAGAGCCGTCCCGCCGTCATGGTCAGGGCGAACAGCGAGTAGCCGGCCGCGGCCACGCCCGGGTGGGCGTCGAGGTCCTGCGCGAGGTGCAGGGCGCCCCAGTCGGCCAGCGCGCCCTCCCCGTACGCCGTGCACAGGGCGATCACGCCGAAGACCAGGACCGCGCGGCGGGCGCGGGGCGCGGGCTCGGCGGCGGCCGGGTTCGCGGGCAGCGACTCGGGCGGGGCGGGGGAGGGGTGGCGGAGCAGTACGGGGCCGGCCGCGGCCGTCAGGAGCAGTCCGGCCACGCTGAGGCCGAGCAGGTGCGCGGTGGGCGAAAGGCTGCCGGCGACGAGCCCGCCGAGTCCGGCGCCGAGCATGCCGCCGAGGCTGAAGGCGGCGTGGAAGCTCGGCATCACGGGCCTGCGCAGCGCGGCGACCAGGTCGACGGCGGCGCTGTTCATGGCGACGTTGATGCCGCCGTACGCCGCGCCGAACAGGAGCAGGACCAGGCCGAGCGTGAGCGGGGAGCGGGTGAGCGCGGGCAGGGCCAGGGAGAGCGAGAGCAGGACGGCGGTGGCGACCGTGACGGGATGGCTGCCGTAGCGGCGGCACAGCCGTCCGGTGAGCGTCATGGTGATGACGGCCCCGGCGGAGACGCCGAGCAGCGCGAGCCCGAGGTCGCCGGCGGAGGCGCCGGTCTGCTGCTTGATGGCCGGGATGCGGACCACCCAGCCGGCGAAGAGGAAGCCGTCGAGGCCGAAGAACAGGGTCAGGGCGAGGCGGAGGCGGGACAGGGGGAGGGAAGCGGTGTCTCCGCGGGAGTCCCCCGATACGGCCGTCCGTACTTTGTTTAGTAGCGGCACAAACTCAGGATAGGGGTGGACGGCGCCGGGATTCAAGCGCGGGGCCCCCACCGGCGCCCGGCGCCTCGCGCCCGGCCGACCCGGCGGCCGGGACCCGCCTCCGCCCGCCCCCCGCCCGCCAATCGCGGGTGCCCGGGATCCTGGGGGCGGCGATCATGGGAGACTCGCAGGCATGAACGGCAAGGCGACGACGACCCGGACACGGCTGGACAGGGGGCGCAGCGCGCTCGGACCCGCGCTCGAACTGGTGCACACGGGCAGGGCGCCGACGCGTGCCGTCCTCACCGCCGAGCTCGGTGTCACCCGCGCCACCGCCGGCGCCGTCGCCGCCGAGCTGGAGGCGCTCGGCCTCATCCGCGTCGACTCCAACCCCGGCGCCGCCGCCGGCTCCCAGGGCCGGCCCTCGCACCGCCTCGCCGTCGACGAGAAGGGCCCCGTCGCGCTCGCCGCGCAGGTTCACTCCGACGGTTTCCGCGCCGCCCTCGTAGGCCTCGGCGGCACCATCGTCGCCACGGCTCCCGGCTGCGTCACCGTCTCCGCCGATCCCGCCCAGGTGCTCGGCGCCGTCGTCGAGGCCGGAGCCGGACTGCTGCGCGCCAGCGGGCGCCGCTGCGTCGGCGCCGGACTCGCCGCGCCCTCGGCGGTCGCCGAGCCCGAGGGCACCGCCCTCAACCCGCTCCACCTCGCCTGGCCCGCCGGCGCGCCGGTCCGCGAGATCTTCGCCGAGCAGGTCCGCGCCGCCGGCATCGAGGGCCCCGCCTTCACCGGCAACGACGTCAACCTCGCCGCGCTCGCCGAGCACCGTCACGGCGCCGGCCGCGGCGCCAAGGACCTGCTCTGCGTCGCCACCGGCCACCGCGGCGTCGGCGGCGCGCTCGTCCTCGACGGCCGTCTGCACACCGGCAGTTCGGGCCTCGCCCTGGAAGTCGGTCACCTCACCGTCAATCCCGAGGGCCGTCCCTGCCACTGCGGCTCCCGCGGCTGCCTCGACGTCGAGACCGACCCGCTCGCCTTCCTCACCGTCGCCGGGCGCGCGCCCGGCCCCGAGGTCTCGCTCCTCCAGCAGGCCCGCGACCTGCTGCGCGACCACCCCGACGACCCGGGCGTACGGGCCGCCACCGAGGAGCTGATCGACCGGCTCGGCCTCGGGCTGGCCGGCCTCGTCAACATCCTCAACCCGGACCGGATCATCCTCGGCGGCCTGCACCGCGAACTGCTCGACGCCGACCCGGTCCGGCTGCGTGCCGTGGTCGCCGACCGCAGCCTGTGGGGCCGCAGCGGCGGCGTACCGATCCTTCCGTGCACCCTCGACCACAACAGCCTGGTCGGCGCCGCCGAACTCGCCTGGCAGCCGGTGCTCGACGATCCGCTAAAAGCGCTGGGCGGTACGGTGAGCGCCGACTAAGGTCCGGCCTCATGAGCCAACCCAAGATCCACACCGCCGGTGACGGTCCGCCGAGCCTCGCCGCCGGCCTCACCTTCCACGGCCCGTTCTCCGAGGCCAGGGCCGCCCGCGTGGTCGACCGTCTCGCCGCCGAGTCGCCCGGCACGGTCCTCGACATCGGCTGCGGCTGGGGCGAGTTGCTGCTGCGCGTCCTCGACGCGGTGCCCGGCGCGAAGGGCCTCGGCATCGACATCAACGGCGACGACCTCGCCCTCGGCCGCCGCATCGCCGCCGAACGCGGCCTCGCGGAACGGGTCGAGTACGTCGAGGAGTCCGGGTACGGCACCACCCGCGGCCCGGCCGACACCGTGCTGTGCCTCGGCTCCGGCCAGGCACTCTGCGATCCCGAAGGGCCGTACGACGTGGCCGTCGTGCTGCGCGAACTGCGCCGTCTGGTACGCCCCGGCGGCCGCGTCCTGCTCGGTGAGGGCTTCTGGCAGCGGATACCCACCGCGGACGAACTCGCCCGGATGTGGCCGGGCGCCGCCGCCGACGACCATCCGCTCCTGGAGGGCCTCGTCGACCTCGCGATCGAGGCCGGCTTCCGGCCCGCCTGGATCGAGACGGCGAGCCCGGAGGAGTGGGAGGAGTTCGAGTCCGGCTACCGCCACGCCACCGAGGTCTGGCTGGCCGCCCACCCGGACCACCCGCTCGCCGAGGAGACCCGTGCCCGCGTCGACCGGCAGCGTTCCGCCTGGCTCGGCTACCGCGCGCACCTGGGCATCGCCTATCTGACGCTCGTTCCGGTCGGCTGAAATTCCCTGGTCGCCGGGTCGCGACCCGGCGAGACACCCCCTAGGGTGGCGCGGTGACGACTCGGATGATCATCCTCAACGGCGGTTCCAGCTCCGGCAAGACCGGCATCGTGCGCTGCCTCCAGGCCGTGCTTCCCGACCCGTGGCTGGCGTTCGGCGTCGACGACTTCGTCGACGCCCTGCCCGCCAGGATGCAGGGCTCCGAGGGCGGGATCGAGTTCGCCGAGGACGGCGGAGTGAGCGTCGGGGCGGACTTCCGGGAGCTCGAGGCGGCCTGGGCGGAAGGCATCGCCACCATGGCGCGGGCCGGTGCCCGGATCGTCGTCGACGACGTCTTCCTCGGCGGCGTCGCCTCACAGGAACGCTGGCGGAAGGTCCTCGACGGCGTCGACGTCCTCTGGGTCGGCGTGCGGTGCGACAGCGACGTCGCCGCGGGCCGCGAGATCGCCCGCGGCGACCGTACGCCGGGCATGGCCGCCCAGCAGGCGGACCTCGTGCACCTGGGCGTGGCCTACGACCTGGAGGTCGACACCTCCCGTACGGAATCCCTGGACTGCGCCCGCGTCATCGCCGCCCACGTCCGCTGATCCGTCCGCTGATCCGTCCGCTGATCGTCCGCTGATCCGCCCGGCCCGCTGAGCGGCCCGGTCCGGGATTCACCACAGGCGGCCCGCGCCGAGCCTCCTGCGGCCCGGCTCCGACAGGTGCAGCACCTGGAAGCGGTCGCCGGCGTCGTCCGGTACGTCGCCGGTGGCCCACAGCGTGAAGGAGAGCAGTTCCCAGTGGCGCGGGTCGACGGCGAGGGCGCTCGCCACGGCGCCGTCGGCCGCCGCCTCCCGGGCGTGCCGGGCCAGGGCGTCGGTGACCGCGTCGGCCGGCGCCACGCCCTCCGGCAGCGGCTCGCGGCGGCGCGTCGCCGCGCGGGGCGCCGCGGCGGCCGCCGGCCCCTCCGCGTAGGCGACACCGGGCCAGTGCTGCACGACGGGCCGGCCGAAGTCGTTCACGATGCCCTGGAAGCCGGGGCCCCACAGAAACGCGTTCATTCCCTCCGGCGCGGCCCAGAGGTAGAAGGGCGCGTACTGGTTGACCGGTGAGCCGTCCTCCCGCTCGCGCATCAGATACGCCTTGAGGCCCAGCCCCGGGAAGTCGTCGAGGAGATGGCCGCGGGTGGCCACCCGCTTGCGGATGATCTCCATGTCGTAGTCCGCGGGCAGCGTGATCTCGTACTGCAGGGCGTGCATCTGACGTGCTCCTCGGTTCGGTTCGGTGCGGGTCGGTGCGGTTCGGTTGTTCCGGCGGTCCGGGTCGGTCCGGGTCGGTCCGGGTCGGTCCGGGCGGTCCGGGCGGTCCGGGTCGGGTCCGGTCAGGGACGGCGGGGCGACAGCAGCGCGAGCAGGCCCCGTACGGCGGTGTCGAAGGCGGCGGTGGAGCCGGCGGCGCGGGCGAGGACGTAACCGCCCTGGACGGTCGCGACGACGGTCGAGGCCACCTCATCGGGGCGCAGGTGCGCGGCGAACTCCCCGCCGTCCAGGCCCTCCTGGACGATCCCGGCGAGCCGGCCCCGCAACCAGTCGAGCGTCTCGTCGACCGGTGCGCGCAGCTCGTCGCTCGCGATCACGTCGGGGTCCATCGTCAGCCGCCCCACCGGGCAGCCGCGCAGCACGTCGCGCTCGCGGAGCAGATAGGCCTCGATCCGCGCGTACGCCGAGCCCTCGCCGCCGAGGACGCGCTCGGCGGCCGCCCGCATCTCGGTGGCGGTGCGCCGGATCGCGGCGAGGGCGAGATCGGGCTTGCCGGCGAAGTGGTGGTACATGCTGCCCTGCCCGGCTCCGGCCGCCTGCTGGATCGCCTTCGGGCTGGTCCCGACGTAGCCGCGCTCCCACAGCAGTTCGCGGGTGGCCTCGATCAGTCGCTCGGACGCGCTCTCGCTCATGAGATCACTGTACATACCAGTAGGTACAGAGTCGAGGAGCAGCTTTCCGGCCCGCGCTCTACTCCCGCCGTCGTACACGCGAAGCCGCTGGCGGTACGACGACTCCGAGGCCCTTCGCGAGCGAGTCTCGAAGCATCCCGTAGACGCGCCACCAGAACACACGAGGAGCTGACCGAGATGAACACCCTGGCCCACGCGGGTCCCGGCCCGTGGATCCTTTTCTTCCCGCTCGTCTGGGCGGCCGTGATCATCACGGTCGTCACCGTCCTGCGCCGCTCCGGATGGCGCCGCCGCGGCCCCGGCCCGTTCGGCGGTCCCGGCGGCTTCGGCGGGCCCGACGCCTCCCGCGTCGACGAGCGTTCGCCGATCGCGCTCCTCGGCCACCGCTTCGCGGCGGGCGAGATCGACGAGGACGAGTACTGGCGCCGGCTGACGGTCCTGGAGGAGCAGTTCGGCCGCGTCACCGGTGACAAGGGGCGGCGGGCATGACCACCACGACGAGCGGCGCCGTCCTGCGGCCCGCCGCGGCCCGGGTCGTCGACGCCGTGAAGGTCTACGGCGTCGGCGACACCGAGGTCAGGGCCCTGGACGGGGTGAGCGTCGACTTCCCGGCCGGCCGCTTCACCGCGATCATGGGTCCGTCGGGCTCCGGCAAGTCCACCCTCATGCACTGCGCGGCCGGCCTCGACACCCTCACCTCCGGCTCCGCCCTCATCGGCGACACCGACCTGTCCGCCCTCGACGACCGGCGCCTCACCCTGCTGCGGCGCGAGCGGATCGGTTTCGTCTTCCAGGCCTTCAACCTGCTGCCGACGCTCACCGTCGCCGAGAACATCACCCTGCCGCTCGACCTCGCGGGCACCGCTCCCGACCCGGCCCGGCTCGGCACGCTCATCGACGCGGTCGGGCTGCGCGACCGGCTCCACCACCGGCCGAGCCAGCTCTCCGGCGGACAGCAGCAGCGCGTCGCCGTTGCGCGGGCCTTCGCCGGAACGCCGGACGTCGTCTTCGCCGACGAGCCCACCGGCAACCTCGACTCCCGCTCGGGCGAGGAGGTGCTGCGGCTGCTCGGCGACACCGTACGGGCCACCGGCCGCACCGTCGTCATGGTCACCCACGACCCGGTGGCCGCCGCCCACGCCGACGAGGTCGTCTTCCTCGCGGACGGGCGGCTGGTCGACCGCATCCCGTCCCCGACAGCCGATCTGGTCCTCGACCGGATGAAATCCCTCGACAGCAGGGGAGCGGTGGCATGAGCACGCTGCGCCTCGCCCTCGCCTCCCTGCGCGCCCACCGGCGGCGCTTCCTCGGCACCTTCGCCGCCGTCCTGCTCGGCGTCGGCTTCCTCACCGGCACGCTCGTCATGGGCGACACCCTGCGCGCCGGCTTCGACACCCTGTTCGGCAACGCCAACAGCGGCACGGACGCCGTCGTCCGCAATACGAGCGTGGTGACCGCCGCCGGCGAGGCCCAGGGCACCCGCAGCCCGGTCGACGCCTCCCTCGCGGACCGGATCGCGCGGGTGCCCGGCGTCGCGGCGGCCGTCCCGCGCATCGAGGGCGCCGGACAGCTCGTCGGCGCCGACGGCAGGCCGATCGGCGGCAAGGGCCCGCCCACCCTCGCCGGCAACTGGATCGAGGATCCCGCGCTCAATCCGTACGCCCTGGCAGAGGGCCACGCCCCGCGGAAGCCCGGCGAGGCCGTCGTCAACCGGGCCGCCGCCGAGGCCGGTCACCTCACCCTCGGCTCCACCACCGTCCTGCGCGCCCCCGATCCCGTACGCGTCACCGTCGTCGGGCTCGCCACCTTCGGCGGCGCGGACGGCATGGGCCAGGTCACCTACACCGGTCTCACCCGAGCCGACGCCGAGAAGTACCTCACCGCCAAGCCCGGCCAGGCCACCGACATCCTCGTCCGGGCCGGCCCCGGCACCTCGCCCGCCGCCCTGGTCGACGCGCTCGGTCCCGTACTCCCCGAAGGCGTCGAGGCGATCACCGGACAGCAGGCCACCGACGAGAGCAACGAGATGATCTCCGGCCGCTTCCTCGGCCTGTTCACCACTCTCCTGCTGGTGTTCAGCGGAGTCGCCCTGCTCGTCTCGGTCTTCTCCATCCACAACACCTTCGCCATCGTCGTCGCCCAACGGACCCGCGAGAACGCGCTGCTGCGCGCCCTCGGCGCCGCCCGCCGGCAGGTCGTCACCATGACCCTGGCCGAGGCACTCGCCGTCGCGCTGCTCGCCTCCGCCGCGGGACTCCTCGGCGGCATCGGCATCGCGGCCGGACTGCAGGCGCTCTTCCCGGCGGTCGGCTTCCCGTTCCCCGAGGGCGACCTGGTCGTCAGCGGTCTCTCGCTGGCCCTGCCGTTCGCCGTCGGACTCGCCGTCTGTGTCGGCTCGGCGCTGCTGCCCGCCGTGCGCGCCGGGCGGACCGCGCCGCTCGCCGCCCTGCGCGAGACGGCCGTGGACGACTCCGCCGCCTCCCGTTCCCGCACCGCCCTCGGTGCCGGACTGCTCCTCGTGGCCGTGGGCCTGGTGCTCGTCGGTGTGCTCGCCGTGCCGTCGCTGTGGCTCGCCGCCACGGGCGCGGTCCTGACCCTCGCGGCGTTCGTCGTCCTGGGGCCGGTGGCCTCCTCGTACGCGATACGGGTCCTCGGCGGCCCGCTGCGCGGCACGAACCGCGGTCTCGCGCGCCGCAACGCGCTCCGCAGCCCGCGGCGCACGGCCGCCACCGCGACCGCGCTCATGATCGGCGTCGCCGTCGTGTCGCTGTTCACCGTCTTCGGCGCCTCGCTCAAGGCGACCATGGACGACACGGTCTCGCGCTCCTTCGCGGGCGACGTGGCCGTCAGCGCGCCGTCGTTCGGCGCGGGCGGCAGCGGGCTCAGCCCGCGCCTCGCGCCCGCCGTGGCGGCGCTGCCCGAGGTGGACACCGCCGTCGGCCTCGGCAAGGGCCTCGCCGACGTCGACGGCCGGGGCCGCGCCCTGACCGTCACCGACCCGGCCGCGCTCGCCCGCGTCCTCGACCTCGGGGCCGTACGGGGCTCGCTCGGCGCCCTCGGCGCGGACGGCATCGCGGTCGCGGACGACGAGGCCGGACGTCACGGCCTCGCACCCGGCCGCACCGTCGCACTCTCCTTCACCGACGGCACCCGGCACACCTTCACCGTCCGCGCCGTCTACGAACGCGCCGACCTCGCCGGTGACTATCTGCTCACCCGTCAGGCCTGGGCCCCGCACCGCACCCAGGACGCCGACCGGCTCGTCGCCGTCACCTTCAAGGACGGCGTCTCCGCGGACGCGGGCAAGGCGGCGGTGGAGCGGGTCGCGGCGCGCTACGGCAGTCCGGACGTGCAGACCCGCGGCGAGTACGCCGCGTCCTCGGCGACCGGCATCGACATGATGCTGACCCTCGTCTACGCGTTGCTCGCCCTCGCGGTCCTGATCGCCCTGCTCGGCATCGCCAACACCCTCACCCTCGCCGTCCACGAACGCACCCGCGAGCTCGGACTGCTGCGCGCGGTCGGCCAGACCAGGACCCAGCTGCGGGCGATGATCCGCTGGGAGTCCGTCCTGGTCGCCGCCTTCGGCACCACCGGCGGCTTGCTGCTCGGCACCTTCCTCGGCTGGGTCCTGCTGCGCGCCTCCGCCGGCGCCTCGGCCGGCGACTCCACCTTCGCCCTGCCGCCCGCCTCACTCGCCGTCGTGGCCCTGGTCGGCCTCACCGCCGGCGCCCTGGCGGCCTGGCGCCCGGCCCGACGCGCGGCCCGCATGGACGTGCTGCGGGCGATCGCGACGGAGTGACCGCCCCGCCGGCCCGCCCGGACGGCGTCCTGACGCCGCGCCGGGTGGGACGCCGCCACCGACCGTACGGCTCACGGGCCGACCCGCGCCACGCGGCGCCCCGCCCGTCACGGCGAACCGTGCCCGGTTCGCGCCCTGGTGCGGCCCTGCCGGAGCGCCGACCCTCGGCTCATGGGTGAACACGACACGGCAGGCCCGCTCGTGCCCGAACGCTCCGCTCGCCGCCCGTCGGTTCAGGCTCCCTGGGAGGCCTGTGACCGTGATCAAGCACGCGACGAGGGCGCCGACGCTCCGGCTCCGCCCGCCCCGCCGGTCTGCCCGCGGTGCGGGCGGCGCTGTGAGCGGCGTCCCACCTACTACGGTGCGTACGTCCTGCTCGAGCCCGACATCCGGCGGCCCGCGCACGAGGTTCCCGTGGGCCATCGCTGGTACGAGGACTCGGACGGCCGCGTCTGGAACGGCAACAGGGCCGAACCCGCTCCGGGCGCGCATTGCCTCGTACCGCACCGGGTCGCCTGCCCCGCGCTCGTCCTCCTCGCGCACCGCGCGGAGGCCGGGCCCGACTGATGAGTCGGCGCACGCTGACCCCTGCCGCCCCCCCCCCGGGGAGCAGGCCGAAACGTAGCCCCGCGGTGCGTCCGGGGCCCCGCCGCTCAGCGGGTCAGGACCGACCGGGCCGCCGTCGGGGCGGCCACCGGGTCCTCCGGGGCGCCGAACGGGACCGGTTCGAGGGTGAGGGCGTCGAAGGGGCCGTCGGTGACGGCGCCGGGGACGGCGTCCGCGTGGAGCGGGAGGGCGACGGGGGAGGCGGGCGCCTGGAGGGTGAACCAGACGGCCTTGCCGGCATCGCCGTGCGGGCGCACGCCCCAGCTCTCGCTCATCGCCTCGATGATCGCGAGGCCGCGGCCGGAGGTGGCGAACTCGTCGTCACCGGTGCCCGGTTCGCAGATGCCCGGTATCCGCGGGTCGTTGTCGCGGACGGACACGGTGAGGCGGTCGAGCAGCAGCTCGACCTCGACGGTGCACTTCTTGTCCGGCTGTGCGTGCCGGTGGACGTTCGTCAGGAGCTCGGTGACACCGAGCGCCGCATGGTCGATCAACGCGTCGAGATGCCAGTGGCGTAGATGCGCCGAAACGATTCTGCGGACCTGTCCGATCCGCGACGGCAGGGCCTGGAGCTCCACCGCGCAGTACCTGCTGGGTTCACTGATCACGGCTGCGACTCCCCGAAGTAGGTCCGGAAGAGGACGGAGATTCGGATCTGTCATGCGATGTAGCGGGGGCGGCGACTGCTTTCGCAGCGTGACCGCCGGTCAACCCTCGGTGAGGTGGTTCCAGCGTGAACCACCCGTGAGCACCCCGCAACTCGCGGCGATCCGCCGCAGGTCAGACGCGGATCAGGCGCAGGCCAGGCGCAGGTCAGACGCAGGTCGGGCGCGGGTCGGGCGCTGCCGAACGGTCGGCCGGACCGTGCAACAGCACGACGGTCGGAGGTCCGACGGTCAGGCCGCCCGTCCCGTCGCCTTCTTCAGTGCCTCGAGCAGCCGGCCCGAACCCGACAGCCGGTAGCGCGTGCCGTTCACCGTCGCCACCGCCTCGTCGTCCTTCGCGAACCACGGCCGGCCCGCCCGTACCGTACCCAGCGGCGCGCTGTCGATCTCGCTGCCGTAGCTGGTCAGCAGGGACAGCCGGCCGTCCTCGATGCGGACCTCGCCGGCATGGGTCAGCGACCGGGGCCAGCGGTCGATGCGTACGCCCGTGGCCGTGAACTCGGGCTCGGAAGCCGTTTCAGACATGATCATCCGCCCCCTTCGCGCAGGCTGCCTCGTCCCAGTGTGCCGGGCCGCGCCGCCCGGCACCAGCGCGCCCGGTCAGCCGCCCGTCCGGCCGCTGTACGGAGCCCCTCTGCAAGGCACTCCTATGGACTCCCAAAGGGAACGTTTGCCCAGGTGGGAGCGGTATTGTCGGTCAGTGGACAGCCACCTGGGCGATCCCCGCGGGCCCCATGAGAAGAGGCAGGCACGATGACCAGCACCACCAGCCCCCTGGCCACGGTCGACGTCGACCGCAGCGACCCGGACTACCGGTCCTGGCTGAAGGAGGCCGTCCGCAAGGTCCACGCCGACGCGAACCGTTCGGCCGACACCCACCTGCTGCGCTTCCCGCTGCCCGAGAGCTGGGGCATCGACCTCTACCTCAAGGACGAGTCGACCCACCCCACCGGCAGCCTCAAGCACCGCCTCGCCCGCTCGCTCTTCCTCTACGGGCTGTGCAACGGCTGGATCCGCCCCGGCGCGCCCGTGATCGAGGCCTCCAGCGGCTCGACCGCGGTCTCGGAGGCGTACTTCGCCAAGCTCATCGGCGTCCCGTTCATCGCCGTCATGCCCCGCACCACCAGCCCCGAGAAGTGCCGGCTGATCGAGTTCCACGGCGGCCGGTGCCACTTCGTGGACGACTCGCGCACGATGTACGAGGAGGCCGCGGCGCTCGCGGAGCGCACCGGCGGCCACTACATGGACCAGTTCACCTACGCCGAGCGGGCCACCGACTGGCGCGGCAACAACAACATCGCCGAGTCGATGTACCAGCAGCTGAGACTGGAGCGCTATCCGGAGCCCGCCTGGATCGTCGCCACGGCCGGCACCGGCGGCACCTCGGCGACCATCGCCCGTTACGTGCACTACATGCAGTACGACACCCACGTCTGCGTCGCCGACCCGGAGAACTCCTGTTTCTTCGACGGCTGGACGCACCACGACCCGGACGCCACCGCCGACTGCGGCTCCCGCATCGAGGGCATCGGCCGGCCCCGGATGGAGCCGAGCTTCGTGCCCGGCGCCGTCGACCGCATGATGAAGGTGCCCGACGCGGCCAGCGTCGCCGCGGTCCGCGCCCTGGAGGCCGCGATCGGCCGCAAGGCGGGCGGCTCCACCGGCACGGGCCTGTGGAGCGCGCTGAAGATCGTCGCCGAGATGGTCGCCGAGCGGCGCACCGGCAGCGTCGTCACCCTCATCTGCGACGGCGGCGAGCGCTACCTCGACAAGTACTACTCGGACGAGTGGCTGGCCTCCCAGGGACTCGACATCGCCCCGTACACCGCCGCTATCGACCGGTTCCTGGCGACGGGTGCCTGGCCGGAGTGAGCCGCCGCTCCAGCCGGCCGACCGCGTCACGGAAGGACAGGCCGATGCCCGGCCTGGCCAGCCGCAGGCCGACCGCGAAGGGCCGGTTCCCGTCGGCCGCCATGGTCCACCGGACCCGGGTGCCGACCGCGGCGGGGGACAGCACCCACTCCTCCAGCATCGCCGTGACGCCCGGTGCGTTGGTCGCGTCGATCCGGTAGGCGTAGCGCGCCTCCGGGTCGGCCGCCATGATCGTCTCCTCGAAGGAGACTCCGCCGCGCAGCCGGACCGTCCGCCCCGCGCCCTCACGGGTCGGCGTGGCGGACGTGACGGCCGAGAACCAGGCGGGCCAGCTGGCCACCTCCACCGCCAGCGAGCGGTAGACCGCGACGGGTGGCGCCGCGAGCTCGGCCGTGAACGCCAGCCGGACGGGCGCGGACGTGATGAAGTCGAGCTCCACCGGCCTCAGTCGGCGTGCTGCCATGGACCGTACCTCCCGTGGGGCGGGCTTCAGGGAGCGCACACCTTAGCTGACGGGCGGTCAGTTGGACAGCAGTCCGTCGAGCGCCCTGGCGAACAACAGCCGTCCCGCCGCCGCCAGTACGGGATCGAAGAGCGCCGGCACGCCGCGCAGCCGCAGCTCCTCCGTCCACACCACCCGGCTGCCGCCCGCCCCGTCGCCGTTCACCCCGTCGCCGCCCGCCCCGTCGCCGTTCACCCCGTCGCCGTCCACCTCGAACGACGCCCAGCCGAGCACCACCCGTCCCCGCTTCACCAGCCGGCACACGCCCGTGCGGCCCGGAGCGGGCGGCTCGAAGCGCACGACCTCCATCGGATCGTCGAAGCCCAGCCGGCCGAGCCCGGTCCGCGCCGTGAACCGGGTGCCCACCGCGTTCGGCCCCGGCGTCAGCACCGTCGTCCGGGTGAACGGGACCTGCGCGCCGTGCGCCGGCCAGTCCGTGAGCCGCCGCCACACCTCGGCGGGCGGCAGCGCCACGGCCCGCTCGATCCGGAACCGGCTCACGCGGGCCTCCCCGCTCCCTCGACACCCGGCGTGCCTTCGGCTCCCGGCCCACGTCCGATTCCCGGCGTGCCGTCGAGGTCGCCGGGTTCCTCGCCCGCCACCACCAGCCCCGGCAGGTGCTCCGCCATCTCCTCGCGCACCTCCGGCGACACGCCGCCGTCCGTCACCAGCGTGTCCACCTCCTCCAGCGTCGCGAACGAACTCAGCCCCACCGTGCCCCACTTGGTGTGGTCCGCGACCACCACCACCCGGCGCGCCGAACGCACCAGCCGCCGGTTGGTCTCCGCCTCCGCCAGGTTCGGCGTCGACAGACCCGCCTCCACCGAGATGCCGTGCACACCCAGGAACAGCGCGTCGAAGTGCAGCGAGCGGATCGCCTGGTCGGCCACCGGCCCCACCAGGGCGTCCGACGGCGTCCGCACCCCTCCCGTCAGGACCACCGTCGCCGCGCCCGGCCGGGCCTCGCCGCCCGAGCCGGTGTGCTGCGCCTCGTAGAACACGTCCGCGACCCGCACCGAGTTCGTCACCACCGTCAGCTCCGGCACGTCCAGCAGGTGCCGGGCCAGCGCGTACGTGGTCGTGCCGCCCGACAGCGCGACCGCCGTGCCCGGTCGCACCATCGCCGCGGCGGCCCGGGCGATCTCCTCCTTCGCGCCCAGCTCGAGCGCCGACTTCGCCTCGAAACCGGGCTCGTGCGTGCTCGCCTCGACCACCGGCACCGCACCGCCGTGCACCTTCGCCACCACACCCTGCCGGGCCAGCGCGTCCAGGTCCCGGCGGACCGTCATGTCGGAGA
The DNA here is from genome assembly GCF_044544825.1 of Streptomyces sp. NPDC053493. Taxonomy (NCBI): domain Bacteria; kingdom Bacillati; phylum Actinomycetota; class Actinomycetes; order Kitasatosporales; family Streptomycetaceae; genus Streptomyces; species Streptomyces sp. NPDC053493. The sequence continues at coordinate 49,810 of NZ_JBITXS010000003.1, forward strand.
CGTTGAGACGGCGGGTCAGCTCGTTGACCCGCACGCCGCCGCGCCGGCGGACCTCGTCGAGAATCAGGGCGCGCCGCTGCTCCGCGAGGAGGTTCTGATTGTCGCTCACCGCCGGGGCCGGTCCTTTCCGAAGACGACTGGAAGGGGTAAAGGGGTAGAGGGGGACGTCGGATTCGGTGAGGACCGTGCCGTCGGGCTCGGCCGTCCGCGATCCTGGTGCCCGCCGTCGCATCCTTCCACCCTGATCCTCCCACTCAGAGAGGGAGTCCCCGAAGTGTCCCCTGCCACACCCGGCCCGCGGAGCGGAGGCGCGGCGCTCGAACTCCTCGTCCACGGCGTGGGCGGTGCCACCGCGGCCGACATGCTCGACGACCCGCGCACGGTGCGGATCACCGGCGACGGGACCGCGGCGGTGCACCGCCGCAGGGACGACGTCGACGCCGAGGAGCACCCCGAGCGGTACGCCGAGCGCCCCGTCCCCGAGGCGTACTGCTGGTCCAACCTCACCTCCGGCAACGGCACCCGCGCCCTGTGGCTGCTGCTCCTGCCGTTCATGGTCGCCAATCTCGCCCACTGGATGCGCCCGCCGACCGAGGGCCGGGCCGGTCTCGTACGGCTCTACGGCGTCCTCGTCCGGCTCGTCGCCCTCACCCTCACCGTGCTGCTCACCGCCGCGGCCTGCGAGGTCGCCCTCGACCTGACGGCCTGGCAGTGCGCCGGCTCCGGCGCCTGCGCCGGGCAGCGGTCCTGGCTGGGCTTCCTGTCCGCCGAGCGCGGCGGCTGGTGGGCCCAGCCGGGCCGCCGGCTCGCGCTCGCCGCGCTCGTCCCCACGGCGCTGGTCGGCCTCCTCTGGTACCTGTCCAACCGCACCTGGAGCGCCTACGAGGCACAGCGCCCGCCCACCGGCTACGACACGGACACCCGGACGGCGGACGCCGGGACGGCCGACACCGGGACGGCGGACGCGCAGGCCACGGACACCGAGAGCACGGACACCGAGGCCACGGACACCGGGACCACGGACACCGAGGCCGCCGACGCGGCGAGCCCGACCGCGGCGACCCCGGCCGAACTGCGCCCCGCCCTCGGCCGGCCCGGCTTCTGGTACGGCCGCCGGCTCGTCGCCCGGCTGCGCGCCGCGCACACCGCGGCCGGTTTCCTCACCGTCGCCGCCGCCCTCGCCGGAGCGGTGGCCCGGCACGACCACCGGGCCGCCCACGGCTCCGCGTACGAGATCCTCGGCCGGGCCCTCCAGGCCGGCATCCTGCTCCTCGCGGCCCTCGTGCTGTGGGTCGTCTGCCGCCGCGGCCGCAGCGAGCACCGCCTCGACCTGCGCATCGAACGCGCCCTGGTCTCCTGGCTGCCCGCCACCGCCCTGCTGCTGCTCGCGCTCACCGCCGTCCACACCGCCTGGTCGCGCCCCGCCTGGGTCTCCGCCGGCACCCTGCCCGGTGACGCCTTCTTCGGCAGCCTCACCCTCGCCCAGGGCGGCCTCGTCGTCGCCCTCGGCGCGGTCGCCCTGCTCCTGCACCGTCCACGGCGCGACCCGCGCACCGCCCTGTACGGGCTCGGCGGCCCCGCCGTCGCCATGCTGGCCTGTGCCCTCGGCGGCGTGATGTCCGGCGGCGTCGCCCAGCGGGTCGCCGACTGGCTCGACGGCCCCGGCACACCCGGCGCCGGCGACGGGCTGATCACCGGCCCTCCCGTGCTGCTCAGCTGGCAGGCCTCCGTCATCCCGGTCCTGCTCCTGCTGCTCCTCGTGCCCGCCGCGCTGCTCGGCGCGCGTACCGTCCTCGCCGCCCGCCGGCTCCGCCCCGTCGTGAACGCCGCATACGAGGCCGACGACCCCGACCGGCTGCGCACCGACCAGATCGCGGCGGTACGGTCCAGGGCCGCGCTCACCGACTCCGCGCCCGTCCTCGTCGGCGTCGTCTCCGGCGCCACCCTGCTGCTCGGCGCCGCCTCCGTCGCCGGGGCCTGGGCCAGCGGAAACGTGCCCGGCCGGGCCTTCGACGGCGCCCATCCCGCGATCGCCTCGGCCGCCACCGCCTGCCAGGCCCTCGGCTCGTGGATGATCGGCTTCGGCTTCCTGCTCTTCGTCACCTGGGGCCGCCGCGCCTACAAGGACCGCTCCGCCCGCCGCACCATCGGCATCCTGTGGGACGTCGGCACCTTCTGGCCGCGCGCCGCCCACCCGTTCGCCCCGCCCTGCTACGCCGAACGGGCGGTGCCCGACCTCACCTGGCGGATGAGCTCCTGGACCCGGCAGACCGGCGGCCGACTTGTCATCTCCGGTCACTCCCAGGGCAGCGTCCTGGCCGCCGCCGCGGTCTGGCAGCTGCCGCCCGCCACCCGCCGCCGGGTCGCGCTCCTCACCTACGGCTCGCCGCTCGAACGCCTCTACGGGCGCTGGTTCCCGGCCTACTTCGGCCCCGAGTCGCTGCGCGGCCTGCACCGCACGGTGCACTGCTGGAGCAACCTCTTCCGGGCCACCGATCCCATCGGCGGACCCGTCCGCGTCCCGGCCGAGGGCGGTCGGCCGGCCGTCGACCGGCCCGAGCTGCTCGACCCCGTCGCGTACGGACGCACCCGCGTCCACCCGCTGCCCGAACCGATCCTGGGCCACTCCGACTACCAGGCCGACCCGGCCTTCGACCTCGCGCGCGCCGCGCTGCTCGACCGGCTGCCGCCCGCGCTGCCGCGCCAGCGCGTCACCGACCCGCAGATCCAGGGGAGTTCGGAGGCCCAGGAGCTGTCCGAGGCGCAGGGGAGCACCCACGTACAGCAGAGCCCGGAGGCTCAGGGCAGCCCCTGAATTCAGGGCAGCCCGAAATTCACGGCAGTTCGGGCAGGTCCTCCGGATAGAGCAGGGTCAGGTCGTCCGTGCTCGGCTCGGCGAGCGCGGCGACCCGGCCCGCGTGCCGCTCCACCATCGACTCGAACGTCTGCCGCGCCGTCCGGCCGTTGCCGAAGGTCGGGCCCTTCGGCAAGGCCGTGAAGTACTTCACCAGCGCCTCGCCCGCGCCCGAGGCCAGCCGGTACTCGTGCTCCTCGGCCTGCTGCTCCACGATCCGCAGCAGTTCCTCGGGCACGTAGTCGGAGAAGGTGATGGTGCGTGAGAAGCGCGAGGCCACGCCCGGGTTGACGGTCAGGAAGCGCTCCATCTCCGCGGTGTATCCGGCGACGATCACGACGACCGCGTCCCGGTGGTCCTCCATCAGCTTCACCAGGGTGTCGATCGCCTCCCGGCCGAAGTCCCGCCCCGAGTCCTCCGGGGACAGCGCATAGGCCTCGTCCACGAACAGGACACCGCCGCGCGCCCGGTCGAAGGCCTCCTGGGTGCGGATGGCGGTCGAGCCGATGTGCTCGCCCACCAGGTCGACCCGCGACACCTCCACCAGATGACCTCGCTCCAGCACACCGAGCGAGGCCAGGATCTCGCCGTACAGCCGGGCCACCGTGGTCTTGCCCGTGCCCGGGCTGCCGGTGAAGACGAGATGGCGGCGGGCCGAGACGACCTTGAGACCGGCCTCCTGGCGCCGCCGGCCCACCTCGATCATGTTGGTGAGCGTCCGTACCTCGTGCTTGACGCTCTCCAGGCCCACCAGCGCGTCCAGTTCGGCGAGCACCTCCCGTGAGGAGCGCACCGCCGGCGCGGGCTCGGGGGCCGGGACTGCCGCCGGGGCCACGGACGGCGCCGCGACGGAGGCGCGCGGCGCCGGCACCGCGCCGAGCAGCAGCCCGCCCGGCTGGACGGCCGTGCCCGGCCCGCCGGCCTCCCGCACTGCCGAGGCGCGCAGCTGGCTCTCGTCGCCGGTGCAGTCCTCGACGACCGGACCTTCGTCGGGGAACTCGTAACCACCGCGCGCGCACCGCTCCGTACGGCACGAGCGCAGCGTCGTCCGGCAGCCGTCCATCACATGGAAGCCGTAGCCGCCGCTGCCCGTCACCCGGCAGCCGAGGAACGAACCGCGGCCCTCCGCCGACACGTAGAATCCCGCCTCCGCGGGCGAACTGACCGTGCACCGCTCGATCGTCGGATCGGCGCCCTTGGTGACGATGACACCGGTCTGCACGGTGTCGATGGTGCAGCCGGCGAGGGTGCCGCCGCTGCCGTGGTCGCGGAACCAGGCGCCCGTGGACGCCTCCCGGATCCGGCAGTCGTCCAGCTGCGCCGTCGCGCCGTCGCTCACCGACACGGCCGTGTTGCGCACCTGCGACAGATCGCTGTCGACGACGTCGGCGCGCGAACCCCGGTCGAGGACGAACAGGGCGTCGGGCACGTCGTGCACCCGGCAGGAGTCCAGCACCGCGGTCGCCCCGTCGCTCACCCAGACGGCCGGATAGTCGCCGGTGCTGTCGTGGATCTCGCACTGGTTGGCGTCCACCCGGGTGCCCGGGTCCCACACGGACAGGCCGTTGCGCCCGAACCGCCGCACCGTCGAGCGGGTGAGCGTGAGGACCGAGCGGGAACGCAGGTCGACCGCGTTCTCGGGGATGTCGTGGATGTCGCAGTCGGACAGCGTGAGCACCGCGTCCGTGTCCAGCGTGATGCCGTCGGCGGAGGTCCGGTGCACCGTCGAGTCGCTCAGGTGCGCGCTCGCGCGCGCCGCGATCTGCAGGCCGGTGCCCTTGATCTCGTACACCTCGCAGCCGAGGCCCTCCAGGCCGCTGCCCTCGCCGTTGACGGTGATCCCGGCGCCGGAGGCGTGGTGCACCCGGCAGCGCTCCAGACGGGGATGGGCGCCGCCGCGCACCGAGATCCCCGACTGGCCGGCCGAGACGATCTCGCACTCCTCGAACACTCCGCCCGCGCCGTCGAGTACGGCGATCCCGACGCCGGCCGGGTTGTCGACCGTGCAGCGGCGCACCGTCGGCCGGGCCGCGCCGCGCACCTCCACGCCGGCCGCCGAGCGGGTCACGATCCGCAGGTCGAGCAGCTCGGGTGTGCCGTCCTCCACCAGCAGCGCCGGGGCCGCCGAGTCCTGGCCCTCGATGTGCAGGTCCTGGAGCGTGGCCGAGGCCCGTACGGTCAGCGGCACGCCGTCGGCGGGCGCGATCCGCACCGAGCCGACGGCCCCGTCGCCACCGCGCAGGGTGACGGCCCGCTGGACGACGAGGTTCTCCCGGTAGGTGCCGGGGGCCACGGTGAGGACGTCCCCGTCGCCCGCGGCCTCCAGGGCGGCGGCGAGGGAGGCGTACTCGCCCGTGCGGCGCCGCCACCGCGACGTGCCGGTGTGCGTCACCTGGACCGTGCCCTGTGCCATGGGTGTGCTCTGCCCCCGCCTCGTACGCCGACGCCGCTGGATCCGAGATCCGATGCCCCACCGTAGCGCGCGCGGCGGCGCCCGGTTCACGGGTCGGCCGGGCTGCCACCCGCTCCGTGCTCAGCTGCCCTTGCCCGTACGGCCCCAGTCCGGACCGGCCTGCGCCCAGGCCCGGTCGAGCCGGGCGTAGCGCCGCCGCATCAGCCGGTGCACGACGGTCCGCCGGGCGGTCTCCACCATGAAGGCGAGCAGCAGCGCCACGGTGAGCCCGGCGATCAGGGCGTGCGCCCGGGCGGTGTCGGGGTGCATCGGCGGGCTCACGGCCCGCCCGGACCGGTCGGTCCACAGCGGGAAGACGTCACCGGGGCGCGCCTGGTCACGGGTGGTGGTCACCGTCCCGCTCCGCCGGGAGCCGTCGGGCGCGGTCCAGTCGGCCACGACGGCGGGTCTGAGCCGCTGCTCGCCGGCCAGCTCCGCGGCCCGCTCACCGCCGGCCCCGTCGGCGGCCCGCACCACCCGGGCGACGGTCGGGGCCCGCTCCTGCTGCTGGATCCGCACCGCCTGCTGCAGCGAGGTGTTCGCGGAGACGCCCGCGGCCCAGCCGGCCAGCGGCACGACGACACACAGCAGCACGGCGGCGGTGAGGGCCACCCACGCCTCGATCAGATCCGTGGTCCGGCGCAGGGGATTGTGCCGCCAGCGCCAGAGCCCGATGGCTGCGCGCACGCTCCGCACCCCCTCGTCTCGTCGACGGCCCGGAACGGGCCTTTCGGCGTTGCCGCTCTTCCAACGAGTGTGCCCCGGGGGAGGGTTCCTCGCCTGTCGGGAGCAATTCCGGACAACTTCGCACCCTCCCGGAGCGAAGCCCGAGGCGGGTGCCGGCAGGAGTCGCGCGGCGAGGAGGCAGGCGCCGAGGACGTCAGTCGAGGATCTTGACCGGGTCGCCGACCCGGATGACGCCCGGGTGCTCGGGCACCAGGTTCTGGCCGAAGATCAGCCGGCTGTCCTGCTTGCGGTGCCGGGCCAGGGTACGCAGCGGCTCCTTGCCGCGCTCGCCGGACAGCTGGTCGGTGGTGGTGACCACGCAGCGGCCGCAGGTCCTGGCGACCCGGAAGGCGACGTCGCCGATGGACAGCCGCCGCCAGTCGTCCTCGGCCCACGGCGCGGTGCCCTCGACGACCACGTTCGGCCGGAAGCGGTTCATGGGCAGCGGGCCCTCGTCCGCGTGATCGCCCTGGGCGATGAGGGAGTTGAGGGCGTCCAGGGAGGAGGTGGTGGTGAGGAGCAGCGGATAGCCGTCGGCGAAGCTGACCGTCTCGCCGGGCAGCGCGTAGTCCGGGTCGACGGGGCGGCGACGGGCCGGGTCGTCCATGTGGACGAACCGCACCTGGCTGTCCAGGTACGCGGTGAACCAGGCGTCCGCGGCGGTGCCCGCGGGCACCGACTGCACCACGGCGCCGAAGACGTCCACCGGGATCGTGCCGTCCGGGGCGGAAAGCCGCGGTACCTCCACCGTCAGCGGCTCGCGGCCGGGCGCGGTCAGCGTGACGCCGCCGTCCGGCAGCGGCGCGGCCGACGCCAACGCCAGCCGTGCGTGCTGGCGTTGGGTCACGACCTTGCCCGCGGTGTCCACGACGGCCCAGCGGCGGTCACCGGCCAGTCCCCATGGCTGGACCTCCGCCTCGGCGGGTGCGAACCCGCGCAGTGCCTTGACCGGATGGACATGGACGGAGTGCAAGACAGGAATCGGCATGTCCTCATCCTGCCAGTCGCTCCGCCGGTGCCGAAGGTCAGTACCCCCGGCCCTGATAGGGGCGGTTGTACGGGTCGTCGTACGGCGCGGGCGTGGGCGCCGGGGCGGGTCGCGGGGCCGCCGGGCGCATCGCCTCGTACCCGGTGGCCATGGGGCGCGGCGGCTGCGGCGCCTGCGGGGCCGGGTAGCCGCGCGGGGCGGCGGGCTGCTGCGGGATGTACGGCGTGGGTGCCTGCTGCAGCGGCACGGGAGCCATCTGCGCGGCCGGGGCCATGTGGGCGGCCGGGGCCATGTGCGCGAGGGGAGCCGGCTGGGGCGCGGGCTGCGGGTAGCCGTAGCCGCCGGTGGCGCCGTAGGCGGGGGCGGGCTGGGGAGAGGGCGCCGCCGGGAGGGCGGGCAGGGCCGCGGGCAGCGCCGGCAGGTAGCTGCTGCTTCCGGAGAAGCCGCTGCCGGAGTCGTACGCGGAGGGCACTCGGATCGGGGCGATCTGAGGCGTGCCCCGCTCTGCGACGAGGGAGTCGTAGATGGGGGTGTCGGGGAACGACGGCGCGGTGTAGTAACCGCCTCCGTAGGTGGAGCGCGGGGAGGTCATGGCCATAAGTTAAGCCCACGATGTGCTCTATGGGGAGCCCGATAAGAGGGTTGTTTGACGGGTTCGTTGAGACCGCTGACCGGCAATGTGAGCGAACCTGACAAAAACGGTCGCGCCGCAGGTCAGCGATCTTGAAAACACCGAGATCGGGAGGGGTTACCCGCGAGTCCGGTCGAGTGCCCGGCATGCCCGGTCTCAACGCCGTGTAAAGGAATCTTGACGCCGCTGTCACCACGACGGGGGAGATGTTCATTCACCGCCGGGCCGGAATTGCCCCGCCGTCCGGAGAAATTCGCCCGCCGGTCACGAACTGACGGCGGCTCAACGCTCCGCCGGGCCCGGCGCTTCGGACGCGGGCCGCGGCCGCGCGTACGTCCGGCCCTTCCACGCCGCTCCCCGGCCCCGGTGGTGCTGCACCGCCGAGTCCACCGTCATCAGCAGATAGAGCAGAGCGGTGAAGGGCAGCAGCGGAGCGAGCCAGGACGGCTGGCGGTAGTAACGGAGCATCGGCAGATACGTGCCCGCCATCACCGCCCAGGCGAGCCCGCCGGCCCAGGCCGCCGCCCGGTCCCCGGTGGCGAGACCGGCCGTCAGCGTCGCGGGCGGTGCCAGATAGACCAGCGCCAGGCCCGCGACCGTGCCCGCCAGGACCAGCGGGTTGTGCCGCAGCTGCGCGTACGCGCTCCGCGACACCATCCGCCACAGATCACCCAGGCCCGGATACGGACGGATGCTGTCGACCCGGTCGGCCAGCCCCAGCCAGACCCGGCCGCCGGCCCGCCGCACCGCCCGGGCCAGCGAGACGTCGTCGATCACCGCCTGCCGGATCACCTCCGGCACCCCGGCGCGCTCCGCCGTCTCCGTCCGCAGCAGCACGCATCCGCCGGCCGCCGCCGTCGCCAGCGGGCGCGGCCGGTTGATCCAGCGGAAGGGATACAGCTGGCAGAAGAAGTAGACGAACGCCGGCACGATCAGCCGCTCCCAGCCGGTCGCCACCCGCAGCCGCGCCATCTGCGACACCAGATCGAGCCGGTGGCCCGTCGCCGCGGCGACCAGCAGCCGCAGGCTGTCCGGCTCATGGGCGATGTCCGCGTCCGTCAGGAGCAGGAATTCGGGTCCCCGCGCGCGTGCCAGCGCCATTCCGTGCCGCAGCGCCCACAGCTTGCCCGTCCAGCCGGGCGCGGGCTCGCCCGGCGACACCACCGTCAGCGCCAGCCCGCCGTGCCGGAGCGCCAGCTCCTCGGCGAGGCGTCCGGTGCCGTCAGCGCTCCCGTCGTCCACCAGGATCACCTCCGCCGGACCCGGATAGTCCTGGGCCAGCAGCGACGGCAGGCTCAGCGGCAGCACCTCGGCCTCGTCCCGCGCCGGAACCACCACCACGACCGCCGGCCACCGCTCGGGGGCGTCCACGGGCGCCGGCAGCCGCTGGTCCGTGCGCCAGAAGAACCCCTGACCCAGGAGCAGCCATCCCCATACGGCCAGAGAACCGATCGCGATCCAGGCAAGAGGGCTCATTCGCCGCAGTCTGCCCCAGATCGGCGGGGAAGCAAGGGCCGTCGGCTAGGGTGACCGGGTGAAGATCGCCCTCATGGACTCCGGAATCGGCCTGCTGCCCGCCGCGACCGCCGTCCGCCGCATGCGGCCGGACGCGGACCTGGTGCTCTCCAGCGACCCCGACGGCATGCCCTGGGGCCCGCGCACTCCCGAGGACCTCACCGAGCGTGCCCTCGCCGTCGCCCGGGCCGCCGCCGCGCACCAGCCCGACGCCCTGATCGTCGGCTGCAACACGGCCACCGTCCACGCCCTGCCGGCGCTGCGCGCCGAGCTGGAGCCCCGCATCCCGGTCATCGGCACCGTGCCCGCGATCAAGCCCGCGGCCGTCGGCGGCGGCAAGGTCGCCATCTGGGCCACGCCCGCCACCACCGGCAGCCCGTACCAGCGTGGACTCATCCGCGACTTCGCCGACGGCGCCGAGGTCACCGAGGTGCCGTGCCCGGGTCTCGCCGACGCCGTCGAGCACGACGACGCCGAGGCCGTACGGCACGCCGTGGACGCCGCCGCCGCGCTCACGCCGCCGGACGTCCGGGCCGTCGTCCTCGGCTGCACCCACTACGAGCTCGTCGCCGGACTCATCCGGTCGGCGCTGCGGCGCACCGACCACCCGCCGGTCGTTTTGCACGGCTCCGCCGGGGCAGTCGCGGCTCAGGCGCTGCGGCGCATCGGCGCCGAACCCGCCCCGGACGCGGCCCCCACCGGCTCCCTGACCGTGCTGCTCAGCGGCCGCCCGGGCCCGCTCCCGCAGGCCGCGCTCGGCTACGCCGAGGGCCGCGACCTCGCCGCGACGGCCCCGGCGCACTGAGCGTCACCGGACGACTCCGCCGAGGCGCCGACATCGCGGAACGTGCGTAGGCTGTCACCATGAGGGACCACTCCCCGAACCAGGGTCCCGAGGGACCCGTCCCACCGGTCTGGACCGGTCGGGCCACCAACCGGCTGCAATGGCTGCCGGCCGTCGGCGGGGTCGCCTGCATGGCCCTCGGCGTCGCGCTCGCCGTCAAGTCGCCGTGGACCTCCGGCATCGCCCCGCTCCTCATGGCCGTGATCGGCTGCCTGGCCGCCGGCCTCCTCGTGCTGTTCGGCACGCTCGCCTTCGTCCATGTCGCGGTCCGGGTCGACGACCGCGGCATGGAGGTGCGCTGCGGCCACATCGGCGTCCCGCGCCGCCGCATCCCGCTCGCCCATGTCGTCGACGCCCACTTCGCGCCGTCCGTCACGCCCCGCCAGTGGGGCGGCTGGGGCTACCGCTGGAGGCCCGAGAAGGGCACGGCGGTCGTGGTGCGGCGCGGCGAGGGCCTGGTGCTGTGGCTAGGAGACGGACGGACCTTCACGGTGACGGTGGACGACGCCGAATCCGCCGTCCAGGCCATCCGCACCCTGCTGCGACGAGCCACCCCGCCGGCCGCGACGAGCGCCTGACCGGGCCCGGTCCCGCCCCGTGACCCGCGCGGGCCGGCGGCCCCGGACCCGCACGGGCCGGGACGCCGTCCGCCCGGAAGAGGGCCGTAGACTCCGGCAGGTGAGCACCACCATCGCCCCCGCCGACGTGCCCGAGTCCGCCCCCGCCCCCGCGCGGGCCCCTGGGCTGCGGTGGCTGCTGCGGCCCGCCGCCGCCGCGCTGTCCGGGCTGCTGCTCTTCCTGAGCTTCCCGCCCCGGCCCCTGTGGTGGCTCGCGCTGCCCGCCTTCGCCCTGCTCGGCTGGACGCTGAGCGGCCGGCGCCTGCGGGCCGGGTTCGGACTCGGCTATCTGGCCGGACTCGGGTTCCTGCTGCCGCTGCTGGTGTGGACCGGCGAAGAGGTCGGTCCGGTGCCGTGGCTGGCGCTGGCCGCCGTCGAGGCGCTGTTCGTCGCGGCCGTCGGCCTCGGCGTCGCCGCCGTCTCCCGGCTTCCCGCGTGGCCGGTCTTCGTCGCCGCGGTGTGGGTCCTCGGCGAGGCGGCACGCGCGCGCGTGCCCTTCGGCGGTTTCCCGTGGGGCAAGATCGCCTTCGGCCAGGCGGACGGCGTCTTCCTGCCGCTGGCCGCCGTCGGCGGCACGCCGGTGGTCGGCTTCGCCGTCGCCCTGTGCGGCTTCGGCCTCTTCGAGCTGGTGCGCCAGGTCCGCCGCCGCGGTCGCGCCCGCGGCCCGCTGCTCGCCGCCGGCCTCAGTGTCCTCGTTCCCGTCGCCGGCGCGCTGTCCGCGCTGCCGCTCGTCTCGGACGCGGCGCAGGACGGCACGGCCACGGTCGCCGCCGTGCAGGGCAACGTCCCGCGCCTCGGCCTGGACTTCAACTCCCAGCGCCGCGCGGTCCTCGACAACCACGCCAACCGCACCAAGGAGCTGGCCGCCGACGTGAAGGCCGGCCGCGCGCCGCAGCCCGACTTCGTGCTCTGGCCGGAGAACTCCTCCGACATCGACCCGTACGCCAATCCGGACGCCTACGAGGTCATCGACGAGGCCGTACGGGAGGTGAACGCGCCCACCGTCATCGGCGCCGTCATCGCCCCCGAGACCGGCAAGCTGCGCAACACCCTCATCCAGTGGGACCCGCGGCGCGGCCCGGTCGCCGAGTACGACAAGCGGCACGTGCAGCCGTTCGGCGAGTACATCCCGATGCGGTCCTTCGTGCGGATCTTCAACAGCGACGTCGACCGGGTCCGCCGCGACTTCGGCCCCGGACACGAGGTCGGCGTCTTCGACCTCGCCGGGACCAAGGTGGGCCTGGCCACCTGCTACGAGGCGGCCTTCGACTGGGCGGTGCGGGACACCGTCACGCACGGCGCCCAGCTGATCACCGTGCCCAGCAACAACGCCACCTTCGGCCGCAGCGAGATGACCTACCAGCAGCTCGCCATGTCCCGGGTGCGGGCCGTGGAGCACAGCCGCAGCGTGGTCGTGCCGGTCACCAGCGGCGTCAGCGCGGTCATCCGGCCGGACGGCGAGATCGTGGCGGAGACCCGGCTGTTCACCCCGGACGTCCTGGTCGAGAAGGTGCCGCTGCGCTCCTCGCTGACGCCGGCCACCCGGATGGGCACCCTGCCCGAGGCGCTGCTCGTCGCCGTCGCGGTGGCCGGCCTCGGCTGGGCCGCCGCCCGCTCCGTACGGGCCCGCAGGGCGCGCACGGCCTGAGCCCCGCAGGGCGGCCTGGCCGGGGGCGGCCGGGCCGGGGCCGGGCGACCGGAATGATCATTTAGGGTCGAGGCATGGGCACCCCTGACTTCATCCGCGACCTTCGCGCCTCCGCCGGCCACCAGCTGCTGTTCCTGCCTGGCGTCTCCGCCGTCGTCTTCGACGACCAGGGCCGCGTGCTGCTCGGCCGCCGCGTGGACAACGGGATGTGGTCCATCGTCGGCGGCATCGTCGAGCCCGGCGAGCAGCCGGCCGCCTGCGCGGTGCGCGAGGTGTACGAGGAGACGGGCGTGCGCTGCGAGGTGGAGCGGGTCGTGCTCGTGCAGACGCTGCGCAAGCCGGTCGTCTATCCCAACGGCGACCGGTGCCAGTTCATGGACGTGTCCTTCCGCTGCCGGGCCGTCGGCGGCGAGGCCCGGGTCAACGACGACGAGTCGACCGACGTCGGCTGGTTCGCGCTCGACGAGCTGCCCGAGATGAAGCGCTTCTCGCACTTCCGGATCCAGCAGGCCCTCACCGACGAACCCACATGGTTCGACACCACGCCCCTGGGCTGAACTGTGTGCCCGGCGCACATCGGTCGGGGATGGGGCGCTTCATAAGGTGCGGAGCATGAGCGCCCCCACCACATCAGGACCCGCCCCGGCCCAGGCCCCCGCGCCCTGGCCCGGGTCCGTCGCCCTCGACCTCACCGGCCGCACCGCGCTCGTCACCGGCGCGGCCGGCGGCATCGGCCGCGCCTGCGCGCTGCGGCTCGCCGCCGCCGGGGCGGCCGTCACAGCCGTCGACCGGGCCGCCGAGGGACTCGACGCGCTGACGGAGGCCGCCCGCGGACTGCCCGGCCAGGTCGAGGCGCGGCTGCTGGACCTCACCGACCTCGACGCGGCCGAGAGCGCCGCCGCGGGCGCCGACATCCTCGTGAACAACGCCGGACTCCAGCTCGTCCGCCCCATCGAGGAGTTCCCGCCGGACGTCTTCCACACCGTCCTCACCGTGATGCTGGAGGCCCCGTTCCGGCTGATCCGAGGAGCGCTGCCGGAGATGTACGCACGGGGCTGGGGCCGGATCGTCAACATCTCCTCCGTCCACGGGCTGCGCGCCTCCGCCTTCAAGTCCGCCTACGTCGCCGCCAAGCACGGCCTGGAGGGCCTGTCCAAGACCGCCGCCCTCGAAGGCGCCCCGCACGGCGTCACCTCCAACTGCGTCAACCCCGGCTACGTCCGCACACCGCTCGTCGAACGGCAGATCGCCGACCAGGCCGCCGCCCACGGCATCCCCGCCGAGCGGGTCCTGTCCGACGTCCTCCTGAAGGACGCCGCGCTCAAGCGGCTGATCGAGCCGGAGGAGGTCGCCGAGGCCGTCCTCTACCTCTGCACGCCCCACGCGTCCTTCGTCACCGGCGCCTCGCTCACCCTCGACGGAGGCTGGACGGCGCACTGAGCGCCGCGACCGTTGTCCACAGGCGGTTGTCCACAGGGGTGGTGCGACCCCCCGAACGACAGGTATCCCTGTGACCATGACCCACGAACAGGCCGCCTACCTGGAGCTCCTCGCCCGCGGCGCCGCGACCGAGGCGTACGACCGCCCCGTGCTGCTCGCCCGCGCGAGCGGCGCGGGGCCCGAGGAGCTGGCCGAGCTGGAGCAGGCCAAGCAGCTCGCGCTCCGGGTCCGCGCCGAGCTCGAGGGCCGGCGACGGCGGGAGGCCGAGCTCTCCGCGCTCTTCGAGACCGCCCACGACCTCGCGGGCCTGCGCGACCTCGACGACGTGCTGCGCGCCATCGTGCAGCGCGCCCGGTCCCTGCTCGGCACCGAGGTCGCCTACCTCAGCCTCAACGACCCGGCCCGCGGCGACACCTACATGCGGGTCACCGAGGGCTCCGTGTCGGCCCGCTTCCAGCAGCTGCGCCTCGGCATGGGAGAGGGACTCGGCGGGCTCGTCGCCCAGACCGCCCGGCCCTACGTCACCGACGACTACTTCCAGGACGGCCGCTTCCAGCACACCCGCACCATCGACACCGCCGTCGGCGACGAGGGCCTGGTCGCGATCCTCGGCGTGCCGCTCACCCTCGGCAGCCAGGTCATCGGCGTCCTCTTCGCCGCCGACCGCCGGGCCCGGGTCTTCGAACGCGAGCAGGTCGCCCTGCTCGGCTCGTTCGCCGCCCACGCCGCCGTCGCCATCGACACCGCCAACCTGCTCGCCGAGACCCGCTCCGCCCTCGCCGAGCTGGAGCGGGCCAACGACATCATCCGCGAGCACAGCGGCGTCATCGAGCGGGCCTCCGAGGTCCACGACCGGCTCACCGAACTCGTCCTGCGCGGCGGCGGCGTCCACGACGTGGCCGCCGCCGTGTCCGAAGTCCTCGGCGGCGCCGTCGAGTTCGTCGAGGAGCCGCCCGGACCCGCCGGGACCTCCGGCGGCGGCCACGCCACCCGCGACGGCGACGACTGGGTCGCCGCCGTCTCGGCCGGCGGCGAGACCTTCGGCGCGCTCGTCCTGCGCGAGCGGCCCGACCTCGACCCCGTCGACCTGCGCACCCTGGAGCGGGCCGCGCTCGTCACCTCCCTGCTGCTGCTCGCCCGCCGCTCCGCCGGCGAGGCCGAGCAGCGGGTGCGCGGCGAACTCCTCGACGACCTGCTCGACGCGCCCGACCGGGACCGGCGCCTGCTGCGCGAGCGCGCCGCCCGCCTGAGCGCCGACAGCGACGGACCCCATGTGGTGCTCGCCGCCCGCGTCGACCGGGCGGGCGCACGGGCCGCGACCGACGCGGGCGACCGCGAGAGCGCGGACCGGCAGCGGCTGCGCTCCGCCGCCTCCCACCTGGCCGCCACCCGGCACGGCCTGGCCTCCACCCGCGACGGCGGCACCGTCCTGCTGCTGCCGCTCGGACCCGGCGAGAGCGCCGCCGAACTGGCCCGGCAGACCGCGAAGCACCTCGGCGGCGCCCTGCGCGAACCGGTCACCGTCGGCGCCTCCGCACCCGTCACCGCGCCCCTCGCCCGGCCCGAAGGCGTCGCACCCGCCTACGAGGAGGCACGCCGCTGCCTGGAAGCGCTCCGCCTGCTGCACCGGCAGGGCGAGGGCGCGGCCGCCGAGGACCTCGGCTTCCTCGGCCTCCTCCTCGCCGACAGCCGGGACATCGAGGGCTTCGTCGAGCGCACCATCGGCCAGGTCATCGCCTACGACCGGCGCCGGGGCACCGACCTGGTGCGCACCATGGACGCCTACTTCGCGAGCGGAATGAGCCCGGCCCGCACCAAGGACGACCTCCACGTCCACGTGAACACCGTGGCCCAGCGCGTCGAGCGGATCGGCCGGCTGCTCGGCCCCGACTGGCAGTCCCCGGCCCGCGCCCTGGAGATCCAGCTGGCCCTCCGCCTGCACGCCCTCGCGGACGCCGTCATACGCTGACTCGCGCCCCGCCCCGTACCGCACGCCCGGTCAAGCCCCAGGAGGTCGCACCATGACCGGTCTTCCGACGGACCTGCCGCTCTCCGGCATCACCGTCGTCAGCCTCGAACAGGCCGTGGCGGCCCCCTTCGCCACGCGCCAGCTCGCCGACCTCGGAGCCAGGGTGATCAAGGTCGAGCGGCCGGGAGAGGGCGACTTCGCGCGCCGCTACGACACCACCGTGCACGGCGAGTCGAGCTACTTCGTCTGGCTCAACCGCTCCAAGGAGTCCGTCACCCTCGACCTGAAGACGGACGCAGGCCGCGAGGTCCTGGAGCGGCTGCTCGCCGGCGCCGACGTCTTCGTGCAGAACCTGGCCCCGGGCGCCGCCGCCCGCCTCGGCCTCGCGCCCGAGGCCCTGGCCGAGCGCTTCCCGCGGCTGATCGCGGCCGGCCTGTCCGGGTACGGCACGAGCGGACCCTGGGCCGACCGCAAGGCGTACGACCTCCTGGTGCAGTGCCAGACCGGTCTGGTCTCGCTCACCGGCAACGAGCACGGCACCGCCCGCGCGGGAGTGTCCGTGGCGGACATCGCCGCCGGCATGTACCTCTACAGCGGCATCCTCACCGCCCTGTTCACCCGCGCCACCACCGGCGTCGCCCGGGCCGTGGAGGTCTCGCTCTTCGAGGCGCTCGCCGAGTGGATGCACCAGCCCGCCTACTACACCCGCTACGGCGGCACCCAGCCGCCGCGCATCGGCACCCGGCACGCCACCATCGCCCCGTACGGCGCGTTCACCGCCGCCGACGGCAAGGACGTGCTGTTCTCCATCCAGAACGAGCGTGAATGGGTCGCCCTGTGCGAGCGGTTCCTCGAGCTTCCCGAGCTGGCCGACGACCCCCGCTTCGCCACCGGCTCCGCCCGGGTCGCCCACCGCGAGGCCCTCGACGCGCTGGTCGCCGAGCGCTTCGCCCGCCTCGACAGCGGCACGGCGACGAAGATCCTCGACGAGGCGGGCATCGCCAACGCGGGCGTCAACGACATGACGGAGTTCCTGGCGCACCCCGTGCTCGACGCCCGCGACCGCTGGCGCGACGTCCCGATACCCGGCGGCGCGCGGATCCCCGCCCTCCTCCCGCCCGTCGACCTGACCGGCACCACCCCACGCATGGACGCCGTCCCGGCCGTCGGCGAACATACCGACGGCGTCCTCGCGGAACTCGGCTACACCCCCGCCGACATCGAGGCGATGCGCGCCGACGACGCCGTGTGACCTTCCGTCCCACCCGGGGGCCAGAACCGCACAGCGGAACGCAGGAATGGGCGGCATGCTGAGCATCGCGCAGGCGGAGATCCGCCGACACGACTGGCAATCCAGGGGGCCATCCCGGAGCCGTACGGGCTGGGTCACTCGCGTGCTGCGGTGACGGTGTGCGCGAGCTGGAAGCGGGAGTGCAGGCCGAGTTTGCGGTAGACGCGGGTGAGGGTCGCCTCGACCGTCTTGACGCTGACGGTGAGGGTGGTGGCGATGTCGCGGTTGCTCGCGCCGGCGGCGGCGAGTTCGGCGCAGCGCTGTTCGGCGGAGGTGAGGCGGGGGTGGGCGTTGTTGTTCGTGGGGGTGGCGTCCAGTCGGCTGAGGGTGTGCGCGGCGGTCTCGGCCCAGGGATGTGCTTGGTGGGCGGTGAAGAGGTCGGCGGCGCTCTGCGCGGCGGTGCGGGCGCTGGCGCGTCGGCGTCCGCGTCGTTCGGTGTGGCTGAGCGCCAGCAGGGTCCGGCCCCGTTCGAGGGGAAGGTGGCGCAGGCGCTCGGCCGCGCCGGTGAGGCGCCGGGCCGCGGTGTCGTAGTCGCCGCGGGCGGCGTCCAGAAGCGCCCGGGCGCGTTCCAGCGAAGGGAGGACCGCGTCCCTGCCGAGGTCGACCGCGGTGCGGCGGGTGTCGTCCAGCAGACTCTGCGCCTGGTCGAGGCGGCCGAGGGCGACGAGGGTCTCGGCGAGTTCGGGATGCCAGCGCAGGACGGACGGGTCGCGGACCTGCTGGAGCTCCTCCAGTGCGCGGACCTCCTCCAGGGCCTCCAGGGCTTCCTTGACGCGGCCGGTGGCCAGGAGGAGGTGGCCGAGGGCGAAGAGGTTGCGGGAGAGGAAGACCTTGTTGTCCTCCTGCCGGGCGGTGTCGACTCCGCGGCGTGCGTGGACGAGGGCGAGGTCGGTCCGACGGGCGGCGCCCTCGACGAGGGCGGAGGTGTAGCACGCCGGAGCGGGTGACAGGGAGGTCTTGTCGGTCAACGCCTGGGCGCGGTGGGCGTGGTCGAGCGCCCTGGCGCACCGTCCGGCGCGGAGTTCGGCCTCGGCGAGGCTGCGCCGGATGTCCACGGTCGCCTCGGCGTCTCCCGCCCGCTCGGCTTCGACGAGCAGAGGAAGCAGCGCGGTACGCGCCTCCTCGGGGCGGTCGTCGAAGAGGGCGTGCCGCGCGGCGAGGTGCTGGGGTGTGCCGTTGACCGGGATGGAGGCGGCGCGTGGCAGGGACAGGGCGCGGCTGAGCGTGGTCTCGGTCTCGGGGTGACCGAGGACGCGTTGGAAGCGGGCCTGCATCGTGAGGGCCATGACGGCGGTGGTGGTGTCGCCGGCGGTCTCGGCGAGGACGGTGGCCCGGCCGGCCAGGGCGCACGCCCGGTGGGGATCGCCCTCGTTGACGTTGGCCCAGATGGACTGGCGGATGAGGAGCCGGGCCGTGAGGTCGGGGCGCCCGGCCGCCGCGTGGAGTGCGTCGGCGAACAGTTCATCCGCGCCGTGCAGGTGCTGGCCGCTCGCGTCGATCAGGGCGACGAGGGCGTCGACGCGCTGGTCCGGGGTGGTGTCGTGGCCCAGGACAAGGCGGGCGGCGGCCCGGCCGCGGAGGAGATCGCCGTAGTGGGCGGCGTCGTGTACGGCGGTCAGGGCCCGTTCGGTGAGCAGGTCACCGTCGTCGTGCGGGGTGCGCTGGGCGGCGAGGAGGGAGAGCTCCGCCGCGAGCGCGTGGTCGCCGCGCTGCCGAGCGCGTACGGCGGCGCGGGCGGCGCGGCGGGCCGACCGCGGGTCGGTGACATCGGCCGCCAGCACGGTGTGCCGGTCGCGGCGGACGCTGTCGTGGCCGGCCTCGGCCAGGCGGGCGTGCAGGAGCCTGCGCGCGTGGCCCGGCAGCCGGGCCACGAGTTCGCTGCCGATCGCGGAGGCGGTGAACCGTACGCTCCCGTCCGCCCGTCCGATCTCGAGCAGCCCCGCCGCCTCGGCCTGGGCGAGGAGGGCCTCGGCCGCCGGCCCGGCGAGGCGGCCGAGCAGTTCGAGGTCGGGCCGGTCGTCGAGTGCGGCGGCCGTCAGCAGTTCCTGTACCTGGGCCGGTACCTGGTCCAGCCATTCGCCCACCAGCCGGCGGGCCGTCGGCGGCAGGGCCCACTCGCTTCCGCCCTCCCGGTCCGGGAGCGGGCGCGAGGCGTCGGCCAGCGCCAGGGCCAGGGCCGGATTCCCGCCGCTGCACGCGTGGATCCGCGCGACCTCGAGAGGGGGCAGTCGGTAGGGCGACAGCAGAGCCGTGACCTGGCCGGCCGTCAAAGCCGGAACACGCAACGGGTACGCGTCCTCCCCGCACCAGTGGCCTCCGGCCTCCGGGCGCCAGGTGCGCTCGGCCGCGATGACGGGAAGGTCCGGCGTCAGGCGCAGCGCCCAGCCGAGGACGGTCGCGCTGGCCGTGTCCAGCCACTGGGCGTTGTCCACCACCAGCGTCATGGGCGGTGCCTCCCGCAGCAGCGCGGCGGTCTGCCGGCGTAGCCGCAGGGCCGGACCGGCATCGTCCGGGGAGCTCGGCCGGCCGGCGGCCTCGTCGAGTGCCGCCGTCAGCTCCCGTGCGACAGGCAGTGCTTGGAGGGCCAACGCGAGTTCGAGCAGCCCGGCGTAGGAAACCCGGGCGTCCGGCGGCTGCGGGGCCAGCCGCAGGACGGGCAGGCCCAGCCGTCGCCCCAAGACACCGGCCGCGGTGGTCTTGCCGCTTCCGGGCGGCCCGAACAAGACGATCCGGCGGGTGCCGTGGACGTCCTCCGGGACCACCGGCAGCACGGGGCCGGCCTCGTGGGACGCGGTCCCCATCGCAGAGTCTGGCATCGGGCCATGGTGCGCCCGCCGGGCCTCCCCGGTCCAGGTCAAGGGATCGCCCCGATGTCGGCTGCCTCCCGCGTCCCTAGCCTCATGGCCACAGCCGGGCCAACCGCCGCCGAACGCCCCCCCGCACGTGAGATGACGTTCTGCGGCGTTTCCCCGACAAGGCCCGGCGGAAGGATTGCGATGAACCGCAAGAACGCCCTCGCAGCCGGTGTCGCGGCAGCCCTCGCCCTGGGCTCCGTGACCGTGGTGGCCACCCAGTCCACCGCGGCTCCCCGGCCCACCGCGGCCGCCGGCACCTCCGTCGCCCAACCCGGCGCGGGATTCCGGGCGATGACGGCCGACGCGCGCGGCGAGGCGATACGCACGGCCGGCCGGAGCGCGGCCGCGACCGCCCGCGAGCTCGGCTTGGGCCCCGACGAGCGCCTGGTGGCCAAGGACGTGCTGATCGACACCGACGGCACCCGGCACGTGCGCTACGACCGCACCTACAGGGGCCTGCCGGTGATCGGCGGAGACCTGGTGGTGCACCTCGCCGAAGACGGCGCGATCACCGGCTCGGACCTGGCGCACCAGGGCGCGATCCGGATCGCCGGCACCACCCCGAAGCTGACGGCGGCCGACGCCTCGGCCAAGGCCGTGAAGCACGCCAAGCACGTGAAGCACGCGAAGGCCGGACGCAAGGACAGCGCCCTGGTGGTGTACGCGGTCGGCAAGATCCCCGTCCTCGCCTACCGCTCGACCGTCACCGGTGAGGGCGAGACCGGCCCGGCCTCGCGCGAGGCGGTGATCGTCGACGCGATTAGCGGCGCGGCGCTGGACCAGTACGAGCTGCACCAGAGCATCACGGGCACCGGCAACGGCGTCACCGTCGGCCAGGTCTCCCTCGAGACCACCCAGACCGGCAGCGGCTACACCCTCACCGACGCCGCGCACGGCGGGACGATCGTCTACGACTCCTACAACAGCCCGCAGTCGAACCCGAGGCAGAACGCCCGGGCCTTCTCCAGGACCACCAACTCCTGGGGCAACGGCACCAGCTCCAGCCGCGAGAGCGCCGCCGTGGACGCCGCCTACGGCCTGGCCAGAACCTGGGACTACTACAAGAACTCCTTCAACCGCTCCGGCATCCGCAACGACGGCCGCGGCGCCCCCGCGTACGTGCACGTCGACACCGGGCTGCTCAACGCCTTCTACGACGACAACTGCTTCTGCATGTACTTCGGCGACGGCTCCTCGCAGAACAGCAACACGCCGGTCACGGCGCTGGACGTGGCGGGCCACGAGATGAGCCACGGCGTCACCGCCGCCACCGCCAACCTCACCTACTCCGGCGAGTCCGGCGGCCTCAACGAGGCCACCAGCGACATCTTCGGCACCATGGTCGAGTTCTCCGCCGGCAACGCCGGCGACCCGGGCGACTACTACATCGGTGAGAAGCTCAACATGTCGGGCGGCTACATGCGCCGGATGGACAGCCCGGCCGCCGACGGCAGATCGCTGTCCTGCTGGAACTCCGGCGCCGGCTCGGCGGACGTGCATCTCTCCTCCGGCATCGGCAACCACTTCTTCTACCTGGCGGCCGAGGGCACCGGGGCGAAGACCATCGGCGGACGCTCGCACACCGGCACCACCTGCAACAACGACACCTTCGCGGGCATCGGCAAGGACAAGGCCGCCGCGGTCTGGTACCGGGCGCTGTCCACCTACATGACCTCCACCACCAGCTACGCCGGCGCCCGCACCGCCACCCTCCAGGCCGCCGCCGACCTGTACGGCACCAACTCCCAGGAGCGGTACCTCGTCTCCAAGGCGTGGGCAGCCGTCAGCGTCGGCACCGCCCTGCCCGACCCCGGCACCGGCACCCCCACGCCCTCGCCGTCCACCCCGACCCCCTCCCCGACCACGCCTCCCAGCGGGAACGCGCTGACCAACGGCGGCTTCGAACAGGGCACCAGCGGCTGGACCCAGAGCGACAGCATCATCACCAACTCGTCCCTGCAGGCCGCGCGCGACGGGTCCTGGTACGCCTGGATGATGGGCTACGGCGCCGACGCCGTCGAGTCCCTCTCCCAGTCGAACGTGGCGGTGCCCTCCACCGGCACCCCGCAGCTCACCCTCTGGCTGAAGGTCTCCACCCAGGAGTCCGGTTCCACCGCCTACGACACCCTGAAGGTCAACGTCGACGGCACCACACTGGCCACCTACTCCAACGCCGACGCGAGCTCCGGATACGTCCAGAAGACCGTCGACCTGTCCGCCTACAAGGGCCGGACGGTGAAGCTGGAGTTCGCCGGCACCGAAGACACCTACCTGTCGACCGTCTTCCTGGTCGACCAGATCGCCATCGGCTGACCGGTCCCGGTCACCGCCGGTGCTCCTGCGGCCGGAGCCCCTCCTCGGGTTCTCCGGCCGCGGGAGTCACCGCATGCGCGGGGGCGGCCCGGTTCTCACTCCGTGGGTTCGCGGGGTGTTCAACCGCCGTCCATCATTCTGTCGTGCGCATGACGGGCGTGATCGTGAAGGTCTTCCCAGCAGGGCAAAACCCCTCATACAAGGAAGAAACATGACGCTACGTCTGGCCGTTCGCGCTTCCACGCTCGCTCTCTGCACGACACTGGCGACCTCGCTCGCCCTCCCGGCGCAGGCCTCCGGGATCGGCACCGTCCGGCCGAAGGCCGAGACCGCGCCGCTGTTCGACGACGAGGCCGGCGGCAACGCCAACGCGGACGACCCGGCGATCTGGCGCAACCCCGCCGACCCGGGCCGCAGCCTGGTCATCGCCACCGCCAAGCAGGGCGGCCTGCGGGCCTACGACCTGGACGCGCGCCAGGTGCAGTCGATCCCCGCCCCGGCCGGCCCGAGCGCCGACGACAAGCCCGGCCGCTTCAACAACGTCGACCTGGTGCGGGGGCTGCGCCTGGGCGGCGGGCGTGCGGACGTCGCGGTGGTCAGCGACCGCGGCAACGACCGGCTGCGGATCTACCGCATCGACCGCGACAAGCCCGGCGGCCCGCTCACCGACGTCACCGACCCGGGAGCGCGACCCGTGTTCTCCGCCGACCAGGCCGAGATCAACGAGCAGCAGACCGCGTACGGCCTGGCCACCTGGACCGACCGCGCCACCGGCCGCTCCTACGCCCTGGTCAGCCGGCGCAACCGCACCCGGATCGCCCTGATGGAACTGCTCCCCACCGCGGCCGGCACCGTCGGCTACCGCCAGGTCCGCACCCTGGACCTGCCCTCCTCCTTCCGCCTGCCCGACGGCACCTCCTGGACGCCCTGCGCCGAGCCGGGCGAACTGCCGCAGGTCGAGGGCATGGTCGTCGACCCCGCGGACGGCACCCTGTACGCCGGTCAGGAGGACGTCGGCATCTGGCGCATCGACGCCGGACTGAGCGGCACGCCGACCCTGATCGACAAGGTCCGCGAGTACGGCGTCCCCGGCACGTACGACGAGCAGACCGAGGAGTGCACGCCCGGAGCCGACCCCGGCTTCGGCGGCACGCACCTGACGGCCGACGTCGAGGGCCTGACCCTGGTCGACGAGCCGGACGGAGACGGCTATCTGCTCGCCTCCAGCCAGGGCGACGACACCTTCGTCGCCTACGACCGCGAGCGCGACGAGGACAACGAGTACGAGAACTCCTTCCGCATCGCCGCGGCCTCTCCCACCCTCGACGGCTCCGAGGTCTGCGACGGCGCCGCCGCGCTCAACGCCCCGCTCGGCAGGCGCTACCCCCGCGGCCTCCTCGTCGTCCAGGACGGCCAGGAGACCCCCGGCGACGGCGACCGCGAGGCCACCGGCTTCAAGTTCGTCGACCTCGGCGAGGTCGTCGACACCATCGACTGATCAGCGCACGCCGCGGGCGCCCGGTGACCGCACCGTGCGCCCGTCCCGCCTCGAAGAGACCTTCCGTAGCCTCCGCCACTTCCGCCGGCCGCGCCCTCCCGTCGTCACGCCGACCGGTAGAGGTCCGTCAGCAGCTCGATCACGGCCTGGGCGGACGGATGCGGGTCGTCGCGCCACCAGGCGAGGCGGACGGCGACCGGCTCGGCGTCGCGGACCGGGCGGTAGACCACGCCCGGTCTGCGGTACTGGCTGGCCGTGGCCTCCGCGCTCATCCCGATGCGACGGCCGGTGGAGATCGCGGTGAGCCAGTCGTCCACGTCGTACGTCTCCTCGGTGGCCGGCCGGGAGTCGGGCGGCCACAGCTCCGGTGTCGTGGTGCCGGTGCGCCGGTCGATCAGCAGCGTGTGGCCGCTGAGGTCGGCGAGCCGCACCGAACGGCGCCGGGCCAAGGGCTCGTCGGCGGCCATCGCGCACAACCGCCGCTCCAGGCCCACGATCGCCGAGTCGAACCGCCGGTCGTCCAGCGGTCTGCGCAGCACGGCCAGATCGCAGGACCCTTCGGCGAGACCGGCGCTCGGCGAGTTCACCCGCACCATCTGGAGCTCCGTGCCGGGATGGGCGGCCGCCCAGCGGCGCTGGAACGCCGGCGTGTGCCGGCCGAGCGCCGACCAGGCGTAGCCGATGCGCAGCACGCGCTCGCCCGCCGTCGCCTCCCGGACCAGTTCGTCCGCCTCGGCCAGCACCCGCCGGGCGTGCGCCACCACCCGTGTCCCGGCCGCCGTCGGAGTCACCGAACGGGAGGTGCGCCGCAACAGCCGTACGCCAAGGGCCCGTTCCAGGGCGGCCAAGGTCCGGGAGACGGCGGCCTGGGAGACGCCGAGCGCCAGTGCGGCGTCGGTGAAGGTGCCCTCGTCCACGATCGCGACGAGACAGCGGAGCTGACGCAGTTCGACATCCATACGCACAGCGTATAGATGACTTCCGGCCATGCATTTTGCGCAAACATGTCCCGGCGAGGAGCATCAGGCCCATGCCCGCAGCCCCTGCCGCCACCACCGCGGACCCCTCCGCCCCGACCGCCCACCGCACGTCACTCGCCGGAGTGGCCGCCATGTTCGGCAGCGGCCTGTCCAACCAGATCGGAGCCGCGACCGGCTCCCTCGCCTTTCCCGTCCTCGGCCCGGTCGGGGTCGTCGCCGTGCGGCAGTACGTCGCCGCGGCCGTCCTGTTCGCCGTCGGCCGGCCCCGGCTGCGCGAGTTCACCCGCCATCAGTGGCGCCCGGTGATCCTGCTCGCCGTCGTGTTCGGCACGATGAACCTCTCCCTCTACACCGCCATCGACCGCGTCGGCCTCGGCCTCGCCGTCACCCTGGAGTTCCTCGGCCCGCTCGCCCTCGCGCTCGCCGCCACCCGCCGCCGCGTCGACGCCTGCTGCGCCGTGCTCGCCGCCGCCGGAGTCGTCACCCTGATGCGGCCCCAGCCCACCACCGACTACCTCGGCATGGGCTTCGGACTCCTCGGCGCGGTGTGCTGGGCGTCCTACATCCTGCTCAACCGCACCGTCGGCAGCCGCATACCCGGCGCGCAGGGCAGCGCCGCCGCGGCCGGCCTGTCCGCCCTGACCTTCCTGCCGGTCGGACTCCTCGTCGTGCTGCACCACCCGCCGACCCTCGCCTCCCTGGCCTACGCCGTCACCGCCGGTGTCCTGGCCTCGGCCGTCCCGTACCTCGTGGACCTCTTCACCCTGCGCCACGTGCCTCCCGCGGCCTTCGGCCTCTTCATGAGCGTCAACCCGGTGCTCGCGGCCGTCGTCGGCTGGATCGGCCTCGGCCAGCGCCTCGGCCGGGCCGACGCGGCCGCGATCGGAGCCGTCGTCACCGCCAACGCGCTCAGCCTCCTCACCGCACGCCGTTGAGGAGGCGGGCGGCCGACCGGCTCACGCCTCAGGCGGCTTCCGGGCCGGCCCGGACGGACCGGCCGACGGACCGGCCGACGGGCCGCCCGCCGGCCCTTCCACCGGCCCCCGGCGCGCCGCCCGCAGCGCCGTGAACACCGACCACGCCACCGACACCAGCGGCACCGCCACCACCGCACCGACGATGCCCGCCGCGATCGAACCCGCCACCACCGTGATCGCCACCACCAGCGGATGCAGCCGCACCGCCCAGCTCATCACCAGCGGATGCAGCAGATGCCCCTCGATCTGGCCGATCACCACGATCAGGGCGATCACGATGCCCGCCACCAGCGGACCCTTCGCCGCCAGCGCCACCACCGCGGCGACGGCCAGCGCCACCGGCGAGCCGATCAGCGGCACGAACGCGGCCAGGAACTCCAGCAGCGCCAGCGGCACCGCGAGCGGCACACCCAGCGCCCACAGCGCGATGCCCACCAGGATCGCGTTCGTCGCCGCCACGAGCACGATCCCGTGCGTGTATCCCGTGAAGGTGCGCCAGGCGGCCTGCCCACCGATCGTCACCCGGCCGCGCACGGACGCCGGCAGCTGCTCCCGGAACCAGGCCCACTGCCGGTCACCCGAGTGGATGAAGAACACCGACGAGAACAGGGCGAGCGCCAGCGTGGTCAGCACCGCCACGACGTGGTGCGCCCCGCTCACGGCGTCGCTGATCAGCGTCGACCGGTGACTGGAGAGGAACTGCCCGATCCGCTCCTGCAGGTCCGACAGCGCGTGCGGATCCAGCCGGAACGGCGGCCGCTCCAGCCAGCGCTCGATCCGGTCGACGCCGTCCCGGAACTCCCGCACCAGCGTCGTCCGCTGCCCCGCCACCGCCTCGCCGACCAGCGCCAGCACGCCCAGGACCAGCACGATGCCGCCGATCAGCGTGACGGCGACCGCCGGCCCGCGCGGCAGCACGCGCGCGACCAGGTTCGCGACCGGCCGCAGCAGCGCGGTGATCACCAGCCCCAGGAAGACGGCGACACCGATCTCGTGGAAGCGCCCCAGCACGGCGAACAGGGCGTAGACGGCGCCGCCCACGACCAGCAGCCGCCACGCGTAGGCGGCGGCCGAACGGAGGAAGGGAGCGACCGCGGGTCGCGAGCCTGGCTGCTGCATGGCCATCGACGTACCACCGCGGCACCGCCCGGCCACGCCCGCGGCCCCACATTCGCCCGGCCACGCCCGCCATTGACCCGACCGGGTCCTCCGTACGGCCCAGGAGCCGCCCCGCCCGTGTCCGCCCGTGCGCCGCGCCGCCGCCGCGGTGAGGATCGGGTCATGGGCGTCGTCCTGCCGGTCCTCTTCTCGCTGTGCGCCGCGTTCAGCAACGCGCTCGCCACGGTGCTGCAGCGGCGCGCCGCGCTCACCGTCCCGCAGTCGGACTCCTTCCGGCCCGGACTCGTGCTCGACCTGCTGCGCCGCCCGCTGTGGCTCGCGGGCATCCTCGCCGTGATCGTCGCGGGCGTCGGACAGGCGGCGGCCCTGGCGACCGGGCCGCTGGCGCTCGTCCAGCCGCTGTTCGTGCTCGAACTGCCCCTCGCGCTGCTGATCGCCTCGCTGCTCGCGCGCGAACGGCTGCCCGTGAGGCTGTGGGCCGCGGTCGCGGCCGTCGTGGCCGGACTCGGGGCGGCACTCGTCGCGGCCTCGCCCGCCGGCAACCGGACCCACGTGGAGATCGACCGCTGGGTGCCCGTCCTGGTCGCCTGCGCCGGCGCGGTGGTGGTGCTCGCCGCCGTCGGCCTGAGAAGACCGCCCGGACGGGCCAGGGCGGCCTGCCTCGGCGCCGCGACCGCCGTCTGCTACGCGCTCACCGCGGCCCTCATGAAGACGTCGATGCACATCCTCGACGAGGGCGGCCTCGTCGCGTTCCTGACGACCTGGCAGACGTACGCCTTCGCCGCGGCGGGCGTCGCGGCCCTGCTGCTCCTCGAACACGCCATGCAGGGCGGCCCGCTCGTCGCCTCCCAGCCCGCCCTGACCCTCGGCGACGCGACCGTCAGCCTGGCCCTGGGCGTCCTGCTGTACGAGGAGCACGTACGGTCCGGCTGGTGGCTGCTGCCCCAGCTGGCCGGCATCGCGCTCATCGTCACCGGCGTCTTCGCGCTGGCCCGCAGCGGCGTCAGCTCGTCCTGACCCGGGCCGCGCGCGCCCCGGAGGCGTCCGCGGCGGACTCCTCCGCCTCCGTCTCCCGCGTGCCGCGGGCCGCGTGGGCGCGGACGTCCGCGTCCGGGTCGCTCAGGGCGGTGGCCAGGGCGGCGCGGGCCTCGGGACGGGCACGGTGGGTGAGCAGGGAGAGGACCGCGGCCTTGCGGACGTCCGCGTTCGGGTCGGCGAGGGCCTTGGCGAGGGCCGGGACGGCCGGCCCGGCGGGCGCGGCGGCGAGTGCGGCCGCGGCCCCGGCCCGTACCTGCCAGGCGGCGTCGCCGAGCGCACGGGCCGCCGCACCGTCGTACGGCGACGGGCAGCCGGTCGCCGCCAGCGCCGCGAACGCGGCGCCCCGCACCAGCGGGTCGGCGTCGTCGAGCAGCGCCACCAGCGGTTCCGGCTCCGGCGCGTGTACGGCGGCCAGGCCGCGGGCGACCGCGACCCGTACCTCCCGGGCCGGGTCGGCGGCCGCCACGGTCAGCTCCGGCACCGCGTCCACCGACACCAGGGCCCGCACCGCGTGGATCCGGACGTCGACGTCCGCGTCCGCGAGCGCGGCGGCGTAGAGGGCCGCGTCGCCGAGCCGCAGCACCCGCAGCACCTCCAGGGCCGCCGCCCGCACCTGCGGATCGGGCACGGCCAGCGCCTCCCGCAGCCCGGCCCCGAGCGCCGTCTCGGCCGGCAGCACCTCCACCAGCTCGCGCAGCGCCGCCGCGGCGGCCCGCCGCACCCGCCCGGTGTCGTCCCGCAGCCGCTCCGCGAGCGCCGGTCCGGCCCCGGCCGGCACCGTCTCGGCGAGCGCGGCGACGGCGGCCGCCCGTACGGCCGGGTCGGCGTCCGTCAGATAGGGCCGGAGCGCGTCCAGTTCGGGCGACTCCTCGGCGAGCGCGAGCACCCGCAGCAGCGTCGGGCTCGACCCGGCACCCGCACCCGCACCCGCACCCGCGCCCCCGGCGCCGTCCGCGGACCGCTCCCGCGCGGCTCCCGCCCGCGCCGCCGGCACCGCGTCCCGCGGCCCCGCCGTGGCCGTCGGCACCAGCGCGACCTCGCCCAGCGGCCGCTCCGGACCGGCCACCGGAGTGAACTCCGGCACCGGGACGACGTACGGCTCGACCGGCCGCGCCGTGAACTCCATCGCCCCGGTCGGCGACTTGCGCAGGTCCAGGTGGTGCAGCCAGCCGGAGTCGTCGCGCCCCGGGTGGTCGAGGCGCTCGTGGTAGAGGCCCCAGCGGGACTCGGTACGGGCCAGCGAGGCGCGGGCGGCCATCTCCGCGCAGTCGCGGATGAAGGACACCTCCGCGCAGCGCATCAGCTCGTGGGCCGTGCGCGCGCCCATGCCGGCGATCTCGTCCGCCATCCGCGCGAAGGACTCGACCGCCAGGGACAGGCGCGCGCCCGTCTTCGGCGGTGCCACGTAGTCGTTCACGAAGCGCCGCAGCTTGTACTCCACCTGCGGCTGCGGCGGGCCGTCCGGATGCCGCAGCGGCCGGTAGACCAGCTCGTGGGCCGCGGCCAGCTGCGCGGCGGGCAGCTCGCCCTCGTACGCCCGGTAGCGGGCCGCGTCCTCGCCCGCGAGGTCGCCGAAGACGAAGGCGCCGATCATGTAGTTGTGCGGGACGCACGCCAGGTCTCCGGCCGCGTACAGCCGCGGCACCGTGGTCCGGGCGTGCGCGTCGACCCGTACGCCCGAGGCGGAGTGTCCGCCGCACAGGCCGATCTCCGAGATGTGCATCTCGATGTCGTGGGTGCGGTAGTCGTGGCCGCGTCCTTCGTGGAAGGTGCCGCGGGTGGGCCGTTCCGTGGTGTGCAGGATCGACTCGACGGCGCCGATCGTCTCCTCGGGCAGATGGCTGAGCTTGAGGTAGACCGGGCCGCGGTCCGAGGCGACCTCGGCCGCGAACTCGGCCATCATCTGCCCCGACCAGTAGTCCGACTCCACGAACCGCTCGCCGTGCCGGTTGACCTGGTAGCCGCCGAAGGGGTTGGCGACGTAGGCGCACGCCGGGCCGTTGTAGTCCTTGATCAGCGGGTTGATCTGGAAGCACTCGATGCCGGTGAGCGCGGCGCCCGCGTGATAGGCCATGGCGTAGCCGTCGCCCGCGTTGGTCGGGTTCTCGTACGTGCCGTACAGATAGCCGGACGCCGGCAGGCCCAGCCGGCCGCAGGCCCCGGTCGCGAGGATCACCGCCCCCGCCCTTACGACCACGAACGCGCCCGTACGGGTGTGGAACCCGGCCGCGCCGATCGCCCGCCCGTCCTCCGGGTGGGTGAGCACCCGGACCGGCATCACCCGGTTCTCGATACGGATCCGCTCCCGCATCTCGCGCCGCCGCAGCTGCCGGTAGAGGACCTTCTTGACGTCCTTGCCCTCCGGCATCGGCAGCACGTACGAGCCGGAGCGGTGCACCTGGCGGACCGCGTACTCGCCGTGTTCGTCCTTCTCGAACTTCACGCCGTACGACTCCAGGCGCCTGACCATGTCGAAGCCGCGGGTCGCGGTCTGGCGGACGGTCGACTGGTCGACGATCCCGTCGTTGGCGCGGGTGATCTCGGCGACGTAGTCGTCGGGTTCGGCGCGGCCCGGGATGATCGCGTTGTTGACGCCGTCCATGCCCATGGCGAGCGCGCCGGAGTGCCGCACGTGCGCCTTCTCCAGGAGCAGCACGTTCGCGCCGCGGCCGGCGGCGGTCAGCGCGGCCATCGTGCCGGCGGTGCCGCCGCCGATGACGAGGACGTCGCAGGACAGCTCGGTCGCGTCGGCGAGGTCCGGGACGGTCAGAACGGTGTGGGCGGCGGCGTCGGCGTCGGTGCGCGGGGCGGTGTCCGAGGCGGTGTTCACGGGAGGCCTTTCGCGGGAAACCCGGGCGGGAGGATCAGAGGGAGGCGAGGACGGCGCGGCGCAGCTCGACGGTGGCGGGCGCCTGCCGGGCGTCCCGGCGCCGCGGGTGCGGCACGTCGAGCACCCGGCCGGACGGCAGCAGCACCACCCGGTCGCCGAGGTGGAGCGCCTCGTCCACGTCGTGGGTGACGAAGACGACGGTCGCCCCGGTGCCGTGCAGGATCTCCACCAGGAGGTCCTGCATGCCGGCCCGGGTGTGCGCGTCGAGCGCGCCGAACGGCTCGTCCATCAGGACCGCGCGGGGCCGGCCGGCCAACGCGCGGGCCAGCTGCACCCGTTGGCGCTGACCGCCGGACAGCTGGTGCGGCAGCTTGTGCGCGTGTGCGGCCAACCCGACCCGGTCCAGCCAGTCGGCGGCGGTGCGCCGCCGCTCGGCCCGCGGCGTCCCGCGGATCGCCAGCGGCAGTTCGACGTTGGCCCGGACCGTCCGCCAGGGCAGCAGGGCGTCCTCCTGGAACACCAGCGCCCGGTCGGCGGCCGGCCGGTCGACCGGCGTGCCGTCCTGGGTGACGTCGCCGCCGAGCGGCGGCAGCAGTCCGGCGAGCGTGCGCAGCAGGGTCGACTTGCCGCAGCCGGACGGGCCGAGGACGGCGAGCAGCTCGCCCGGCGCGATCTGCAGGTCGACGGAGTCGAGCACCGGCGCGCCGCCGGGATGGCCGATCCGTACCTCGTGCAGGGCGAGTGCGGCACCCGCGGCGGCGCTCATCGGACGGTCTCCTTCGCGGTCGTGGGTGCGGACCGAGGTGCGGCCTGGGACGCCGACTCCGGTACGGGTGGGGGTACGGGCGCGGGTGCCGCTGCGGGCGCGCCCGCGCCGACGACCGGCGACGGAGCCGTGACCGGGGCCGTGACCGGGGCCGTACGGGCCGCGGCGGGCCGCGGCACCGGCCGGGGCGCGCGGGAGGCGGGCCGGGCGGCCGGCCGCGGCAGCCAGGAGGTGACGCGGCGGCCGAGGAGCTCGACGGCGGTGGAGGTGAGCCAGCCCAGGACACCGATGGTGGCCATGCCGACGAAGACACCCGGATAGTCGACGACCGTGTAGTCCTGCCAGGTCCGGTAGCCCACCCCGTACTCGCCGGAGATCATCTCCGCCGAGATCACACAGATCCACGCGACGCCGATGCCCACCGACAGACCGCCGAAGACACCCGGCAGTGCACCGGGCAGGACGACCGAGAACAGCACCCTCGCCCGGCCGCCGCCCATGGTGAGCACGGCCTCCTCCCACACCGGGGCGACCGCCCGCACCGCGTGCCGGGTGGACACCAGGACCGGGAAGAAGGCGGCGGTCGCGGTGATGAAGACGATGCCCTGCTCGTTGGTCGGCAGCAGCAGGATCGCGACCGGGACCAGCGCGATCGCCGGGATCGGGCGGGTCACCTCCAGGAGCGGGCCCAGCAGGTCGGCGGCCCAGCGGGAGCGGGCGACGGCCGTGCCGAGCGCGATGCCGAGGACGGCGGCGAGCAGGAAGCCGACGGTGATCCGGCGCAGGCTGTGGCCGAGGTCCTCCCAGTACGGGCCGGTGCCGACCCGGTCGGCGAACGCGCCGGCCACGTCGCCGACCGTCGGGAACTGCTCGAAGCGCAGCCAGAGATTGACGTCCAGGGAGGTCAGCGTCTGCCAGAGGCCGAGGGCGACCAGGAGCGAGAGCGCCCGGACCAGGCGGCGGCGGACGTTCATGACGCCGGCACCCGGGAGGCCGGGGCGCGCGAGGCGAGGTCCTGGGCGGTCGCGTAGTCGACGACGCGGGCGCCGGCGTGGGCGGCGACATAGGCCGCGGCACCGGCCGGAGTGACGAAGGCCCGCAGAGCGGATCCGTCGGCGACCCAGACCGCCTTGTCGGCGAACCACGGCGTGCCGGTCACCGCGTCGGGCACGTACGCCGCCCGCACGCCCGTCGCCCGGGCGGACTTCACGGCCTTCAGCAGCTCCTCGGGACTCGCGAAGGAACGGATGGTGCGGCTGCCCTTGGTCCACAGCTCGGGCACGCCGGCCGAGGCCTTCGGGTACGCGCCCGCCCCCGCGGCCCCCGCCCCTCCGCCACCGGTCCCGGCTCCGCCACCGGTCCCGGTCTCGGCGGCGCGGGCCAGCGGCGCCGGGTCGACGAAGGCGTCCACGTCGACGTCGCCGACCAGCCGGGCCGCCTTCAGGACGGGCACGTCCTCCTTCAGGGCGGCGATCAGCTCGGGGCGCAGCGCCGGGTCGAAGGTGGCGATGCCATGGGCGCCGTTGTAGAGGTAGACCACCTCGGCGGGCAGCCCGGTCTGCTTCGCGACCGACTCGGCGGCGTCGACCGGCCGGCCGCGCAGGTAGTCGGTGGCGCGCTTCTGGGCGGCGAGGAAGGCGTCGAGGACGCCGGGCCGCTGGTCGGCGAACTTCTTCCGTACGGTCACGCCGTGGAAGGTCGGCAGGTTCAGCTCCGCGCCGTCGTACACCGCCGTGGCGCGGCCCTGGTACGCCAGCAGACCGGGCCAGGCGACGAACTGCGACAGCGCGTCGGCGCTTCCCGCGCCGAGCGCCGAAGCACCCACGCTGGGCTGCTGGTTGAGCTTGCGGATGTCCTTCTCCGGGTCGAGACCCGCCCGTTGCAGGGCCCGCACCAGCGTGCCGTCGGCGGCCGAGCCGACGCTCGTCGACACCTTCCGGCCCCGCAGGTCGGCGAGCGAGCGCACGGACGAACCGGGCGCGGTCACAATGGTGTTGAGCCCACCGCGCAGGTTGTAGCCGGTCACCGAGACGAGCCGGGTCGGCTGCCCGAGCTGCTTGCCGCGCGCCGCGTTGAGCAGCAGCGGGAAGTCGCCCATCGAACCGATGTCGATCTTGCCGGCCGTCATCTGCGCGGTGATCGGCGCGCCCGTCGCGTAGTCCTGCCACACGACCTTGTACGTGACGCCGTCCTTGCGGCCGCGGGCGGCGAGCTCCTCCTCGAAGTAGCCGAGGGAGCGCAGCAGGGTGCCGGCGGTGACGGTGTTGATGGTCTTCGACTGGTAGCCGACGGTCACCGTGACCGTCCGCCCTTCGCCGCCGGACGGGCCGTCGGCGTCGGCCGAACCGCCGCAGGCGGTGGCCAGCGGCAGCAGCAGGGCGAGGGAGAGCGTGAGGAGCGGGGCGGTTCTTCTGGAGCGCATCGGAGTTCGGCCTTTCACCGGAGCAGGTAGGGCATGTTGACGGTCACCGCGCCGGTGGGACAGCGGGCCGCGCACGGGCCGCAGTACCAGCACTCGTCGACGTGCATGTACGCCTTGCCGTCGCTCTCGCGGATCGCGAGCGAGTCCAGCGGACACATGTCGACGCAGAGCGTGCAGCCGTCGATGCACTTCGACTCGTCGATGGTCACGGGCACGTCGGCCCGCTGGGGCACCAGAGGCATGGCGGTCTCCAGGAAGGAACGGAACAGCGAGGGAGGTCAGAGCGAGCGGCGCAGCAGGCCGCTCATCGTGATGCGGTCGCCGCGGAAACGGATGAACTCCAGGTCCACCGGCCGCCCGTCGGGCAGACAGGTCAGCCGCTCCAGCATCAGCACTGCGGCCCCGCGCGGCGCCTGGAGCACCGCGGCGGAGTGGGCATCGGCGTTCACCGCCTCCAGCGTGATCTCGGCGTGGCCCAGCGGCCCGCCGGTCAGCGACTCCAGGAGCCGGAAGACGTCCGTGTTCTCCAGGTCGCAGTCGAGGAGCGGACCGCCGATGTCCAGCGGCAGATAGGACAGGTCCAGCGACAGCGGCAGGCCGTTCAGCCGGCGCAGCCGCTCGATGCACAGCACGTCCGCGTGCTCGGGCAGCCCGAGCCGGTGCGCCACCGGGCCCGGCGCGGTGACCGGCCCGACCGTGCGCACCTCGTTGGTGACGCGGCCGTGCTCGCGCAACGTCTCCGCCAGCCCTTGCAGCCGGTCGAGGCCGTGCGGGAACTTCTCGGCCACCACGACCGTCCCGACCCCCGGCTGCCGCTCGACGAGCCGCTCGCCGCGCAGCAGGTCCATCGCCTGACGCACGGTGTTCCGGCTCGCCCGGTAGTCGGCGGCGATCACGTCCTCCAGCGGCAGCACGCCCGCCGGGAACGCGCCCGTCAGGATCTGGTGCCGCAGCAGGTCGGCGAGCTGCCGCGCCCGGTCCGCGCGCAGCCGCCGGCGTCGCGCGGCGGCGACGGCAGCGGCGGCGGCCGGGAGGGAGGCGGAAGTGGCTTCGGCTGGCATGTCCGGGAACGTACCGGCGGCCCGCCCGCCATGGTGTTGCCGCAGTATTGCGCCACCTGACGGTTCCTCCGTACCGCTGTGACCTGCGGCTTTTCCGGCCGATGGCGAAGATCCGCCACCGGTGCGCCCATCAGGCGGACACCGGGCGGCCCAGCATGTGGCATGCCGGGCGCGGGGCATGCTGGCGGACCGTGGGGGAGCAGTGGATCGCGCTGCGATGCCGTCCCGCGGGGCGGCGGAGGCCCGGCAGGATCCTGGTCCTCAGAACGCCAGGTCCGACGGGTCGGTGTTGGCGCCGCAGAGGACCACGCAGACGCGTTCGCCCGGGGCCGGACGATAGCCGCCGGACGGCGAGGTCAGCGCCGCCAGGGCGGTGGCGGCGGCGTGTTCCACCGCGAGCCGGTGGTCGTGCCAGAGCGCCCGGCGGGCCCGGACGATCTCGGCGTCCGGGACGAGCACCGACCGCACGTCGCCCTGGCGGGCGGCGTCCAGGGCCGCGGCGGAGGCACGGCGGGCGCCGAGGGAGTCCGCGGCGACCGAGTCGACGGGCACGTCGACCGGACGGCCGGCCTCGAGCGCGGCGTGGAGCGCCCGGCAGTTCTCCGGCTCCACCGCCACCGTGCGGACGCCGTGGTGCCGCGCCGCCGTCGCCACTCCGGCGAACAGGCCACCGCCGCCGACCGAGACCACGACCGTGTCCAGGCCGGGGACACGCTGACGGATCTCCTCCATGAGGGTGCCGGCGCCGGCCGCGATCAGCGGATGGTCGTACGCGTGCGAGGCGAGCGCCCCGCTCTCGGCCGCGAACGCCTCGCAGGCGGCCAGCGCCTCGGCGTACTCGGCACCGACGAGCCGGACGTCGGCGCCGTAGCCGCGGAGCCGGTCGACCTTCACCTTCGGCGCCGAGACGGGCAGGAAGACGGTGGCCCGGACGCCCTGCTCCCGTGCCGCCCACGCGCAGGCGAGCCCGGCGTTGCCGCCGGAGGCGATGGTCACGCCGGCGGCCGGCAGGGTGCCGGCCTCGTGGTGCGCCCGCAGGAAGTTCCGCGCGCCGCGCGCCTTGAAGGAGCCGGTGTGCTGGAGGAACTCCAGGGCGAAGAACACCTCGGGGCCGCCTCCGCCCTCGCCGTCGGGTCCTCCGGGTGCGATCGCGACCGGCCGGACGTGGCCGGCGACCCGCTCGGCCGCGGTCTTCACGTCGCTGTAGCTCAGGAGCGTCTGCATGCGCCGATCATCGCACCGGCCCTCCGGACGCGACCAGCCCGCCGCGTCCGCGGCGCCTCGGACCCTCCGGGAGATGCCGGGAACGATTCGGTCAAGAAGGCGGGTGCGGAGGGCGGTTGGACTATCTTGCTTCGCGTGGATCAGCTGACCGCGCAGGACCCCGCCCGCATCGGGCCGTACCGACTGATCGCCCGGCTGGGCGCCGGCGGAATGGGCCTGGTCTATCTGGGGCGTTCCGAGGGCGGACGCACCGTGGCCGTGAAGGTCGTGCAGGCCGAGTACGCCGGCAACGCGGAGTTCCGCAGGCGCTTCGCGCGCGAGGTGGCGGCCGCCCGCCGGGTCGGCGGCGACTGGACGGCGGCGGTGCTCGACGCCGACCCGGAGGCCGAGGTGCCGTGGGTGGCGACCCGGTACATCCCGGGGCCCGACCTCCACACGGTCGTCGCCGAGGACTTCGGTCCGCTGCCCGAGCACTCCGTCCACGCCCTGGCCAACCGCCTGGCCCTTGCCTTGCGGGCCGTACACGAGGCGGGTCTGATCCATCGTGACCTCAAGCCGTCCAACGTGCTGGTCACCGTCGACGGCCCGCGTGTCATCGACTTCGGCATCGCGCGGGCGATGGACAGCCTGACCGGTGACAGCCTCCACACCCGCACCGGCATGCTGATCGGTTCGCCCGGTTTCATGTCGCCCGAGCAGGTCCGCGGCCTCGAACTCACCCCGGCCTCGGACGTGTTCTGCCTGGGTGCCGTGCTCGTCTACGCGGCGACCGGGCGGATGCTCTTCGGTGCCACGGACACCGGTCTGAACGCCCACCTCTTCCGTATCGCCGAGGAGGAGGCGGACCTCACCGGCGTACCCGAGTCCCTGCTCGACCTCGTCCGCGGCTGTCTGGAGAAGGACCCGGCCCGCCGGCCCACGCCCCGGGAGGTGGCCGAGCGCACGGCGACCGACCTGCCCGGTGAATGGCTGCCCGGCTCGGTCCTCGCCCAGCTCGGCCGCCACGCGGCCCAGTTGCTGGACTTCGCGCCTCCGCCGGTGCCGTCGCCCGCCTCGCCCGCCTCGCCTCCTTCGCAGGAGGCCGCGCCTGTGGCCGTACCCGCGCAGCCCGACCCGCGTGACGCCCTCGCCCGCCACGGGCACGCCGCCGGGCCCGAAGCCGCCGCCGGGACCAAGGCCGGGGACGCGCCGCCCCGGCCCGCCCACACGCCCGCCGGCTTCGGCCCGCCCGTGCCCCCGGGACAGCCGCCCGTCCCCGCCGCCTGGACGCCGACCACGCCCGCCCACCTCCACGACGCCGCCCACCCGCCCGCCCGGCGCTGGTGGGGCCTGACGGTCGCCGCGCTGGTGTCGCTCCTCGTGCCGATCGACGCGGCCGTCTTCGGCAGGGCGGCGACGGCCGTCCACATCGACCTCGGCCTGGGCCTCGACACGCTGAACCTGGTGTTCCAGGTGTACGCCGTCGCCCTCGGCGGCCTGATGCCGCTCGGCGGCCACCTCACCGACCTGATCGGCCGCAGGCGGACCCTGGTCGCCGGCCTGCTCCTCTTCCTGCTGGCCTCCGTCCTCGTCGGCACGGCGCCGGGCGGCGGACTGCTGGTCGTGGCCCGCGCCCTCCTGGGCGCCGCGGGAGCACTGCTCACCCCGGCCGCCCTCGCCCTGGTGGCGAGCGGCTTCCCCGACGCTCCGCAACGCCGCAGGGCCTTCGGCGTGTACGCGGCGGTCACCGGAGCCGCCGGCGGGCTCGGGGCCCTCGTAGGCGGCACGCTCGTGGAGATGCTGACCTGGCGCCTGGCCCTCTACGCGGGCATCCCGTTCGCCGTCCTCGCCCTGATCCTGACACTGGCGCGGGTGCGCGAGCCCGCCGGAGGCGCCGGCACCCGCTTCGACCCGGCCGGCGTGCTGCTCGGCTGCGCCGCGGTCGCCTCGCTCCTCTACGGCCTCACCCGGATCAGCAGCACGGAAGGCGGGACCGACCCGCTGACCGTGGTGCCGTGCGTCGCCGGCGTGCTGCTGCTCCCGGTCTTCCTGTGGCGGCAGGGCAAGAGGTCCGGCGCGCTGCTCGCGCCACACGTCCTCAAGGACCCGCGGCGCGCCGGATCCGCCGTCGCGCTCGCCCTGCTGGGCGCCGGGACGTTCACGGCGCACGCGACACTCACCTACTCCCTCCCGGCCGTCTTCGGATACCCGCCGATGACCGCCGGCCTGATGCTGCTGCCCGCGGTGGTCACCACCGTCATCGGTGCCACGGCGGTCGCCGCCCCGCTCGCCGGACGCGTCGAGCCCAGGATCCTGATCGCGACGGGCGCGACGCTCCTGGCCGGCGCCTTCGCCCTCCTGACCCGCCTCGACGCCCACGCCGGCTACGCCGCCGACCTGCTGCCCGCGCTGCTCCTCATCGGCCTGGGCGCCGGGCTGGCCTTCATGCCGCTCTACTCCGCCGCCACGGAAGGTGTGGAACCGCGGCTCACCGGCGGAACGGCCGGAGTCGTCGCGCTCGCCGTCCAGCTGGGCGCGGGGATCGGCGCGGCCGTCGTCGGCGGCATCCTCGGCGCCCGTCTGTACGGAGGCGGTGGCAGGGGCGGGGCGGGCGGCGTCCGTGGCGTGGTCCTCGCCGCCCACCTCTCGGGCCTGTGGTGGGCGACGGGCGGCGCGCTGCTCGCGGCCCTCGTCGCCGTCCTCGCCGTCCGCACACGGCGGGTCACGCCCGCAGGGTGACCCACGGGCGGGTGAGGTGCTCGGCGGGCGTGCCGTCGAGCACACGGGCGGTGCGGGCGGCCGGGTCGAGGACCACGGTCGCCAGACTCGCCCAACGCCGCCCGGTGGCCGCGGCCATGTCGGGCAGGCAGGTCACGGGCGGCTCGCCCGGCCCGGTGACGAGCTGCCGCAGCAGGGCGTCGGCGTCGTCCACGGCCGCGCCGCCGGTGGTCAGCCGCTCGCGCAGGAAGGCGAAGCGCTCCGCCGAGTCGGGCTGGTAGAGCCAGGTCTTCTCGCCGGCGGCCGGAACGGCGGTGAGGAAGTGGTTGGTGCGCAGGTGGGTGCCGTCGGCCACCGGCGGGGCGCGGAAGACGCCCACCGGACTGAGGTCGAGCAGGACCGCGCTGCCGGCGTCGAGGAGCAGGAAGGATCCCGAGGAGGAAAGGGGCGCGGAGCGCACGATCTCCTCCGCGTGGGCGACGTCGTCCGCCTCTTCCAGGACGTGCGCCGCGAGCACGTGCACGGGGACGCCGCCGACGCGGTCGCCGCGGTGGCCCAGGATGTTGAAGTGCAGGGCGAGACCGGCGCTGTTGACACCGATCTTGGCGAGGATGCCGTGCTCGGTGAGGCCGACGTAGCGGTGGGCGGCGCCGGCGGACTCCACGGTGTGCCAGTACGGGGCGAGTTCGACGTGCCAGTCCCAGGTCTGGGCCCCGAGGTGGGTGCTTCCCGCGCTCCCGGACCGGTGGGCGGCCGCGGACCCGGCCCGCGCGTCCGCCGTGGGCACCCGGCGCACGATCGTCGAGCATTCTCCCGGCGGTACGGCGGCGGAGCGGGCGAGGATCTCGGTGCGGGCGTTCAGCGCGGCGATCCGCCACACCTCGACGCCCGCCCCGTCGGCGATGCCCTCGATCTGCTCGCGCAGCGCCGGGCGGAAGGCGTCGACGGCGTCCAGGGCCCGCCGGGCGTCGTCCCGTACGGTGTCCGGCCCGATCCCGCCCAGGGCGAAGAGCCGGTCGTACGTCTCCAGGGCGCCGTGCAGCGCCGGGAGGAGCTGCCGGCCCCGCTCCCGGCCGCGGCGGCGCGGATCGGAGCCGGCGACGGTCACGTGCGGCCGGTGGGCGGGGCGGGGAAAGGGTGCGGGAGTCACGGGGGCTCGCTCCTGGAGTGCGTACGGGGAAGGGGCGGGGCGGGGGCGGTCAGTCGAGGGCGGTCGGGGCCGGTCCGGCCGCCGGCACCTCGGCCGCCGTCCCTTCGGCCGCCGACACCCCGGCCGTCGTGGCGGCGGTCGTCGTCGCGGCGTCGGGCGCGGGTCGGGCGGGGAGGGTGCCGAACGCCCGGGACAGGGCCGCGTACAGGACCGCGGAGCCGGCCACGCCGACCGGTACGGCGAGGTTCAGGCCGTCGAGGCGCGCGGAGACCGGGCCCGCCCAGAAGGTGGAGCTCGCGCACAGGCAGGCCGCCGCGGCGCCGAGGACGGTGGCGAGCACACCGGCCGGGTTGACGCCGCCGCGGTACCAGAACGGTCCGGTCCGGCCCTGGTCGTGCAGCGCCGCGCCGTCGTAGCGGTTGCGGCGCAGGACGACGTCGGTCGCGTACACGGCCATGCACGGGCCGGTGACGATCACGACCAGCTCCATCATGGCGTTGACGGCCGTGAGGAAGTCGAAGACCAGGATCGCGAACAGCGTCATGGCCGTGCCGATGAGCCCGACGACCAGGACGGCGGCGACCCGGGGCAGCCGGACGCCGATCGACTGGAGGGAGAGGCCGGCGCTGTAGGCGGTCATGCCGTTGTTGGCCACGGTGTTCAGGACGACGCCGACGACGAAGAGCGGCGCGAACCAGCCGGGCATGACGCTCTCCAGGGCGCCCTGCGGGTCGCTCATGTCGAGGGTCGTGGCGGCGAGCGCGCCGACCGCGGTGAAGACCACGCTGGGCAGGAAGCCGCCGGCCGCGGTCCACAGCGTGACGGACCTGCCGCTGGTGTGGCGGGGCAGGTAGCGGGCGAGGTCGGGGCTGTTCGCGTACGACAGCGGCGCGGAGGCGACGACGGTGAGGCCGGTCGCGAGCGCGGCCGCGTGGCCGAGGCCGGTGAGCGGCTCGGCGGGCGCGTACGACCAGTCGGCGCGCACGGTCACGATCGCCGCGACGACGACGAACACGACGGTGAGCAGCAGGGTGAGTGCGGAGTAGAGGCGCACGATGGTGGCGTGGCCGTAGATCGCGACGAGGACGGTGGCGCCGGCGATCAGACAGATCACGACGGCGTCGAGCACGGGGGAGCCGGGCAGGCCGAGCCGGCCGGCGAGGCCGATGCCGGCGACGGAGGCGGCGGACCAGTTGAGCGCGAGGTAGAGCGCGGAGATCAGCCAGCCGGTGAGGGCGACGACGACCTTGTTGCCGACGACGCCGTAGATCGCCCGGGAGACCACCGAGCCGGTGGTGCCGGAGGCCGGGCCGGTGACCGCGACGAAGCCGGTGAGCAGCCAGAACAGGTTGCCGGCGACGATCACGGCGAGGGACTCGGTGAGGGGCAGGCCGATCAGGACGAGGGTGGCGCCGACCACGAAGCTCAGATAGCTGACGTTCGGCGCCGCCCAGAGCGCGAAGAGCTCGCGGGGCGAGCCGTGCCGCTCGTCGTCGGGCACGCAGTCGATGCTGCGGGTCTCGACCCGGCCGGCGCGGTCGACGCCGGCACCGGTGGCAGCGGCGCGGCCCGCGCGGGCGTCCGCCCTGTCGGGGGAGGGATGGGGTGGGGCCATGGCAGGGGTCCTTGTCCGAGGAGGTGCGCGGCACCGCGCCGGCTCGCCGAGCGTTATTGGTGCGGCAACCAATAGCTTGTTGGTGCGTCATCCAATAGGCTGTTCGGTGTGACGTCAACCCCCCGCGGCACCCGCGTGCGCAAGGATCCCGCCGAGCGGCGCGCGGAGATCCTGGACACCGCCGCCCGCCTCGCCCTCGCCCGGGGCCTGGAACGGGTGACCATGCAGCTCGTGGCCGCCGAACTGGGCGTGCGCCCCGGGCTCATCAGCCACTACTTCGCCACCGTCGACGGCCTGCTCTGCGAGGCCTTCGCCCGGGCCGTCACCCGGGAACGCGACGCCCTGCTGCCCGCCGCCGACCAGGCACTGCCGCCGGTCCGCCGCATGGCCCGCTTCCTGGCACGCATCGGCGACCCGGACTTCGCCAACCTCGGCCGGCTCTGGCTGAACGCCCGCCACCTCGCCCGCTACCGGCCGAACCTGCGGCGCGTCGTCGCCGCACAGGAGGCCGTGATGCGCGAGGCTCTCACGGCGCTCGTCGAGGAGGGCGTGCGCACCGGCGACTTCGACACCGACGACCCGCTCGGCGCGTGCGTGGTCATCCTCGTGACGATCGACGGCCTCGACTCGTACTCCAACGCGGACCCGGACGAGCCCCTGTGTCACCCGGTCCTCGACACCCTCGTCGTGCGCGTCGCCGAACGTGAACTCGGCCTGGAGAGCGGCGCCTTGAGCGCCTTCTAGCCGCTGGCCGACGGCCCTCCGGCCCGCCGGCCTGCGGGGCCGGGTGAGGTCAGATCGCCGTGTCCCAGGCCGTGGTCAGGCCCTCCAGCCAGGCGGGCGGGAGTTCGGCGGAGTCCCATTCCTCGCGCAGGAGGGCGGGCGTGGTCGTGAGGCGTTCGAGGACGGCGATGCTGGTGGGGGAGTGGAGGAGGGAGTAGCGCCCGTGGATGGCGATCGCGCTGCCCGGTCCGAACTCCGCGTACATCCGTTCCACCCGCGCCCGGTGGACCGTGGCGAAGGTGGTGAGCGTGCTCGCGTAAGCGGCGCGCTGCCGGGCGCTCATCGTGCCGAGGACGGCCGTGAGGACCTGCTCGGACACCTCCGGGTCGAGGTCGGAGACGTCGGTGAAGGAGAGGTAGAGCGGCAGGACGACGACCTTGGCCCGCTCCAGCTCCATCCTGCCGACCCGCGGGCGCGGTTGGGCCGCGTCCGTGGCCGGGGCGGCGGGACCGACGACCTGACGCAGGGTCCGTTCGGCGAGGGCACCGAGCTCTTCGGCGACCGTGCCCGCCCCGTCGAGCCATCCCGAGGTGTACGGCTCGCCCTTCTCGCCGGGCGCCGTGCGCGCGAGGCCGTCGACCTCCTCGCGCGCCAGGGCGAGCGCGCCCGCCTCGACCAGGCCGATCAGCTGCTCCGCGTCGCCGGCGTAGACGCCCGCCCGCTCCAGGAGCTGGACCAGGGTCCGCTTCGCATTGAGGACGTCGGCCGCCTCCAGCTGCTGCCGGCCTTCCTCGGTGGCGTTCATGGGTCCTCCTTGTCGCAAGTGCCGCGCCGCCGCGAGCCTACGTCCCCGCGGCGCTCCGCCGCGTCCCGACCACCCGGGTTCCCCCTGGACAGGCTCGCGACCCGGCCTTTAACCTCGCTGCACCTATTCAATTAGTTGAGTATCGCGAGAGAGGCCCGGGCATGCACCCGTTCCGCAAGGCCGTCGAGGACCGTGACATCGCCGCCGTCGAGGCGCTGCTCGCCGAGGACGTCGTCTTCACCAGTCCCGTCGTCTTCAAGCCGTACACCGGCAAGGCCGTCACCGCGGCCATCCTGCGGGGAGTCCTGCGCGTCTTCGAGGACTTCACCTACGTCCGCGAGATCGCGGACGCCGACGGCCGCGACCACGCCCTGGTCTTCACGGCCACGGTCGCGGGCCGGCAGATCCAGGGCTGCGACTTCCTCCACTTCGACGAGGAGGGCAGGATCGACGACTTCACCGTCATGGTCCGTCCGCTGTCGGCCGCCCAGGCCCTCGCCGAGGCCATGGGTGCCCAGTTCGACCGGATCCTGCGGGAGGCCGGCGAAGGCTGAGAGCTTCCCGTCGTCGCGGCCCTACTGTCAGGAACCTTTACTAACGAAGTCGGCCGTGGGCACAATGGCACGCACCTCGCCATCGGACCCAACTCCCCACCCGGAGGCGGCACATGACACGCCGGCGCACGATTCCCGCCCTGCTCGCGGCCCTGGCCGCCCTGGCCCTGACCCTGCTCGGTCCGCTTCCCGCGCCGTCCGCCGCCCCGGCGGCGGCGTCGTGGACGCTCCGCTGGTCGCCCGACCCGGCCACCGACGGTCTCGGCGGCTTCGAGACCGTCGAGGACGACCGCGCGAACTCCCATCCCGGCGGCGCGCCGCACATCAAGGTGGCCGGCGACGCCTATCGCTTTGACATGCACATGGTGGATCGCGACAGCTCCACCGACCGCCAGCGCCAGGAGGTCACCGGCAACCGCACCTCGTCGACCAGCTATCTGGAGTGGCGCCCCGGCGAGACCTGGCGCGTCACCTACTCCATGTACATCCCGTCGTCGCTGATGGCCACGAAGACCTTCACCCACATCATGCAGACCAAGCAGCCCGGCTCCGGCACCTCCCCGATCACCGTCACCTCGCTGCGCCGCGTCAACGGCGTCCAGACCATCGAGCACAAGATCTTCGACGGTGACGTCCTGGTCGGCCGGACCGACCTCGAACCGCTGCAGAACAAGTGGATCGACATCGAGTACGAGATCAGGATCGGCGACGGCACGGCAGGCTCCGTGCGCTGGGTCGTCAAGAGCGGCGGCACCACCGTCGTGGACGCCACCAAGACCGGCGTCGACACCTTCCTCGCCGACCGCGTACGGCCCAAGTGGGGCATCTACCGCTCCCTCGGCGACACCTCCGGCTCCCTGCGCGACACCTACCTGCTGCTGCGCAACCTCCGCGCCTACCAGCTCACCGGCGACGGCCAGACGCCCGGGCCCGGCACCCTGCTCTCGCAGGGCCGGCCGGTCACCGCCTCCTCCACCGAGGCCGCGGGCCTCGAGCCGGCCAAGGCCGTCGACGGATCCGCCACCACCCGCTGGGCCTCCGCCGAGGGCGCCGACCCGCAATGGCTCCGCGTCGACCTCGGAACGTCCGCCGCCCTGAGCCGCGTCCGGATCGACTGGGAGGCCGCGCACGCCACCGCGTACCGCGTCCAGGGCTCGCAGGACGGCACCACCTGGACCGACCTGCACACCACCACGACCGGCGACGGCGGCACCGACGACCTCGCCGTCAGCGGCACCGCCCGCTACGTCCGCCTCCTCGGCAC
This sequence comes from Streptomyces sp. NPDC053493, assembly GCF_044544825.1. Taxonomy (NCBI): domain Bacteria; kingdom Bacillati; phylum Actinomycetota; class Actinomycetes; order Kitasatosporales; family Streptomycetaceae; genus Streptomyces; species Streptomyces sp. NPDC053493. The sequence continues at coordinate 94,676 of NZ_JBITXS010000003.1, forward strand.
CAAGCGGGCCACCCCGTACGGCTACTCGCTCTGGGAGTTCAAGGTCTACGGCACCCCGCTCACCTGACGGACTGGCCGGTCGGCGGCGGGGGCCGCCGCCGACCGGCCGCCCCGGCCACCGGTCCGGCGTCGAGGACCCGCGCGCCGTGCGTACGGTGGTCGCATGATCATCGACCTCGACGCCTATCTCGCCCGCATCGGCTGGTCCGGTGAGCCGCGGCCCACCTCGGAGGTGCTGCGCTCCGTCCACCGCGCGCACCTCCTGGGCATCCCCTTCGAGAACCTCGACCCGGTCCTCGGCCGCGCGCCCTCGCTCGCACTGCCCGACCTGGAGGCCAAGCTCGTGCGCGGCGAGCGCGGCGGCTACTGCTACGAGCACAACACGCTGCTCGCGGCGGCGCTCACCGCCATCGGCTTCCGGGTCACGCTGCTCGCCGCCCGCGTGCTCGTCGGCGCGAAGCCGGGCGAGATCCGGCCGCGCACCCACATGCTGATGCTGACCGAGGTGCCCGGCGAGCCCGTGCCGTACGTCAGCGACGTCGGCTTCGGCAGCATCGGATCACTGATCGAGCCGATCCCGCTGACCGCCGGCACCGAACTGCACGACGCTCCGCGCCGCCACCGGCTCGTCCACGCGCCGCACGACGGGCCGCTGGACCTGTGGAAGCTCCAGGCGTACCTCGCCGGCCAGGACGACTGGGAGGACCAGTACTCCTTCACGGTCGAGCCGTTCGAGGCGCCGGACTACGAGGTCGTCAACTGGCACATCGCCACCAACCCGCGCTCCCCGTTCGCCCGCGCCGTCTACGCCGAGCGCACCACCGACGACGCGCACCTGTCCCTCACCGGCCGCCGGCTCACCACGACCGCCGCCGATGGCACGCGCGAGGAACGCGAACTGGCGGACGCCGACGAGGTGGTGCGGGCCCTGGCCGAGGAGTTCGGCATCCGGCTGCCGGAGGGCATCCGGCTGCCGGAGTGACGCCCGCCCGCCGCACGGCCTCCCCGAAGTGGCGCGGCCGCGCCCCCGGCACCAGACTCGGGTGCATCACACGCCGCCCGGGACACGCCCGTCCGGGCGCTGATCACAAGGGCGTCCGACGGCATGCGACGAGACAGACGTGGAGGACTGCGGAGCGGCGTGCTCGCCGCGCTCGTGGTGGTGTTCACGGTCGCGCAGGGACTGCCGTGCGGCGCACCGCGCGGCGACGCGAAGGCCGGGAGCGCCGCCACCGCGCGCGGCGTGTTCACCGGCTCGCTGGCGGACGGCATCGCCAGGATGGCGCAGTTCGAGCAATGGGCCGGGCAGGGGCCGCTGACCGTGGGCCGCACCTTCCTGCCCGGCGACGACTGGGAGAGCATCGAGGGCCCGCCCGAGTTCCTCGCGCCGTGGGGAGCCTGGCGCGCGGCCCGCCCCGGGCGGACGGTCGTGATGAACGTGCCGATGCTCGACCGCAGCGAGGCGCACCTGCCCGACGCCGAGGTCGCCGCCCTCCTGCGGGACGGCGCCGACGGCCGCTACGACGGGCACTTCAGGATCCTGGCGCAGCGCCTCGTGGCCCTGGGCCTCGCCGACACCGAGCTCGTCCTCGGCTGGGAGATGAACGGCATCACGTACACCCACCGCTGCCATCCCGACCCGGCGCGGTGGCGCGCCTACTGGCGGCGCGTCGTGGACACCATGCGGGCCGTGAAGGGCCAGCGCTTCCGCTTCGACTTCGCGCCCAACCGCGGCCGGGACGCCGTGCCCTGGACGAGCTGCTACCCGGGAGACGCGTACGTCGACGTGATCGGCATGGACGCCTACGACCACCCGGCCGGGACGACCTTCCGCCAGCAGGCCGACGAGCCGTACGGGCTGCGCGACCACGTGGCCTTCGCCGAGCGGCACCACAAGCCCTTCGCGTACCCGGAGTGGGGCCTCTACCGCAACGGGGACAACCCGGCGTACATGCGCGGCATGCTCGACTGGTTCCGCGAGCGCCGGCCGCTCCACCAGGCGCTGACGGACTACTGTCCGCACGGCGTGTGGAGCTGCCCGGGCAACGAGGCCGCCGCCCGCGTCTACCGCGCGGGCCGAGCGGCCGCCCGGGCCCGCCGCCGGACCGCCCGCACGGCGCTGACCACCGGAAACGTGGTGAACGGCGGCTCGAACACCTGGTAGATTGATCTCCGTCGCCGCGAGCGGGAACGCCCGCGGAGCACGACGCACACCTCGTCCAGGTGGCGGAATGGCAGACGCGCTAGCTTGAGGTGCTAGTGCCCTTTATCGGGCGTGGGGGTTCAAGTCCCCCCTTGGACACGGACGACCGGTCGAGTCACCCGACTCGGCCGGTCCTTTTGTCATCCCCGGGCGCCGAAGGCCGCGGCGGACGGACCCGTCACCCCTCCAGCAGGGCGAGGACGGCCCGCTCGACCGGGCCCTGGACGGCCGGACGGCCGAAGACGCCGTCCTCGCCGAGGCGTTCGAGCACGGGCGCGATGGTCACGCCGGCGGCGTAGCGCTCCAGGACGCGGGGCGCGATGTACGAGCCGCGGCAGACGGCGGGCGTGTTCCCGAGGTAGGCGCTGACCTCGCGCACGGCCCTGCCGACCGCCCGGCGGCGGGCGGTCGCGGAGGTCCCGGCCCGCTCGGAGACCGCCAGGGCCACCGCGGCGAGCACCGTCGCGTGCCAGGTGCGGAAGTCCTTGGCGCTGAGGTCCACGCCCGACCGGTCGCGCAGATACGCGTTGAGTTCGTCCGCGCGCAGGTCGTGCCAGGCGCCGTCCTGCCAGTACGCGAAGAGCCGTTCACCGCCCGCCCGCCGGCGCAGCAGGGCCCGCACCACCCGGTGGACCGCCTCGTCGGCCACCGCGGCCGTGATCCGATGGCCGGACTTGCCGGGATAGTCGAGGTGGACCAGGCCACGCGCGCAGCGGACGTGCTCGCGCCGCAGCGTCGTCAGCCCGTACGAGTCGTTCGCGCGCCGGTAGCGGTCGTCGCCGACCCGGAAGAAGCCGTAGTCGAGCAGCCGGGCGGCACACGCCAGCACCCTCTGCCGGCACAGGCCGCGCCGGGCCAGGTCACGCCGGACGGCGCGCCGCAGCCGGGGCAGCGCCGCGGCCGCCTCGCGCACATGCACGTGCTTGGCGCGTTCGCGCTGGGCCCGGAACTCCGCGTGGTACAGATACTGCCGCCGCCCGGCCGCGTCGGTGCCCGTCGCCTGGATGTGGCCGTCGGGCCAGGGACAGATCCACACGTCGCGCCACGCGGGCGGGACCACCAGGGCCCGCGCCCGGGCCCGGTCGGCCTCCGGCAGGGGCCGGCCGGTGGCGTCGAGATAGCGGAAACCACGGCCGTGACGGACCCGACGCCAGCCGGGTCCGGCCGGATCGCTGGTACGCAGCCGCACTCCTTTCCGGTGCCCCGATCGGCTCGTCGCACGCACGGGCATGCGCTCAGCGGGTCGCGAGCACGATCCCGTACACCGCGAAGAACAGCGCCACGAGGACGACGAGCAGGAGCACGACGAACAGCGGTCCGCCCGCCCAGCCGCGCTTCGGAGGACGGTACGGCCCCGCGCCGGTGCTCGTGCTCGCCTCCGCGGGCGGCGTCTCGCCCGGCGGCACACCGCCGCCAGGCTCCAGCCCGGACGTCGTACGGGGCTCCGGGTCGGGATTGCCCGCCCCGGGACTCGCGGGATTCCTCGGTCCGGTCATCACTGTCACCTCCTGGTCGGCCGAGCGGCCGTGTGCCCGGCGGCTACCCCCGGAGCGCGCCGGGCATCCGGGCCACGGGCGGCCGGTCTGCGGAAGGCCTCCGGCGGACGCCGGAGGCCGGGGCGGACGGACACGTACGGGAGCGGCTCAGCTGCCGGTCTCGCGCTGGTCGGGAGGAGTTCCCCCGCCCTCGCCGCCACCGCGGCCGCCCTTGTCGGTGCCGTGCGGGCGGCCGGCGCCACGCCGCGCCTCCGGCGACTGGGCGGCCTTGTTCGCCGCGCTGTCCTGCGGAGTGCCGGCACCGCGCCCTGGGTAGTCGCCGGTCGGCACCGCGAAGGCGCGGAGCGGGCCGGATCGGCCGGAGGAGGTCAGGGAGATGCGCAGGCACGCCGACGGTTCAGGAACCCGCCGTACCGGAGGGCGTCGGCACCGGCTGACGGACGAGGAGTTCACGGCCTTGATGCGGGAGGCCCGCGCCGAGGCGCGCCGGCGTTTCCTCGGACGCCCGCCCTCGGACGAGCCCGACTTCGCCCTGCGCACCCAGCACGCCGAGTTCGGCCAGGCCGCCCACTGACGGCCGGACCGCCGTTTCGCCGCTCCGCTAGCGGGCAGCCGCGCAACAGACGGACGTCACAGCCAAGGGGGCCGGCCCATGTCCACCGGAACAATACTGGCCATCGTCATACCGCTCGCGGTGGTGATCGCGCTGATCGCGCTGGCGATCGTCCTGGACCGCAGACGCCGGCGGCGCCGGCTGCGCGAGCGCTTCGGACCCGAGTACGAGCGCGCGGTCGACGAGGCGGGTGGCCGCCGGGCCGCCGAGCACGAACTCGACGCCCGCGAGAAGCGGCACGCGTCGCTCGACATCCGCCCGCTGGCACCCGAGCTGAGGGACCGTTACGCCCGGGAATGGCGCGGCGTGCAGGAGCAGTTCGTCGACCGGCCCGAGGAGGCGGTCCACGACGCCGACCGGCTCGTGACCACCCTCATGCGGGAGCGCGGCTATCCCACGGACGACTTCGACCAGCGGATACGCGACCTGTCCGTGGAACACGGCAGGACCCTCGGCCACTACCGGGACGCGCATGAGGTCGACCGGCTCGCCTCCGCGCACCGGGCCACCACGGAGCAGCTGCGGGGCGCGATGGTCCACTACCGCGTCCTCTTCGACGAGCTGCTCGCCAACGGCAACGGCAACGGCAACCAGGCCGGCCCGGCCGGTCACGACAAGTGAGGCGCGGCAGCATGCACCCCAAGGACACACCGTCACGGGCCGAGGACACCGGCCTGTCGACCGACGACATCGCCCGCACGCACGAGACCCGCACGCACGAGACCGCGGAAGGGCAATCCGCACCGCCGCCCACCTACCCGGGCGAGAGCATTGCCGTCGGCGAGGACACCGGCCGGTCCGTCGGCGAGGACACCAGCCGGTCGGGCGGCGAGGACACCGCGGGCGCCGACAGAAGAGGCGCGGCCGACGAGTCGCCCCAGCTGATGGACTCCGCCGCCGAGGAGGACTTCCGGACCCGCTGGCGGGACATCCAGAGCCTGTTCGTCGACGACCCGCGTGAGGCGGTGCACTCCGCCGACTCCCTCGTCGCCGACGTGATGCAGAAACTCGCCGCCACCTTCGCCGAGCACCGCAGAACGCTCGAAGGACAGTGGAAGGAGGGAGCGGACGTCGACACCGAGAGCCTGCGCACGGCGCTGCGCCAGTACCGCTCCTTCTTCAACCGGCTCCTGACCACCGGCCAGGACCAGGCCGGCACCGGTTGACCGGCCGGGAACGGACCGCCACCGCCGTCCCGTACCGCCGCCGCCTCCACCCACGATCGGGTGAGGGCGGCGGCGCATTCGGCCCCCGAGAGGGGCATCCGGCACTCGCCCGCGGGCAAGGTGGCGTCGTGGCGACGCATCCTCCCTCCTTCCGCTCCCGCGGCCGGGGCGCCCGGCGGCGACTGCCGCGTGCCCTGGGGTCCGTGGCGGTGGCCCTGACCGCCGTCGCCCTGACCGGCTGCGGTGCCTCCGCCGCCCGCGAGGACGGCGCCACCGACGCGGGCCGCCGCTTCACGACGGCCGTCGCCGCGGGCGACTACCGCGCCGGATGCGAACTGCTCGCGCCCGAGACCCGTGACGAGGTCGAGGAGGACGCGAAGGGCCCGTGCGGGCCCGCCCTGCAGCAGCTGGGACTGCCGCGGGCCGGTGCCGCGCGAGGCGTCGACGTCTACGGCCGGCAGGCGCTGCTGCGCATGACGGGCGACACGCTGTTCCTGTCCCTGTTCGACGACGGGTGGAAGGTCGTCGCGGCCGGCTGCGAGCCGCAGGCGGAGGACGAACCGTACCGCTGCTCACTGAAGGGATCCTGACGGTGAAGATCGTGTTCGTCGGCTGCGTCCTGACCCTCCTGGGCGGTCTCGCCTACTTCACCGCGATCGGGGCGATGCACCGGTGACGGCGGAGCGCTCGACCCGCCCGGACGGCATGGGCTTCTGGCGGGCCAACAGCCTCTCCCTCGCCTTCGCGGCGGCCTTCTTCGTCGTCCTGGCCTGCCAGGCCGTCTCCGGACGGGCGGAGTTCAACGAGCAGCTCGCCGTCGAGGGCCTCCAGCAGATCGGCTTCGGCGACTACCTGATGTCCTCGGACTTCGCGGTCGACGTCACCGAGAACTGGCAGTCGGAGTTCCTGCAGTTCTTCCTGTACGTGTTCGGCACCATCCACCTCGTCCAGCGCGGCTCACCGGAGTCCAAGCCCCTCGCCCGGGCAGGCTCCGAGAGCGACCGCGACCAGCGGATGGGCGACCACGCCCGCGCCGACTCGCCCCGCTGGGCCGGTACGAAGGACTGGCGCCAGGCCGCCTACTCCCGCTCGCTCGGCCTGGTCATGGCCGCCATCTTCTTCCTGTCCTGGTTCGCCCAGTCCGTCTCCGGCGTCGCCGCGTACAACGGCGAACGGCTCCGCCAGCTCCAGCCGCCCATCGGATGGGGCTCCTACCTCGGCTCCTCGGACTTCTGGAACCGCTCGCTGCAGAACTGGCAGTCGGAGCTCCTGGCGGTCTTCGCCATGGTCATCCTCTCCGTCTACCTGCGCCAGCGCGGCTCGCCCGAGTCCAAGCCGGTCGGCGCCTCGCACACGGCCACCGGGGTCGAGGGCTGAGCCCCGACCCCGGATCCGGCCGGCAGCGCGACGAACGCGCCGCGCCTCACGGACTGAAGAGGATCTTCACGGCGCCGTCGCGTTTCGTCTGGAACATCTCGTACGCCTCCGGAGCCTCGGCCAGCGGCAGCCGGTGCGTCGCGAAACCGTCCACGCCCAGCGGATCGTCGTCCGTGAGCAGCGGCAGCAGGTCGTCCACCCACCGCAGCACGTTCGCCTGCCCCATCCGCAGCCGCAGTTGCTTGTCGAACATCACCAGGAGCGGCATCGGGTCCGCCGCGCCGCCGTAGACGCCGGAGAGCGACACGGTCCCGCCCCGCCGCACCAGCTCGACCGCCAGATGGAGCGCGGTGAGGCGGTCCACGCCGAAGCGCCGCATCAGCTTTTGGGCGACCGCGTCGGGCAGCCGGGCCACCATCGAGTGCAGCCCGCGGACCAGCGGCGCGCCGTGCGCCTCCATGCCGACCGCGTCCACGACCGCGTCCGGGCCGCGCCCGTCGGTCAGGTCCCGCACCCGTTCGACCAGGCCGTCGCCCTCCTCGGCCGGGTCCAGGACGTGCACTCCGCGAGCCGCGGCCCGGGCGCGCCGCTCGGGCACCGGGTCGATGCCGATGACCAGCTCCGTGCCGCGCAGCAGGGCGATGCGGGCGGCCATGTCCCCGATCGGGCCGAGCCCGAGCACCGCCAGCGAACCGCCCGGCGGCACCTCCGCGTACTCGACCGCCTGCCAGGCCGTCGGCAGCACGTCCGACAGATAGACGAACCGGTCGTCCGGCGGTCCCTCGGGCACCGGGATCGGCAGGGTGTCGCCGAACGGCACGCGCAGGTACTCCGCCTGCCCGCCCGGCACCTGCCCGTACAGCTTGGTGTAGCCGAACAGCGCCGCGCCCGTGCCGTACGCATGCACCTGCGTCGTCTCGCACTGCGAGTGCAGGCCCTGCGCGCACATCGCGCAGCTGCCGCAGCAGATGTTGAACGGCACGACCACCCGGTCGCCCGGCGCGATCCGCCGCACCTCCGGCCCCACCTCCTCCACCACGCCCATCGGCTCGTGCCCGAGCACGTCGCCCGGGTCGAGGAACGGTCCGAGGACCTCGTACAGATGCAGATCCGATCCGCACAGCCCGCTGCTGGTGATCCGCACGATCACGTCGGTGGGCTCTTGGATCACCGGGTCAGGCACGGTCTCCACGGAGACCTTGCGCCGACCCTGCCAGGTGACGGCTTTCACAGCTCCTCCTCACGGCCAGGAGACCTCGCGCCGCGGTACGACGACGAGCTCGGCGGCGGCGCTGCCCGCCGGTACGGAAAGGGCGTAGGCGACGGCGTCCGCGACCACCTCGGGACTCTGCAGCAGCGCGGTGTCCGTGTCGGGGAAGCGGTCCATGATGAACGGGGTCTCCATGCCGCCCGCGATCACTCCGGTGACGCCGATGCCGGGGCAGTCCCGCTGCGCCTCCTTGAAGAGCGTGTGCGTGAAGGCGCGCAGTCCCGACTTCGCCGCCGAGTACGGGCCCGCCTCGGTCCAGGTGCCGACGGCCGCGGTCGACAGGATGTTGACGACGTGCCCGCCGCCCCGGTCCACCATCCGGCGGTACGCCTCACGGCAGAGGTACATCGGCCCGAGCAGGTCCGTGGTGATCACCCGGGTGATCTCCTCGGCGGTGAGCTCCGACACGGGCTTCGTGACGTCCACGGCGGCGCAGTTCACCAGGACGTCCACGCCGCCGCCCGCCGCGCCGCCCAGCGCGTCCAGGTCGGCGAAGAGTTCGGCGACCGCCTCGGCGTCGCACACGTCCAGGGCGACCGGCCGCGCCCGCAGCCCCTCGGCCAGCAGGCTCTCGCACAGCTCCTTCGCCTGCTCCTGCCGCACGTCGGCCACCAGCACCGAGGCACCGGCCCGGGCCAGCCGGCGCGCGATCGCGGCGCCGAGCCCGCGCGCACCGCCGGTGACAAGGGCCTGCCGGCCGTCGAGCGAGATCTCCACTCCACTGTTCATCGCTGACTCTCCTCCGTCGTCTTCCAAGGTCGTGCGAGCAGGCCCCACGGTCGTGTGAGCAAGCCCACGTGAAGTCCAAGTCCGCCGCGCGCCAAGCGCGTTGAGCAGACGGGCGGGTGGGCCGGGCGGGCCTGTGACGGCGGCCACCGTGCTTCTCGAGAACCGTCTGCCACGATGGCCGACGGCCGTTCGGCCCGCACCCGCACCTCCGGCGGACACGGCGGACCGCGGCCGCCCACCTCCCCCTCCCGACCCTCGCGCGCACCGGCGCGGCCCCCGGTATTCCTGTGCCCTCCTTGCGTACGTTCCCGTCCTCGTTCCGTCCCTCGTCCCGGCCGTCCGCGTCCGCGCCGGGCGACCGCTCGCCCTGGCGATCGCTGCGTCACCGCGGCATGCGCTGGTGGGCCGTCGCCCACTTCGTCTCCAACACCGGCACCTGGATGCAGCTGACCGTCCAGAACCTGCTGGTGCTGCACATCACCGGGTCGCCCGCCGCGGCCGGCCTGTCGATCTCCGCGCAGGCGGCCCCCGGCCTCCTCGTGGGCCTGCTGGGCGGCGCCGCCGTCGACCGGCTGCCGCGCAAGGCGACCGCCGCGCTCTCCCAGGTGGCGCTCGGCCTGGTCGCCCTGACCACCGCACTCCTGGTGGCCACCGACGGACTGAACCTGCCCGTCCTCATCGCGCTCGCCGTCGTCACCGGCCTCGTCGCCACCATCGACGGCCCGGCCTGCGCGCTGCTCGGCAACGACCTGGTGCCGCCCGGCGACGTGCCCTCCGCCATCGGAGTGGGCTCGCTCGCCCACAGCGGCGGCCGGCTCACGGGCGCCGCGCTCGCGGGAGTCACCGTCGCCACCCTGGGCACGGCCGCGGCCTACGTCGCCAACGGCCTGTCGTTCTTCTTCGTGGCGGCCGTCATCCCGTTCCTCAAGCTCGTCAGGCCCCAGGAGCACGAGCCCCGCCCGAAGGCCGGGGCCGCACCGGACCAGGCCGCACCGGACGGAGCCGCGCCGGGCCTGTCCGAGGAGACGGACACGAGCGTGCGGGCCGGGCTCGTCTTCTTCGCGCGCCGCCCGCGACTCGTCGCCCTCGCCGGTCTGAACGCCGTCAGCGCCCTCTTCGGCCGGAACTACTCGCTCACCCTCGCCGTGCTCGTCACCGGGCCGCTCGCCGGCTCCACCGGCTCCTTCGGTGCCGTCTCCACCACGCTCGCCGTCGGCGGCATCGTCGGCGCCGTGCTCGGCGCCCGGCTGCGCGCTCCCCGGGTGCGCCTGGTCGCCCTGCTCACCGCGGGCGGCGCCGTGCTCCAGATCGTCGCCGGCGCCTCCCCGTCGCTGGCCTTCCTGATCGTCCTCGCCCTGCCCATGGCGGTCGCCGAATCCGTCGCGGACAACGCCCAGAACACGCTGCTGCAGACCGACCCGCCGCCGCGGATGCGCGGCCGCGTCCTCGGCGCGTGGAACAGCATCCGCACGCTGTGGGGCCTGGCCGCGCCGCCCACCCTCGGCCTGCTCATGGAGCTGCTCGGCGCGCGCGGCGCGCTGGTCACCGGCGGCATGGTCGTCGCCGCCGCGGTGACCTGCGGCTGGCTCCTGCACGGCCGCCGGTCCGCCCCGGCCGTCCGGCCCCTGCCGGAGCCGGTCGTCCCGGTCGCCCTCACCCGCCCGGCCGTGGAAAGCGCCGCCTGACCGCTTCACGGGCCCGCCACCTTCGCGGGCAGCCGGCCGGGCCGGCCGGGCTCCGCGACAGCCGTGAACACGGCCGAGACCACCTCGTCGACCGTGATCCGCAGCAGACGCGGGTCGGGGCGACCGGCGTGGGGATCACCCGGGCGGCTCGTGGCGGCGCGCCGGGCGCCGGAGGGCCCGCGGTCCCGGTCGGCGCCGGGATGCCACAGCGCGATGTGACGCCCGCCGGGCGGCGGGCCCCACAGCTCCGGCGAGACCGGGCCGAACAGCACCACGGACGGCGTGCCCAGGGCGGTCGCCAGATGGGCCAGGCCGGTGTCTCCCACCACCACGCAGCGCGCGGCGCCGATCAGCGCGCACAGCTCGCCGAACGGGACCCCACCGCCGTCGCCGCCCAGCACCGCCGACGGTGGCAGGCCCGCCGACTCCGCCACCGCCCGGGCCGACCGCTCCTCACCCGGGCCCGCCGTGACCACCACCTCGTGGCCCGCGGCGCCGACCTCACGCGCCACGGCGGCGAAGCGTTCCACCGGCCACCGCCGGGCGGCGGCCTGGGCCCCGGGATGCAGCACCACCGCGCCCGGCCACGGCGGGCGGCCCGGCCCGGCGGGCGGTGCGATGCGGACGTCGTCCGGGTCGGCCGTGAGCCCGTACCAGCGCAGCAGCCGGCACCAACGCGTCCGCTCGTGCTCGTACGGCGTCCACGCAGGGCCCGCCACCTCGGGCACGGACGGATGCCGGAAGCCCCACAGCTCCTCCGGTTCGACGCCCAGCAGCAGGTGGTGGCTCGCCGGGCCCCGGCCGTGCAGGTTGACCGCGAGCCGCGGGCGGCGGGCGGCGCGCGGCAGCGCGTCGGGAACGGCCCGGTCCCGCCCCGCGGCGGGCAGCAGCCGGTCCACGCATCCCGTCAGCGCCGCCGGCGGCCCGAGCTCGCGCGGCGCGGCCAGCACCAGCTCGTGGTCCGGGAAGCCGCGCCGCAGCGCCCGCAGCGCCGGAACGCCCGCGAGCAGGTCACCGAGGCCCAGCGCCCGCAGCACCAGCAGCGCGGGACGCCCCGCGGCGCCGGTCATCGGGCGGCTCCGCGGATCGCGGCGGCGGCCCGGGCCGCGCGGTCGGCGAGCGAGGTGGTGGAGCGGCCGTCGAGGTAGGGAAGGACGACGGTCTGGCCGCCCCAGCGGCGCAGGACCTCCGTCTCCGGCAGGCCGTCCGCCGAGTAGTCGCCGCCCTTCACCCACACGTCCGGCCGCAGCCGGGCGAGGAGGCGTTCGGGAGTGTCCTCGTCGAAGGAGACGACCGCGTCGACGCTGCCCAGGGCCGCGAGGACCCGCATCCGGTCCGCGAGCGGGGTCAGTGGCCGGCCCGGACCCTTCAGGCGGGCCAGCGAGGCGTCGGAGTTGACGCACACGATCAGGCAGTCACCGATCCGGCCGGCCCGCTCCAGGAGGCCCACATGGCCGGCGTGCAGCAGATCGAAGCAGCCGCCGGTCGCGACCACCGTGCCGCCACGGGACCGCACGGCGCGGGCCAGCGCGAAGGCGTCGGGCGCGCGGTCCCGCGACCCGGCGGGCCGCCGGCCGGCCGAGGCGTCCGGCACCGCCGCGGCGCCGCCCGCCGCCACGAACGCGGCCGCCTGCGCCACGCCCCGCTCCACCGCCTCCGCCGGCAGCGCGCCGTCGGCGAGCGCCACGGTCACGGCCGCGGCGAAGCAGTCCCCGGCCCCGCACGGGTCGCCCCCGCCGGCCTGCACCGCCGGCACCAGCAGCGGAGCCGCCGACCCGGCCCGCGTCAGCAGCGCACCGTCCGCCCCGAGCGTGACGGCCACGTACGTGGCCCGCCAGCCCCGGGCGAGCGCCGCGCCCCGCTCCGCGTGCACGCGCAGCGAGGAGGCGGCGGGGGAGGAGGCGATGTCGCCGGCCGGGACGGGTGCGTCCGGTGCGACGCCGTGCGCCGGATTCCTCGGCTCGCCGGCGGCCGGGCCGGCGGCGGGGGTGGAGGCCGGTGCGGGGCCGTACGACGGTGTCGGCGCAAGTTCGTACGGGAACGGGGTGCCCGGGGCGCCGGGGTCGACACCGTAGGTCGGTGTCCCTGGCTCGCTGGTCAGCGAGTCGGCGGCGGCGGTGGTGTCGGTCGGTGCGGGGCCGTACGGGAGCGGGGCGTCCGGCATCGGTTCGCGGGGCAGGTCGTCCGGGGCGCCGGGTTCGGCGCCGTAGGCCGGGGTCCCTGGCTCGCCGGCCGCCGGGTCCGCGGCGGTGGTGTCGGCCGGTGAGAGGCCGTACGAGAGCAGGTCACCTGGGATCGACTCGCGGGGCAGGTCTCCCGGACTGCCCGTCCGGGCGCCGTGCGCCGGGTTCCTCGGGTCGCCGGACACCGCCTCCGAGGCGGAAGCGGAGGGCGGCTCGGGAGCGAAGGCCGCGGCCTCCTTCGCGTTGGGCGTGGCCAGGCAGGTGCCCGGGACCGGCGGCCCGCCGCGCGGGTGCGGGTCCCAGACCAGCGGCACCCGGGCGGCGGCCTCGGTCAGCGCCTCGCGCAGCACGTCGGCGGTGCCCCGGCCGTAGTCGGAGACCAGGACGGCGCGGGCGGCCCGCAGGGCGGCGAGGGCATCGGCACCGGGCCGGCCCGGGCGGCCGCCGCCCCGGTCCAGGCGGACCAGCGGCCGGCCGCCCGCCAGGACGCGGGTCTTGACCGGGAGGGTGCCGTCCAGCGGCAGGGCGACGATCCGGACCCGGTCGCCGAGCGCCCGCCGCGCCGCGTCGCCGGCGGCGTCCGTGCCGAGCGCGGTCACCAGGACCACCTCCGCACCGGCCTCCGCCGCGAGGAGCGCGGCGAGCCCGGCCCCGCCCGGCCGCCGCCGTACCCGCGTCACGTCGACGACGGGCACCGGCGCGTCCGGCGCCAGGCGGCCGGCCTCGCCCTCGACGTCCTCGTCGAGCAGGAGGTCGCCCACGACGACCAGCGGGCCGCGGTTCACGGCGTCCCTCCGAGAAGGGCGGACGGCACGCCGTCGTAGGCGGACCGGCCGGAGGCCGTGCCGCCCGTCTCCGTGCCGGCGAGCGCCGCGTCGAAGAACTCGCACAGCAGGTGCACGACCACCAGGTGCGCCTCCTGCACGGTCGCGGTGGTCGGGCCGGTCACGCACACGGCGTCGTCGGCCGCCTCGGCCAGCGGATTGGGCGCCGGTCCGGTCAGCGCCCACACGTCCACGTCACGGGACCGGGCCGTCATGGCGGCGGACAGCAGGTTCGCGCTGCGGCCCGACGTCGACAGCAGCATCAGCACGTCGCCGGCCCGGCCGTGGGCGGCCACCTGCCGGGCGAAGACCTGCTCGTAGCCGTAGTCGTTGCCGATGGCCGTCACGCTCGACGTCTCGGCGTGCAGCGCCAGGGCGGAGAAGGCGGGGCGCTCCTCGCGGTAGCGGCCCACGAGTTCGGCGGTCAGGTGCTGGGCCTCGGCGGCGCTGCCGCCGTTTCCGGCGACCAACAGGCGGCCGCCCTCGGTGAGCACGCCCGCGAGATGGCGGCCCCAGCGGGCCAGCCGCGCCAGTTCCGCGCCGTCGAGGTCGTCGACCGCGCGGCACAGGGACCGGCAGTGCCGCCGTGCCTCCTCGTAGGTACGGGATTCGTTCATGACGGGTGGGCTCCTTCGTCTGTCTCTGCGTCGTGCGACCGGTTCGCCGGCCGGCCCCGGCGGGGCGGGCCGGTCCGCGGGTCAGCGCGCTCCGGCCGCCAGCGGCGCGTGGGCGGCGAGGACGGCGCGGTAGGAGTCCTCCGTGGCCCCGGCCACCCGTGCCCACGAGAACCGTGCGAGCACCCGGCGCCGCCCTGCCCTGCCGTACCGCGCGCGCAAGGCCGGGTCGGCGAGGAGCAGCCGGGCCGCGGCGGCGAGCAGCCGAGGGTCGCCGGGCGGCACGTGCAGCCCGGTCACTCCGTGGTCGACCGAGTCCAGCTGGCCGCCGACGGCGCTCGCCACGACGGGCCGGCCGCAGGCCATGGCCTCCAGCGGCACGATCCCGAACGGCTCGTAGTCCGCCGGGCACAGGACGACGTCGGCGCTCCGTATCAGCGCCGGCACCACGGGCCGCGGCACCGCGCCGGTGAAGAAGACCCGGTCGGCGACGCCCAGTTCCTCGGCGAAGGTCCGCAGCCGCCGCACCTCCGGGTCCGCCGCGAGGTCACCGGGCGGCGGACCGCCCGCGACGACGAGTTCGGCGTCGGGCAGTCGTACGAGCGCGGCGACGGAGACCGCGGCTCCCTTGCGCGCGACCAGCCGGCCCAGGTGCAGCAGCCGGTGCCGGAACGGCCCGCGGTGGGCGACGGGCCCGTCCGGGCGGAAGAAGGCGGGGTCGACTCCGCAGGGCACGATGTCGGCCTTGGCCCGCGGGATGCCCATGGCGGCCAGTTCCTCGACCTCGTCCCGGCAGGTGGCGACGACGCGGTCGCAGCCGAGGCCCACCTGGGTCTCGCAGCTGACGCGGCTCGGCGGGCTGGTGTCCGCCGCGCCCAGGTGGCGCCGCTTGACCGAGCCGAGCGCGTGATACGTGTGCAGGAACGGCGTGCCGGTGCGCTCCGTGGCCCACAGGCCGGCCAGTCCCGACATCCAGAAGTGCGCGTGCACCACGTCGGGCCGGTCCTCGCGCCACCGGTCGGCGAGGTAGCGCGCGAACGGCCGCATGTGCGGCAGGAGATGGTCCTTCGGCAGATGTTCGGCCGGCCCGGCGGGCACGTGGTGGACGAGGACACCGGGCCGCAGCGGCACCGTCACCGGCAGGGCGGCGTCGTCGCGCCGGGTGTAGACGACGACCCGGTGGCCGCGGTCGGCGAGCGCCCCGGCGAGCTGGGCGACGTGGACGTTCTGGCCTCCGGCGTCGACGCCGCCGAGGGTGGCGAGCGGGCTCGCGTGCTCGGAGACGAGCGCGACGGTGAGCGGGCTGGTCATGAGCATGCCTCCGCGGTGAGGCGCTCCCAGTCGGCGAGGAAGCGCTTGAGACCGTAGTGGTCGAGGGCCGCCTGACGGGCCCGGTTGCCGTCCGCGGCGGCCGCGGCGGGTTCGGCGAGATAGTGCCGGGCGGCGCGGGCCAGCACCTCCGGACGGGTGGAGAGGATTCCGGCGCCGGCCGGGACGGCCTCGGCGGCCTCGGTGGTGGCGAGCACCACCACGGGCATGCCGAGCATCATCGCCTCGATCAGGGAGAGGCCGAGCGACGTCCAGCGGATCGGGTGCAGATAGAAGCGGCGCTGCGCCATGGCCGCGTGCAGCCGGGCCTGAGGGAGGTCCGCCGTACGGCAGCGGTCCTCGGGCAGTCCCAGGTGCGCGGCGAGGCCCTCCGTGCGCATGCCGAAGACGTCCAGGGGCGTCGCGGCGGCGAGGCCGGGCAGCAGGTCCGTACCGACGAACCGGCCACGCCGCACCGGTTCGTTGATCACCACGGCGGCGCGTGGGAGGCCGCCGGTGTAGCGGTGGCCCGGGTCGACGACGCCGTGTTCGACGACGGCCGTCCGGGTGCTGCCGTTGTCCCACAGGAGCCGGTTGAAATGCGTGACGTGCACGAGCGTCAGGTCGGCGCGGTCGGCCGTCGGATGCCGGGTCAACGGCACGTCGGCGCGGGGCGTGTTGTGCTCCACGTACACGGCCGGCACGTCCCGGCCCGGCCGGCGGCCGCCCAGCCACTCGGTGGCGAGCGCCTCCTCGTGCGGACGTTGCAGCACGACGAGGTCGACCGGCGCGTCACGGAGCCGCTCCGGCGGCACCTCCTGGACCGAGACCGGCCAGGTGAACGTCTGCGCCCTGCCCCGCCCGTCCGGTCCGCGGTCGGGCGTGACCGGGACCAGATAGGTGTGCGGGCCCTGGACGAAGGCCGTCGTCCAGGATCCGTGGACGTGCCACAGCAGGATGTTCATGCGGTCGTCCCTCCGATCGCTCCCGTCGCCACCGCGGCGGCGGGGCGGAACTCCGGGGCCGGTGCGGCGGGCGGCAGCAGCGAGGCCACCGCCTCCACCACCGCGGCGTCGTGGATCCCGTCGAGACACGGGTGTCCCGGTACGGGGCAGACCCGGGCGCGGCTTCCCGCGCAGGGCGCGTTCTGGTCGCCGAGCAGCACGTGCGGGACGCCGTACGGGCGCCAGCGCTCCGCCGGGACCACCGGCGCGAACAGGCACACCACCGGCGTCCGTACGGCCGCCGCCAGATGCGCGGGCCCTGTGTTGCCCGTCACGACGGCGCCGGCCCCGGCGAGGACGCCCGCCAGGTCACCGAGTCCAGACGTCTCGCCGCCGAGGTCCAGGCCGTAGCGGCCGGCCACGAGCGCGGTCAGCCATCGCTCCGACGCCGAACCGGTGACCACGACCCGGTGGCCCGCCGCGTGCAATGCGGCCACCGCCCGGGCCGCGCGGGGCGGGCTCCAGGCCCGGGCCGGCACCGCCGCTCCCGGGTGCACCACGACATAGGGGGCGGTGCCGGTCAGCCGGGCCGTGTCCGGCAGCGGCCCGGCCCGCAGCCCGCCGTCGTCCCCGGCCGGCAGCCCGAAACCGGCCGCCCGGGCCAGGTCGAGACCCGCCTCGACCTCGTGCCGGCCGGGCGCGCGCCGGTGCCGCAGGTCGAGCAGCGCGCCGGGGTAGTCCTCGCAGTCCGCGCCGATCCAGTCCACTCCGGCCAGCCGCAGCAGCAGCGCGACCGGCAGCGGGCTCTGGTGGTACGAGACCAGGACGAGTGCCCGGTCGAAGCGGCCGGCCGTCACCGCCCTGACCAGCCGCAGGCAGTCCCGCGGCGAGACCGGCGGCGGTTCGAGCCCGACCCACGGCGCCTCGTGCACGAGGACGTCGTCCACGCCCGGCAGCAACCGCGCGGCCGGGGCGCCCTGGGGCCCGCACAGCACCGCCGTCCAGGACGAGCCCGCCGCCACCGCCCGCACCACGGGCCCGGCCAGGAGCACGTCCCCGGCACTGTCGAGCCGCACGACGAGCGTGCGCGGCCGGGCACTCACGGGCCACCGCCTCGGCCACCGGCCCTGCCACCGGGTCGGACACCGCCCGCGTCCCGGCCCGCGCCGGCCGGCAGGCTCTTGCCCGGGTCCGCGCCGCGGTTGGCTCCCGCGCCGGCCGGCAGGCGCTCGCCCGCGTCCCACGCGCCCCGCTCGGCACCTGCGGCCGGCCCCTCGGCCGGCGGCAGGTTCGGGTCGGGTGTCGGCGGATCGGGGGGCCAGGAGGTGGTGAGGGCGATGCGGACCGCCGTGGTCAGGTTCGGGGCGGTGCGGGGGGCATCGGCGATCTCGGGCGGGAGCGTGGCGGGAGTCGGGACGAGGACGCCGTGGGCGCCCGCCGCCCGGGCGGCGGACATGTCGCTGCCGATGTCGCCGATCACGACGGTACGGGAGGGCCGGGCGCCCAGCCGGGCGCAGGCCGCGAGCACCAGACCGGGCGCCGGTTTGCGGCAGTCGCAGCCGTCCTCCGGGCCGTGCGGGCACACGGCCCAGACGTCGAAGGGCCCGAGCAGCCGGTCGACGCGCCGCCGCACGGCCGCCACCTGGCGGCGCGTCAGCAGCCCGCGGGCCACACCGGACTGGTTGCTGACCACACCCACGGCCACTCCGGCGGACCGCAGCAGGGCGAGGGCCTCGGCGGCGTCGGGGACGGGGACCACCCGGCGCGGGTCGCCGTTGTAGGGCACGTCGACGATCAGGGTCCCGTCCCGGTCGAACAGCACCGCGTCCGGCACCGCGTCCGGCACCCCGTCCCGCACCGGCCCGTCGGCCGCGCGCCGTACCGTGGGCGCCACCGCGCCCGGGCGTCCGGCGAACAGCCAGGGCGCGGCGGGCCGTGCGGCGCGGCCGGCGGCGGTCATGACACCGCCTCCCGGCGTCCGGCCGCCGACGCCGGCGCGGCTCCGGCGGCCGGCGGACGTGCCGGCCCGCGGGGCCGTTCCGCCCGGTGCGCGAGGAGACCGCGCAGCCAGTGCCAGGTGGCGGCGGGCGGGATGGCCGTACTCGTGAGGATCATGTCGGCCACCTCCGCGCGGGACCGTGGACCCGGCAGGATCCGGGCCAGGGCGAACTCGGCCGTCCCGGCGCACCACAGCGCGCCGCACACCGCGGCGGCCCGGCGCCGGCCGGCCAGGGCGCAGCCGAGCGCGGCGGCGCCGGCGGCCGTGACGGCGCGGTGGCGGGACAGCCGCCCGGGCGGGGCGGCGGCCCGCTCGCGCCAGTCGGGTCCGTGCAGGCGGCGCATCAGGACGTCGTCGCCGTTGCCCGCCTGCTGGCGGAGCGAGATCCACCGGTCCGCGTCCCGGGGCGGGTGCGCGGTGCGCCGGCGCCCGTCGTCGATCGTCCAGCCGCCGGCCGTCAGTCGCAGGGCGAGGTCGGCGTCCTCCCGGAAGGCGCGGCGGAAGCGTTCGTCGAAGCCGCCCGCGGCCTGGAAGGCCTCCCACCGCACGGCCATGTCGGCGGTGATCCACCGCGCGGTGGCCAGCGCGGCGGTGTTCCGCTCGCCGTCGGTGGGGCTCCGGCCCTCGGGCAGCGGCACCTCGATCCGGGCCGCCACGGCGGCCGTGGTGGGCGAGGCTCCCGCCAGGTCGTGGGCGAGGTCCTCGGCCCAGTGCGCGGACGGTACGACGTCGTCGTCGAGGAAGACGAGCCAGGGCACCGCGTCCTCGGCCGCCACGCCCGCGCCGGTGTTCCGCGCGGCGGCGGGACCGCGGGCCCGTCCCGGCACGACGAGGGTGACGTCGCGCAGGGCCTCGGGCACCGGCAGGTCCGGCACGCCGCCACCGGGAGCCGGCCGGTCGTGCACCAGGACCACCCGCTCGGGCCGCCGGCCGGCGCCGGCGCGGGCCAGGGAGTCCGCGAGGGCCTCCAGGCACCGGTAGAGGCTCGGCCGGCCGACGGTGGGCACGACGACCGCGTAACGCGTGTCCTCGGGGCGGCCGTTCACCGGACGCACCTGTCCTCGCCGGGGGCCTCGCCGGCCCCGTCGTGCCATCCGTTCGCGGTGGCGCGGAACATGTCGGCGCGGCGGACGGCGAACGGCCCGATGGCGAGCAGGTCGACCGGTGTGGAGCCGAAGCACTCCAAGGCGTCACGCGGGTCGTCGACCATGGGCCGGCCGGCGGTGTTGAGGCTGGTGTTGACGACCACGGGCAGCCCGGTGAGCCGTTCGAACTCCTCCAGCATGCGGGCCACGAGCGGCTCGTGGCGCCGGTCGACGGTCTGGATCCGCGCGGTGCCGTCGACGTGCACGACGGCCGGGATGCGCTCGCGCCAGGCCGGGTCCACGTCGTGCACGAACAGCATGTACGGGCTCGGCAGCGGCCCGTCGAAGATGTCGGCGGAGCGTTCCACCAGCACCATGGGCGCCACCGGCCGGAACTGCTCGCGTCCCTTGATGTCGTTGAGCCGTTCCAGGTTCCCGGCGTGGCCCGGGTGGGCCAGCAGCGAGCGGTGGCCGAGGGCCCGCGGGCCGTACTCCGAGCGGCCCTGGAACCACGCCACCACACCGTTGGCGGCCAGTGTCTCCGCGACGAGCACCGCGATGTCCGGCGGGCGTTCGAAGGGCACGGCGGCCGTCTTGAGCCGTCCGGCGAGCTCGTCGTCCGTCCACTCGCGGCCGAGCGCCGCGCCCGGCATCGGCGCGGGCCGCTCGCCCGCCTCCGCGGACAGCAGCAGGGCCCCGCCGAGGGCCGTTCCGGCGTCGCCGGCGGCCGGCTGCACCCAGACGCGGGAGAAGGGGCCTTCGCGGGCGAGGAAGGAGTTGGCCACGCAGTTGAGGGCGACGCCGCCGGCGAGCGTGAGGACGTCGTCGTGGGTCTGGCCGTGCAGCCAGCGCGCCAGGTCGAGGAGGGTCTCCTCGAGGACGGTCTGGGCGCTCGCGGCCAGGTCGGCGTGCGCCGCGGTCCACTGCTCGTCGGCCGCGCGCCGCGGGCACAGTTCCGCCCAGGGCACGCCGTGCGCCCGGAAGCCGCCGTCGCCGGTGGGGTGGACGTAGCGGCGGATCTCGTCCGCGAAGCGGGGCGTGCCGTGCGAGGCGAGCGCCATCACCTTGAACTCGTCGGAGGAGCGCAGGAACCCGAGGTGGTCGGTCAGCTCCTCGTAGACCAACCCGAGGGAGTCGGGCAGGAGTTGGGCGCGCAGCGGTTCGAGGTGGTCGCCGACGCGCCGGGCGGCCAGGTGCGAGGCGCATTCGCCGCGTCCGTCGAGCACCAGGACCGAGGACGTCTCGGCGGCCTCGGCCGCGAACGCGCCGGAGGCGGCGTGCGCCAGGTGGTGTCCGACGAACCGCACGGCGGCGGGGTCGAGTCCGGGCAGCGCGGTCGCCAGGAAGCCGGGGGCGCTGCGCGCGTACGCCTGGCGGAGGCTGTCCCACGGGTCGTCCAGGCCCATCTCGTCGGCGGGCCTGGCGAGCTGGGGATCGTACGAGTAGGCGACCAGGTCGAGGTCGCCGGGTCGCAGCCCGGCCCGCTCCAGGCACCAGCGCGCGGCCTGCTCGGGCAGTTCCCAGGCGGAGAACGGCACCGGCCGCTTGCCGTGTTTGCGCCGGGAGAGCCGTTCTTCCTCCGCGGCGGCGACGGTGATGCCGTCGACGACCAGCGCGGCGGCGGGATCGTGGAAGAGGGCGTTGATGCCGAGAACTCGCATGGGAGGCCTTCCGGTGGTCGGACGGAGGCGGTGCGGTGGTACGGCGCCGCGGCGCTGCTGAAACGGCCGGCCGGGAACGGGCACGGGCGCGGAGACGGACAGGGACACGGAGCGCGGAATGCCGGTACGGACGGGGCGTGGATACGGGTACGGGCGCGGGGACCGCGCTCAGGCGGCTTCCTGGGAGCGGAACCAGTCGATCGTCCGGCGCAGCCCCTCCTCGGCCTGGACCCGTGGCTGCCACTGGAGTTTGTCGCGCGCGAGCGTGATGTCCGGGCAGCGCACCGCCGGGTCGTCGATGGGACGCTCGACGAAGCGCACGTCGGAGCGGGATCCGGTCAGTTCCACGATCCATCGGGCCAGGTCGAGCATGGTGATCTCGGTCGGGTTGCCGATGTTCACCGGTCCCGGCATCCCGTGCGCGGCGGCCGCGAGGACGCCGCGCACGGTGTCGTCGACGTAGCACAGCGACCGGGTCTGCAGGCCGTCGCCGGTGACGGTCAGCGGCTCTCCCGCGAGCGCCTGCCGGATGAAGGTCGGTACGGCCCGGCCGTCGTAGCCGCGCATGCGCGGTCCGTAGGTGTTGAAGAGCCGCACGATCAGCGTGTCCGTACCGCGGGCGCGCGCGGCGGCGCTGGTCAGCGCCTCGCCGAAACGTTTCGCCTCGTCGTACACGCTCCGGGGCCCGACGGGGTTGACATGGCCCCAGTACCGCTCGTTCTGCGGATGCTCCTCGGGATCGCCGTAGACCTCCGAGGTGGACGCCAGGACGAAGCGCGCGCCGTGGGCGTGGGCGAGGGCGAGCGCGTTGCGGGTGCCGAGGCTGCCGGTCTCCAACGTGTGGACGGGCAGCCGCAGATAGTCGGCGGGCGAGGCGGGTGAGGCGAAGTGGAGGACCAGATCGGGCGGCCGGTCCACGGTGAACGGCACGCGGACGTCGGCTTCCAGCAGGCGGAATCCGGGCCGGCCGAGGAGTGCGGTGAGGTTCGCGCGCCGGCCGGTGCTGAAGTCGTCGACACAGGTCACCTCCGTGCCGTCGGCGAGCAGCGCGGCGCACAGGTGCGAGCCCACGAAACCCGAGCCTCCGGTCACGACGGCGTGTTCCCAGTGGGGTGCGCGGGACATAGCCATGGGTGATCTCCTCGGCAGAGGTGGGGGAGAGGCGAGCCGGGGCTCCCGGTGGGCTCGCGTCAGGAGCGGTCCGAAGGGGCGGTCCGGGGCCGCCGTCGCCCGAGCCGGCCGAGCCGGGCGGGCCGGGCGGGCGGTCTGCGCATCGCGACCTCAGCTTCTCCCGAAGGAGGACGGTCGGCCACTCGAGTCCGACGTGAACCGGCAGGGCCCGGTGGGCCGCCGGGCTGTCATCCGCCCCGAGGAGCGCTCCTCACGAAGACGCGCGCGCTTTCCCAAAACTGGAGAAAGTCGAAGGAAAGCAGAAAAGGTGACTTGGTGGCCGGGTCCCGGGTAAGCGCGGTTCGACGCCGGTCGTACCGACCGGGCACGGACCGCGCGGCGGCGGACGAGCGTGAGCGCACCGATCCGGAGCGCACGTCGTCCGCGGTGAGGACCGACCCGAACGGCCCAACGAGAGGAGATCTTCATGACAGCGCAGACCCCGCCCCCGGCCGAGCGGCCGGACCGGCCGGCCGAGGCCGTGGACACGGAGCGTGACCGCGACCAGGGCCGGCACGGGGACCCTCAGGTGCCCGGAAGGCCCGGCGCCCGGCCGGCCACGCTCGAGGAACCCACCGACCCGCACGGACCGCCGCCGGCCAAGCCGGACCAGAGCGGCCCCGAGACGGTGGGCCCCACGGGACAGGCGACGGGCGAGGACCCCGCGAGGTCGGCCCAGAGCGGCGCGTACCTGACGACCGCTCAGGGCGTCCGGCTCTACGAGAGCGACCACTCGCTCAAGGCGGGCCGGCGCGGACCGACGCTGCTGCAGGACCACCATCTGCGCGAGAAGATCACCCACTTCGACCACGAGCGGATCCCGGAGCGGGTCGTGCACGCCCGCGGCGCCGCCGCGCACGGCGTCTTCCGCAGCTACGGGACGGCGAGCGGGCTCACCCGGGCCGCCTTCCTCGCCGAGGACGTGGACACCCCGGTCTTCGTGCGCTTCTCCACCGTCCTCGGCTCCCGCGGATCCGCCGACACCGTGCGCGACACCCGCGGATTCGCGACGAAGTTCTACACCGACGAGGGCACCTTCGACCTCGTCGGCAACAACATCCCGGTCTTCTTCATCCAGGACGCCCTGAAGTTCCCCGACGTCATCCATGCCGGAAAGCCGCATCCCGACCGGGAGATACCGCAGGCGCAGAGCGCCCACGACACCTTCTGGGACTTCGTCACGCTGCACACCGAGGCCACCCACCACACCCTGTGGAACATGTCCGACCGCGGCATCCCGCGCTCCTACCGCATGATGGAGGGCTTCGGCGTCCACACCTTCCGGCTGGTCGCCGAGGACGGTGGCACCACCCTGGCCAAGTTCCACTGGAAGCCGCGGCTCGGCGTGCACTCGCTGGTCTGGGAAGAGGCGCAGATCATCGGCGGCATGGATCCGGACTTCCACCGGCGCGACCTCTACGACGCCATCGAGGCCGGCGCCTACCCGCAGTGGGAACTCGGCATCCAGGTCTTCCCCGACACGCCCGAGCAGACCTTCGAAGGCATCGACCTGCTCGACCCCACCAAGTTCGTGCCGGAGGAGCTGGCGCCCGTACAGCCCGTCGGCATGCTCACCCTCGACGCCAACCCCAAGAACTTCTTCGCCGAGACGGAACAGGTCGCCTTCCATCCCGGACACCTCGTGCCCGGCATCGACATCACCGACGACCCGCTGCTCGCCGGCCGGCTCTTCTCCTACCTCGACACCCAGATCAGCCGGCTCGGCGGCCCCAACTTCGCCCAGCTGCCCGTCAACCGGCCGCACGCGCCGGTCAACGACATGCACCGCGACGGCATGCACCAGACCGCGGTGCACACCGGCGTCGCGCCCTACCGGCCCAACTCGCTCGACGGCGGCTGCCCCTTCCTGGCCGGGGCGGACACCGGCGCCTACATCGAGAGCCCCGTCGAGGTCCCGGCCGCCGCCAAGGAGCGCGCCGCCCCGGCGTCCTTCTCCGACCACTTCGGCCAGCCCCGCCAGTTCTGGCTGAGCATGACGCCCACCGAACGCGAGCACATCATCGCCGCCTACACCTTCGAGCTGAACAAGTGCTACGAGAAGGCGGTCAAGGAGCGGGCGCTGACCGTGCTCGCCAACATCGACCCCGTGCTGTGCGAGGGCGTGGCGGCGGGACTCGGCCTGCCCGTCCCGGCGGCGACCGTGCCCTTCGCGGACGTCGAACCCAGCCCGGCCCTGTCCCAACTCGGGGGCACCTGGCCGCTGGACGGGCGGACGATCGGCATCGTCGCCGCCGACGGCGACACCGGTCTGGACGCCGTCCGCACGGTCGTCGCCGCCGCGCGGCGGGCCGGCTGCGTGCCCCTCGTCATCGCGCCGGCGGGCGGCACGCTCGACGGGTCGGGCGCGCCGGTCGAGGTGCAGCGGACCTTCGCCACGGCCCGGTCCACCGAGTTCGACGCGCTGTTCGTGGCGGTCTGCCCGTCGCCCGGCCTGGACGCGCAGGGAGCACGCGACGCCAAGGCCGGTCACCTCGCGGCGGACGCCGGTTCCGTCGATCCCCGCGTGGCGCGCCTGCTCGACGAGGCGTACCGGCACGGCAAGGCCGTCGGAGCGGTACGGGACGCGGCGCGCGCCCTGGAGGCGGCGCGGCTGCCGGCCGACGCGCCCGGCGTCGTGCTCGGCGACGAGGCGGCGGAGGTGTTCAGCGGGCTCACCGAGCTGCTGGGCAGCCACCGCGTCTGGGAACGGTTCCCCGCCTCGCTCTGAATATCCGACTCGTCCGTTTATATGGCGGTGTGTGCGGCAAGGCGCGGCACATGACGACGAACATCGGATACACGATGATGACCGAGCAGGCCGGCCCGCGTGAGCTGGTCGAACACGTGGTGGAGGCGGAAAGGGTCGGATTCGACTTCTCCGTCGTCTCCGACCACTCCTTCCCCTGGCTGGCGGAACAGGGCCACGCCCCGTACGCGTGGAGCGTGCTCGGAGCGGCCGCCCAGGCCACCTCCCGCATCCCTCTGATGACCTACGTCACCTGCCCGACCTTCCGCTACCACCCGGCCGTGATCGCCCAGAAGGCGGCCACCCTCCAGCTGCTGTCCGAAGGCCGGTTCCGGCTCGGCCTCGGCTCCGGCGAGAACCTCAACGAGCACATCGTCGGCGAGGGCTGGCCCTCCGCCCGCGTCCGGCTCGACAAGCTGGAGGAGGCCGTCGAGATCATCCGGGCGCTGTTCGACGGCGGGACCGTGACCCGGCACGGGCAGCACTTCCAGGTGGACGGCGCCCGGCTGTGGGACCTGCCCGACCGGCCGCCGCCCATCGGGATCGCCGTCTCGGGTCCGCGCTCCTGCGCGCTCGCCGGGCGCCACGCGGACCTGCTCGTCGCCACCGAGCCCAAGAGCGAGCTGGTCGACGCCTTCGACCGGCACGGCGGCGCGGGCAAGCCCCGGATCGGACAGCTCCCCATCTGCTACGACACCGACCGCGACACGGCGGTCAAGCGCGCCCACGAGCAGTTCCGCTGGTCGCTGGGCGGCTGGCGGGTGAACTCCGAACTGCCGCTGCCCGAGAGCTTCGACCAGGCCACCGCGCAGGTACGGCCCGAGGACGTGGCCGAGGCGATCCCGTGCGGCGACGACCCGTCGGCGGTCGTCGAAGCCGTCGCCGCGTACGAGGAGGCCGGCTTCACCGACCTCGCCCTCGTGCAGATCGGCGGCGACCAGCAACTCCCGTTCCTGCGCTGGGCGGAGAGCACGCTCCTGCCCGCGCTCCGCGAGCGGTGAGGCGAGCGGTGAGGCGAGCTGTGACGCCCCGGGCCGAAAAAGGCTCGGGGCGTCGAGGTCGTCCGGGGCGGCGAGGCCCGGGGCGGCGAACGGCGGGCGGGCCGACGCGCACGCGGCGCCGCCGCCCGGAGGGGGGAGACCGGGCGACGGCTTTTCGGGTGCGCGCACCCGTGCGGGCGACTGCCCAGGGCGACGGGCCCTACGCATGTCTCCCGCCGGCTTGCCGCCGATTTCTCCGGCGGTCGGCTCACCCAGCCATGGGCTTCTCCGGCGGCCGGTTTCTCCTCCGGTCGGCTCACCCGACCACGGGCTTCTCCGGCGGTCGGCTCCTTGTCTTGAGCCGGTGCGCCGCATGACCCGCCGAGAGCCGGGCACCCGCCCGGCATGAGCGACCTCGAACGCATCACACGGCAGCTGGCGGGCCCCGGAGCCTGCGTCGTCCCGCCCGAGGAGACCTCCCGGTGGCTCGGCACCCCGCCCGAACGGTGGGCGGAGTTCGACCGCCACTGGGACGAGCTCGTCCCCGACCCGTATCTGCGCTCCTCCGGAACGGTGCGCCTGCGCCGCTACGGGCACGTCGGCCTGCGGCGTACCGGCGAGCGCCGGCCCCGGCCGCACGAGGCCTTCCTGCAGCCGGGCGACAGCAACCCGCTCTACGTGGGACAGGAGCGGCACTTCGAGCCGCTCACCGACGCCTTCGCGTCCGATCCGCTCCTCGGAGGCCTGCTGACCCTGCTCGCCGAGGCGGCGTCCGTGCTCGCCGACCCACCCGAATGGACGGCCAAGATCCATCCCTTCCGGGTGGTCGCGACCGCCGGCCGGGCCGGTGAGCCGACGCCCGAGGGCGTCCACCGCGACGGCGTGACCCTGGTCTCCTCGCTCCTGGTGGACCGCGGGAACGCGGACGGCGGTGAGAGCACCGTCTACCACGAGGACGGCGTCCCGATGTTCCGCACGGTCCTGGACCGGCCGGGCACCCTGCTCCTCGGCGACGACCGGCGCACCCTCCACGGCGTGTCACCGGTCCGGCCGCGCGACCCCGGCCGCCCCGCCCACCGCGACGTCCTGGTGATCACGCTGGCCGAGTCGGAAGCGGACTGACCTCCGTCGCCGCCGCCAGCCGGCCCACCACGCCCGGCAGCCCGCCCTCGCGCGCCGCCGCACGCTGCGCCCCGGCGCCGGTGCCGCCCGCGAGGAGACGCCGTACACCGGCCTCGACGGTCTCCCGGTCGCCCGCCGCCTCCAGCGGTTCGCGCAGGCGCGCGAGGAGGGCGCGGACGTGCTCGGCGAACGGCACCAGCCGGCCCGTGGCCAGGTCGAGGGCGTCGCCCGTCACACCGTCGCGGGCGGCCTTCCAGCAGGCGGCCCGCAGCTCCTCCGCGCCCACCCGTGGCCCCGGATCGCCGCGGGTGACCGCGCGGAGGGCGTCCGTCACCAGGGCGCGGACCAGCGCCGCCAGGCAGACCGCGGTCTCCAGATCGGCACAGACGTCCGGGCAGCGGACCTCCACGGTCGGCAGCCGCGGGTTCGGGCGGACGTCCCAGAACGGCATCGCCGGGGCGAGCATCGCCTCCGTGGCCGCGATCGCCTCGGCCCGCCGCACGCTCTCGTCGAGCGAGCGCGCGTACGGCGGCGGCCCCAGGCACGGGAAGCGCTGCCGGATGACCGAGCGCCAGCTCGCGTAGCCGGTGTCGAGGCCCGCGTGGAACGGCGAGTTGGCGCCCAGGGCGATCAGGACCGGCAGCACGGGCCGCAGATGGTTGCCGACGAGGACGGCGTGCTCGCGGTCCGGGCAGTGGACGTGGACGTGCTGGGCGCAGACCGCGAAGTCGTCCATCATCGAGCGGTACTGGGCCAGACCCGCCCGGTACCGCTCATGGTCCGCGACGGCGGCGGGCTCGGTCCCGCCGAGGACCGGTGTGCCCGACGCGCACAGCCGCAGGCCCTCCGCGTGCGCGGCACGGGCCGCGGCCCGCCGCACCGCGAGCAGCTCGGCGCGCAGCCCGGCCGTCGTCGTGCACGGCGCCGTACGGCTCTCGATCTGGCAGCGGGTGAACTCCCCGGTCAGCGCCTCACCCGGGTCTGACCCCGGACCCGCGTCCGCCTCCGCCCGGGCCCGGGCCAGCACCCGTGCGGCGGCGTCGACGATCCGCCCCGAACCCGGCTCCACGAGGAAGTACTCCTCCTCGACGCCGACAGTGGGAACCTCCGTCACCCGCCACCTCCCCGGTCTCACGGCGTCCCGCACCCGCGGTGCGCCCGGCGCGCCCGGCGGTCCCGCGCGTGCCGTCACCCTGTCGCGGGCGACTACCCGGTGACCTCCGCGCCATGCCGGTGAATTCCGAGCGCGTCGCCGCCCGCCGCCCCGCGCGCGGACGCGCCGGGCGGAAGGATCGGTGCACTGGCCTTCCGACCGACACACTGAGGTGCACGACGCATGAGGGAGACGGCCGGAGAGACCGCTCCGGGGACCGGGACGAAGACCGGGGCGCGGACCGCGGCCGCGCGCAGGGAACGGCGGGTGCGGTCGGGAGGCCGCCTCATGGCGATCCTGACGACGACCGACCACAAGGTGGTCGGCTACCTCTACATGGTCACCGCGTTCGGCTTCTTCCTGCTCGCCGGCCTCCTGGCGATGCTGATGCGCGCCGAGCTGGCCCGGCCCGGACTGTCGCTGGTCAGCGCGGAGCAGTACAACCAGCTGTTCACCGTGCACGGCACCGTGATGATGCTGCTCTTCGCCACGCCGATGTTCGCGGGCTTCGCCAACGCCGTCATGCCGCTCCAGATCGGCGCTCCCGACGTGGCCTTTCCCCGCCTCAACGCCCTCACCTACTGGCTCTTCCTGTTCGGCGGGCTGATGGTCGTCTCCGGATTCGTGGTCCCCGGCGGCGCCGCCTCCTTCGGCTGGTTCGCCTACGCGCCGCTGAACGGACCGGTCTTCTCGCCCGGCGCCGGCGGCGACCTGTGGACCATGGGCCTCGTGCTCTCCGGCGTGGGCACGACGCTCACCTCGGTCAACTTCGTCGCCACCATCGTGACCCTGCGGGCCCCGGGCATGACGATGTTCCGGATGCCGATCTTCACCTGGAACGTGCTCCTCACCTCGGTGCTCGCCCTGCTCGCCTTCCCCGTGCTCACCGCGGCGCTGCTCGCCCTGGAGGCGGACCGCACGTTCGGCGCCCATGTCTTCGACCCGGCCAACGGCGGCGCCCTGCTGTGGCAGCACCTGTTCTGGTTCTTCGGGCACCCGGAGGTCTACATCGTCGCGCTGCCGTTCTTCGGCGTGATCTCCGAGATCATCCCGGTGTTCAGCAGGAAGCCGATGTTCGGGTACCTCGGCATGGTGGGCGCGACGCTCGGCATCACCATGCTGTCGGCCGTCGTCTGGGCCCACCACATGTTCGCGACCGGGGCCGTCCTGCTGCCGTTCTTCTCGCTCATGTCGTTCCTCATCGCCGTGCCGACGGGCGTGAAGTTCTTCAACTGGATCGGCACCATGTGGCACGGCAGCCTCTCCTTCGAGGCCCCGATGCTGTTCGCGTTCGGCTTCCTCGTCACCTTCCTGCTCGGCGGCCTCAGCGGCGTCCTGATCGCCTCGCCGCCGCTCGACCTGCACCTCACCGACAGCTACTTCATCGTGGCCCACCTGCATTACGTGCTGTTCGGCACGGTGGTCTTCGCCATGTTCGGCGGCTTCTACTTCTGGTGGCCCAAATGGACCGGCCGGATGCTCGACGAGCGCCTCGGCAGAATCCACTTCTGGACGCTCTTCACCGGCTTCCAGACCACCTTCCTCGTCCAGCACCGGCTCGGCGAGCAGGGCATGCCCCGGCGCTACGCCGACTACCTGGCGGCCGACGGCTTCACCGTCCTCAACACCGTCTCCTCGCTCGGCGCCTTCCTCCTCGGCCTGTCGACGCTGCCGTTCCTCTACAACGTCTGGCGCACCCGCGCCCGCGGCCGCCCGGTCGGCGTGGACGACCCGTGGGGCTACGGCCGGTCGCTGGAATGGGCCACCTCGTGCCCGCCGCCGCGGCACAACTTCCTCGCGCTGCCCCGCGTACGGTCCGACTCGCCGGCCTTCGACCTGCGCCACCCGGGCCTGACACCCGGCCCGGCCCCGCGAGAGGAGCTGCTCCCGTGAGGACCGAGGCGGTGGTGTTCGCCGGCACGGCGGCGTTCTTCCTGGCGGTGGACGTGCTCTACGGCCTGTGGGCGCGGGAGCCGGCGGGCACCGCCGCGCTGACCGTCGCCTTCCTCATGGCGCTGCTCGTGTGCTTCTTCTTCGCCCGCAACCACCGCGTCAACGGTGACCGGCCGGAGGACCGCCCGGACGGCGAGGTACGGGAGCGGTCCGGGCTGCTCGACCTGTTCCCGCCGCACAGCGGCTGGCCGGTCCTCACGGCCGTCGGCGCGGCCGTGCTCGCGCTCGGTGTGATCTACGGCCTGTGGCTCGCCCTGCTCGGCCTCGGCGTCCTCGCGGCGGGCGTCGGCGGCCTGGTGTTCCAGTACGCGTCGGAGGACGACGACCCGCGCTGACCACCGACCTTCCGCACACGGCCTACGCAGTCCGTGAGTCCTCGGGCTCCTCCGGCGCGGTCCTCGCGGGAGGAGCCGTGCGCGCCGCGACGGCAGCCCGCTCCTCGGCGCGGGCCGGCAGCTCGACCCGGTCGGTGAGCAGGAAACGGCTCAACGCCGCCCGCAGCCGCAGCCGCAGGCGGCGCGGGACCGGGCCCCGCTCCGGCAGCTCCAGCGGCTCCTGCTCCTCGCGCATCAGCAGCCGGTAGCGGACGGCCGGCGGGACCGGGCGGTGCCGCCCGGAGATCTCGCCGTGCACCGCCTGGTGCACCCGCCGGGTCTCCTCGCCCTCGGTCAGTCTGCGGCGGTCCGCCGCCTGCAGGGCGAGGCAGACGCGCCGGGTCACCGCGAAGGCGAGGAGCGGGCCGAGGACCAGCGCCACCCGCAGCACCCAGGTGATCGTCTCGACCGACATCCGGAAGACGAAGGCGATGACGTCGTTCCCGCCGGCAAGGAGCAGCACGGCGTACGCGGTGATGCCGGCCACGCCGAGCCCGGTGCGCACCGGCCGGTTGCGCGGCCGGTCGCACAGATGGTGCTCGTCGTGGTCGCCCGTCGCCCACTTCTCGATCAGCGGATAGCACAGCAGCCCGGTGAACAGCAGGCCGGGCAGCACGAGCGCGGGCAGCAGGACGTTCCACATGACCGTGTGCCCGGCGACGACCGTGTCCCAGGCGGGCATCAGCCGCAGCGCGCCCTCCAGGAAGCCCACGTACCAGTCCGGCTGGGACCCGGCCGACACCTGGTCGGCGCGGTAAGGCCCTGAGTTCCACACGGGATTGACCTGCGCCACGGCGGCCAGGACCGTCAGCGTGGCGAACACCAGCAGGAACAGGCCCGTGGACTTCGTGACGAACTGCGGCACCATCGGCTGGCCGACCGCGTTGCGGTTGGTCCGGCCCGGCACCGCCCAGTGGGTGTGCTTCAGATAGAACACGAGCAGCAGGTGCACGGTCAGCAGCGCGACCAGCAGCGCCGGCGCCAGCAGCACGTGGAGCACGTACAGCCGCGGAATGACCACGTGCCCGGGGAACTGCCCGCCGAAGAGGGCCATCTCCAGGTAGGTGCCGACCACCGGGACCGAGCCGACGATCGTGGCCGCCGTCCGCAGCCCCGTGCCGGAGAGCAGGTCGTCGGGCAGCGAGTAGCCCGCGAAGCCCTCCAGGAGCGCGAGGACGAACAGCGACACGCCCACCGCCCAGTTCGCCTCCCGCGGCTTGCGGAACGCTCCCGTGAAGAACACCCGCAGCATGTGCACGGCGAGCGCGGCGACGAACACCAGCGCCGCCCAGTGGTGCACCTGACGGATCAGCAGACCGCCGCGCACCTCGAAGCTGATGCGCAGGGTCGTGGTGTACGCCTGGGTCATCAGCTGCCCGCGCAGCGGCGCGTACGGGCCGGTGTAGGCGCTCTCCACCATGCTCGGGTCGAAGAACAGCGTCAGATACACGCCCGTCAGCAGCAGGACGACGAACGCGTACAGGGCGAGCTCACCGAGCAGGAACGACCAGTGGTCGGGGAACGCCTTGCGCAGGGCGACCCGGGCTAGCTCCGCGAGCGGGAGCCGCCCGTCGGCCGCGGTGAAGGCGCGGAGGGCCGCCTCCCCGGTCCGGGCACGCCCCTGCTCCCTGCGCCTGCGAAGAGACATGCACGACTCCTGACGATCCCGCCGCTGCCCGCGTCGCGCCGCCGCCACGGCGGTCGCCCTGCCGACCCTGCCGTCCCAGCGGGGTCGGGCGGGCCGGGCGCGCCGTAGGCCGGGCCGCCGTTGGGCTGCCCGGGCGACACGGCCCCGCGGGGCGTCGGGCGTCGTGCGTCAGTCGTGCGGGCCCTCGGCCGTCGTGCGTCAGTCGTGTGGGCCGTCGGGCGTCGCGCTTCAGTCGTGCGGGCCGCGCGCCACCACCCGGAACGTCTCCAGCGACGGGTCCGCCGCGTCGGGCACCAGAACGCCGTGCGCCACGCCGCTGCGCAGGTAGTCGACCACCTCGGCGTTGATCACCTCGCCGGGCGCCACCGCGGGCACGCCCGGCGGGTACGGGCTGATCGTCTCGGCCGAGATCCGGCCGACCGCGTCCTTGGCGGACACGTGCTCCGCCGGACCGAAGAAGGCGTCACGCGGCAGCCGGGCCTGCTCGAGCTCCAGCGCCGCCGGCTCCGGCAGCCGTACGGCAGGCCGGCGTTCCAGCCCGTCGGCCTGCTCCACCAGCGCGCGCAGCGCGTCCAGGAGCACCCGCTCGGTCGTGTCGTCGTCCGCGTGCGTGATGGAAGCGCTGATCCGGCAGGTGTCGGAACCGCCGACGTCCACATGGCACGCCGTGCGCAGCCACTCCGCCGCCTGCATTCCGCTGATGCCGAGACCCCGTACGTCGATCACCAGCTTCAGCGGGTCGTACGCGGCGGCGAGCCCCTCCGCCACCACCTCGGAACCCATCGGCTCCAGGCCGGGCAGGTCCGCCACGGCCTTCCGGATCCGCAGGGCCCGCCGCAGCGCGCCGTCGAGGAGCTCGCGGCCGTGCTCCGCCATCTGCCGCCGCCAGCCGTCGAGCGTCGCGTACACCAGCGAGGAGGCGCTCGTCGTGCCGAGCAGGTCCTCCCGCTGCTTCAGCACCTCGGGCGAGATCCGGTCGTGCTGGAGGTGGAAGACC
The DNA here is from genome assembly GCF_044544825.1 of Streptomyces sp. NPDC053493. NCBI lineage: Bacteria > Bacillati > Actinomycetota > Actinomycetes > Kitasatosporales > Streptomycetaceae > Streptomyces > Streptomyces sp. NPDC053493. The sequence continues at coordinate 127,976 of NZ_JBITXS010000003.1, forward strand.
GAACTCTGCTCGATCGCGCCGCCCATCTTGTGCACGCTGGTGACCACCAGGTCGGCGCCCGCGTCGATGCCCCAGACCGGCAGCTCCGGGTGGAACGGCAGATGCGCGCCCCACGCCTCGTCGACGATCAGCGGCACGCCGGCGGCGTGGCACGCCTCCGCCACGCCCCGCACGTCGGCGCAGGTGCCCCAGTCGGTGGGCGTGATGAGCAGCATGCCCTTGGCGTCGGGATGCTCGTCGAGGCGCGCCCGCACGTCGTCCGGCTCCGGCGGATGCGCCAGGTGGCGCTCGGTGTCGAACTTGGGATGCACCCAGATCGGTTCGACGCCGTTGACCACGACGGCGGCGATCACGGACTTGTGAGCGTTCCGCGAGAGCAGCAGCTTCTCACCGGGGCCGGCCACGGCCAGCATCGCGGTCTTCACCGACAGGGAGCTGCCGCAGGTCGAGAAGAACGCCCGCTCGGCGCCGACCGCGTCCGCCATCAGCTCCTGGGCCTGGTCGAGCACGCCCTGCGACTCCCGGCGGTCGTCCAGGCCGTTGAGCAGCAGCACGTCGGAGCGGAAGACGTCCTCCCCGACGACCTCCGCCACACGGGGATCGACGCCCCGGCCCTGCTTGTGCCCGGGCGGACCGAAGACGACGTCCCCCCGGCGCCGGAAGTCCTGCAGCGCCTCGAGTACCGGTGCGCGCGAGTGGTCCATGGTTCCTCCGGAACGAGAGCGGCCGCGTCACGTGGCGCGCGGGGCGCCGTACGGTCGGCGGCCGCCGTACGGGCAGGGGCGCGGCGCCCCGCGTCTGCTGCCGCGTCTGCCCGGGCGGCCTGCCGCGAAACGGCGTCGTCACCCGCCCGGCGGGCGTCACGGGCGGGGCAGTGGCGTCCGGGGGCGGGAGCCACGGGCGTGCCCACGGCGGCGCGCATGAACCGGTGCGGACCGGGCACGCGCCACAACGGCGTCCGTGAAGCCGCCGCCCGTCGCCGCGTCCCGCCGGCCGGGCGGCGGCAGGACGCCTGTCGCGGGCTGGCACGGCGCCGGAGCACGGCGCGGGCCGGGGACCCACCCGGCGCCCGGGGACCGGCCGGCTACCGGCCGGCCACCGGCCGGGACGTTCGAGAGGTGAGCCATGACGGTGAGGACGTCGGTGGACCGCATCGCCCGGCCCTGGGGCACCAGAACCCCTTACGACCGGCACGGCACCTGGCCCGTACGCCAGGACGCCTGCCTCGCCGACGGTGTCCGGCCCGACGAGGTCGACCGCTGGGTGCAGACGGCCTCGCTGCTCCACTCCGACGGCGACGCCATGGACATCGCGGTCAAGGACGGCCGGATGGTCGGCGTACGCGGCCGGACCGTCGACCGCGTCAACCGAGGCCGTCTCGGCCCGAAGGACGCCTTCGCCTGGCGGGCGGGCGCCGCTCCCGACCGGCTGCGCCGTCCTCTCGTACGCCGGGACGGCCGGCTCGTCGAGACGGACTGGGACACCGCGGTGGGCCTCGTGGCCGACCGCTCCCGCGCGCTGCTCGACGCGCACGGCCCCGGCTCGATCGGCTTCTACACCTCCGGCCAGCTGTTCCTGGAGGAGTACTACACGCTCGCCGTCCTCGCCCGGGCCGGCCTCGGCACCCCGCACCTGGACGGCAACACCCGGCTGTGCACCTCGACCGCCGCCGAGGCCCTCAAGCAGTCGTTCGGCTGCGACGGCCAGCCCGGCAGTTACGACGACATCGACCACGCCGACGTCATCGCGCTCTTCGGCCACAACCTCGCCGAGACCCAGCCCGTGCAGTGGATGCGCGTCCTCGACCGGCTCGACGGCGCCGACCCGCCCCGGCTGGTCTGCGTCGATCCCCGCCCCACCCGGGTCGCCCGCCGGGCGGCCGTGCATCTCGCCCCGCGCCTCGGCACCAACGTCGCCCTGCTCAACGCCCTGCTGCACGAGGTCATCAGGACCGGGCGCGTCGACCACGACTACGTCGAGCGGCACACCGTCGGCTTCGACGAGCTGGCGCGGACCGTCGCGCCCTGCACACCGGAATGGGCGGCCGCGATCTGCGACGTGCCCGCCGACCGGATCCGCGCGGCCGCCGAACTGCTCGGCGGCACCGACCGGCTGCTCTCCACCGTGCTCCAGGGCTTCTACCAGTCCCACCAGGCCACCGCCGCCTCCGTCCAGGTCAACAACCTGCACCTGATCCGCGGCATGCTCGGCCGGCCCGGCGCGGGCGTGCTCCAGATGAACGGGCAGCCCACCGCCGAGAACACCCGCGAGTGCGGTGCCGACGGCGACCTGCCGGGCTTCCGCAACTGGGCCAACGAGGAACACGTCGCCGACCTGGCCCGGGTGTGGAACGTCGAGCCCGGCACCATCCCGCACTACGCGCCGCCCACCCACGCGATGCAGATCTTCCGTTACGCGGAGCAGGGCTCGGTCAAGATGCTCTGGGTCAGCGGCACCAATCCCGCCGTCTCGCTGCCGGAACTCTCCCGCATCCGCTCGGTCCTCGCCCGGGAAGGGCTGTTCCTCGTCGTGCAGGACCTCTTCCTGACCGAGACCGCCCGGTTCGCCGACGTGGTCCTTCCGGCCGCGACCTGGGGCGAGAAGACCGGCACCTTCACCAACGCCGACCGCACCGTGCACCTGTCGGACAAGGCCGTCGAACCGCCCGGCGAGGCGCGGCCGGACCTCGACATCTTCCTCGACTACGCCCGGCGGATGGACTTCCGCGACAAGGACGGCGCCCCGCTGATCGGCTGGCACGACCCGGAGTCCGCGTTCGAGGCGTGGAAGCGCTGCAGCGCCGGGCGTCCCTGCGACTACACCGGGCTGACGTACGGCCGGCTGCGCGGAGGCAGCGGAATCCAGTGGCCGTGCACCGAGGAGGCTCCCGAGGGCACCGCCCGCCTCTACACCGACGGCATCACCTGGGCGGGCCCCGACGTCTGCGAGTCCTACGGCAAGGACCTCGTCACCGGAGCACCCGCGCCCGCCGCCGAGTACCGCGAGCTCAACCCGGACGGCAAGGCCGTGATCCGGGCCGCGGACTACCTGCCGCCGCACGAGACGCCCGGCGACGACCTGCCCTTCCAGCTGACGACCGGCCGCACGCTCTACCACTTCCACACCCGCACCAAGACCGGCCGAGTGCCCCAGCTCGCCGCGGCGGCGCCGGACGTCTGGGTGGAGATCTCCGCCGCCGACGCCACCGAACGCGGGCTCGGCGAGGGCGACCTCGTCGAGGTCGGCAGCCCGCGCGGCGCCCTGCGCGGACGGCTGCGGATCACGGACATCCGGCGCGGCCTGCTGTTCGTGCCGTTCCATTACGGCTACTGGGACACCGAATCCGGTAAGGGACCCGGCGACGGAGCGCCGGGACGGGCGGCCAACGAGCTCACGGTCACCGACTGGGACCCGGCGTCCAAGCAGCCCCTGTTCAAGGTCTCGGCCGCGGACCTCGTTCTCGTCGAGCGCGCCGACGGCCGGCCCTCACCGGCTCCGACCACCACCGCGTCGGCCCCTTCGGCTGCGGGCACGGTGCCGGCCACGGAGGGCGGCCCGGCGGCGCGCGTCGAGGAGGCGTACGAGGACGCGTCCGAGGACGACGGCCACGTCGACGGACAGGTCGACGGACAGGTCGACTGACAGGAGGAGGAGTCGTGAACCGCCGTGTCTCAGCGATCGTTCAGGCCCTCGAAGAGGGCGAACGCCGCCTGGCCGACGACCTCCGCGCGACGGCCCGGCGCCACCGGGACGACCACGAGGTCCACCACGTCGCCCACGACCTCGCCCGGTGGTCCGACGAGCACAGCCGGCGCCTCGCCGAGGCCGTCGGCGCCGACGTCGCCTCCGACGGCTCCGGGCCGCCCGACCTGCCACCCGCGCCCCCGCGCGCCTCGGCCTCGGACGACCCGGCGCTGCGGCTCCTGGAGGACCTGCGGGCCCTCCACCAGGCCGTGGCCGGGAACTGCGCGTACTGGCTGATGCTCTCCCAGGCCGCCGAGGCCTCCCACGACTCCCGGCTGCTCGACCTCGTCGGCCTCGGCCGGCCCCGCGCGCTCCGGCAGCTCGACTGGACCAAGGCGATGATGACGTCCCAGTCGCCGCAGATCCTGACGACTCCTCCCTGAGGCGGCCCCGCGCCCCGCGGGCGAGAGTGGAAGCGTGGACATCGACGAGGTCATCACCGAGCTGTACGGGCTGCCGCCGGCCGACTTCGTGGCGGCCCGCGACGCCTGGGCCGCGGCGGCGCGCAAGGACAAGGACGCCGACGGGGCACGCCGGATCGCCGCCCTGCGCCGCCCCAGCCTCGCCGTATGGGCCATGAACCTCCTCGCCCGCGGCCGCCCCGAGCAGGCCGGCCGGCTGCTCGAACTCGGCGCGACGCTGCGGGAGGCGACCCGCACCCTCGACGCCGCGCAGCTGCGCGAGGCGAGCCGCCGGCAGCACCAGATCATCGCGGCCCTTGCCCGGGAGGCGGGCGTCCTGGCCGCCGACGAGGGCCGGCCGGTCGGCGCCGCGGTGCTCACCGAGGTGGAGGGCATGCTCCACACGGTCCTCGCCGACCCGGAGGTGGCCGAGCGGTGGGCGGCGGGCCGGCTGACGGAGGCGCCGGACCCGGTCGTGGGCTTCGCGTTCGACGCGATGCCGACGACGCCGCCACGTGCACCGGACCGCACGGCGGCCACAGCGAAGGAGAAGCGGAAGAAGAAGGAGGAGCACGAGGAGGAGGAGCGCAGGAAACGGGAACAGGAGCGTGAACAGCGGGAACAGGAGCGGGAGCAGCGGGAGCGCGAGGAAGAGGCGCGCCGGCGCCGGGAACAGGCCGAAGTGGAAGCCCGTACGGCGGAAGCGGCCCACGCGGAGGCGGCCCGGCGGGCGCAGGAGGCGGACGCCCGCGTCACCGACCTGGAGCAACGCCTCGCCGAGGCCCGCCGGGACCGCGCCGAGGCCCGCTCGGCCGCCGACACGCTCCGGCGCCGGGCGGAGAAGGCCCGCCACGCCGCCCGCCGTTCCTGATCCGCCCGCCGTTCCTGATCCGCCGGCCGCCCGCCCGGCGACCGCGTCCTGACGGTCCACGCTGGTCAAGTGCCCGGGCGGGCACATAGGTTGGGCGGATGTCGACGTCTCCGGTGATCCTTCTGCTGTCGGGCAGCCTTCGGGCCGCCTCCACCAACGAGGCCGTGCTGCGCACCGCGCACGCGCTGGCCCCGTCGGCGGGCGTCGAGGCCGTCCACTACGCGGGACTGGCCCGGCTGCCGCACTTCAATCCCGACGACGACACCGACCCGCTGCCGGCGCCGGTGGCCGAGCTCCGGGCCGCGATCGACCGGGCGGCCGGGATCCTCATCTGCACGCCCGAGTACGCGGGCTCGCTCCCGGGCTCCTTCAAGAACCTGCTCGACTGGACGGTCGGCGGCACCGAGGTCAACGACAAGCCCGTCGCCTGGATCAACGCGGCGACGCAGGGCCGCGGCCACGGCGCCGAGGCGGCCCTGCGCACGGTCCTCGACTACACGGGCGCCCAGGTCGTCGACAGGGCCTGCGCCCGGCTCCCGCTCGACCGCTCCATGATCGCCTCCGACGGCCTCCTCTCCGACCCGGCCGCCCGCCACCGCCTCGGCGAGTCCCTCGGCCTCCTGGCCGCCGCCGGAGCCTGACCGCCTGACCGCCTGACCGCCTGACGCGCCTGGCCGCCTGATACGCCTGGCCGCCTGATACGCCTGGCCGCCTGATACGCCTGCCCGCCTTACCGCCGATCCGCCGCGCGCCGACGGAGCCGGAGGAGTCGAATGAGCGGTTCGGGGGCATACGCGGAAACGTCACCGCAGGTACAGGAGGTGCAGGAGCCCCGATGCGCACCGTGGGAGTCGAAGAAGAGCTGATGCTCGTCGACGCGAAGACAGGCGAGCCGCTCGCCGTGTCCGCGCCCGTCCTCGCGTCCGCGGCGCTACGCGGCGGGACGTCGGGCGGCGCGTTCGAGAAGGAACTTCACCAGGAGCAACTGGAGTTCGCCACCCGCCCGCTGCGGGACATGGCGGAGCTGCGGGACGAGATCGTCCGCTGGCGCGCCGAGGCGCGGGGCTACGCCGCCGAGTCCGGCGCCCTGGTCGCCGCGCTCGCCACCTCGCCGCTGCCGGTGGAGCCGTCCCGCACCCGGGACTCGCGCTATCAGTGGATGGCCGAGCAGTTCGCGCTCACCGCGCAGGAGCAGCTCACCTGCGGCTGTCACGTCCATGTGGCCGTGGCCTCCGACGAGGAGGGCGTCGGTGTCCTGGACCGGATCCGGCCCTGGCTGTACCTGCTGACCGCGATCAGCGCGAACTCGCCCTTCTGGCAGGGCCGCGACAGCGGATACGGCAGCTACCGCAGCCGGGTCTGGAACCGGTGGCCGTCGGCCGGTCCGTACGAGCTGTTCGGCAGCGCCGAGCGGTACCACGACCGGGTCCGGGCCATGGTGGCGACCGGCGTCCTGTGCGATCCCGGCATGATCTACTTCGACGCCCGCCTCTCGCACAGCTATCCGACCGTCGAGATCCGCGTCGCGGACGTCTGCCTGGAACCCGACACCACCGTGCTCGTCGCCACCCTCGTCCGCGGCCTGGTGGAGACCGCCGCCCGCGCCTGGCGGGACGGCGAGCCGGCGCCCCGCGTCCCTTCGGGACTGCTGCGCCTCGCCTCCTGGCGCGCCGCGCGCTCCGGGCTGCGCGGGCCGCTCGTCGATCCCGAGACGATGCGGCCGACCTCCGCGGAGGCGGCGCTCGCCGCGCTCGTCCGCCACACCGAGGCCGCGCTGGCGGACTCCGGCGACCTCGACCGGGTCCGGCGGGGCGTCGCCGAACACCTCGCCCGGGGCGGCGGCGCCGACCGCCAGCGCGCCCTGCACGCCGACGGCCTGCGCCTGGACGAGGTCGTACGGGCCTGCGCCCGCATCACCACCGAGGCCGTCGACTGACGGCCCGGGGGAGGGCCGGAGGCCCGTGGGTCCGGGACGCCGTGGGCGCAGGTCAGGCGTCGGCGCCCGGCACCCAGTAGTTGTGGACGGTCCGCGTCCGCGGCGGAGCCTGCGTGACGGGCCAGCCGAGATCGGCGGCGACCGGCATCATCTTCTCGGTGAACGCGTTCATCTGCCGCTCGGTCTCCCACAGGTCGAAGATCTCCAGACCGCTGTCGGTCGGGACGCAGACGTGCGAGAGGCATCCCTCGAAGATCTCCGGTGTGCCCTGCAGCTTGGCGTTGAGCGCGTCGTACTGGTCGGTGCTGACTCCGTTAAGGACGGCGTGGACGAAGACCGCCATGACTTCTCCTCCTGGGTGACGCTCGGCCCCCTCGCCACCAGCACACCACGCCCGGCCCCGGGCGGCATCCGATGCCGGGGGCCGGGCGTGGTCCGGCGCTGGGGTGGCGGGAGACGCGTCAGCCGGGGAAGCGGGCCTCCACCCGGCCGTCGACGACACGGGTCTGGAACACGGGCTGGGGCGCGGTGGCCGGGCCCGTCACGTTCCAGCCGTCCTCGAGGCGGAACCTGCTGCCGTGCCAGGGACACACCAGGCAGCCGTCGACGACCTCACCGTCGGCGAGCGGACCGGCCATGTGGCTGCACCGCTCCGCGAGCACCCGCACCGTGTCCTCGTCGGTCCGCACGACCACCACGGCCACCTCGCCGACGTGCGCGCGCCGCGGCCGGCCGGGCGGCAGGTCGGCCAGCGCCGCGACCGGATGCCAGCCGGACGGCGCGAGCGCGCCGACCTGCTCGGCGTGGTTGACGCCCGCGCCCTGCCGGTAGGCGAGGTGCCCGCCGAGCGCCCCGCCCACCCCGATCGCGGTGAGACCGCCGAGGCTCCACATCCGGCCGCGCCAGTGCTCGCCGCGGCAGCGGGCGGTCAGGGACGCGGCGTAGCACACCACTCCGGTGACGTTGGCCGCGGCGTGCACGAGCCCGACGCGCAGCTGGGGACGCCGCATCTCGGCCCAGTCCACCCAGCCCGCGACCGCCGCGGGAGCCGCCCCGGCGAGCCCCGCGGCGACCAGCAGCCGCGCGGCGCGGCGCTGGCCGGGCACGAAGTCGAGCACGGCGGCCGACAGCCACGCGCCGATCGGGAACTGCACGAGCAGCGGATGCAGCGGATGGCCGAGCCATCGCCCGTGCAGCACGTCACGGGCCGGGCCGAGCGGCAGCGCTTGCACGGCGCCGCGTACGGCGTCCACCAGCCGGTCGGCCCGCGCCGAGTTCTCCAACCGGTCCATCACCTTCAACACGACTCCGGGCTTCTGCCCGGAGGGCAGTACCGACCGCAGGACGGGCGAGATGCTCTTCATACCGCGCGTGTAACCACCCAGCCCCACCCGAAACGGACCTCGTCGCCCGTTCACCCGCCCCGCGTGCGCCGCGCACCCGTTCGCGGTATCCCGGGAGGGGCCGGTGCTTGCGACGGCCCGGCGTGGGAAGGCGGTGCTCGATGACTCGTACGGCGGCGCTCGTCGTGATCGACATGCTCAACACGTACGAGCACGAGGACGCGGAACTCCTCGTGCCGTCCGTGGGGGCGGCGCTGCCCGCGCTCGTGGACCTGCTCGGCCGGGCCCGGGAGGCCGGGGCGCCGGTCGTGTACGCCAACGACAACTTCGGCCAGTGGCGGTCCCACCACGGCGAGATCCTCGACATGGCGCTCGCGGGCCGGCATCCCGAGCTCGTCGACCCGGTCCGGCCGGACGAGGACTCGCTGTTCGTGGTCAAGGCCCGGCACTCCGTCTTCTACGAGACACCGCTCGCCTACCTGCTGCGCTCGCTCGACGTGACCGACCTCGTCCTGACGGGCCAGGTCACCGAGCAGTGCGTGCTCTACTCGGCCCTGGACGCCCACATCCGGCACCTGCGCGTCACCGTGCCCCGCGACGCGGTCGCCCACATCCACGAGGACCTGGCGCGGGCCGCGCTGCGGATGATCGAGCGGAACATGGCCGGGCGCGTCGTGGACGCCGCCGAGGTCACCTTCTGACCCACCCGCCGCCTCCTGCGCGCGCATGATCCGCGACCCGGTGGGCAGCGGCGCAAGGATGGCCGGAGAGACGACCGGGCCGCTCGCCCGGGAAGCGAGGCGATCATGAGTTTTCCGCTGCCGGACACGGTGGACGAGCTGAAGGACCTGATCGGGCGGGAGGTCTCCGCCCTGCGCGCCTCGGTCCGGCGCACGGCGGAGCGGCCCTCCTCGCCACCACCGAGCAGCGAGGTCACCTCTCCCGTGCAGCTCCTCGCGCCCGTACCCGCCGCCGCGGGGCACGACTCCGCGCCGCCACGCTGTCTGTGCAGCACGCACGACCCGGGCGCGACGGGCACGTGCGCGGTGCTCAGCGCGATCCCGGCCTCGGCGGTGCTCCTTGAACCGCTCAGGGACGAGGAGAGCAGGACCGTACGGGACTTCCGTATCGTCGCCGGGAACCGGATCAGGTCCGCGGACTGGCTGGAGGCCCCGGACCGGCAGGTGGGACAGCGGTTCCTGGAGGCCCGGCCGGGCGCCGCAAGCAGCGGGCTCCTCGCGGCGCTGAGCGACGTCGTGGCCGGAGGAGGGCCGCTGGAGGGCCAGTACGTGGACTACACCGAGCAGCGGATGGGCCGGCTGCACCGCGCACCGCTGCTCTACTCGGCGGCGCTGTGCGGGGAGCAGGTGCTCGCCACCTGGCGCCCGGTGCAGAGCCGCACGGAGCTGCTCACCATCGACGCGCAATACCTGGCCTCGCTCGGCTGGGGCAACTGGGACCTGTTGTCCGGCAAGGTGACCTGGTCGGAGGGGCTCAGCCGGATCTTCCACGCCGAGATCCAGATGCCCTGGTCGCTGGAGCAGCTCTGCGACGCGCTGCTGCCGGACGACCTGACGGCGTTCTCCGAGTTCCTCACCTCCGTCCTCGCGGGCGAGGAGCCCGCCTGGACCCGGATCCGCTTCCTGGTCCTGGGCGAGGTGCGCACGCTCGACCTGCTCGGCCGCCCGGTCGCCGGCACCGACGGCAGGCCGTGGGCGGTGAACCTGGTCGCCCGTGACCTCACGCCGCAGATCCGCAGCCGGCGCCGGCTGGCCGAGACGGAGCGCGAGACGGACCGGCTGCGGCGCCAGGCCCAGGCCGAGCGGCGGGTCGCCGACGCGCTGCGCGAGGCGCTGCTGCCGACGCACTCCGAGGCGCTCGCGGCCGTCGGGCTCACCGTGGCCGCCTCCTACCGGCCGGCCGAGCCGGACAGCGCGGTGGGCGGCGACTGGTACAAGTGCCGGCTGCTGCCGAACGGCCTGGTCCTGATCGCCATCGGCGACGCCGCCGGGCACGGTCTCGACGCCGTGGCCCGCATGTCCCAGCAGCGCCACGCGCTCGCCGGCCTCGCCCAGACCGGCGCCGGGGCGGGCGAGATGCTGACCTGGCTGAACGAGCTGGTCTGCAGCGAACCGTACGGCGAGACCGCCACCGTGATCGTCGGGCACATCGACGACGAGCGCGTGCTGCGCTGGGCCGACGCCGGCCACCCGGCGCCGATCCTGCTGCGCGACGGCCGGGCGGAGCCGCTGCACGCCGGGCAGCGCGGCCCTCTGCTCGGTGCCCTGCCGGGCTACGCCTACGAGACGACCGACACGCGGCTGCGGCAGGGCGATCTGCTCGTGCTGTACACCGACGGGATGGTGGAGCGCCGCGGCGAGGACGTCACCAAGGGCATCGAACGCCTCGCCGACGCCATGACGCGCTCCTCCGACACCGAGCCGGAGCGGCTGATCGAGACGATCCTGTCCGATCCGGACCAGGCCGGGCCCGAGGACGACGCGTGCCTGCTCGCCATCCGGGTGGACTGACGCCGCACGCCCGCGTCAGGCGACCGCGAGGGCCGTGTCAGGCGGTGATCCAGTCGCTGGTGGCGATCACCGGGGTGACGCCGTCGCGGTGGACGGTGCCCTCGATGAGGCCGTACATCCGGTCCGCGGCGAAGTACACCTCGTTGTCGTTCTTCAGCCCGAAGGGCTCCAGGTCGACCAGGAAGTGGTGCTTGTTCGGCAGGTTGAGCCGCACCTCGTTGACGCTCGCGCAGTGGTCGAGGACCCGCTCCGCCATCGCGTTGAGCGTCTGCTGGAGCGAGTAGCTGTACGTCTCCGCGAACGCCTCCAGCATGTGCCGCCTGACCTTCGCGTACGAGCGGTCCCAGTCGAAGTCGGCGTCGCCCGCGGCCACTGCGGAGTGCGCCCAGCGGGCCGTCACCTTGGTGGCGAGGATGCGGTCGTACGCCTCCTTCAGGGTCGTGTACCGGTCCTTGACGAAGCCGTGGAACTCGGAGTTGGTCGAGTTCATCACGGTCAGCTCCTTCAGGCCCGAGACGACCTGGAGCTGCCCGGTGGACTTGCTGTAGGTGACCTGCGCGGTGCGCACCTCCTGGCCCTTGCGGACGAAGGAGTGCTGCTCGGCGCGGGTGGGCACGGAGATCCGCTCCCAGGCGAACTCCTCGACGCGGATCTGCGCCTCGTGGATCACCGGCTGGGAGTGCACGAAGTGCTTCGCGAGCAGGATCGCGAAGGCCTCGGGCGAGGCGATGCCGTGCTCCTTGGCGAAGGCGTAGACCGTGTTCTTGGTGGTGTCCGTCGGCAGGCAGTTGCCGTTGTCGCCGGTGAGGTGGACCTCACGGAACTCGCCGCGCAGCGCGACCGAGACGTTGAGGTCGCGGATGTCGTGCCAGGCGCCGTCGTTGCCGCGGCGCTCGATGGTGACGATCCGGTTCTCGGCCTTGCCGTACTGGTTCTGGCCGAGGACGTGCTTGCTGGTGGAGGTGTAGCTCATGATGCGGCTCCTGCGGGTACGTGGATGCGTCGATCCCGTACGCCCGGCGTCCGGTGCCGCGCACGCGGCACCCCCCGCCGTCCGGCCCCGCGCCCCGAGGCCGCCCCGGGACTGACGAGCATCCCGGTCCGTAGGTTCCGCTGGATTCCAGCACAGCCCGGCGGCCGCACGCAATGCCTGCGGAATGCGTGACCTTCCACACGCCCAGAATCGGACAAAGCATGTGATGTCCCGCTATTCCTTTCCAAGGTGGGAATGGGAGCCCGGCGTTGCTGTCACGGCGTCAAGTGCGAGACCGGGGAAAAGGGTTGGGGAGGTGGTGGCGCGGAGGTGCGGTGATCCTTTTTCATTTCCCGGATCAATTCATTTGCGTTGATTAATTAGGGCCTTGTTCTCGTCGTTCCCATTCGCGTACGGTCACCCGGCAACCGGACGGAAACGCCGAATCCTGCCGCCGACCGGTACACCGCACTCACCACACGTCCGGCAGGAGCGGGGGACCCAGGTTTGCCGCCGGCTCCGGTCGTCCGGGCCCGGCTCGGGGTGAAGCCGCGCACTGCGGCCGGGCATCTCCCGCCCGAACCCGACAGCTCACCTCGCAGGCGAAGGAGAGGAATTCGCCATGCGTGGACACGGTAAGCACCGCCGCCCCAAGAACACCCCGCTCGCCCGCTCGATCGCGGCCGCCGGCCTCACCGGCAGCGCCGCGCTCGCCCTGCCGCTGGCCGGCGCGACCGGCGCCGCGGCGGTCACCCCGCAGGGAGCTCCCGCCGCGCAGCACGTGCATACGATCGTCGCAGTCGAAAAGGCGGCGGCCGCTCTCACGGCGAAGAAGGCCGGCCCGGTGAAGTATTCCGTGGTCCGCGGCGACTCGCTTTCCAAGATCGCCCGGAAGTACTCCGTGCAGGGCGGCTGGAAGAAGCTCTACCGCGACAACCGCGCCGCCGTCGGCGCCGACCCGGCGCTCATCCACCCGGGTCTGAAGCTCACCGTCCACGCCTCGGCCACCCCGTCGAAGACCGCGCACGCCAAGACCGCGCACGCGAAGAGCGCCACGGCGAAGGCCTCGCACGCGAAGACCACGCGCACGGCCGGCGCCGGTTCGGCCGCCACGGGCGCGGCGACCAAGGCCGCCCGCCCGGCCGCCGCCGTCCAGGCGGTGGCCGCCTCCAGCGCCGCCGGCTACGCCGACAACCTCGACGGGTGGATCCGCGAGTCCCTCGACATCATGGCCCGCAACGGCATCCCCGGCACGTACGACGGCATCTACCGCAACGTCATGCGCGAGTCGTCCGGCAACCCGCTGGCCATCAACAACTGGGACTCCAACGCCCTCGCCGGCACCCCGTCCAAGGGCCTGCTCCAGGTGATCGACCCGACCTTCCAGGCCTACCACGTCGCGGGCACGGCCAACGACCCGTACGACCCGGTCGCCAACATCACCGCCGCCTGCAACTACGCGGCCGCCCGCTACGGCTCCATCGACAACGTCTTCGGCGCCTACTGACCGGACCAGGGCGGGTGACCGGACCAGGGCGGGGCGCGGACGGATCCGGCGGCCGGGGGCCGGCCGGAGCGCGGCGGGCCGGGGATGGTACGAAGTCCCGCGTGAACGATCAGCCCCCGGCGCCCACCATCCGCGTGTTCGTCGCCCTCGCCCCGCCCGACGACGCCAAGGACGAACTGGCGCGGGCCCTGCGCCCCGCCCTGGACGCCTTTCCCTCGCTGCGCTGGAACCGCATCGAGGACTGGCACATCACCCTGGCGTTCCTCGGCGAGCTCCCGGCCAGGGCCGCCGCCCTGCTGCGGCCGCCGCTCGCCGGTCTCGCGGCCGCGCGGCGGCCCCTGGAGCTGGCACTGCGCGGCAGCGGCCACTTCGACGACCGGGTGCTGTGGAGCGGGATCGACGGCGACGTGGAGGGGCTGCACCTGCTCGCCGCCGACGTCCGCGACGTGGTGAAGACGTGCGGCATCCCGTTCGAGGACCGGCCGTTGCGTCCTCACCTGACGCTGGCCCGGGCCCGCCGCGGTGACCTGACACAGGTCCTCGCGGCGGCCTCCGGGCTGGCCGGGTTCTCCGGCCGTCGCTGGACGTCCGGGCGGCTGCACCTGGTCGGCAGCAACGCCGGGCGCGGGCCGGGACCGATCCGCTACCGCGACATCGAGTCCTGGCCCTTCGCCGGCTCCTGAACGGCGCCCGCGGCCGCACCGGCCTCCCGCCGGGTCACCACCGGTACCAACGGGATCCGCTGCCGCTGCGGAAGAGGAAGCCGAGCAGCCACAGCACGAGCACGGCGATCGCGACGTACCACAGCACGTCGAGCGCGAAGCCCGCGCCGAACAGCACCAGGATGATGAGGAGAACGATCAGGAGCGGAACCATGACGGCACCTCCCGGGTGAGCCTGGCACCGGTCCGTCCGGCGCCCGCACCACCGCGTATGCCCGGTCTTGTCGCAACAATGTGCGAAAGCCTTGGGGTGAGGTTCGGCTCCCTTCGAAAGATCTCGAAAATTCCCGGCCGTTTTCCGTTATCCGGTGGTCGCGGCGCGATCTCCCAGGTGTTGGGCATCGGCAACAGGCAGGACGGTCAGGATGAGGCAGGGCATGGACGCGCAGGGCACGCACGGGCCGGACGGCACGGAGCTGGTCAGGGCCGCGCAGGGCGGCGACCCGGCGGCACGGGACCGGCTCGTCGCCGCCCACCTCCCGCTCGTCTACAACATCGTGGGCCGGGCGATGAACGGCCACCACGACGTGGACGACGTCGTGCAGGAGACCATGCTGCGGGCGCTCGACGGCCTCGGCGGACTGCGCTCCCCGGACAGCTTCCGCTCCTGGCTCGTCGCCATCGCCATGAACACCCTGCGCACCCACTGGCACCGGCAGCAGACCGGCCACCGGGCCGCCGGCGGCCTCGACGACGCCCGCGACCTCGCCCAGCCGGGCGCCGACTTCGTCGACCTCACGGTCGCCCGGCTCCACCTGTCCGGCCAGCGGCGCGAGACCGCCGAGGCCACCCGCTGGATGGAGCCCGAGGACGGCGCCGTGCTCTCGCTGTGGTGGCTGGAGTGCGCGGGACAGCTGACCCGCCACGAGGTGGCGGCCGCCCTCGAACTGTCCCCGGAGCACACCGCGGTCCGGGTCCAGCGGATGAAGGAACGCCTCGAGTCCGCCCGGGTGGTCGTCCGGGCCCTGTCCGCCCACCCGGCCTGCCCCGCCCTGCACTCCGAACTGGGCACCTGGGACGGCCGCCCGTCCGCGCTCTGGCGCAAGCGCATAGCCCGCCACGCCCGCGCCTGCGCCCACTGCGCCGGCCTCCGGAGCGGCCTCGTCCCCGCCGAGGGCCTGCTCGTCGGCCTGCTGCTCGTGCCTCCGACGACGGCGCTCCTCGCCGCCGTCCGCGAGAGCGCGGGACCGCTCCTCGGCCTGGCCGCCACCACCCGGCCCCTCGCCGCCACGACCCCGCCCCCGAGCGCCGCCGCGCCCCGCCCCGGCTCCGCGCGCGCCCGGCACGCCGCCGCACCGGCCGGGCGCGGCGCCCGCCGCCGCGAGGAGCAGCGCAAGCGCGGCCGTCGCCGGGCCGTCGCCGCCGCGGGCCTCGCCGTCGTGGCCGTCGCCGGCGGAACCCTCCACCTGATCAACGGGCCCGACCAGACCGAGACGGACGCCGCCGACGTGGCACGCGCCGCGGCCCCCGACACCGCGCCCCTGCTCTCCGAGACGCCGGACACCGCCTCGCCCTCCGTCACCACCGCCTCGCCGAGCCCCACCGCGAGCCGCTCCGCCCGCCCCACCCGTACGGCCACGCCCTCACCCACCGCGACCACCACGAAGCCCGCGCCGCCCCGCACCACGGCGCCCACACCCGCCGTCCGCCCGCGGACCACGGGCACCAGGGCCGGCGGATCCGGACCGGGCTCCGACGCCCAGCAGGTCATCGACCTGGTCAACTCCGAGCGCGCCCAGGCCGGCTGCGGCCCGCTGACCGAGAACGCGCTGCTCACCCGGGCCGCCCAGGGCCACTCCGACGACATGGCCGCCCGGAACTTCTTCGACCACACCAACCCCGACGGCGACGGCCCCGGCGAGCGCGTCACCGCCGCCGGCTACCGCTGGTCGACCTACGGCGAGAACATCGCCATGGGCCAGCGCACGCCGGCCGAGGTGATGGAGTCCTGGATGAACAGCCCCGGCCACCGCGCCAACATCCTGAACTGCTCCTTCAAGGAGATCGGCATCGGCATCCACTCCGCCGGCGGCCCCTACTGGACGCAGGTCTTCGGCGCCCGCTAGGACCACCGGGCACGGCTCCGCGGGCGCGCGGCACGCGGGGCGGGCGCGCTACCCGGCCCGCCTTGGTCGTCGGCTTACCGTGAGCGGATGCGACCCGTTCCCAGGTGGGCCCTCGTGCCCGCGGGCTGTGCCCCCGTGGTGCTGGTCGGCGGCTGGACGACCGCGGCCGTGCTGCAGGGGCCGTCCTACGACGCCGTCCGGCAGACGATCAGCGTCCTCGCGGCCTACGGCGCCGCCGGCTTCTGGGTGATGAGCGGAGCGCTCTTCGCCCTCGGCGTCTGCCACCTCGCCACGGCCTGGGGCCTGCGCGCCGCGGCCCCGGCCGGGCGCGTCACGCTGGCCGCCGGGGGAGTGGCGGCCCTGGTCGTCGCCTTCGTCCCGACACCCAGCAGCGGAGGATCGCTGCGCCACGGCTCCGTGGCCGCCGTGGGCTTCGCGCTGCTCGCGCTGTGGCCGCTGCTCGCCGCCGTCCGCGGCGGCCGCGCCGTACCCTGGGCCCTGCGCCTCGGGCCCGCGCTCGCGGCGACCGCGTCGATGGGCGGAGCCGCCCTCTGGTTCCTCGTCGAGACCGACCGCCACGGCGCCGCGGGCGTCGCCGAACGCCTGGTGACGTGCCTCCAGTCGCTCTGGCCGCTGGTCGTCGTGGTCTCCTGCCTCCACCACCAGCGCGCGAGGACGGCACGGCCCCGGCAGCCGGTCCGCTGAACGCCGCCCGCCGCCCGCCGCCCGCCGCCCGCCGCGCCCCCGCCCCGGCCGCCCGCCGCGCCCGCCCCGGCCGGGCGGTCGGTTACGGACGCGGGTCGCGCGGCTCCATCCGGAACCGGAAGCCCAGCGTGCCCGGATCGAGCGTGGTCGCGCCGCCGTCGACCGTCAGCACCGCCCCGTTGACGAAGGACGCGGCGGGCGAGAGCAGCCAGGCGATCGCCTCCGCCACCTCCCGCGGCTCACCGGGACGGCCGGCCGGCAGCACCCGGGTGGTCTCCTCGTACGCGGCCTCGACACCGTCCCGGCCCTCCGGACCGCCGCCGAGCCCGGCCTCCTCCGCGAACCGGTTCATCCGGCGGTCCGCCATGTCGGTGCGCACCCAGCTCGGACACACCGTGTTGGCCCGCAGCCCGGCGCCCGCGTAGTCGACCGTCAGCGAGCGGCACAGCTGGAGCAGCGCGGCCTTGGACGTGGCGTAGGCGGCGCTCCCGACGCCGTTCAGCAGCGCGGACACCGACGCGACCGCGACCACCGAGCCCCGGGCCTCGAGCAGATGCGGCAGCGCGGCCCGCAGCAGCAGGAACGGCCCCGTGAGGTTGGTCCGCATGACCTCGTCCCAGTCCTCACGCGTCACCTCGCCCACCCCGCCGCCCCGCCCGATCCCGGCGTTGAGCACCACACCGTCGAGACGCCCGTACGCGCCGACGGCCGTCTCGACGAGGGCGGCCACCTCGTCCGGGTCCCCGATGTCGGACGGCACCGGCAGCGCCCCGGTCTCCTCGGCGACCAGCCGCAGCGGCTCGGGCCGCCGCCCGGACACCACCACCCGGTGCCCCGCCTCGGCCAGCAGCCGCGCGGTCGCGGCCCCGATCCCCGTCCCGCCGCCGGTCACGAGATACACCCGCCGCTCCGCCATGCCGCCGTCCGCCTTCCCCGCGCTGCCGACCGTCCCGGTGATCTTAGGCCGTGTCCCACCGATCAGGCCGGGCGTCGCGGGCCGGCGGGACTTTCCGGACACGGCCTAGGCGTGCCGCGGCACGCCGCCGCCCCGGTTCCTACGGCGCGGTCTCCAGGAGGCGCAGTGCGTCGGCGGCCGCCGGTGACAGCCGGGAGCGGTCCAGGTCCGCCAGCGGCATCCAGACGGCCGCGTCGGTGGAGCCGCCGGTCTCGGCGACCATCGGGCTTCCGGCCGCGAGGCCGACCGCGTAGAACAGCGCCGTCAGGTGCCAGCGCACGCCGCCGCGTCGGACGGCGTACGTGCGGGCGTCGAGCAGCCGGGCGGAGGTGAGGTGGAGCCCGGTCTCCTCGCGCAGCTCACGCGCCAGCGCCTCCACCGGCCGCTCGCCCGGGTCCATCCCGCCGCCCGGCAGGTGCCACAGTCCGGGCGCGAAGATCGGCGAGGCGTCCGACAGCCGGGCCAGCAGCAGCCGGTCGTCCTCCCGCGCGACCGCGTACGCGGAAACCCGGCTGCGCACCGGGGCGTTCACCATCCCTCGCCCCTCCTCCCGTCGGCGTCGTCCGCGATCAGCCTATGCCCCGCGCCCGGTGTGCCCGGCGCGACGAGGCCCGTCTCGTAGGCGGCGATCACCGCCTGTGCCCGGTCGCGCAGGCGCAGTTTCGCCAGGACCCGCGCGACATGGGTCTTCACGGTGGCCTCGCTGAGCTGGAAGTGGGCGGCGAGTTCGGCGTTGCTGTATCCGCGCGCCAGCGCCTCCAGGACCTGGAGTTCACGGGGCGTCAGCGCCGACAGGTCCCGGTGCCGCGGTACGGCGGGGCCGTCGGCGGCGGGCGCCGCGAAGCGCTCCACCAGCCGGCGGGTGATCGCGGGCGCGAGCAGCGCGTCGCCCGCCCGGACGAGACGGACCGCCGCCGCCAGGTGCTCCGGTGTGACGTCCTTGAGGAGGAAGCCGCTCGCACCGGCGCGCAGCGCGGCGTACACGTACCGGTCGAGGTCGTACGTGGTGAGGATGACCACCCGCGGCACGGGATCCCCGCCCCGGCCGCCGTCCCCGGCCCCGGCGCGGTCTCCGGTGCCGTCGCCGAGGATGCGGCGGGTGGCCTCGAGGCCATCGGTGCGCGGCATCCGGATGTCCATCAGGACCACGTCGGGCCGCGTGCGGCGGACCGCCGCCACCGCCTCGTCGCCGTCGGCCGCCTCCGCGACGACGTCGATGCCGTCGGCGGCCAGGATCATCCGGAAACCCGTGCGCACCAGCGCCTGGTCGTCGGCGATCACCACCCGGGGTGCCCCGGTCATGCGTCCTCCCGCCCGGCGAGGGGAATCACCGCGCGGACCCGGTAGCCGCCGCCCGGGTGCCGGCCCGCCTGCAGCGTACCGCCGTAGACCGCGAGCCGTTCCCGCAGTCCGACCAGGCCGCGGCCGCCGCTTTCGCCGCCGCTCGCGGTGCCGTCCGCCCTGGCCCGGCCGCCGGTGTCGGTGACCTCCGCGCACAGTTCACCGCGGGCGTGCGTGACGGCGACCCGCACCCGCGCGCCCTCCGCGTGCCGCACCGCGTTCGTCAGCGCCTCCTGCACCACCCGGTAGACCGCGAGCCCCACGCCGGGCGGCGGGTCGACGGAGCCCGTCCGCATCGTCAGCTCGACCGGCACGCCGGTCGCCCGGACACCGTCGACCAGGTCCCCGATCCGGTCGATTCCCGGCTGCGGCGCCAGGCCCAGGTCCAGGCCCATGTCCAGACCCATGTCCAGGCCCGGGTCCGGGCCTTCGGCCCGGTGGTCCGGATCCGTCCCCGAACGGCCGCCCGCCTCCGCCGTCCCGTCGGCGGCCGCCATGGTCAACAGGCCCATGACGTGCCGCAGTTCGGACATCGCGGTGCGCCCCGCCGACTCCACCGCGAGCATCGCCTCCCGGGCCTGCTCCGGCGAGCTGCCGAGCACCTTGCGCGCCGCGCCCGCCTGGATCGTCATCATGCTCACGTTGTGCGTGACGACGTCGTGCAACTCGCGGGCGATCCGGGCCCGTTCCCGCTCCAGGGCCCGCCGCACCGTCTCCTCCTGCTCCGCGCGCAGCGTCCGGGCACGGCGCCGCCAGGCGTGGACGACCTGCGCGGCGAGGCCCACCGGGACGAGGACCAGCAGCGGGATCAGGCCCTGGTCGACGTCCGGCACCAGCTCGTTGGCCACGTACACCGTGGACCCGACCGCCAGCGCGGCGACGGCCGTCCAGCGGTGCGGGCTGTACACGGCCGCGCTGTACGCCGCGACCAGCTCGGACGCGAACATGACCGTGGTCGCGTCCGGCGCCACGTCGCCCCACTGGTGCAGCACCACGACGGTCGCCGTCACCGTCCCGTACACGGCGAGCGGACACCGGCGCCGCAGCACCAGCGCGAGCGCCGTGAGCAGGACGAGCACCCACTCCCAGGCCTCGGCCGGCGCCAGCGTGTGCTCCACGGCCGGCACCGGACGCCGGCCGGGGCCGAGGGCGACGAGGTCCGGATCCGGCCACCCGGGAGGCTCGGGCCGGGCGGGCGGAAGCCCGGACACCGGGCCCGGCAGCCCGCCGGGGAACACCTCCACGTACGAACGGTTGAGGTTCCCGGCCACCGTGCCCACCGCGAGCCCCACGGCCAGCAGGGCGTCCCCGGCCCACGGCCGGCGGAGCGACGCCGCCTCCCAGGCCGTCCTCGTCGCCGTCACTGCCTTCATCCAGCGCATCGGCCCAGTCTGCCAAGGCCGCCACGCCCTCGAATCGGCCCCCGGGAGCAGAGCGTGATCCTCGGGGCGTACATCGCGCGGATGACCTCCCGGCCCGTCCGCCGCACACGGTACGGAGCTTCGCCATCGCGGCCGACGCGGCCGCGCCGGGCCCGCGCCTAGCGTTCCCGGCGATCCCGACGACGAGCACCGGAGGACCCATGAGCGGCCGCCCGACCGGCGACGACCCCGCCCGCACCCTCATCGACCTGAAGGAGGTGAGCAAGAGGTACGAAGGCGGGGACACCGCCGGCACCGCAGGAGGCGCCGGCCGCGCCGTCCTCGGCGACCTGAGCCTCCAGGTCCGGCCCGGCGAGGCGCTCGCCGTCCTCGGCCCGTCCGGCAGCGGCAAGTCCACGCTGCTCAACCTGATGGCCGGCCTCGACCGGCCCACCGCCGGCAGCGTCACCGTCGACGGGCTGCGCGTCGACACCATGAGCGAGACCGCCGCCGCCCGCTACCGGCGCTCCCGCATCGGCATGGTGTTCCAGTTCTTCCACCTCCTCGACGACCTGACCGCCCTCGACAACGTCCTGCTGCCCGCCCGGCTGGCCGGTGCGCCGCGCGCCGAGGCGGCGGACCGCGCCGCCCGGCTCCTGGACCGGCTCGGCGTCGCCCGGCACGCCGCCGCGCACCCGGGACGGCTCTCCGGCGGCGAGCGCCAACGGGTCGCCGTGGCACGGGCGTTGATGAACCGGCCGCCGCTGCTGCTCGCCGACGAGCCGACCGGCGCCCTGGACTCCGCCTCGGCCGCCGACGTCCGGGCCCTGCTGCGCGAACTGAACGCCGACGGGCAGACCATCGTCCTGGTCACCCACGACCTCTCCCTCGCCGAGGCCTGCGCCACCCGCACCATCGAGCTGGTCGACGGCCGGATCGTCCACGACGCGCCGACGGCGGTGGCGCGATGAGCCGGCGGACCGCGGGCGCGCTCGGCCGGGTCGTGCGGGCCGGCGTCGGCCGGCGCCGGGTCCAGACCACGGTCATGGTGCTCACCACCCTGCTGTCGGTGGCGGCCGGCGTCCTCGCCGTCGGCCTCCTGGTGGTCTCGCAGGCGCCGTTCGACCGGGCCTTCGCCCGGCAGAACGGCGCCCACCTCACCGCCGAGTTCGACGGCCGGTCCGTCACCGCCGAGCAGGCCGCCGCGACCGCGCGCGCCGACGGCGTCACCGAGGCCGCGGGCCCCTTCCCCGTCACCTCCGTACGCCTCTACCGCACGGACGGCGGCATGCCCGGGCCCGGCTTCGAACCGCCGCCGCTCACCGTCGTCGGCCGCGCGGACCCCGCCACCTCGGCCGACCGGGTCGACCGGGTCGAACTGACCGAGGGCCGGTGGGCGGGCGCGCCGGGCGAGATCGTGGTGGAGCGGGCCTCGGTGCTGCCCGGCACCCGGACCGGCAGCGTCCTGACCACCGCGCGCGGAGCCGGCGGTACCCGGCTCACGGTGGTCGGCTTCGCGAAATCCGTCGGGGAGAGCGGCGACGCCTGGACGACGCCCGCCCAGCTCACCGACCTCACCACGCGCACCGCCCTCGCCGGGGACCGGCCCGCCGGCCCCGACCTGCAGATGCTCTACCGCTTCGACCGGGCCGCGACGGCCGCCGACATCGACGCCGGCCGGTCCGCCGTCACCGCGGCCGCCGCCTCCGCGACCGCCTCCGCGTCCCGGCCGGCCTCCGCCTCGGTCTCCGCGTCCCCGTCGGCCGCGCCGCACGGCCCGGCCGGCACCCGCTCGTACCTCGACGTGCGACAGGCCGCGCAGCAGAACACGGCCGCCTACATCCCCTTCGTCACCGCCTTCGCCGTCCTCGGCCTCGCGCTCTCCGTCCTCGTGATCGCCGTCGTGGTCAGCGGCGCGGTGAGCACGGCGATCCCACGGATCGGCGTCCTGAAGGCCCTCGGCTTCACCCCGTCCCAGGTCGGCCGGGCCTTCGTCGCCCAGGCCCTGATCCCCGCCACGGCGGGCGGCGCGCTCGGCGCCGTCCTCGCCAACGCGCTCGCCGTCCCGCTCATGGCCCAGGTCGCGGAGGCGTACGGCACGGCCTCGGTCCGCATCCCGCTGTGGGTCGACCTCGCGGTGCCCGCCGGCGCCCTGCTCGTCGTCGCCGCGGCGGCGCTGGGACCCGCGCTGCGGGCCGCCCGGCTCCGCACGGCCGACGCCGTCCGCGCGGGCGGCGCGGGCGGGGCGGGCGGCACCGCCAGGACTCCGCTCCACCGGGTCGGCGCCGCGCTCGGCCGGCTGCGGCTGCCGCCCGCCGTCGTCCTCGGGCTCACGAGCCCGCTCGCGCGCCCGGGCCGTTCGGCGGCGACCGGCGCGGCGGTCGCCTTCGGGGCCCTCGCGGTGACCTTCGCCGTCGGGCTCGGCAGCACGCTGATCGCCGTCCAGACCGACGGCGACCCGGACCGCGGCGGCGACGTCACCGTGCGGACCGTCCTCCTGCCCGAGGGCATCGACGGTCCCGACGCGGAGCCCGGCCCGCCCGCCGACCCCGCGGCGGTGGCCGCCGCGCTGCGCGCCGTGCCCGGCGCCGCGGCGTACCACCGGACGGCGACCGCCCAGGTGGGTGTCGCCGGCCTCAAGGGCGGCGCCCAACTCGTCGTCTACGAGGGCGACACGGCGGACGCCCGGCACACGATGACCTCGGGCCGCTGGTTCCGGGCCCCGGGCGAGGCCGTCGCACCCACGAACTTCCTGCGTGCCACGGGCAAGGCCGTGGGCGACACGATCACGCTCTCCGAACAGGGCCGTACCGTCCGGCTCACCCTCGTCGGAGAGATCTTCGACCTCGGCGGCCACGGCATGACCCTGCGGACCGACGCGGCCTCGGCCGCCGCCCTGCGGGCCCGCCACCTGCCCAGCACCTTCCAGGTCCGGCTCGCCGAGCCCACCGACGCGGACGACTACCTCGCCCGGCTCAACGCCCGCCTCACCCCGCTCGGCGCGCGGGCGGCCGTCACCGACACCGGCACGTCCGGCGTGATCCGGGCCATGCAGGTCCTGACCGGCATGCTCACCCTGATGTTCGTCGCCGTCGCCGGCCTCGGCGTCCTCAACACGGTCGTCCTCGACACCCGCGACCGTGTCCGCGACCTCGGCGTCCTGAAGTCGCTCGGCATGACACCGGGTCAGACCGTCACCCACGTCCTCGTCTCCGTGGGTCTGGTCGGCCTGCTCGCGGGCGCGGTGGGCGTGCCGCTCGGGGTGGCGCTGCACCGGGCGGTGATGCCCGCGACGGGCCGCGCCGTCGGCACGACCATCCCGCCGGCCGACCTCGACGTGTACGGCGCCCCGCTCCTGGCGGGCCTCGCCCTGGCCGGCGTGCTCATCGCGACGGCGGGCGCCCTGCTCCCGGCCGGCTGGGCGGCGCGTACGGACACGGCACGCGCCCTGCGTACGGAGTGAGCCGGGCGGCCCGGGGGACCCGCGGACCCGACCGTCGGGGAGGGGCCGCCGGGCTGCCGGGGCCGCCGAGTCACCGGCAGCCCCGGGCGGCCCGGCCTCAGGCCGCCCGTTCCAGGCACCAGGCCACGAACGGCGGGATGCTGGCGTCGACCGCGTCCTCCTCGTCCGTCACCGACGCCGTGAAGAAGTACCGCACCTCGCCGAACTCCAGCTCCATCGCCTGCACCAGATTCCCGAGGCCGAGCACCTCGCACAGCCAGGTACGGGCCGCGGCGCTGTCGTCGAGCCGGTCGGGCAGGACGCCGCGGCCCGCGAGCAGGTCCGTCTTGGTCACGGCCACCGCGAGGCGGGGCCGGTCGCCGGGCGCGCCGAGCCGGGCCACCGTCTGCGACGCGTTGCCGAACACCGTGTCCGGGCGGTCAGTCGAGGCGAGCGTCCGGTCCACGCCCGGCCCGCCCGGCCCGCCGGTGTCGTCGAGCAGTCGCCAGGTCTCCTCGACCGCCAGCGGATCGAGCACGAACACCACCGTCCGGGCCGCCCGTACGTACCTCAGCGCGTCGGTGTCCTCGCCCTTCGCGAAGTGCTCGCCCGCCGCGTCGAAGAGATGCACCAGCCGCTCGGACCGGCCCTTGCCCAGGACCGCCGAATGCGCCCGCGCGAGCACTCGCTGGGTGGCCCGCGTGTGGCCCTTCTGCGCCAGCACCTCCCGCAGCACCCGGTAGTTGGCGGCCGACTCCTCGTCCGCGAGCCGCAGCCCGGTCCCGCCCGCCACGGCACCGGACTCCAGCGCCATCAGCATCGCCGCCATCAGCTGCGTCTTGCCCGCGGCCCGGCCGCCGACCAGCGGCAGCGCGGTCTCCCGGGCATGCCCGGCGTCCCGGTTCAAGGGCTTGCCGCAGTGCGCGTGCGTGCAGAACGCGGCGAGCCGGTTCCTGCGCCGCATCAGGATCAGCAGCGTCGGCATCCGCTGCCCGCACGCGCACCGGCGCCGCACGATCCCGTACCGGCCCGGCCGGATGTCACCGTGCCGGCGCCGGCACTCCGGCCGCGGGCAGGCGTACGACGGGTAGGGCACCCACAGGTAGCAGTGCGGGCACAGCACGCCCCGCCGCAGGCCCTTCAGCGCGAGCACGCCCCGGTCCAGTCCCCGCAGCACGGCCGCGAGCAGCCGCGCCGCCCCGTACAGCAGCAGCACCACCGCGCCGTGCAGCGCGAGCAGGAACAGCAGCGGCGGCAGCGCGAGCACCGCACCGAGCCCGAGGCCCGCGCCGAGCGCCAGCGCGTGCGCCATCTTCAGCGCGCCCGGCTCCCGCGCCTGCGTCAGCCGCTCCTCGCCCAGCGTGCGGAACCGGTCGCCGACCGCCCGGCCCCACATCCGCGCCCCGAGCGTGACGATCTGCCGCAGATCGCGGGCGGCCGGCCCGAACAGGTAGACGCGGTAGGCCGGTTCGGGCTCGTCCTCCGGCCGGTGCCGCGGGATCGTCTCGAACTCGGGCGTGCGCCGGCGCGTCACGCCGACGACCAGCCGCCCGTACCGCCACAGCAGCTCGCCGACCAGGCCGAGGGCCCGTACGACCGCCGTGCACGCGCCGACGATCAGGAGGATGCCCAGCAGACCGCCCAGGATCCACCGCAAGGGGTCGTCCATGTCACCGCCTTCCGTCGGAGTCGCGGTCCGGCCGCCGCCCCGGCCGGCCGAGGTCCTTCAGCCGCCGCCAGCCCTTCGCCGGCGTGCTCCGCTGCTCGCGCCGCTCGCGCAGCACCTCCAGGAAGGCGTCCGCGATCTCCTCGTCCCGGGTCCGGACGAGGGCGACGAGCCGTTCGGTGTCCTCGTCCCGCCACAGGTGGACGGCCACGGCGACGACGTCGTCCAGGAGCTCCCGGTGCCGCTCGGACAGGCCCGCGGGATCCCGCCGGGCCAGCGCGAGCCCGGCCACGTGGCCGAGCAGCAGCTCCGAGACGACACCGCCCCGCCCGCCGCCCTCACCGGCCCCGGAGCCGGCACCGGAGCCGGCACCGGAGCCCGCACGGGAACCCGAACGGGAGCCCCCAGCGGATCCCGCGCCGGACCCCGCACCGGATCCCGCACGAGCGCCCTCACGGGAGCCGTCGGCGGATCCCGCGCCGGAGCCCGTGCCGGTACGCGCACCGGGTCCCGTCCCGGATCCCGCATCCGATCCCGCACCGGAGCCCGTGCCGGTACGCGCACCGGGCCCCGCACCGGAGCCCCGGCCGAGACGCCCGCCGGGACGCCCACCGTGACGTCCGGGGCGCCGGCCCCTTCCCGCGCGGGCGCCGTCCTCCGCGCGTTCGAGGATCTCGCGCAGATAGCGGTCCGCCACCTCGAAGGACAGGTTCCGCAGCATCTCCGGCACCTTCGCCGGTGGGACGGGCACCGCCAGGAGCGCCTCGGCGAGCCGCAGCCTCCGCAAGGCCCTCACCGGCGCGGCCGGCGCCTCGCCCTCCCGCGCGAACGCCGCCGCGAGCCGCACCGCGTCGGAGGCCCGCTTGATCTGCGCGTCCAGCTCCAGCGTCCGCCGCACCAGCCTCGCCGTCTCCGGCGACAGCCAGCCGCGGCGCTCCGGCGCGTCGAGCAGCCGGCACAGTTCCAGCAGTTTGTCGAGAGCGGCCTCGTCGACGGCCTCGTGCCGCACCGCCCGCCCGAACCACACGGCGAACTCCCCGTCCCCGCCCCGCCCTTCCGGGTCGCCGGCGGGCAGCAGCCGCGCCAGCTCGCACGCCTCCCGCCCCGTCCACACCGGCTGCCGCCACACGCTGCGCAGCAGCGCCCCGTCGGGAAAGTCCTGGCCCCGCACCTGGAGGATCCGCAGCAGCACCGTCACCGACAGGGCCGGATCCCGTTCCGCCCGGGCCAGCAGATGGTGTTCCTGGAGCAGCGGCCGGCCCTCCAGGTCGGCGAACTCCAGCAGATCGGCCGGGAACTGGCCGAAGAGCTGCGACTGGCCCGCCCGCCCGGCGAGCAGCTCGTCCAGAGTGCCGAGCAGCGCCGCCCGGAAGGCCGCGGAGACCGACAGCAGCCGCTTGACGTCGCTCCGCAGCCCACGCTCCGGCTCCCTGCCCGTCGCCGCCTCCAGGAGCGCGCCGGCCAGCTCCCGGCAGATCCGGCCCGCCAGCGCGGCGGGCGGCTCGACCCGCGCGTCCACCGCCCACAGCAGCAGCCGCGCCCGCTCCCGCGCCGTCCCCGCACCGTCGACCAAACGCTCCCACAACTCCACGGCTCGCTCGCGCAGTTCGGGCCGCCCGGTCAGCGGCTGGGGCGCGACGGACGCCGGCGCGCCCCGTACGTACGCCCGCATCCGGGTCTCCAGGAGCGCGCCTTCGAGTTCCCGGTGCAGCGCCGCGTCGCCGCCGTCCCGCGCCGCCCGCGACAGCGCGTCGAGCTGCGCCTCCCCGTGCGCGAGGCGGGCCCGCCACAGGTCCCTGGCCACCACCGCGCGCGTGGCGCCCAGATGGGCGGCCCCGGGCAGCCAGTCGAGGACGGCCGCCACGTCCGGCCGCTCCAGCGGCACACCGCCCGCGGCGGCCGCCGCCGCGACCGGCGGATGCCAGTCGCCGGGATGACGCTCGGTGCCGTCGGTGTACTCCGCCGCCCACGACCACACCGAACGGACCGATCCCACTCCGATCCGGGCCAGCAGCCGCACCACATGGTGCACGGCCACCACCTCGGGAAACCGCCCCGTCACGAAGTCGAAGAGCAGGAAGGCGTCCTCGTCGTCCGGCCCGATCTCCGGCCGGGCCTCCGGCACGCTCCCGATCAGATGGTGCCGGCCGCGGGTGGGCCGCAGCATGTACGTGGAGAAGGACAGCCGCCGGGCGAGCGGGGGCGGCAGGAGGAAGCAGACGGCGGCGAACCAGTGCGCGATCCGGTCGGTCGACCGGTCCACCACGATGACGGACGGGCCGCCTTCCAGGGCCTGGAACGCCGCCGCGAGCAGCTGCTCCAGCTGGTCCGCGTGCGGCCGGTTGGCCAGGAAGTCCCGTACCGACCGCGCGTCGAGCGGACCGGCCGGTACCGGCCCGCCGGCCCCGCCACGCTCCCGTCCGTCACCGCTGCCGAGACGTCGGCCAGGGCCCCGTACCTCGCCCCGGCCCGCCGAGGACCGCTCGTCGCCGCCCTCGTCGCCCGCACCCTCGCCGCGGCCCTCGGGGAGCCGCTCCTCGACCCGGCCTCCGGCCCGGCGGCCGCCCAGCGGCGGCAGCTCCGTGCCCGCCGACACCGTCGAACGCCACACCGGCGAGTCCCACAGCTCGATCGCCAGCCGGCCGCCGCACGCCGCCGCGAAGTCCACCGCCGACGGCGCGTGCAGCGCGTGCGCGAAGTAGTTGCCGAAGCGGCGGGCCGAATCCCGGCCCACATAGCGCACGTTGACCAGGGTCGTTCCCTGCGCGGCGCCGTGGCCGACCGCCGGACCGGGCGAGAAGCAGAGCGTGACCGGGCAGCGGGCCAGCTGCTCGGGCGTCTCCGACTCGGCGAGCGCGCGCGGCGGGTCGTAGCCGGCGAGGGACTCCACCGTGTGCATGGTCTCGGCCGTGACACCGGCGCTGACGGCGTTGAACTGGAAGCCCGAGAAGCCGCTGAGGCCGCGCTCGCACGAGGTGTAGTACAGCTGCTGGAGGCCGTCCCCGCTCATCGGCGCCCCGTCCTCGGCACCGCGCCGTACTCGCCGAGCAGCCACAGCAGCGGATCCGTCACCCGGTAGGGCTGGATGCCCGTCCTCGCCACCCGCGCGTCGGCGGTGGGCGAGTGGCCGAGCGCGGAGATCCCGAAGTAGCGGTAGCGGCTGTAGGTGTTCTCCAGGAGCCGGTCGATCGGCACTCCGTCCCAGTCCTTGATCAGCGTCCGCACCTCCTCGTGGACGCTGAGGCTGTCCTCCTCGTCGAACCGGTCGCCCGACGGCGGATGGGCCCGCAGCGGGCTGCCCTTGTCCAGCAGGTGCCAGAAGGCGTCCAGCTTGGTGAACACCACCGCCACGGGCGTGTCGATCCGCGGCGCGGCGCGCCGGCCCGCGAACCGGGCCCTGCGGCCCGCGTCCTCCCGGGCGAGCAGCAGATTCGTCACCCTGCTCACCACGTGGTACGGCGTGTCGACACCCTCCGTTCCGGGCAGCGCGGTCCCGGGCCGGGCGAGCGGCCGGGCGCCCGCCATCTGGAGCGGGTCGAGCAGCAGTACGATGCCGTCGGCGTTGGCGAGGTAGCGGGTGTTGAGCTCCATGTTCTCCCGCGAGTTGAAGTCCTCGCCGGCGGTGTCGAAGAACGACAGGACGGTGTGCTGCGGCCGCTCGCCCAGCAGGCTCCTGCGGCGCAGCCCGAACCGGAACACCAGCGGGTCGACCCGGTTGTCGTTGGTGACGGCCGTGCGCGTACCGGCGAACATCTGCCCGTCCCGGAACAGGTGCTCGTGGTAGTCGGCGTGGAACCGCTGCATCGTGGCGTCGTCGGCGCCGACCAGACTGGCGCCGAACGCCGAGCCCACCCTGTTCATCATCTCGTGCAGCAGCACGGTGGTGTACACGGTCTTCCCGGACGCCTTGGCGCCCACCATGGCGATCATGCGGTTCTCCACCATCCCGAACTGGGCGGGCAGCGTGGAATGGCACACCGGGCAGATCCGGAAGGTCGTCTCGCCGTCGCAGTCCGGGCAGACGGCGGTCGACGCCCGCCCGTCCGCCGTGAAGACCGGACCGACCTCGCCGCGCTGCCCCATCCGGTCGGCGAGCACCTGGTCGCGCCGCCGGACACAGCGTTTCTGGGTGCGGGTCAGCCTGCTGTTGCAGCGGAAGGCGATCTCCCGGCCGGTGAAGGTCTCGTAGCAGTACGGGCAGGTCAGTCGTCGCGCCATGTCAGGTCACCCGCAGTCGGTGGAGCGCCGTGGGACGCACGTCGGGAACGGAAGGAGAGCCGGGGCCGTGGAGCGCGTCGGCCGCGGCGTCGGGATCCGCCGGGAAGCAGACCAGCCAGGAGGTGCCCCGGACGGCCGCCGGCAGACCGAACTCCACCCGCAGCGGCAGACGCGCGGTGAGCGGCTGCGCCGACACCTCGTGGACGACCGTGCCCTCGGCGACGCTCGTCGGCCGGTAGTCGCCGATCCCGTGCACGATCCGCTGCGCCGGCAGCTCGCAGTTGGTCTCGGAGGTGAAGGTGACCGTCGCGATCCGCCCGGACCCGAGGCGGCGCCGCCGCACGGACGGCTCGTACGCGACGACGGGCGGCTCGGCGTCGACGAGCAGGGCCGACGAGCCCTCGCACCGCGCGCCCGGATCGGCGACCAGCGCCTCCACGGTGAGCGTCACCGCGCCGCGCCCGACCTGGAGGTCGAGGCCGCCGTCGTGCTCGTACACCCGGCGTGCGCACCGGATGTCGCCCGAGTCGAGCGGCCTGCCGTCGCCGTCGCCCTCGACCCGCCAGCGCACCCTGGCCGTACGGGCCCGGGGCGGCCAGGCCCACAGCACGAGCAGATGCGTGCCGCGGCGTACGGCCTGCAGCTCGTCGACGGGGACGGCGAAGAGCTGCTGCTCACCGGAGGAGTTCTGCTCGGGCCCGGTTTCGGGTTCGTTTTCGGGCTCGGGCCCGGTTTCGGGCGCGTCCCTGAGTTCGGTGGCGGGACGGAGGCCGGGAGCGGGTGGGGGTTCGGGCGGCGGTACGGGTGAGGGCGCGGGTTCCGGCTCCGGCTCCGGCACGGGTGGCGGGGCGGGGGAGGGGCGCGGCGCGGCTTCG
Source organism: Streptomyces sp. NPDC053493 (assembly GCF_044544825.1). Classification (NCBI taxonomy): domain Bacteria; kingdom Bacillati; phylum Actinomycetota; class Actinomycetes; order Kitasatosporales; family Streptomycetaceae; genus Streptomyces; species Streptomyces sp. NPDC053493. The sequence goes on from NZ_JBITXS010000003.1 coordinate 158,633, forward strand.
GCGGTGGGCCAGGACTCCGGTGCCGTGGCCGGTATCGCCTCCGGTGCCGGCTCGGGCGCCGGCTCCGGTACGGCCTCGGGTGCGGGCTCCGGGTCCTCGTGACGTGGCGCGGCGAGCGGTTCCGGGTCCTCCAGAGGCGGCGGGCCGGCCGGCGCGGGGCCGGTCCGCACCCGCAGCGCGCCGAAGCCGTCGAGGTGGAGCAGCCCGCCGACGACCGCGTGCGCCGGGTCGTGGCTGCGCACCGGCAGTCCGAGCGTGGTCTCCAGCCACTCGTCCGTGCCCGCGGTCGCGGCGAGCCCGCCCGCGAGGAGGACGGTGTCCGGCGGGCTCGCGGTCTCCGCGCACAGCGCGGCGACCGACGCGAGGGCCCGCTCGCGCAGCGGGCCGACGAGCCGGTCGAAGGTGGCGCGGTCGAGCGCGACCTCCGTCTCGCCCACCCGCTCGCCGGCCGTCGTCACCGACGCGTCGCCGAGGGACCGCCGCAGCCGCTCCGCGGCCCGCCGCGCATCGGCCTCGGTCACCTCCGGGTGACGGAGGCGCAGTTCGGTGGCGACGGCGTGGTCCCAGTCGTCGCCGCCGAGCCGGTGCCGCCGGGTGTCGACGATCCGTACGGTCAGGTCGTGGGCGATGGCGAGGACGGTCAGGTCGAGCGTCGTCGCGCCCTGGTCGTACACGAGGACCGTGCGGTCCGTGCCCTCGACCACCGCGCGGTAGTGCAGGGCGACGGCCACCGGCTCGGCGACCGTGCGCACCACCGGCAGTCCGGCGTCCTCGGCCGCGCGCCGCAACGCCCATTCGGCGCGCTCGCCGTCCTCGTCCAGCGGCAGCGCGAGCGCGACGGAGTCCCGGGAGCCCGTCTCCCGCCCGTCCCGCCCGTCCCGCCCGTCCCGCCCGTCCCGTCCGTCTCCCGCGTCGCGGGCGCCCTGTGCGTCCTGTGCGTCGCGGGCGCCGACCAGGGCCGCGAGTGCGGCCGCGGCGGTGCCGGGTCCCTCCGGGCCGAAGTCCACGGTCGTCACGACGGGCCGGCCGTCCTCGCCGCGCCGCGCGATCCGCCCGTAGCGACGGCCGACGTCGATGCCGTACACGCTCATGCCGAGGATCTCCTTCCGTGCCGGACGCGGGGAGTGCCGTCCTCGGCGACGCCGACCAGGACGCGGTCGCCGGCGGCGGGCCGGTGCTCGATGAAGTGCCGGACCACCGCAGCCCGCAGCACCTCCAGCTCGTTGCGGATCTGCCGGCCGCCGTACGCCTGCCGTTCGGGATCGGCCATCCGGCGGATGATCCACGGGTGCACGCTCGCCCGGTCGGTGACGAGTTCCACCTGATGGCGCTCGCGCACCGACTCGGCCAGCTGGTCGAGGAGCCGGTCCGCGATCCGTTCGACATGGGTGCGGCGCAGCATGTCGAAGACGACGACACCGGGCTTGAGCCGCCCGTAGATCTCCGGACGCCCGATGTCCCGGAACTTCTCTTCCACGGCCAGCGTGAAGTGCCGCCGCAGCGCGTCGTAGGGCAGCTCGTCACCGGCCGCGGCCAGGAGGTCCTGGACGGCGTCGGCGCCGGTGTTGGAGGTGAAGATGATCAGGCACTGGGAGAAGTGGGCGGTCTGGCCGCGCCCGTCGGTGAGCCGGCCGTCCTCCAGGATCTGCAGGAACTTGTCCAGGACCTTGGGATGGGCCTTCTCGATCTCGTCGAAGAGCAGCACGCTGAACGGCCGTTCCTGCACCCGCCGGGTTAGCTCGCCGCCCTGCTCGTAGCCGATGTATCCCGGCGGCGCCCCGGCGAGCCGCTCGGCGGCGTGTTCCTGCTGGTACTCGCTCATGTCGAACCGCGCGTACGCGCTCTGGTCGCCGAACATCAGCTCGGCCACGGCCTTGGCGAGTTCGGTCTTGCCGACGCCCGTCGGGCCGACGAAGAAGAACGCGCCGCGCGGGCGGGCGGTGCCCGAGTCGCCGAAGTCCACGCCCACGAAGGCCGACTGGAGCACACCGGCGACCGCCGAGACGGCCGCCGGCTGGCCGATGACCCGCTCGCCGAGCACGTCCGCGGCCCGGCCGACGACCTCCCGGTCCAGCTGCGTCCACGGGTCGACGCTCACGTTGAGCCGGTGCTGCTCCAGGAGCTTGTCCGGCTTCTGCACGGGCGAGCCGCGCAGCCAGGAGGTGCGGGAGAGGGCGTGGATGTCCCAGCCCGTCATCCCGTCCGTGGCGCCGACCAGGGCCTCGATCTCGGCCCGCGTCGCCGCGTCGGCACCGTTGAACTCCGCGCGCAGCATGCTCAGCCAGAGCCTGCGCTGGCTCGGGTCGGGCGGGCCGATGTGCAGCGTGGCGATCCGCGGGTCCTCGAGCACGAACCAGCCGGGCAGCCGGCCCACGTCCCCGACCGCGCAGAGCACGGCGTTGCGCGGATGCGGGGCCTTCCCGCTGTAGGGGCCGGGGCGCGGGACCACGGCGTCCGACATCGCGGCCCGCAGCCGCATCCAGCCGAGGTGCGACTCGGGCTGTCCGGGCGGCAGATGGTGGTCGACGTCCTGGAAGACGAAGGCGGTGGACGCCTCCGGCGAGGCGGCGAGCCGCCGGACGACGGCCGTCACGTCCTCGAAGGAACTCGCCCGGCGACCCGGCCGCGGCGCGAACAGCCCGTCCTGCGCCCGGCGTCGCTCCTCACCGCGCCGGGTGGCCGGCGTGGTGGGGTCGGTGGGCGCGGCGGGGGCGCCCGAGGCGGCGGGGCCGGTGGTGCCCGTGAGGCCGGCGGTGCCTGCGGTGCGCTCCCCGGCCGGCGGCGCGGGAGCGCGGCCCGCGCGGGGCAGTGCGGCGACCAGCTTGTCGAACGCCTCGGCGTGCCCCGGTACGGGAAAGGTGAGCCCGTCGACCGGGTCCCACCAGCCGACCACCTCGGTGCCCCAGTGGGTGAGCGCGCGGGCGAGGAGCTCACGGAAGGAGGCGGGCCGGTCGTCGAACCACCAGCGGTCGCGGATCCGGCCGTCCAGGACGACCTGGCGGCCCCGGCGCAGCTCCCACCGGAGCGAGACCGCCCACAACGGCATCATCCCGTCGGCGGGTTCGGGCCCCTCGGCCGCCGCGCTGTCCGCCCACGCGCTGTCGGCCGCCGACGCGGGGACCACAGGGCGGCCGGGAACCCCCGGCCCGGGAACCGCCGGCCCGGGAACCGCCGGCCCGGGGACCTGCCGGTCCGGGTCCAGCGGGACGGACTTCACCAGCCGGTCGCCCGGCGAAGGGCGGGGCACGGCGGCGGGTTCCGCCGGCCGCGGTGTGTACCAGTCCTCGTCCGTCACCGCGCCCTCCGCTCCTCGGTGCCCGGCAGCGAACGGGCCGTGCTCCGTGGCGGCTTGCCGTCCCAGGTCAGCTCGCCCGGCGTGAAGCCGGTGCCGTCGAGGGCGCGGTGGACCAGGTTCAGGAGCTCCTCGGGCGCGCAGACCGCGCCGTCCTCCGCCGCCGGCCGGAGCGACATGTCCGGCTCGCCGTCCACGTGGTACGTCAGCAGATGCCCGCCGTCCGCCTCCGTCTCCACCGTCGCCTCGTACACGGCGCCGCTCGGCCGCTCGAAGGAGAGGACGAGCGAACCGCCCCGCTCCTCGCCGCCCGTGAAGTCGAGACCCGCGTCGGTCATGGCGTCCTTGAGGACGCCGGCGAGTTCGGTGCGGCGGGCGTGCGCGAGCTGGAGCTCGTCCAGCCGTTCCTCGACGGACGGCAGGAGCACCTCGAGCGCGGCGACCGCGTCAAGGGCGGCCGCGGCCGCGCCCGCGTCGAGCGCGGCGACGGCGGCCCGCAGGGCCTCACCGGCCTCCGCCGCGAGGTCCGGCGCGGCCAGCTCCTCCGCGTCGCGGACGGCCGACCGCGCGCTCTCCTCGACGACCCCGAACCGGTCCAGGGCCTCCGCGAGCGCCGCCCGCTCCGCCTCCTGCCGCGCCGACTCCTCCTCGGCCGCCCGCGCGGCGGCCTCCTCGGCCTCCTCGGCCCGCGCCGCCGCCTGCTCGGCCGCCCGGGCCACGGTGTCCGCGTGCCGCGCGAGGGCGTGCTCGACCGTCCCGAGCAGCGCCTCGAAGCCGACCTCGGCGCCGGGCTCCGCCGCCACCGCGCCCAGCCGGCCGATCAGCTCGGCACACTCCGTCGCACCCGCCGCGTCGAGGGCGGCCCCGTCGGCGCCCAGCGCGGCGAGCCGGTCGCGGAGTTCGCGTACCACCGCGTACGGATCCGGGCGCGCCGCCGCGGCCGCCGACGCCCCCGCCGTGGCCTCCACCACGGTCACGACCCGGCCGCGCAGCTCCTCGACGGCCGCGCCGAGCCCACCGGCAGCGGCAGGACCGCCCAGCGCGCCCCGCAGCTCGGCCAACCGGGCCTCGAAGACGGCGAGTTCGGCCAGCCGGTCCGGCGCCTCGCGCAGCGGACGGAGCAGGCCCTCCACCTCGTCCAGACGCCGGGAGTCGGCCCGGCCCTGGTCCTCGCGCAGCCGGGCCGCATGGGCGTCCTGCCGGACCCGGCGGCGCTGCGCGAGCTCCGCACGGCGGTGCTCGGCGGCCGCCCGGGCCCGGGCCTGCCGCTCGGCGAGCTGCCGGGCCCGCTCGGCGGCCAGCGCCTCGCGCTCCCGCTGCCGTTCCGCCTCGCGCGACCTGCGGGCCGCCGAGCGAGTGGCCCGCACGGCCAGGCCGAGCGCCATGAGGCCGGGATCGAAGCCGACGCTGGTGTACATGGGTGAGCCGCTCATGGGTTCTTCCTCCGCCGTTCTGACGCGTGTTCCGTGCGGTCGGTCGGTTCCGTGCGGTCGCTCCGCTCCGTCCGGTCGGTCCGTTCTCTGCGGTCGGTCGGTTCCGTGCGGTCGGTCCGTTCTCTGCGGTCGGTCCGTTCCTTGCGGTCGGTCGGTTCCGTGCGCGGTACGAGGCCCCGCGCCGCGAGATGCGCCTCGAAGGCCTCGCGGAAACCGGGAACGGGCGGCACGCCGGCCCACGAGAAGGAGCCGTCGGCGCCCATCGACAGCTCGATCCCGGCGCTGCCGTCGCCGCCCCCGGCCGCGAGGCCGGCGACGACGTCCGCGTACCGGTCGGTCAGCGCGAGCAGCCGCTGGTTCGCCGAGCCGCGCCAGCGCAACGGCGCGTGCCGGGCGGCCACGTACGGCCCGTCGACCAGCAGGTCCAGCCGGTCGAGCAGGGCTCGCTGGGCGGGTGTGCCGCGCAGCAGCGCCTCGTGCCGGAAGCCCGAGTAGGCCATGGCCGAGAAGTCCGGCCGCCGCGCCCGTACCGCGTCGAGCAGCGCGGACAGGGCCTCCGCCTGGGCGAAGGGCTCGCCGCCCGAGAGCGTCACGCCTTCCGCCTCGGTCAACGAGGCGAGGTGCTCAGCCAGTTCGTCGACGTCGGTGGGTGTGCCGCCGTCGAAGGGCAGCGTTTCCGCCGCGACGCAGCCCCGGCAGCGCAGCGGGCAGCCCTGCACCCACACGACCGCCCGGACCCCGGGCCCGAGGACCGTACAGCGCTCCACCATGCGCGCCACCGACAGCACCGGCCCGCCCCGCCCGCCCTGCCCGCTCATGGCACCTCCGGATAGCTGTCGACGCCGCGCGCCGCCTGATCGCACCAGGGACACCACGGCCGCTCCGTCGTGTACAGGTGTCCCGCCCGCATCGCGCACCGCGCCAGCCGCCCCGGCGCCCGCGCCGCTCTCAACTCCCGCGCCCACTCCGCCGCCGCCGGCCTGCTGCCAGGCCCCGAGAAGGCGGCCCGGAAGAGCGCGACGAGCGCCCGTGGCAGCAGATCGCCGGGAGGCGCGGCCCGCGGCAGAACGACCGACCGCCGGTCGGTCACGCGGCAGCGGCCCCGCAGCACGTTGTCGTCGAGGGAGAGATAGTCGCTCCCGTCGCCGGGATGCCCGGCGAACGGATGCAGCCCGCCCATCAGCAGCTGGTGCACGAGCACGGCGAGCGCGAAGACATCCGTGGACGGCGCGGGCGCCACGGATCCGCTGCGTTCGCCCGTCCTGCCGGCTGCCGATGGTGCGGGCGGCCGTGACGCGGCGGCACCGACGTCGGCACCGGCATCGGCGTCGGCGTCAGCAGCCGGCGGTCGGACCGCTGCTGCTGGAACGGCCGTTCCCGGCTGCTCGATCCGCTCCGGCGCCGTATAGCCCGGCGTCCGCATGCGCCCCGCGAAGAGCTCGCGGCCGTCGGTGAACTGCCACGAGTCGACGTCCGCCACGCCCACCCGGCCCGCCGCGTCCACCCACAGGTTGTCCGGGGTCAGATCGCCCACCACGTAGTCCTCGGCGTGGAGGTCGGCGAGGAGGCGCGAGAGGGATTCGGCGGCGGTGAGGGCGGTGGCCCAGGTCGCGGTCGGGAGGGCGGCGGCGCGGACGCTCGGAGTGAGGAGGGCGGTGAAGGGCAGGAAGGCGCGGCGCATGTCCGGCATCAGGTAGCCCTCCACGTCCGCGTGGACGGTGCGCACCGCGGCGAGCGGCCAGGCGACGCGCTGCGGGGTGCCGGCGAGGAGCCGTACGGTGCGGGGCTCGCGGCGCTGGCGTACGAGGCGCTCCACGCGGCGGCGGTAGGCGGCCGGGTCCGCCGGGTCCGGGACGAGCTTGGCAACCAGCGCGCCGTCGTGCCCGACCGCGTACACGAGACCTTCCGACCCGGCGCCGATCCGCTCCGTCAGCAGCCACTCGCGTCCGCCGCGCGCCACCACCTTCAGGACCATCGCCGGCCGCCGTCCGCGAGCGCGCACAGCACGGTCAGGTCGTCGCCGGTCCGGGCGGCGGCCGCCGGGTCGGACAGCAGCGCGTGCAGCGGTTCCGCGCCGCCGCCCGCCCGGCGCAGGGCCGCCGCGAGCGGCGGGAAGAAGCGCCCGCTCGGCAACGGTCCGGCGGCGTCGGGCAGTCCGCGGACGGACGGGTGGTCGAGCGCGAGCGGCGCGCAGCCGTCGGTCGCGAGGACGACGCCCGACAGCTCGGGCTCCCACAGGGTGAAGGTGCGGACCCGCAGGCGGGCGGCGGGCGAGGTCGTGTACGCGGGAGGTGGGCCGCCCGGCGCGGGCGGCGGCAGCACCAGATGGGCCCGCTCGACGGCGCCGGCCGCCCCGTCCGCCGTCTCCGAGGTGGTGAGCACCACCCCGAAGCAGTCGCCGAGCGACACGAACGCCACCCACGGCGCCCGTACGCACGCGACGAGCAGCGCCGCCCCGAGCTCCAACACCCCGCCCTCCGCCGGTCCGCTCTCCGCCGACCCGAACTCTGTCGTCCCGGCCTCCGCCGCCCGGGCCTGCGCCGCCGGGTGCTGCGATGACCGGGCTTCCGCCGCCCTGGGCTGCGTCGCGCCGGCCTGCGTCGCGCCGGCCTGCGCCGCGCCGGCCTGCGCCGCGCCGGCCTGCGCCGCCCCGGGCTCCGTCGTGCCTTCGCCCGGCACCAGCGCGCCCGCCGTCCGCACGCACGTCTCGGCGAGCAGGGCGCCCCGGTCGGCGATCCAGCCCGTCCACTCCTGGGCACTCGCCCCACGGCCCGGCGGCGCGGCGGCCGTGAGGACGCGGCAGGCGTTGTCGACGGCCAGCTGTGCGCCGAGGGCCGCTCGGCTGCGCGAGCCGACCCCGTCCGCCACCGCGAGGACGACGGCGTCGTCGCCGACCCGTACCGCCCGGAAGGCGTCCTCGCAGCCCCGCCCGGCCGCGAGGTGCGCCGATCCGGTCACCGAGGCGCCCGAGACGATCACAGGACGCCCTTTTCGAGGCGGTCCATCCGTTCCCGCAGTGCCGCGTCCTCCGCCACCCGCGTGTGGATCTCGTCGGGGTCGAGGACCGCGCCCACCCGGTCGGAGCTCTGGAAGAGCAGGTCCAGAATCTGGCTGAAATCAAGAGTGTCGAGCTTCAGCGCGGCCTTCGGCGCGAGGACCCGCAGCAGCCCGAGGTCCGCCCCGCGCACGCCGATCGCCTGAAACACCCACTCGCCCCGCTCCTCGCCGAGCCGCAGCGACCGCGCGGTGCCCGCCAGCGCGTCGGCGTCCAGGGGCCGGCCCTCGGCGTCGCTGGGCGCGCCGTCCGTCAGCACCCACAGGAACGGCCGCCGCACCGGCACCCGCCGCTCCTGCAACGCCCGGTAACGGGACCGAGCGACGGCCAGCGCCGTCTCCACGGCGTCCGTCATCCGCGTGAACCCGGACGCGCCGAGCCGCGGTGGCCGCATCCCGTCGACCGGCACGAACAAGCCGTCGGCCGGCACGGACTCCACCGGCACCAGACACTCCTGCCGCGGATCCCAGGCCCGCACCCGCGAGTCGAAGGTGATCAGGCAGACCTCCACCCGCGAACGCAGCCGCGCGTGGCGCCGTACGCCGTCGAACCAGGCCGCCAGGGCCGCGTTCAGCTCCTCGATCCGCGGCCGTTCGGCCGGCCGGCCCATCGAGGCCGAGGTGTCGAGCAGCAGCACCACCGGCTGCCGCTCGTCGAAGCCCTCGCCGAACCCGGCGCCGAATCCCGCCCCGTGGCCGGTGGGCGAGGTCACGCCGGCTCCCGCGCGGCGGCCGGACGGGCGCATAGACGGCCGGTGGCCGGATCGAGGCGCACCTCGGCCGCAGCGCCGGGCAGCAGCCCGGGAACCTCCGGAAGCGCGCGCACCAGCACACCGTCCAGCAGGACGTACGCATCCGGATCCGGCCAGGTCGTCACCCGGCCCACCGCCCCGTGCGCCCATCGCGCCATTCCCCCGTCCATGCGGATCACAGTAGGTGATGCCCCCTCAACTCGCGGCAGAACAAGCCCAATTGAAGTGAGACCCCGAAGGGAAAGTGAACCAGCGGGGCAGGTCGGGGAACGGTCGCCGTCAGGTCGTCCGCGGGGGACCGGCCGGCCGGACCCGTCCCGGCAGCCGCTCCAGCAGCGCGGCAAGCTCCGCGTCGTGGACGACGATGTGGATCCGCCAGTCCGCGCCGCGCGCGGCCTCCGCCTCGACGGCCGCCCAGATCGCGTCGACGCTGACCTGGGGCGCGAGCCCGCCCCGGCCGGCCCCGAGCAGCGGGAAGCAGACCGAACGCAACTCCTCGCCCGCACGGGCGCGTTCCTCCGCCATCAGCTGGAAGACCCGGGTCGTCGCGCGGGTGACGTCGGCGGGCAGCACGTCGTAGTCGTTGGTCCCGGCCCGCGGCACCGCGACCACGGCGTGGTAGATCCGCCGCACGCCCTGGGCCGCGAGCGCCCCGCTGCCCGTCACCGCGACCGTCCCCGGCAGCACCGGCCGGCCCGCCGTCCCGTGCCGGGCCGCCCACGCCCGCAGCCCGTCCATCACCGGGTCCTCCACCAGGTCACCGGTCACGCCGCGCACCGAACCCGCCCGGCGCAGCGACGCCGCGACCGAGGACTTGTACGGCTCGGGCAGCGCCAGATGGGTGTTGGCCGGGGACACCACGACGTCGACGTCGCGCAGCAGGTCCACGGGGTGGACGTGCACCGTCAGCGGCACGGTCCGGTCGGCGACCGGCACCTCCACGAGACGGTGCGTCGGCGGCCCGCCGGCGCCCGGACCCGCCTGCCCGGCTCCGCCCGCGGCGCCGGCCCCTTCGGCGACGGCCGCGAGCCGGACGACCGCCTCCGCGATCTGCTCCAGGACCATCACCTCGTGGTCCTTGCGGAAGCGCTCCACGCTCACCCCGTACACCTCCGCCGCCCGGCGCCGCCGGTCGGCCGCCGGCCAGTCACGGGTGCCCTGGGCGAGACCGAGGGTGTACGCGGCGGCCGTCCGCAGCGTGCCCGCGTCGAGGCCCGACACGGCACGCCGCAGCAGCCCCTCGACCGACCCGTCCGGCGCGCCGCTCTCGGCCGCCCGGCGCAGCCCGGCGAGCTCCACCCCACGCAACCGGACCAGGCCCGTGCGGCGAACGGCCTTGAGTTCGGACACGATTGACGCATGATCGACCACCGGCAGCATGGCGGCCACGATCGCACCGGCCGCCACACCCGACAAGCCGCCGGCTCCACGTACCGCATCACTCCGGCCATCTCGTACGACCGGCTCGGCCGGGTGGAGCGCGCCGGGCCCGGCTCACCGGGGCCGGCCGACCATGTGGGCCCGGCGGGCCGTACCCGGCTCATGGGAGGCGGTCGGCCGTAGGGAGCCGGCGGTGTCCCGCGGGGCCGGCCGTATTCGGCTCGTCGGGCGAAAGCGGCCTGTGGAGGCCGGCTTGTAAGCGGCTGAGGACAGGCGGTCGGCCGTGTGGAGCCGGCGGTGTCCCGCCGGGCCGGCCGGACCGGCCGGGTCCGGTCGGACCGGCCGGGTCCGGTCGGCCACCACCGACGCCGGGCCGGAGAAGGCGCCCGGCCGTGCGGACGCCGTCCCGGCCGCGGCCGGGACCGGAACCCAGGCGTCGGTCGGCCGGCCGATTCCCCGCCAGGACCGTGCGGTCGCTGCCCGGCCGGCCCTCCTGGACGAGGTCCCCGGCAACCGGCCCCGCCCGGGGCCCGCGCCCAGCACCGCCGTGCCGTCCGACGTCCACGACGGCCACGTCGGCTGCGACGCCCAGCGGGCCGCGCCGGCCGCGGTCGCCTCACTGCGGCCACGGCGGCACCACCGCCGCCGCCAGCGGCGCGAGCAGCCGGTTGACCTCGGCCACGCCGGCCGGCGAGCCCAGCTCCGGCACCCCCTCACCGGCTCGTACGGTCAACGGCTCGGCCCCGCACCGGTCCGCGAACAGCACCGCCGCCAGCCGCGGCCGCATCCGTCGCGACTGCCACACCAGTCCCATCGACTCCGGCGCCTGGAGCCGTATCTCGCTCGCCCAGCGCCGGGTCTTGGCGTAGCGGTCGTCGCCCTCCGACTCCAGGAGCCAGGAGTCCTGGCAGACCGCCGCCAGATCCTCCTCGTCGACCAGCGACACCAGTCGCAGCCCGGCCCGCACCACCACCGGCGTCAGCGCCCGGCCGCGCACCGCCGCGTACGGCACGAGGCGCGTGCCCGTCTCCGGATCGAAGTCGAGCGACCGCAGCAGCGTCTCGGCGAGGGCCGCGGCGGGATCGTCGGCGAGGTACAGGTACTCGTAAGGGTCGGACGTCGTGCCGTCGAAGCGGTTGCCGCCGAAGTGGGTGTCGGCGGCCACCGGGTTGAACTGCGTCGCCGCCCGCGTGTTGGCGTGCACCCGCCACAGCACCGTGCCGGCCTCGACCACGCGCTCACGCGGCCGCATGACGTACGTCGAAGGAGAGAACCCGCCCGGCATCAGTCCCCCTCCACCAGCGCGCGAGCGGCACCCGTCAGCACCTCGTCGGACAGCTCGCCGAGGAACGAGGCGGGCGGCCCGCCGAGCCGGCGGTTCCCGCTCAGCCACCAGTCGGCCGCGCCCCACGGGTCGACGTCGGCGAGCAGCAGCCGGTTGATGCGCAGCACCACGGGCAACGGTCCGCCCGAGCCGGCCGCGCCACCGGCGAACTGGAAGGCCGGGTAACGCCGTTCGCCCGCCGCGTCCTCCAGACCGATCAGCTCCTCCGGCAACGAGTCCTGGTGCCGCGCGCCCAGCTCGACACGGTCGAGCGCGGGCACGGAGAGCAGCCGCCGCCGCGCCGCGGCGATGATCTCCGCCGTGGTCCGCGGCACGGAGGACCGTCGGCCCGGGACCGGCCCTTCGGCGCCCGGCGGCCCCGCGGCCGCGCCCGGTGGGGCGGCCGGATCGGGAGCCGGTTCCGAGGCGGCGTCCGGGGACCCGTCCGGGACCGGACCCTCCGCCGCCGGCGCCGCCGCGGGCCCCGGCCCGGCGGCCTCGTCCGAGGACACACCCGGCTCGGGATCGGGGCGCGGAGCCGCCTCCGAAGAGTTGGCCGGGCTCACGTCCGTTTCCGGGACTGCCAGGCGGGCGAGCAGATCGCCGGCCCTGGCGCCGAGTTCGGCGAGGACACCCGGGTCCGAGGCGCTCGCGAAGCGCGTGCCGTCCAAGGCCTCGCGGACGACGTGGGTCAGCGGGAGCGGCAGCAGGGCGAGCCGGACGCCCTGGAGCGCGCGGCGCGTCGCGCGGGCGTCGTGCTCGGGCGCCTCGGCCAGCACCCGCAGGCGGCCGAGCAGGACGGCGTAGCCCTCGTCACCGAGGCCGGCCCGCACGCTCGGGGCGTGCTCCTCGATCAGGCCCAGGAGATCGCGTGGACTCGTACTCATGCCGCACGCTCCGGTCCCGGGTGGCCCTGGTGGATGAAGGCCGCCCACACCGCGGGCCGGTCGAGGCCCGGCCGCTCCATCTCCCGTACCAGCTCCGGGCTGAGCCGGGGCGGTGCCTTCCGGCGTGGATCGAGCATCCACGTCTGGGTCAGATGCAGGGCGTCCGCCGGGCTCTTGCCCTCGACCGCCACCAGATGGTGGAAGACGCCCATCATCAGTGCCGAAGCGCCGTCCTGCGTGGACCACCGCGAGCCGACCACGTCCCGCGCCCCGCTCGCCACGAACGCCGTCGTGAGCGTCAGCGCCTCGTCGTGGTCCCGTTGCGTGAAGTCCGTCTGGCACGCACTGAGCACCACCAACGGCCCTTCCTCGCGCCCGCTCTCGGCGGGCGCGGTGTCCAGGAGCCGGGTCACCGTCAGCAGTCCCGCGTCGGCCCCTGCCCCGGACCCGGACCCGCGTCCGGCCCCCGCCCCGGACCCGGTTTCCTCCGTGCCCTCAGGGAACGCGAGATGCAGTGCCGACGACGTGGGATCCGTGCCGGCCGAGCCGTGCGAGGCGATGTGCAGCAGCGACAGCGGCTCCTTCAGCAGCGCGAGCAGCTCGTCGGGCGTGCCGGCCGCCACCGGCTCGACGGGCGGTTCGTAGAAGTCGCCGACGAGCCGCGCCCGCGGGTAGTACGACTCGTAGAGCGCCGTCGCCTCCCGCTCCGCATGGGTCAGGTCCATGCGCGGGTCGGCCACGAGGACGGGCGCTGCGGCCGGTGCCCGGCGCGCGCGCCGTATCGTCCGCAGGAACTGGCCGCCCGAGGCCGCGTACGTGATCACCATGATCTGGCAGGCGTAGTCCGCGCGTGCGGTCTCCGGGAGCCGCGCGGCGTGCCACGGCACCGCGCCGAGCTTGCCGCACGGCACGAGCACGATCCTCGGCGGTCCGGGACGGTCGCGGCGACGGCCCTCGTTACGGGCCAGCCGCTGGGCCACGGCGCTGATGAGATCGCCCACGGCGGCCTCGTACGCCCACACGAGCAGCTTCGACAACGCCTCCTCCCAGGCCGCCTCGGCCGCCGCCGCGCCGCCCGCGTCCGCCGACGGCCGCGAGCGGGCGTCCGCCGCCTCGAGATAGGCGTCGAGCGGCACGGACTCGGTGTCCGAGAGCAGCGGGAGCTGGAGTACGCCGGTGCCGGTGTCGGGTCCGACCATGACCGCCATTCCCGGCTTTCCCCGCCGGCCGGGCAGCAGATAGAACAGCGCGTCGGCGTCGGCCGCGGCGAGGCCCGCCTGGAGCTCGGCCACGGTCGGCGTCGTGAACAGCGCGCCCTGCTGCCGGTAGCCGAGCGCCTCCAGCGCCTTGCGGCGCAGCGTGCTGGGCAGTTCGCGCGGCAGTCCGGGTGCGGACGCCGAGGACGGCCCGTCGACCGCTTCCTGCGTCGGGCGGCCGTCGGCGCCCGCGGCCGCGGGGCCGGAGCGTGCGCCCCAGCGCCGCCAGGCGTCCGCGATCTCGTGCTCGCCGCGGGCCTCCAGGAGTTCGGGCACGGCGGCCGAGACGGAGGCGGAGTGCAGGACCAGCGCGCGGCCGAGCTCCAGAGCCGCGACCGTCTCCTCGACGCGGCCGTTCTGCGCCGACCACAGCGCCGCGTGCACGCCCCGGTCGGCGCCGGAACGGGCGGTGGCGAGGCCGTGCTCGGAGCCGAGCTGCAGCACCACGTTCGCGGCCAGGGAGTGCAGTCCTTCCATCGCCGCGGCGGTGGCGGCGGCCTGGTCCTCCAGGTTCCGCCGCGCCCAACGGGTCTGGTACACCTCGGCCAGCTGCCACAGGGCGTCGGCGGCGAAATAGTGCCGCTCGCCGCGCCGCAGCGCGTCCCGGACGTGCTCCAGCTCGACGATCGCCGCGTCCAGGTCGGCGAGGTCCTCGTTCAGCTCGTATCGCGTGACGAGGGACAGCGCGGCGACCCACCGCTCGGCCGTCGTGGCGCCCGGCGGCGCGGCGAGGTCGCCCTGGAGGTGGGAGGCGTCCCGGGTGAGCCCGGCCCGCAGACCACGGTCGTGCGCGGTGAACATGGGCAGGAGCGCGCGCACGGGCTCGGGCGCGTAGGCCGCGGCTTCCCGGGTCTCGTCCATGTAGGCGAAGCCGAGCCGCTGCGCCTCGGCGTCGTCGTGCAGCGCGGCGCGGGCGAGGTGGGCCTTGGCCAGGGCCACCATCAGCGTGGCGCGGAACATGTGACCGCGCGGGACGGAGTCCTCGAGTCCGGTGAGCTCGGCCGTGACGGCGTCCACCTCGGCCGCGTCGCCGGCCTCCTCGGCGTGGACGAGCCGCCCGTAGAGGGCCATGACGCGCACCGGGACGCTGTCGCCGGGGCCGAGGCCCTCCAGCGCCTCGATCATCGACGCGAGGGCGGGTGCTGTCCGGTCGGCGGCGTCCTTGGCCGCCGCCCGGTCCACCAGATTGCCGCCCAGGCCCTCACCGATGTGCAGCAGGCTGCCGGCCGTGGCCTCGATCGCCGAGGCGAGGACGTCGCCGTCGGGCAGTTTGTCGCGGGCGTCGAGCATGCCGGCGATCGTCCGGTTCAGGAGGTCGGGATCCCCGTTCTTGAAGGCCTCCAGAGACGTGAGCAGCGCGGGCACCACCGCCTCGAACGCGGCGGCGGCGGCCGCGTCCGCGCCCTGATCTCCGCCCTCGGCCCCTGCTTTCGCCCCTACTTGAGGCCCGGTCCCGGCATGGTCCCCGGCCGGAGCCTGTGCTGGACCTCCGGCCGCGGCCCCGTCCTGATCCCGGGCCGAAGGCCTCGCCCCCGCCCCGGTCCGCCCTGCCGCATCCAAGTCCGGGATCATGCTGAGCAGCGTCCGCAGCTGCGCCGCGTACGGGAGGTCGTCCGGCAGCGTCTCGAGCAGCCGTGCCACTCCGCCCGGCTCTCCCAGGCCCTCGAACGCCTCCATGATGACCGGATACCGTTCGAAGTTCCGCGCCACCTCCGGCGGCAGATTCAGGGCGTTGATGTCCGGCATCAGCGCCTTCAGCTCCTCCGCCGTCGCCGCGCCCTCGTCGGAGCTTCGCCCGGACTGCCAGGCGAGGACGTCGGCGAGTGACGGCGCCTTGCCCATGCGACCGCCCATCTCCACCACCGGAAGGCTGAGCATCGCCAGGAAGTACGCGGAGTGCCGGCGGTCGTCGAGATCGGTGGCAGCGCCGGGCTCGCGGGCGGCGCGCAGCAGCCGCTGGGCCTCGGCGCGGTCCTCCGGGTCTCCGCCGGCGGAGAGGTAGCGCAGCGCGAGCGCGATGGCGCGGCGCACCTCGATCTTGACCCGCAGCTGCTCGTCATGAGTCAACGCCGCTTCCAGCTGCGTGAGTTCGGCGATCGAGCGGTCGAACTCGGCGCGCTCCGGCGGAGGCTGTCCCTCCTGGGGGAGCAGCCGTGCGGCCCTTCGGGTCGCCTCCGTCACCCAGGTCTGCAGGGCCAGCAGGCCGCCGCTCTCCGTCCCGTCCATCATCCCCCTCGATCGCCTGCCCGTCCGGTCCCGCTCCGGCCGGCTCCGCCGGGCCGCTCGGCTCCGCCGGGACCGTCCGGTCCTTCGTGGTCGTGTCAGGGTCGTCGTCCGGCCCGCCGTCATGATGGCCCGGCCGGGGCCCGTTGATCCGTGGAATCCCGTCACTGCCCGGAATCCGACCCGGACACACCCAGCTCGTCCCTCATCTCTCCCCGGAGAAGCCGGAGTTCGGCCCACAGCTCGTCGATGCGCCGTTGCGCCGTGTCCGGTGTGTCCCCGGTCCGCGGTGTGCCCTCGTCGAGCCTCCGCACCATCCCGTACAGCCCGTTGAGCGCCCGGTTGACCTCTCCGGCCCGGTCCAGGATCCCGTCCGGCACGCGCATCTGGGCCTCCGCGTGGACGTCCCGGTGCAGATCGCGCGCCTCCTCGAGGCGCCGCCGTACGCCTTCCGAGCCGTCGGCCCGCCGGATCGCGTGCACCAGGTCGGTGAGCGCGGCGAGGTAGTGGCGCGCGGACATGTTCAGTGCCACGTACGTACTGCGCCGGGCGGCCTCGTCGTCACGCGCGGCCCGCCGCCGGTCGGCACGGTCGAGCTCGCGCCGCCGGCCGCGGTCGGCGGCGCGCTGGGTCAGCACGGCGGAGAGGAGGGTGCCGGCCACGCCGATCACGGCGACCGCCCACGCGGTCACCCCGCTCGTGTCCATGTCCCCTCCTGCCCGCCCCGCCGCGCCGACCCGCCCCCCTGCCTCCCGCTCCTCCAGCACAGCACACCGCGCCCGCCCGAGCCCCGCTCCCGCCACAGGACGCCCACCGCCCGCCCGAAGAACGACCGACGCCGGCCGCCACACGGCCCCGCGCTCGGTCATCGGGACCAGCCCAGCTCGGTGTAGGAGCGCCCCGCCAGTACGCCTTGGATCGCCGCCCGGGTGTACGGGACGATCGGGTCCGGGAGCTTCTTCAGGTCCCACCACCGCCAGGCGACGCACTTGTCCGGCTCGCGCAGCCGCGGAGTGCCCTCCCAGCGGCGGGCGCGGAACACGAGCTGGAGACGCGGCCGGCCGCCGGGTCGGTCGACCACGTGCACGGTGTGGACGAGGTCGAGTTCGGCCGGGTCGATGACGAGGCCGGCTTCCTCGTACGCCTCTCGCACGAGGCACGCGGTGGCCGACTCCTGCTCGCAGTGCCCGGCCAGGAAGTGCCAGGTGGCCCCGGCGTAGGCGGAGTCGGGACGACGCAGACCGAGCAGAACCTCGCCGTCGCGTTCCAGCAGAAGGTGGACACCGACGACGTGCGGCACGCCCCGCGACGCGGGCGTGGGCGCCGGGGAAGCGGCCGCGTGGGTGGCCGCGTGCCGGCGCAGCAGGTCGGCAGTGGACGGCAGCATCGTCATGAAGGGGAACTTCTCGGGCCGGATCCAGGCCAGCATCACTCCTTCGGACAAGGGCAGTGCGGCCGGGTCGCCCTCCCACCGGCCGGCGTAGTGCTGGACCGGCACCCGGGTGCCGTCGATGCCGATGGCGTGCTCGACGGCGAACGGCTCCAGGTCCGGGATGACGAGCCCGGCCTCTTCCCACAGCTCGCGGCGCATCGTGTCGAGCAGCGTGGTGTCCTGCGGTTCGCGTCCGCCGCCGAGCAGCGACCACTGTCCTTCGCCCCAGATCCACGGCTTGTTCGCGTCGCGCAGATGCAGCAGGTAGGCGCCCCTGCCGTCGTGGATCACCGCGGAGACGTTCAGCGGCACGACGGCCCCGTCGAGCCCGGACTTTTCGAGCTTGGCCCGCAGCGCCGAGGAAGGGATCTTGTCGAACGGCCTCCAGTCCGCCGTGCCGTCCTCGTCGGAGGTGAGGCTGAGGACGAAGCAGACGTCGGCCCGCCGGCCGTCGGCATGGAGGGTGATGTCGATCGGTGTGTCCCGGAAGACGGGCGTCAGCGCGAGGGCGTCGGCCCGCAGGCCGGTCGTCTCGCGGATCGCGCGCAGGGCCGGGGCCATCAGCGTCTCGTCGGTGGCTTCGAGCCGCGTGCCCGGGACGGGCAGGGCCCGGCGGTGGCGGTCGATCAGGACCGCGGCACACGTGACCTCAGGTTCGATGGCCGCCAAGAGCTCCGAGAAGCGGCCACGTTCACCGGGGTACAGGTCCAGATAGGCGGCGACCGCACCCCGCAGACGGTCAGCGGAGGTGGTCACGGAGCACCTCCTCGGCCCGGTCGCGCGCCGGGGCGTCGCAGGTGAGCAGCAGGGGAACCTGGAAGATCGGAGTGGTGGTCGTCATGACGCTCCTTCGGTGGCCGGCGCCTGGCGGGTCTGGTAGCCGTCGGCCTGCAGGGTGAACATGCGGGCGTAGAGGCCGCCCGAGGCCATGAGGGCGGCGTGGGAGCCCGATTCGACGATCCGGCCGGAGTCGAACACGTAGATGCGGTCGCAGTCGACGACGCTCGCGAGCCGGTGGGAGATGAGGACGGTGATCTGGTCCTCGCGCAGCCGGCCGCGCAGCACCGCCTCGTAGACGGCGTGTTCGGACGGCGGGTCCATGCTCGCGGTCGGCTCGTCGAGCAGGAGGAGCGGAGCGCCCTTGTAGAGCCCTCGGGCCACCGCCACCTTGGCCCACTGGCCGCCGGACAGCTCCTGTCCGCCGCGGAACCGCTTGGACAGCAGCGCCTCCCACTGTCCGGGCAGCCGCTCGACCACCTGGTCGGCGCCGGACGCCCGTACGGCGGCCATGGCCCGTTCGGGATCGGCCTCGGTGAGGCTGCCCGTGGACACCGTGATGTTGGACAGCGCGCTGAAGGGATAGTGCACGGGATCCTGGAGCACACAGGCGACCTGCCGCTGGAGGGACTGGGTGTCCAGGTCGCGCACGTCGACGCCGTCCCAGCACATCCGCCCCCGCTGGGCCTCGTGCAGACCGGCGAGGACCTTGGCGCAGGTGCTCTTGCCGCTGCCGTTGAGACCGACGAACGCGACCGTCTCCCCGGCGGTCAGCGTCATCGACACCCCGTCGAGCGCGGGAGTGTCCTTGCCGGCGTAGGTGAAGGACACGTCCTCCAGGGTGATGGTCCGCACCCGTTCCGGCGCGTGGGCGTCGGCGGTGCGCTGCTGGAGTGCGCGGCAGCGCTCCTGCACGGCGAGGAGGTCGTCCACCCACATGGCGTGCTCGTACACGAGGTGGGCGATCTCCACGAGCCGGGTCAGGGAGGACTGACCGGCCTGGATCGCGAGCACCGCGCCCGCCCCGGCGGCCAGCGGGAGCCAGCCTGCGATCAGCACCGCGGCCAGCGCGCCGTACGTGATGCCGGTGCCGAGACCGCCGACCCCGCGGCCGGCCAGGTTGAGCACGGCCGACTGCACGCCGAGCCGGGTGTCCTCCTCGGCGATTCTGGTGATGAGGCGGCGGTGTTCGTCAAGCAGGGCCTTCTGCGCCGTGTCGGAGCGCAGTTCGGCCGCGGCGTCCTGGTCGAGCAGCAGCCAGGAGAAGACACGGACCCTGCGCATGAGCGCGTTCCACCGCATGAAGGAGTGGAAGCGGGCGCGGGCGCTGCGCACGGCCGCCGCGCCGACCGGCAGGACGGACAGCAGGAGCAGGGGCAGCAGGGCGGGGTGCAGGACGCCGAGGACGCCGGCGGTGCCGACGAGGCCCAGGCCGGCGGAGGCGAGTGAGACGACCTGGCCGACGATCTGGCGGGCGTAGAACAGCCCGCGGTCGTTGGCGCGGTAGACCTCGTCGTGCCAGTCGGCGTCCTCCACCGCCGCCAGCCGGACATGCGCGGTGAGGTGGAAGAACTCGCTCTCCAGCGCGGTCCGGATCTTCGGCGTGACCCGCGCCTGGGCCACCGCGACCGCCGCCTCCAGCAGGGCCCGCGCCGCGAGGAACCCGACGACGAGCAGGAGTTGCGGAACGGCGGCGCGGACGCGGTCGGGCGTCGGGCCCTGGGCGAAGAGCGCGTGCAGCACGGAGACGGAGGCGACCAGGCCGAAGGCGCTCATGGCGGCCGACGCGAGCTGGCACACGACGACGGCCGTGGTGGCGCGCGGGTCGGCCCGCCAGGCGAGCCGGCCGATCGTCCGGGTGATCCGCGGCAGCCCGACGAGGACCTGACGGACGGTCGCACGGGCGGCGGCGCCGTCGTGGACCGACCAGTAGGCCTCCTCCATCTCCTCGGCGATGTCGCCGTCCTGGCCCGCGGGTCCGGCGGGTACGGACCTGGGCGGGGCGGCGAGCGCGGTGGCGGGCGGGGCGGGCCGCTGCGTCGGGATCTCGGGCGCGCACGCCTCGTCCGTCGTCCGCGTCCGTTCGTCTTCGCCCGCCGCTCCTCGTGGTGTCGCCGCTCCTGGCCCCGTGTGTTCGCTCATGCCGCCCTCCGCACGTCCTGACCTGCTGGTCCGTGGTGTCACGAGGCTCAACGACGCACCCGGACGCCTCGAACACATGTGTTTCGGACGGGGGAGGGACCGTTCCGTAGAGCGAAAAGCTGTTCGTGCCGGGTACATCGACCCGTGCGCGGCGGGCCGGTGGGGCGGCGCGGAGGTGGCCGAATCGCCGACACCGTCAGCCGCGGATCCTCACCGGCGGCCTGCCGCCTGCCGCCCGGCGCCCGACGCTCGCTCTGCGTCGGCCGCTCATTCTTCGTCGGCTGCGGACAGGTCGGCCATGTGGGCACGCAGGGCGTCGAGGCAGGCCTGCGGCGTGAGGAGTGCGGGATGCAGGACGGCGTTGAGGCCGAGGCCGTCGAGGAGGGCCGTCAGCCGCTCGGTCTCGGTGTCCAGGTCGAGACCGGGGCGCAGGGCCCCGGAGGCGTCGAGGCGGGTGAGGACCCGGCTGACCAGCCGCCGGGCGCCTTCCGCGGTCTCGCGGGAGAGGTCGGCGAAGGCCGCGTCGGTACGGGCGGCCGTGTTGAAGTCGAGGAAGACGGTGACCTCGGCGCGGCGGAGTTCGTCGAGCGGGAGCAGCTCGGCCAGCAGCTCGGTGGCGAGCCGGATCCGTTCGGGCCGCGCGTGCGCCGTGAGGTCTCCGATGCGCGTGACGCGTTCGAGCAGGCGGGCGCCGAGCCGGTCGAGCATCGACTGCATGGCGAAGCGCATCAGCTCCTGCTGGCTCGCGAAGTAGTGCCGCAGCGAGCCGATGTTGAGCTCGGCCTCGTCGGCGACGGCGCGCAGCGAGGCGCGCTGGAGGCCGTCGCGGACGACGACGCGGAAGAGGGCGTCGACGACATGGCGGCGGCGGGCCTCCGGATCGACCTGCTTGGGCATGGTGCCTTTCTATCACGGCTGTGATACAACGGGATGTATCACAGCCGTGATAAAAAAATCGGAGGTTCCTCATGAAGACCGTGCTCGACCTCATGCTCCTCAGGTTCGGCCTGATCGCGGCCGGCGCCGTGGTCCTCGCGCTGCTCGCCTTCGCCGTCGCCCTGCACCTCAAGCGCAGGGGCAGGATCGACGAGGTGCGCCGCTATGCGGACCCCGTGATCAAGGCCGGCGTCCGCGCGGCCGCCCGGCGGCTCGACGCCCGTCGCCCCGGCGGCCGGCGATGACCCGCCTCCTCGCGGCCGGGTCGGCGGAGCTCCTGCACCACCTGCTCCTGGACCGCGCGATCAAGACCGGCGTCGTGGTCGTGGCCCTCGTCGTCCTCGCCGTCGGACTGAGGGCGATCTGGCGAAGGGCCGGGCGCGACAAGGACCATGACGCCTGACGCCTGACGCCTGACGTCTGACGCCTGACGTCGCCTCGTCCGGCGCCGCGTAGGCGCTCCCGTACGTCGCGCACCCCGCCCGTACTCCCGTACGTCGCACACCGCCCCCGTCCCCGGCCGACCCGGGCTACGCCACCGGCGGCCCGTCGGCGAAGATAGGGACGTCCCACCGTGCCGAGGACATGAGGAGCGACGGCAGATGCCCCCTTCCGGGTCCGGACCGAGCCCGCGACCGCCCACGATCGCCGACGTCGCCCGTACGGCGGGAGTGTCGCGGACCACGGTGTCGCACGCCCTCAACGGGCTCGGCAAGGTCGACCCGCGCACCCGCGAGCGCATCAAGCAGATCGCCGCCGAGATGGGCTACCGGCCCAATCTGCGGGCGCAGCGGCTGCGCCGCGGCGAGGCCAGGGCGATCGCGCTCGCCTCGTCGATGCCGTTCGCCGTCGCCGGCGGGCCCTCCCGGCTCGGCTTCTACATGGAGGTGGCCGCCGCTGCCGCCGAGAGCGCCCTCCTGCACGACTACGCGCTCGTCCTCGTCCCGCCCGTGCAGTCGGGCGCCGCGCTGGACTCGGTCGACATCGACGGTGCCATCGTGGTCGAGCCCGACGCCGACGACGCCGCGGCGGCCCGGTTGAAGCAGCGGGGCCTGCCCTATGTGGCGCTGGGTCGGCCCGTGTCGACCGACGAGGACGTGCCCTACGTCGACCTGCAGGGCGGAGCCGTCGCCGAGGCGCTCCTGACCCACCTGCGCGAACAGGGCGCCGAGCGGCCCGCACTGCTCGTCGGCTCGGGCCAGCGGCACTCCTCGGTGGACGCCCGCGCGGTCTACGAACGGCTCGCGGAGGAGCACGGCTGGGAGCCGATCGTGGCGACGGCCGCCGAGACGGGCGGTGAACAGGCCGGCTACGAGCGGTGCGCCGCCCTGCTCGCCGAGCATCCCCGGATCGACGCCGTCTGCGCCCTGGTCGACGCCTTCGCCGTGGGCGCGCTGCGGGCGGTCCACGACAGCGGGCGCGCCGTCCCGGACGACGTCATGGTCGTCACCCGTTACGACGGCCTGCGCGCCCGCACCGCCGAGCCGCCGCTGACCGCCGTCGACCTCCACCTGGACCAGGCGGCGGCCGCCGCGGTGGACCTGCTCCTCGGGCGGCTGCGCGGCGACACCGCCGCCGCGCGCGTGGCGACGGTGCCGGCGCCGACCGTGATCGCCCGTGCGTCGTCGCTGCGGCGCACACCCGCCCACCGGTGACCCGCCCGGGCCGGGCAGGGTCGCGGCCGGGACCCTGACGGGGAGTCGGGCCCGGCCCCCGACCGGGCACGAACCGGGTCAGTGCCGGGACCCTGACGGAGCCCCGGACCCCGAGCCGGCCCCCGACCCGGACCCCGAGCCCGACCCGGACCCCTGCCCCGGCCCCGACCCCGACCCCGGCCCGGACCCGGCCCCCGACCCGGACCCCGAGCCCGACCCGGACCCCGGCCCCGAGCCCTGGCCTTGGCCCCGGCCCAAACCCGCCCCCCGGCCCTTCGCCGTCCTCCCGGCGCTCAGCCCACGATCAGGACCACGCCGGACACCAGGGCGAAGACGAGGACGAACAACCGCATCCGCCGGGCGTCGATCCGGTGGTGCACCAGCCGGCTCAGCCACGCGCCCACCGCGATCGCCGGCACCAGCGCGAGCGCCCACCCGAGGTCGGCGGTCTGCCCGCGGCCGGTCGCGAACAGCAGGGCCAGCGAGGCGACTTCACCGACGAGGAAGCACGCGGCGACGGTGGAGCGCAGCTCACCCGGCGGCCGGTGCTGATAGACGAGCGCCAGCGGCGGACCGCCGACGCCCGTCGCGGTCTCCGTCAGACCCGTCACCGCGCCCGCGCCCACATAGGCCACCCGTCCGGGAGTGAACACGGGCGCCGCCAGGCTCACCAGGGCCGCGAGCACGGTGGCGAGACCCACGAACAGACCGAGCCCGCGCTCCGGGATCAGCCACAGCAGCGCCAGGCCGCCGGGCGTGGCCGCGAGCCGCGCCGCGGTGATCCAGCCCGCGCCGCGCAGATCGAGCGAGGCCCGCTCGCGCCACGCGACGTACAGGTTGAGCGGCACCATCGACGCCAGGACGAACACCGGCAGCAGGCCGGGATCGAGGATCCCGGCCACCGGGGCGACGATCAGGGCGAAGCCGAGACCGCTGCTGCCCTGGACGAAGGCGGCGACGGTCACGGTGACGGCGAGCACCGCCAGCGTCTCACCGCTCACCGGCCCGGCGCCCCTTCCCCGACGCCGCCGGCGACCGCGCTCAACTCTCTCGAGCCTGGGCTCCGTTCACCGGCGTCCGGTCGTCGCGGCGGATGGGGCACGTTCTCCGCCCTGGCCCGTGTGGAGGTGGGATGGGCTCGGGTGACGGCCGCGCTGCCGACGGCGGCTTCGGCCAGCGCGGCCGCCCGCCGTACGAGCGCGGAGCCGTCCCAGCCCACCGGCCGCCCGCACCACAGCCGCAGGCGGCCCCCGACGAACACCGCCGTGATCTGGTCGCGGTTGCCGCGCCGTACGAGCTCCCAGGGAAGGTCCCGGGAGAGCGCGAGTTCCGGGGTGGTGACGTCCACGAGGAGGAAGTCGGCGGCCAGGCCGGCGGCGATCGTCCCGGTCCGCGCGCCGAGCCCCACGGCGTCGGCGCCACCGCGGCCGGCGTGCTCCAGCCACGTCCAGCCGGCGCCGCACGAGGAGTCGCCGGTGGCGAGACCGTACGCGATCCGCTGCGCGAACTCGGCCGCCTCGGCCAGCCGGAAGCCGTCACCGCGCGTGCCGTCCGTGCCGAGCCCGAAGCGGACACCGCGTTCGGCCATCGCCGTGGCGGGCGCGACGGCGTTGCCCTTCCACGCGCTGGCGACGGGGTTGTAGCTCACGGCGGCCCCGGTGTCGGCGAGCAGGGTGACCTCGCGCGGGGTGAGCAGGGTGGCGTGCGCGGCGAGCAGCTGCGGGCCGAGCGCGCCGACCGCGTGCAGGTGCTCCAGAGGGCGCAGGCCGTGCCGTACGAGAGAGCGCTCGACGGCGGCCAGGTGCTCGTTGATGTGGATCTGGACGACGGCCCCGGCCTCCGCGGCGAGCCGGGCGGTGTCGCGCAGCGTCGCGTCGGTGGCGGCCTCGGGGATGGAGACCGCGAGGGAGGCGTGGACCAGCGGGTCGCCGTCGTACCGTACGAGATGCTTCTCGGCCCGGTCCAGGACGGCCGCCCTGCCCGCCTCGCCGAGGCCGGCTCCGTGCCCGGCGCCACGGCTGTCGCCCTGGCCGTCGGCGCCGGCATCGGCGTCGTTGCAGACCAGCCCGAGGACGCAGCGGATCCCGGCGTCGCGGGTGGCGGCCGCCACCACCTCGACGTCCACGTCCGCGCGCGTGCCGGCGTCGGTGACGGTGGTGAAACCGCCGCGCAGTGCTTCCAGCGCGGCCAACTTGGCCGCCACGTAAGCCGATTCCTCGTCCAGCGCGCCCTCCAGCGGCACCCACACCCGGCGGAAGATCTCCGACGGTTCGCCGAAGGCGAGCGCCGCGCCGAAACTCTGCGTGAGGTGGTGATGGGCGTCGACGAAGCCCGGCATGAGCAGATGTCCCGGCAGCCGTACGGGGTCGATCTGCGGATGGCGGCGGATGACCTCCTCGGTGGGCCCCACCGCGGTGAAGGTGCCGTCCGTGACGACGACCGCGTGGCCGGCGGCGGGCCCTTCGAGCAGGAGGACGGCGTCCGGTACGAGGAGCAGCGGGCCGGGTCCGTGGAGAAGCTCCCGGGTCGTGGCGGTGGTGACGGTGGTTGTGGTTGCGGTTGCGGTTGCGGTGCTGGCGGTGGGTGTGGGGTGCGAGGGCTGGTTCATCGGTCGCTTTCCGCGCGGGCAGGGGCAGGGGACAGGCGGGCGACGACGCCCGGCCTGACGTGGTGGAAGAGGACGTTGAGGACGGCGGCGACGAACGCGCCCACGGCCACGCCGCTTTCGAGCAGGATGCGGACGTTCGGCGGGAAGCCGCCGTAGACGCCGGGGACGAGGATCGGCAGCAGGCCGAGCGCGAGTGCCACGGCCACCACGAAGGTGCTGGTGTGCCGGTCGAGATCGGAGCGGCCGAGCATCTGCACACCGAGGACGGTGATCACGGCGAAGACGACCATCGCGGTGCCGCCGACGACGGCCGACGGGATGACGCTGATCGCGCGGGTCACCGGCGCGAGGAAGCCGATGACGATGAGCGCGACTCCGGCGGTGGCGGTGACGAAGCGGCTGCGCACGCCCGTGACCCGTACGATCCCGATGTTCTCGCCGCTGGTCACCATCAGCGGCAGGCCGAAGAACCCGCCGAAGAGCGAGGTCAGGGCGTCGCCGCGGACGGTCTTGGGGACGTCGACGCGCCGGTCGATCTCCTTGCCGACGGCCTGGGCGTTGATGACGGTCTGGCCGGTGGCCTCGGCCATCGAGGCGAGGCTGTAGAGCATCAGCGGCAGCGCGGCGAGCAGGTCGAAGCGCGGGGTGCCGAAGGGCATCAGGTGCGGCAGGCCGATCAGCCCGCCCTCGCCGGCGTCGCCGAGGTGGACCCGGCCGAGCACGGCCGCGAGCGCGGTGCCGGCGAGCAGCCCCAGCATGACCGCGAGTTGGCGTACGACGCCGCTGAACAGCAGGTAGAACGCGACGGTGAAGCCGATCGTCGCGACGCCGAGCAGCAGGTTCGACGGCTGGGCGAAGCCCGGCTCGCCCGGACGGCCGGTGACCAGGACGGCGCCGACCTTCACCAGGTTGACGCCGACGATGACGATCATCGTGCCGATGACGAGGCCGGGGAAGAAGGCGAGGAGCCGGGAGAAGAGCGGCAGGACGAGGAAGGTGAAGAGCGCGGTGAGGATCACCGCGCCGCAGGCCGTGGGCAGGCCGTGCTGGCCGGCGATGGCGAGGAAGAGGACGAGCGGGGCGCCGCCGGGCAGCATGACGAACGGCAGGCGCGGCCCGAACTTCCACGGCCCCAGCGACTGGATCAGCGACCCGACGCCGGACAGCACGAAGGCCGCGGAGAGCAGGTTGACGGTCAGGTGGGCGTCGAGCCGGAGCGTGGCGCTCATCAGGAAGATGGCCGAGATGGGTGTGGCGGCCATGACGAGGACGTGCTGGATCCCGAAGAGCAGGATCCGCCCGAGCGGGCGGTGCTCGTCGACGGGGTGCACGGCCGGGGGACGGGTGGCGGACAGGGGCGGTTCCTGCTGCGCCGGTGGCTGTTCGATACCGGGCAGGGGCTGGTGAGGACGAGACACGTTCGAGCTCCGATCGGCGTTCGACACGTCGGGGTTTCAGCCGCGATCCGGCCCTGGACGGGGAGCCAAATCGATTTGGCCAAATCGATTTGGCCGCCAGTATGGGAGGGCGGGAACGAGCCGTCAAGGGTTCCGGCACCGTCGCCACCGCGCCCCCGCGCCTCCGCGTCTCCTGGGCCGGCAGCGCGTCCGGGCGTTCCGGCCGTCCGGGCGTTACAGGCGTGCGGCCGTCCCGGCGCTCCGGCCGTTCCGGGCGTTACGGGCGTGCGGCCGTTACGGCCGTCCCGGCGCTCCGGCGCTCCGGCCGTTCCGGGCGTGCTGGCGTGACAGGTGTTACGGGCGTGACGAGCTCACGGTGTCGCCGTGGCGGTGGGCGACGCGCCAGTGACCCTCTTCGCGGCGGTACACCTGGGTGACCCGGAGGCTGTACGTGCGAGGGTGGCCGTCCACGGAGGCGGAGACGTGTTCCAACGCGGCCGTGTACGCCATGTCGCCCCGCACGTCGTACGACCGGAGTTCGAAGGCGAAGGCCGTGCAGTCGGAGAAGCTCTCGCCGAGAGAGCTGAAGAGCGCGTTCACCTCCTGCTGCCCGAACGCGTTGCGCCAGGCGCCCAGCACGCTCACGGGCTCCGCGCGCGACCACAGCGCCCGGCGCGGCTCCGGGTCGCCGTTGTGCAGGGCGAGTTCCGCCTCGTACAGCGTGGTCTTGAACCAGGCCAGGAAGTCGTCGCCGACGGAGACGTCTCTCGGAGTCATCGTCCTGCTCCTCTCCCGCGAGAGCCGGTGGCGGGGCCCTCCTCACGCCCAGGGCATGTCACTCACCGTAGCCGATGAGGCCCGGCGTGGTCGTGAGCCCGGCCGCCGTCGGCGGGTTCGCGCCGCGTAGGACCGGCTCCCGGCGGGCAAAGCGTGATCATGACAGAGCTGCCGACGACGCCCACCCCGTCCACCTCCTCCGCCCCGGGCGGCGCCCTCGCACCGCCCCGCAACCCGTTACGCCAGTTGCTCGCCGCCTCGGTCGGCAACGCGGTCGAGTGGTACGACTGGTACGCGTACACCTTCCTCGCCGCCTACCTCGCACGCCAGGTCTTCCCGGCCGGCGCGGGCAACTCCCTCGTCCCGCTGCTCTCCACCTTCGCCGTCTTCGCCGTCGGCTTCTTCATGCGGCCCGTCGGCGGCCTGCTCATGGGCGCGATCGCCGACCGGCGGGGCCGGCGCACCGCACTCACCGTCACCATCCTCCTCATGGGCGGCAGCAGCCTGCTCGTCGGCCTCACACCGACCTACGCCGCCGTCGGCGTCCTGTCCCCGGTCGTCCTCGTGACGGCGCGGCTGCTCCAGGGACTCTCGGTCGGCGGGGAGTTCGCCGCCTCGACCACCTTCCTGGTCGAGTCCGCGGGGCCCGGCCGCCGCGGGCTGTTCTCGTCGTTCCAGTACGTCTCCACGTCGATCGGCCAGCTGGCCGCGTCCGGTCTGGCCGCGCTGCTCGTGGCCCGGCTCTCCGAGGACGCCATGAACGGCTGGGGATGGCGCGTGCCGTTCCTGCTCGGCGCGGTCCTCAGCCTCGCCGGTTTCTGGATCCGGCGCGGCGCCGAGGAGACCCGCGGCGCCGGAGCCGGCGAGGCCGGCCGCCCGGGCCTCTTCGACGCGCTCCGGCACCATCCCAGGGCCTCGCTGCTGATCTGCGGCATCACCGCCGGCGGCACCCTCGCGTACTACACCTGGACCTCCTACCTGCCGACCTACGCCGAGTTGGAGACCGGCATCGACAAGGCGGACGCACTCCTCGCCGGTACCCTCTCCCTGGCGTTCTTCACCCTGCTGCAGCCGGTCGGCGGCCTGCTCTCCGACCGCTTCGGACGCAAGCCGTCCCTGCTCCTCTTCGGTCTCGGCTTCGCCGTGCTCGTCGTGCCGCTGCTGCGCGCGCTGGACGGCACCTTCCTCACGCTGCTCCTCGTGCAGTGCGCCGGCATGGTGCTGCTCACCGGCTTCACGTCGATCTCGGCCGCCGTGAACGCGGAGATCTTCCCGGCCCGCGTGCGGGCCGCCGGCATCGGCTTCCCGTACTCGCTGACCGTCGCGCTCTTCGGCGGCACCGCGCCCTACGTCGGCACCCTGCTGAAGGAACTCGGCCGCCCCGGCCTGTTCCCCTGGTACGTCGCCGCGCTGTGCCTCGTCTCCTCGGCGGTCTATCTGCGGCTGCCGGAGAGCGCACACAAGCCGCTCGACCGCTGACGGCTCGCGTCGCTGTCGTACGGCGAGCAGGCGCAAGCCCGTACGGGCTCACGGGCTCACGGGCTTGCGGGCTTGCGGGCTCAGGGCTTGCGGTGCGCGGGCGTCGGGGCGGGGGACTCGACCCGCGCCCGTCCCATCCGCCCGCGACACCCGCCCGTCCCATCCGCCCGCGACACCCGCCCGTCACACCCGACGCCCGTCACACCACCCGGCGCAGCCAGCCGTACGTGTCCTCCGCCTGGCCGTACTGGATGCCGAGCACCCGTTCGCGCAGCGCGGCCGTCCGCTCGCCCGGCTTGCCGTCGCCGACCGTGAGCTCGTACTCCGCGCCCTTGATGCCGGTGACCGGCGTCAGGACGGCGGCCGTGCCCGCCGCGAAGACCTCGGCCACCGTCCCGTCGGCTATGCCCTCTCTCAACTCCTGGAACGGGACCGGGCGTTCGACCGGCTTGAGGCCGAACTCGTCGGCGAGCGCGAGGACCGTGTCGCGGGTGACGCCTTCCAGGATGGTGCCGAGTGCCGGAGTGATCAGCTCGCCGCCGGAGGTGACCAGGAAGAGGTTCATCGCCCCGGACTCCTCGATGCAGCCCTCCTCGCCCGCGCCGTCCAGATAGAGGACCTGGTCGCAGCCGTTCCGCTGCGCCTCGGCCTGGGCGGCGAGGCTCGCACCGTAGTTGCCGCCGCACTTCGCCGCGCCCGTACCGCCCTTGGCCGCCCGCGTGTAGGCGGTGCTCACCCACAGGGTGACGCCGCTCATGCCCGAGGCGAAGTACGGCTGGGAGGGAGACGCGATCACGCAGTAGTCGACGCGGTCGGCCGGCCGCACACCGAGGGAGACCTCGGAGGCGAACATGAACGGCCGGAGGTAGAGGCTCTCCTCGCCGGTCGACACCGGCACCCAGGGCTCGTCCGCGCGCACGAGCTCCGTCACGCTCGCGAGGAAGTCCTCCTCGGACAGCGGCGGCAGGCCCAGGCGCTCCGCGGAGCGCGCGAAGCGCCGGGCGTTGGCCTCCGGGCGGAACAGCCACACGCTGCCGTCCGCGTGCCGATAGGCCTTGAGGCCCTCGAAGATCTCCTGCGCGTAGTGCAGCACGGCCGTGCCCGGGTGCAGGGAGAACGGTTTCAGCGGGCCGATGCCGCGATCGTGCCAGCCGGCCTCGGGCGTCCACACGGCCGTGGCCATGTGGTCGGTGAAGTACCTGCCGAAGCCCGGCGCGGCCAGCACGGCGGCGCGCTCCGCCTCGGGCACCGGATGCGCGTTACGGGTCAGCGGGAAGAGGGAACCGGGCGCGGAAGTCACTGCGGAACTCATCGTGTCTGCTCCTTGTGTCACAGGTCGGCCGGCGGTGCCGCGGGCCGCTTCACAACGGTGGTCGGTCGATTGACGGGGCATCGGATGAAGGACGTCATCAGGTGTCATGACAGGTCAGGACGGTGCTGTGCGTCGGCCTGGCGCGCGCCGGCCCCGGGCCGCCTGCGGTGGATCCAGGTGCGCTCCAGCTTCGCCACCACGTCGGGTCTGTGCATGCGGGCCGACTGCTCGAGCGCGTAGCGGCTCATGTACGTACGGAAGAGGTCGTCGGACTCCTCGGCGAGGTGCATCATGCGGCGGTTGGCGGGCACGGCCGGGTCCGACAGGCGGTCGGCGGCCGCCGCCACGGCCGCGTCCATCGCCTCGGGCGCGACGACCTCGTCGCACAGCGCCAGAGCCTCCGGGCTGTCCGCCGCGACCTGCTCGCCGAAGAAGATCAGCCGCTGCGCCATGCGGCGGCCGACGACCCGCCCGAGCCTCATGTTGGCCACGCCGGGCACGATGCCCTCGGTGAGCGCGGGCAGCGAGAAGTAGGCGTCGGACGCCGCGATCACCCGGTCGAGCACGAGCGCGACCTGGGTCGCTCCGCCGATGGCGAAGGTCTCGACGGCGCCCACCCACGGCTTGCCGCTCGGCAGGTCGAGCAGCCGGTGTCCCGAGCCGACGTTCAGGCCGTGGACGAGCTTGCGGATGTAGCCGGTCTCCCGGCGGAGCATGAAGTCGACGAAGCCGATCCTGCCGGTGTAGAGGTCGGTCAGATTGATGCCGGCCCCGAACGCGCGCCGCCCGCTGTAGCGGCGGTGGGACAGCACGGCGCCGCGCAGCACCCCGACGGACACCGCGTCGTCCAGGAGGGCCAGGTCCACGGCGGTCTCGAGGGCCTCGACCACCGCGTCGTCCTCGGCGTTGAGGACGTGCGGGTTGCAGATGGTCACCTCGGCCACGCAGCCGTCCCGCCGGACGACCGCCTGGCCGAGGTCCACGTGGCCGGTCCGCCGGAACTCCGGGAGCAGGCCGAGCGCGCGGGTGGTGGGCGCCAGCATCGAGTCCAGCAGGTGCGCGCCGGTGTCGCGCCGGTCCAGGAGGTGGGCGAAGAAGATGCCCTGGTCGATCTCGCCGCCCGACTTCTCGGCCTGCGGGAGCTGCCGGTCCGCGGCGATCTGGGCCCGTGTGGGAACGAGCCCCGGGAAGCGGTCGGCCGCCGTGAACGCCAGCTCGTCCAGGCGCACCTGGCGGGAGCCGCCGTCGGTCAGCTCGTCGTGCACCCGCCTGCTGTGCAGGTCCAGGAAGAGGTGCCGGGCGCGCCGGGCGGCGGCGTCGGCCCGGGCCGCGGTCTCCCGCTGGGCGGCCGAGCGCTCGCGGCGCGGCGGAAGTCCGGCGGTCAGCTTCTCGCAGGCCTCGACGTGGTCGCCCAGTAGGCGGGTGTCCGCCGCGAGGTCGTCGCGGAAGTCGGGGGCGGCCGGTTCCGCGGGTGGGGAGATGGGTGTCGCCATGCTGGGTGGTCTCCTCGTGGGTGTCGTGCGGCACGGGCCGCCTCGGGTCAGGGGCCGTGCGGAAGTCTCCGTGAGAAAAGGGGTCCGTGCGAAGGATGCGTTCACAGGTGCGGGAGGTTCCCCGGTGAAGGATCACGACAAGTAACCTTTTTCCGCGCGGAGTTCATCGTGTCGGCGCGCACGCCACGGGAGGACCGATGGAGCTGTTGGGGGAGTCGGACGCTTCGACCGCCGGGCCTTACCGGCTGGTGGCCGAGCTGGGGCAGGGCGGCATGGGACGGGTGCTGCTCGGCGTCGCGCCCGACGGGCGGCTGGTCGCGGTCAAGCTGGTGCGCGCGCAGTTCACCGAGGACGCCGGGTTCCGCAGCCGGTTCCGCCGGGAGGTCGAGGCGTCGCGCCGGGTGTCCGGCGCCTACACGGCCGCGGTCCTCGACGCGGACGCCGACGCGCCGCAGCCGTGGCTGGCCTCGGTGTTCGTCCCGGGCCCGCCGCTCAGCGAAGTCGTGGCGACGGCCGGTCTGTTACCGCCGCAGGCGGCGCTGCGGCTGGCCGCCGGCCTGGCCACGGCCCTGGCCGGGATCCACCGGGCGGGACTGATCCACCGCGACCTCAAGCCGTCCAACGTGCTGCTGGCCGCCGACGGGCCCCGCGTCATCGACTTCGGTGTCGCGCGCGCCACGGACGGCGAGACCGGCTCCTCGATCACCCACACCGGCTGGCTCGTCGGCTCGCCGGCCTTCATGTCGCCGGAACAGGCCGAGGGCCGTGAACTCGGTCCGGCCAGCGACGTGTTCTCGCTCGGCGTCGTCCTCGTCCAGGCCTGCACCGGCACCAGCCCGTTCGCCGGCCCGTCGGCGCCGCAGACGCTCTACAACGTCGTGCACACCGAGCCCGACCTCTCCTCCGTCCCCGCCGAACTGCGCGACCTCGTCACCCGCTGCCTGGCCAAGGACCCGTCCCGGCGGCCCGATCCGGCCGGGATCTTGGACTCCGTGGGCCCGCTGGCCCCGGCCGTACGACCCTGGCCCGACGCCGTACACGCTCTGATCGAGGAGCAACAGGCCGAGATCGCGCGGTTCGTCGAGCCGGCGATGGGACCGGGAACGGTACGCCTGATCCGCCCGCAACCGGAGCCCGCACCCGCCCCGGACCCTGCGCCGGAGCCCGCACCCGCCCCCGCCCCGAAGTCCGGGCCTGCCCCGATCCCTTCGCCTGCCCCGGAGCCTGCCCCCGAGTCCCGGCGTGCGCCCGAGCCCGCACCCGCCCCCGGCACCGCGGATCTGCCGACGGAGACCGCCGTGCCGCCGGCCGTCGCTCTCGCCGCGCCGCCCGAGCGCCGTCGCCCGGGCCGCCGCGCCGTGCTGCTCGGAGCGCTGGGCGCGCTGGGAACGGCCGCCGCGGTGGCCGTCCCGCTGGCGAACGACCGGCGGGCCGGCTCCTCGGCCGACGGCGCCTCCGGCGGTTCCGCATCGCGCAGCGCGTCCCCATCCGCATCGGCGAGCCCGAGCCGCTCCCTGGCCCCGTCCACGTCTCCGTCCTCGACACCCGGGCCGCCGTCCCGGTTCACCGCCTCCGAGCGGCTGGACTCCCCGATCACCGCACTCGAGTTCAGCCGGGACGGCCGGCTGATCGCCGTCGGCGACATGGACGGCGGCGTCCATCTGCGGGACGGCGCCACCCTCGCGACGGTCGCGGTGCTCGGCGCCACCGCGGGGACCGGCGTCGACAACGTCACCGGCTCGCTGGCGTTCAGCCCCGACGGGCGGCTCCTCGCCGCCGTCGACGACCACGCCACCCTCACGCTCTGGGACGTCGCCTCCCGCAAGACGGCCGCCGTGATCCACGCCGATCCGAAGCAGAAGGACGACGAGATGTCCTCCCTGGCCTTCAGCCCGGACGGACGCGCCGTCGCCTACGCCGGCAACTTCATGGCCACGATCTGGGACGTGCGGTCCCGGCAGCGGATCGCCACCTACGTCGAACGGCCCGACCACCAGGAGTTCGCGGTCGACGGCGCCGTGTCGAGCGCGGTGTTCACCGGCGACGGCCGCACCCTCGTCGTCGCCACCAACCAGGGCCGGCTCCGCTTCTGGGACATCCGCCGCCGCACCCTCCGCGCCACCGTCCAGGGGCCCGAGCAGGGCCTGTACGGACTCACGCTCAGCCCGGACGGCAAGACCCTCGCCGCCCGGTCCCAGAACGATCTCAGGCTGTACCGGACCGCCACCCGGACGGCCCTGGAAACCCTGACCGACGCCGGCGACGTCCTCGGCGCCGTGGCGTTCAGCCGCGACGGCGGCCGCATCGCCGCCACCGAGCGCGGCGGCCCGGTCCACATCTGGTCCACCGACGCCTGGACTCCCCTCCAGGTCCTCGACGACCGCATCGAGGAGGCCCGCCCCACCCTGACCGAGGTGGCCTCGTCCCAGCCCTTGTGCAACGGCCTCTCCTTCAGCCCCGACGGCAGGTTCCTGGCGGAGTCCCTGGACCGCCACGTGGCGCTGTGGAGGCTCGACTGATCTCTCCGTGCGCCTGATTCGTCCGGGTGAGCGGTTTACATCTCGATCGGGTCGGTACGGGGTCCTTCGTCGTTATGCTCCTCGGCGGAAAACGCCAGCTCACACGGCGAACCGACCACGTCATCAGGTGAGGCCATGACCAGTGCAGCCGCCCCCCGTTCCCTGACCGTCCAGGGTCGCGTGCTGCGTGTGGACGGCACGCCTGTCGTGGGGGCCGCCGTCACCGTGTCGGCGAGACGGCTGCGGGCCACGGAGCCCGTGGCGGAGGCGCGGACGGACGGCACCGGGGCCTACCGGGCGGAGTGCGTGTGGGCCGGTGCGGCAGCGGAACTCGTGGTCGACGCCGCACTCGACGGGCGGACGGCCCGGACCGTACGCGTTCTGGGCGCGGCGGCCGGGACCGGAGCCGAGGCCGTGGACGGCGTCGACGTGCGGCTGCCCGGGGCCGGGCCGAGTCGCTACGAGGCGCTGCTCGCCGCCGTCGCCCCGCACCTCGACGGTGTGCGGCTCACCGAGGTGGGCGAGGAAGCGGACGGCCACGACCTCGCCTATCTCGCCCGCGCCACCGGGCACACGACGCAGGACATCGGGCACGCCGCACAGGCCGCGCGGCACGAGCGGAGCACCGGGCTGCCGGCCGAGCGCTTCTTCGGGCTGCTCAGCCGCGGTCTGCCCGCCGACCTGTCCGCGCTGGCCCAGCGGCGCACCGCGGACGTGCGCGCCGCGCTGTCCGCCGCCGCCGAGGCAGGGACCATCACCTCGCCGGACGGCGCGGCGGAGTTCATGACCGCCCTGCGCGCCCGGGAACTCCAGGCCGCCGCGGCGGTCGAACACTCCTCGCCCGACGGGCTCGTGCCGTCCGCGCTGGCACGGATCTTCACCGTCGCGGTGCCCGAACCCGAGGCCCGCGCCCGGCTGTACGGCGACCACCTGGACCGCGACGCCCGTCCCGAGAGCGCGGCCGGCGCACCCGACGGGCACGCGCGGCGGCTGGACCTGGCCCTGGAACTCGGCCGGCTCACCGGTGACAACCCGGCCCTGGTCCGCACGCTGCTGGCACGCTTCGACACCGGTGAGTTCACCCACCGGCGGGACCTCGTCCGGCTCGACGGCCGCTGGGCCGAACTGGTCGCCGAGACCGGCGGCGTACCGGAGCCCGGCGGCCCGCGGATCGCGTCGGACGGCGAGCGGCAGCACGAGCCGGAGCGCGAGCCGGAGCGCGAGCCGGACGACGAGCGGGCCGTACGGGACTACGCCGAGGAGATCCGCGCCCGCGTCGCCCAGGCGTATCCCACCGCCCACGTCGCCTTCCGGCTCGCCTCCCACCCGGAGCACGCCGAGTCGCCCGCCGTCCGCTTCCTCGCCGACCATCCCGACTTCGACCTGGCCGCCACCCCGGTCGACACCGTCACCGTCCCGGACACCGAGGCGCGCCGCCAACTGGCCGCGATCCAGCGGACGTTCAAGATCGCGCCGCGCTTCGAGGCGATGCAGGCCCTCCGGGACAAGGGCTTCCACTCCTCGTACGACATCGCCCGCATCGGACCCTCCGACTTCGTCCGCCGGATGACCGGCGGAGACGGTGGAGGCGGCGGCGACGGCGGCACCCGCGAAGGCACCCACGAAGGCTTCAGCGAGGGCGGCGGCGCCCGCGAAGGCGTCGGCCGCGTCGGTGAGGAGGAGGCGCGCGCCATCCACGCCCGCGCCACCCAGGTGCACGCCGAGGCCGTCAACCTCGTCGCCGACCTGCGCACCGCCGGACAGTTCGACGTGCCCTGGCTGCCCGCCGTCCCGCCCCAGACCGCCCAGATCCCCGACTGGGAGGACCTCTTCGGCCCGGCCGACTACGCGCCGGTCGAGGAGAGCCGCTCGGTGTACAGCCAGGCCGCCTACCTGGTGGACCTGATCTACTACCTGCGCCGGCTCGGCGGCGGCGCGCAGACCGGGAAGTCCCGCTGCGGCCCCGTCGCCGAGGTGCTCCACGACCGCAGGCCGGACCTGTGGGACGTCGAACTCAGCAAGGAGAACACCGACTTCGCCCTTCCCTACGTCGACCTCGTCAACGAGGTCCTGGAATCCGCCGTCTCCCCGGACACGGCGGTCCCGGCCGCCGAGCGGCAGAGCCGCGGCGGCCCGGACGAGCTGCGCGTCCAGCCCCAGCACGTCAACAACGGCGCGTACGACAAGCTGCGCACCGCCGTCCACCCGTGGCAGCTGCCCTTCGACCTGTGGGGCGAGCAGACCGCCGACTACCTCGGCCATCTGGGAGTCACCCGGGAGGCGCTGATCCTCGACCTCTGCTACGACACCACCCACCCCACCGACTTCGACCGGCTGCTCACCGCGGCCCGGCTCGGCCTGTCCAAGCAGTCGCAGCAGATCATCGCCGGCGAGACGCTCACTCCGCCGCGCACCCTCGCGGAGTTCTACGGGCGCCCCGCCGGCACCGCCGAGGACCGCCTGATCGAGAACATGAACACGGTCCGCACGCTGCTGGACACCGCGGGGCTGCGCTTCACCGAGCTCGCCGCCGTCCTGGAGACCCGTTTCGTCAACCCGGGCGGGTTGCTGCGCTTCGTGCCCGACGCGCGCCACCCGACCGACACCCGGGTGATGAAGCTCTCCGGGCTCGACGCCGCCGCCCTCGACCGGCTGCACCGCTTCGTCCGTCTCCAGCACGTCCTCGGCACGGACCCGCGCGAGCTCGACCGGCTGATCCAGGGAGCCAACAACGACGGCCGGCTCGACGCGCTCACCCTCCGGTCCGTGGCCGCCGTCCGCGCCATGAGCGCCCGCCTCGACCTGCCGGTGGAGCGGATTCTCGGCTTCTGCCGGCCGCTGGACACCCACCGCTACCCGTCCGACACCCGACCACCCCTCTACGACCGGCTGTTCCTGGACCCGGCCGTCGTCAGCCCGCCGCCCGGCACGCCCCACCCCTTCGAACTCAACGCCGACCGCAGCGAGCTGAAGGTCGTCGGAAGCCTGGACACGCCCGCCGTCTCGGCCGCCCTGCTCGCCGCGCTCCAGGTCACCGACGCCGAACTGGCCGCCCTGGTCACCGGCCCGGACACGCCGCTGCGCGGCAGAGCACTCCACCTCGTCAACCTGACGGTCCTCACCTGCGTGGTGACCCTGGCCCGCACCCTCTCCCTGCCGATCACCGATCTGCTCCGGCTCGCCCCGCGCAGCAGCGCCAGCCCGTGGTCTCACCTTCTCGCCTCGGCGGCCACGGCCGTCGTCCAGTCGGAGCCGGCCGGCGGCGCACCCGTGCGGCTGCCGGGCACGGAGGCCGCGGCCGGGCCGCCGCTGCTGCCCGCCGCCTCCGAGATGGGCGTCCTCGGGCGCTTCCTCGACCTGATGGAGACCTTCGCCGGGGCCGGTCTCGGCGCGGACGCCGTCGAGGCCGTCCTCGACGCCCGCCGCCCCGCGCACGACGACCCCGTCCCCGACGACCCGGCCCTGGCCGCCGCGCTCACCTCCCTGCGCACCGCACTGCAGACCGTCGTCCGCCAGACCCGGGGCACCACCGACGAGACGGGCGAGGTAACCCGCAGGAACCTGGCCCTGATGGGCTGGGACGCGGCGCTGGTCCAGGAGGCCGTGTCCACGCTGACGGGCACGGCCTCCTACGCGGCGCCGCTCACCGCCCTGCCCGCCGGTGTCGCGCTGCCGCCGGACCTGCCGGTCCGCTTCGAGCCGCCGGCGCCGCCCGCGCAGCAGCCCGGCGCGCCGACGCAACCGGGCGAGCCGGGAGCGCCGACGCCACCGGGCGATCCGGGCGATGCGGGCGATCCGGCCGAGGCGGCCGAGCCGGGCGAGCCCGGAGACCCGGCCGCCCGGGACGGGCGGCTGGTCTTCACCGGGCCGATGGACAACGACCAGAAGCAGCGGCTGCTCGCCCTGTCCACCGGCGCCGAGGGCGCCGCGCTCCGCGCCGCCGTCGAGGAGCTCCACCAGGCTCCGCGCCGTTTCGTCACCGGCCGTATGAAGGCCCTGCGCATCCCCGTCTTCTCGGCGCGTCTCACCGCCCTGCCCGTCGGATACGCCGTCCCCGCCGCGCTGTCCGCCAAGGTGTTCCACGACGCGACCGGCCAGACCCTGCGCTCCCGCGGCTATCTGAGCGCGGCCGACGTCCGGCTCCTGAAGGGAGCGCCGGGCGCGGACACCGACCTCGCCAGCGCCGTCGACGGGCTCGTCACCGCTCAGGAGGCGGCGCCCGCGCCCGGCAACGTCTTCCTCGGCGCCGCCGACGCCGCCCTCCTGTTCGACCCGCCCGGCACCCTCCCGGCCGCCCGCTTCCGGCTCGTCCTGGAACGGCTGGCCCCGCATCTGCGCCGTACGCTCAGCAAGGACGCCGTCGTCCAGCAGATCGGCCAGGCCGCCGGCCTCGACCCGGCGCTCGCCGAGGCGCTGCTCGTCAGCTGGCTGCCGGGCGCCGAGGACACACCGGTGTTCGAGGAGTTCCTCGGCACCGAGTTCGCCGGCAGCGATCCCGCGGTCGTCATCGGCCGGGCCGGTTTCGGGCCCCAGTTCACCGCGCTCGAACGCGTCCACCGGGTCGCCCTGGTCCTCAAGGCCCTGCACGTCACGGCCGAGGAGCTGCCCTTCCTCTTCCGCTACGCGGCCGTCGGACAGTGGCTCGACCTCGGCTCGCTGCCCGTCGCCCCGCCCACACCGCCCTCGCACGTCCCCGTCCTGCGGCTGTCCGCGCTGATCGCCCTCGCCCGGCTGCGGGACGCCGTGCCCGGCGGCGTCGCCACCCTGGAGGCGGTCTTCGCCCTCGCCACCACGCCCGGCAGCTACGACGGCCAGATCATCCGGGAGCTGTGCCGCCGCACCGGGTGGGAGTTCCTCGACGTGGCCGTGGTGGCCCGCAACTACGGGATCAACGTCGCGTCCCGCTTCGCCGACCCGGCCAACCTCGACCGGATCCGGCGCGGCGTGGCGATGTGCCGCCGCCTCGGCGTGTCCGCCGAGCGCGCCAA
The DNA here is from genome assembly GCF_044544825.1 of Streptomyces sp. NPDC053493. NCBI lineage: Bacteria > Bacillati > Actinomycetota > Actinomycetes > Kitasatosporales > Streptomycetaceae > Streptomyces > Streptomyces sp. NPDC053493. The sequence goes on from NZ_JBITXS010000003.1 coordinate 197,749, forward strand.
CCTGTGGCTGCGCGCCGAGTTCACGCCCGAGGCCGCCCAGGCCGCCTGGGGCGCCGCCCGGGCCCGGCACTCCGCCGGCGACTGGCCCGCGGTCGCCGGCCCCCTGCAGGACGCCCTGCGCGAGCGGCGGCGCGCCGCCCTCGTCGCGTACCTGGTGGCGCATCCCGCCCTCGACGGCGACACCCCGCTGTGGCGGGACGCCAACGGCCTGCACGACCACTTCCTGCTGGACGTGGAGATGGGCGCCGGCCAGCAGACCACCCGCATCGCCCAGGCCGCGTACAGCATCCAGCTCTTCGTCCAGCGCTGCCTGCTGAACCTGGAACCGCGCGTCACCACCTCCGACTCCGACCTGTGGGAGCAGTGGGAGTGGATGAAGCGCTACCGGCTGTGGGAGGCCAACCAGAAGATCTTCCTGTACCCGGAGAACTACTTCGAGCCGGAGCTGCGGGCCGACAAGTCCTCGTTCTTCTCCCAGCTGGAGACGGACCTGACGCAGAAGGACCTGAACGACGAGACGGCGCGGGGAGCGCTGCTCGGCTATCTGGAGCAGTTCGCCGACGTCGCCCGGCTCCAGCCGAGCGGTGTGTACGTCGACTACGACCTGGACAGCGACCCGGCCGACTTCAGCGGCGAGACGGTCTACGTGCTCGCCCGCACCGAGTCCGCGCCCCGGACGCACTACTTCCGCACCTGGGTGAACCGGCTCTACTGGACGCCGTGGCAGAAGGTGAACCTCGACATCGACGGCGAGGCGCTGTCGCTCGGGATGTGGGGCAGACAGCTGTACGCCTTCTGGCCGACCTTCATCCCCGCCGGCGAGACCCGGGAGATCAAGACCCTCCCCGACGGCACCGAGGAGAACAAGTTCGTCCCGAGCCCGAGGTACTGGCAGATCCAGCTCAACTGGAGCGAGTTCCGGCACGGGCAGTGGACCACGAAGCGGGTCTCGGGCGAGACCCTCCAGACCAATCCCGTGCTCCCGGCGGGATGGGAGCCCGACGAGCGCTACCGCGACTACTTCGACCCGGCGGAGCGGGAGCCGTACCTGTTCGTCCCGGGCTCGGACTTCTACAGCCGCGAACCGGTGGTCTGGTGCAACTACGGCCGTCTGTTCGAAGTGACCAACACGGCCACCCACAACTCCCACTCGTCGACGGTCTGGGGCCGCTTCCGGCTGAGCAGGCGCCGCGGCACCATGCTGGCGGAGCCGATGGGCTACTCCGCGGTCCGGGTCCAAGGAGCGAACAGTCCGACCGATCCCGACGGCCAGACGGCGGTCGAAGGAGCCGACCAGTACCGCTACTTCATCCCGCCACCCGGCCAGAAGGTGATCAACAACTGCTGGATGGAGGAGCAGGCCGGCGGCGAGTTCGGCCGGCAGTTCTGCCTGCACGACGCCCGCGCGATCCTGCGGCGGACCCCGCTGTCCCTGCCGTTCCGCGTGGTGACGCCCCACCAGGCCTTCCCCAGCATCTGGCAGCGGGACATCCTGTTCTTCACGGACAGCGAGCGCTCCTACCTGGTGACACCCGACTGGCGGAACGGCAACTACTACCGTCACGAGTTCGCGGCCTTCTACCACCCGTACACCGAGGTCTTCAAAGCGCAGCTGGTCCTCTTCGGCCTCGACGGACTCTTCGACCGCGACCTCCAGCTCCGCCCCGAGAGCTACACGCCGACCGGCATCAGCGAAACCTTCGAGGAGCGCTACTCGCCCGACCCCGAGCGGACGGTCGGCACCGACTACCCCACCGAGGACGTCGAGTTCGACGCCGCCAAGCCCTACGCCGTCTACAACTGGGAACTCTTCTTCCACGCCCCGCTCCTCATGGCGGGCCGCCTCACCGCCAACCAGCGCTTCGCCGAGGCGCAGCAGTGGTTCCACCGGATCTTCGACCCGACCGACCGGACCGCCGAGACCGGGCCGCGGCGCTTCTGGCGGACCAAGCCCTTCTACGAGACCTCCGCCGACCCCGACGCGCCCGACGGCTACCAGGCGCAGCGCATCGAGGAGATCCTGCGCCGGCTCGCCGAGGGCGACCCGAAGGAGGCCGCCAAGGTGGACGCCTGGCTGCGGCATCCGTTCCAGCCGGACGTCGTGGCACGGCTGCGCACCACCGCGTACCAGAAGGCCGTGGTGATGAAGTACCTCGACAACCTCATCGCGTGGGGCGACCAGCTCTTCCGCGAGGACACCCTGGAGTCGGTCAACGAGGCCACCCAGCTCTACATCCTCGCCGCCGAACTCCTCGGCCGGCGCCCCGAGGAGGTGATGGGGCAGCAGCGGAAACCGGTGCTCAGCTTCCGGCAGCTGAGCGCCCAGCCGCCCGCCGCCGCGGTCACCGCCACCGAGAACCTGATCCCCGCGCCGCGGCACGCGCCGCCGTCCGTCGTGCCCGGCGTCAACATCCGCTGGCTCGACTACTTCGGCATCCCGCGCAACGAGAAACTCCTCTCCTACTGGGACACCGTCGACGACCGCCTCTACAAGATCCGCCACGGCCAGAACATCGAGGGAGTGGCCCGGCAGACGCCGTTGTTCGGCGCCCAGCTCGATCCCGAACTGCTCGCCCGCGCGGCGTCCCTCGGCCTCGACCTGTCCACCGTCCTGTCCGACATGAACGCACCCGTGCCGCACTACCGCTTCACCACCGTGCTCGCCAAGGCGAAGGAGTTCGCCCAGCAGGTGCAGAGCTTCGGCGGGGCGCTGCTCGCGGCCCTGGAGAAGCGCGACGCGGAGGAGCTGGCCCGGCTGCGCTCCACCCACGAGTACGCGGCCCTCGACGCCGCCCTCCAGGTCCGCAGGAAGCAGCTGGAGGAGGCCAAGCGGAACGTCAAGGCACTGGAGGCGTCCCAGGCCATCGCCAAGGACAAGGAGAAGTACTACACCGACAAGGCCAGGCACCGGATGAACGCCAAGGAGGAGACGGCCGCGGACCTGAGCGCCCAGTCCGTCGAGCTCCAGAAGGTCTCCGCGACCATCAACACCCTGGCCAGCTACCTGTCGCTGATCCCCGAGCTCAAGATCGGCGCCCCGACCTCGGTGGGCGCCACCTTCGGCGGCAACAACCTCTCCGACGCCATGATCGGCATGGCCCACGGCATCATCGGCTATCTGAGCGCCGACGCCTCCCAGGCCCAGCAGTCCGCCACCGTCGGCGGCTACGACCACCGCCTCGACGAGTGGAAGTTCCAGAAGAAGCAGGCGACGAAGGAGATCAAGCAGTTCGCCGCCCAGATCAGGGCCGCGAAGTCCCACCAGAGCGCCGCACAGAAGGAGGTCGACAGCCATCTCACGCTGATGGTCAACTCCCGTGACGCCGACACTCTGCTGCGCGGCAAGTACACCAACCAGGAGCTGTACGACTGGATGGCCGGCCAGCTCGGCGGCAGCTACCTCCAGGCCTACCGGCTCGCCTACGACGTCGCCAAGCGCGCCGAGCGCGCCCTGCGCCACGAACTGGGCACCGAAGAGACCGACTTCGTCACCTTCGGCCACTGGGACAGCCTGCACAAGGGACTGCTGGCCGGGGAGCGGCTGCTCGCCGACCTGCACCGCATGGACGCCGCCTACTACGAGGCCAACGCCCGCGAACTGGAACTCACCAAGCGGATCTCGCTCGCCCAGCTCGACCCGGGCGCGCTGCAGAGCCTGAAGGAGACCGGCAGGGCGTACGTCTCGCTGCCCGAGGCGCTCTTCGACCTGGACACGCCCGGGCACTACATGCGCCGGCTGAAGCAGGTCAGCTTCACCGTGCCGTGCGTGGCCGGCCCGTACACCTCGGTGAACCTCACCGCCACCCTGCTCCGGAGCAGCGTGCGGCTCGAGTCCCGGCTCAACGGAGGCAAGCACGCACGCCAGCCCGGCGACACCCGCTTCCGGGACCACATCGGCCCGGTGCGGTCGGTGGTCACCAGCACCGGACAGGACGACGCCGGGCTCTTCGACGGGACCCTGCGCGACGAGCGGTTCCTGCCCTTCGAGGGCGCGGGCGCGATCGGCGAATGGCAGCTGTCGCTGCCGGACTCCTTCCGGCAGTTCGACTACGCCACCATCAGCGACGTCGTCATGCAGCTGCGCTACACCGCCAGGGACGGCGGCTCCACGCCGGCCGCGGCCGCGGTCGCCGAGCTGCACACGGCGCTGGGAGCGTGGCTGCACGCCGGCGGCGGCACGGGCCTGTACCGGTACTTCAGCGCCCGCCGGGAGTTCCCCGACCGCTGGAGCCGCTTCCTCGCCACACCCGCCGGCTCGCCCGCCACGCTCTCCTTCCCGCTCTCCCGGCGGCACTTCCCGTATCTCTTCCACGACCGGGCCACCGCACTGAAGCGGCCCGAGCTGGTCCTGCTGCTCTCCACCGACCTCGCGCCCGGCGGCACCACCCGCTTCCGCGACTGCTACCCGGGCGGCGGACCGCTGACCGTCACGCTCACCGCGCCGGGCGGAGCGCACGCCGACCTCACGCTCACCGCGGATCCCGCCCTCGCCGGCCAGCCGCGGGCCGGCGCGGACGGACTGCACGGGACGGTGACCGAGACCGACCAGGAGTGGCTGGTCACCGTGCCCGCCGACCGGATCGCCGCCCTCGCCCCCGAACTCCTCCGCGACGGCCGCCTCAACCCGGACGCCTTCGCGGACCTGCTGCTCGTCTGGCGCTACGAGGTGGCGCCCGCCGGAAGCGGGACCGCGGCCGCGGCGGTGCACGCGTGACCGGGCGGCCGCGCCACGGCGCGCCCGGGCGCCCCACGGCCCCGCCCGCGCCGTCGGCCCGGTCCGTGGACACCGCGCCCCGGACGGCGCCCGGCCGGTGGTCGGCGGCCGGCGAGATGCCGTTCGCCGGCTTCTGGGCACAGCCGGCGGACGCCGCCGCCCTCCTCGCCGACGGCCGGGTCCTGCTCGCGGGCGGCGAGGACGGCCGGCGCGTGCCGACGGACGTGACCGCGCTCTACGACCCGGCCGCCGGCACCTGGACCGCCACCGGCGCGTTGTGGACCGCCCGGCGGCTGCACACCACCACCCCGCTCGCCGACGGGCGGATCCTGGTGGCCGGCGGGATCGGCGAGGCGCCCGGGCCCGTACCGGCCACCGGCCTCGGCTCCTGCGAGGTGTACGACCCGGCCACCGGCGCCTGGACGCCGACCGGGGCGCTGCGCGAGCCGCGCTTCTCCCACTCGGCGACCCTGCTGCCCGACGGCCGCGTCCTGGTCGCCGGCGGCGCCGCCGTCCGCTCGCCCGACTCCCACCGCACGCTGCGCACGGCCGAGGCGTACGACCCGGCGTCCGGCACCTGGACGACGGTCCGGCCGATGACCGACGCCCGGTTCGGGCATCCCGCCGTACGCCTCGGCGACGGCCGCGTCCTGCTGGCCGGCGGCATCCTCGCGGTGGGCCGCGGGAGTTACGCCGCCCTCGCCCTGTGCGAGCTGTACGACCCGGCGGCCGACCGCTGGACGCCCGCCGCCGGTCTCGCCACCGCCCGCAAGAGCCACCAGGCGACCCTGCTCCTGGACGGCGGCGTGCTGGTCACCGGCGGCGACATGCCCGGCTTCCAGGACGAGGACTGGAGCTACGACCCGTACAGCCAGTGGACCACCGAACGCTACGACCCGGCCGCGGACCGCTGGAACGCCGACGCCCACATGCCCTGGGGCCGCAGCCACCACCGGGCCGTTCGGCTGGCCTCCGGCGACGTCCTCGTCGTCGGAGGCACCGACGACGCCTCGATGGCCGTCGGCTACCAGAACGCCACGCTGTACGACGCGACCGCACGCACCTGGTCGGCCGAGTTCCCCACCCTGCGCGGCCGCTGGGCGCCCGCCGCCGTCGGTCTCGCCGACGGCCGGGTGCTGGTCATGGGAGGCCTGGAGGAGTCCGGCCCGGCGGCCCCGCTGCCCGGCGAGGACCAGGTCACCGCCACGGCCGAGATCTACACACCCTAGGGGACACCTCGCCGATCACGCCCGGCCGGCTGGTGCGGGCTGATCGACGAGACACCCCACAACCGGCCGCGGACGACAGGCCTAAGGAAAGGACACGGATGCGCACCCAGCTCGCCGCAGGCGGCGAACGGACCCGGCCGGCCGGGCCTCCGCCGCACGCGCGGAACGCGCCGCCGGGCCGCTGGACCACCGCCGGTCCACTGCCCTTCCCGATGGTGATCCTGCACGGCCAGCAGGAGGGCCCGGTTCTGCTGCCGGACGGTCGCGTGCTGTTCGCCGGCGGCGCCGACGCCAGCCTGCGGGCCCTGGACGGCGCCGCGCTCTTCCGTCCGGCGGACGGACGGTGGACCGTCACCGGACCGTTCCACCACGCCCGGCGCATGCACACCCTCACCCCGCTCGCCGACGGCCGGGTCCTCGCCGCCGGCGGCATCAACGGGCCGCAGGCCTACCCGCAGCAGGCACTGGCCACCGCCGAGGTGTACGACCCGGCCACCGGCACCTGGTCGCCCACCGGCGCCCTGGGCGAGCCCCGCCACAGCCACACCGCCACCCGTCTGCCCGACGGCCGGGTCCTGGTCGCCGGCGGCGAGCGGCCCCGCGACGCCCGCACCCAGCGCACCCTGGCCACCGCCGAGCTGTACGACCCGGCCACCGGCACCTGGACCCCGGCCCGCGACATGGGCGACGCCCGCTGGCACCACACGGCCGTCGCGCTGACCGACGGCCGGGTCCTGGTGGCCGGCGGCCTCACCAGCACCGGCCGCAGCCGCGTCCGGGCCCTCGGCCTGTGCGAGATCTACGACCCGGCCACCGGCGCCTGGACGCCCACCGGAGCCCTCCACGACGCCCGCTGCGCCCACCAGAGCGTGCTCCTCGCCGACGGCACCGTGCTGACGACCGGCGGCTCCGGCCCGCGCGGCGGCGACGACGCGCGGCACGACACGACCAGCATGGCGGGCGTCGAGCGTTACGACCCGGCGGCCGAGGAGTGGCGCCGGGAGCCGCCGCTGCCCTGGGGCCGCGGCCACCACCGGGCGCTGCTCCTCGGCACCGGCGAGGTGCTGGTCTGCGGCGGCGTCGACTTCGCCTGCCAGGACATCGGCCACGCCGCCGTCCTGCGCTACGACCCGGGCGCCCGGACCTGGTCCTTCGCGGCACCGATGCGCACCGGCCGCTGGGCCTTCGGAGCCGTGTCCCTCGCCGACGGCCGGGTGCTCGCGGTCGCGGGCTTCTCCCGCAGCGGCGTGGCCGCCCCGCGCCTGGGCGTCCATCTGCCGGCGGCCGAGGTGGAGGTGTTCACGCCATGACCACGACCACACGCACGTCCACGACCACGCACCCGTCTACGGCGACCGCGCCGGTGAAGGCGGCCGACGACCGGCGCGGCACAGGGCGCTGGACGGCCGCCGGTCAACTCCCCTGGGAGCGCGAGTTCTTCGGGGCGGTGAGCGGCGCCGTACGCCTGGCCGACGGGCGGGTCCTCGTCGCCGGAGGCGCGGACGGCGCGCTCACCGCCCAGGACGGGACCGCGCTCTTCGACCCCGCCGACGGCACCTGGACACCGGGCCGGCCGATGAGCACCGCCCGGCGGATGCACTCCACCACCCCGCTCGCCGACGGCCGGGTCCTCGTCGTCGGCGGCTACGGCGGCCCCAACGCCTTTCCCGTCCGGCCCCTGGCCACCGCCGAGGTGTACGACCCGGTGTCCGGCGACTGGAGCCCGGCGGGCGAACTCCGCGAGCCCCGCTGCGGCCACTCTGCGACACCGCTGCCGGACGGCCGGGTGCTGGTGGCCGGCGGTACGGGCACGCGCTCGGCCGGCTCGGAGCGGACGCTGACCTCGGCGGAGCTGTTCGACCCGGCGCTGCCGGGCTGGACGACGGCCGGCGAGATGACCGACGCCCGGTCCTTCCACCCCGCGGTGCCGCTGCCGGACGGGCGGGTCCTGGTCGCGGGCGGCTGGGTGGAGACCCGTACCGACTGGCGGGGCGGGACGGCCCTCGCGTACAGCGAGTGCTACGACCCGGCGACGGACGGGTGGACCCCCACGGACAGCCTCTCCGCGCCGCGCAGCGGTCACCAGCTGACCGTCCTCGCCGACGGATCCGTCCTGGCCACCGGCGGCGGCGAGGAGCCGGCCCCCGGCCGGCTCGACCCCTACAGCCGGGCGACCACACAGCGCTGGGACCCGGCGGCCGGCCGCTGGAACCAGGAGCCGGACATGCCCTGCGGACGCGGCCGGCACCGCGCCCTGCTGCTCCCGACGGGCGAGGTGCTGGTCATGGGCGGCTGCGACGACCTGCTCGGCGACGCGGGCTTCCGCGCCGCCGCGCGCTACGACCCGGAGGTACGGCGATGGACGGCGGTCTCGGGAACGGCCGTGGGCCGTACCGACTTCGCGGCGGCCGGGTTGGCCGACGGCCGGATCCTGGTGGCCGGCGGAACGGTCCGCACGGGTCCCGCCACCTCGACGGGGCGACGGCATCTGCTCACCGCCCACAGCGAGTTGTACACGCCGTGACGGGCCACGGCACCGTTCGGGTGAAGCGGCGGACAGGCGGCGGAACAGGCCCTTCCGGGCGTGGTACCAAGAGGTCCTTGAGCAGGCGGGTTCGAGCCGGAGGCGGCCGCGCGTGGTGAACGGCGAGGGAGTGGCGACCGGTCACGGTTCCGGCGGCGGTCACGGTTTCGGCCCCGAGTCCGGACCGGGCGGCGATTTCGGTTCCGCAGGTGATTCCGGCGCCGGGGCACGGCAGTTCGTGGTCTCCGCGCCGCGCGTGACGCTGCCGAAGGGCGGCGGTGCGATCCGGGGCATCGGCGAGACGTTCACCGCCCACCCGGCGACCGGCACCGGAACGGTGTCGGTCCCCGTCGCCACCAGCCCGGGTCGCGGCGGATCCGGCCCACGCCTTGAACTGACCTACGACTCCGGCGCGGGCAACGGCCCCTTCGGCTTCGGCTGGAGCCTGTCCGTGCCGTCCGTGACGCGCAGGACCGACCAGGGACTGCCGCGCTACCAGGACGCCGACGACTCCGACGTGTTCGTGGCGGCCGGCGCCGAGGACCTCGTTCCCGTGTACCGCCAGGACCACGACGGCACCTGGGTGGCCGCCCGGCCCGGCCACACCCGGGACGCCGAGGGCGCCTGGGTGCGCGACGCCTCCGGCCGGCTCGTGGTTCACGAGGACGAGATCGCCGGCCACCTCGTCCGCCGCTACCGGCCCCGCGTCGAGGGCGCGTTCGCCCGGATCGAGCGCTGGACCACCCTCGCCGCCACCGGCGACGTCCCCGCCGGCGACGTGCACTGGCGCTCGGTCTCGAAGGACAACGTCCTCACCGTCTACGGGCTCGGCCCGGAGCACCGCGTCGCCGACCCGCTCGACCCGGCCCGCGTCTTCTCCTGGCTGATCTGCGAGACGCGCGACGACACGGGCGGCGTCGTCCTCTACCGCTACAAGGCCGAGGACGGCACCGGCGTCGACCTGGCCGCGCCGCAGGAACGCAACCGTGGAGCCCGCGACGACGTCCGCAGGACCGCCGGCCGCTATCTCAAGCGCGTCCTCTACGGCAACCGGCGGCCCGCCCTGGACGAGTCCGGCGACCGGCCCCACTTCCTCGACGCCCGGGTGGCCGAGGGCGGCTGGATGTTCGAGGCCGTGCTGGACTACGGCGACCACGACCCGGCCGCGCCCGGGCCCCGCGACGACGAGGCCGTCGACGCGGCCGGCGCGCCCCGCTTCCCGTGGCCGGTCCGGCCGGACGCCTTCTCCTCGTACCGCTCCGGCTTCGAGGTGCGCACCGCCCGGCTGTGCCGCCGCGTGCTGATGTTCCACCACTTCCCCGGCACGGAGGCGGACGGCGTCGGCGCCGACTGCCTCGTCCGGTCGACCGACCTCGACCACGGGGGCGTGACCGAGGCCGACCCGGCGGCGGCCGACACGCCCGTCTACGCGTTCCTGCGCGCCGTGACGCAGCACGGGTACCGCCGCGACGGCGCCGGCTACGTCCGACGGAGCATGCCGCCGGTGGAGTTCACCTACTCCGAGCCGGCCGTGCGGGACACGGTCGAGACCGTCGACACCGCGTCCCTGGAGAACCTCCCGGCCGGCGTCGACGGCACCGCCTACCGCTGGACCGATCTGCACGGCGAGGGCGTGCCCGGCGTGCTCACCGAGCAGGCCGGCGCCTGGTTCTACAAGCGCAACCTCAGCCCGCTGCCGCGGACCGGCCCCGAGTCCGGCGACGGCCCCGAGACCGGCGCCGGCCCCGAGACCGGCGACGGCCCGGCCGGGCGCGTCCGCCTCGCACCGGCCGAACACGTCCGCACCCTGCCCGTGCTCCCGCCCGGCCGCGCCGCCGAGTTCGTCGACCTCGCCGGCGACGGGCTGATGGACGTCGTCGTCACCGACGGGACCGCGCCGGGCCTGTACGAGCACGACGAGGACGAGGGCTGGCAGCCGTTCCGCCCGTTCTCCTCGCTGCCCAGCCAGTCGCCGCACGCGCCGGACGCCCGCCTGACCGATCTGGACGGCGACGGCCGCGCCGACCTCCTCGTCACCCGCGACGACTCCCTCCTCTGGTACCGCTCGCTCGCGGAGGACGGCTTCGAGGCCGCCCGGCGGATCGCCGTCGCCGCCGACGAGGAGCGGGGCCCGAGGGCCGTCTTCGCCGACGGCACCCACTCCCTCCACCTCGCCGACCTCACCGGCGACGGACTGTCCGACCTCGTCCGCGTCCGCAACGGCGAGGTCTGCTACTGGCCGAACCTCGGCCACGGACGCTTCGGCGCCAAGGTCACGATGGCGAACGCGCCCTGGTTCGACCACCCGGAGGCCTTCGACCAGCAGCGCCTCCGGCTGGCCGACATCGACGGCTCCGGCACCACCGACCTGCTCTACCTGCACCGCGACGGCGTCCGGCTCTACTTCAACCAGTCCGGAAACGCCTGGAGTTCACCGCGCGTCCTGTCCGCCTTCCCGCCGGCCGACGACCTCACCGCCGTCGCCACGGCGGACCTCCTGGGCGACGGGACGGCCTGCCTCGTGTGGTCCTCGCCGCTGGCCGCCGACGCCGGACGCCCGCTGCGCTACGTCAACCTCATGGGCGGCACCAAACCCCACCTGCTCGTCGGCATCGTCAACAACCTCGGCGCGCAGACCCGTCTGACCTACGCTCCGTCGACGAAGTTCTTCCTCCAGGACCGCGAGGAAGGCCGGCCGTGGCTCGCCCGGCTGCCCTTCCCCGTCCACGTGATCGAACGCGTGGAGACGTACGACCACGTCGGCCGCAACCGCTTCACCACCCGCTACCGCTACCACCACGGCCGCTACGACGGCGTGGAGCGCGAGTTCTGCGGATTCGGCATGGTCGAACAGTGGGACACCGAGGAACTGCGGGCCGTCGCCCCGGAGGCGTACGTGCCGCCGGCGCACGTCAGGTCGTGGTTCCACACCGGCGACGCGCCGGGCAGGGAGCGGATCTCCCGGCACCACGAGGACGAGTACTTCCGCGAGCCGGGACTGACCCGGCAGACCGCCCGGGAACTCCTCCTCGACGACACGCCGCTGCCCGCCGGCCTGACCGCCGAGGAGGAACGGCAGGCCTGCCGCGCACTGAAGGGAACGCTGCTGCGGCGCGAGGTCTACGCCGACGACGCAGGACCGCGGTCCACGCCGGCCGAGGCGGCGCGCGCCCGCATCCCGTACACGGTCACCGAGCAGAACGTCACCGTACGGCGCCTCCAGGCGCGCGGCGCGCACGAGTACGCCGTGTTCGACGTCCAGCCGCGCGAGGTGCTCAGCCACCACTACGAGCGGGACGCCGCCGACCCGCGCACCCTGCACACGATCACGCTGGAGACCGACCCGTACGGTACCGTCCTCAAGGAGGCCGTCGTCGGCTACGGCCGCCGCACCCACCTGACGACGGCCGACCCCGACGGCACCGTCCGGCGCGTCCCGAACCCCGGACTGAACGCCCTCCACCCGGCGGACCGCGCCCGGCAGACCACCCCACTTGTCACCTACACCGAGCGCCGCGTCACCAACGCCGTCGACACGCCCGGCGCCTGGCGGCAGCCGGCCGTCTGCGAGACCCGCACCTTCGAACTGACGGGATACGCGCCCACCGGACCGCGCGGCCGTTTCCTCGCCGAGGACCTCGTGGAGCCCGACCCCGACGCCCCGGGACGGCTGCGCCACCGCTACGCGCACGAAGTGCCGTACGAGGAGCGGGCCGTGCCCGGATCCTGCCGGCGGCCGATCGAACAGGTCCGCACCCTCCACCGCAGCGACGACCTGACCCGGCTCCTGCCCCTGGGCCGGCTCGAGACCCGCGCCACCACCGGCGAGAACTACACGCTCGCCTTCACACCCGGACTCCTCGCCGGCGTCTTTCGCCGGCCACGACCGGACGGGACGACCGAGGACCTGCTGCCGGACCCGGCGGAGGTCCTCGGCGGGACCGGCGGCGACCGGGGCGGCTATCTGGCCGGCCGGACCCTGAAGGCGGACGGGCGCTTCCCGGCGACCGACCCGGACGACCACTGGTGGCTGCCGTCCGGCCGCTCCTCCTTCACCCCGGATCCCGACGAGCCTCCGGCGGCCGAACTCGCCCGGGCCCGGCAGCACCACTTCGTCCAGCGGCGCCACCGCGACCCCTTCGGCCACGACACCGTCGTCGACCTCGACGACGACGACCTGCTGGCAGTCGAGGTACGCGACCCGCTCGGCAACCGGACCACCGTCGAGGCCAACGACTACCGCGTCCTGCAGCCGCGCCGCGTCGCCGATCCCAACCGCAACCGGACCGAGATCGTCTTCGACGCCCTCGGCCTGGTCACCGGCACCGCCGTCATGGGCAAGGCCGCACCGGCGCCGGCCGAGGGCGACTCCCTCGACGGCTTCGCCGCCGACCCCGACCCGGCCCTGACCGACGCCCTGCTGACCGCGGCCGATCCGGGCCCCGCGGCGGCGGAGCTGCTCGCCGGAGCAACCTCCCGCGTCGTCCACGACCTCGACCGCTTCCGCCGGCTCGGCCGCCCCGCCGCGGTGATCACCCTGACCCGCGAGACGCACCTGCACGATCCGCTCCCGCCGCACGGCCTCAGGATCATGACCGCCTACGGCTACTCGGACGGCTTCGGCCGCGAGATCCAGCGCAAGACCCGGACCGAGGCCGGGCCGCTGACCGACGGCGGACCGGTGTCCGACCCGCGCTGGATCACCGGCGGATGGACCGTCTTCGACAACAAGGGCAGGCCGGTCCGCCGCTACGAGCCCTTCTTCAGCGCCACACCCGACTTCGAGTTCGGCGTCACCGTCGGCGTCAGCCCCGTCCTCTTCCACGACCCCGTCGGCCGCGTCGTCGCCACCCTCCACCCGCACCACACGTACGAGAAGGTCGTCACCGGCCCCTGGGACCGCACCGTCCACGACGCCAACGACACCTGCGCGGCCCGCGGCGCCCAGACCGGCGACCCGCGCACCGACCCCGACGTGCGCGGCCTGCTCGCGCCCTACTTCGCGGCGCCCGACCGGCAGCCCGGCGCCTGGGAGACCTGGCACGACCGCCGGATCGGCGGCGCGCTCGGCCCCGACGAGCAGGCGGCGGCCGCCCGCGCCGCCGCGCACGCCGACACGCCCACCACCGTCCATCTCGACGTCCTCGGCAGGCCCTTCCTCACCGTCGCCCGCAACCGCGTGATCTGCCCCGGCCACGAGCTCGACGGCACCGAGGACACCGCCGCCACCCGCACCGAGCTCGACATCGAGGGCAACCAGCGCCTGGTGCGGGACGCCGTGACGCAGGCCGACGACCCGCTGGGCCGGGTCGTCGCCCGCCACGCCCACGACCTGCTCGGCAACCGGCTGCTCCGGCAGAGCATGGAGGCCGGCGCCCGCTGGACCCTGCCCGACGTCCTCGGCAACCCGGTGCGCGCATGGGACAGCCGCGGCCACACCTTCGTCACCGTCCACGACGCCCTGCGCCGGCGGATCTCCCGCACCGTACGCGGCACCGTCGCCGACGGCGACGGCGCCTCCGACCCGCGCACCCTCGGCCGCGAGCGGTGCGTCGAGCGGATCGAGTACGGCGAACCCGCCCCGGGCGCCACGCCCGCCGACGAGGCCCGCGCCCAGCGGCTCAACCTGCGCACCCGCGTCCTGCGGCACTTCGACGGCGCCGGCGTCGCCGTCAGCGCACGCCTCGGCCCGGCCGGAGAACCGCTCGCCGCCTACGACTTCAAGGGCAACGTCCTCCACCACACCCGCCGCCTCACCACGGACTACCGGACCGTCGCCGACTGGTCGGCCGCCCCGGAGCTGGAGGCCGAGTCCTTCGAGAGCGGCATCCGCTACGACGCCCTGAACCGGACCGTCCAGGCGACCCTGCCCCACAGCGACCTCGCCCCGGGCCGGCATCACGTCGTCCAGCCGGTCTTCGACCGGGCGGGCCTGCTCGCCCGCGTCGACGTCTGGCTGGAACGCGCCACCGAGCCCATCGGACTCCTCGACCCGGGCAGCGAGCCGCCCTCACCGGTCGGCATCGCCGGCATCGACCACGACGCCCACGGCAGGCGCGTCCGCGTCGCCCACCGCAACGGCGCCACCACCCGCTACCGCCACGACCCGCAGACCTTCCGCCTCACCCACCTCACCACCGGCCGCGGCCCGGACTTCCCCGAGGACTGCGACCGTCCCCAGCCGCCCGGCGACGGCTGCGGTCTGCAGAACCTGCGCTACACCTACGACCCGTCCGGAAACCTCACCCACATCCGCGACGACGCCCAGCAGACCGTGTTCTTCCGCAACCAGCGCGTGGAGCCGGGCAACGACTACGTCTACGACGCGCTCTACCGGCTGATCCAGGCCACCGGCCGGGAACACCTCGGACAGCAGGCCGGCGGCGCCCGTAACGCGCCCACCGCACCCGACGCGTCCAACGCCTTCCACACCCGCCTCGACCACCCCAACACCGCCCAGGCGATGGGCACCTACGTCGAACGCCACGTCCACGACCTCGTCGGCAACATCCTGCGGGTGCGCCACCACGGCAGCGACCCGGCCCACGCCGGCTGGACGCGCGAGCACACCTACGCCGAGACCAGCCTCCTGGAGGACGGCACGGCCGGCCTCCCCGCGAAGACCGGCAACCGGCTGAGCGGCACCACCCTGAACCCCGGCGGCGCCAACCCGCCGCTCGTCGAGCCGTACCACCACGACCGGCACGGCAACATGACGCGCATGCCGCACCTCGGCGGCGCGGACCCCGGACCCAACCTCCACTGGGACCACGCGGACCGGCTGCGCCGGGCGGACCTCGGCGGAGGCGGAACCGTCCACGTCGTCCACGACGCCACCGGACAACGGGTGCGCAAGGTGTGGGAGAAGGCACCGGGCCTCATCGAGGAGCGGATCTACCTCGGCGACTACGAGGTGTTCCGCCGGCACCGCGGCCCCGTCGGCCCCGGCACCGCCGTCCTCGAACGCGAGACCGTGCACACCGGCGCCCCGTCCGGCGCCGGATCCGGCGCGGGCGAGGAGCGCTTCGCCCTCACCGAGCTGCGCACCCGCGACACGGAGGGCACCGACCGGGCACCGGCCCGGCTGATCCGCTACCAGGCCGGCAACCACCTCGGCTCCTCGTGCCTCGAACTGGACGAGCGGGCGCAGATCATCTCGTACGAGGAGTACGCGCCGTACGGCAGCACGACGTACCAGGCGGTGCGCAGCCGTACGGAGACACCCAAGCGCTACCGCTACACCGGCATGGAACGGGACGAGGAGACGGGACTCTCGCAGCACGGGGCCCGCCACTACGCCTGCTGGCTCGGCAGATGGACCTCCGCCGATCCCGGCGGGCTCGTCGACGGACCCAACCTCTACCGCTACGCGCGGGGCAACCCGGTCACCCTCACCGACCGGGACGGGCACGAGCCGGCCGAGGCCCTGACGGCCGAAGTGCTCCAGCAGGCCGCGAGCGCGCTCGAACAGGCGGCGGCGCGGTGGGGGAGCGCCGCGCTGCTGGAAGGCGGCGCCGCGGCCGCCGCACCGTCCGTCGCACCCGGCGCCGCGCCCGCCGCCGGGCCCGCGGCCCTCCCCGGCACCGGTCTGGCCGGCGGGGCCGTCCTCGGCGCCCAGGCCGTCGCGTCGCTGGTGATGCTCGCCGCGACCCGGATGAACATGCAGCGGTCGGCGTCGATCGCGAAGTACGGCAACCCGTTCGGCGTGCCGGCCCAGGGAGCGGCGTTCCCGGCCCTGACGCAGGCCCAGCAGCTGGCCACCAGGGCGCCGTTCCCCATCCCGGTGAAGGACCCGGACAAGAAGGAGCGCAAGCCCCGATGGGGCCGCGTCTACGTGACCTACACCAAGACCGACACGACCACCGGACGCGTCTACTCGGGCCGCACGAGCGCCGTCATCGACCTCAACCGCTCCTGGCTCCTGCAGGCCGAGGCCGCCATGAAGGCCCGCGACCTGAACCATCATGTGGACGAGCGCGAGGAGCCGGGCGGCTCGGCCTTCGGCGAGGCGCGGCTCGACGCGTACGCGGTCGGCATGGCCGTGGACTACAAGCAGCGCTACCGCGACCTGGGGTACCTCGCGATCCGGGGCAGGGAGCAGCAGTTGATCGACTACCACGGAGCGGCGCAGGCCCATCTGCTCGGCGTCCGGAACTTCAGCGGCGGCGCCTGGTCGGACACCGACCCCGGCCCGCGGCTGACCGAGAACGACAGCCGCGGCGTCCAGAAGGACAACCTCCTGGGCGAGCTGTTCCACCTGGCCGCGGACCTCGAGTTCGGCGAACTTGCGCCCTTCACCGGAACGCCGTTCAAGCAGCTGACGCGGGAAGCGGTGAGGCAGCGGTGACGGCACCGGGAACGTACCTGCGCATTCCCCTGCCCGACGGCTCCTACGGCTACGGCAGGGTGCTCACCGACGCCTACACGGGCTTCTACGACTACCGTACGACCGAGCCGTCCGACGACCTGGACGACATCGACGGCAGACCGCTGCTCTTCGCCCAGTCGGTCCGGCTGCGGGACGGCGACCGGTGGGAGCCGATCGGGAGCCGGCCGCTCACCGGAGAGGCCGCCCGGCCCGTCGTCCGCTTCGTGCAGGACCTCGCCGACTTCCGCACCTGCCTGATCTTCGACTCGGAGGGCGCGGAGCGGCCCGCGACGCCCGAGGAGTGCGTCGGACTGGAGCGCTCCGCCGTCTGGGACGCCCGGCACATCGAGCGGCGCCTCCTGGACACCTTCCTCGGGCTGCCCAACCAGGACGAGGTGAACGCGCGGGTCCGTCTGGCATAGGCGCACGGGAGCGGGACGTGGCAAGCTGAGCGTCTGTCAATTCGCAGGACGTGGGGGAAGATTGAGCGGGACAGAACATCACATCGGGCCGGACTCCGCACCCGATCGCTACCGCCTGCTGCGTTCCATCGGCCGGGGCGGCGAGGCCGTGCTCTATCTCGCGGAGATCGAGCTGGCCGGCGGCACCGAGCCCGTCGTCGTCAAGGTGCTCGACTCCAAGACGACGATCACGCCCGAGCTGTTCGAGCGGGTCAGCCGGAAGTGGAACGAGCAGGCCGAGCTGCTCCGGTTCGTCCACCGGCCCGGCGTCGTCGGCGTACGGGAGCACTTCCAGGGCCCGCCGATCCACCGTCCCGGCGAGGCCGGCACGCTCAGCGGGCGGGCGCTCGTCCTCGTCATGAACCATGTCGACGGACTCGACCTGCGCGACTGGCGCGACGAGCGGAACCTCGCCACGCCCGCCGAGCGGCGCGAGGTGATGCGTACGCTCGAACAGCTCGCGGACGTCCTCGACTGGCTGCACTCGGGCAAGGCCACGCCGTCCGGGCGCACCGTCGTCCACGGCGACCTCTCGCCCGGCAACGTGATGGTCGACCAGCACGGCCAGGCCACGCTGGTCGACTTCGGGCTGAGCAAGCTGACCGCCGACCACCAGACCGCCGAGGTGTGGTTCACGCCCGGATACGCGGCGCCCGAGGTCTTCGAGGGCAAGCGCACGCCCGGCTCCGACCGCTACGCGTTCGGCGCCATCACCTACTTCCTGCTCAGCGGGCAGGCACCGCCGCCCGCGCCCGAGCAGCTGGCGCAGGCGTTCCTGGCGCTCCCGCAGATCGCCGCGCTGCCGGCCGAGCAGCGCGCCCGGGTCGCCTCGATCACCTCGGCCGATCCCGACCGGCGCCCGCTGAGCCTCTCGGCGTGGGTGAAGGACGTACGGCACGGGGTGACCTCCACGACCACCGCGTCCCGGCTCGCCGCGAGCGTCCAGGACGCCGTTCCTCCGCCGCCGCCGCCCGCGGCGCCTCCGACGGTGGGCGCGGCCCCGGCGCCGCAGGGCGCCTTCGGCCCCGCGTTCCCGCCGCCCGGCGCCACGCCCGTCCCGGCTCCGGCACCCAGTCCGGCCTCGGCCCCGACTCCGGCTCAGGGCCCGACTCCGGGCCCGACTCCGGCTCCGGGCCCGTTCCCGGCTCCGGCGTCGACGGACACGACCGCTCCCACGCCGGCGGCGACACCTCCGCAGACACCGACGCAGACACCGCCGGCGCGCCGCAGACGCCGCGGTCCGCTCGTCGGAGCCGTCGCCGGAGTCGTCCTGATCGCCGTCCTCGCGGTCGTCGGGATCAATCTGCTCGGCGACAAGAAGAAGGACGAGGCCGCCAAGTCCGGGGACAGCACGTCGCCTTCGGCTCCGGCCACCACGGACGCCGCCACGCAGCCCACGCCGGATCCCACCACCGAGAGCCCGACGGACGAGCCCACGGACACCGGCAGCGCCGACCCGGACACCTCGGCGAGCCCCTCCTACGACCCGGGCTCGCTGCCCGACGTGCCCGTGGCGGACCTGACCACGCTGTCCTCGGTCAGCGAGCCGGACTCGTTCACGGTCGGCCCGGCGAAGATCAACACCAAGGAGTACGGCGCCGCCCTGCACGGCGACTGCTACAACGGCGCCTACGTCGAGTACGACCTCAACCGGGAGTGGCAGACCTTCGAGTTCACCGCTGGCATCGACGACGGCTCGAAGATCGAGGCGGCCCGCGTCGTGGTCTCCGTGGACGACCAGCCGGCCCTGTTCAACGAGACCGTCGAGCTCGGCAAGCCGATCTCCCGCACGCTGAAGATCGCCGGCGCGCTCCGCCTGCGGCTGAAGGTGGAGTCCTCGTCCTGCTCCGACGAGGGCAACGGCGTCATCGCCGGGCCTACCCTGCGTCGCTAGCGGAGACCGCGAGAGCGTCCCGCCCGCCGCTGAAGGTGCGCCGGTAGGCGGCGGGCGAGATGCCGAAGGCCGTCCGCATGTGGGCGCGCAGGGAGTTGCCGGAGCCCAGGCCCGCCCGGTGGGCGACCAGGTCGATCGGCAGGTCGGTGGTCTCCAGCAGCTGCTTGGCCAGCTCCAGGCGCTGCGCCGTCAGCCACTGCACCGGCGTCATGCCGACCTCGTCGCGGAAGCGGCGGCTGAAGGAGCGCAGGCTCATCCGGGCGTGCTCGGCGAGCCGGGCCAGGGTGAGCGGCTCACCGAGGTGTTCCAGCGCCCAGGCGCGGGTGGCGGTGGTGCTGGCGAGCGTCGGCTCGGGCACCGGGCGGTCGATGAACTGGGCCTGACCGCCGTCCCGCCAGGGCGGCACCACACACATCCGGGCGGCCCGGTTGGCGGCCGCGGCACCGTGGTCCCGGCGGATCATGTGCAGGCACAGGTCGACACCCGCGGCCACCCCGGCGGAGGTCAGCACGTCGCCGTCGTCGACGAACAGCACCTCGTCGTCGACCTTGACCTCCGGATAGGCGCGCCGGAACTCCGGGGCCAGGTTCCAGTGGGTGGTCGCCGGGCGGCCGTCGAGCAGTCCGGCGGCGGCGAGCACGTACGAGCCGGTGCAGATGGACACCAGGCGGGTGCCCGGCCGGATCCGGGCGATGGCGGCACCGACCTCGGGCGGCAGCGGTCCGCCGAGGGCCAGCTCGGGCATGGCGTGCGTGGGCGGCAGGATCACGGTGTCCGCCGCGGCGAGCGCCTCGGGACCGGCCTCCGGCTGGAGGGTGAAACCGGCGTCGCTGAGGACGGGCGCGCCGTCGGCGGTGCAGATGGTGACCTCGTAGAGCGGGTGTCCCGCCTCGTCCGTCACGCTGCCGAAGACCCGCGACGGGATGCCGAGCTCGAAGGGCGGCACACCCGGCAGGGCCAGGACGGTGACCCGGTGGGGCGCCGGCGGACTGCCTGTCTTCCTCATGGCCAGATCCTGACACATAGTGGCGGAACAGCCAACACCGTACGGCGCCGCCGTACCGCATCGTGGTGGACGTCGCCGCCGGACGGACCGGCGGCGGGCCGATACGAGAAGGAAACGAGGCGGACAGCATGCGCGCGATGGTCGTGGAGCAGTGGGGCGGACCCGAGAACCTGGTCGAGCGCGAGGTCGAGCGGCCGGAGCCGGGCCTGAACGAGGTCCTGGTGCGGGTGCACGCGGCCGGAGTGAACCCGGTGGACTGGAAGACCCGCGCCAGCGGCGCCCTCGTCGCGTGGGGCGACGTGCCGGTCGTCGGCTGGGACGTGTCCGGCACCGTGGAGGCCGTCGGCCCCGGAGTCGGGATCTTCCGGCCGGGCGACGAGGTCTTCGGCATGCCGCTCTTCCCGCGCCAGGCGGGCGGCTACGCCGAGTACGTGGTGGCCCCGGCCCGGCACCTCGCTCCCAAGCCGGCGTCCCTGACCCACGTCGAGGCCGCGGCCCTGCCGCTCGCCGCGCTGACCGCCTGGCAGGCCCTGGTCGACGCGGCGGACGTCCGGCCCGGCGAGCGGGTGCTCGTGCACGC
Source organism: Streptomyces sp. NPDC053493 (assembly GCF_044544825.1). Lineage (NCBI taxonomy): Bacteria > Bacillati > Actinomycetota > Actinomycetes > Kitasatosporales > Streptomycetaceae > Streptomyces > Streptomyces sp. NPDC053493. The sequence continues at coordinate 218,525 of NZ_JBITXS010000003.1, forward strand.
CGCAGCCGGCGGCGTCGGCCACTTCGCCGTCCAGATCGCCAAGGCCCGCGGCGCCCACGTCATCGGCACCGCCAGCGCCGCCAAGCACGACCTCGTACGGCGGCTCGGCGCGGACGAGGTGGTCGACTACCGCGAGCACCGCTTCGAGGACGTCGTGTCCGACGTCGACGTCGTCCTCGACGGCCTCGGCGGCGAGACGGCCGAGCGCTCCCTGAAGGTCCTCCGCCCCGGCGGCAGGCTCGTCACGCTCCCGGGCCCGGACGACGTCCCGGCCACCACGCCGGCCGGAGTGCACGCGAGCTGGGTCCTGGTCGAGCCCGACCACCTGGGCCTGCGCGAGATCGCCGCACTGGTGGAGCGGGGCGCGCTCACCCCGGTCGTCGACACGGTCCTGCCGCTGTCCGAGGCTCCGAAGGCCCACACCCTCGGCGAGCAGGGCCGCACCACCGGCAAGATCGTCCTCACGGTCGCCTGACACGACGCGGGGCGGCCGGGGGATACGGCCCCGGCTGGCTCGAGGCCGTATCCGGCCCGGTGACCGCCCGCCCCGGCCGGCCGCGGGGCGGGCGCCGGTCCCGTCCGGGTCGGTCGCCGGACGCCGTGCCGGTCCGCCCGGGACAGGTCCTCTTGGCGGCCAGGCGGTCCTCCGGCGGCCGGCGGGACCTGGTCACGTCATCGTGACCGGGGGCGTTCCTCGCCGGGGAACAGTCTGGACAGTTCGGTGTGGAAGCCCGGGAAGGTCTTGGCGACGCAGGACGGGTCGTCGAGGTCGAGCCGGACGCCGGCGCCGAGCGCCAGGACCGAGAAGGACATGGCGATCCGGTGGTCGCGGCGGCAGGCGATCCGGGCCGGGACCGGCCGGCCGGGGTGGACGGTGAGCCGGTCGCGGCCCTCCTCGACCCGTATCCCGCAGGCCCGCAGATTCGTCGCCACGGCGGCGATCCGGTCCGACTCCTTCAGCCGCGCGTGGCCGATGCCGTGCACGGTCACCGGCGCGTCCGCGAGCGGCGCGATCGCGGCCAGCGTCATGAAGGTGTCGGAGATCTCGCCCATGTCGACGTCGAAGCCGCCGCGCAGCCGCCCGCCGCCGGTCACCGTCGTGGCCTCCTGCGTCACGGTCACCCGCGCACCCGCCCGGGCCAGTACGTCCACGAAGCGCAGATCGCCCTGGAGACTGCCCGACCCGAGCCCCGGCACGGTGACCGCGCACCCGGTGACGGCGGCCGCGGCGAAGAAGTACGAAGCGGTGGAGGCGTCCGGCTCCACGGCCAGGTCGACGGCGCGGTAGCCGCCGGGCCGGACCGTGATCCGCTCGGCGGACTCCTCCAGGTCCGCGCCGAAGCGCCGCATCAGCGCCAGCGTCATGTCGACGTACGGGCGGCTGACCACGCCCCGCGGCCGCAGCACCAGCGGCGCCCGCATCAGCGGCGCCGCCATGAGCAGACCGCTCAGGTACTGGCTGCTGAGCGAGCCGTCGAGGGCCGGCTCGCCGCCCGCCAGACCGACCGCGGTCACCTCCAGCGGCAGCGAGTCCGTCCCGCCCGCCGTGCGCACCGTCGCGCCGAGCCGGGCGAGCGAGTCCACCAGCGGCCGCAGCGGGCGTGCCCGTAACTGCGCGGAACCGTCGAAGCGGAAGGTGCCGCGGCCCGTCGCGGCGAACGGCGGCAGGAACCGGGCCGCCGTTCCGGCGTCGGCGCACCAGATCCGGCCGCCGCCGGTGGGCCCGCCACCGGCGCCGGTGACCGTCCAGTACGCGTCGTCCGCAGCCGCCGAGACCCGCACACCGAGGTCGGTGAGGGCCGTACGGAAGGCCAGGGTGTCGTCGCTGACCAGCGGCGCCGTGAGGGTGGAGGTGCCGGTCGCCGCCGCGGCCAGGAGCAGGGCGCGGTTGGTCAGGCTCTTGGATCCCGGGACGCGGGCGACCCGCGCGGGCACGCCGGGCGCCGTCACGGCCGTGCGGCCAGGACGTCGGTCATCAGGCCGGCGACGAGACGTACCCCGTTCTCGGTGAGCACCGACTCGGCGTGGAACTGCATCGACGCGAAGTGCGGTCCGCGCAGCGCGTGCACCTCACCGGTCAGCGGATCGCGGCAGACCTCCACCGGACCCACGCCCTCGACGTCGGCTTTGTCCTCGGCGGCACGCGCGGCGAACGTGTTGTAGAAACCGACCCGCTCGGGAGCGCCGAAGAAGTCGATCTCCCGCTGCACGCCCTGGTTCGGCACCGGACGGCGGACGAGCGGCAGTCCAAGCCGCCGGCTGAGCACCTGGTGGCTGAGGCAGACCGCGAGGAAGGGCCGCCGCCCGGCGAGCAGGGCGTCGACCGCCGAGGCCAGATGGGCGATCTTCGGATGGGCGTCGTCGCGTGGATCGCCGGGCCCCGGCCCCATGACGACGAGGTCGTGGCCGTCGAAGGCGTACGGCTCGTCGAAGCGCCGCACCGTCACGGCGAGTCCGAGGGAGCGGAGCTGGTGGTCGATCATCGAGGTGAAGGTGTCCTCGGCGTCCACGACGAGCACGCGGCGGCCCGCGAGGACGGGCCCGGCCCCGCCCGGCCCGCCGAGCCCGCCGGTCCCGTCCGTCGCGCCCGGCCGACCCGGGCTGCCCGCTCCACCCCGCCCACCCGGGCTGCCCGCACCGCCGTCGCCGTCGCCGGCGAGCCAGAACCGGCCCAGCGTGGCGTTGCGCCGCTCCAGCGCCGCCCGCACCTCCGGGTGTGCGCCGAAGCGCGCGGCGGGCGCCGGGCCGCCGGCCGTCGGGCCGTCCGCCTGGAACGCCGCGAGGAGCCCGGCCGCCTTGGCGCGCGTCTCGGCGACCTCGGACTCCGGGTCGGAGTGGCGGACGAGCGTGGCGCCCACGCCGATCCGGACCCGTCCGGAGCGGTCGATGTCGGCGGTACGGATCAGGATGGCGGAGTCGAGCGCGTGACCGCCCCGCTCGTCGCGGCCGATGAGGGCCACCACGCCGCTGTAGTAGCCGCGGCCCTCCGGCTCGTAGCGGCTGATGACCCGGCAGGCGCTCTCCAGCGGACTGCCGGTGACCGTCGGCGCGAACAACGACGCGCTCAGGATCTCCCGCGGGTCACGGCCGGTGCGGCCCTCGATGAAGTACTCGGTGTGCGCGAGCCGGCCCATCTCCTTCAGGCCGGGGCCCACCACCCGGCCGCCCGACTCGCAGATCCGGGCCATCATCTTCAGCTCTTCGTCGACGACCATGTACAGCTCGTCCGCTTCCTTGCGGTCGGCGAGGAAGTCGAGCACGCCGGGCAGGGTGGGGCCGGCGGACGGATAGCGGTAGGTGCCGCTGATCGGGTTCATCACGGCGGTGCCGTCGGACACGCTGACGTGCCGCTCGGGCGTCGCGCCCACGAAGGTGCGGTCGCCGGTGTGGACGACGAAGGTCCAGTACGCGCCCGACTCGCCGCGCAGCAGCCGGCCGAACAGCGACAGCGCGTGCCGCGGCGTCCAGCCGCTGACGTCGGCGACGAAGGTCCGCTTGACGACGAAGTTCGCGCCCTCGCCCGTCCCGATCTCGTCGGCGATCACCCGGCGGACGGTGTCGGCGTAGCGGGCGTCGTCCACGTCGAAGCGACCGTCGGTGAGGTCGATGGGCAGGTCCGGGAGCCGCCGCAGGAGCTCGTCGAGCGGGACCTCGGCCTGGTCGGTGACGGTCATCGCGATCAGCGGTGCGCCGTCGTCCGGCGCGGCGAAGCCGCGTTCGGTGATCTGCCGGTACGGGACGACCGCGAGGACCTCGTGCCGGGCGCCGGGCCCGGGGGCGTCCGGGCGGGGCAGGTCGGCCAGGGTCGCCGGGGTGGAGACCGGGCCCAGCACGAGGTCCACGGTGTCCGCGCCGCCGCTCTCGGGGCGGTGGAGCAGCGCGAAGGCGGGCGGGTGCGGGGCGAGCACGCGGGCGAGGAGGTCGACGGGCGCGCTCATGCGGCGGCTCCGGCGGTGGTCCCGGCGGTCGGTCCGGCGGTCGTTCCGGTGGTGGCACCGGCCGGCGGGGCGGCGGCCGCCAGCTGGCCGAGGACGGTGCCCGTGGTGGTGACGACGGCGCAGCGCCGGGCCGCGTACTCGACGGCGAGCCGGTGGTCGGCGGCCGAGAAGTCGGCCACCGCGTCGGCGACGAGGAACGGCCGGATGTCGTGGGTGTAGGCGTCGACCGTGCTCATCAGGACGCCGACATGGGCGTACACACCGCACACGATCAGCTGGTCGCGGCCCTGTTCGCGCAGCCACTCCAGGAGCCCGGAGCGGAAGAACGCGCTGTAGCGCCACTTGGTGAACACCCGGTCGCCGGGCCCGGGCGCCAGCGGTTCGACGACCTCGCGGTCGGCGGGATCGACGCGCATGCCGGGGCCCCAGAAGTCCTTCAGCAGGCCGCGCTGTTCGTCGGTCATCCCGCCGGGCTGCGCCGTGTACGCGACGGGCATGCCGGAGGCCACGGCCCGCTCGCGCAGCAGGGTGGCGTTGCGTACGAGCGGGTCGCGCAGCGCCGCGGGGAACGGGCGCAGGAAGTAGCGCTGCATGTCGTGCACGAGCAGCGCGGCCCGGTCCGGATCGGCGGTCCACCGGGCGGTGTTGTCGGGCAGGTCGTCCGCCGACGGCAGCGGATACGGCTCGATGGGGGGTATGCCCGCCATGAGGGTGCTCTCCTTGGGCGACAGGTGCGAGGGGCAGTAAGGCCGGAAGGGCGAGAGGAACGAGGGCCGGCGGCCAGTCGGCCAGGCGGCCAGGCGGCCGGGCGGCCGGGCGGCTAGGCGGCGGCCGGCTGTACCGAGCGGCCGGTGGTCCACCAGGCCGAGACCACGGACAGCGCCTGGCCGGGATTGAGCCGCGGGTCGCAGCAGCTCGTGTAGCGGGTGCCGACGAGATCGACCTCGGAGGCGTCGCGGACGCACTCGGTGACGTCGTCGGGCGTGGTCTCCAGGTGGAGTCCGCCGGCGACACCGCCCGCGGCGGCGACGGCGTGCTGGAACTCGTCGACCTCGCGCGTGATCGTCTCCAGGAAGCGGGACTTGAGGCCCGACGGCGTGCTGACGGTGTTGCCGTGCATCGGGTCGGTCAGCCAGATCACGGGATGACCGGCCTCGCGTACCGCCGCCACCAGCGACGGAAGACGCTCGGCGACGGTCCCTGCGCCCATCCGGGCGATGAGGGTGAGCCGGCCCGGCTCCCGGGCCGGATCGAGGCGTTCGCACAGGGCCAGGAGCTCGTCGGCGGTCATGCCGGGACCGACCTTGCAGGCCACCGGGTTGACGACGTCGGTGAGCAGGGCGACATGGGCGCCGTCGAGCTGCCGGGTCCGTTCGCCGATCCACGGCCAGTGGGTGGAGGTGAGCAGCAGCCGGCCGTCCGGGCGGCGGCGCAGCATCGGCACCTCGTAGTCGAGCAGCAGCGCCTCGTGGCTGGTCCAGACGGGCGCGCCGATCCGCGGCCGGGACGCGGTGTCGAGCCAGCCGAGGTGGCCCATCGCGGACCGGGCCGCGCGGTAGCCGGTGAGCAGCCGCCCCGGATCGGGTCGCCGCAGCTCGGGATCGGGCTCCGGGCTGTTGACCATGTGGCCGCGGAAGACCGGGAGTTCGAGGTCGCCGACCCGCTCGGTGGGGCGGGAGCGGGGCTTGCCGAACTGGCCGGCCAGCCGGCCGACGCGTACCACCGGACGGCAGGTGTCCATCTCCAGACGGCCGGCCAGGACGTTCAACAGGCCCGCCTTGCGGGCGATGTGGCCCGGCGTGCACTCGGCGGTGTCCTCGGCGCAGTCGCCCGCCTGCACCACGTACGCCTCGCCCGCGGCGACCCGCGCCAGCACGGTCCTGAGGGACTGCACGTCGGCGTCGTGGACGAGCGCCGGCAGGGCGGCGAGTTCCTTGCGTACGCGCAGCACCTGGTCCTCGTCCTCCCAAGGAGGCTGCTGCAACGCCTGTTCATATCGAATGTCGAGCAGGGCGGCGTCCACTGGATTCTCCAATCGCGATCGGGCACGGCGAGGCGCGTGCCCGAAGAAGGCAAGAGAGGGGGAGGAAGGGAGAGCGGAGAAGGGCGCGGAGGGCGTCAGGCGGGTTCGGTTCTCCGCGACGCAGTAGATCGTCCGACGGAATCCCGGGCGCCACCAAGAAGGCGTGGGGTATCCGTCAGGTGACGTGCGATCCGTCAAGTGGTCCGGCTTATGTCAAGTCCGTTCGGATACGCAGGAGTTGTTGCACAGCGCTCCGCGAGGCGCGCATTTTCCCGCTCTTTTCCGCGCATGCGGACGGACCGGCGGGCGGACGGCGGAATTGCCGTCCGCCCGCCGGTCCCGGCGCGGGCCGGTCTCAGCTGCCGGCGAGGGCGACGACCGCGTGGGCGGCGGAGGCCAGCGTGATGTGACGGTGCCAGCCGCCGAAGGAGCGACCGGAGAAGTCCCTGATGCCCACCCGGTCGGCGATGGTGGTGAAGTCCTGGTCGACCCGCTCGGACAGCTTGCTCAGGCGGACCAGGGAGGCGGGCGAGGCGCCGGTGAGGTTCGTCAGCCAGAGTTTGGCCGGCCAGCGCCCGCCCTCCTCGCCCACGCCGAGCAGCAGCACCTCGCCCTGCCCGGAGGCCTGCCCGGAGCCCGGTCCGAAACCGTGCCCGGCGCCCGGCCCGGAGCTCTGCCCGGCGCCCGGCCCGCCGGAGGCCCATGGTCCGGACAGCGACGGGCCGGTGACCCGTACCGTCGCCGCCCAGTGGGTTCGCGGGCCGGTCAGGACCGGGCGGCGGAGGTCCGCGGCCGTGACCATGATCTGTTCGGCGGTCAGCGGCCCGCGTCCCGCGGCGGGCACGGCCGGGTCCGCGACGGTCAGCGGCTGGTCCTCGCAGACGCTCACGAGCAGGGGCATGCCGGCGGCGTGCAGCTTCTCGAAGATGGGGACGGCGTGCACCTCGCAGGAGTCCAGCACGAACGGCCGCACGGGCAGCCGCCAGCGGTGGACCGCTTCCAGACAGGCCTCCACCACGCTCTCGCTGAGCGTCTCCAGCGGCGCGCCGTCCGGGATGGCGACCTGGCTGCGCCGCAGGTCGTCCGTGAGCCAGGCCTGCGGCAGGTGGAGGCGCCAGTTGACGGGTGTGCTGGTGGTGTCGGAGGCGGCCCACACGCCGATGGCGCGCTGGGCGTTCAGGACCTGACCGAGCGTGGGGAAGAAGTGCCGGTCCACGCCGACCGAATGCCGTCCTGTTTTGGGGATGATGACCGGCTGCACCACCCACGCCCGGGGCGGCCGGGCGTCGATCCAGTGGCCGGCGAGTGCCCGGCGCATGGGGACCCAGTCCCAGGTGGAGGCCGAGATGAAGTGGTGGAGGTTCTGCTCCGAGACCTGCTCGCCGAGCAGCGCGGCGATGTTGCGGATGGACTTGCGTCCCGGTGTCTCCAGCAGACCGCGTAGGTACTGCACGGCCTTTCTGCTCTGGTCGGCCCGGGAGAGGGAGGTGAAGAGGATCGAGGAGATCTCGGTGAGCACGGCGTCGTGGGAGCTGGACCGGGAGGCGGCGGGGTGTGTCCCTCGTAAGGCGACCGGGGGACGCGGGTCGAGGCTGAGCATGCATCTCCTAACGACTGTTCGCCCGAGAGTAAGGGGCTGTACGGGAGGCGGGCCATCACCAACGGGTCGAGAGTGTCAAGTTACCGGACGGTAGTCCTGTTGGGAGGAGGGGTGAAAGAGGGCTATCGTCCTGTTTCTTTATACGGCGTGTGCGTACGACAACCGCACATTTGCGCCATCGTCCGCCCCGAGCCGGGATCCAGGAACCTGGCCCCTTTACCTGTGCTTGGGCGTACATTTACCCGTGGGGAAAACCGAACGCACGTCCCGTACTTCAATGCTGCACTGAGCGAGACCGACCGATCCGACTCAGGGGGGAACGTTGTACGACACCACTCTGGCCCCGCGCCCGGCCGCGGCGCCTTCGCCGGGCCTGCTCGGCGCCTACGCCCATCTGCGGCGCGCGGAGCACCTCCTCGTCACCGACTGGGAGCCGCTTTCCGGCCGGGACTTCGTCCTGCGCGTCCGATGGCCCGCGCCGCAGGAGGACTTACCGTATGATCCGCGCGTCCTGGCGCAGACCGTCCGACAGACCGGACTCGTCGTCGCGCACGGCGCGTTCGGCGTACCGCTGACCCATCAGACGATGCTGAGCACCCTCGCCTTCACCATCGACCCGGGGCTGCGGGTGCCCCGCGGCCGCACGTTCGAGCCGGTCGTCCACGTCGGCGTGGCGGAGGGCGGCGGCGCGCGGCGCACCGGACGCGCCCTGCGGATGTCGTTCCGCGTGCTGGGCGAGGGACGCGAGGGGCGCACCCTGGCCCGGGCCGAGAGCGAGTTCAGCTGGATACCCGACCGGGTCTACGAGCGGCTGCGCGGCTCCCGGCGGACCGGCGCCTGGGCGGACTGGCCGGTCCCGCCGCCCGTCGACCCGCGGCTGGTCGGCCGCGCGCGCCCGGTCGACGTGGCCCTCGCCGCCGGGGGCCGGCCGCACCGCTGGCTGCTGCGCAACGACCCGGACAATCACCTGCTCTTCGACCATCCCGTCGACCACGTGCCCGGCCTCGCCCTCCTCGAGGCGGCCGACCAGGCGGCGCGCGCCCTGCGCTTTCCGGGCCGCCTCGCGCCCGCCACCGTGGAGGCGGCCTATTGGAGGTACGTCGACTTCGACCGGCCGTGCTGGATCACGGCCGAGCCGCTGCCCGAGCCCGGATGCGTACGGGTCACCGGCACACAGGAGGGACGGCGCGCCTTCCGCGTCGACTTCCGCACCAGCTGCTGACCTCCGGCGCGTACGCGTACGCGCTCGCGCGCACGACACGGTCCCGCGGGCCGGCCCCTGTCACCAGGGGCCGGCCCGCGGGACCGGACGTGCGCGTACGGAGGACCGGGATGCGCCTCAGTGCGCGGCCGCCACCGTCTCGGGCTCCTGCTCGGCGCCCCGCTCCTCCTTCGGCACCCAGCGCAGCGCGAGGACGCCGAGGGCCAGGCAGAGCAGGCTCGCCGCACCGATCGCGACGTGCAGACCGGTGAGGAAGGCGTCCTCGGCCTCCGCCACGATCCGGGCGGACAGGCCGGGCGTGTCCAGCGTCTCGTCGAGCGTGCCCGCGACATCGGGGCCGGTCAGCCGGAAGCACAGCGCCGCCAGCGAGCCGAGCAGCGAGATGCCCAGCGCGTTGCCCAGTTCGTTGCTGGTCTCGGCGATCGACGCGGCGGAGCCGGCCCGCTCGGCCGGGACGGCCGCGACGGCGGTGTCGGCGACCACGCTGAAGGACAGGCCGTAACCGACACCGGCGACGACGGTGGAGGCGATGAACGCGGCCACTCCGTGCTCGGTGGTCGTCAGCAGCAGGAGCAGCAGGCCGACGCCCATGAAGAAGTGGGAGGCGATCAGCGCGGCCCGCTTGCCGACCCGGTCCACGACGCCGCTGGCCCCGATGCAGGCGATGGTCAGGACGGCCGCGCCGGGCAGGGCGAGCAGCGCCGCGGCGAGGACGCCGTAACCGAGCACCGACTGGAGGTAGATGCCGCTCAGATAGCCGGCCGCGGCCCAGGCGACCAGCGTCAGCAGGCCGGTCAGGATCGCCACGGCGAAGACGCGGTCCCTGAACAGCCGCAGGTCGAGCAGCGGATGCTCCAGGCCGAGCTGCCGGCGCGCGAACCACACGAGCAGCGCGAGGCCGACGACGCCCACGGCGGCCTGGGTGAGGGAGAAGCCCTCCGCCGCCGCCGTCTTGACCGAGTAGACGGCCAGCAGGATGCCGACCGCGGACAGCGCCACGCTGAGCGCGTCGACCCGGCCGGGATTGGAGGTGCGCACCTCGCGCAGCAGCACCGGCGCGAGGGCGAGGAACAGCACGACGACCGGCAGGTTGATGAGGAAGACCGAGCCCCAGGAGAAGCGGCTGAGGAGCAGGCCGCCGATCACCGGTCCGGCCGCGAACCCGGCGGCGAACGTCGCCGCGAAGATGCCGATGGCCTGGGAGCGCTGGCGCGGGTTGTGGAAGAGGCTGCTGATGATGGCGAGGCCGGAGGGCAGGAGCGTGGCGCCGCCGAGTCCCATCAGCGCCCGGCAGGCGATGAGGACTTCGGGGCTCTGCGCGAACGCGGCGCCGGCCGAGCCGAGTCCGAAGACCACCGCGCCGCTCAGCAGGAACTTGAGCCTGCCGTAGCGGTCGCCGAGGTTTCCGAAGGCGATGAGCAGGGACGAGACCACGAATCCGTAGATGTCCAGGATCCACAGCGCCTGGTCCGTGGTCGGCGTGATCGCGGAGGTGATGCTCGGCATCGAGAGATAGAGAACGGAGCCGTCCATCGAGACGAGCGCGACCGGGCCGAGCACGATGACGAGGCCGAGCCAGGCCCGTCGGTCGGCACGCTCCGCGACTAAGTCAGGGGAAGTCACGGGGGCAACCTTTCAGGAGAAGGTGCGAGAAGTTCCGAACGGTGCATACGGCGTACGCGAAATGCCTGGCGCGCGTCGGATGCCACCGGGTGCGTACATCGTACGCGAAATTGACGCGTACGTCGTACGCAAGGTGTTGGGTATAATAACGCGTGGCCATCAAGACACAAGGCAGGCAAGCGAGTTCACCGGGACTGACGCGACGTGCGATCGTCGCGGCCGCGGTGCGCATCGCCGACGCCGAGGGCGTCTCCGCCCTCTCGATGCGGCGTCTGGCGACCGAGCTGGACTCGGGCGTCATGTCGCTCTACCGGCACGTGGCGAACAAGGAGGAGGTGCTCACCGCCATCACCCAGGCGGCCTGCGACGAGCACCCCTATCCCGAACCCGCCCCGCAGGACTGGCGCGACGCGATGCGGCTCGCCGCGCGGCTCGACTGGGAGGTGTACACCCGGCACCCCTGGGCGCTCGTGACGTCGAGCTCCGCCCGGCACTTCTCCGACACGTCCTGCCTCGACTGGATGGTCGACGCGCTCGCCGGCCTCACCGACGACCCGGACCTGGCGCGTTCCTTCTCCATCGCCGTGTGGTCGTACGTCCAGGGCGTGTGCATCCAGCACGTCGCCCAGCAACTGCTGCCCGGCGGCGACAAGCCGGAGCAGTCGCCGCTGCGCGCCACCGAGCACGACTTCGAGGTCGGGCTCGAAATCCTCCTCGACGGAATGGAACAGCGCGCCGCGCGCGCCGGTGCGCAGACCGCCGACGACTCCCGCGTACGGACCTTCTCGGCCGCCTCGCCGCACTGACCGGCCGCCGGCTTCCGGACGGCCCGCCAGGGTGTCCGCCCGGAAGCCCGGTCGTTGGGCACGGCATGACGACCACCCGCACGACGCACACCCATGCGACGACCCGGCGCAACGGCCGCGAGGCCCACGCGGCGGACCTCGCGCCGCTCGCCTTCGCCGGATACGCCCACTTCACCGCGATGCAGGTGCGCGACGGCCGGGTCCGCGGCATCGATCTGCACCTCGCCCGGCTGCGGCACGGCTCGCTCGAACTCGTCGGACGGGCCCTTCCCGACGAGCGCGTACGGTGGGCGCTGCGCGCGGCCCTGGTCGACGGGCCGGCCGACCTCTCGCTGACCGCGACCGCCTTCCTTCCGTCCGGCGAGTTCACCGTGGCCGCGCCCGACGAGGAGCCCGAACTCCTGATCCGTACCGCGCCGCCCGCCCGCGGACCCGCCGGCCCGCTCTCCCTCGCGGTGGTGGAACACGAGCGGTTCCTGCCGTCCGTCAAGCACGTCGGCGAACCGGCCAAGACCTGGTTCCTGCGGCGGGCCGCCGCAGACGGGCACGACGACGTCGCCTTCACCGACCGCCGGGGCCGCCTCGGCGAGGCGTCGATCTGGAACCTGGCCTTCTGGGACGGCTCCGCCGTCGTGTGGCCCGCGGCCGCGGTGCTCGACGGCGTCACCATGGGCGTCGTCCGCCGGCAGCTCGACCGCCTCGGCGTCACCCAGCACGTCCGCGAGATCACCCCGGCCGACCTCCCGGCCCTCGCCGGAGCGGCCGTCATGAACTCCTGGACGCCCGGCGTCGCCGTCCACCGGATCGGCCCGACGCCCCTGCCCGAGGCGCCGGCCTTCATCGAACTGCTCCACCGCGCCTACGAGGCCGAGCCGCTGACGTCCTGGTAACAGCCGCCGGGCGCGGCGAGCCCGACGGGACACCGGGGCAAGGTCCGGAAAGCGGCGTCGTCCGCCCGGAAGGCAGGGCCGACGGCGCCCGGCTGCCCCTAGGTCGTGTCCGGAAAGTCCCGCCTGGCCCGCGACGCCCGGCACGCACTCCCCCGTAGCCCTTCGGGCACGGGAGGTGCCCCCATGCCGCGTTGTCGTCGGTCGCCATGGCTCCGCCATTGTCTCCCTCCTCCGCCTTGCGATCGCACGCACCGGACGCCGCGGGACCTGCCCTTCGGGCAGACGACGCTACTTTCCGGACACGACCTTGGGCAGGCGGCACAGCTCGCCGTCGGTCATCACCGCGCACGCGTCCGTCACCCAGCCGTCGAGCCGCCGGCGCCCGAGCGGCGGTTCCTCCCGTGCCCGGCCCGCCGCGAGCTCGACGGCCGTGGCGCTGCCCGCCGGCTCGATCCGGCCGCGTACCGCCTCCGTGGCCAGCTGCGGCAGCACCAGACGCCAGAACGGGGCCATCGACGGCGCGGACCGGGCCCGCGCCGGGCCGCGGCCCAGCCCGTCGAGGCCCGCCGTCACCGCCGTGATGGCCGAGACGGCACCCTCCAGGTCGACACCGGACGCCAGCGTGCCCTGCCGCCGGGCGAGCCGGAGCACGCCGCGCACCCACTCCCGCCAGTGCTGCCACGGACTGGCCCCGCCCGGCCAGGCCGGGTCCAGGGCGAGCCCGAACCCGGCCCGCAGCACCGGATCGCGGGCGACCCGGCGCGCGAGCGCGTGGGAGGTGTCGACGAGCAGCTGGAGCGGCGCCGGATGCCACACCGGGACCGGCCCGACGACACACCGCAGGATCTCGGCCGCGGTCGACTCGACCGCCTCGCCGACGGCGTGCTTGTTCCTGAAGTGGAAGTGCAGCGCGCCCTGGCTCACGCGGGCCAGGGCGCAGATCTGCCCGATGGACGAACCGGCGAATCCGCCCCGGTCGAAGACCTGGGCGGCGGACCGGATCAACTGTCGACGTGTCTTTGCGGCACGGTCCTGCATGACGATCGCACTCCGGATGACGGTGGGGGAGTGGTGAGCGGGGAAAGCGCGCGCGGGACACGGGGCGGCGATGCCTGACGCCCGGCCGCGGCGGAAGCGCGGACGCACCTCCCGGCGCGCCGCGGCCTCCTTCTTACCACGTGAACAACGGCCCGCGTACTCACGGTTACCGCCAGTGGCGCGATCTCACGGCCCGACGCCGACCGGAGAGACCTGACAGATCGTCGACGGATTCCGGAAGGGGCCCGTTCACCCGTGCCTAGCATCGGGCGACGAGCCGGACCGGCGTGGACCCGCCCTCCGCGGGTCCCCGGTCCGCCGTCCCCCTCTTTCTTGAAGTCGGCCAATCATGCGACGCGGAGACCCGAATGCGACTTGCGCACGTGGTGGCATCTGTCATGCGGCGGTACGCCGACCGGCCCGCCGTCGGCGAACGCGTGAAGGAATTCGCGCGCGACACCGACACGGGCCGGGTCACGGCCCGGCTGCTGCCCCGCTACGAGACGACCAGCTACGCCGAACTGTGGGACCGCGTCCGCGCGGTGGCGAGCGAATGGCACCACAGCCCGGACCGGCCGCTGCGGGCCGGCGAGCGGGTCGCCCTGCTCGGCTTCACCAGCCGCGACTACGCGACGCTCGACCTCGCCTGCATCCACCTCGGCGCCGTCTCCGTACCCCTGCAGACCAGCGCCGCGCCCGCGCAGCTGCGCTCGATCGTCGCGGAGACCGAGCCGTTCCTGGTGGCCGCGAGTCTCGAGCGGCTGGACGCCGCCGTCGAGCTGATACGCGACAGCGCATCGGTGCGACGGCTCGTCGTCTTCGACTGCCATCCCGAGGTCGACGACCACCGGGAGACCCTGGCCGCCGCGCGCGAGCGCCTCGCCGAGACCCGGCCCGGCGTCGCCGTGGACGTCCTGGCGGAGATCGTCGAGCGCGGGGCCGCGCTGCCGGAGGCGCCGCTGTACGAGGCGCCCGACGGCGAGGACCCGCTGGCGATGCTCATCTACACCTCCGGCAGCACCGGCACGCCCAAGGGCGCGATGTACACCGAGCGGCTGGCCGGCGCGATGTGGGGCGGCGCCTGGGCGAAGCTCTTCGACGACACGTACGCCGCGACCTTCCACTACATGCCGATGAGCCACGTCGCCGGGCACTCGTCCCTGAAGGCCACCATGGTGCGCGGCGGCACCAGCTACTTCACCGCCAGCAGCGACCTGTCGACCTTCTTCGAGGACATCGCCCTGGCCCGGCCCACGGAACTGTCCCTGGTGCCACGGGTGTCGGAGATGCTCCACCAGCGGTTCCTGAGCGAGGTCGACCGGCGCACCGCCGCCGGCCTCGACCGGGAGACCGCGGAGGAGGAGGTCAGGACCGACATCCGCGAGCGCGTCCTGGGCGGCCGGGTCACCTGGGCCAGCAACAGCTCCGCACCGCTCTCCGCCGAACTCACCGCGTTCGTCGAGTCGCTGCTCGGCATCCAGCTGCACAACGTCTACGGATCCACCGAGGCCGCCGGCGTCTCCGTCGACGGCGTCCTGCTGCGCCCGCCGGTCGTCGACTACAAGCTCGCCGACGTGCCCGAACTCGGCTACTTCCGCACCGACTCGCCCCACCCGCGCGGCGAACTGCTCCTGAAGACCGACGCCATCATCCCCGGCTACTACAAGCAGCCCGAGCTGTCGGCGCAGCTCTTCGACGAGGACGGCTACTACCGGACCGGCGACATCGTCGCCGAACTCGGACCCGACCGGATCGCCGTCGTCGACCGCGGCAAGAACGTCCTGAAACTCTCCCAGGGCGAGTTCGTCGCCACCTCCCGCCTGGAGGCCGTCTTCGCCGCCAGCCCGCTGGTCCGGCAGATCTTCGTCTACGGCAACAGCGAGCGCTCCTACCTCCTCGCCGTGGTCGTCCCGACACCCGCCGCGCTACGGGAGCACGGCCCCGACCCGGACGGGCCGGCGCTGAAGCAGCGGCTGGTCGAGACGTTCCAGGAACTGGCCAAGGAGGCCGGACTCAACTCGTACGAGATACCCCGCGCCGTCCTCGTCGAGACCGAGCCCTTCAGCCAGGCCAACGGGCTGCTCTCGGACCACCGCAAGCTGCTCTGGCCCCGCCTGGTGGAACGCTACGGCGAGCGCCTCGAGCAGCTCTACGCCGACACCGCCGCCCGCGAGAACGCCGAACTCGCCGAGATCCGCCGCACCGGCGCCGACCGGCCGGTCCTGGAGACCGTCCGGCGCGCCGTGCGGGCCCTGCTCGCCGGCTCCCTCACCGACCCGGGGCCCGGTGCGCACTTCCGCGACCTGGGCGGCGACTCGCTGTCCGCCGTGCAGCTGTCGGCCCTGCTCCAGGAGACCTTCGGCGTCCGGGTGCCGGTCGACGTGGTCATCAGCCCCGCCTCCGACCTGCGGCACCTCGCCGACTACATCGAGGCCCGCCGCGACGCGGCCGACGACCGGCCCACCTTCGCCTCGGTGCACGGCGAAGGCGCCGTCGAGGTCCACGCCAAGGACCTCACCCTGGACCGCTTCCTCGACCCGCGTCTCCTCGCCGACGCGCCGGCCCTGCCCCGCGCCGAAGGAGAGCCGCGCACCGTCCTCCTGACCGGCGCCAGCGGCTACCTCGGCCGCTTCCTCGCGCTCGAATGGCTGGGCCGGCTGGCCCCGGCCGGCGGCCGGCTCGTCGCCCTGGTGCGCGGCAAGGACGCCGCCTCGGCCCGGCGGCGCCTGGACGCGGCCTTCGACAGCGGCGACCCCGAACTCGTGGACACGTATCAGACGTTGGCCGCGGACCACCTGGAGGTCCTGGCGGGCGACATGGCCCAGCCGCGGCTCGGCCTCGACGAGGAGACCTGGGACCGGCTGGCCGGCGAGGTCGACCTGATCGTCCACGCGGGCGCCCTGGTCAACCACGTGCTGCCCTATACGGAGCTGTTCGAGGCCAACGTCCTCGGCACCGCCGAAATCGTCCGGCTGGCCCTCACCCGCCGCATGAAGGCCGTCACGTACATCTCCAGCGTCGCCGTCGCCACCGCCCGCCAGGACCTGCCGGCCCTCGACGAGAGCGCCGACGTCCGCCTCGCCATGCCCGTCCAGCCCGTCGACGGCGGCTATGCCGGCGGCTACGCCACCAGCAAGTGGGCCGGCGAGGTGCTGCTGCGAGAGGCGCACGACCTGTGCGGACTGCCCGTCACCACCTTCCGCTCCAACATGATCCTCGCGCACAGCCGGTACGGAGGGCAGCTGAACGTCCCCGACATGTTCAGCCGCCTGCTCTTCAGCGTCCTCGCCACCGGGATCGCGCCGCGCAGCTTCTACCGCGCCGACGCAGCCGACGCACCCGCATCCGCCGCCCGCGCCCACTACGACGGACTGCCCGTCGACTTCACCGCCGCCGCCGTGGTCGCCCTCGGCGCCGGGCTCCGCGCGGACGGCGCCGCCGGCTACCGGACCTTCAGCCTGGTCAACCCGAACGACGACGGCGTCTCGCTCGACACGATCACCGACTGGCTGACCGAGCTGGGACACCGCGTGGAGCGGGTGGAGGACCACGCCGACTGGTACGTCCGGTTCGAGGCGGCGATGCGCGCGCTGCCCGAGGCGCAGCGGCAGCACTCGGCGCTGCCCATCCTGCACGGTTTCGAGCGGCCCGAACAGCCGGTCGCCGGCTCCGTGATTCCCTCCGACCGCTTCCGCGCGGAGGTCAGGGCGGGCGCGATCGCCGGCCACACGGACATCCCGAGCCTGAGCCGCGACCTGGTCGCCAAGTACGCCAGGGACCTCAAGGAGCTGATGACGGCCGGGACGGGCAGGCGGCGATGAACGGCGATCTCCTCACCGGAAAGGTCGTCCTCGTCACCGGAGCGAGCAGCGGCATCGGCGCCGCCGCCGCCCGGGTGTTCGGCCAGGAGGGCGCCACGGTGGTGCTCGTCGCGCGCCGCGCCGCACGGCTGGCCGAACTCACCGAGACGCTGCGGGCCAAGGGCGTCGAGGCGGCGTACGTGGCGTGCGACGTCACCGACGCCGGCGAGGCGGCGCGGGCCGTGGCCTTCGCCGAGGCGGAGTACGGCCGGCTCGACGGGGCCTTCAACAACGCCGGCGTCGGCGGCGACCGCACGCCGCTGCACCTGATGGGCGACGACGTCTACGACACCCTCATGGACGTCAACGTGCGCGGCGTCTGGAACTGCCTGCGGCCCGAGATCGCCGCCATGCTGCGGCACGGCGGCGGCGCCGTCGTGAACAACAGCAGCGTGGCCGGTCTGGTGGCCATCCCGGCCGCCGCGCCGTACATCGCCGCGAAGCACGCCGTGGTCGGCCTGACCCGGGCCGCCGCGGACGAGTACGCGCGGCAGGGAATCCGGGTGAACGCCGTGGCTCCGGGCACCACCCGCAGCGAGATCACCGAGGACTGGTTCCGCCGCAACCCGGGCCTCGAGGACACGGTCCACTCGATGACACCGCAGCGGCGTACGGCGGAGCCGGAGGAGATCGCGGCCGCGGCGGCGTGGCTGCTCAGCGACCGGTGCCCGTTCCTGACCGGGACGGTGCTGCCGGTGGACGGCGGTTTCGTCAACCAGTGACGTGACCGCCACGGACCGACGCGGAGCCGGGCGATCTCCCCCGTCTCCGGCTCCGCGTCATCCGACAGGCGCTTGCTACCATACCGACCCTTCGGTCGTTCGACGTTGACCGGTCAACGTTCCGCCGGGGCGTGGGGAGAGTCTGAGGAGGGCGGCCACGTGGCGCGGCAGGAGCGGGCGATCCGGACGCGTGAGTCCATCCTCGAGGCCATGGCGAGCCTCTTCATCGAGGTCGGTTACGAAGCCGCCACCATCGCCGCCCTCGTCGAACGCACCGGCCTGACCCGCGGCGCGCTCTACTTCCACTTCCCGACCAAGGACGCGCTGGCCCGCGGCGTGCTCGAGCGCGCGGTGACCCGCGAGGGCAACCTTCCCCAGACGTACAAGCTCCAGGAATGGGTCGACCTCGGCCTGCTGCTCGCCCACCGGCTGCCCCGGGAGCCGATGCTGCGCGCCGCCGTGCAGCTGTCCGTCGACCCGATGGCGCGCAGCCTGTTCGGCACCCGCTGGCCGGACTGGATCGACCTGGGCCTGGACCTGCTGGTGGCGGCCAAGGAGCGCGGCGAACTGCTGCCGCACGCCGTCCCGGAGGAGATCGCGCGGCTCGCCGTCGGCGCCTGGACCGGCGTCCAGCTGGTGACGGAGGCGCTGCCGGGATCCCGCGACCTGTCCGAGGAGATCGCCCGGCTCTACCAGCTGATCCTGCCGAACATCGCGAGCGTCGGCGTCCTCGCGAAGCTGGACACCTCTCCGTATCGGGCGGAACGCCTGCTGGGCGCGGAGAAGGAGCAGGTGAGGGAGCGGGAGGCAGGCGCGGGCGCGGCGGAGGGCGACGCCTCTGGTGAGGCGCCGCCCTCGGGTGCGTGACAACTGGCCTCCGGCAACCGGCCTCCGGCAACCCTGCGCTGCCAACTGGCTTTCCCTCAGCGACAGTTGACCCACTTGTTGGAGGCCTGGGCCCAGACCGTGGCGCCCGTCCCCTTGGCTCCCCGTGCGACGACGGCGGTCTCGCCGCCGTAGTTCTTGGCGCCGTACCACCGGTAGTCGCAGGAAGCGCCGTGGTTGTACCAGGACTTGAAGCCCTGGAAGACGGAGAACCCGGTCAGGTCCGCGTTGTTCCCCGCGACCTTCTGCATGTGGCCGGTGTAGTTCTGCCCGGACCAGACGCAGAACCATCCCGACGGACAGTCCGACGCCGCCGACGCCGCCGACGGCGCCGACGGTGCTGCACTGGCGGTGCCCGCGCTTCCGGCCAGCAGACCGCCGGTCAGCGCGATGCCGCCGGCGAGGGCCGCGAGCTTCCTGTTCATGCGCATGCTGTTTCCTCCCGTAGAAGCCGGCGCCGGTCAGTGCGCCGAGCCGACGCCGGTCAGTGCGTCGACGGCCCACACGCTACGCACGGCACCAGGCGGCCGCGTCAAACCGGGGGTTGACCGGTCGCCTCCAACCCTGGTGGTAGCGGGCGGGATTCACATCGTGGACGCGTCAATCGTGTTGATCTTGGTGTTGGAGTCCGGGTGCCGGGTGATGCGAAGCTGGCGACATCGACAGGCCCGGTCGTCCGACCAGGTCACACGCGTGGAGCGAGAGGCAATTCCCATGGACGTCTTCACCACCGACAGCGGTGCGGTACGAGGCCTGCGGGCCTCCGCGGAGGTCGTCGCCGTCCTCGGCATCCCCTATGCCGCCCCGCCGTTCGGCGCCCACCGCTTCCGCGCGCCGCAGCCCGCGGCCCCGTGGGCGGGAGTGCGGGACTGCACCCGCTTCGGTCCCGTCTGTCCGCAGTCGGCCCAACTGCCCGGAGCTCCCGGGTGGTCACCGGGCGACGAGGACGTCCTCACGGTGAACGTATGGACGCCGGCCGCGGCCGGCGACCGGCTGCCCGTCCTGGTCTGGATCCACGGCGGCGCCTACACCTTCGGCTCCTCGGCCCAGCCCGACTTCGACGGCACCGCCCTCGCCGAGGCCGGCCTGGTGGTGGTCACCCTCAACTACCGCGTCGGATTCGAGGGCTTCGGCCACGTCCCGACCGCGGACGCGGGCGAGCACCCGGACAAGCACCCGGACAACAGAGGCCTGCTCGACCAGGTCGCGGCCCTGCGCTGGGTGCGGGAGAACATCGCCGCGTTCGGCGGCGATCCCGGCAACGTCACGGTCGCCGGCCAGTCCGCCGGAGCCGCCTCGGTCGCCTGCCTGATGGTGATGGACCGCGCCCGCGGCCTGTTCCACCGGGCCGTCGCCCACAGCCCCGCGAGCCCCTGCTACACCCTCGACATCGCCGCCGCGACCACCCGCGAGATCGCCGCGGCGGCGGGCTGCCCCGCCACGCCCGAGGGCCTGGCGTCCGCGAGCCCGCACGACCTGGTCCGCGCCGCCGACCAGGTCGTCGACGCCTACCGGCACGATCCCGAGGCCGGATCCCGTCACTACGACCCCTCGCTCTACGCGCCCGTCCTCGACGGGGACGTCCTGCCCGTCGACCCGCTGACCGGCATCGCCGCCGGCGCGGCCCGCGACGTGGACCTGCTGGTCTGCCACACCACGGAGGAGTACTGGCTCCTCGACGCCGTCGGCAGCTGCGCCAAGATCACCACCGAGGAGCGGCTGGAACGCTTCGCGAAGGACTTCGGCCTTCCCGACGGCCTCGTCGCCGGCTACCGCGCCGCGCTGCCGCACGCTCCGGTGGCCGACGTCTACCTCGGCGTCTTCGGCGACCTGCTCTTCACGGAGTTCGCCGAGCGGCTCGCCGAGCACCACGCCCGGTCGGGCGGCCGCACCTTCCTGTCGCGCTTCGACCGCCGCCGCACCCGCCCGCACGGCCCCGTCCGGGCGTGGCACTGCGCGGATGTCCCCTTCGCCTTCGGCAACGTCGACGACGAACGCCTGGCCTTCCTCATCGGCGGGGCGCCCGACGCCGCGGACCGCGACCTGGCCCGCCGCATGGTCCGGGCGTGGGCGGACTTCGCCACCACCGGAGACCCGGGATGGGAACCCATGGACGCCGCCGGCGCCCCGGCCAGGACATGGCGGACCGACGCCGCCGACGAGTCCGCCACCGCCCCCGCCACCGGCACGCCGGGCGCGCTCCGTCCTCTCTGGGCGGAGGCGCACTTCCCGGTGCTGTATCCGTGAGGCCGCTCTGACGAGATGGCGCGGTGCTGTAGCCGTCGGCCGGGTCCGAAATCATTTGACGGTGTCGGGAGAATGCCTGGCATGGGCACAGACATAAGCGGCTTCCTCGAGTACCGGAGGTTGCAAGACGATCAGGAGCCGGTCTGGTACTGCGCACACGACCTCGACTCGCTCAACGATGTCCGTAATTACGACGCGTTCGGCTGTCTCTTCGGGGTCCGGAACTACGCGAACTTCCGTCCCCTGGCCGCCGGGAGGGGGTTTCCCGCCGACGCCTCGGCCACCGTGAGTGCGCGGTTCGCCCAGCTGACGGAGTGGTACGGCGCGGATGGCTTCCACGGCACCACGTGGATCACGTGGGCCGAAGTAAAGGCCGTTGACTGGGACGAACCCGCGGAGAAGCCCGACAGCCGGCTTCACGAATACCGCCAGACGTCGAGCGGGCTCAGGATGACGGGCAAGGCGTCCTGGAGCCGGGCATTCGCGGAGGCTGTCGGCCTGAAAGCCAGCGAGGTCCGGGAGTGGCCCGAAGGAAGTGAGTGGCTCGTCGGCGACACCCTCTACCGATCGGTCACCATCTGCCGCAGAGACGCCGTCACCGAAACCGGCGAGTGGCAACCCGTCTGGAAGGCGATGAGAGAACTCGCAGAACAGCACGGTGACGACAACGTGCGCCTCGTTGTGTGGTTCGACGACTGAGCAGGCCACTGCCACCGTGCGTCGCCGCTGGACGCCTCTTCGGGATCGCCTCGCTGAGGAGGCCGGCGAGGCAGATCGTAGCGGTGCGCCAGGGTGTGAGCGATCGATCACGACAGCTCTGCCGCCGATGATCCAAAACGGCCGTAGAGTGGCGGTGTGAACATGAGAACGGCTATCGAGGATCTGGCACTGGAAGCCGAGCGGCTGCTCCGCGATCGGACGTGGGTGCCGGAGGCCGACGACCGCACCGTCGCGGCGAAGGCCGCCGCCGACCTGGGCGCCGCCGTCGGCACTCCGCAGGCCCAGCAGACTCTGTCCACGGTCGACCGGCTGGCGCACCTGAGGGAGGCGCTTGCCGACGTGGCCATCGCCCTCGCCCACGTCCACGGACGCCTGGCCTGGTTCCTCGGCGCGGCGGCCACCGCCCTCACGCCCATCCTGCACTGGCGCGCCCTGACCGCCGAGGACGGCCCCACCTTCGGCGCCGTCCGCCCGACCGTGCAGGAGTACACGGAGGCCGAAGAGGCGATCCGCCGCCTCCAGCGAACCCTCGCCGACATCAGCACCGTCCGGGATCGCTGATCGTTCCGGAGTGACTCCGGCCGGAAAGCAAAGAGGGGGCCACGCTGAACCCTCACCCGCCGACCGTGTCGCCCCGGCTCCGAGAAGGCGGCACCGGCCCCTGTCAGGAGGAAGCGGCGGCGCCTCTAATTCGCTTGACCCGGTCGTCGGACGGCCGTTGCACTGGGGCGGGACATCACGGCCGTGGTGTCGCATCTTCCGGGGAGGCAACGTCAGCGATGGAGATCCGTTCCACGACCGATGAGGACCGCGAGGTCTTCGTCGGTACGCTCCAGGCCGCGTTCGGGCGCTTCTGGGACACGCCGGCCGAGGGCCGCGGAGTCTGGTGGTCGGCGCTCGAGATGGACCGCAACCTGCTGGCGGTCGCGACGGACGGGCGGCCGGTCGGGACCGCAGGGGCGTACTCCTTCGAGCTCACGCTGCCCGGGGAGGTCCTCGTCCCGGTCTCCGGAGTGACCACGGTCGGCGTGCTGCCCTCGCACCGGCGTCAGGGTGTGCTCAGCGCGATGATGCGGCATCAGCTCGGTGAACTGCGCGCCCGCGGTGAGGTGCTCTCCGTGCTGACGGCGTCCGAGGGCGCGATCTACGGCAGGTTCGGATACGGCCCGGCGACGTACACGCGGCGGCTGACCGTGCCGCGCCACCGGTCCGCCCTCGCCCCGGCGCGGGCCGCGGCCGGTGCGGACGGCGGTTCGGTCGAGGTGCTGCGGCGGGCCGAGTGCGGCGCCGTCCTGGAGGAGGTCTACGACCGCTACCGCCGCGCACAGCCCGGCGCGCTGTCCCGGCCGCACCGCTGGTGGGACCTGGGCGCCGGCCAGCCTCCCGTCTCGTCGGCGCCGCGTTACATCGCCGTCCACCGCGACGCCGACGGCGTTCCCGACGGCTACGCCAGCTACGCGATCGGCGACCCGGACGTCCTCACGGTCGACGAGACCGTCGCCACGGACGACGCGGCCTTCACGGCCCTGGCCCGTTTCCTGCTCTCCCACGACCTGGTCGGTCAGGTCGTGTTCAAGCACTTCCCGCCCGACCACCCGCTGCGCTGGCAGTTCGAGGACTTCCGCGCCGGCCAGGTGAGCGACGACACCGACTGGCTGTGGGTGCGGATCCTGGACGTCCCCGGCGCGCTGACCGCGCGCGGCTGGAGCACGGACGGCGAGCTGGTCCTCGACGTCGACGACCCGTTCCTCGGCGAGCGCGGCCGCCATCTGCTGACCGTCCGGGACGGCAAGGCCGACTGCGTCTCCACGGACCGGGAGCCCGACCTGTCCCTGGACATCCGCGACCTGGGCTCGCTCTACCTCGGCGGCACCGCCCCGAGCACGCTCGTGCGCGCCGGTCACGTCCGGGCCCACCACCCGGGCGCGGCCCTCCTCGCCGACGCCCTCTTCCGCCCCGAGCGCGCGCCGCACTGCCTGCACTGGTTCTGACGACGCACGGTCCTGACGGCGGGTCAGGCGGTGCTGACCACCACCTTTCCGAAGGAGTCGCCCGAGGCGTAGTGACGGTACGCGTCGACGGCCGCGTCGAAGGGGAAGACGCGGTCGACGACGGGCCGCAGGCCGTGGCGTTCGATGAAGGCGTTCATCGCGGTGAACTGGGCGCGGCTGCCGACCGCCACCGTACGGATCGTCGCGCCGGACGCGAACAGGGCGCCGGTGTCGAGCGGTGGCGCGGCGTTGCCGGTGAAGCCGACGCAGGCGATGGTGCCGGCCAGGGCGACGGCGCGGACCGACTCGTGGAGCAGGCCCGCGACGTCGACGACGCGGTCGGCGCCCCGGCCGCCGGTGAGGACGCGGACCTCGGCGGCCCAGTCCGGCGTGGCCGCGTAGTCGACGACCTCGTCGGCGCCGAGCTCGCGCAGCCGGGCCGCCTTGACCGGGCTGCTGGTCGTGGCGATCACCCGCGCTCCGAGGGCCTTCGCGAACTGCAGCGCGAAGAGCGAGACACCGCCGGAGCCCTGGACGACGACGGTGTCGCCGGGCCCGACGCCCGCGCCGTCGCCGGTGAGCGCGTTCCACGCCGTGACCGCGACGCAGGGCAGGGTCGCGGCCTCCTCGTACGACAGGTGCGCGGGGACGGTGACGAGCGAGTCCGCGTCGAGCACCGCGAACTCGGTGAGCATGCCGTCCAGCGAGCCGCCGCGCTGGGCGAGGTGCTCGACCGCGAACGGGCCGTCCTGCCAGGAAGGGAAGAGCGTGGCGGCCACCCGGTCGCCGACGCGTACGGTCTTGACGCCCGGACCGACCGCGACGACCTCGCCGGCGCCGTCGGAGACCGGGACGACATCGGGTCTGACCGGCAGGACGTAGGTCCCGTCGAGGACCATGAGTTCGCGGAAGCTCAGGGAGGTCGCGCGCACCGCGACCAGGGCCTCGCCGGGGCCGGGAACGGGAGTGTCGTGCTCGCGGACGGAGAGGCCGGACAGGCCGGCGCCGCTGTGGGACAGGTGGTAACTGCGCATGGCGGAAGTGCCTTTCGGGTGAGGTGGCGGACGCCGCGGACGTGGCTCGGGGCGGGGCCGCTTCAGGCCGCGTCGGGCTCGGTGGCGAGCCGGAGCTCTCCGGCCGTCTTGCTGAAGCCGAGCGCCTCGACGATCCGGCCGTCGGTCACGCGCATCACGTTCACGCCGTGCACCCACTCCTCGGGGCCGTCCCCGAAGCGGTAGGTCCACACGATCGTCGCGCGGTCGCCCGCGACGATCACCTCCTCGGGAGTGAACTGCCGGGCGGTGTCCTCGGCGAGGACCGTCCACCACTCCATACAGGCCTCGCGGCCGACGACCCGCTCGCCGCGCGGTGCCGGCTGGACGCTCTCCATGACGCAGTCCTCGGCGATCAGGCCGGCCAGGAGGGCTGCCTCGTGGTCGAGGAAGGCGCGGTTGAAACGGTCGATGACTTCGGCGGTGCTGCGTACGGACATGACGCCCCCTCGAAAGAGATAGACCGGTCGGTCTACAATCTCCGAGGGATATAGATAGACCGGTTGATCTACCGCGTCAAGTGCTGGCAGAATCGCCTCATGACCACCTCCGCCAAGCCGGGTCCCCGCGAACGGCTCCTGCTCGCCGCCCAGGAGCTCACCTACTCCCAGGGCGTCGGTGTCGGCGTGGACGCGCTGCTCAAGGCGGCGGGGGTCGCGCGCCGTTCGCTGTACGAGCACTTCGGCGGGAAGGACGGTCTCATCGCCGAGGTGCTGCGGCGCAGCACCGCCGAGGACGCGGAGCAGTACCGCGTCACGATGGACGGCGCGGGCGACGACCCGCGGGCCCGGCTCCTCGCGGTCGCCGACCGGCTCGGCCGGATCGCCGCCGGCCCGGACTTCCACGGCTGCCGCTATCTCGCCGCCGACCTCGCGCTCACCGACCCGGAGCATCCCGGGCACGAGGTGACGCGCGCGTACCGACGCACCCTCCGCGAGCTGTTCACCGCCGAGCTCACGAGGCTCGGCCACGCGCGCCCGGCGTTCGCCGCGGACCAGCTCCTCATCCTTTTCGACGGCCTGCTGGCCACGGGCGCCTCCCGCCCGGAGGACCGTCCGCCGGCGACCGCGGCGCGCGAACTCGCGGAGTTCGTCATCGACTCGGGGCTCGAGCCCGCCGCGTCGCGCTGACGGAAGGGGAAGGCCGAGGTGGGGCGGGGCGGTGCGGGCTGCGACGGCTGCGCGGGCATCCCCGCGGAGCGTCTCGGGACGCCCACGCTCAAGGAGCGGGCGCCCCGGAGAGCGCGCGTCCGGGAGCCGTCTCCTCCCGCGGCCGACCGCCGCCCGGCCTCGCGGGCGGTTCGGCCGTGCGGGCCGCCCGGTCGTGCCCGCCGCCCGGCCTCGCGGGCGGTTCGGCCTCGCGGCCGGTCCGGTCGTGCGGGCCGCCCGGCGTCGCCCTCCGCCCGGCCTCGCCGGCCGCTCCGGCCGTGCCCGCCGCCCGGCCTCGCCGGCCGCTCCGGCTGTGCCCGCCGCCCGGCCTCGCCGGCCGCTCCGGCCTCGCCCGCCGCCCGGCCTCGCGGACGGTTCGGCCTCGCCGGCCGCCCGCTCTGCGGGCAGCGGCCCCGTCGCGGCTACGTCACCGGTACGTGGCGAGCTCGCCCGTGCGGCGGACGTCGAGCGTCACGCAGTGGAAGCCGCCGCCGAGCGTCCTGGAGTGGGTGAGCTGCGACGGGATGACCTCCACGCCGTGCCGCTCCAGCTCCCGGATCAGGCCCGTCTGGCGCTTGTCCACGACGGCCTTGCCGGGCGCGACCACCAGGAAGTTCATGCCGATCCACACCGACGACTTCGGGTGGTCGCCGACGAAGCCGGTGTCCACCAGCTCCGGGCAGACGATGCGGTCCCAGCCGCGCAGGAACTCGGGCATGTTGGTGTCGTTGACCCGGGCCGGGTTGATCAGTACGAGACCGGGGCGCAGCGGCACGATCGTCGAGTCGATGTGCGTGGACGTGTACAGGTCGTCGCACGGGTGGACCGTGTACTGGGAGCCGAGCGCCGACTGCAGCCAGCGCGCGCCGCGCATGTTGCCGCTGTCGGAGACCTGGTAGAGCAGATCGGTGCCGAACCTGAGCACGTTCGCCGCGTCGAAGGCCGGCTCCAGGTCGCGCAGCCGCTTCCCGGGCGGCGCGCTCGGCTCGTACATGTCGTCGGCCAGCTGGGGCTTGGGCGCGGAGAGCCAGCGCGCGCCGCTCTCGGAGTACTCCAGGAAGAGGTCCTTGTAGGCGAAGCCCTCGAGCCAGCGGGCCCGCAGCACCATCGGTGTCTCGATGATCGCGTCGCCGACGGCGAGGAAGCCGTCCCGGGGGCAGTAGTCGTAGAAGCCGTCCGTGCTCCAGTCCGGCGTGGACAGGACCGCCTTGTGGTCGCGGCCGCCGGGGCGCCGCACGGTCACGCCGAGGCCGGTGAGCAGGTTCGCCAGCTCTTCGAGTTCGGCCTCGGTCTCCTCGACCACCTGGGCCGGGTACGGGCCGGTGGCGATCTGCCGTGGGTCGTCGATGTCGGGGAACTCCGTCGCGAGGAGGCTCCGGTCCACGATCGGCATCCGGGCGCCTTCCATGGTGCCGACGACGATCTCTTCGAGCGGGTCCCATTCCGTGTGCACATCGACCAGGCTCATCGGGTTGTCCTTCCCATGCCGGGCGCGGCCAGCGCGGCGCCGGTCAGTCGTACGAACATCATGTGAAACGTTCGAGCCGTTACGAGGCGGCTTCTCTAGACAACATCGAGCAGCGTACTGACCTCGCACCGTATGCGGCAGGCACGCCTGGACTATGGCCGGAAACCGTCTTCGTCGGCGCCTGAGCTGGCGCGCGCCGATCCGTCGCGGCCACCTTCTGACCTCTTCAACTGGCGAGATGTGTGCGTCTGTTGCGGGCGTGCGAACGTTCTCCGCACGCCACCTGACGTCTCTTGACACTCGCTCGAAACATGAATTAGAACCTCCTAGGCTCGATCTTCGCGTGCAACCGACACGACAGAGCCACTCGTCCCCAACAATCGCGCATGAGGCAGGGCCGGGAGCGTTCTCGCCGACATCACGACGGGCGGCGAGCGACGCGACCCGTGAGGTTGTCGCGTACAACTAGGGGGAGATTCAGATGCGGACCACATCCGTCAAACGGGGAACCACACCGCGGGCCCGAGCGGCCTCGACGCGAGACGGCAGGCCGGCCCGCCGGTCGCCGAGACCGGCGACGGCTTCGGGTTCGGCGGCCCTCCGCAACGACCCGTCGACGACCTGACAACCCTGGTGATCGATGCGGCGTCCTTCGTGGTGTCGCTGTCCGGCGTGACGCCGGCAGGACTCCGGGGTCAGCCGTGGCCGAACAGAGCGCGGACACGATCAAGCTCATGGCCGGTTCCGGTGCCGTCGGTCGCACCGGCCGGATCGCTGGTCACCGGTGCGGCGATCAGACGGTTGGGACTCGGCGCGGCGACGATCTCGTCCGCAGTCGAGCGAGGCTTCCTCTACCCCCACGGAGGCGGAACACAATGACCATTCGGGTACTCATCTGCGACGAACTACCCGTCATCGGCGACGGCTTACGGACCTTGCTCGACGCCGTGCCGGACATCGACGTGATCGGCACGACCGACAACGGCATGGAGGCCATCGTCCAGGTGCGCACCGAGCGGCCCGACGTCGTGGTCACCGATCTGAACCTGCGGACGATCTCGGGCCTGGAGATGATCCGCAGGCTCGGCAAGGAGGACACACCGCCCCACATCGTGGTCTTCACCCGCATCTCCGACGCCGACAAGACCGTCAGCGACGTGCTGCACGCGGGCGCGTGTTGTCTGCTCGGCAAGGACGCCAGTCCCCAGGAACTGATCACCGCGATCCGGGCGGCGGCGGCCGGCCGGACGGTGCTCGCGCCGGACATCGCGCAGCGTCTGGTCACCTGGTTCCGCGAGCAGCCGGACACCGCCGAGTGCGAGCCGCCGCCGGAAGTGACCGAACTGACCCCGCGCGAACGGGAGGTGACCCAGATGGTGGCACGCGGCATGTCCACCGAGGAGGTGGCCCGCGAGCTGACCATCGGCGTGGCCACCGTCCGTACCCACCTCTACCGCGTGCGCACCAAGCTCGGCGTCCGCGACCGCGCCCAACTCGTCTCCCTCGCCTACCAGTCCGGACTCATCTGAGCCGCTTCGGCCGGACACGACACCGTACGACCGCGCCCCCGGCTCGAGAAAGCCGGGGGCGCGCTCGCGTGCGGACAGCCCTAGCGGGAGCCCGCCGTCGCCGAGACCGACAGTTCCGGAGCGTCCTTCGCGAAGGCGCGCCTGGCCAGTTCGAGGCGGGCGGCGCCGGCCAGCCGCCACAGTGCGGCCGGCTCGCCGTACCGTGGGGACTCGGCCGCGGCCAGCCGGAAGAACCGGTGCAGACCCAGCTCCGGTGTCATCGCCCGTACACCGGCGCTCTGCATGCACGACCGCACCACGTCACGCGCGGTCTCGGCGGCCGTCGCGAGCGCCACCACCGACGCGGTGCCGACCTCCTCGTGCCCGGAGTCGATCAGCCAGGCTCCCCGGTACACCGCCGCCCGGGTCGCCCGCAGCGCCACCATGGCACGCGCCAGCGGGAAGGCCACGGCCGGCAGATCCCGCAGCCTGGTGTCGAACTGCCGCCGGACACCGGCGTGGCGCACCGCGATCTGGTGCGCGCCGTCGGCGATGCCCAGCAGATACGCGGCCTGCCGCAGCCGCGCCCGGGCCAGCGGGCCGGCGGGGGAGTCGTCGAGCTCCCCGACCACGTCCGCGGCGGTGACCGGCGTGGCCTCGAACCGTACGGCCGGCGGCCAGCAGCCGGTCTCGACGTGGACGCCGGGCGCGTCGAGCGCCACCGCGACGAGCACCGGCCCGCCGTCCGTACGGGTGGCCACGAGCAGCGGCCCGGACCCAGGGTCCTCGACCGTGGCCGTGCCCGTCAGCTCCCAGCCGTCCGCGCGCGGTGTCGCGGTGACCGCGGTGCCGGCCGGCATTGCCTCCAGACCGGCTGGGACCGAGCCCGCCGGGCCGCCGGCGTCGGCCGCGAACGCGTCGGCCCGGTAGGAGTTCCCGGCTGCCGCACGGCCGAGCTCCTCGCTGACCAGCACTCCGGCGGTCAGGCCGAGGTCGAGGCCGCCGGCGGCCGCGGGCCGCTCGAAGTCGGCCGCGCCCAGCTCGTCGAGCACGGCCCGGGTGGGACCGGTGGGGCCGTCGGCCACCGGCGCGCCGTGCACCTCGGACCGTACGGGGACGCCGGCGAGCCCCGTACGCAGGGCCTTGCGCAGCTGGACGAGGAGCGGATCGGGTGTCAGGTCCATCTCAGCGCTTCTCCTGTCCGATGGAGTCGAACGCGGCGGCCATGATCTGCAGCATCACCTCGGAGGTGCCCGCCGACAGCGTGAGGCCCGGCGCCTCCCGGTAGGCGGAGTCCAGGATCACGGCCGCACGGGTGCGTTCGGCCCGCTGCCGCGGGCCGGGGATGTCGGCGGCCCAGCCCGCGATGCTCTGGGCGAGTTCACTGCTGTGGTACTTCGCGACGGCGGCCGCGACCGGATCCACCCGGTCGGCCGCGAGCCCGGCGAGCACCTCCCAGGCCAGCGCGTGGTCGGCGGCGAGCGCGCCGTCCCAGCGGCCGATCTGCTCGAGGTGGGCCTCGTGCGCGGAGTCCGGATCGCGGTCGATCAGCGCCTCGAGCGCGGCCCCGAGCCAGCGCTCCGCCTTGAGGTAGTAGTCGAGGCCGGTGCGCTCGATGGCCAGTGCCTCGTTCAGCAGCGGCCATCCCTGGTCGCGCGGCCCGAGGAGGTCGTCGCCCGACACCGGCACCGCGTCGAGGTCGACCCGGTGGAACTGCTCGTCGCTGACACCGGGGATCAGCGACACCGTCACACCGGGTGCGTTCATGTCGACCAGGAACAGGCTGATGCCCTGGTACTTGCCGGCGTCCGGTGTCGTACGGGCCGCGCACAGGCCGAGGTCGACGAACCGCGTCTTGAGGCTGAACACCTTCGTGCCGGTGATCCGGTAGCCGTCGCCGTCCGGCTCCGCCACCGTCCGCAGCGCGCCGAGGTCCGATCCGGCGTCCGGCTCGGTGTAGAGCACCGAGGCGAAGCGCTCACCGGCGGCCAGTGCCGGCAGGTGCCGTCGCCGCTGCTCCTCGCTGCCCGCCATCAGCAGGAACTGGCCCACGATCTGGATGGTGTTGACGTGCAGGGTGTCCGGCACCCCCGCGCGCACCAGCTCCTCGGCGACGATCGCGGCGTCGGTGAGCGGACGGTCCGCCCCGCCGAACGCGGCGGGCCAGTGCACGGCCAGCAGCCCGAGCTTGCCGAGCAGCCGGTACAGCGGCCGCATGTCCGGCTCGACGCCGTCCGCGGGAGTGGCGTCCGCCACCGCCGCACGCACCTCGGCCGAGCGCAGCGCCCGGCGCACGTCCGCCCGGAACCGTTGTTGTTCCTCGGTGAATCCGAACCGCATGTGCGTCTCCTCAGGGGGCAAGCGTTCGTTCGATCGCGGCGACGATCCGGCTCAACGCCGGCTCCGCGAACAGGGTGTAGTGGTCGCCGGGCACCTCGTCGGCCTGGAACGGGCCCGTGCACACCGCCCGCCACTCCTCTTCCCCGGCGGCGCTCCCGGAGGCCGCGAGCAGGGTGACCGGACCGCCGTACGGGCCCGGCGGACGGTACGACTGCAGCGCCAGCGCGCAGGACCGGAAGGTCGCGTAGCGGCCGTCCAGCTCCTCGTCGGTCAGCTCCAGCTCGACCCCGAGCGACGTCAGCGTCTTCCTGAGGTCGGTCAAATCGGCGTCCGGGTCGTCGAGGACCGCGCGGACCTCGGGGCCGTCCTGGCCCGCGAGCCGGGCGACGTCGTGCACGAACCGCCGCCGAATCGTCCGCTCGTCCAGCGCGGCGCCGTCCTCGCCGACGACGTCCTCCTCGTGGGAGGCGTCCAGGAGCACCAGCGGCGGCCGCTGTCCGGTCTCCCGCTCCAGCTGCCGGGCCACCTCGAAGGCGAGGACGCCGCCGTAGGACCAGCCCGCCAGGCAGTACGACTCCGGGAGCTCCGCCGCGGTCAGCGCCCGCGCGATCCGGGCGGCGGTCGCCGTCATGGCCTCACCGGGAGGCACCGCGGCGTCGAGCGGGTCGGCGGCGAAGCCGGCCACGCCGATGCCCTCGCGCAGCGCCCTGACCAGCGGTATGTAGCAGAACAGCTCGCCGCCCGACGGGTGCAGCAGGATCAGCCGGGGCGGGGCGGGCGCCCGCATCGGCACCGGGGCCCGGTCGGCCGGCGTCGACGCGGCCCGTGCCGGGTCCTTCGCGGCGGCCTGCCCGCCGGACAGCCGCTCCAGGAGGTCGAGCGGGTCGTCGTCACCGGTCCGCGCGGCGCGGACGGCGTCGACGGTCGCGGCCAGGTGCGCGACGGTCGGCGAGACGAAGAAGTCGCCGAGCGCGATCTCCACGTCGAACCTGCGGTTGATCGCCGACATCAGCTGGGCGGCCTGCAGGCTGTTGCCGCCGGCCAGGAAGAAGTCGTCGTGCACCCCGAGCCGGTCGCTGCGCAGCAGCGGAGCGAGCACCTCGCGCAGCAGGATCCGTTCGGTCGCGGTGCTCGGCTCGTCGCCCGCCCCGTCGCCCGCCGACGTCGGGTCCGGCGCGGGCAGCCTGCGCCAGTCGACCTTGCCGCTGCTGGTGAGCGGGAGTTCGTCGAGGACGACGAAGAACGACGGGATCATGTACGAGGGCAGGAGCGTGCCGAGATGCTCGCGCACCGACGGCACCTGCTGCTCGCCGACGCCCGTCACGTAGCCGACCAGGTGCTTGTCGCCGGCGTCGTCGGCCCAGGCCTGCACGCTGACCGGGCCGATGCCGGGGAAACCGGCCAACGCCGACTCCACCTCGCCCAGTTCGATCCGCAGGCCGCGGATCTTGACCTGCTGGTCGATCCGGCCGAGGAAGACCAGACGCCCGTCCGGCAGCCGCTTGACCAGGTCTCCGGTCCGGTAGAGCCGGCCGCCCGGCGCGGTGCCGAACGGGTCGGCGACGAACTTCTCCGCCGTCAGCTCGGGCCGGTCCAGATAGCCGCGCGCCAGCCCCGCGCCGCCGATCACCAGCTCGCCCGGCACACCGACCGGCACCGGGCGCAGGTCGCGGTCGAGCACGTGCGCCACGTGGTTGGCCATGGGCAGGCCGATCGGCGGCGAGGCGTCCCAGACGCCCGCGCACTCCTCGACGATCATCGTCACCGTGCACTCGGTCGGGCCGTAGCCGTTGAACAGCCGCCGGCCCGGGTTCCACCGGTTGACCAGCTCGCCGCTGAACGCCTCGCCGCCGACGAACGCGATCCGCAGGTGTGTGAACCTCTCCGGCGCCAGCAGCGGCATCACGGTCGGCGGCAGGTCGATGACGGTGATGCCGGCCCGCTCCATCAGCGCCTGCAGCCGGTCGATGGACAGCCGCTCGTCCTCGGTCGCCAGGCACAGGCGCGCCCCGGTCAGCAGCGCGGAGAACGTCTCGAAGACGGAGACGTCGAAGGTGGCCGACGCGAAGCCGAGCACCCGGTCGGCCGGTGTCAGCTCGAACAGGTCCCGGGTGGAGTCGATGAAGTTGACGACACCGCGGTGTTCCAGCAGCACGCCCTTGGGCCGGCCGGTGCTGCCGGAGGTGTAGATGATGTACGCGACGTCGCCGGGCGCAGCGGCGAGCGGAGGGTTGCCGTCGGGCAGCGCCGCCAGCTCCGCGCGGACGTCGTCCAGGGTCACGACGGGCACCGCGACCTGCTCCACGGCCGCGGAGACCTCGGCGTGCGCGATCACCGCGCGCACACCCGCGTCGGCGGCGATCTCCGCGAGACGGCCGGGCGGGTGCGTCGGGTCGAGCGGCACATAGGCCGCACCGGTCTTGAGCACCGCGAGGACCGCCGTCGGCAGGTCCACGTTCCGCCGCAGGCACAGACCGATCCGCTCGCCCGGTCCGGCGCCGCGCTCGCGCAGCAGCGCGGCGAGCCGGTTCGCCCGGGCGTTGAGCTCGGCGTAGCTGGTCGGGACGTCCGAGACGACGACCGCGACCGCGTCCGGAGCCTCCTGGACGCGCGCCTCGAACTCCTCCACGACGGTCGTCTCGCGCACCGGCCGCACCGGGCCGCGGCCGACCTCGGCCAGGAACTCCCGGTCGGCGGCGCTCAGCACCTCCGCCGTGGACAACGGCGCGTCCGGCGCGGCGGTGAGGGTGCCCAGGAGCCCGTCGTAGTGCCGGGCGAAGCGGGCGACGCTCTCGCCGTCGAACAGGTCCGTGTCGAACTCGATGCCCAGGAGCGCGTCGGCGCCCGGGTCCGCCGGCTCCACCACGTTCCAGCTCATGTCGAACCGGGAGGCGCCGGTCCGTACCGTCTCCGTGGACGTCACGAGACCGGGCAGGCCGGCGGCGGCGCCCTCCTTCCGCAGCGCGAAGGAGATCTGGAAGAGCGGGGAGCGCGACGGGTCGCGGGTCGGGTCGACGGCGTCGACCAGCCGGTCGAAGGGCAGCTCGCCGTGGGCCCGCGCCTCCGACGTGACGCGCGCGACCCGCCGGACCAGCTCGCGGAAGCTCGGGTCGCCGGACAGGTCCGCGCGCAGCGCCGTCAGCCGCGTGAAGGGCCCGATCACCGAGGACACGGCGTCATGGCTCCGGCTCTCGTCCGGCGAGCCGATCACCAGGTCGTCCAGACCCGAATAACGGTGCAGGAAGGTGAAGAAGGCGGCGACGAGCACGTCGAACGGGCTCACGCCCTCCTCGCGGGCGAGTTCCCTCGCCCGCTCCAGGCGCTCGCGCCCGACCGCGAAGGCGCCGACGTCGCCGGCGAAGGTGAGCGACTCGCCGCGCGGCCGGTCGGTCGGGAACTCCAGCACCTCGGCGCCCGCCAGCGTCTCCCGCCAGTACGCGGCGAGCCGGTCCAGTTCGGCGCCGCCGAGCGCCTCGCGCTGCCAGGCCGCGTGGTCCGGGTGGTGCACGGCGAGCTCCGGCAGCCGTGGCGCGTCCTGGTCGCGCAGCGCCCGGTAGACCTCGGCCAGCTCCTCCGTCAGCAGCTCCAGCGACCGGGCGTCGCACACCAGCTGGTGCGCCACGAACAGGAACAGATGGTCGTCCGGCGCCACCCTGATGAGCGTCGCCCGCCAGGGCGGCGTCCTGCTCACGTCGAGCGGCCGGGCGATCCGCTCCTCGACGAGCGCCCGCGCGGCGGCGAGCCGGTGCTCCGGGTCCTCACCCGGCGCCTCGACCAGCGGCAGTTCTACCGCGACGCCGGGCGCGACGACCTGCGTCGGGCCGTCCTCGCGCCGCACGATCTGGGTGCGCAGCGCCTCATGCCGGGCCACCACCGTGGCCAGCGCCGCACGCAGCGCGCCGACGTCCAGCTCGCCCCGGAGCCGCAGGCACAGCGGCACCCGGGAGGCGGGCGCGTCCGTCGCCGCACCGTCGAGGAACCACAGGCTCTGCTGCGCGTACGACAGCGGTGCCGGGCCCGTGTCACCGCGGGACGTCGGGCCGCGCCCGGCCGCCTCCTCGACCTGCGCCTTCAGCCGGGCGAGGAACCCTGCCCGGCGCTCCGCCGGCAGCGCCGCCAGCCGCTGGGTCATGCCGGTCATCGAAGACTCCCTTCGGCCAGCGGCGCGTCGGTCACCTGCTCCTTCGAACCGGCGGACAGGGCCGCCAACTCCGAGATGGCGAGGGACAGTACGTCGATGCCCCGCAGGTAGTCCGACAGCACGATGTGCTCGGTGTCGGCGTGGTCGAGCCTGCTGTCGCCGGGGCCGTAGGTCGCCATCGGGATGTCCCACACCTCGGCGAGGGTGTTCATGTCCGAGGTGGCCGTCTTGACCACGAGGCGGGGCTGGGCGTGCAGCCGGCGGATGCCGGACACCAGCGCGCGCACCGCCGGGTTGGACCGGTCCGCCCGGCACGCCGCGACCGAGTTCAGCACCTCGAGACGGCCGGCCGGCAGCCGGTCGCGCAGCTCGCTCACCAGCTTCTCGACGTCGAAGCCCGGCGGTGTGCGGACGCTGAGGTCCGCCGTCGCCGAGGTGAGGTCGCCGTTGAGCTGGACGAGCGTGGCGCCCGGCTGGGCGAACACACCGTGGCCGGCCTCCGGCCCGAGCAGCTCGACCAGCGCGTCCCAGCAGGCGACGGCCAGTTCGGAGGCCTTCGGCTCCGGGTTGCTCGGGTGCGTGGCGGGACACTTGACGGTGTAGCGCAGGTCGAGCTTGCCCTTGTAGCCGATGACCACGCTGGACCAGCCGCTCGGTTCGCCGACGATCAGCGCGTCCGGCCGGTCGTGGGTGGCCCGGATCGCCATCGCGCCGCGGGAGCACGGCGTCTCCTCCTCGACCACGCCGATCACCACGATCCGGCCGGGGAAGTCCACGGCGCCGGCGGCGGCGCAGATCATGGCGGCGAGCGGTCCCTTCGCGTCCACCGCGCCGCGCCCGTAGAGCTTGCCGTCCTCGGAGCGGACCGGGACCTGGCCCGGCACGGTGTCCATGTGCCCGAGGAGCATCAGCGTCGGGCCGTCGCCGCGTTCGATGACGCCGATGACGTTGCCGACCGTGTCGATGTGCGCCTCGAAACCCAGGTCCGCCATCGCCTCGGCGAGGAAGTCGGCCAGCGCGCGCTCCTGGTACGACGAGGAAGGGATCTCCAGCATGCCGCGCAGCAGCCCGACGGCGCTCGTCTCGGTCACATGGCCGGACGAAGTGAATGCCCAGTTCATCGTTGCGCTCGCTCCAGTAGGTGTTCGACGATGCGGTCCGCGACATCGACGCGGTCGCCGAAAGCGGATTGGAAGCCGGAGAACTCGACCCGGTGGTTGACCTCGAGGACCAGCAGCCGGCCGTCGTGGTCCTCGATCAGGTCGACGCCGGCGATGTCGGCGCCGACGGCGGCGGCCGCCTCGACCGACAGCTTGGTGATCTCCGGCGACGGCTCGCACGGCCGGGTCTGCGCGCCGAGCGCCACGTTGGTGCGCCAGAACTCGCCGGTCCGGTAGACGGCGCCGAGCAGCCGGCCGCCGACCACGATCGCCCTGATGTCCCGGCCGGGCTTGTCGATCAGTTCCTGCACGTACCCGAGGTGCGACTGCGGGCCGGGCAGCGCGGCGACGTACTCGAGCACGCCCTCCGCACTGGCGCGGTCGGGCAGCCGGACCACGAGCCGGCCCCAGGAACCGACAAGCGGCTTGATCAGCGCCGGATAGCCGAGGGAGTCCAGCGCGTCCAGCGCGGCCTTCGGCGTGAGGGCGAGCGCGGTGCGCGGTGTCGGCAGCCCGGCCGCCTCCAGGGCCAGCGTGGTGAGCCACTTGTCGCCGCACACCTCGGTCGCCTCGGCGCTGTTGACCACCTCGACGCCGGCCGCGGCGAGCGAGCGGGCCGCGTACGCCGCGCGGGCCTGGCCGATCTCGCGGTTCAGCACGAGGTTCCACGGCAGACCGCGCCGCCCGGCCAGGTACCACTGCCCGCGCGTGTCGACGTGGTCGAAGGGAACACCGCGCCGGTCGAACGCGTCGAACAGGCGTTTCTCGTCCGCGCCGACCCTGCTGGCGAGTACGGCGATCCCGCCGTCACCCGGGTGCTCTGGTGTCGCTGGCACGTGACCTCCGTAGTAGGACCACCGGTTGACCGGACGGCGCAACCGGTCTGCCGCGTCGAACGGACGTTACGGCCCGGCCCGCACAGTGCGCGTCCGCGACAAGCTCATCCACGGCGACGCATCGCGTTTACTTCGCTCCCGCGCGGCTGCGTATCTCGCTTACCCGGGCCGGGCGCCGCCCGTGCCACCCTTGAGTCGATTCCGAACACCTGCCGCAATTAGCTCATCTTGTTCACCGCACGCTTTCCGCCCGGTTGCACACCAGCCGCGCCAGTAGGGAAGGGAAAACCGTGGACCACACCTCAGAACGGATACCGGTGCTCGCGCTGTGGAGCGCGCCGCGCAGCCGTTCCACCGCGTTCGCGCGGATGATGGCCGAGCGGGACGACCGCGTCGTCGTGCACGAGCCGTTCTCCCAGGTGGTCGATTTCGGCGAGGTGAAGGTCGGCGAGGAACTCGCGCGCAGCGAGCAGGACGTGCTCGCGACGCTGCGGGCCATGGCGACCCGGAAGCCGGTGTTCTTCAAGGACACCACGGACTTCCACTACCCGGCGCTGCTCGCCGACGAGGAGTTCCTCAGGGCGGCGACGCACACCTTCATCATCCGCCACCCCGCCGAGGCCATCGCCTCGCACTACAAGCTCAATCCCGAACTCGGCCGCGACGAGGTCGGTTTCGCCTGGCTGCACGAGATCTTCACCGCCGTGCGCGAGGCCACCGGCAGCACGCCGGTCGTGATCGACTCCGACGACCTGCTCGACCGGCCGGCCGAGACCGTACGGGCGTACTGCACGGCGGTCGGCATCCCCTTCCTGCCGGACGCGCTGAACTGGCAGCCGGGCATGCGCTCGGAGTGGCAGGCCACCAGCCGGTGGCACGAGTCGACCAGCCAGACCGCCGGCTTCACCCGCGGCTCGGGCCGCGGCGCCGAGGTGGTCGAGGCGAACCCGGTGCTGCGCGGCTACCGCGACTACCACCTGCCGTACTACGAGGAGCTGCGCGCCGCCGCACTCCGCCCGTGACCTCCCGTCCGGGAAGAGCCACCGGAAACAGCCGCCGGGATTACCCGGCGGGTACACCGGAACAGCCACTTCGGACTTTCGAGGTAATCACGGTGTGGACGAGATCCGCGCGTCAGCGGCCTAACTTAGGAATATCAAACGGCATTCCAGTGAGGGGGATCACTTGACGGACATGCCGGTGCCCTCCGCCATTACCCGGCTGTGCGATCCGGTCGACATATCCGGCCATCGCAACAACACCGCCATCTCCGCGGCAACGGAGACCAAAGCGGGTGCGTTCAACGTATGGGGAAACTCGTTTGCCGCCGAGTACCTGCCCGCGGGCGGAAGTCTCGTCCACGTGGCCGGAGTTCCCTTCCGGTTCCCTCCGGTCTGCGAAGGACCGGACAACATCCGCTGCGACGGACAGTTCCTCGCCGTGCCCGAGGGCCACTACGACTGGGTGCACGTCCTGGCGGCCTCGGAGCGGCGCTGCGAGGACACCGTCGAGCTGAACTTCGCCGACGGCTCGGTCGACGCGGAAGCCCTGCGGGTCTCCGACTTCTGGTCGGCGCCCGCCTGGTTCGGCGAGGTCAAGGCCTTCGAGAGCCTCGTCATGCACTACCCGCACCACGTGCAGCGGGGCGTGTCCGCGGTCATGTGGGCGCAGCGGGTGCCGGTCACCCGGCGCGCCGGCCTGGCCGGCATCCGGCTGCCGCGCAACGTCGCGGTGCACCTCTTCGCGGTCACCCTGCAGCGGGCGGAGGTCGGAGCATGACCAGTGACGTGACGGAGCGGACGTACATGATCACCGGACCGGAACCCGAGCTGTGGTACCGCGACCTGATCAGCTGCCTGCAGGCCACCTTCGGCACGCTGGTGGCCCGGGCGGGCGCCGACCCGCTGGCGGTGCTCGGCGCCGGGTGGCGCTTCCTGCACCTGCCGGGCGACGTCAGGTCCGAGGAGTTCTACTACCCGTGCCCGCCCGGCCCCGCCGACGGCGACGGATCCGGCCCCGACCTCGGTGCCGCGCTCGCGCCGCACCACGAACTGCACGCCCGCTGGTGGCAGCCCGCCGACGAGAACGACCTGTGGCGCGAGATGCGCGAGTCGCTCGCTGACGACCGGCCGGTCATCGCCGCGGTCGACAACTTCCACCTGCCCTTCCGGCCCGCGTACGGCGACGTGCACGCCGCCCACCTCGTGGTGGTCTACGGCCTGGACGAGGTACGCGGAGTGGTCTACGTCTCCGACGCCATGCCGCCCGCCTTCCGCGGCGCCGTCCCCATCGAGGCCTTCCTGCGCAGCTGGGGCTCGGCCAACCCGACCGACGTGCAGGACGCGTTCTTCAGCGACTCCCGGATCGGCAGGCGCTGCCTCGACGTCCGGCTCGAGGCCACGCCGCCGCCGCTGACTCCCGAGCTGCTCGGCGGATACCTGCGCACCGACATCGAGGGCTTCACCACGGCCGGCCGGGACCGCACCGGGCTCGCGGGATTCGACGCCTTCGCCGCCGAACTCGTCGACCGCTGCCGGGCCGGCGACGCCGGCGCGCTGCGCGAGCTGTACCCGTTCGGCTGGGGCATGCAGGCGCAGGCCTCACTGCACGGTGAGCTGCTGCGCCGCTGCGGCCGGGAATGGGGCGACCCGGAGCTCGCCGGGGCGGGCCGGGCGGTCGAGTCCGTCGCGCACGCGTGGACCGGGCTGCGCATCACCGGCGCGCACGGTCTCGACGACGCCCGTGCCGCCGCGGCCGACATCGCGCACCACGCCACCGTGCTGCGCGGCAAGTACGCGAGTGCGGTCGACGCCGTCGGCGCGGTCGCGGCACGCCTGTGACCGCGCGCGGCGATTCGACCACCGTGACCATGTCGAGAGGACTGTGATGAGCAAGCTGGCAGCGTTCGGCGGTTCGCCGGCCGTGCCGAAGGACCGGCGCCACGTGGAATGGCCGCTGGTCGAGGACGAGGACCGCAAGGCCGTCATCGACGCGCTCGACGGCGCCAGGCTGGTGTCCAACTCGGACGGCGCGAACCCGGTGTCCACCCTCGAGGAGCGCTGGGCGCGGCGGTTCGGCTACGACCACTGCGTCGCGGTGTCCACCGGCACCGCCGCACTGTCCCTCGCGCTGGCCGCGCTCGGCGTCGGGCCCGGGGACGAGGTGATCGTGCCCGCGCTCAGCTTCATCGCCACCGGGCTCGCCCCGGTCCACCAGATGGCCGTCCCGGTGTTCGCCGACGTCGACCCGGTCACCTTCAACATCGACCCGGACGACATCGAGCGCCGGATCACCGACCGGACCAAGGCGATCATCCCGGTGCACCTGCACGGCGCGCCCGCCGACATGGACCGGATCACCGACATCGCGCGCCGCCACGGTCTCGCGGTGATCGAGGACGCCGCCCAGGCGCCCGGTGCGACCCACCGCGGCCGGCCGGTCGGCTCGATCGGCGACGCGGGCGCGTTCAGCCTCCAGGCCACCAAGAACATCCCCACCTGCGGCGAGGGCGGTCTGCTGGTGACCGGCAGCGCCGAGCTGGCGGAGGCGGTGCGCAAGGGCCGGCAGTTCGGCGAGGTGATCGAGGCGGGCCGCGACCGCGACTACATCTCGTACGGCCTCGGCTGGAACCACAAGATGAACGCCCTGCAGGCCGCGTTCACCGACGCCCAGCTCGCCCGCTTCGACAGCTACGAGAGCGCCCGGCAGCGCAACGTCACCGAGTTCCTCGGGCGGCTCGCCGAGCTGCCCGGCCTGCGCGTGCCCACCGCGCTCCCGGACACCACCCACGCCTGGCACATCCTCCGCTTCCGCTTCGACGGGGCCGCGTTCGGCCTGGACGGCGTGCGGCCGGAGGCCCTGCGCTCGGCGCTGCGCCGGCTGCTGCG
This sequence comes from Streptomyces sp. NPDC053493, assembly GCF_044544825.1. Lineage (NCBI taxonomy): Bacteria > Bacillati > Actinomycetota > Actinomycetes > Kitasatosporales > Streptomycetaceae > Streptomyces > Streptomyces sp. NPDC053493. The sequence goes on from NZ_JBITXS010000003.1 coordinate 259,630, forward strand.
CGCCGAGGGCGTGCCGATGTCCCAGTACCAGCTCATGCCGCTGCCCGACCAGAAGGTCTTCGTCGACCGCGTCGGCTTCGGCTCCGGCTATCCCTGGACCGTCACCGGCGCGTCCGCCCCGACGCCGGGCGAGGGCTACGAGGTGACCCGCGCGATCATCGCCGACTCGCTGACCCTGCAGAAGCGCCACCTGCACCCGGGATCGGGCGAGCTGCTCGGCTTCTACGCGGACGCCTTCGAGAAGGTGTGGGCCAACCCGGACATGGTGGCCACCCTCGCCGGAGCCGCACGATGAGCGCCACCCAGGCGCCGGCCCTCGACACGCTGGAGGCGGTCGCCGCACGCATCCGCTCGCACGTCGTCGACATGTGCGCGGGTCCGGAAGGCGGCCACCTCGGCGGCGCGTTCTCCTGTACCGAGGTGCTCACCGCGCTGTACTTCTCGGTGATGGACGTGGACCCGCGGCGCCCCGACGACCCGGACCGCGACCGCTTCCTGCTCAGCAAGGGCCACGCCGCCGTCGGCCTGTACGCGACGCTGGCCGAGCGCGGCTTCTTCCCGGTCGAGGAACTCGCCGGGTACGGCCGGCCCGGCAGCCGGCTGATGGGCCACCCGGTCCGCGCGGTGCCCGGCGTGGAGCTGCCCACCGGCTCGCTCGGCCACGGCCTCGCGCTGGCCTGCGGCTTCGCACTGGCCAACCGTTACGCCGGCCGTGCCGCGCGCAGCTTCGTGCTGCTCGGCGACGGCGAGCTCCAGGAGGGCTCGGTGTGGGAGGCGGCCATCGCGGCCGCGTCGCTGCGCCTCGACCGCCTGGTCGCCGTCGTGGACCGCAACGGGCTCCAGCTGACCGGCGCCACCGACGGGATCGCGCCGATGGAGCCGCTGGCCGACCGCTGGCGCAGCTTCGGCTGGGCGGTCCGCGAGGTCGACGGCCACGACGTGAACGAGGTGGCGGACCACCTCGCCGCGGCTCCCTGGGAGCCCGGCAAGCCGAGCGTCCTGATCGCCCGCACGGTCAAGGGCCAGGGCCTGCCCTTCCTCGCCGGACGGGCGGCCAGCCACTACGTGACGCTCTCGCCGCGCAACCACGCCCGGGCCATGGCGGCCCTGCGACCCAAGGACGAGGACCGATGAGCCGCGCGACCCGAGAGGCCTACCGGGACACCCTGCTCCCGCTGCTCGGCCGGCATCCCGAACTGATGTGTCTGGACAGCGACACCGGCCTGTTCAGCGCGGACCACGCGGGGACGGCCGGCGAGCAGTACCTCAACCTCGGCATCGCCGAGCACAACCTGATGGGCATCGCCGCCGGCATGGCCGCGTGCGGACGCGTTCCGTACGTCAACACCATGGCCGCCTTCGCCACCTCCCGCGCCCTGGAACCCATCAAGATCGACATCGCCTACAACCGGCTGCCGGTCCGCATCATGGCCACCCACGGCGGCCTCGCCGCCGGCCACCTCGGACCGACCCACCAGGCCCTGGAAGACCTCGCCGTGATGCGGGTGCTGCCGAACATGACCGTGGTCGTGCCGGCCGACGCCGCCGCCACGGAGGCGTTCGTCGAGCAGAGCGTGGCCCTGCCCGGACCGCTCTACGTCCGGCTCGGCCGCAAGCCCACGCCGGCCCTGCCCGAGGCCCCGCCGCCGGTCATCGGCAAGGCCCAGACCCTGCGACAGGGCGGCGACGTCGTGCTCGCCTGCTGCGGACCGTACCCGGTGCTGGCCAGTCTCGCCGCCGCCGACGAACTCGCCGCGCACGGCATCGAGGCCACCGTCCTCAACCTGCACACGCTGCGGCCGTTCGACACCGAGGCCCTGGTGGCCGCGGCCCGGCCGGCCTCCCTCGTCGTGACCGTCGAGGAGCACTGGCGCAGCGGCGGCCTCGGCGGCGCCGTGACCGAGGCCCTGGCCGAGGAGGCGCCCACCCGGGTGCTGCGGGTCGGCATGCCGGACCGGTTCGTCGACACGGTCGGCAACCAGGAGCACCTCGTCCACCACTACGACCTGACCGCGGAGCGGGTGGTGAGGACGGTCCGTACCGCCCTCGACACCGCCGCCCTCTCCGGCGCGGCCCACTGACCCACCCACCCACACGCACCACCGACACGATTGACGGAGAGGAACGGCATCACATGACCACCACAACACAGGCCTGCCCGGAGTGCGAGGACGCGGTCCAGCTCAGCGACTCGGTGCGGCTCAACGAGATCGTCGAGTGCGCGGGCTGCCGCAGCGAGCTGGAGATCGTGGCCCTGAGCCCGGCCGTGCTCGCCCTCGCCCCCGAGGTCGAAGAGGACTGGGGGGAGTAGTCGTGCGAGGACTCGCCATCTTCACCGGAGCCACGTCGTGATCCGCGTCGCGGTCGTCGGCGCGGCCGGCTACATCGGCGGCGAACTGCTGCGCCTGCTCATCGGCCATCCCGAGGTCGAGGTGGTGGGCGCGGTGTCCTCCCGCTTCCCCGGCAAGCGGATCGACGGTGTGCACCCGAACCTGAGGTCGGCCACCGACCTGCTGTTCTGCACGGCCGACGAGGTGGAGGACTGCGACGCCGTCTTCCTCGCCACGCCGCACCGCGCCGCCATGACGCAGATGGACCACTGGATGGGCCGGGCCAAGCAGGTCTTCGACCTCACCGGTGACTTCCGGCTGGACGACCCCGAGGTCTTCGAGCGCTACTACGGGGTCGAGCACGCCGCCCCGCACCTGCTCGGCGACTTCGTCCCTGGCATCCCCGAGCTGTACCGGGACAGCCTGGGCACCGCCGACCTGGTCAGCGTGCCCGGCTGCATGGCGGTGGCCGGCGTGCTCGCGCTCCACCCGCTGGTGGCGCGCGGACTCGTCGAGCCGTCGGCACAGTTCGACGCGCGCACCGGATCCAGCGGATCCGGCGCCACCGCCGGCCAGGCCAATCTGCACGCCGAACGCAGCGGCGCCATGCGGGTGTTCGCACCCACCGGGCACCGCCACGAGGCCGAGATCTCCCGGCACCTCGGCGGCATCTCGGTCGCCATGACCGCGACCGGCGTCGAGGCCGTGCGCGGCGTGCAGACCCTCTGCCACGCCACACTGCGCCCCGGCGTGGACACGGCGGCGGTGCGCAGGGCGTTCCGCGAGCAGTACCAGGACGAGCCGTTCGTCCGCCTGGTCGCCCAGAAGCGCGGCACCTTCCGTTACCCGGAGCCCAAGATCCTGCTGGGATCGAACTTCTGCGACGTCGGCTACGCCGTCGACGAGGAGGCCGGACGACTGGTGACCATCGCCGCCCTGGACAACCTCATGAAGGGCGGCGCGGGCAACGCGGTCCAGTGCCTGAACATCCGCATGGGCTGGCCCGAGAACCTCGGCCTGACCTTCCCCGGCCTGCATCCCGTCTAGCCCCGGGCGAACTGGAGACACGATGACCACCAGACCGCTGACCGTCGTCAAGTGCGGCGGCAATCCGGCCGTCGACGCCGCCGGCATCTGCGCCGACGTCGCCAAGCTCGTCGCCGAAGGACAGTCCGTACTCCTCGTCCACGGAGGTTCCGGGGAGATCGCGCGGCTGGCCGGGGAGCTCGGTGTCCCGCAACGCACCCTCGTCGCACCCGACAAGGTGTCCACCCGGTACACCGACCCGGCGACGCTCGAGGTGGTCATCCTCGCCCTGGCCGGTGCGGTCAAGCCGAAGATGGTCGCCGAGCTCACCCGGCTCGGCGTCCCCGCGGTCGGCCTCACCGGCCTGGACGGCGGGATGCTGCGCGCCCGCCGCAAGGCCGCCGTCCGCGCCGTCGTGGACGGCCGGACGGTACTGGTCCGGGACAACCTCAGCGGCCGGCTCACCGAGGTCCGCACGGAACTCGCCGAGACCCTGCTGCGGTCCGGCTTCGTGCCGGTCGTCTCACCGCCCGCGATCGACGAGCACGACCACCCGGTCAACGTCGACGCCGACCGCGCCGCGGCGGCGATCGCGGCGGCGCTGGGCGCCGACGAACTGGTGCTGCTCACCGGCGCACCGGGCGTCCTCGCCGACGCCGCCGACGAGACCAGCGTGATGCGGACCTACGAGGTGCCGGCGACCGGCGCGCCCGGACGCTTCGCCGGCGGCGGCATGGCACTCAAGCTCGTCGCGGCCCGTGAGGCACTGGCCGGCGGAGTGGCCTCGGTGCGCATCGCCGACGGGCGGGTGGCCGACCCGGTCAGCGGAGCACTGGCCGGGAACGGCACGACGGTAACCATGACTGGCGCGGCGCCGGAGACCACCGGCCCGCGCGAAAGGGAGCACCGAACATGACCGAACCAAACGGCGGACCGGCCGTGTGGCAGGGCGGCACGGTCTGGCTGACCGGACTGCCCAGCGCGGGCAAGACCACCCTCGCGCTGGGCCTCGCCGAGCGCCTGCGGGCCGACGGACACCGGGTCCAGGTGCTCGACGGCGACGAGCTGCGCGCGGCACTCTCCGCGGAACTCGGCTTCTCCAAGGAGGACCGCGACACCAACGTACGACGGGTCGGCTACGTGGCCGGGCTGCTCGCCGCCCACGGCGTCACCGTCCTCGCGCCGGTCATCGCCCCGTACGCGGTCTCCCGCGCCGCGGTGCGCGACCTGCACGCCGCCCGCGGCGTCCCCTACCTGGAGGTGCACGTGGCGACCTCGGTCGAGACCTGCGCCGACCGGGACGTGAAGGGCCTGTACGCCAAGCAGGCGGCCGGCGACCTCAGGGGCCTGACCGGCGTGGACGACCCCTACGAGGCGCCCGTCGACCCGGACCTGCGCCTGGCCACCGAGGAGCTCACCGTCGAGGAATCGATCCAGCGGCTGCGCGCCCTGCTCACGGAACGAGGTCTGTCGTGACCGCCGTCGCCGGGGCCGAGGTCAACGACCGGCCCGGACACCTCGGCGGCCAGCTGCCGCCGGCGGTGTCCCCCCTGACCCACCTCGAGATGCTGGAGACCGAGGCCGCGCACATCTTCCGCGAGGTGGCGGGCGAGTTCGACCGGGCGACGCTGCTGTTCTCGGGCGGCAAGGACTCGATCGTCATGCTGCACGTGGCGCTCAAGGCCTTCGCCCCGGCGCCGCTGCCGTTCTCGCTGCTGCACGTCGACACCGGCCACAACTTCCCCGAGGTCATCGACTACCGGGACCGGATCGTCGAGAAGCACGGCCTCCACCTCGACGTGGCGTCCGTGCAGTCCTACATCGACAACGGGACGCTGCGCGAACGCCCGGACGGCACCCGCAACCCGCTGCAGACCCTGCCGCTGCTCGACGCCATCCGGGACGGCCGCTTCGGCGCCGTCTTCGGCGGTGGCCGGCGCGACGAGGAGAAGGCCCGCGCCAAGGAGCGCGTGTTCAGCCTGCGCGACCAGTTCGGCGCCTGGGACCCGCGCCGCCAGCGGCCCGAACTGTGGCAGCTGTACAACGGCCAGCACGAGCCGGGCGAGCACGTCCGCGTCTTCCCGCTGTCCAACTGGACCGAGCTGGACGTCTGGCAGTACATCGAGCACGAGGGCATCGAACTGCCCGAGATCTACTACGCGCACCGGCGCCAGGTGTTCCGGCGCGACGGCATGTGGCTGACGCCCGGCGAGTGGGGCGGCCCCAGGGACGACGAGCCGCTGACCGAACGGCAGGTCCGCTACCGCACGGTCGGCGACATGTCCTGCACCGGCGCCGTCGACTCGACGGCCTCGACGGTGGAGGCGGTGATCGCCGAGATCACGGCCAGCCGCGTGACCGAGCGCGGCGCCAGCCGGGCCGACGACCGGCTGTCCGAGGCCGCCATGGAGGACCGCAAGCGAGAAGGGTACTTCTAGAGATGTCAACGGACGTTGCGGAAGCGGGAGCCGACCACCGGACCGGCGTGTCCGCGAGCCGGCCGGGCGGCCTGCTCAGACTGGCCACCTGCGGGTCGGTCGACGACGGCAAGTCCACACTGGTCGGCCGGCTGCTCTACGACACCAAGTCCGTGCTCGCCGACCAGCTGGCGGCCATCGAGGAGGTGTCCCGCCGGCGCGGCCAGGACGATCCCGACCTGGCCCTGCTCACCGACGGTCTCCGGGCGGAACGCGAGCAGGGCATCACGATCGACGTGGCCTACCGCTACTTCGCAACGCCCCGGCGACGCTTCATCCTCGCGGACACGCCCGGCCACGTGCAGTACACGCGCAACATGGTGACCGGCGCGTCCACCGCCGACCTGGCGGTGATCCTGGTCGACGCGCGCAAGGGCGTGGTGGAACAGACCATGCGGCACGCAGCGATCACGGCGCTGCTGCGCGTCCCGCACGTCGTGCTCGCGGTCAACAAGATGGACGCCGTCGACTACGACGAGGCCACCTTCACCGCGATCGTGCGCGAGTTCACCGAGCGCACCCGCGAGCTCGGCCTCGCCGACGTCGTCGCCGTCCCCATGTCGGCGCTGGCCGGCGACAACGTCGTCGAACCCTCCACCAGGATGGACTGGTACGAGGGCGAGACGCTCCTGTCCCACCTGGAGAACGTGCCGCTCGGCGCCGACCCGACCGGCAAACCGCTGCGCCTCCCGGTGCAGTACGTGATCCGCCGGCCCTCCGCCGACCGGCAGACCGTGGAACGCTGGCTGGCCGGACAGCTCGCCTCCGGCCTGCTCAAGGTCGGTGACCCCGTCGTCGTGCAGCCCGCCGGCGCCACCAGCACGGTCGTCGGCCTCAGCGTGCTCGGCCGGGAGACCGACCTGGCGTGGGCACCGCACTCGGTCGCCGTCCGCCTCGCCGACGACATCGACGTCTCCCGCGGCGAGGTCCTCGCCGCCGACCCGGCCCCCGAGCCGCTGCGACGGCTCACCGCGACCGTGTGCCACCTCGACGAGCGCCCGCTGCGCAAGGGCCAGCGCGTGCTGCTCAAGCACACCACCCGGACGGTCCCGGCGGTGGTGGAGGAGATCACGTACCGCACGGACGTCGCCATCGCCCGGCGCCTGCCCTGCGAGGACGGCCTCTCCGCCAACGACATCGGCGGCGTACGGATCCTCACCGCCGAGCCGGTCGCCGTCGACACCTACGTCGACAACCGGCGCACCGGCTCGTTCCTGCTCATCGACCCGCAGGACGGAGCGACGCTCAGCGCCGGCATGGTCGACGCGAGCACGGACCGCCGCACGGACCACTGATCAACCGCGAAAGGTGAAGCACGCCATGAACGCGACTGCGGACGCCACCTCCACCCCCGACCACGCCGCCCTCACGGACCGCTGGAGCGCGCACAACTACCACCCGCTGCCCGTGGTGCTCACCCACGGCGAGGGCGCCTGGATCACCGCCGAGGACGGCCGGCGCTACCTGGACTTCGTGTCCGGCTACTCCGCGCTCAACTTCGGCCACCGGCACCCGGAGATCGTCGCCGCGGCCAAGGCGCAGCTCGACCGGCTGACGCTGACCGGACGGTCCTTCCACAACGACCAGTTCGGACTGTTCTGCCGTGAACTGGCCGAGCTGACGGGCACCGAGACGGTGCTGCCCGCCAACACCGGCGCCGAAGCGGTCGAGTCGGCGATCAAGGTCGCCAGGAAGTGGGCCTACCAGGTCAAGGGCGTGCCGGACGGCGCAGCCGAGATCGTCGTCGCGGCCGCGAACTTCCACGGCCGCACCACGACCATGGTCTCCCTCTCCACCGACACCACCGCCCGCAACGAGTTCGGCCCCTTCACGCCCGGCTTCCGGGTGGTGCCCTTCGGCGACATCGACGCCCTGCGCGCGGCGATCACCGACCACACGGCCGCCGTCCTGCTGGAGCCCATCCAGGGCGAGGCGGGCGTGGTCGTCCCGCCGAAGGGCTACCTCTCCGAGGTCCGCCAGCTCTGCGACGACACCAACACCCTGTTCGTCGCCGACGAGGTCCAGTGCGGCCTCGCCCGCACCGGCGCGACGCTGGCCCTCGACCACGACGGCGTCCGCGCCGACCTGTACACCCTCGGCAAGTCGCTCGGCGGCGGCCTCATGCCGGTGTCCGCGGTGGTCGGCCGGGCCGACGTCCTCGGTGTGCTCAAGCCCGGCGAGCACGGCTCGACCTTCGGCGGCAACCCGCTGGCCTCCGCCGTCGGCCGCGCGGTCGTACGGCTGCTCGCCACCGGCGAGTTCCAGGAGCGCTCCCGCGAACTCGGCACCTACCTGCACGCCCGGCTGGGCGAGGTGGACGGCGTCGCCGAGGTCCGCGGCCGCGGCCTGTGGGCCGGCGTGCAGATCGCCGAAGGCCGTACGCGGGGCATCCAGGTCTCCGAGGCGCTGGCCGAACGCGGCCTGCTGTGCAAGGAGAACAACGGGCATCTCCGGGTGGCGCCGCCGCTGGTGATCACCCGTGAGGAGATCGACTTCGGCGTCGAGGCGATCGCCGAGGTGCTGGGCCAGGGGCGATGAAACTCCTCCGTTCCGGTGGGGCTCACCGTGATAGCGTTGCGGGCGGTGATCCATTACCACGAGGAACAGCCTTCCCTCTGACCACTCGGCAGGGAACACGCCCGTCGGCCGGACCACCGTCGGGGAACCCGCGCCGAAGTCCGACTGTCTCGACCGCATGGGGACGGACATGAGGCCGCCGAGCCTCCGCGCGTCGCACCGCACGGAGCTGCCGGACTGATCCCTTTCCCAGTGGTGACGCCTTTGCCGACCTCCGGCGATCCCGGAGGCCGGAACGTGAGAAAAGGAGCCACATTGTCCATCGATGTCGAACCCACCGGACGGCCCCGCGTCCTGGTCATCGGCGGCAAGCTCAAGCTTGTGCGCAAGGCCCGGGAACTCGGTCTCGACGTGGTCCACGCCCAGTACCCGGACGCGTACGACAGCGGCCACTGGCCCTACGTCGACCAGGCGTTGCTGGTCGACTACGGCGACATCGACCGGCTCCTCCCGCTGGCCCGGGCGCTGCACGAGACGTACCCGTTCCAGTCCGCCGTGTCGCTGTTCGAGCTCGGACTGCTGCCCGCCGCGCGGATCAACGAGGAGCTCGGCCTGAACGGCGAGTCCGTCGACACCGTCGAACTCCTCCTCGACAAGTGGCGGATGCGTCAGCTGCTGGCCGCGAAGGACATCAGCCCGGTGGCCTCCGCGGTCGGCCGCTCCGCGCAGGACCTCCGCGACTTCGTCAAGGCCCACGGCTTCCCGGTCATCGTCAAGCCGGTCCGGGAATCCGGCAGCGTCGGCGTCTTCCGCGTCCGCGACGAGGCCGACATCGACGCCGTCGCCGAGCAGTACCGGTCCCTCGACGACGAACAGTGGGCCGTCGGCGACCTCTTCAGCGACGACTCCTTCGAGGAGTTCCTCGTCGAGGAGTACCTGGACGGCCCGGAGGTCAGCGTGGAGACGCTGAGCTTCGACGGCCGGCACGTCGTCGTCGCCGTCACCGACAAGGCGGCGTTCGGCGGCGGCTCCGGCTTCGTCGAGCTCGGCCTCTCCCAGCCCAGCATCCACCCGGCCGACACGCTGCGCGAGGTCGAGCTGCTGGTGTCCGACTTCCTCGACGCCGTGGGACTGCGCAACGGCCCCGCGCACACCGAGATCCGGCTGACCTCGCGCGGCCCGCGGATCATCGAGTCGCACAACCGCATCGGCGGCTACGGCCTCAACGAGATGGCCGAGATCGTCTACGGCGTCGACATGGAGCGCTACGCCCTCGGCATCCGGTTCGGCAAGGTCGAGCCGCTCACCGAGTCGCCCAAGCCCCGCGCCGGAGTGGCCCTCCAGGCCCTCACGCCGGAGCCCGGCCGGGTCGTGGAGATCACCGGCATCGACGCCGTCCGCGCCGACCCGGCCTTCGTCGATCTCCACGTCAAGGTGAAGCCCGGCGACGTGGTGGCCCCGCTGACCTGGAACGAGGACATCGGCGGCTACGTCATCGCCCGCGGCTCCGACGCCGCCGACGCCATCGCCCAGAGCAAGCGGCTGGCCGAGACGATCCACGTGCGCACCGAGCCCGTCGCATGAGCACCACGCCCACGGACCAGTCGGACGTCGAGGAGACGCGCTTCCGCGACGCACTGCGCCGCTTACCCGTCCGGGTATGGATCATCAGCCTCGGCATCCTGGTCAACCAGGTCGGCAACTTCCTGCCCGTCTTCATCGTCCTGTACCTGACCGAGCGCGGCTACTCCGCCGGCGCCGCCGGACTCGTCCTCGGCATCTCCGGCCTCGGCAAGGTGCTCGGCAACGCCGTCGGCGGCTACCTCGCCGACAAGATCGGCCGCCGGTGGACCATCGTGCTGTCCGGCGTGACCACCGCCGCGCTCACCGCCGTCGTGCCGTCCCTGGCCTCCCTGCCGCTCATCATCACCGTGGTCGGCCTCATCGGCGTCACCTCGCAGATCTACCGGCCGGCCGCGGCCGCCGTGCTGGTCGACGCCGTGTCGGGCAAGCAGGAACGCCTCGCCGCCTTCGGCGTGTTCCGCTTCGCGCAGAACATCGGCGCCGCCCTCGGCGGCGTCATCGGCGGTGTGCTCGCCAGCACCTCGTACACGGAACTCTTCCTCGTCAACGCCGCCGCCTGCCTGCTCTTCGGCGTCGTCGTGGCGGTGCTGCTGCGCAACGAGCCCTCGGCGCAGACGGACGAGGAGGACGCCGCCGACGGGCAGGGGGACAAGGCGGTGGGCTACCGCCAGGCGCTCGCCGACCGCACCCTGGTGCGCTTCCTGGTGATGATCCTGGTCGCCGAGTTCGTCTACATCCAGTCCACCGTCGGCCTGCCGCTGCACGTCAGCGACGTCGGCCTGAGCGCGGGCGACTTCGGTCTCCTCATCGGGCTCAACGGCCTGCTCGTGCTGGCCCTCGAACTGCCCATCACCGGCTGGGTCTCCCGCTACCGGCTGGAGTACGTGCTCGCCATCGGCAACCTGCTCATCGGCGTCGGCCTCGCGCTGACCGGGCTCATGAACAACATGGTCCTGCTCGCGGCGACCGTCGTGATGTGGACGCTCGGCGAGATGATGTCGACCTCCGTCTCCCAGGCCTACCTCGGCAGCCTGGCCCCGCCCCGGCTGGTCGGCCGCTACCAGGGGCTGTACGGCGTCGCGTACACGATCGGCACCGGCGCGGGCCCGCTCATCGGCGGCGCCGTCTACGCCTTCGCGCCCTGGGCGCTGTGGACCCTGGTCGCCGCGTCCGGCCTGCTGGCCGCCCAGCTGTGTCTGCCGCGCCGCCGCGCGGCGGCGCCCACCGTGGAACAACCGGATTCCTGAGCGCGGACGGTCCGCGGGCAATCCGCAAGGAACAGGAGAGAACTCGTGAGTGACTTCGAAGGACTGGTCGCGATCGTCACCGGCGGAGCGTCCGGCATCGGTCTGGCCACGGCGAAGCTGCTGGCCGCCAGGGGAGCCACGGTCGCCGCCCTCGACCTGAAACCGGAAGGGCTTCCGGACGGCATCACCGGCATAGCGGCCGACGTCACCGACGACGCCCAGGTCAAGTCCGCCGTCGACGCCGTGGTCGAGCGCTTCGGCCGGCTGGACGTGCTCGTCAACAACGCCGGCATCGGCGCGATCGGCGACGTCGCCGCGAACAGCGACGACGAGTGGCTGCGCGTCCTGGACGTCAACGTGGTCGGCATGGTCCGCGTCGCCCGCCACGCGCTGCCGCACCTGCGGCGCTCGCCCGCCGCGGCGATCGTCAACACCTGCTCGGTCGTGGCCTGGGCCGGCGTCGAGCAGCGGGTGCTGTACTCGGCCAGCAAGGGCGCGGTGTACGCGCTGACGCTGGCCATGGCCGCGGACCACGTCCGCGAGGGCATCCGGGTCAACTGCGTCGCACCCGGCTCGGCCGACACCCCGTGGATCGACCGGTCGGTCGCCCACACGCCGGACCCGGAAGCCGCCAAGGCCGCGCTCAACGCGTTCCAGCCGACCGGCCGACTGGTGTCCGCCGACGAGGTCGCGGGCGCGATCGCCTACCTTGCGAGCCCGCTGTCGGGCGGCACGGTCGGCACGGTGCTCGCCGTCGACAACGGCATGCACGGCCTGCGACTGCGGCCGCAGGCCCCGCAGTAGAGCGAGCAAGACCCGCTGCCGGGCGGCGACGCTCCGGCCTTCCGGCCGGCACCGCCCGCCCGGCCGTGCGGTGAACGACCTGTCACCACGTCACCGATCCGGCAGCCGTACGGATCGGAAGGGGTCCGACTCCTCGGGGCCGGGCCCCTCGGCGTTTCCCCGGGCCGTGCGCACCCACGCCCTCCGTCCGCCACCCAGACCCGTTCCCCCCATCCCTCTTGGAGCCATCGACGTGACCGCGCGCATATCCTCCCCGCTCCGTACCGCCGCCCTCCTCCTCACCTGCGCGGCCCTGACCGCCGCCACGAGCGCCTGCGGCAACCAGCGGGACGACGCCGGAGGCAGCGGCAAGCCGAAGGGCTCCACCGCCGCCGGCCCGCTGAGCGACCGGCTGCCCGACGCCATCCGGGCCACCGGCGTCATCAGAGTCGGGTCCGACATCGCCTACCCGCCGGTCGAGTTCAAGGACTCCGCCGGCCGCACGGTCGGCCTCGACGTGGACATCGCCCAGGCCCTCGGCGAGCAGCTCGGCGTGGAATTCCGCTTCGAGAACGGCACCTTCGACTCCCTCGTCAGCGGACTGCGCGCCGACCGGTACGACATCATCATGTCCGCCATGAACGACACCAAGGACCGGCAGAACGGTGTCGACTCCGCCACCGGCAAGAAGATCGGCGAAGGCCTGGACTTCGTCGACTACTTCACCGCCGGAGTCTCCGTCTACGGCCGCAAGCAGGCCGCCGCCGGAGAGGTCAAGGGCTGGAACGACCTGTGCGGGAAGACCGTCGCCGTCCAGCGCGGCTCCGTCGCCTCCAACCTGCTGGGAACCGAGAGCGCGACATGCACCAAGGCCGGGCGCCCCGCGATCGACATCGAGGCCTTCGACACCGACGCCGAGGCCCAGACCCGGGTCCGCAGCAACGGCGCGGACTTCGGCAGCTCCGACTTCCCGGCCGCCGCGTACGCCGTCAAGACCTCCGGCGGCGGCAAGGACCTGGCGCTGATCGGCGAGCAGACCGGCGCCCTCCCGTACGGCATCGCCGTCGAGAAGAAGGACACCCGGCTGCGGGACGCGCTGGCCGCGGCGCTCGACGCGATCATCGCCAACGGGCGCTACGGCAAGATCCTCGACAAGTGGGGCAGCCGGGACGGAGCCGTCACCAAGGCCGTCATCAACGGCGGTGCCTGATGCCGCACACCGACCTGGAGGTGCGGACCGCCCCGGTCCGGCACCACGACCTCGAGATGCGGGCCGTCCCGGTCCGACACTACGGCCGCTACGTCGCGGCCCTGGCGGTCCTGGCCCTGTTCGGCGCCCTCGTCTACGCCTTCGCCCAAGGCAGGATCAACTGGGCAGCCTTCCCGGCCTACTTCTTCGAGGACCGCGTCCTGAAGGGCGTCCGCGAGACGCTCACCCTGACCGTGCTCTCCATGCTCATCGGCGTGGTCGGCGGCGTCCTGCTGGCCGTGATGCGCCTGTCGAAGAACCCGGTGACCTCCTCGGTCGCGTGGTTCTACATCTGGTTCTTCCGTGGCACGCCGGTGTACGTGCAGCTGCTGGTCTGGTTCAACCTGGGGCTCGTCTTCGAGTACATCAACCTCGGCCCGCTCTACCAGGACGAGTGGTCCGACTTCATGACGCCGTTCCTCACGGCGCTCCTCGGCCTCGGCCTCAACGAGGCCGCGTACATGGCGGAGATCTGCCGGGCCGGCCTGCTGGCGGTCGACGAGGGCCAGACCGAGGCCGCGCACGCGCTCGGCATGCGGCACGGCAAGACGCTCAGCCGGATCGTGATCCCGCAGGCCATGCGGGTGATCGTGCCGCCGACGGGCAACGAGTTCATCAACATGCTGAAGACGACCTCGCTGGTGGCGGCGGTGCAGTACTACGAACTCCTGCGGTACGCGCAGGACATCGGCCAGACCTCGGGCGCGCCCGTGGAGATGCTGTTCCTCGCGGCCGCCTGGTACCTGATCCTCACCTCGCTGTTCAGCATCGGCCAGTACTACCTGGAGCGGTACTACGCCCGCGGCACCACCAGGCACCTGCCGCCGACGCCCTGGCAGAAGGTCAGGAAGACGCTGACGACGTTCCGCCGTCCGGAGGTGGCCCGGTGACCGGCGAGCCGATGGTCAAGGCCGAAGGCGTCCACAAGTCCTACGGCGCCGCGCACATCCTGCGGGGCATCGACCTGGAGGTGCAGAACGGCGAGGTGTTCTGCCTGGTCGGTCCGTCCGGCTCCGGCAAGTCGACCTTCCTGCGCTGCATCAACCACCTGGAGCGGATCGACGGCGGCCGGCTGTCCGTCGACGGCCGGCTGGTGGGCTACCGCCAGAAGGGCGACAAGCTCTACGAGCTGAAGGACAGCGAGGTCGCCACCCAGCGCCGCGACATCGGCATGGTCTTCCAGCGCTTCAACCTCTTCCCGCACATGACGGCCCTGGCCAACGTGATGGAGGCGCCGATCCAGGTCAAGGGCGAGTCGAAGGCCGTGGCGCGCGAGCGCGCCGAGCGCCTGCTCGACCGGGTCGGCCTGCGCGACAAGACCGGGAACTATCCCTCGCAGCTGTCCGGCGGTCAGCAGCAGCGTGTCGCCATCGCCCGCGCGCTGGCGATGGAGCCGAAGCTGATGCTCTTCGACGAGCCGACCTCGGCGCTCGACCCGGAGCTGGTGGGCGACGTCCTCGACGTCATGCGCGACCTGGCCGAGTCGGGCATGACGATGATCGTCGTCACCCACGAGATGGGCTTCGCCCGTGAGGTCGGCGACTCGCTGGTCTTCATGGACGGCGGCGTCGTCGTCGAATCCGGCCACCCGCGCGAGGTCCTGACGAACCCGCGGCACGACCGGACCAAGGCGTTCCTCTCCAAGGTCCTCTAGGCGCACGGCCGCCTGCCCGCACGGCCGCTTGCCCGCACGGCCGCCACCCCCGCACGCCGTCAGCCGGTGCCGCTCTCGCTCTCCTCGGCGCCCGGCAGCGGCCGCGGTTCGAGCGGCCGGAGCGCCGGGCCCTGGAGGACGCTGCCGTCGGTCGCGAACCGCGAGCCGTGGCAGGGGCACTCCCAGGCGCGTTCGGCGTCGTTGAAGTGGACCAGGCAGCCCAGGTGGGTGCAGCGCGCGGACACCGCCTGGGCCGCACCGCTCTCGTCGCGGTAGACCGCGCAGCGCCGCCCGGCGACCCGTACGACCGCCCCCGTACCGGGCGCGATCTCGTCGATGCTGTCGACGTGCGACGGCCGCAGCCGGTCGCCCACGAAGTGCTTGAGGACCGTGCCCTGGACCTTGAGCAGGGCGGGCGCCTCCCGGGCGTGGAGGCGCCGCGGGTCGTACAGGCCGGCCCAGGCGGGCGGCTCGTCGCCGGTGACGAGCGCGGTGAGCAGCCGCCCCGACATCACACCGTTGCTCATGCCCCAGCCGCCGAAGCCCGTGGCCACGTACACGTGCCGGGCGCCGGGGTGGAACGGTCCCACGAACGGCACCTTGTCCGTGGTGGTGTTGTCCTGCGCCGCCCAGCGGTGCGTGATCCGTACGTCCGGGAATCGCTCCCGGGTCCACGCGGCCAGCCGCTCGTACCGCCCGCTCACCTCACCGGCACCCGGGGTGAACTGCTCGCCGGTGACGATCAGCAGCCGTTCGCCCTCACCGTACGGGGCGGTGCGCACCGACCGCGTGCCCTGCTCCTGCGTCAGGTACATGCCGTGCGGGTCCTGGTCGGCCGGAAGGACGCCCGCGACCACGAGCTCCCGGCGCGGCTCGAGCCGGGAGAACAGCCCGGCGCGGTCGAAGACGGGGTAGTGGGTCGCGACCACGACGTCCCGGGCCACGATCTCGGCCCCGCCCTCGGTCGTGAGGCGGCAGGGCTCGCCCTCGTCGAGCGACACGACCCGCGTCCGCTCGTGCACGACCCCGCCCTTCGCGACGAGATCGGCGACGAGAGCCAGGAGATACGTCCGCGGATGGAACTGCGCCTGGTCCTCCACCCGGACCGCGGCCGCGACGCCGTACGGCAGACCGGTGTCCGAGACGACCGAGGCCGCGAGCCCGGCCTCCCGTGCCGCCTCCGCCTCGGCCCTCAGCTCGTCGGCCGCCTCCGCCGCTTCCACGTACGCATAGGCGGGGACCCGCTCCAGGTCGCAGTCGACGCCCAGCTCCGCCGCCACCTCGACGACGTGCTCGACGGCGTCCTGCTGCGAGCGCGCGTACTGCCGCGCGCCCTCCACCCCGGACGCCTTGCGCAGCCGGGCGTAGGCGAGGCCGTGCTGGGCGGACAGCTTGGCGGTGGTGTAGCCGGTGACTCCCGCGGCCACCCGGTCGGCCTCGAGCAGAGCCACCCGCCGGCCCGCGCGTGCCAGCTCCCAGGCGGTGCTGACACCGGCGACACCCGCGCCGATCACGGCGACGTCGACGTCCAGGGCGCCGGCGAGCGGAGGATGCTCGGGGCCCTTCGCGGTCTCCATCCAGTACGACTCGTACGTGCCGGGCAGACGGGTCATGGCTACGGTTCTCCCAGGTCGGTGGGTACGCCCGCGCCGTTGAGCACGCACGGCGGAAGCGCTTGGCCTCATCCTGATCCGGCGCCTGCCCCGTGACGCGGAACTCAGCCCTGGCGGGCGGCAGGACTCACACGAGGGAGGCAAAGCGTCGCAGAAGGTCGTGAGGCGCATCGAGTCCCGGCGCGGAGGCAGGGACGGGGGTGAAACGCGGGACGCGGGGTAGCGGGGTGCGTACGTGCGGACGTGGGAGTCGACGTCCGCGAAGAACGCCGAGGAGACGCACGATGTCCCGACACCAGCACACGCCCGGCACGAGCGAGAAGCATCCCGAGACGGTCCTCGGGGAGGTTCTGGACGAGGTCGAGGACGCCGAGACGGGCGCCCGGCACGACAAGGGCAAGGACGCGGACGGCGGCGAGCCGGCGACCGACGCCCTCAGCCCGAGCGTGAGCGCGCAGGAGGACGCCCGGCGTCGGGCGGGTGGCGAGAAGGAGCCGCGTGACTGAGCGGCCGCGCCGGACGACCCGGGGGCGGGCAGGCATCGCGACGGGCCACGGCCGCCCCACCCGGTCCTCACGCGGCTCCCGCGTCCGCGTGAGGACCGGCAGGACGGGGTAGTCGGCCCGACATGCGCGACAAGCACGCCCCGGCCACGATGACGGCCACCATCCGGTCCCTGGACGAGCTGACCGAGCTGATCGCCACCCGGCGCCGTCTGTATCTCCGCTGGTCCCTGGGCCCGGAGAAGGACCTCGCGGCGTCCACCAGCCGCGACGGACTGACCGGCGTGGAGCTGCCCGGCCTCTCCGCGAATCCGCTGGACGTCGAGCACTGGTGGGGGCAGCGTCCCCTGCGTACCTGGGCGGCGCGCCGCCTGTACGACTACTCGCATCTGCCGCACGTCCGGGACGGCCGGGTACGGCCCTGGCTGCTGTCCGGCAGGGAGACGGGCGACCGGGGCCCCGACAACGAGCCGCTTCTGCGGGACGTGGAGCCGCTCGGGTGGGTCGACGAACAGGTCATCGCGGAGGCCGAGGAAGAGGTGGCCCGGCAGCAGGGCTCCTGGGGCCCGCTCGCTCGCCACTGACCGGCCGCCGGCGCCGCCGACGGCCCGTGCCTCCTCTTCGCCGGGCCTCCCGCCGTTCCGTTCCGCTCCTATCGTGGTGCCATGCGGTTGCTGCTCACCTCGGACACCCATCTCCCCGCCCGCGCCAAGCATCTCCCGGAGGAGCTCCTCCTGGCCGTCGACCAGGCGGATGTCGTCATCCACGCCGGCGACTGGACCGACGAGGCCGCCCTGGATCTGCTGGAGGCCCGCGCCCGCCGCCTCATCGGGGTGTACGGGAACAACGACGGTCCCGCTCTGAGGCACCGGCTTCCGGAGGTCGCACGGGCGGAACTGGCCGGCCTGCGGTTCGGCGTGGTCCACGAGACGGGGGCGGCAGCGGGGCGGGAGCAGCGCTGCGCCCGTCGTTTCCCCGACCTCGACGTCCTCGTCTTCGGGCACAGCCACATCCCGTGGGACTCCACGGCGCCCGGTGGCCTGCGCCTGCTCAACCCCGGCTCACCCACCGACCGCCGCCGCCAGCCCCACTGCACGTACATGACGGTGAAGGTCTCGGACGGCGTACTGGAAGACGTCGTCCTGCACCGGCTGCCGCCGCGAGCGACATCCGGCCACGACAGCAGGCCGCGGCCGGGCACCGGGGCGTGACCGCCGGCCCGCGCCCGGCCGCGAGGTCACGCCGAGGCCGCCGGTTCGTCCGAGGGCTGTAACAAGCCACGGAAGACCGTGTTCCGGCCCTTCCGCGCGGTGAAGATGGCCGTGACGTACGCAGGCGGCCGGCTCCGGTCCGGTCACGGGGGGAAGAGGAAGTAAGCATGATCGCGAAGACGGTCGAAGTCGGGTCCCTGCGCCGCCGGGGCCTGCGCGGCACCGCACTGGGCGCGGCCGTGGTCGCCGCGGTGCTGACGATCACCGCCTGCCAGCCGTCCGGAGGTGAGGACCACGCCACTCCGGCCCCGGCCACCTCCTCGGGCGCTCCTTCCGGATCCGCCTCGACCGGCGGCAGCGCGTCCAAGACCACCGCGCCCACGGGCGACTCGGGGACCGGCGGCAGCAGCCCGACGGCCGCCGGAAAGGGCGACGGCGGTGAGACCGGCGGCGGCAACGGTACGCCGTACGCGGACTGCAAGGCCACCGGCCTGCGCACCGCCGTCGAGCTCCAGGACGGCCGGGGGGAGACTCCGCGCCACTTCCTGCTGACCGTCACCAACACCACGAAGAAGCCGTGCGCCCTCAACGACGCTCCACTCGTACGGCTCACGGACGACAACAGCGACCCGATCGTCGAGGCGCTCGGCGAACCGGACACGGAGCCCGTCGTCGTCCAGCCGGGCGGCAAGGCGTACGCGGGCCTGTACGTCTTCGGCAACGACGAGGGCGGCGAGGCGACGTACGACCGGTCCGACGGCTTCACCGCCACCCTCGTCGCCGGCGAGGGCACCGAACTGAGCGGCACGCTCGCCTTCGAGCTGCCCCGCGGTCTCGACACCGTCTCCGTCGACGACGCCGCACGGGTGAACGGCTGGGCCGGCACCGAAGGCCTGGCCATGCGCCCGATCAACCAGCTCTGAGCGGCGGCGGTCGGAGTACGAGGCGCAGGACGCGACGGCGCTCGGAGCCAAGCAGGTGGCGCCAGGTGGGAAGGACGTGACGCGCGAGGCGGGGCAGGATCGTCGTGGAGTTGCTCCAACGCTTCACCTGACCGCTCAACTCTGTGATGCAGGGGGACACATGAAGAGGATCTCCTCGGGCCTGGCCGCGGCGGCGCTGCTGTCGTCCGTTCTGATGGCGGCACCGGCCGTGGCGAGCGCGCCGAGCGCTCAGGCGGCGCCGGCCGCGGCGGGCGGGCGCTCGGCCGCCGCCTGCCAGACCTGGCACGACAACGCCGGCCCCGGCGGGGCGGGCCGCTACCACGCCAAGTGCGCCGGCTCGGGCAAGTACGTCAAGGCCACCGTGCGCTGTGCCAACGGCAGCACCGCCTCCAGCTCGTGGCGCTGGGAGTACGCCAAGGCGGAGTGCCCGTACGGCGTGGACTACCGCTCCGGGTCGTACAGCACCCGCAGCTGACGGTACGGAGGACGGCCCCGGGTCGCGTGCGGGTGCGCCGGCCCGGGCGCCGACCTCGTACCGACGGGTGGTACGCGTCCCCCCCGCCCGCGGCTCCACGGGCCGGGGGGACGCCGTGCCGGCCGTCGGCCCGCCGGCCGTCTCACGTATGTCCCCGGCGCCGGGCGGGCGTGCGCGTCAGCGGCGCGGCCGCCGCACGTCGGCCCGGTAAGCGGTGGGAGTGAGACCGGTGGCGCTCCGGAAGGCGCGGGTGAAATCCGAGGCCCTGGCGAAGCCCCAGCGTGCACCGATCGCGGCGACGGGCGTGCTGCGCAACGCCGGGTCTGCGAGGTCCCTCCGGCATCGGCCGATCCGCTCGCGACGGACGATCTGCGCGACCGTCTGCCCGTACCCCTCGAAGACGCGGTGCAGCGTCCGGACGGACACGCAGTGCGCCTGGGCTATGGCGGCCGGGGTCAGCTCGGGGCGATGGAGGTTCCGGCCGATGAAGGCCAGGACCTCCTGGCGTAACAGGAGTGCGGGTGACTCGCGGGGCAGGAGCGCCGCCTGCTCGGCGTGGTGCGCCACCACCGCGGCCGCGAGATCCACCACCGTGGGGCCGAGGCGCACACGATCGGCGTCGGTGAGCTCCGTCGCCGGGTCCGCCAGCGTGCTCAGCGTCTGGACGAGAACCCGCGCGACTCCGCTCGTCGCCGTGATGAGGGTCCCGCACAGCGGGGCCACCACCTTGTCGGAAAGCGGCATCAACCGCCGCGGGAACCGCAGCACCAGCGACGCGGCCGCACCGCCGCCGCCTTCCCCGGCTCCGGCCGTCTCGAAGGCGCGGGCGCCGTCGTGGACGACGATCTGCCCCGCGGCCGGGACCGTACGGTTCCCCGGCTGACGGACGGGCTGCTGCCCGCCCGTGATCACACCCACCTGGTACACCTCCTCCGGCTCCGACCGCCGGGTGCGGCGGGCGGAACGCGAGCACGGCCCGTACGACACCGCGGACAGCTGCGCCACGCCAAGGTCCAGTGCGCATACCCGCGCGTCGAAGCGGTGGCCCTGCGCGGTGGTCTCCGCCCGGGCGCCCGTCCGTCGCGCCTCCGGCAGATGTGTCGTGCTCGGCACCGTCCTCATGGTGATCCCCCTGCTGGTACGCGCGTGGTTCACGGTCGCACAGCAGTCTGCGACGCTCCGATGATCGGAAGAAGCATGGTCTGAGCCAATCCCGCCCCGCTACCGGTTCTGGCCGCGGAACAGGCCCAGCGTCTTCGTGAAGGCCTTCAGCGGCGAGGTCTCCGGTTCGGCGGCCGGCGCGGCCGGCAGTGCCGCCGCCCGGTCCGTGCCGTCGCCGCCGGTGGCCTCGGCGAGCGCGGCGAGGGCCGACTCGGCCGCCTCCCGGTACAGGTCGCAGGACGCCGTCATGGCCTCGAGCGCCTTGGCGTACCGGGTGACCATCGCCCGTGCGTGGACGAGCTCCTCCTCCGGGGTGAGCAGGTGCCAGCCCTGGCGCAGACGGGTGAGGGCCTGTTCGGCGTCGACGGGCAGAGGCCGCGGCAGCGAGGCGTACTCACCGATCTTCAGGAGGAGTTCGGTCGGCTCGGTGCCGTCGAGGAAGACGTCCCGTACGGTGAAGCGCTCGGCGTCGTAGCCCTCCACGGGCGGCGTCGGGGGCAGGACGACGGCCCCACCACGCGGGAGCCCCACACCCAGCTCGCGCTTCATCGCGAAGTCGGCGATCAGCGCCTGATCCGGGGTGGCGCGGTGCTCGATCACCCGGTGGCGGAGGCTCGGCGGCAGGAACGCGGTGACCGGCCGCCGGCCCCGCGCGTCCGGCGTCATGGCCTCGTGCACGACGACATGGACGAACCAGCTGCGCCGGGCGCAGTCGCGCAGCACGTGCCGCAGGTCACCGTCGTCCTTCGGCAGGTAGTTGGCCGTCCGCAGCCGCACGCCCGCCACGGTGTCGTGATCCCAGGCCACCTGGTCGCTGTCGGGCCAGAACACGGTGGCGGGGGAGGGCCAGCTCGGCTCCCACCCGCGCTCCGCCTCGGCGGCGAGCACCCAGCCGACCTCACCCGCGCCGCTCGCACGGCGGGACTCGGGCTCGTACGTCGTGAGCTGGGCGCGCACGGTGACGCCGTCGGCCACCCGCCAGCGGGCCTCGAAGAGCCGGCGGGCCGACGGGCCGGGATCGGCGGAGGCGTCGCGGGGGAACATGTCGGTGGAGCGGGCCGCCTCGACGGGATCGAGGTCGAGGAAATCGTCGATCACCCCGGCCGCCTTGAGGGCGATCAGATTACGCCGCACGTCCCGCTCGGGCTCCGGCCCGAGGTGACGCCCACGCCCGAGCCAGGCGGTGTCGGGGGCGAGGGTCGATGAAGAGCTGCTCTTGGCCATGGAACCGTCCAGTGGGTGATCAGGGCCCGACCAGTATGATCCCCGGCCCCCCAACGGCGGAGCCGGCGGGCCGTACCCGAAAGCGCGGCGCGGGCGAGATCACCTACGACCTGTACGTGGCGTGGACGGGGAACCCCTGACCTGAGCCCCGCCCTCCCAGGGGTCAGGACGTCCTCGAACACGCCAGGACACGGGGGGACTTCGGCGGCGCGCCGGAGTCCCCCCACGGCGCGCTTCTCCCGCCCGTACGCGGTTACCATCGCGACTCGAAGCGGGTGTGGCCGGCGGTGCATCGGGGGGCGTATGTCGAAGGTCGAGACCGTTCCGATCGGGCGTCTGGAGCACCTCCACCTGTCGGTCAGCCGGCATCCGGGGACGACCCTGTTCTCCCTTCTCGCCGGCGTCTTCGGCGACCGCCCGCAGGGCATGCCCGAGGCATGGCGCCGGGTCGTCCACCAGTCGGTACGGGCCGAGGACGCGGCCGCGCTGCGGTCCGTGTTCGCCTGCGGCACCCCGTGGCTTCCCGACAGCCTCGCCCTGACCCGCGGCGTTCGCGACGCCGGGCCCGGGCCCGGCCCCGGCGCGCACACCAGCGGGGTCGCGGACGAGCTGGACGCGCTGGACGCCGAGCTGCTGCAGCGGGAGATCGCCCGCCGGTTCGGCGAGACCGCCCCGGAGCACTGGCGCCGGATCGCCGACCGGCCCCGCCGCTTCCTCGACGCCTACCGGCGGCTGGCGAACTCGGTCTGGTCCGCCTTCAGCCCGTTGTGGCGACAGGCGGACGGGCTGCTCCTGCGCGAGGCGGAACGCGTCGGGGTCGCCTCCGTGTCGGGCGGCCTGGACCCGCTCCTCAACACCCTCGGCGCTGCGGTCCGTTACGCCGACGGCCTGCTGGAGCTTCCGCACGCCTGCCCCTCGCACCTCACGGACCGAGGCCGGCGCCGTCTGGTCCTGGCCCCGCTCGCCTCGGGGTTCTCGGCCTGCGCCTACAGCGCCGAGGACCCGGACCTCATCTGGATCGGCTACCCGCTGCCCGGCCTCGGGCGCCTTGCCGAGGGCGGGGACGCGGAGCCCCGTACGGCGTCCGGCCGGCTGGAGGTGGTCCTCGGCCCGGTCCGCGCCGCGATCCTCCGCGACGCCCGCCGCCGGCCGTCCGTGTCGGAGACCGCCCAGCATGCCCACATCACGGTGAGCACCGCCACGTACCACTGCGGCCAGCTCGCCCGCGCGGGCCTCCTCCGCCGCACACGCCACGGCCGCGAGGTCCGCCTCCACCTCACCGAGACGGGAGCGGCCCTGCTCGACCTCCTCTCCTGACGTCCCGACGGTCAGGGAGACTCCGGGCGCGCGGGCGCCCGGGTGCCGCCGGTGCCTGAACGGGTGACTTTCCGGCGTTCTTGCGCCCTTTCCACGGTGGATCGATGAGTTCGCGGCTGCCGGCCGGTCCAAGCTCATGACACCCCCGGGAAAGGACACTGCCATGTCGGAACTCCTCGTCGACTTCATCACCTCCCTCGACGGCTACGCGTCCGGAGAGGGATGGCCCGGGTTCTGGGGCCTCGAGGGCCCGGAGTACCTCGCGTGGCTCGGCGAGCAGCCCGAGGTCACCTACCTGATGGGAGCGAACACCTACCGCCTGATGTCGGGCTTCGCCGCGGGCGAGGTCCCGAGTGGCCAGGACGACTTCAGGCCCGAGGAAGAGGCGTCCGTCGACCAGCTGACGCGCGCCTCCAAGGTGGTGTTCTCCTCCTCGCTCGCCGAGCCGCTGACGTGGGCCAACTGCACGCTCGTCCGCGGCGACGCCGTCGAGGCGGTCCGGGCGATGAAGTCGGGCGACGCGGGGCTCCTCAGCACGATCGGCAGCCTCAGCCTGTGCCGGTCCCTGCTGCGAGCCGGACTCGTCGACCGTTTCCGGGTCGTGATGTTCCCGGTGATCACCGGGGCCACGGGCGAGGAACGCATCTACGACGGCTACCCGGACGTCGCCCTGGAGATGACCGACCACCGCACCTTCGACGGCCGCATCCAGCTGGTCGAGTACAAGCCCCACGTGCTCGAGCACCCGCCGCTCGACGTGCCCGCTTGACGCCGCCCCGTCGCCTCCCGCCGTGGCGGGGCCACCTTTCGAAGGGTTTCGCAAAGCTGTGGGGGACTGCGGCTGCCGTACCAGACTTGGGCAGGCGGGGCCGCGGCCGCTTACCCGGCGCGCTGCCGTCCCGCCCCGGAACCGTCACCCACCAAAGGGAGAAGATGACATGACCATGTCTCGTGTGCGAGCGGTGAGGACCGCGCTGGCGGCACTGGTGGCCGGTGCCTCGCTGGCGCTGACCGCGCCGACCGCCTCCGCCGGCCCGCTCGCGTCCCCGTGCTGGAACACGGGCCGCTGGTACTGCAACAACGTCTACGGCGCCCCTGTGTACCAGTCGCGCTACGGCGGCGACATCGTCGGGTACATGTACACCACGACCAGCTGGTTCGAGTGCAAGTCCGACTTCGGGAACTACATCGGCGGGCCGCACCCGAGGCGTTGGGTGTGGACGCAGGCCGACAACGGCAACTGGGGTTACATGCGCGACATCGACATCTACAGCGAGACCGACCCGCTTCCCAACTGCCCCGTGTAGCGCGGCGAGCGCGGCCCGTAAGCTGCGTTCATGCCTGTGTCGCGGCGCACCGTCCTGCGGACGGAGGGTCTGCTGCTGGCCGACGTGAGCTGCGGCGATCCTCCGCGCGGCTGGACGGAGACGCGGCCGGCGTCGGTGTTCGGGTTCGTTCTGGTCCGCCGGGGCCTGGTACGCGGTCGTGTCGACGGCCGGGAGGAGGTGCTGGACCCGGCGAGCGTGTACGTCGAACGGCCGGGCAGCGAGCAGCAGTTCAGTCACCCCTGCGGCGCCGACGTCTACACCGAGATCGTGCTGGCCGAACCGGTGCTCGCCGGCCTGCTGGGCGGCGACCCGTCGGTGCCCCAGGGGCTGGTCTTCACGACACCCGACGTCTCCCTCGCCCACCGTGTGCTGCTCGGCCGGGCCCAGGCGGGTGACGGCTTCGAACTCGCCGAGCGGGTCGTCACGCTGGCCGCTCGGTTGCTGGCCCGGCTGGCTCCCGACCGCGTCGAGGCGGGCCGCCCCGCCTCGGCCGCGGCCCGGCGGCGGACGGTCGACGACGCGCGCACCGTACTCAACGACGACCCGCTACGGGGCCTTGAGGAGGTGAGCGCCCTCGTGGGGTGTTCGCCGCACCACCTCAGCCGGGTCTTCGCGACCGCCACCGGCACGTCCCTGACCCGCTACCGGAACGGACTGCGGGTCAACCGGGCGCTGGAGCGCTTGGCCGAGGGCGAGCGGGACCTGGCGGGGCTCGCGCTCGAGCTGGGTTTCACCGACCAGGCGCACATGACCCATGTCGTACGGGACCTGGCGGGACTCCCGCCGGGGCGGCTGCGCGCCCTCCTGAGCTCCCTGACCCCGGCGCGGCGGTGAGGCGTCCGACGCACGGACCCGGACCGAGCAAGGATCTACAAGACCGTCCGGCCCCGCTCCCGGCACGCTCGGCACGGCGCCCCGGCACGAGGGCCGGGGCGCCTCGGATTCCGGGACGGAAAGGGTTGTCGCCGATGAGGAACACGACCAGGCCCGCACGGCGCGCGGTGCTGCGGGGAGCGGCGGCCGGCCTCGCGGCCGGTGTACTGGGGCCGGGCGGGCCGGCCGAGGCCGCCGTGGCCGGGCAGCACCGCGGCGGGGTGGTGGCCCGGCATGCCGGGAGGTACGAGGTGCTGGCGCTGCTCGACGCCCGAGGCACCTTCCCGGGCACGCGGCGGGACCACTTCAGCGGCGTCACCGAGGAGGCCTGGGAGCGCGCGGACCGGATCGACCCGCGGGCGGCCGGGCCGGGCGGGACCTGGCGGCTGAGCTTCTGGTGCTACGCCGTACGGCGTCCCGGCGGACGCGTCACGCTCGTGGACACCGGGGTGGGGCCGGCCGGCAGCCCCGCGTCAGGCTGGGCCCCGGTCCCCGGCCGGCTGCCCCGCGTCCTCGTCCAGGCCGGCATCGGCGTGGACGACGTCGACACGGTGGTGCTGACCCATCTGCACGAGGACCACTACGGCTGGGTGGTCGGAGCCGACGGCAGGCCGATGTTCCCCGACGCCCGGCACGTCGTCCAGCGCACGGAGCTCTCCTCGCTCGCCCCCACGGACAGCGCGCTGTCGTACGTGGTGAAACCGCTGTCCGCCGCAGGGCTGCTGGACGAGGTCGACGGGCCCGTCCGGCTGGCCGGCGGCGGGGTGCGCGCCCTGCCGACTCCGGGGCACACCGCCGGCCACCAGTCCGTGCTGGTCGACGGCGGCCGGCGGCGGATCTACATCACCGGCGACGTGCTGGTGCACGCGGTGCAGCTCGCCGACCCGCAGGTGGCCTATCGCTTCGAACGCGACAAGCCCACCGCCCAGGCCACCCGCACCGCTCTGCTGTCCCGTGCCCGCGACGAGCACGCCCTGCTGGCCACGGCTCACCTCAACGAGCCCTTCACTCCGGCCTGACCGGACGCCCAGGCGCGGACCGCGCCGCGCGGGGCGCCGTCTTCGGGGTCAGCAGCGGCAGGAGGCGGTCCGGGGTGAGCGGGAGGTCGCGCAGGCGCACACCCGTCGCGTGGTGGACGGCGTTGGCGATCGCCGCGGCCGTGCCGACGATCCCGATCTCGCCGATGCCCTTGCTGCCCATCGGGTTGAGGTGGTCGTCGTGCTCGTCCAGCCAGTGCGCCTCGATCGCGGGCACGTCGGCGCAGACGGGGACGTGGTAGGAGGCCAGGTCGTGCTCGGTGTAGTCGCCGAAGGCGCGGTCCATGGTGCTGTGCTCGGTCAGGGCCATGCCGAGGCCCATCGTCATGCCGCCGATGAACTGGGAGCGGGCGGTACGGGCGTTGAGGACGCGGCCCACCGCGTAGACACCGAGCAGCCGGCTCACCCGGACCTCGCCCGTGACGGTGTCGACGCGGACCTCGGCGAAGTGGGCGCCGAAGGCGTGGCGCGCGTACGGCGACGTCCGGCCCGCCTCCTCCTCGGTGTCCGCCTCGACGGTGACGCCCTCGGGCGGCGGCGAGCCGGGCCGGGCGGCCAGGGCGGCGCGCAGGGACGTGCACGCCTTGTGCACGGCCCAGCCCCACGAGGCCGTCCCGGAGGAGCCGCCCGCGACCGGCGCGTCGGGCAGCCGGCTGCTGCCGAGCTCGACGCGTACGGAGTCGAGCGGCGCGCCGAGGGCGTCGGCGGCGACCTGGGCCAGGACGGTGCGCGCCCCGGTGCCGATGTCGGTGGCGTCGACCCGTACCACGAAGCGGCCGTCCGGCGCGGCGTGCGCGGAGGCTTTGCACGGGCTCACGAGCACCGGATACGTGGCCGCGGCGACGCCCGTGCCCGTCAGCAGGTCTCCTTCGCGCCGGACGCCGGGCCGCGGGTCGCGCTCCGCCCAGCCGAAGCGCCGCGCGCCCTCCCGCAGGCAGTCGGCGAGGCCCCGGCTGCTGAAGGGCTTGCCGCTGTCGGGCTCCTCGCCGGGTTCGTTGCGCAGCCGCACCTCGACCGGGTCGAGGCCGGCGGCCGCGGCGAGTTCGTCCATGGCCGACTCGAGGGCGTACATGCCGGACGCCTCGCCGGGCGCGCGCATCCACGACGGCGTCGGCACGTCGAGGGCCACCACCCGGTGGACGGTACGGCTGTGCGGCGAGGTGTACATGGTGCGGGCCGGGACCGCGGCCTGCTCGACGAACTCCTTCACCGTGGACGTCTGCGTGACGACCTCGTGCGCGAGCGCGGCGATCACCCCGTCCTGCGAGGCGCCGATCCGCAGGCGCTGGACGGTGGGCGCGCGGTGGCCGACGACCGCCGCGAGTTCGCGGCGCGGCAGCGCGAGCCGGACCGGCCGGCCGGTGTGCCGGGCGGCCATCGCCGCGAGGACGGCCGGCGGCCGCGGGGTGCCCTTCGAGCCGAAGCCGCCGCCCACGTACGAGGAGTCGACCGTGACCTGCCGCTCGGGCAGCTGGAAGAGCCGCGCGAGGACGTCCCGCACCACCGTCGCGCCCTGACTGGAGTCGTACACGGTCAGACCGTCGTCGTCCCAGCGGGCCGTGGCGGCGTGCGGCTCCATCGGATGGTTGTGCAGCGCGGTCATGGTGTACGTGGCGTCGAGCCGTACCGCACAGGCGGCGAAGGCCGTGTCGAAGTCGCCGCGCTCCCGCACGGCGGGATGGCCGCCGTTGGCCTCCTCGGGCGTGTACAGCCGCGGATGGCCGGCGCTCAGCTCGACGTCGTGGTCCTCCGCGGCGTAGTCGATCCGCAGCGCGTCGGCGGCGGCGCGCGCGTGCTCGAGGGTGTCGGCGACCACGACGGCGACGTACCAGCCGCGGTGCGGCACCCGGTCGTCCTGGAGCAGCAGGAGCGTCGGGTCGTCGGCGTCGCCGAGCCGGGGCGCGTTCTCGTGGGTGAGCACGGCGTGCACGCCGGGCCGCCGCAGGACCTCGTCGGCGTGCACGGCGGTGACCCGGCCGCGGGCGACGGCGGCGGGCACGGGACAGGCGTGCAGACAGCCGGGCGGAAGCCGGTCGGCGGCGTAGCGGGCCTCGCCGGTCACCTTCTGCCGGGCGTCACGCCGGACGGCCGCCGTCGGCGGTTCGGGTCGGGCGGTCATGGCGCGGTGCCTCCTCCGGTACGGCCGCCGGGCGCGTCGGTGCCGTCTGCGCCGGCGGCCAGCTCGCGCAGGACGCTCACCGCGAGGTTGCGGGCGAGCGGCACCTTGAAACCGTTGTCGCGCAGCGGCTCGGCGGCGGCGAGTTCCGCGTCGGCCGCCCGCGCGTACGTCTCGGCCGTCGCCGGCGCCCCGCGCAGCACCTCCTCCGCCTCGCGGGCCCGCCACGGCTTGTGGGCGAGACCGCCGAAGGCGAGCGCCGCGTGCCCGACGCGGCCGTCCTCGACGGTCAGGACGACGGCGACGGAGGCGAGCGCGAAGGCGTACGAGGCACGGTCGCGGGCCTTGCGGTAGCCGCTGCGTGCTCCGGGTGGCGGCGCGGGCAGCGTCACGGCCGTGATCAGCTCGCCGGGTTCGAGGACGGTGTCCTGCTCGGGCCGGTCGCCCGGGAGCCGGTGGAACGCGGTGACGGGCACCGTCCGTTCGCCCGAGTGCCCGATCAGCCGGACCTCCGCGTCGAGGGCGGCGAGCGCGACCGCCATGTCGGACGGGTGGGTGGCGACGCAGTGCGCCGAGTGGCCGATCACCGCGAGGTCGCGGTGGACGCCCTCCCGGGCCGGACAGCCGGACCCGGGCGCGCGCTTGTTGCACGGCTTCGACGTGTCCTGGAAGTAGGGGCAGCGGGTGCGCTGGAGCAGATTGCCGCCGGTGGTGGCGGCGTTGCGCAGCTGGGCGGAGGCGCCGGACAGCAGGGCCTGCGACAGGACGGGATAGCGGGCGCGGACGACCGGATGCGCCGCCACGTCGCTGTTGCGCGCGGTCGCCCCGATGCGCAGACCGCCGTCGGGAGTCTCCTCCACGCCGTCCAGCGGCAGGCCGCCGATGTCGACCAGCAGCGACGGGCCCGCGACGCCCAGCTTCATCAGGTCCACGAGATTCGTCCCGCCGGCGAGGAACCGTGCACCGGGGTGGGCGGCGATCCGGTCGAGCGCCTCCTCGACCCGCTCCGGCCGTTCGTACGCGAAGGGCTTCACCGCGCCGCCTCCTCGATCGCGTCGACGATGTTCGGGTAGGCCCCGCAGCGGCAGATGTTCCCGCTCATGCGCTCGCGGATCTCGTCCGGGGTGAGGGCCACCGGGCCGTCCGCCGGCCGGCCGGGCGGTGTCACGAGCGACGGCTCGCCGCGGGCCGCCTCGTCGAGCAGGGCGACGGCCGAGCAGATCTGGCCCGGAGTGCAGTAGCCGCACTGCAGCGCGTCCCGGGCGACGAACGCCTCCTGCACCGGATGGAGACCGTCGCCGTCGGCGAGGCCCTCGACCGTGGTGACGGACACGCCCGCACAGGCGACGGCGAGCAGCAGACAGGCGTTCACCCGCCGGCCGTCGACGAGGACGGTGCACGCCCCGCACTGCCCGTGGTCGCAGCCCTTCTTCGAGCCGGTGAGCCCGAGGTGGTCGCGCAGCGCGTCCAGCAGCGTCGTGCGGTTGTCGACGGTGAGGGTGTGCTCCGTCCGGTTGACCCGCAGCACGACCGTGGACGTGGTCCGCGCGTCCGGCGCGTCGGCGTCGGCCGACGCCTCCGTCCCGTGCCGCGCCTCGGCCCTACCCACGGCGGGCCGCCCGGCAGCCGGCCCTCGGGAAGCCTCCGGTCGGTCGTCCGGCGTTCACGGGTTCCTCGCCTGTCGGCGCGCTGCGCTCCACGGCACGTCCTCCTCGGTCGCCTTGGTCGACCGTATGCGACGACCGCCGTCCCCGCCTCCCGCGGCACGGCGCACCCGGCGGGAGGGTTGGAGGGGGCGGCGTGGAGAGAGCGTGAACGTGCGGTGATCGGCTGTTGATCGGCCGTAGAGCCGGGCCGTGGACCATCGGCGCCAGGGGGAACACGGCGCGGCGGTCACCACCGGTCGACGCCGTCCGGGACCCCGGTCCCCGGTTGTTGGCCAACCCACGAAAGGTGGACGAGGCATGGACGGTGTTCGGTCGCCGCAGTCGACGGCGGGCTTCGGAGAGCTGCTCAGGGTCCTCCGTGAGCGCATCGGCCTGACCCAGCAGGTGCTCGCCGATCACGCGACCCTGAGCGTCCGGGCGATCCGGGACATGGAGAGCGGACGGGTCCAGCGTCCCCGGCAGGAGACGGTCCGGCTGCTCGCCGACGCGCTGCGGCTGGAGGGCCGCGCCCGGTCGGACTTCGAGGCGGCGGCGCGCCGCCAGGCGCTCGTCGAGGAGCCGCGCGACGAGCCCGTCGCGCCGCCGGTCGCCCGCGGGGCGATCGTCGGCCGCGAGCTGGAGGTCGAGGTGCTGACCGACGCCCTCGCCGTGCACGGCGACCGTCTGGTCACGGTGGCCGGTCTCGGCGGGGTCGGCAAGACCCGGCTGGTCCTGGAGGTCGCGCGACGACTGCACCTCGCCTCCCGGTGGTCGGTGCGCTGGATCGACTGCGGAAGACAGCCGGCCGCCGGCGTGGAGCGCCGCGCGGACCTCGCCCGGGCCATCGGCGAGCGGCCCACCCTGCTCGTCCTGGACGGCGCCGACGCCGGCGTGGACACGGCCCTGCTGGACGAGCTGTTCCAGCGCTGCCCCGGTCTGCGCGTCCTGATCACCGCCCGGGTCCCGCAGCCGCTGCCCGGAGGCCAGGTGATCCCGCTGGCCCCGCTGCCCACCCCGGGGCCGGAACTCGACCACGACCCGGTGGCACTGGCCGAGGTCGGCGCCGTCCGGCTGCTGCTGTCGCACCTGCGCCGGCTGCGGCCCGGCTATCGGCTCGAACCCGACGAGGCACCCGCCGTCGCCGCGCTCTGCCGTCAGCTCGACGGCCTGCCCGGCGCGTTGGAGCTGGCGGCCGGCTGGTCGACCGTGCTGTCCCCGCGGCAGCTCGTGGCACGGCTCGCGGACGGGCCGTTCCACCTGGCGCCGCCGCGGGCCGGGAACGGCGGCAGGGCGGACGTCGGCGCGGCGCTGGGCGCCGCGCTCGACCGGCTGACGCTCGGCCAGCGGGACCTGCTGGAGCGGCTGGCGGCGAGACCGGGGGACTGGTCGGGCGAGGACGCCGTCGAGCTCAGCGGCCGGCCGCCGCAGGAGTCCCTGGCCGCGGTCCACGAGCTGCTGGCCAGCGGGCTGATCCGCAGCGTTCCGGCCCGCGACGGCGTCCGCTTCACCGTGCTGAACCTCTGCCGGCGCTTCTGCGGGAGCGGCGCCTTCCCCGAGCTGGCGACGGCGAGCTGAGCCCCGTACGAACCCCGCACGACGGATCGTACGAAGGCTCCGAACTGGGCCGATACTGCCCGCATCCTGCCGGGCGAGCTGCCGGTCCGGCGCCCCGATCCTCTCTAGCGTTCTGTGCACGCCGGTCGACAGCCGTGCACCCACCACCTACCGACACAGAGGGTTTGCGCCGTGGAGCAGCATGCCGTGGAGCAGCACGCAAAGGCCGAGCCGGCCGGTCTGGACGTCGTCCTGACGACCATGTCCTCCGACTCGCACACCTGGAACCTGGTCTTCCTCCAGCTGCTGCTGGAGGAGCTCGGCCACCGGGTCACCAACCTGGGCGCGTGCGTGCCGGACGAGTTGCTGGTCGCCGAGTGCCGCCGGACCGACCCGGACCTGATCGTGCTCAGCAGCGTCAACGGGCACGGATACCACGACGGACTGCGGGTGATCACGGCGCTGCGCGCCTGCCCCGAACTGGCCGCCACGACGACCGTGATCGGCGGGAAGCTCGGCATCGCGGGCGCCGTCGCCCCGGACCGGCGACGGGCCCTGCTGGACGCCGGCTTCGACGGCGTCTTCGAGGACGGCGGCTCGGTGCTGGAGTTCCGCTCCTTCGTCGGCGCGCTGCCCGCCGGATCGGGAGCGCTGCTGTGACCGCGATCCCGAAGGGCGCGAGCGAGGCACCCGCCGCCGTACACCCGCATCCCGGCCTCGCCGCGAACGCCGCGCCTGCCGAGCCGACCGAGCCGGCCCCCGGAACTCCCGCCGTCCCCGCGCCGGGATTCGGCGCCTTCGTCGCCCGGGCCCGGGCGGCCGGCGTCCTGGTGGTGCAGCCCAGGATGGGCATGGCCGATCCGCGGCGGATGCGCGACGGACTGCTCGCCACCAAGGCGGCGGACGCCGTCACCGTCGGCACCCTCACCCTCGACAGCTACACCCGCACCGGCGACCTCGACGCCGCCCGGCGCGCGCTCGCCGAGGGAGCCGGACTGAACGGCTACCCGATCGCCACCCACGGCGCGGACACCACCCGCGCCGTGCTGCGAGGCGTCGCGGACGCGGGCTTCCCGGTGCAGGTGCGGCACGGTTCGGCGCGGCCGGAGCACATCGTCCGCGCGCTCCTGGCGGCCGGCCTGGACGCCACCGAGGGCGGCCCGGTCTCCTACTGCCTGCCCTACAGCCGTACGCCGCTGCGCGAGGCCGTCGCCAGCTGGCGGCGCAGCTGCGAACTGCTCGCCTCGGCGCGCGAGTCCGGAGCCGAGCCGCATCTGGAGACCTTCGGCGGCTGCCTGATGGGCCAGCTCTGCCCACCCGGCCTCCTCGTCGCCGTCAGCGTGCTCGAGGCGCTGTTCTTCCGGCAGCACGGGCTGCGCGGCATCTCGCTCAGCTACGCCCAGCAGGCCGATCCGCGCCAGGACGCGGAGGCGCTCACCGTGCTCGGGCGGCTGGCCGCCGAACTGCTCCCGGACGTCGACCACCACGTCGTCCTCTACGCCTACATGGGCGTGTTCCCGCGCTCGCCCGGCGGCGCCCGGCTGCTGCTGGAGGACGCGGCCCGGCTCGCGGTGCGGGCGGGCGCCGCCCGGCTGATCGTCAAGACCACCGCGGAGGCGCACCGCATACCGACCGTCGGCGAGAACGTCCGGGCGCTGGAGACGGCCGCCGCGGCCGCCGCCGACGAGCACGCCCGGCGGGCCTCGCCCGCCGCCGGTCCCGGCGCGCCCGTCGAGGACACCGGCATCGAGGCGGAGGCACGCGCGCTGATCGGCGCCGTGCTCGAACTGGACGCCGACATCGGCCGCGCCCTCGTGAGGGCCTTCGCCGCCGGCTATCTGGACGTCCCCTACTGCCTGCATCCCGACAACGCCGGCCGGTCCCGCAGCTCGCTCGCGCCCGACGGCCGGCTGCTCTGGTCGAACGTCGGGTCCATGCCGATCGCCGGCCTGGCGGAGCGGGGCCCACGACCGCCGATCCTCGGCTCGGCCGGGCTGATCTCCGCGCTCTCCCACGTCCGGCGGACCTACGACGACCGCGCCGCCGCCCGGCCGCCCGCCCCTCCCGTACCGCCCCTTCCGCCCCGCGCGACGTCCACGCCACGACGAGAGTTGGGACTCACCACACCATGACCACCGACGCGTTCCCGGCCCCCGCACCGCTCCCGGACCCCGGCCGCCACCTGACCGCCCCGTCCACCCGCAGTGCGCTCCGGATCCAGCACCAGCTCCTCTCCGCCGCCCGCGCGTTCCTGCGCGAGCACGGCTTCACGGAACTGCTGCCGCCGATCATCGGGCCCGTCACCGATCCCGGCTCGCGCGGCTCCAAGCAGGTCGACGTCGACTTCTACGGGCACCGCTACAAGCTGATGACGAGCGCCATCCTCTACAAGCAGGCCTCGCTGCTCGCCTTCGACAAGATCTTCTGCATCGCTCCCAACGTCCGTCTGGAGCCGCTGGAGACCGCCGGCACCAGCCGCCACCTGGCCGAGTTCCACCAGCTCGACGTGGAGGTGGCCGGCGCGACCCGGGACGACGCCGTCCAGCTGGTCGAGGAGCTCGTGACGCACATGGTCGGCAGCGCGGTCCGCGAACTGCCCAAGGACTTCGCCGAACTCGGCCGTGACGTGGGCGCCTTCACCGAACTCCTCAAGGGCTCCTTCGGCCGGATGCGGCACGCCGAGGCGGTCGCCGAACTCCAGGGTCTCGGCCACCCGCAGAGCCCGGACGCCGAACTCGACTGGGCGGGCGAGGCGTTGCTCTCGGCCCAGCGGGACCGGCCCTTCTTCGTCACCGACTACCCGAAGGGCTCGCGCGGCTTCTACGACCGCGAGAACCCCGAACAGCCCGGCCTGCTGAGGAACTTCGACCTCATCGCCGCCGAGGGCTTCGGCGAGCTGTGCAGCGGCAGCCAGCGCACCAACGACTACGCGGAGATCGTCACCCGGATGCGGGAGACCGGCGAGAACCCGCAGAAGTACCGCTGGTACCTCGACCTGGTCCGCGAGGGCGTGCCCGGCAGCGCGGGCTTCGGCATCGGCGTCGAGCGGCTGACCCGCTACGTCGCCGGGCTCGACGCGGTCTGGCAGGCCAGCGCCTTCCCGAAGCTGGCGGGGGTGGTGTCGCCGTGAGCGACCTCTCGGCACCCGGCTTCCCGGAGGAGGAGGTCCGGCAGCGCGCCCGGGCCGGCGCGGCGGCCGCCTTCCCGCCGCCCGGCGAGTACGGCCAGGTCCTGTTCGGCGCGGAGCAGCGCGGCGGGCGCCAGCCGGACGCCGGGCCCGACCCGCTCGACGCGCTGCGCATCACCCCGCCGGTCTTCATGCCGCAGCGGCTCGCCCGGCTCATCGATCTCGGCCGCGAGCCGGACTACCGGGACGTCGAACTCACCACCCCCGTCGGCGGATTCACCTCCGCGCTTCCGGTGTACGTCTCCGCGCTCGGCTCCACCCGGGCGGCCGGCGGCGATCTCGGCCTCGCGCTCAGCCGGCAGGCGGGCGCCCTCGGCCTGCCCATGGTGATCGGCGAGAACGTCGTCCCGGTCAACGGCTACGGCCGGCTCGGCGAGGCGGCGGACCGGGCGCTGCTCGGCCGCCTGCGGGCCTATGCCGAGGAGCTGCCGGACGGGCAGGGCGGCGTGGTCGTCCAGCAGTCCACCGAGGACGCCGACGCCGAGGTCTGGAACCTCGTCTACAGCGACCCGGCGGCGCTGCCGCTGCTCGCCACCGGGAGGCTCGCCTTCGAGCTGAAGCTCGGCCAGGGAGCCAAACCGGGTCTCGGCGGGATGACCGTCCTCGACGCCGAGTCGGCCGCCCGGCTCGGCGACCGGTACGGGCTCGACGACGTCTTCGGCGACGGCCGGCTGCTGCGCTCCAGCACTCCCGGCACCTTCACCGCGGAGATCCTGCGCCAGCAGATCCGGCTGATGCGCAACAACTTCCCGCGGGCCCGGGTCTGGGTGAAGCTGCATCCCGGCCGGGACGTCGCCGAGGCGGCCCGGGTGGCCGCCGAGGCCGGCGCGGACGCCGTCACGGTGGACGGCGCGGAGGGCGGCACCGGCTGGGCGCCGGGCGCCTTCCCGGCCCAGGTGGGCCTGCCGCTCGCGGAGTGCCTGCGCCGGCTGGCGGCCGCCGGGCCGCCGCCCTGCCTGCTGGTCTCCGGACGGATCTGGGAGGGCGGCCGGGCGGTGAAGAGCCTCGCGCTCGGCGCCCGCGCGGTCGGTCTGGGCCGGGCCGCCCTGCTCGCCACGGCGGAGGACCCGCAGGCCGGTCTCGAACGGTTCGTCCAGTGCCTCGCGCTCGAACTCCGCCTGTTGATCAGCGCGCTCGGGAAATACACGCCGGCCGCCCTGGACCAGGACGACGTATGGTCCTCGCAATTCCCCGGAAACGCCGGCACGGGATAACCGACACCAGAAAGCCGGTCACCACCGGACCGCCGCGACGTCTTTTTCCGCAGCCCATCGAAGCGCCCCCGCGCGCCTCGGTGGGCTGCACGTTCGTCCAGCCGATTTCCCTCGGGAAAGCGGCAGTTGTAACTGCCGATGGACTTCCGAGCTTTCTGCCGATCGGCCCGGAAACGGCGTCCTATCGTCGAGACGACCACCCGCAGCGTCGTTAATTCATCGGGGTTGGATGATGGAATCTCGCGGTTTTCCTTTCATATCCGTCGCGCGCCGTTTCCCGGACCGCCCGGCCCTACGGCTCGGCGCCCGGACCGTCGCCTACCGGGAGCTGGACGAGCTGAGCGGCGCCCTGGCCGCCCGGATCGCCCCGGGACACACGCTGGCCGTCACCGGCCGGGACCGGTTCGACCACGTGGTCGGCCTGCTCGCCGCCCTCCGCGCCGGCGCCACCTATCTGCCGCTGGACCGGGAGGCGCCCGAGGAGCGCAACCGCTGGATCCGCGAGGACGCCGGCGCCACCCTCGCCTGGACCGACGGCGAACTCCTCGCCTGCGGGGAGCCCGCCGAGGCCGACGGCCGCGGGCCCGCCGCCGGCTATCTGATCTACACCTCCGGCACCACCGGCCGGCCCAAGGGCGTGCACGTCCCGCTCGCCGCGCTGACCGGCCACCTGGCCGCCGCCGTGGAGCGCTTCGGCCTCACCGAGGACGACGTGGTGCTCCACCTCGCCCGCCCGACCGTGGACGTGGCCGTCGAACAGGTCCTGACCGCCCTCTCGGCCGGCGCCTGCCTCCTCGTACCCGAGGAGCAGCTGCTCGCGCCCGCCGCCCTCCTCGAACTGCTCGACACCGAGGCGGTCACCGTGGCCAACCTCGCCGCCGGCTACTTCCAGGAGGTCGTGGCCGCGCTGCGCGCGGACGCCCGGCCGCCGCGCGCCCTGCGACTGATGATCTCCGGCAGCGACCGGCTCTACCCGGACGCCGCGGCCGGCTGGTGGGCCGCCACCGGTGTGCCGCTGCTCAACGCCTACGGGCCGACCGAGACCGTCGTCACCGCCACCGTCCACGAGGTGGCCGGCCCGGCGGCGGGACACGGCGACACGGTGCCGGTCGGGCGACCGCTCGGCGACCGCCGCGCCTACGTCCTCGACGACCGGCTGCGCCCGGTGCCGCCCGGCGAGCCGGGCGAGCTGTACCTCGGCGGACCGCTGCTGGCCTCCGGCTACCGCGGCCGCCCCGCCCTGACGGCCGGCCGCTTCGTCGCGGACCCCTTCGCCGCGGAGCCGGGCGCCCGGATGTACCGCACCGGTGACGTGGTCCGGCGCTCCGGCGCCGACGCCCCGATCGAGTTCGTCGGCCGCGCCGACCACCAGGTGAAGATCCGCGGATTCCGGGTCGAGCCCGGTGAGATCGAGCAGCTCCTCGCCGGCCGGCCGGACGTCGCCGCCGCGGTCGTCGTCGCCCACGAGGGCCGCCTCGCCGCCTATGTGACCGGCACCGCTCCCGACACCGCCGCACTGCGCGCCCACCTGGCCGAGCGGCTGCCCGAGCACATGGTCCCGGCCACCGTCACCGCGCTGGCCGCCTTCCCGCTGACCGCCGGCGGCAAGGTGGACCGCACGGCGCTGCCCGCGCCCCAGGCCGTGCCCGCCGCACCGGCCGGCGGCCGCCGCCCGCCGCGCACCCAGGCCGAGCAGCTGATCGCCGCCGTCTGGGCGGACGTGCTCGGCGTGCCCGAGGTCGGCGCCGACGACAACTTCTTCCACCTCGGCGGCGATTCGCTCACCGCCGTCCGCGTGGTCGGCCGGGTCTTCGACGTGTTCGGCATGATCTCCCCGTACACCATCTTCGACGCGCCCACCCTCGCCGAGTTCGCCGCCGCCGTCACCGCCGCCTCGGACACCACCGAGCGCCCCGAGCTGCGCCGCACCGGCGCCACCGAGGCGCCGCTCGCGAACTTCCAGCGCGGGCTGTGGTTCCTCGACCAGTGGAACCCGGGCGCGCCCACGTACGTCGTGCCCTGGGTGTTCCGCTTCGCGGGCCCCGTCGACCCGGAGCTGCTCCACCGGGCCCTGGCCGGCGTCGTCGACCGGCACGGCGCGCTGCGCACCACCTTCGAGCTGGCCGAGGACGGTCCCCGCCAGGTGGTCCACCCCGCAGTGGAGCTGCCGTTCACAGTGACGCGCACCACCGCCGACGCCCTGGACAGCCTGATCGCCGAGGCCGCCCTGGTCCCCTTCGACCTGGAGACCGGCCCGCTGATGCGCGCCCACCTCTACCGCACCGGCGAGACGTCCACCCTGCTGCTGCTCTGCCACCACATCGTCTGGGACGAGGGCTCGCTGTCCGTCCTGGAGACCGAACTCGCCGCGCTCTACGATTCGCTGGTCACCGGCCGGCCCGCCGGCCTTCCCGAACTCCCGGTCCAGTACGCCGACTACAGCACCTGGCAGCGCCAGGACGGCACCGCCGAACGGCAGCTCGACTACTGGCGCGAGCACCTGCGCGACGCGCCCACCGAGACCGCGCTCCCCACCGACCGGCCCCGCCCCGAGGTCCAGGCCTTCCGCGGCGCCTTCCACCGCTTCACGATGCCCCGCCCGGTCGCCGAGGCCGTCCGGGCGCTGGCCCGCGGCGAGGACGCGACACCGTACATGGTGCTGCTCGCCGGGCTCGCGCTCACCCTGCACCGCCGCACCGGCCGGCGCGACCTCGTGCTCGGCTCACCGGTCAGCGTCCGCGGCCGGGCCGAACTCGACGCCCTGATCGGCTACTTCGTCAACCTGCTGCCGCTGCGCGTCCGGATCGACGAGGACATGGACTTCCGCGAGCTGGTCCGGCACGTCCGCGAGGTGGCGATCGGCGGCTACCGCCACCAGGAGGCGCCGTTCGACGCGATCGCGAGCGCCGTCATGGCCGAGCGCCCCGACGAGCGCGCCGAGGACCGCAACCCGCTCTGCCAGGTGCTGCTCGAACTGCACCCGCTCGACGCCCGCCCGCTCACCGTCGGCGGCAGCGAGGTCACCCGCGAGCTGCACTCCAACCCGGTCTCCCGCTTCGACCTGTCGATCTCCGTCGACGACCGCGGCACCGACTTCACCGGCCGCTTCGAATACGACTCCGACCTCTTCGACCCGGCCACCATGGCCGAGCTGTGCGAGGCCTGGCTCGGCACGCTCGCCGCCGCCGTCGAAGCGCCCGTGCACACCCTGTTCGAGGACCGGGCCGCCCGGCAGCCGCACGCCCTCGCCCTGGTCTCCGGCGAGGACCGCCTCGACTACGCCACCCTGAACGAGCGGGCCAACCGCCTCGCCCACCACCTCGGCGGCCTCGGCATCGGCCGCGGCGACACCGTCGCCGTCCTCGTCGAGCGCGGACCGGACCTCGTGGCCGCCCTGCTCGCCGCGCTCAAGGCCGGCGCCGCCTACACCCTGCTCGACCCGGACTTCCCGGCCGAACGCCTCGCCGGCGCGGTCGCCGACAGCGGCGCCGCCCTGCTCGTCACCCACCGCCACGCGAGCCCGCCGTTCCCGGTCGACCACCACCTCGACCTCGACGCCGCGGCCGCCGCCATCGCGGCCCGCCCCGCCCACGACCCGCGCCTGCCCGTCACCGGCGCCGACCTCGCCTGCGTGATGTTCACCTCCGGCTCCACCGGCCGCCCCAAGGGCGTCGCCGTCCCGCACCGGGCCCTCACCACCACCTACCTCGGCCAGGACTACGCCCGCTTCGGGCCCGACGAGGTCTGGCTCCAGTGCTCCCCGGTCTCCTGGGACGCCTTCGCCCTGGAGCTGTACGGCGCGCTGGCCTTCGGCGGCGTCTGCGTGCTCCAGCCCGGCCAGCGGCCCGACCCGCAGGCCGTCGCCGAGCTGACCCGCCGCCACCACGTCACCCAGCTCCAGCTCTCCGCCAGCCTGTTCAACTTCCTCCTGGAGGAGTTCCCGGAGACGTACGACGACCTCAAGGTCGCCTTCACGGCCGGCGAGCGGGCGTCCGTCACCCACGTCGGCAAGGCGCTCGACCACTACCC
This sequence comes from Streptomyces sp. NPDC053493, assembly GCF_044544825.1. Lineage (NCBI taxonomy): Bacteria > Bacillati > Actinomycetota > Actinomycetes > Kitasatosporales > Streptomycetaceae > Streptomyces > Streptomyces sp. NPDC053493. Next base: position 299,929 of record NZ_JBITXS010000003.1, read on the forward strand.
GGACCTGGTCGTCGCCAACGGCTACGGCCCGGTCGAGAGCCTGGGCCTCACCACCAGCCACCGCGCCACCGCCGAGGACGCCGCCGGCGCCTCCATCCCGATCGGCCACCCGCTGCACGGCAAGGCGGTCCACGTCCTCGACGAGCGGCTCGAGCCGGTCACCGACGGCAGCACCGGCGAGTTGTACGCGGCCGGCGGCGGTCTCGCCCTCGGCTACGTCGGCCGGCCCGGGCTCACCGCCGAGCGCTTCGTCGCCTCCCCGTTCGGCCCGCCCGGCGCACGGCTCTACCGCACCGGCGACCTCGGCCACCGGAGGGCGGACGGAGTCCTGGAGATCACCGGCCGGACCGACGACCAGGTGAAGATCCGCGGCTTCCGCGTCGAGCCCGGCGAGATCGAGGACGCGCTCACCCGCCACCCGTCCGTACGCGAGGCCGCCGTCACCGTCCACGAACCGGCACCCGGCGACCAGCGGCTCGCCGCCTACGTCACCGCCGCCGCGGCGCCGTCGCCCGACCCGGACACGCTCCTCGACCACCTGGCCGGCCTCCTGCCCGCGCACATGGTGCCCGCCACGCTCGACGTCCTCGACGCCCTGCCCCTCAATCCCAACGGCAAGGTCGACCGCCGGGCCCTGCCCGCCCCGGCCGAGCGCCCCGCCGCCGCCCCGGCCGACCCGCTCACGCCGGACCAGAGGCTCGTCGCCGACGCCGTCCGCGCCGTCCTCAAACTGGCCGAGGACCCCGCCGCGGACGCCGACTTCTTCCGGATCGGCGGCAACTCGCTGGCCGCCGTGCGCGTCGCCATGCACCTCTCCCGGCACACCGGCTCCCGCGTCCCGCCCCAGGTGGTCTACCGCGGCCGGACGGTCGGAGCCATCGCCGAACGGCTGGCCGCGCGATGACACGACACCCGGAACCTCCGGCCCGCCGGGCCACTCCACCGACCGAAGGGAACGAGGCCGTGAGCCCGTCCGCCGACCTGCCCGCCGCGCCCCCGGCCGCCCCGCCGGCCGGCCCCACCACCCTGCCGCCCGCCGCCGCGGCAGCCGCCGGCCGGCCCGCCGCACCGTCCGACGGTCTGCCCGCCGGCCCCGCCCGTACCGCGCCCGTCTCCGGCCTCCAGCGCGGACTGTGGTTCCTCGACCGGTGGAACCCGCAGGCCGCCACGTACACCACGCCCTGGACGTACGACGTCACCGGCCCGCTCGACCTCGCCCTGCTCCAGCGGGCCCTGGACACCGTGGTCGCCCGGCACGAGGTGCTGCGCACCACCTTCGCCCTCCACCCCGACGGCCCGCGCCAGTGCGTCCACCGCACCCTCGCCGTACCGCTCGCCGTCACCGACCTCCGCGAGCTGCCCGCAACCGAACAAGCCACGCGCGCCGAGGAGTTGATCACCGAGCGGGCCGCCGAGCCCTTCGACCTGACCACCGGCCCGCTGCTGCGCGCCGAGGCGTTCCGGCTCACCGACGAGCGCACCACCCTCCTCTTCGCCGTCCACCACATCGTGTGGGACGGCTGGTCCGCCGAGGTCTTCGAACGCGAACTCACCGAGGCCTACCGCGCCGCCGGCGAGAACCGTGCCCCCGACCTCCCCGAGCTCACCGTCCAGTACGCCGACTGGGCCGAGGAGGAGCAGCACACCTCGTACGAGGAGCACCTCACCCACTGGAAGCAGGCCCTCGACGGCGCACCCACCCTGCTCGAACTGCCCACGGACCGGCCGCGGCCCGCCGAGCGCAGCCACCGCGGCGCCACCGAACCCTTCGGCCTCGGCCCCGGCACCGCCGCCCGGGTCAGAGCACTCGCCGAACAGGAGGGCGTCACCCCGTTCACCGTCCAGCTCGCCGCCTTCGCCCTGCTGATGAACCGCTGGACCGGCGCCGACGACATGATCGTCGGAACGCCGGTCACCACCCGCGGCCGCCCCGAACTCGCCGACCTGCTGGGCTACTTCGTCAACCTGCTGCCGCTGCGCGTCCGGCTCGCACCCGGCGAGAGCTTCCGCGAGCTGCTCGCCGCACTCCAGGACACCGCCTTCGACGCCTTCGGCTACCTCGACGTCCCCTTCGACCAGCTCGTCGACCGGCTCGGCACCGCCCGCGCCCCGCAGCACCCGCCGCTCGTCCAGGTCGTCTTCGGCGCCCACACCGAGGACCGGACACCGCTCGCTTTCGGCGCGGCCGCCGCCCGGCGCACCGTACGATCCAACGGAACCAGCAAGTTCGACCTCACCTGGTCCGTCTTCGAGGACGGCGACGGCGGCGAACCGCGCGGCGAGGCCGAATACAGCAGCGACCTCTTCGACGCCGCCACCGTGCGCCGGCTCGCCACCGACTACGCCGGCCTGCTCGACGCCGCCCTCACCGACCCCGACGCCACCGTGCGCCGGCTCACCACCACCGCACCGCAGCACCGGCCCGCCCGGCTCGAAGCCGGCCACTGCCTCCACCACCTCTTCGAGCGGGCCGCCGACACCCACGGCGACCGGCCCGCCGTCAGCGACCACGACGGCACCCTCGACTACGCCGAACTGGACCGCCGCGCCAACCGGCTGGCCCACACCCTGCTCGCCCGCGGCGTGCGCCCCGGCGACCGCGTCGGCCTCCTCATGGAACGCACCACCGCCGTACCCGTCGCGATCCTCGCCGTACTCAAGACCGGCGCCGCCTACGTGCCCGTCGACCTCGCCGCACCCGCCGACCGGGCCGCCCTGGTCTTCGGCGACACCGCCGTCGCCGTCGTCCTCACCGACCGGCCCGACCGCGCACCGGACGGCCCCTGGCAGACCCTCGACCTCACCGCCCGCGCCGACGAGATCGCCGCCCACCCGGCCACCCGGCCACCCGCCGCCGGCCGCCCCGGCGACCTCGCCTACCTCATCTTCACCTCCGGCTCCACCGGCCGCCCCAAGGGCGTCGGCGTCGCCCACGAGCACGTCAGCCGCCTCCTCGACTCCGGACGCGACCACTTCGGCTTCGGCCCGGACACCGTCTGGACGCTCTTCCACAGCTACGCCTTCGACTGGACGGTCTGGGAACTCTGGGGCGCCCTGCTGCACGGCGGCCGCCTGGTCGTCGTCCCCTACCTCACCAGCCGCTCGCCCGACGACTTCGCCGGCCTGCTCGACGACGAACGCGTCACCCACCTCTGCCTCACGCCCTCCGCGCTGCGCCAGCTCGAACCGGCCCTGCGCCGCAGGCCCCGCGCCCTGCCCGCGCTGCGGTGGATCATGCTCGGCGGCGAGGCGCTCGACCCGGCCGTCGTCCAGCGCTGGCACGACCTCGACCCGCTGCCGCCCGCCCGCCTCTGCAACCTCTACGGCATCACCGAGACCACCGTCCACGTCACCCTCCACGACGTCGCCGAAGGCGGCGCCGGCTTCGAACGCAGCCTCGTCGGCGCACCCATGCCGCACCTCACCGCGCTCGTCCTCGACGACTGGCTCCGGCCCTGCCCGCCCGGCGTCCCCGGCGAGCTGTACATCGGCGGCGGCAGCCTCGCCCACGGCTACTGGGGCCGGCCCGGCCTCACCGCCGGACGCTTCGTCGCCGACCCGTACGGACCGCCCGGCGCCCGGCTCTACCGGACCGGCGACGTCGCCCGGCGGCTGGCCGACGGCGGCCTGGAATACGTCGGCCGGGCCGACTTCCAGGTCAAACTGCGCGGCTTCCGCATCGAACTCGGCGAGATCGAGAACGCCGTCGCCGCCCACCCCGACGTCGACGCCTGCGTCGTCACCGTCCACGACGACCGGCTCGCCGCATACGTCACCGGGAGCTCACCGACCGGGCCCGACGACCTGCGGACCTTCCTCGAACGCACCCTGCCCGCCTACATGATCCCGGCCACCGTCACCGTCCTCGACGCCCTGCCGCTCACCGTCAACGGCAAGGCCGACCGCGCCGCCCTGCCCGCGCCCGGCCGCGCCGCGCCCACCACCACCACCGCCACCACCCGGCACGTCGAACCGCGCACACCGGAGGAGGAACTGTTCGCCGGCGTGTGGACCGAGGTGCTCGGCATCGGCGGCATCGGCGTCCACGACGACTTCTTCCACCTCGGCGGCGACTCCATCCGCGCCGTCCAGCTCGCCGGCGCCCTGCACGACCGGGGCTGGCAGGTCACCCTGCGGGACGTCTTCAACGCGCCCACCGTCGCCACCCTGCTGCCGCTGGCCCGCCCCGTGGCCGACGACCCCGACGCCGGCCGGCCCTTCGCACTGATCGAGGAGGAGGACCGGGCCGAACTCCCGCCCTGGGTCGTCGACGCCTACCCGATGGTCTCCATGCAGCTCTCCATGGTCTTCCACATGGAGGTCGCCGGCGGCACCGACAGCTACCACAACGTCAACTCGTACCGGATCACCGGCGACCTCGACGAGACCGCGTTCCGCCGCTCGGTCGAGGAGGCGATGGCCCGCCACGCCGTCCTGCGCACCGGCCTCGACCTCTCCGGCTACGGCGAACCGCTCCAACTGGTGCACGGCACGCTGCCGGCCCCGGTCGACTTCGCGGACCTGCGCGGGGCGAGCGAGCAGGAGCAGGACACCCGGATCCGTACCGTCTTCGACGACCACCGGGACCGGCCCTTCGACCTCACCCGGCCGCCGCTCTTCCGGATCACCGTCCAGCGCCTCGCCGACGACGCCTTCCAGCTCACCCTCTCCGAACACCACGCCATCCTCGACGGCTGGAGCTTCACCTCCCTGCTCACCGAGATCCTCGAACGCCACACCGCGCTCGCCGCCGACCCGGCCGCCGCGCCGACACCACCGCCGCGCACCGCCTTCCGCGACTTCGTCGCCGTCGAACGCGCGGCCGGCACCGACCAGGAGTCCCTGGACTACTGGCACCGGCGACTCGACGGCGCCACCGGCCAGCTCTGGCCCGGCAGCGAGGACGTCCACGAACTGCCGCGCACGGTCGAACGGGTGCTGCCCGACGCGCCCCGGCAGCTGCGCACGGTCGCCGACGCGCTCGCCGTCCCGGTCAAGTCCGTCGCCCTCGCCGCCCACCTGCACGCCCTCGCCGAGATCACCGGGCGGCGCCGGGTCACCACCGGCCTCGCGATGAACGGCCGGCTGGAACGGCTCGGCGGCACGGAGGTGTACGGCCTGTTCCTCAACACCGTGCCCCTCGTCGCCGAGCCGGGCGACGACTTGACCGCGCTGGTACGCCATGTGCACCGCGAGGAACTCGACATGATGCCGCACCGCCGGGTCCCCTTCGCCCGCCTGGCCCGCATGATGGCCGACACCGCGCTCGACAGCCAGTTCGGCTACCTCCGCTTCCACGCGCTCGGCCGGCTCAGCGAGGCCCGCATCGAAGACGGCCGCATCGGCTGCGAACCCACTCTCCGCCACGAGCCCAACAGCTTCGCCTTCGGCGCCTCCCTGATCCAGGACCCCGTCTCCCACCGCGTCCTGCTCGCCGTCGACCACCAGCGCGCGGTGGTGGACGACACGACGGCGGACCACTTCATCGACACGTACACGGCCGCGCTGGCACGCCTGGCGGCGAGCGTATGAGGTCGGGGCCGCGGCTGCGCGGCGGGCGAGCGTCTGACGGCGTGCCCGCGCCGGGCGGGCGTCTGACGCCGCGCCGGGCGGGCGGCTCGGTTTGCCGCGCCTGGCAGGCGACTGGGCCGGCCGCGACCGGAGGGCCTGAGGCCGCAGGCCCGGGCGGGCCGGGCCGGGCGCGGCGGAGGGTTCCGCCGGAGGCCCGGGCGGGCCGGCGGCAGGGCTGGAGACGCCGGTCCCGTGCCGGTCGTGGCGCCGGGCAGCTGGTCCGGCGCCGCGCAGGGAGGCTTCCGGGCCGTCCGGCCGGCGGTTTCGGACCGGCCGGAACTCGGCCGGCCGTGGTGCCGGTCGCTGCGGACGGAGACCGTCCCGGCCGGATGTCCCTTCCAGCAGAAGGCCGTTCCCGGTCGGACGCCGTTCTGACGGGCCGGACGCCCCGCCAGCCGTCCGCGGCCTGGCGGCCGTCCCGGTCCCGGCCGGAGGCCGGCGGACCACCGCCCTAACGCGGTGGCGGTCACCGGACTGGTGACCGTGCGCCGAGGGCGGCCAAGCTAGCCGGCCGCGGCCCGGTGGCCGTCCCTGCCTCGCCGGAGGCCAGCGGTCCGTCCGGCGGACCACCGCCTGAACACGGCGGCGGTCACCGGACTGGTGACCGGCCCCGTGGCCGCCCCGGCGGCCCGGAGGCTTGCCGCCCCGGCCCGGCCGGAGGCCGTCCGGCCGGCGGTTCGGACCGACCGGAGCCCGGCTGTCCGTGATGCCGGTCGCTGCGGACGGAGGCGTCCCAGCCGGAGGCCCTTCCCAGAAGGGTCCTCCCCGGTCGGACGTTCGTCCCGACCTCGGCCGGAGGCCGCCGGTCCGGTCGGCGGGCCGTCGCCCGGACGCGGTGGCCACCGCACAGGTGACCGTGCGCCGAGGCCGCCCGGCCGTCCGGACCGACCGGAACTCGGTCGAGCGCGTCGCCGGTCGCTGCGAACGGAGGCCGTCCCGGCCGGATGCCCCTCCCAGAGGGATCGTTCCCGGTCGGACGTCCGTCCTGGCGGGCCGGACGCCTGGCCAGCCAGGCCGTCGCCTGGTGGCCGTCCCGGCCCCGGCCGGTGGGCCTGAGGGGCGCGCCCCGTGGCGTATGGCCCGCACACATCGTGATTCACCCATCCCGTACCACCACGACCACCAAGGAGTGCCTCGCATGACCACGTACGCCGAGCCGTCGACCGCCACCAGCGCCGCCGTCGACACCTCCGCTCCCGACCTGTTGTCCCGGCTGCGCGCGGCCGTCGCCGCGCACCCCGGGCGGGCCGCCGTGCACGCGGTCGGCGGGAGCCTTGACTTCGCCGCGCTGGACCGGCGTACCGCGGCACTGGCGCGGGCCCTGAGGGCGCGGGGGGTGGGGCGGGGGGACCGGGTCGGGGTGCATCTGGCGCGGACCGTCGACCTGCCGGTCGCGCTGATCGCCGTCTGGCGGGCCGGCGCCGCCTACGTGCCGCTCGACCCGGCCTATCCGGCCGAGCGCATCGCGTTCATGGCCGCCGACGCCCGCCTCGCCGCCGTGGTCAGCGCCGACGCCGCGCCGCCCGTCCCGGTCGGCGTCCCGGTGCTCCGGCCCGACGCCGACGGGCCCGCCGGCACCGCCGTCGACGTCACCCCGCACCCGCTCGACTCCGCGTACGTCATCTACACCTCCGGCTCCACCGGCCGCCCCAAGGGCGTGGAGGTGCCCCACGGCGCCGTCACCGATCTGGCCATCGCCCTCGAACTCACCGGCGCCTACCGCCCGGAGCCGGGCGTCGTCGCCTGGAACGCCAGCGTCTCCTTCGACGCCTCCGTCCAGCAGTGGATCCGCGTCTGCCGGGGCGACACGCTGGTCGTGATCGACGACGCCCGCCGGGCCGAACCCGCCCGCCTCGCCGAGCTGCTCGCCGAGCACGCCGTCACCGACCTCGACCTGACGCCCTCGCACTGGCAGCTGCTCCGCGAGCAGCTGGCCGGCGCCCGCGTCCCGCGGCTGTTCATGGGCGGCGAGCCCGTACCGGCCGGGACCTGGCGCGAACTGGCCGACGGCGGGATCGACGCGCTCAACCTGTACGGGCCCACCGAGTGCACCGTCGACGCGATCACCGCCCCGATCACCGGCCCCGGCCCGCACCTCGGCGAGCCGCTGCCCGGCGTGCGCGCCTACCTCCTCGACGACCGGCTCGCGCCGGTGACGGAAGCGGGCGCCGTCGGCGAGCTGTACCTGGCGGGCCCCGGCCTCGCCCACGGCTACCCGGGCCACCCGGGCCTGACCGCGGGCCGGTTCGTCGCGGATCCGTTCGCGACGGAGCCCGGCGCCCGGATGTACCGCACCGGCGACCAGGCGCGCCGCTCCGCCGACGGCCTGCTCGAGTACGTCGGCCGCGTGGACCGCCAGGTCAAACTGCGCGGCTTCCGGATCGAGCTCGGCGAGGTCGAGCACGCGCTCGGCGCCCTGGCCGGAGTGACCGCCGCCGCCGTCACCGTGCACGAGGCCGCGCCCGGCGACCACCGGCTGGCCGGCTACGTGACCGGCCCGGGCCTGCGCCCCGCCGAGCTGCTCGCCGCGCTGCGCCGTGGCCTGCCCGCCCACCTGGTGCCGTCCACCGTGACCGTGCTCGACGCCCTGCCGCTCACCGCGAACGGCAAGGTCGACCACCGTGCCCTGCCCGCCCCGGCCGCCTCCACGCCCGCCCCGGCCGCCGAGGCCGGCACACCGCGAGCGCCTCAGGACGGGGCCACGGCGGCCGGGGGAGTGGCGGAGCAGGTCGCCGAGGTCTGGCGCACCGTGCTCGGCGTGCCGGCCGTCGAGCCCACCGACGACTTCCTCTCTCTCGGCGGCCACTCGCTCGCCGCCCTCCGCGTCGTCCACCTGCTGCGCCGCAAGCTCAACGTCGAGCTCCAGCTCCGTCACCTCCTGGACGCCACCGACCTCGCCGACTTCACCGCCGCCGTCCGCCGCGCCGCCGAGGCCGGCCCGGCCGCCGCCCGTCCCGCCCTCACCGCCCGCCGAGAGGCCGTCCGATGACCACCGCGAGCCCCCTGACCACCCAGGCCACCACCTTCCGGGCGCCGGCCGGCCGTACCGCCCGGCCCCGGGTCGAGGGCGACTGGCTGCTCGTCCCCGCGCCCCAGCCCCACCGCCCCGTCCGGCTGTTCTGCTTCCCGCACGCCGGCGGCGACGCCACCGCCTACACCCCGCTGGCCCGCGCCCTCGCTCCCGTCGCCGAGGTCTGGGCGCTGCGCCCGCCCGCCCGGGGCGGCCGCAGCCGGCACCCGATGCCGCCCGACTTCGACGCCCTCGTCGCCGCCGTCACCGAGGCCCTGACACCGCACCTGACCGGCGGCGAGGGTGGCCGGTTCGCCTTCTACGGACAGAGCTTCGGCGCCCTCCTCGCGTACGAGGTCGCCCGCGCCCTGCCCGCCGACCGCCGCCCCGAGCTGGTCGTCACGGTCGGCGCGCCCAGCCCCGTCGAGTGGGCCGAGCGCGAGACCAAGAACCTCGACGCCTCCGAACTCCTGCGGATGACCGGCCTGGAGGAGCTGGTGCGGGCCGACCCGGACCTGGCCGAGCTCGCCCTCGGCGCCATCCGCACCGACCTCGCCGTCAGCGCCACCTACCGGCACCGCCCGCACGCGCCGATCGGCTCCGCGCTCTACGCGCTGGCCGGTGCCGACGACCCGATGCTCGCCACCACCGGCCTCACCGGCTGGGCCGCCCACACCCGTGGTGCCTTCGCCCACCGCGTCGTACCCGGCGGGCATCTGCTCGCCACCGTCGACCGGCCCGGTCCGGTCGACCTGCTGACCTCGCTCGTGACCTCTCTCGTGGCGGGCCGGCCGGCCGCCGCGCCCTCCGCCGCCCTCAGGGAGCTGTGATGCCGACCGCCACCACGACCATGCCCGCCGCCCCGTCGACCGCCGCCGCCACCACCGCCGTCGACCTCACCGACCCGGCCCTCTGGGCCCGCCCCGACACCCCGGACCTCGTCGCCGAACTGCGCCGCGAGGCGCCCGTCCACCTCACCGACACCGTGGACGACGGCCCGGTCTGGTCCGTGCTCACCTACCGCGAGTCGGCGGACGTCCTGCGCAACGCGGCCGTCTTCAGCTCGGAGTCCGGCTCGCTGCTCGGTGCGGGAGAGGGCAACGTGCCGGTCGGCTCGGGCCGCATGATGGCCCTCACCGACCCGCCCCGGCATCGCGAGCTCCGGGCCCCCGCCAACCCGTTCTTCTCCAAGGGCGGAGTGCGCGGCGCCGCCCGCTCGATCGCCGAACGGGCCGGCGAGCTCTTCGACCGCGCCCTCGAGCAGGGCGAGGTGGACCTCGTCGACGTGGTCTCCGCGCTGCCGCTCGCCGTGATGTGCGACCTGCTGGACGTCCCCGAGAAGGACCGGGACATGGTGGTCCGGGTCTGCGACGTGGCCTTCCTCGGCCGCACACCGGAGGAACGCCGGGCCGGCCACCAGCAGTTGATCCCCTACCTGCTGCACCAGGTGATGCTGCGCCGCTCCGACCCGCGGGACGACCTGATCTCCATGATGGCGACCTACAAGGTCGGCGGGCGGCTGCTGCCGGTCGAGGACGTGGTGCTCAACCTCGACAACATCGTGGTGGGCGGCGTCCAGACCGTCCGCCACACGGCCGCCATGGGCCTGCACACCCTCGTCCAGCGGCCCGACCTGTGGCGCAGCCTCCAGCAGGGCGAGGTGTCCCTGGACTCCGCCGTGGACGAGCTGCTGCGCTGGACCTCGGTCGGGCTGCACACGCTGCGCACCGCCACCCGGGACATCGAGCTGGGCGGCCGGCAGATCCGCCGCGGCGACCGGGTCGCCGTGTGGGTGTGGTCCGCCAACCGGGACCCGGAGGCCTTCGAACGGCCCGAGGAGATCCTGCTCGACCGCTCGCCCAACAAGCACCTCGCGCTGGGCCTGGGCGCCCACTACTGCATCGGCGCGCCGCTGGCCAAGGCCGAGCTGAGCGCCCTCTACTCGGCCGCGCTGGAGAAGGCGGCCCGCATCGAGCCGACCGGACCGGTCCGCCACAACCGGTCGATCATCAACTTCGGCCTCGACCACTTCCCGGTCCGCCTCACCCCGCGCTGAGCCGCCCCGGCGCCGCCCCGGCCCGACCCGACCCGGCTCCGCGCCGGCCCGGCCCGCGTCGCTTCCCCGGCGCCCGACCCTCCGGCAGGCAGCGCGCTAACTGCCGCTCACCTGCCGGAACTTGTGCCGCTCGGCGGCCTCGGCCGCGCCTACCTTCGAATCACACCCCGGTACCACCCACACCATTCCGACCACCTTCCCTTACGGAGACCACCATGAGCAGCAACCCGTTCGAGGACGACAGCGCCGGCTACCTGGTCCTGACCAATGACGAGAACCAGCACTCGCTCTGGCCGGTCTGGATCGACGTGCCGGCCGGCTGGACCACCGTCCACGGCGAGGCCACCCGCCAGGAGTGCCTCGACTGGATCGAGAGCAACTGGACCGACATCCGCCCGGCCAGCCTGCTCGCCGGCCTCGAGCAGCGGTGAGCGCCGCGATGCCGACCTGGGAGCTGAACCCCGGCCGCCCGGCCCTGGCCCACGTGCCGGCCACCGCCGACCTCGCCGAGGCCTGCGCGTGGCTGCGCGAGAACGAGGCCGCGCTGACCGCCGCCCTGCACGAGCACGGCACGATCTTCCTGCGCGGGATGCCGGTGACCGAGGCCGCGGACGTCGCGGCCGTCCGCGACGTCCTGATCCCCGAGCCCACCCCGTACCGGGAGAAGGCCACCCCGCGCAGCGACTTCGGCGACGGCGTCTTCTCCTCCACGGACCTGCCGCCCGCCCAGTCGATCCGGATGCACAACGAGAACAGCTACACCCTGACCTTCCCCGGCCGGCTCCTCTTCGCCTGCCTCACGGCCCCCGAGACCGGCGGCGCCACCCCGACCGCCGACGTCCGCAAGGTCCTCGCCGGTCTTCCCGACCACCTGGTGGAGCGGGGCCGTACCTCCGGCTGGACCCTCACCCGCAACTACTCCGACTACATCTCGCTCGGCTGGCGCACCGCCTTCGGCACCGAGGACCGCGCCGACGTCGAGGCGTACTGCCGCGAGAACGGCATCACGTGGGAGTGGCAGCCGGACGGCAACCTGCGGACCAGCCAGCTGCGTTCGGCCACGGTCCACCACCCGGTGACCGGTGCGGAGGTCTGGTTCAACCACCTGGCCTTCTGGAACGAGTGGTCGCTGGACCCGGACATCCGGGAGGCCATGGTCGACGAGTTCGGCCCGGACGGGCTGCCGTTCAACACCGGCTTCGGTGACGGCGAGCCGCTCACCCGGGAGGACGTCGACGCCCTCAACGCCGCCTACGACGCCGCCACCGTCCGCGAGACCTGGCAGGTGGGCGACGTGATGCTGGTCGACAACGTGCTCTGCGCGCACGGCCGCGACCCGTTCCGCGGCGACCGGAAGATCGCCGTCGCGATGGGCCGCCCCGTCGACCTCCTGGACTGCCGGCCGACCGTGCGCCCCACCGCCGCCGTCCCCGCCTGAGGCACCCCGCACACCATCCACGCCGTGACGTGAGCAGAGGAAGCACCGTGATCCCGGTTTCGTACGCACAACAGCGTCTCTGGCTGATCGACCAGATCGAGGGGCCGACCGCGCTCTACAACCTGCCCTTCGCGATCCGCCTGCGCGGCGCGCTCGACACCGCCGCCCTGCGCGCCGCCACGGCGGACGTGGTCGCCCGGCACGAGGCCCTGCGCACGGTGTTCCCGGTGGCCGACGGAGTCCCGGTGCAGCGGATCCTGCCGTCCGCGGAGGCGGAGATCGCCTTCGAGACGGTGGACTGCGCACCGGACGCCTATCCCGCCCTGCGGGACCGGGCCGCCGCTCACGCCTTCGACCTGAGTGCCGAACCGCCCATCAGGGTCACGGTCTTCTCGCTCCACGCCGATGCCGACGCCGACGCCGCCACTGCCACTGACACCGCCACCGATGGCGTCAGCCGTACCGGCCCCGGCACCGGCACCGGCACCGACATCGCCCCGGGTGCCGCCCCGGGCGCCGCCCGCGCCCGCACCGGCACCGACATCGCCCCTGGTGGCGCCCCCGGCGCCGCCGCCGGCGCCCGCGCCGGCGGGCCGTCCCACGAGCACGTGCTGCTCGTCGTGCTCCACCACATCGCCGGCGACGGCTGGTCGCTCGGCCCGCTGCTGCGCGACCTCGCCACCGCCTACGCCGCCCGCCTCGACGGCCAGGCACCCGACTGGGAGCCGCTGCCCGTTCAGTACGCCGACTACGCGCTCTGGCAGCGCGAACTCCTCGGCGACGAGAGCGATCCCGACAGCCTGATGAGCCGTCAGCTCGACTACTGGCGCGGTGTGCTCGCCGGCCTCCCGGAGGAGCTGGAGCTTCCGGTGGACCGGCCCCGGCCGCCCGCGCCGACCGGGACCGCCGACGCCGTGTCGTTCCGCTACGGCCCCGAACTGCACGCCGCGCTGGCCGGCCTGGCCCGCCGGCACCGCGCCACCCTGTTCTCCGTCCTCCAGGCCGGCCTCGCCGCGCTGTTCACCCGGCTCGGCGCCGGCACCGACATCCCGCTCGGCACCGGCGTCGCCGGCCGCTCCGACGAGGCGCTGAACGACCTGGTCGGCTTCTTCGTCAACACCCTCGTGCTGCGCACCGACACCTCCGGCGACCCGACCTTCGCCGAACTCCTCGGCCGCGTCCGGGAGACCCAGCTCGACGCCTTCGCCCACCAGGACGTGCCGTTCGAGCGCCTGGTCGAGGAGGTCAACCCGGCCCGCGCCCTCGGCCGCCACCCGTTGTTCCAGACGCTGCTGGTGCTGCAGAACCACGAGGAGGGCGAACTCGGCCTGCCCGGGCTCGAGTCGGCGCCCGAACCGCTCGGCCTGCGGGTCGCCAAGTTCGACCTCAACATCGGCATCACCGAGCGCCACGGCCCCGACGGCGCGCCCGCCGGCCTCGCCGGATCGGCCGAGTACGCGGCCGACCTCTACGACCGCGCCACCGTCACCACCCTGTTCGAGCGTCTCGGCCTGCTGCTCGCCGCCGCGGCCGCCGACCCCGAGGCGCCCATCGGCACCGTCGACATCCTCGCCGCCGAGGAGCGCGACCGGCTGGGCCGCGAGTGGAACGCCACCGCCGCACCCGTGCCGTACGGCTCGCTGCCCGAGCTGTTCGAGGCCCAGGCCGCCCGCACCCCGGACGCGGTCGCCCTCGCCCACGACGACGGCACCCTCTCCTACGCCGAGCTCGACGCCCGCGCCAACCGCCTCGCGCACCACCTGACCGCCTGCGGCGTCGGCCCCGAGTCCCCGGTCGCCCTGCTGATGGAACGCTCGGTCGACCTGGTCGTCGCCACCCTCGCCGTCCTCAAGGCCGGCGGCGCCTACGTCCCGATGCACGCGAGCCTGCCGCCCGAGCGGATGGCCGCGCTGCTCGCCGACACCGGCGCGCCGGTCCTGCTCACCGACCGCACCGACCCGGGCTTCCCGCACGCCGCCGTCGTCGTCCGCCCCGGCGACGAGGCCGCCGCACCGGCGCACGCCCCCGGCATCCCGGTCCACCCCGACCAGCTCGCCTACGTGATGTTCACCTCCGGCTCCACCGGCACGCCCAAGGGCGTCGCGGTGCGCCACCGCGACGTCGTCGATCTCGCCGCCGACCGCCGCTGGCAGGACGGCCGGCACGAGCGGATCCTGCTGCACTCCCCGCACGCCTTCGACGCCGCCACCTACGAGCTGTGGACACCGCTGCTGGCCGGCGGCACCGTGGTCGTCGCCCCGCCCGGCAGCCTCGACGCCGCCGCCCTGCACGCCACCGCCACCCGGCACGGTGTCACCGCCGTCTTCCTCACCAAGGCGCTCTTCGACCTGGTCGCCGAACAGGCCCCGGACACCTTCCGCGCCCTGCGCACCGTCTGCACCGGCGGCGAGGCCGCCTCCGGCACCCTCATGCGGCGCGTCCTCGACCACTGCCCCGACCTGCTCCTCGCCCACGTCTACGGGCCGACCGAGGCCACCACCTTCGCCACCTACCACCACCTCGGCCCCGACGACCTGGCCGGACCCCGCCCGCCCATCGGCGCCCCGCTCGACAACATGCGCGCCCACGTCCTCGACGCCCGGCTGCGGCCCGTCCCGCCCGGAGTCCCCGGCGAGCTGTACGTGGCCGGGGCCGGCCTGGCCCGCGGCTACTGGCGCCGGCCGGCGCTGACCGCCGAACGCTTCGTCGCCGACCCCTTCACGCCCGGGCAGCGGATGTACCGCACCGGAGACCTGGTACGCCGCCGGGCCGACGGCGCGATCGAGTTCCTCGGCCGGATCGACGGCCAGGTCAAGCTGCGCGGATTCCGCATCGAGCCGGGCGAGATCGAGGCCGTGCTCTCCCGCCACCCCGCCGTCCGCCAGGTCATCGTCGTGCCCCGCGAGGACCGCCCCGGCGACACCCGCCTGGTCGGCTACTGCGCCGTGCCCGACGACGCCGCACAGCACGGCAATCCCGAACTCGCCGGCGAACTCAAGCAGTTCGCCGCCGAAACCCTTCCCGGCTACATGGTCCCGTCCGCCGTGGTCGTGCTGCCCGCCCTGCCGCTGAACGCCAACGGCAAGGTCGACCGCCGCGCGCTGCCCGCCCCCGAACTCGGCGCCGACACGGCCGGCCGCGCCCCGCGCGACGAGCGCGAGAGCGCCCTGTGCGCGCTCTTCGGCGAGATCCTCGGCATCGACGACATCACCATCGACGACGACTTCTTCGAACTCGGCGGCCACTCCCTGCTCGCCACCCGCCTGGTCGGCCGGGCGCGCACCGAACTCGGCGCCGAACTCGCCATCGGCGACCTCTTCCAGGCCCCGACCGTCGCCGCCCTCGCCGCCCGGCTCGCCACCGACCCCGCCCGGCCCGCGCTCCGCCCCGAGACCCGGCCCGAACTGCTGCCGCTCTCCTTCGCCCAGCGCCGGCTGTGGTTCCTCACCCAGGCCGAGGGCCCCGCCGCCACCTACAACGTCACGCTCGCCCTCCGGCTCGGCGGACCGCTGGACGCCGCCGCCCTCGAAGACGCGCTCGGCGACGTCGTCGCCCGCCACGAGTCGCTGCGCACCGTCTTCGGCGAGCGCGACGGCATCCCGTACCAGCGCATCCTGCCCGCCCCCGAGGCCCCGCTGCTCACCCGCACCGACCGACCCGTCCAGGAACTCGTCGGCCACACCTTCGACCTGGCCGTCGACGTCCCGCTGCACGCCTATCTGCGCACGGAGTCGCCCGAGGACCACGTGCTGCTCCTGGTGATGCACCACATCGCCAGCGACGGCTGGTCGCTGCGACCGCTCTTCCGCGACCTCGCCGAGGCCTACACCGCCCGGCTCGGCGGCGAGCGGCCGGCCTGGGAGCCGCTGCCGGTCCAGTACGCCGACTACACCCTGTGGCAGCACCGGCTGCTCGGCGCCGACACCGACCCGCGGTCCCCGCTCTCCCGCCAGCTCGCCCACTGGCGTGACGCGCTCGCCGGCCTCCCGGACGAGCTGCCGCTCCCGCTGGACCGCCCGCGCCCGGCGGTCGCGAGCCACCGCGGCGACGT
This sequence comes from Streptomyces sp. NPDC053493, assembly GCF_044544825.1. Classification (NCBI taxonomy): domain Bacteria; kingdom Bacillati; phylum Actinomycetota; class Actinomycetes; order Kitasatosporales; family Streptomycetaceae; genus Streptomyces; species Streptomyces sp. NPDC053493. The sequence continues at coordinate 316,055 of NZ_JBITXS010000003.1, forward strand.
CGTCCCGCTGGAGCTCGACGCCGCCCTGCACGCCCGCCTCGCCGAGCTGGCCACCGCGCACGGCACCACCCTCTTCATGGTCCTCCAGGCGGCCTACGCCACCCTGCTGCACCGCTTCGGCGCCGGCGACGACCTGCCCATCGGCACCCCGCTCGCCGGCCGCCTGGACCCGGCCCTCGACGAGCTCGTCGGCTTCTTCGCCAGCACCCTGGTGCTGCGCACCGACCTCACCGGCCGGCCCAGCTTCGCCGAACTCCTCGCCCGGGTCCGGGAGACCGACCTGGCCGCGTACGCCCACCAGGACGTGCCGTTCGAGCGCCTGGTCGAAGAGCTCAACCCGGCCCGCACGCTCGCCCGGCACCCGCTCTTCCAGGTGATGATCGCCTTCGACAACACCGCCGGCGGCGGCCCCGAGTTCCCCGGCACCCGTACCGCCTACGAGCCGCTCGGCCTGCCCACCACCGCCTTCGACCTCACCCTCAACCTCTCCGAGCGCCACCACCCGGACGGCACCCCGGCCGGCCTCGAGGGCGGCCTGGAGTTCGCCACCGACCTCTTCGACCGGGCCACCGCCGAACGGCTCGCCGAGGCCCTGCCGCGCCTGCTCGCCCAGGCGGCCGACGACCCGCACCGCCCGGTCGCCGAACTCGACGTGCTCGGCGACGCCGGCCGGGCCGCACTGGACGACTGGCACGACACGGCCCGGCCCGGCGCGGACGTCCTCGTCCCGGCGGCCTTCGCCGCCCAGGTCGCCGCCACTCCCCACGACACCGCCCTGGTCTTCGGCGAGACCCGCCTCACGTACGCCGAGCTCGACGCCCGCGCCAACCGCCTGGCCCACGGCCTGACCGCCCACGGCGTGGGCCCGGAGGACCTGGTCGCGCTCGCCCTGCCGCGCTCCGCCGAATCGCTGGTCGCCGTGCTCGCCGTGCTCAAGGCGGGCGCCGCCTTCCTGCCGCTGGACGCCGAGTACCCCCGAGACCGGATCGCCCACATGCTCGCCGACGCCCGCCCGGCGGCCGTCCTCACCGGGGCCGGCTGGCCGCTGCCCGAGGTCCTCGACGACCTCGCCGACGGCGCCACGGGCACCGTCGTCCTGGACGCCGGCGAGCACACCTGGGCCGACCGGCCCGCCCACGCCCCGGACCTCACCGTCGGCCCGGCGAACGCCGCGTACGTCATCTACACCTCCGGCTCCACCGGCCGGCCCAAGGGCGTGGTGGTCCGCCACGGCGGCCTCGCCAACCTGCTCGCCTTCCACCGCGCCGAGACCGTCGCCGCCGCCCGGCACAAGCGTCCGGGACGCAGGTTCAGGTTCGCCCAGACCGCCTCGCTGTCCTTCGACACGGCCCTGGAGTCGCTGCTCTGGATGGTCGCGGGCCACGAACTCCACCTCCTCGACGACGACCTGCGCCGTGACGCCGCCGCGATCGTCCGCTACGCCGAGCGCACCGGCGCCGACGTCTTCGACGTCACTCCCGGCCACGCCGAACGGCTGGTCGACGAGGGCCTGCTCGACCGCTGCCCGCCCGCCCTCCTCATGGTCGGCGGCGAGGCTCTCGGCCAGAGCCTCTGGACCGCCCTCACCGCCGCGCCCGACACCGCCGTGCTCAACATGTACGGGCCCACCGAGTGCACCGTCGACGCGCTGCACCACCAGCTCACCGGCGACCCCCGCCCGCTCGTCGGCCGCCCGCTGCCCAACCTCCGCGCCCACGTCCTGGACGCCGGTCTGCGTCCCGTCCCGCCCGGCGTCCCCGGCGAGCTGTACCTCAGCGGCGCCGGCCTCGCCCGCGGCTACCTCGGCCGGCCCGCGCTCACGGCCGAGCGCTTCGTGGCCGATCCCTTCGCGGCGGGGGAGCGGATGTACCGCACCGGCGACCTCGTCCGGCGCCGCCCGGACGGCCTGATCGAGTACCTGGGCCGCACCGACCACCAGGTCAAGGTGCGCGGCTTCCGGATCGAACTCGGCGAGATCGAGACCGCCCTGACCACCCACCCCGACGTCGTCCAGGCCGCGGTGCTGCCGTACGCCGACCACGCAGCCGCCGCCGGAGCCGACGGCACGGCCGGAGCCCACAGCACCGACGGCGCGGCCGGCACCCGGCTCGTCGCCTACCTCGTGGCGCACACCGCGCCCGACCCGGCCGCACTGCGCGCCCACGTGGCCGCCGGCCTGCCCGACTACATGGTCCCGGCCGCCTTCGTCACGCTCGACGCGCTGCCGCTGACCGTCAACGGCAAGCTCGACCGGTCCGCGCTGCCCGCGCCCGACTTCGCGGCGGCCATCGGTGGCCGGGCCGCCCGCACGGCGGGCGAGGAGATCCTCTGCGGCCTGTTCGCCGACGTGCTCGGCCTTCCGGGCCCGGTCTCGGCCGACGACGACTTCTTCGCCCTCGGCGGCCACTCCCTGCTCGCCACCCGGCTGCTCAGCCGCGTCCGTACGGTGCTCGGCGCCGAACTCGGCATCCGCGACGTCTTCGAGGCACCGACCGTGGCCGGCCTGGCCCAGCGGCTCGACGGCGCCGCCGCCCGGCCCGCGCTGACGGCCGGCGAGCGCCCCGAGCGCCTGCCGCTGTCCTTCGCCCAGCGGCGCCTGTGGCTGATCGACCGGATGGAGGGCCCCAGCGCCCTCTACAACATGCCGCTCGCCCTGCGCCTGACCGGCCGCCTCGACCCGGCCGCCCTCGAAAGCGCCCTCGGCGACCTCGCCGCTCGGCACGAGATCCTCCGTACCGTCATCGCCGAGCACGACGGCGAGCCCCACCAGACGGTCCTCGCGCCCGCCGACGCCGTCCTGCCCTTCGCACTGCGCGACTGCGCCCCGGAGTCCGTGGAGACCGAGGTCGACCGGGCCGGACGCCGTCCCTTCGACCTGGCCGCCGAACCGCCCGTCCGGGTCACGCTGCTGCGGGTCGGCCCCGAGGAGCACGTGCTCGTCGTCGCGCTGCACCACATCGTCGGCGACGGCTGGTCGATGGGCCCGCTGCTGCGCGACCTGGCCGCCGCCTACGCCGCCCGCTGCGACGGCTCGGCGCCCGACCGGGAGCCGCTGCCGGCGCAGTACGCGGACTACGCGCTCTGGCAGCGCGAGCTGCTCGGCGCCGAGGACGACCCGGACAGCGTGGTCTCCCGCCAGCTCGCCTACTGGCGCGAGGCGCTCGCCGGCCTGCCCGAGGAACTCACGCTTCCCGTCGACCGGCCGCGCGGAGCCCGCGCCGACCACCGCGGCGACCGGGTCGCCCTGCCGATCGACGCCGAACTCCACCGCGCCCTCGTCGCGTTGAGCCGCGAGAACCGCGTCACCCTGTTCATGACCTTCCAGGCCGCGCTCGCCGCGCTGCTGACCCGGCTCGGCGCCGGCACCGACGTGCCGATCGGCTCGGTGGTCGCGGGCCGTTCGGACGAGGCGCTCGACGACCTGGTCGGCTTCTTCGTCAACACGCTGGTGCTGCGCACCGACACCTCCGGCGACCCGACCTTCACCGAACTCCTCGGCCGCGTCCGCGAGACCGGCCTCGGCGCCTACGCCCACCAGGACGTGCCCTTCGAGCGGCTGGTCGAGGAGCTCAACCCGGCCCGCTCACTGGCCCGCCACCCGCTGTTCCAGGTGGCGATGGTCCTCCAGTCCAACTCCGGCGCCGAGCTGGAACTGGCCGGACTGCGGGCCGAGGCCCTCCCGGCCGACACCGGCGTCGCCAAGTTCGACCTCAACGTGACCCTGGAGGAGTTCTTCGGCCCGGACGGGACACCTGCCGGCCTGGACTGCGCGATCGACTACGCCACCGACCTGTTCGACCGGGAGACCGTCGAGTCCGTCGCCGCCCGCTTCGGCCGCCTCCTCGCGGCCATCACCGCCCGTCCCGGCGAGCGCATCGGCCGCGCCGACCTGCTCGCCACGGGCGAGCGTGCCGAGCTCCTCGGCGGCGACCGGCCGCTGCCCGCCGAACCGCCGCTCGTCCCGGCGGCCTTCGCCGCCCAGGCGGCGGCCACGCCGGACCTCACGGCCCTGGTCTTCGAGGAGACCCGGCTGACCTACGCCGAGCTGGACGCCCGCGCCAACCGCCTCGCGCACGGCCTGATCGCCGCCGGCGTCGGCCCGGAGGACGTGGTCGCGCTCGCCCTGCCCCGCTCGGCGGAGACGGTGGTCTCCCAGCTCGCCGTGCTCAAGGCCGGCGCCGCCTTCCTGCCGCTGGACGCCGAGTACCCGCGGGAACGCACCGCTCACATGCTCGCCGACGCCCGCCCGGCGGCCGTCCTCACCGGGGCCGGCTGGCCGCTGCCCGAGATCCTCGACGACCTCACCGCCGGCCCCACCGGCCCCGTCGTCCTGGACGCCGACCAGCGGCACTGGGCCGACCGGCCCGACAGCAGCCCGGCCCTCCGTGTCGGCCCGGCGAACGCCGCGTACGTCATCTACACCTCCGGCTCCACCGGCCTGCCCAAGGGCGTGGTGGTGAACCACGGCTCGATCGCCGGCCTGCTGGCCGCCCACCGGGCGGAGACCTTCGGCGAGCCGGAGCGGGCCCACGGCCGGCTGCGCGCCGCGCTCACCGCCTCGCTCTGCTTCGACGCCTCCTGGAACAGCCTGCTGTGGATGGTCGCCGGCCACGAGCTGCACCTGATCGGCGACGACCTGCGCCGCGATCCCGCCGCCCTGGTCGCCCACATCCGCACGGCCGGCATCGACGCCCTCCAGTTCACACCCACCTACGCCGAACAGCTCATCGCCGAAGGCCTCCTGGACGCGCCCGCGCCGCGGGTCGTGCTGCTCGGCGGCGAGGCGGTCGGCCAGGCCCTGTGGACCCGGCTGCGCGAGGCCCCGGCCACCACCGGCCACAACCTCTACGGGCCGACCGAGTGCACCGTCGACACCCTGCTCCAGGCGTACGCCGACACGGAGCGCCCCACCATGGGCCGCACCGTCCTCGGCACCCGCGCCTACGTCCTGGACGAGCACCTGCAACCCGTCCCGGCCGGCGTCCCGGGCGAGCTCTACCTCGCCGGCGACAGCCTCGCCCGCGGCTACCTCGGCCGCCCGGCGCTCACCGCCGAACGCTTCGTCGCCGACCCGTTCGTCCCGGGACAGCGGATGTACCGCACCGGCGACCTGGTCCGGCGCGCCCGCGACGGCCGGATCGACTACCTCGGCCGCACCGACCACCAGGTCAAGATCCGCGGCTTCCGCATCGAGCCCGGCGAGATCGAGCAGGTGCTCACCCGGCACCCGGCCGTCCGCCAGGCCGTCGTCACCCCGCACGAGAGCACGGACGGCGACCGCCGCCTCGTCGCCCACTGCGCCGTCACCACGCCCGGCCCCGAACTCGCCGTCGAACTGCGCAGATTCGTGGCGGACGCGCTGCCCACCCACATGGTCCCCGCGGCCGTCGTCACCCTCGACGCGCTGCCGCTCACCGGCAGCGGCAAGGTCGACCGGCGCGCCCTGCCCGCACCCGACTTCCAGCTGTTCACCGGCGGCCGGGCGGCCCGCACGGCGAGCGAGGAACTGCTCTGCGGCCTGTTCGGCGAGGTGCTCGGCGTGCCGGGCCCGCAGCCGGTCTCGGTCGACGACGACTTCTTCGCCCTCGGCGGCCACTCGCTGCTCGCCATGAAGCTGGTCAGCCGGGTCCGTACGGTGTTCGCGGCGGAGATCGGCGTCCGGGACGTCTTCGAGGCGCCGACGGTGGCGGGCCTCGCCCAGCGGCTCGACGGCGCCGTGACCGGAGCCCGGCTCGCGCTCACGGCCGGCGAACGCCCGGAATGCCTGCCGCTGTCCTTCGCCCAGCAGCGCCTGTGGCTGATCGACCGGATGGAGGGCCCCAGCGCCCTCTACAACCTGCCGCTCGCCCTGCGTCTGACCGGCCCGCTCGACCCGGACGCGCTCGAAAGCGCCCTCGGCGACCTGGTCGCCCGCCACGAGATCCTGCGCACGCTGATCGGCGAGCAGGACGGCGAGCCGCGGCAGCGGATCCTCCCGGCCGCCGAGGCCCGCGTCACCCTCGACCGCCGTCCGGCCGCGCCCGCGGACCCGGCGGCCGCCCTGGCCGAGTGCGCGGCGATCCCGTTCGACCTCGCCGCCGAACTCCCGGTCCGCGCCCACCTCTTCCCGCTCGCTGCCGACGAGCACCTGCTCGTCCTCGTCCTGCACCACATCGCCGGCGACGGCTGGTCCATGGACCCGCTGCTGCGCGACCTCGCCGCCGCCTACGCCGCCCGCTGCGACGGCTCGGCGCCCGAGTGGCAGCCGCTGCCGGTGCAGTACGCGGACTACGCGCTCTGGCAGCGCGAGCTGCTCGGCGCCGAGGACGACCCGGACAGCGTGGTCTCCCGCCAGCTCGCCTACTGGCGCGAGGCGCTCGCCGGCCTCCCCGAGGAGCTGTCGCTGCCGGTCGACCGGCCGCGACGGGCGGACAGCAGCCACCGCGGCGACCGCGTGGTCCTTCCGCTCGGCGCCGCCCTGCACCGCGCGCTCGTCGACCTGTCCCGCGAGCACCGCGTCACGATGTTCATGACCCTGCAGGCCGGACTCGCCGCCCTGCTGACCCGGCTCGGCGCCGGTACGGACGTGCCGATCGGCTCGGTGGTCGCGGGCCGTTCGGACGAGGCCCTGGACGACCTGGTCGGCTTCTTCGTCAACACGCTGGTGCTGCGCACCGACACCTCCGGCGACCCGACCTTCACCGAACTGCTCCACCGCGTCCGGGAGACCCAGCTCGACGCCCACGCCCACCAGGACGTGCCCTTCGAGCGGCTGGTCGAGGAGCTCAACCCGGCCCGCTCACTGGCCCGCCACCCGCTCTTCCAGGTCATGCTGCTCCTCCAGGGCAGCGGCCAGGGCGGCGCGCAGGCCGGCGGGCAGGGCGACGGGCACGGCGACGGCCAGGGCGACGGGGACGGCGACGGTCAGGGCGGCCGGGCGCCGCTCGACCTGGCCGGTCTCACGGCCACCGTCGAACCGGTCGGCGGACACGTCGCCAAGTTCGACCTCTCCGTCGCCATGGGCGAGTCCTTCGACCCCGACGGCGCGCCCGCCGGCCTCGAGTGCGCGATCGACTTCGCCACCGACCTGTTCGACCGGGAGACCGTCGAGTCCCTCGCCGTCCGCCTCGGCCGCCTCCTGACGGCCGTGGCCGGCCACCCCGACCAGCCGATCGGCCGCGCCGACCTGCTCTCCGACGCCGAACGCTCGGGATCGCTGCACGCCGGCGCCGCGCTGCCGGCCGACGTCCCGCTGCTGCCCGCCGCCTTCGAGGCCCAGGCGGCCCGCACTCCGGACGAGACCGCGCTGGTCGCCGGAGACACCCGGCTCAGCTGGGCCGAGCTCAACGCCCGGGCCAACCGTCTCGCGCACCGCCTCACGGCCGCGGGCGCCGGCCCGGAGTCGGTGGTCGCCCTGGCCCTGCCGCGCTCCGCGCAGACCGTCGTCGCGCTGCTCGCCGTGCTCAAGACGGGAGCCGCCTCGCTCCCGCTGGACGCCGAGTACCCGGCCGACCGCACCGCCGCCATGCTGGCCGACGCCGCGCCCGCGCTGGTGGTGACCGGCGAGGGCTGGCCACGGCCCGAGCTGCTCGCCGGCCTCCCGGTCCTGACGACGGACGCGACGGACCCGACGGACACGACAGGCGTGGCGGACGCGACGGACGGGACAGGCGTGGCGGACGCGACGGACGGGACCGACGCCGCGGGCCTCACCGCCGCCGGCAACCCGCCGCCCCGCGCCGGCGCGGCCGACGCCGCGTACGTGATCTACACCTCCGGCTCCACCGGCCGCCCCAAGGGCGTGGTGGTGACCCACGGTTCGATCGCCGCGCTGCTCGCCTCGCACCGCTCCGCGACCGGCCCGATCGGCGCGGCCGAACGCGCCCACGGCCGCCGACGCGTCGCGCTCACCGCCTCGCTCTGCTTCGACGCCTCCTGGGACGGCCTGCTCTGGCTGATCGCCGGCCACGAGCTGCATCTGATCGGCGACGACGTGCGCCGCGACGCCCGCGCCCTCGTCCGGCACATCAGGAAGGAGTCCGTCGACGTCCTGGAGGTCACGCCCTCCTACGCCGAACAGCTCCTCGACGCCGGCCTCCTGGACTCCCTCGCCTCCTCGGGCACGCCCGGCGTGGTGCTGCTCGGCGGCGAGGCCGTCGGCCAGACCCTCTGGACCCGGCTGCGCGAGGCGCCCACGGCCGTCGCCCACAACCTCTACGGTCCCACCGAGTCCACCGTCGACGCCCTCACCCAGCCCTTCGCCGCCACCACCCGGCCGGCCCTCGGCCGCACCGTCCTCGGCACCCGCGCCTACGTGCTCGACGACCACCTCCGTCCCGTCCCGCCCGGCGTCCCGGGCGAGCTGTACCTGGCGGGCGCCGGCCTCGCCCGCGGCTACCTTCGCCGCCCGTCACTCACCGCCGAACGGTTCGTCGCCGACCCGTTCGTCCCGGGGGAGCGGATGTACCGCACCGGCGACCTGGTCCGGCGCACCCGGGACGGCGAGCTCGACTACCTCGGCCGCACCGACCACCAGGTCAAGATCCGCGGCTTCCGCATCGAGCCCGGCGAGATCGAGCACGTGCTCACCCGCCATCCCCGCGTCCTCGCCGCCACCGTCACCGCCTACGAGGACGGCGCCGCCGGTCCCCGGCTGGTCGCCCACGTGGTGGCCGACGGCCCGCTCGACCAGGCCGAACTGCGCGCCTTCGCGGCCGAGTCGCTGCCCGGCTACATGCTGCCGGCTGCCGTGATCCCGCTCGGCGCCCTGCCGCTGACCGCCAGTGGCAAGGTCGACCGACGCGCCCTGCCCGCACCCGACTTCTCCGCAACGCCCGCCGGCCGCGCTCCCCGGACACCGCAGGAGGAGCTGCTCTGCGGCCTGTTCGCCGAGGTGCTCGGCCTGCCGGACCCGGTCCCGGCCGACGCCGGCTTCTTCGACCTCGGCGGCCACTCGCTCCTCGCGATGAGGCTGCTCGGCCGGATCCGCACCGCGTGCGGCGTGGACCTCGGCATGCGGGCGCTCTTCGAGACGCCCACCGCGGCCGGACTCGCCCGCCGCCTGCACGCCCAGGCCCTGCCCGGCGCGTCGGCCGACGACCTCCACGGCGCCGACAGCGCGCTGGACGTCCTCCTTCCGCTGCGCGCCGAGGGCACCAAGGCCCCGCTCTTCTGCGTCCACCCGGCCGCCGGCATCAGCTGGGTCTACTCCGGCCTGCTGCGCCGGCTCGACCCGGACCGCCCGGTCCACGGCCTCCAGGCGCGCGGACTGCGCGGCGGCTCCCCGGCCTCCGTCACCGAGATCGCCGAGGACTACGTACGCCAGATCCGCGCCGTCCAGCCGGACGGGCCGTACCACCTGCTCGGCTGGTCCTTCGGCGGCGTCGTCGCCCAGGCGATGGCCGTCGCCCTCCAGGCGGCGGGCCAGGAGGTCGCCCTGCTCGCCCTCCTCGACGCCCTTCCCGCCGACCCCGCCCGGCACGCCGCCGACGTGGCCGCCGCGTCCTCGGACGACCCGGTCGACACCCTCGCCGAGCTGCTCGTCTCGCTCGGCCACGACCCGGCCGACGGACGCGGCCAGGCCGAACTCGCCGCGCTCCTCGGGGAGGCCGCCGACGTCCTGCCCGACGTCTTCGAGCTGCACAAGAAGCTGATGGCCGAGCACGTACCGGACCGCTACCGCGGCGACGCCGTCTACTTCGGCGCCACCCTCGACAAGCCCGCCGACTGGCCCTACGCGGCGGCCTGGCGGCCGTACGTCGAAGGCCGCGTCGAGGAACACCGCATCCCCTGCACCCACGGCGCCATGACGCGGCCGGAGCCCGTCGCCCGGATCGCCGCCGTGCTGACCGAGAAGCTGGGAGAGTGACCCGCCATGACCACCGCCTCCGTCAAGCCGCCGTCCCCGGGGCCCTCCTCGCCCCCGGCGCCGGACGCGCCGCGCAGGAGCCGCTGGGGCCTGTGGGCGCAGGGCAACTTCCGCAAGCTCTGGATCGGTGAGACGACCAGCGGCCTCGGCACCGCCGTCGGCAACGTCGCGCTCGCCCTGGTGGCCGTCGTCACCCTGGACGCCTCGCCGTTCATGGTCGGCCTGCTCACCGCCTCCGCCTGGGTGCCCTGGCTCTTCCTCGGCCTGCTGGCCGGCGCCTGGGTGGACCGCTGGCCCCGGCTGAAGGTGATGGTGGTCTGCGACCTCCTGCTCCTGGTGCTGTTCGGCAGCGTGCCGGTGGCCGGCTGGCTCGGCGTGCTGACCATGGCGCAGCTGGTAGTGGTGGCGCTGCTCGCCGGAGCGGTCAAGGTGTTCCTGTCGACCGCGTACAGCGCCGTGCTGCCCTTGCTGGTCGCCAAGCCGGACCTGCTGGAGGCCAACGTCAAGCTGCGCTCCGGTGACGCGGCGGCGGAGATCGCCGGCCCGGGCCTGGCCGGCCTGCTGTCCCAGGCGTTCGGCGCCGTCAGCGGCCTGCTCGCCGACGCGGTCACGTATCTCGTGTCGGCGGTCTGCCTCAGCTCCGTCCAGGTCGAGGAGAAGCCGCCGTCGGCCGCCGAGCGGCGCGGGATCCTGCGCGAGATCGGCGAAGGCGTACGGTTCCTGGTGCGCGACCCGTACCTGCGGACGCTGGCGAGCTTCGCGGCCGTCGGCAACCTCGGCCTCAACGGCATCCAGGCGGTGCAGACCGTCTTCCTCGTCCGGAGCGTGGGCGTGACGCCCGGCGGCGTCGGGGCGGTGTTCGCGGTGGTGTCGGTCGGCGGTCTCGCCGGGGCCACGCTCGCCGGAAGGATCGCCCGCCGCTTCGGAACGGCCCGCGGACTGCTGCTCTGCGAGCTGGTCGGCGCGCCGTTCATCCTCCTGCTGCCGCTGGCGGGGGAGCGGCTGCCGCTGGCGGCGAGCGCGGTGGCCTGGTCGGTCGCCGTCTGCGGAGTCGTCGCCGGAAACGTCATCGCCGGCAGCTTCTACCAGGCGTACTGCCCGCCCGCGATGATCGGCCGGATCCGGGCCAGCGCCTCCACCGTCAACTTCAGCGCCATTCCGCTGGGTGCCCTGCTCGGCGGCTGGCTCGGCGAGGTCCTCGGCGCCCGCACCACCGTCTGGATCATGGCGAGCGTGCTGCTCTCGGCCGGCGCGGTCCTGCTGGCGAGCCCGCTGCGCAGGCTGCGGAGCTTCCCCGAACGGCCCGCCGATTCCTGACCGCGGCCCACGCCGCCCGCCCGTCCTCCTTCCCTCTCGGGCCCCTACCTCGAGCCCGTACCTCTTCCTCCCGGAGCTTCCCGTGTCCCGCACCGCCCGCCCGCGCCGCTTCCTGATGTGCCGTCCGACCCACTTCGAGGTCAGCTACGCGATCAACCCGTGGATGGATCCCGCCAAGCCGGTCGACACCGACCTCGCCGTCGCCCAGTGGGAGCAGCTGTACGAGCTCTACGGCGCACTCGGCCACCGCGTCGACCTGATCGACCCGCTGCCCGGACTGCCCGACATGGTGTACGCGGCGAACGGCGCCACCGTCGTCGACGGCAAGGTGCTCGGCGCCCGGTTCCGAGACGCCGAGCGCGCCGCCGAGGGGCCCGCCTATCTGGAGTGGTTCCGGGCCCACGGCTTCACCACCCACGATCCGGTCCACGTCAACGAGGGCGAGGGCGACCTGCTCCTGGCCGGGCGCCACCTGCTCGCCGGGCGCGGCTTCCGCAGCACGGCCGCCGGCCACGCGGAGGCGCAGGAGTTCCTCGGCCGTCCGGTGATCGGCCTGGACCTCGTCGATCCGCGCTTCTACCACCTCGACACCGCGCTCAGCGTGCTCGACGCCGACCAGGTCATGTACTACCCGGGCGCCTTCTCGGCGGGCAGCCGGGCGGTGCTGCGGCGGCTCTTCCCCGACGCGCTGCTGGTGGAGGAGAGCGACGCGGAGGTGTTCGGGCTCAACGTGATGAGCGACGGCCTGAACGTGGTGCTGCCGGAGGCGGCGACGGGAGTGGCGGCGAGGCTGCGCGAGCGCGGCTTCCGGCCGATCGGTGTGGACCTGTCCGAGCTGTTCAAGGGCGGCGGCAGCGTGAAGTGCTGCACGCTGGAGATCCGCGAGGCCGCCTGAGCCGGGCCGGCGTCCCCCGGTCAACGCCTGGTCCATCTCGTTCAACGCCCCGATCAACGACGGCGATCGACGCACGGTGCTCGTGCGTCGATCGGCTGTTGAACGCGCCTTGCCATGCTCATCCCGTCAGCCCGCAGAACTCCGGAAGTCCCCGGAGAACCCCTTCCCACCAGGGAAGACGACCAAGGGAGCAGTCATGGCGAAGCGTTCGAACACCTCCGGTGCCGCTCGGATCCGGCTGGCCGTCACGGGCCTCGGTCTCGGCGCCCTGATCGCCCTCGGCGCGGCCGGCGTGGCGATGGCCGACGGCACCAGCGGCGCCACCGGCACCGGCCAGTCCGGCACCGTCGGCACCTCGCAGTCCTCCGTGGCGACCCCGACGCCCACCCCGACCGACGACACCGACTGGAACAGCACCGGCTCCTGAGCCGTACCCGGTCGGCGGCGTCGGCCACGTATGCAGAACCGTTTCTCTCTCCTGGTGAGCCCGGTCTTCGATCCTCAGGGATCGACCAGGGCCAACGCCGGCTCCTCCAGCAGCCCGGCCACCTCGGCGGCCTCCGGAAGTCCCAGACGGCAGAAGATCTCGTACGCCTGCCGCAGCCGCCCTCCCGCCTCGGCGCCGCGCCCCAGGTCCGCGAGCGAGCGGCCCAGCACCACCAGCGCGTGCGCCTGGTCCCGCTCCGCCCCCAACTCCTCGCAGAGCGCCAGCGCCTGCCCGGCGTGGTCGAGCGCCTCGTCCGCCCGGCCGAGCGAGCGGAGACTGTCCGCGAGCCGGTAGCGCGCGTGCGCGGCCCGGTCGCGCAGACCGGCCCCCGTCGCCACCGCCAGGCACTCCCGGAACCAGGTCACCGCCTCCTCGTGCCGCCCGAGCCCGTGCAGCGCCAGCCCCAGGACGTACAGCGTGTACGCCCGGCCCGGGTCGTCCTGCCGGGTCCGCAGCTCGGCCAGCACCTCGTGACAGATCTCCACGGCCTCGGCCGCCCGCCCGCTGCGCACCCGGGCCAGCGCCGCGTTCACGGTCGTCACCAGGGCGCCGGAACGGTGCCCCAGCTCGTTGGCGAGCAGCAGCGCCTCGTCGTAGTGGTCCACCGCCTCGTCGTAGCGGCTGAGGAACTGGCAGATCAGGCCGAGGTCGTTGAGCGCCTGACGGAGGATCACCGTGTCGCCCGCGGCCCGCGCCGCCTCCACCGCCCGGCGTGCCGCCGCCTCCGCCGCGTCGAGCCGGGTCGCCGCCAGAGCCACGTTCCCGCGCAGGAAGTGCGCCCGTCCGGCGGCCCGGAGGTCGCCGTGCCGCGCCGCCGCCTCGGCCAGCGCGTCGGCGGTGGCGGCGAGCTGACGGCTCGGCGGGGTGAGGACGAAGGGCGTGAGCGCGATCAGCAGATCGATCGCGGCCCGCAGCGCCGTCTCCTGCGTCGCCGTTCCCTGTCCGCCTCCCGGCAGCGACCCGCCGCCGTCCGCCGTGACCGTTCCCATCCCCGTTCCCGGGGACGTTGCCGTCGGCGCTCCCGCGGCCGCGGCGACCTGGGCCGCCAGCGCCACCGCGCCCGCACGCTCCGCCGCCGTCCACTCCCGGGCCGCGTCCCGGCCGGACAACGGCACACCGGCCGAGCGGGCCGGCCCCAGCGCGCCCGCCGCCGGGTCGCCCGGCACCGCGTGCTGGAAGGCCGTGCAGGCCGTGGCGAGCAGGTGGTCGAGCAGCCGGTCCCGGGCCGCCACCGCCTCCGCGCACTCCTCCGTACCGCCGCCCGACGCGGCGGCGCCCGCCTCCTGGGCCGGACGCCGCCGGGCGAAGGCCCGCAGCAGGTCGTGATAGCGGTAGCGCCCGGGGAACGGCGACTCCACCATCGCCACGTCCACCAGCGCCTCCAGCAGGTCCTCCGCGTCGTACTCGTCGAGGTCGAGCAGCGCCGCGGCGGCCGGCAGCCCGATGTCCGGCCCGTCCACCGAGGCGACCAGCCGGAAGGCCCGCGCCTGGTCGGCGGTCAGCTGGCGATAGCTCAGTTCGAAGGCCGCCGCCACCGCGAGGTCGCCGATGCGCAGCTCGTCGATCCGCCGCCGCTCCACCTGGAGCCGTCGGCTGAGCGTCTCCACGGTCCAGCCGGGGCGGGCCGCGAGCCGGGCGGCCACGATCCGGACCGCCAGCGGCAGATACCCGCAGGCCACCACCAGCTCGAGGGCGGCGTCCCGTTCGGCGGCCAGCCGCTCCTCGCCGATCGTGCGGCCGAGGAGGTCGAGCGCCTCGCAGGGCTGGAAGACGTCCAGGTCGACCTGGACGGTCGCCGGCAGCCCGGCCGGCCGGGTGCGTCCGGTGGTCAGCACCGCGCAGCCGACCGAGCCGGGCAGCAGCGGCCGGATCTGCGTCGCGTCCTTGGCGTTGTCGAGCACGAGCAGCAGCCGCCGCCCGTCGACCACCGACCGGAACAGCGCCGAGCGCGCGTCGAGACCGTCCGGCACCGCGTCGCCGGACACCCCGAGCGCCACCAGGAACCCGCTGAGGACCGCCTCCGGGTCGGCCGGCACCGGGTCGGAGCCGCGCAGGTCCACGTACAGCTGGCCGTCCGGGTACGTCTCCCGTACGCGGTGCGCAACGTGCAGCGCGAGCGCCGTCTTGCCGACGCCGCCCATGCCCACCACGGTGGCGATCACCAGCGCCTGCGCCGAGGGCGCGCCGAGCGCCTCGTGCAGCACCCGGACCGGCGCCGTCCGCCCGGTGAAGTCGGCGGCGTCCGGCGGCAGCTGGGCCGGTCTCGGCGGCGCCGCGGCCTCCCGCCCGTCCCGCTCCGGTCTCCCCGGTCTTCGGCCCGCCCCGGACGCCCGGTCGCCGTCGCCGTCCTCGGCATCGTCGCCATCGGTGCCGCCGCGGGCCGCCTCCGCCTCCCGCGCCGACTCCTCGGAGGCCTCCGGCCGGCCTCCCCGGCGCGCCGTCGCACCGGTCCCGGCCCCGGTCCCCGCCGCCGCTCCGCTCGCCGGCCCGGTCGTCGGCCCGGCGGTGGCCCCGGCCACCGGACCCGGCTCCGCCGGAGCGGCCAGCGCCGGATCGCCCTCCAGGATCCGCCGGTGCAGCTGCTCCAGCTCGGCGCCCGGCGCCACGCCCAGCTCCGCGAGGAACAACTGCCGCACCCCGCGGTACGCCGCCAGCGCGTCCGCCTGCCGCCCCGCCTGGTACAGCGCCCGCATCAGCAGCCCGTACGCCCGCTCGTGCAGCGGGTGTTCGGTGGTGAGCGCGGTCAGCTCGGGAATGCAGCGCGAGTAGCGGCCGAGCGTCAGGTCGAGCCCGATCCGCTCCTCCAGGAGCGTCAGCCGCAACTCCTCCAGCCGCTGCCGGTGCCGCTCCGCGAACGGGCCGGGAATGCCGGCCAGCGGCTCGCCCTGCCACAGCTCCAACGCCTGGTTGAGCAGGTCGCGGGCGCGCAGCGGATCGGTCCGCGCGGTGCGCTCCGCCTCGGCGGCCAGCGCCTCCGCCTGTGCCGCGTCCACCGCGAGCTTCGGCAGCACCAGCCGGTAGCCGTCTCCCATCGACACCAGCACACTCGTCGCCGGCCGGTCGCCCGCGGCGGCCGAGCCCCGCGCGCCGTCCGCGCCTTCCGTGCCACCCGCGTCCAGCACCTTGCGCCATCGCCACGCGTAGGTCCGCACCGTGGTCATCGCCGCGCTCGGCGGCTCCTCGCCCCACAACGCGGCGATCAGGTCCGTGGCGCTCGCCGAGTACCCCGGCCGCAGCAGGAGGACGGCCAGCATCGCCTGCTGCTGCGGACTGCCCATCTTGAGCGCGGTCGCGCCGCGGTGAGCCCGCATCAGTCCGAGTAACGAGAAACGGAGATCGCCCAACGTCCTGCCCCCCAGCCACCCCAGAAGACAGTGGCCGCCCCGCCTCGGCACACATGTCTAAATATGTGTCACCTTATTAACCACAGCGTCGCGCCCGGTGTCGAGAGCCCGTTGAGCCTGTGGTGATCAGCCGTTGAACCCGGCCGGACACAATCACCGTGCCGCGGGCCCGCCGGAGACGTTCCGGTCATCGCCCGCCCGCCCCCTCGGCCGCCGGTGGCGCCGGGCCTGACCATACATTCGGAGGCGGACGTCCGTGAACACCGCACTGCTCTACCGGCTTCTCGACGCCGACCCGGCCGCCGGGCCGGCCGAACTGCTCCACCGCGCCCGGGGCTGCCGCCACCTGCCCCACCTGGTCCTCTCCGCCCTGGACCGCGACGGCGTCCGGATGGGCGAGCCCGCCCGCGCCGAACTCCGCCGCGCCCGCGAGCGCGCCGCCCACTACGCCCGTACGGCAGCCGCCCTCGCCCGCTCCACCGGCGTCCGCGCCGTCCGCGGCCTCCCGCTCGCCGGCTACTACCCGGCCGGCCTGCTCCGGCCGCTGGACACCCTTGACCTCGTCGCGCCCGACGAGGCGGCCCTGTGGCAGGCCGTCATCCGTCTGGTCACCGACCACCCGGTCGAACACATCGACGTCTCCCTGCTCGGCGAACGTCCCCACCACACCACCGTCACGGTCCACTGGCCCGCCGAGGACCCGCTCGTCGACCCCTGGTACCGCGTCCAGCTCACCACCGCCGCGCTGCCCGGCGACGGCTCGGCCGTGCCCGTACGGCCGTATCTGGTCGCCGACGCGCACGTCGAATGCCTCATCGCCCTCGCCGAATCCCGTCTCCAGCGGCCCGCCCAGCCTCCCGGACCCGTCACGCTCCTCGACATCGCGAGCCTCACCCAGCAGCCCTTCGAACCCGCCGAGACCGCGGCCGTCCTCGCCGCCTACCGCCTCGCTCCCGAGGCCGCCGCCCTCCTCGACGACGCGGCCGGCCACCTCCCGCTCGGCCACCTCGCCGCCGTACGCGCCGAACTGGCGCCCGCGCTCGCCCCGGAGCACCGCCGCCGCGCCGAGGCCGCCACCGGCCGGCGGCAGCTCCCCACCCGCCACGGCACCCTGCTGCGCCGCACCGCCATCCGCCACGACTGGGACGAGGCCCGCCTCCTCGCCCCGGCCCCCGGCACCTCGCTCCTCCTCACGCCCGTCGCCGACTACCTCCTCACCCCGAGCCCCGCCGGCCTCACCACTCCCACCACCCGCACCGCCGCCCTCCAGGCCCTCCACCACTGGGACACGCTCTGTTGAACCCTCCGTGCGCGCGGGCTTCCGCCCCGGCGCCCCGGGCGGGATCCTGACTCCATGAAGACGACGGGGCGGGTCATCAGACGATGGGTGTGCGTGGCCGGTGGGGTGTGGGCGGCCTCCGAGGTCCTGAACCAGTTACGGATCGGCGGCAGCGCGGGCGAACGGGCGGGAGCCGCGGCCTTCGTCGCCGCGGTGTTCACCGCGGTCGTCGTGCTCGTGCCCATGCCCTTGCAGAAGCTGCTCGGGCGGGCCGTGGCGCGCAATCAGCGGCGCATGGCCGACGAGCCCGACTGGGGCAGCTCCGACTGGGAGTTCTTCGCCCCGATGCGGCGGCACTTCTTCCATGTCGGTGTCGGCATGGTGCTGTCGCTCGTGGTCCTGACGGTCCTCGGACCCGTGGGGCTGTGGGCCGGGGCGGAGCTGGGCGCCCGGCTCGGCCTGGACGTCGAACTCGCCGACGGACTGCGGGCCCTCGTCACCGTCGCGCTCGTCGTCGCCGCCGTGGACACGCTGCTGCTGCTCGTCCTCGCCCTGCCGACGAAGCGCGGCCGCGCCGCGGCCCTGCGCTCCCTGCTCGGCTACGTCCTGTGCTCGGCCGGCCTGGCGCTCGCGGTCGTGTGGCTGGACGCCGTCGAGGTGTCCGACCCGCGGTGGCTCACCCTCGCCGTCGTCGGCGCCCTGTTCCACCTGCGCTTCTCCCTGACCCTGAGCCTGCCGGTCCCCGGCCTCGCGTCGCTGGTCCTGGTCGCGGTCAACGCGCTGGTGCTCTGGCTGATCGCGTGGTTCACCGGCCTGCTCCAGGTCGACGGCTTCTGGCCGCTCGTCGGCACGGTCGCCCTGATGTGGGCCGCGGAATGGCCGAGCCGCCTCGCCGCCGCCGCCGCCGAGGCCCGCACCAACCCGCCCCAGCCTCCGCACGACCCGTTCTGGCACGAGCACCACATGCCGCAGTCGCCGCTGTACTGACCCTCCGGGGGGGGCGTCAGCGGGGCGCGGGTCAGCGCGGGGCGGCCGGCAGGCGGGTGGCGAGCAGCGCGATGTCGTCGTCCGCCGAGGAAGGGACCAGATGGGTGAGGAGGGTGTCGCAGAGCTGGTCGAGTGAGGGCGAGGGCTGCGTCAGCACATGGGTCAGCTCGGCGAGCCGGTCGTCGATGTCGCTGCCGCGGGCCTCGACGAGCCCGTCGGTGTAGAGCACCAGGACGCTCCCCGGCTCGAGCGTGACGTCGGTGGTGGTGAACGAGGCCTCGCCGACACCGAGCGGAGGTCCGGCCGGGACGTCGAGGAGGCGGGCCGTGCCGTCGGGCAGGACCAGCGCCGGCGGCGGGTGCCCGGCCCGGGTGATGCGGCAGTGCCCGTCGGCCGGGTCGAGCACCGCGTAACAGAAGGTCGCGAGCGTCGGCTCGGCCAGGTCCTCGAGCGTGGCCTCCAGCTGGCGCAGCAGCTCCTCGGGTCGCAGGTCGAGCCGCGCCAGGGCGCGGACGCTGGCCGACAGCCGCCCCATGACGGCGGCGGCGGTCGTGCCGTGGCCCATCACGTCGCCGATGACGAGCCCGGCCTTGCCGCCGGCGAGGCGGATCACGTCGTACCAGTCGCCGCCCACCTCCTGGGCGTCGCCGGCCGGCAGATAGCGGTGGGCGACCTCGACGCCGGGCGGCGGGGTGATGTGCTGGGGCAGCATGCTGCGCTGCAGGATCAGGGCCGTGTCGTGCTCGCGGTGGTAGAGGCGGGCGTTGTCCACGCAGACCGCGGCGCGGGCGGCGAGATCGCCGGCCAGCGCCTCGTCGTCGTCCGTGAACGGCCCGATCGGCCGGCGGCGGTAGAAGGTGGCCAGGCCCAGGACCACACCGCGGGCCATCAGCGGCACCATCATGAACGAGTGCACGCCCAGGTCCAGCAGCCGGGCGGGAGCGCCGGAGTGGCGCGCGGCCGGCGCGATGGCCTGCTCGTCCAGCCGGGCGATGACGAAGGAGCGGCGCGCCGCCAGGGCCTGGGTGTACGGCGCGTTGGCCGGGAACATGAGGGTGCGGCCGAGCGGGGCGAGGGTGTCGGTGATGACACAGCCGGTCAGCGGGGCCTTGCCCAGACGGCGCAGCGCGATGCCGCCGACGAGCCCGGGACCGAGGTCGCCGCTGGTGGCGAGGCTCTCCAGGACGTCGACGGTGACGGCGTCGGCGAGGTCGGGAACGGTCGCGTCGGCGAGCTCCTGTGCCGTCCGCTCCAGATCCAGGCTCGTGCCGATCTTCGAGGTGGCCTCGTTGATCAGCGCGAGGCGGCGGCGGCCGGCCGCGGCCTCCAGCTCGGCCCGCTGCTGGGTGGTGATGTCGATCAGCGTGGCGGTCAGCCCGATCGGTTGGCCCTCCGGGTCCTCCAGGCGCACGTACGAGCACGACCACACCCGGTCGTGGTCGGGGTCGGCGGGCGTGCGGCCGGTGCGCCGGAAGTCGAGGATCGGCTCGCCGCGCTCCAGGACCTGCCGCATCGCCGCCTCCATGTCGGCGGCGTTCACGCCCGGAAGGATCTCCACCAGGCGCCGGCCGATGTGCGCGGCCTCGGGCAGGCCGTTCATCGCCTCCAGGGCGGGATTCACCCGCAGGAACCGCAGCTGGGTGTCGAAGACGGCGACGCCGACCGGTGAGCGGGCGAACAGGCCGTCCCAGACGGCGGAGGAGCCGCGGATCGCGCGGGCGGCGTGCGCGTCGGCCGCGAAGACCAGGACCGTGGTGCCGCCGCGGGTGCGGGCGGGCACGGGCGTCGCCCAGATCTCCAGCTCGACCGGGTGCCCGTCGCGGTGCCAGGCGCTCACCGCGCCCGTCAGGCCGCGGCCGCCGGCCACCCGCTCCCACAGCGAGCGGCCCAGATTGCGGTCCGCGCCGGGATGCAGCAGGTCGGAGATGTGCCGTCCGACGACCTCGCGGGCCTCGTAGCCGAGCAGGTCCTGCGCGGCGCGGTCCCAGCGCACGATCGTGCCGGCCTGGTCGGTGGCCACGGCGGCCACCGGCAGCGCGCCGAGCCAGCCGCCCGCGTCCCGCCCGGCGCCGCTGGTCGGATCCGCTTCCACCGGGTTCGTCGCCACAGGTCGCTCACCGCCATGCCGTGTCTGCTTTCAGTATCCGCATGCCGCCACCGCCGCGCCCGCTCGTACCGGCGCGCGGGCCGGTCGGCCGCGCGGTGCGGTCCGCGGCGAGAGTCCGGGACGGCGTCACGCCGCTGCTCGTCGGTGCGCCGTCCGGGTGGAGCCGGGCCCGCCGGCGGCGGGCGCCTCGGTGTTCCCGGCCGCCTCTGGGGCCGACGGGTAGGACGTACGGCGGAGGTGACCGTGCTCTTGCCGCCCGAGGCCACGCTGGGGCAGGTGGTCACCGACGTAGGGCCGCCGGGAGCCGTCCGTGCCGCCTCACGCGGCGGCGTCGTCGCCCGGTGGCCTCACGCGGCCGGACGGCGCCCGGCCCGGCGGCGCAGGCGCAGCGGCACCACGTACCAGCACATGCCGAACCAGATCATCACCGTGACGACCATGACCACGGCGTACGGCGTGGACAGGACCAAGGCCAGGATGAGCAGCAGCGAGCAGGCGACGGTGAGCGCCAGGAGCACCATGCCGCACGCCATCATGCGCCCGGCGACCTCCACGACCTCGTCCTTCATACGCAGTCCGGACAGCCACCGGTGGATCGCCACCGGCGCGATCAGCGCGGCCGTCGAGCACGCGCCCAGCACCACGGTCAGGACGTAGAGCGACCGGCCGAACGGCGAGAGGGTGTCGGCCCGCGAGGTGAAGGCGATGCTGAGCAGGAAACCGAAGAGCACCTGTACGCCCGTCTGTGCCACCCGCGTCTCCTGGAGGACCTCGCCCCACCGCCGGTTCACCCGTTCCCGGGCGGTCTCCGGCCGCTCCGGCCCTTCGGGGCCCGCACGGCCGCCGTCCGGCCGCACATCGGCGACGGTGCTTTCCTCCGGCGCTGCCGGCGGGAGATCTCGGGCTCGGCTGTACATGGCGCCCTCCTCGGGAGCAGCGTCTACCCAGGCATCCGGCCCGGCAACCCGGCCCCCGCCGTCCCGGTGAGCCTGCCTGCCCGGTGAGCGCACCAGGCCACGGGCCGCCCGGACCCAGGAGCACGGGCCCGGGCACGGGTGAACTCCGGGGACGCGTCCTCGGGTCGTACCGCGCCCCGTCCGGGCGCCAGGCCGCTCGACCCGATGATCAAGACGGTCGCATAATCAGCCCCATGCGCTTCGGAATCCTCGGCCAGACGCGGGCATGGGACCACCACGGGACCGAGATCCCGCTCGGCGGACCGGCCCGCCGGGCCCTGCTCGCGCTGCTCCTCGCCCGGCCCGGAGAGCCGGTGTCCGCGGACCTGCTCGCCGAGGAGATCGACCCGGACGGCCCGCTGTCGGACCACGCCGTCCAGTCGCAGGTCTCCCGGCTGCGTACGGCCCTGCGCGCGGCCGCCGACACGGCGCCGGGTCCGGCAGCCATGATCGAACGGGCCGGAGACGGCTACCGGATCGACGTGCCGGCCGACGCCGTCGACGCCTGCCGGTTCGAGCGGCTGACGGCCCGGGGCCGGGCCGCCCTCCACCGCGGCGACGGCACGGAGGACGCCGAGCGCGCGGCCGCCCTGCTGCGCGAGGCGCTGGAGCTGTGGCGGGGCCCCGCGCTCGACGGCGTCGCCGACCGCCCGTCGGTCCAGGCCACCGCCGTACGGCTCGAGGAACTGCGGACCGGGGCGCTCGAGGACCGGTACGAGGCCGCGCTGCGCCTCGGCGAACACCGGGCCGCCGTACCGGAACTGCGGGAACTGGTGAGCCGGCATCCGCTGCGGGAACGGCCCGCCGGGCTGCTCATGCGCGCGCTGTCCGCCGACGGCGGCCAGGCCGAGGCACTGCTGGTCTACGAACGGACCCGGCGCCGTCTCGCCGAGGAACTGGGCGCCGATCCCTCACCCGAACTGACCGCGCTGCACCGCGAGTTGCTCCAGCACGATCCGACGCCGGCGCCCGCCGCGCCGCCGGCCCCGCTGACCTCCTTCGTGGGGCGTACGGCAGAGGTGGACGAGGTCGCCGGGCTGCTCCGGGTGGCCCGGCTCGTCACCCTCACCGGACCCGGCGGCGTCGGGAAGACCCGGCTCGCGGCCGAGGTCGCCGGCACCCTGAACGACGAGCTGTGCTTCGTCGAACTGGCGCCGCTGCGCGACGGCGACGGCCTCCCGCAGGCCCTGCTGAACGCGCTCGGCCTGCGCGAGACCGGCCTCCAGGCCGCCGGTGCGGCGCGCGCCCCGCTCGACCGGCTGATCACGGCCCTCACCGACCGGACGCTGCTGCTCGTCCTCGACAACTGCGAGCATGTCGTCGACGAGGCCGCCGCGTTGGCCGCCCGGCTCCTCGCCGCCTGCCCACGGCTGCGCGTCCTCGCCACCAGCCGGGAACCGCTCGGCGTCATCGGTGAACACCTCTGCCCCGTCGGACCGCTCGACGACGACGCGGCCGTGCGGCTCTTCACCGACCGCGCCGCCGCCGTACGGCGCGGGCCCGCGCCCGACCCGCGGCTCGTCCGCCGCGTCTGCGCGGCGGTCGACGGCCTGCCGCTGGCCATCGAGCTCACCGCGGCGCGGCTGCGCACCCTCGACATCGACGACCTCGCGAACCGCCTCGACGACCTGCTCGGCATGGCGGCCCGCGGCAACCGCACGGCCGACGAACGGCACCGCACCCTGCGCTCGGTGGTGGCCTGGGGCTGGGACCTGCTGTCCGAGCCCGAGCGGCGGGCCGCCCGCCGCTTCGCCGTCTTCGCCGGAGGCGCCACGGCCGAGGCCGCGGCACGCGTGTGCGAAACGGACGGCGAGACGCTGGAGTCGCTCGCCGACAAGTCCTTCATCCGGACCGGTGGCGGCCGCTACCGCATGCTGGAGACCATCCGCGCCTACGCCGCGGAACAGCTGGCGGCCGCGGGCGAGGAGGAGACCACCGGCCGCGCCCACGCCCTGGACCTCCTGCACCGCTTCCGCACCGCGGACCCGTTCCTGCGCGGCACCGCCCAACTGGACTGGCTGCCCGCCCTGTCGGCCGAACACGACAACCTGCTGGCCGCACTGCGCTGGGCCGTCGCCACCCGCGCGGCGGACACCGGCCGCCGGCTCCTGGCCTGCGCCGCCACCTCCCTGTGGATCCAGGGACGGGCCTCCGCGGTCGCCCCGCACGCGAGCGCCCTGCTCGACGCGACCGACGTCGGACGGTCCGCCCGCCTCCCGTCCGCGGACGGCGAGGAGTACGCGGTGTGCGTGCTGCTCGCCGCGGGCGACGGACCGACCGGGCGGGCGGTCTGGGAGGCACACCGGGACGCGGCCGGCAGGGCGCTCGCGGAGGCGTGGGCGGGCGGCGAGCGGGTCGGGAGCCTGCCGGCCGCCCTGCTGCTGTGGATGATGCGCAACGCGGGCCAGGACGCCGAACCCGCCCAGGTGCGCGCCGCGTTCGACGTCGTCGCCGCCCAGCGCACGAGCCCCGAACCGTGGGCGCGGGCCGTCGCCCGCTACGTATCGGCCTTCGGAGCTCTCGGCGACGGGGACACGGCGACGGCCGAGCGGGCCCTGGACGAGGCCGTCGAGGGCTTCCGGGCGCTCGGCGACCGCTGGGGCACGGCGCTCGCGCTGGACGCGCTGGCCGGCCTCGCGGGCGGGCGCGGCGACCGCGCCCGCGCCGTGGCCCTCACCGAACAGGCCCTCGCCCTCACCGAACAGCTCGGCGCCCTGGAGGACTCCGCCGACCTCCTCGTCAACCGGGGCGACCAGCTCGCCGCCGACGACCGCCCCGCCGCCCGCGCCGACTACACCCGGGCCGCCGAACTCGCCGCGAGCGCCGGCAGCGCCGACCGGCTCGCCGCCGCCCTGCGCGGACAGGGCGACCTCGCGCTCGCGGAGGGCGACCTGACGGCGGCGGAGCGCCTCTACACCGAGGGGCTGGAGCGGATCGACCGGCACTGGATCAAGTCCCTCGGCAATCAGGTCCGTACGCTCGCCGGACTCGGCCGCGTCGCCGCCGCCCGCGGCGACCACACCACCGCCCAGACCCGCTACGCCGAGGCCGTACGGGCCGCCTCCGGCCTGGGCCCGGCCGCCGCCGAGCTGCTGCGCCTCTTCGGGCTTCCCGAAGCCCTCGCCGGCGCGGTGAGCGAGCGGTGAGCCGGCGGTGAGCGGCCCCGCGCATGCTCACCGCCATGAAGAACTCACCTTCCTCGAACGACTCCGCCCGCCCGACCAACTCCACCTCCGCGCACGACTCCGCCCGCCCGACCAACCGCTTGCAGAACCCCACCGCCTCGGACGGTTCCACCGGCCCGCACCACGGTCGCGACCCGAAGCGCCGCACCGCCTCCGTCTCCCGGAACCGCACCGTCCTCATCTCCGGCGCGTCCGTGGCCGGCCCCGCCCTCGCCTATTGGCTCCGCCGCCATGGCTTCTGTCCCACCGTCGTCGAACGCGCCCCGGCGCTGCGCGACGGCGGCTACGCCGTCGACTTCCGCGGCGAGGCCCATCTGTCGGTCCTGCGCCGCATGGGCATCCTGCCCGCGCTCGAAGCCGCCCGCACCGGCACCGGTTCCCTGCGGTACGTCAACGCGGCCGGCAAGCCGCAGGCCGAGCTGCCGGCCGACCTGTTCGCCGGTGACCTCGAGATCCTCCGCGGCGACCTCGCCCGCGTCCTCCACGACGCGACCAAGGACGACACCGAGTACGTCTTCGGAGACTCCGTCACCTCGCTCACCGAGGACGCCGACGGCGTGGACGTCACCTTCGAACGCGGCGCGCCGCGCCGCTTCGACCTGGTCGTCGGCGCCGACGGACTGCACTCGCTCACCCGCCGGCTGACCTTCGGGCCCGAGGAGCGGTTCGTCCGGCACCTGGGCGTCTACTGCGCCGTCTTCACCACCGCCAACCACCTCGGCCTCGACCGCACCGGCCACGCCTACCGCACCGCGGGCAAGCTGGTCGCGATGTACAGCGCGCGCCACAACACCGAGGCCAAGGCCATGTTCTACTTCGGCTCGCCGCTGCTCGGCCTGGACCGCCGCGACGTCCCGCGGCAGCAGGCCGTTCTCCACGAGCACTTCGCCGGCAACGGCTGGGAGAGCGACCGGCTCCTGCACGCCATGCGCCACGCGCCCGACTTCTACTTCGACTCCGTCGGGCAGGTCCGCATGGACACCTGGACCCGCGGCCGGGTCGCGCTGGTCGGCGACGCCGCCGCCTGCCCGTCGTCGTTGTCGGGCATGGGCTCCGGCCTGGCCCTGGTCGGCGCGTACGTCCTCGCCGGCGAACTGGCCGCCGCGGACGGCGACCACACCGTCGCCTACGCCCGCTACGAGCACGAGATGCGGGCCTACGCCACCGGCTGCCAGAAGATGGGCGACGGCGTCGCCAAGCTGATGGTGCCCGACAGCCGCCTGACGGCCTCGCTCCTCAACCGCTACTACAAGGCGCTGCCCTACCTCCCCGGCAAGAACATGGCCGCCAGGATCGCCCGCCGGACGGCCGAGAACATCACGCTCCGCGACTACACGTGAGCCGGGGACGGCGCTGCTGCCGTGCGGGTGAGGCTCCCGTGTGGCAGCCGTCGCCCTCGGTCAGCACCGCAGCCACGCCCTGAACGTCCGTCCACCCGGAGGCGCCGTCCGTCGGTGACCCACCGCGCAGCACGACCCGGCACGCGTACTCCTCGACCACGACCGTGTTCCACCCGCCGTTGCGCAGTCTCACCCGCCACCCGGGCACGCCGCCGCGCAGGTGTCCCGTCGTCCAGTCGGCCCGCCAGCCCAGGTGTGGACGTACGGTACGGGCGTACTGGGCGCGGGCCAGGGCCGCGCCGGCCGCGACCGCCAGCAGGCTGCCGAGCGGCTCCATGTCGAGCAGCTCGAGCCGCCACGGCCATGAGGCCCGCGCCTGCGCCGTCGCGTTGGCCGGGACGATCTCCCAGCCGAGCACCGCCGTCAGCAGCACGAGCAGAACGATCGGCGCCGTGAAGAGCAACGGACTGCACCGCACCCGCCGTTGGGCGTCCAGCCGCACCGCCGGCCCGCCTCACCTGAACCTGCCCACTGGCGGCTTCCCCCGGTTCGCGGAACAGGAGCCCGCCGACCGCGGGGACGGTCGGCGGACCTCGACCGGGCCATGGTGCCCGAGGCCGGGCGCGGCCGAACGGGCCGTCGCGGGCACCGGTGCGCCTGGACTGCTCCGAGTGGCGCTCACCGGTGGTGGACGTCCGTCCCCGCCCGGAGGCTGGCCTCGCGGTGGCCGCCACCCGACGCCGACGCGGACGGGCGGAGCCGCCCGGCATCGTCCTCACTCTCGGCAAGGCCGAGGTCGTCAGAAAGACGGAAGCACATGGCGGAACAGGACTTCAGCCCAGGCCGCCTGCCGTTCGCCCGCGCGAGCGGCAGATCCGTACGAAGGCGGGCACGGCGCGGACCTGCCCCGCGCCGCTCCCGGCGGCCGTCCACCGCGGCCGCGCTCGTCGCGGCCGGCCTGGCCTTCCTCGGCGCCCTCGGTCCGGCACCGAGCAGCGCCGCGGCACCCACCCTCGCCGAGCCGCACCCGAGCCCTCCCGGCCGGTTCGTGCCCGGTCCCTGCCCGAAGACGCCCGAGCCGATCCCCGGCCGGTGCGGAGTCCTGGAAGTGCCGGAGAGCCGCTCCCACCACGGCGGACGGACCGTCAAGCTGACCGTGGCCGTCATCCCGGCCGAGTCCACGACACCCGCCGAGCCGGTCGTGTTCATGGAGGGAGGCCCTGGCGGCGACGCGATCGGCGCCCTTCCCTTCCTCATCGCCTCCGGCCTGAACCGTGACCGCGATCTGATCGTCATGACCCAGCGCGGCGGGCTCCACTCGCAGCCGAACCTCGCCTGCCCCGAGATCGACCGCTTCAACGCCGCCGCCGTCGGACTGCCCTACGACGCGCCCTCCACCGGAAGGCGCCTGGTGCGCGCCGCGAAGGAGTGCCGGGACCGTCTGACGGCCGACGGCGTCGACCTGCGCGCCTACAACACCACCGAGAACGCGGCCGACTTCGCCGCCCTGCGCAAGGCGCTCGGAATCCACCGGTGGAACGTCTACGGCTACTCCTACGGCACCGACCTGGCCCTCACCTACCTGCGCCGGCACCCGCGCGGCATCCGCTCGGTGGCGATCGACTCGGTCGTCCCTCCGCAGATCGTCAGCCTGCCCTGGGCCTGGGACAGCGCCCGGGAGGGCATCCAGGCGATCTTCGCGGCGTGCGAGGCCCAGCCCCGCTGCGAGAGCCGCTATCCCGACCTGTCCCGCACGCTCACCGAGCAGGTCCGGCGGCTGGAGGCGCACCCCCTGAGCCTGACGGTCGCGCCGCCAGGCGGCGGAAATCCCGTCAAGGTCGTCCTCGACGGCGGCACGCTGGTCAACCTGCTGGTCGCCGACGGCGGCGCCCTGCCGGCCGTCGACGTCCCGGCGGCGCTCGACGAACTCGCCCACGGCGATCCGCACCGCTTCGCCCAGGCCCAGGCCGCCGGCGCGACGCCGGTCATCGGCGAGTTCGCGCACGGTCTGACCCACTCGGTGGCGTGCAGCGAATGGGTGCCGGGTCATTCGAAGGCCGACGTCCTCCGGGCGGGGCGGCGGGCGTTCCCCGGATGGCCCGACACGGTCCTGGCACACGCGCCGCAGCTTCCCTTCGAGCACGACCTGTGCCGCGTCTGGAACGTGCCGGACCGCACCCCTGTCCAGCGCGTCACCACTTACAGCGAGGTGCCGACGCTCATCGTCTCCGGCACCTTCGACGCCAAGACCGGCGCGAGCTGGGGGCCGTACACGGGCCGCACGCTGCCGCGCTCGACCGCGGTGCTCATTCCCGGGATCGGCCACTTCGTCGTTCCCCAGTCGCCCTGCGCGGCGAGCGTCCTCACCTCCTTCCTCCGGCGCCCGACCGCGCCCGACACCGGCTGCGTGGCCGGACTCGCGCCGAAACCCTTCACCATCACCCCCGAACGGGAGACTTCATGACGTCCCTCCGCCCACCCCGACGCCGGCGCGGCCCGCGCCGGCTCCCCGCCGCGCTGGCCGGGGCGACGGCCGGTGTCCTCGCCGCCGCTCTCGTCGCGGCTCCCGCCCGGGCCGAGTCAGGTCCCGCGGCGCCGCTCGGCACGGTCGCCCGGACGGCGGGCCACGCCCGTTTCGAGCCGGGGCCCTGCCCGAGGACGGCGGACCCGATCCCCGCCC
Organism: Streptomyces sp. NPDC053493; assembly: GCF_044544825.1. Taxonomy (NCBI): domain Bacteria; kingdom Bacillati; phylum Actinomycetota; class Actinomycetes; order Kitasatosporales; family Streptomycetaceae; genus Streptomyces; species Streptomyces sp. NPDC053493. Next base: position 344,479 of record NZ_JBITXS010000003.1, read on the forward strand.
TGAAGGACGCCCACTGCGGAACGCTCACCGTCCCCGAGAAGCGTGAGCGGCACGACGGGCGTGACGACCACGAGGGGCCGGACGGCCACGACGGGCCGGGCGACCACGAGGGGCCTGACGACCACGACGGGCCGGGCGACTACGACGGGCGTGACGAGTACGACGGGCCCGGCGACCACGGCGACCACGACGGGTCGGGCGGCCACCATGGCCACGGGCGCACGGTCCGCCTCGGCGTGGCCGTCATCCCGGCGGCCTCGAAGAGGCCCGCGGGCGATCCGATCGTGTGGCTGGCCGGCGGACCCGGCGACGACGCGGTCTCCGAGATCCCCATGGCGCTGGCCGGCGGCCTGAACCGCGACCGCGACGTGATCTTCATGGGCCAGCGCGGGACCTACTCGGCCGATCCGCGGCTCACCTGCCCGAACGTCGACGAGTTCGCCGCCGAATCCCTCGGCCTCGTCTTCGGCGCCCCGTCGACCGGGCGCCTGCACGTCGAGGAGACGCGCAAGTGCCGCGACCGGGTGGTGGGCCTCGGCGCCGACCCCAGCGCCTACAACGGCACCGAGAGCGCCGCCGACTACGACGACCTGCGCAAGACGCTGGGCATCAGGAAATGGAACGTGTTCGGCATCTCCTACGGGACCGACCTCGCGCTCCTCTACCTGCGCCTGCACCCGCAGGGCATCCGGGCGGTCGGCATCGACGGCGTCCTGCCGCCGTCCCTGGCCGGAGGCGCCGTGACCTGGCGCGCCGCGCGGGAGGGCTTCGACGGCCTGTTCAAGGCCTGCGCGGACCAGCCCGCCTGTGACACCCGCTATCCGCACCTCAAGGCCACCTTCGAGCGCCTCGTCGGCGAACTCGAGGCCCGGCCGGTCACCACCACGGTCACGGTCCCCGGCCGGCCCCAGCCGGTGAAGGTCGTCCTCGACGGCGGCGTCCTGGTGAACTGGCTGGCCTCCGCCACCCATGTGGCGGCCGGCGTGCCCCGCTCCATCGACGAACTGGCCCACGGCAACCCGCGGCGGATCGCCGAGCAGTGGGCGGGCGGCAAGCTCAGCCCCCAGGCCGTCGGAAGGACGTCCCACGGGCTCGCCTACGGCATCTTCTGCCGGGAGTGGACACCCTACGAGAGCGAGGCCGACGTGCTCCGGGCCGGCCGGCGCCTCTTCCCGACCTTCCCTCGCTCGGTGCTGGTCAACGCTCCGTTCCTCGCCTGGCTCCACCAGGACTGCGAGGCCTGGGACGTGCCTCCGGCCGACCCGTCGGTCCGGCAGCGGACGTACAGCGACGTCCCGGCGCTCGTGCTGTCCGGCGGGTTCGACGCCCAGACCGCGCCGAGCAGCGGACCGTACGCCGCCCGCACACTGAGCCGGTCCACCGCCGTCACGGTTCCCTACGTCGCCCACGTGGTCTTCGCCGACTCGGCGTGCGCCCAGTCCATCACCCGCTCGTTCTTCGAGACGCCGACCGCGCCGGACACCCGCTGCCTGGCGGACCTGCGGCCGCCCACGTTCGAGATCGCCCCCTAGACGGCGCCACTCACCGGCCGGCGCCCGCTCCGATGCATGCCGGTGCGGCCCGAGGTCCCGTCCTCGGCCCGCACCGGTCCGGTCGACCCGGCTCGGAGGGCTGAGCCAGGTCGCGGCCGGGCGGGCCGGTGGGCGTGCCCGCACCGGTTCGCGAGGTGCGAGGTCAGCCGAGGTAGTCGGCGACGAGCTCGGCGAACTCCTCCGGCGTGAGGACCTCGACGCCGAGCTGCTGCGCCGCCGTCGCCTTCGCGCTCGGCCTGCCCGTCGGCGAGGAAGCGGCGACGAGGCAGGACGTCTTGGCGTTGACACCGCTGCCGGCCCGGCCGCCCGCGCGCTCGATCAGTTCCTTCATCTGGCTGCGCCCGAAGCCTTCCAGCCGGCCGGTCATCTTGCCCGTGACCACCACGGTCCGGCCCGCGAGCGGGCCCTGGCCGCCGGATTCGGCGCCGGATCCGCCGCCGGACCCGGCGACGGCTGCCTGTCGCGGTTCGGTCATGTTGACGCCCGCCGCGACCAGCTTGTCGACGACCGGGGCCAGTGCGGCGAGTTCGGCGACGACGACCGGAGCCTTCTCGGGGCCGATGCCCTCGACGGCCTGCAGGTCCTCGACCGTCGCGCCGCGTATCGCGTCCATCGTGCCGAAGTGCGCCGCGATCCGCCGCGACATGCTGCGGCCCGTGCCCGGTATGCCCAGCGCGCAGAACACCCGGCTGAGCGGACGGGTTCTGGCCAGCTCGATCTGCGCGGCGAGCTTCGCGCCACGCTTGGCGCTGCCGGACGCGATCGTCAACTGCTCCTCGGTCAGCGTGAACAGGTCCGCCACGTCCCTGACCGCGCCCGATTCGATCAGGGCCTTGACGGACGTGCGGCCCAGGCCGTCGACGTCGAGGATGTCCCGCCCGGCCGCGTACTCGATCAGCGGAGCGAGCGCGCACGCGGTGCCCTTCGCGCAGCGCCACCGTTCCTGGCTCTTGTCGATCCCGCCGCCGCAGTGGGGGCACGCGTCCGGCAGCGGCACCGGCACGGCGCCCTCGGGGCGCAGTTCGACGACCGGGGCCTGGACACGCGGGATGATGTCGCCGGCCTTGTAGACGGTGACGGTGTCCCCGAGGTGGAGGCCCCGGCGGGCGATGTCGGCCGGATTGTGGAGCGTGGCCCGGGCGACGGTGGAGCCGTCGACGTCGACCGGCGTGAGCACGGCGGTCGGCGCGAGCACACCGGTCCGGCCGACCTCCCACACCACGTCCTCGAGCACCGTCTGCCGCTCGACCGCCGGCAGCTTGTACGCGATCGCCCAGTACGGGAAGCGGCTGCCCAGCCCGGCCGCCTCCTGCTCGGCCGCGCTGTTGGCCTTGACGACCACGCCGTCGATGCCGAACGGCAGCCCCGCGCGCATCGCGGCGATCGCGTCCACCCGCTCCTGGGCCTCGGCGATCGTGCCGACCACGTGCAGCCCGGCCGGAGTGCCGGCCGTGGTCCGCACACCCGCCTCCGCGACCGCCGCCAGGACCTCCGCGTGCGTCGCCCCGGCGGGCAGGAACGCCACGCCGTCCAGGTCCACCGCGCCGTACGCCCAGAACGTCAACTCCAGGCGGTACGGCCGGTCCTTAGCCCGCAGCGTGCCGGCCGCGCCGTTGCGCGGGTTCGCGAACGGCGCCGCCCCGTGCGCCGTGCGCACCTCGTTCGCGTTCTCGAACTGCTCCTGCGTGAACAGCACCTCGCCGCGCCTCGAACGTGACCGGCTCGGCCAGCCGCTCGGGCAGACCTTCGACCGTGCCGATGACGTGGCTGACGTCCTCGCCACGGGCGCCGTCGCCGCGGGTGACGATCTGCACGAGCCGGCCGTCGCGATAACGCGCGGCGACGGCCGCGCCGTCCAGCTTGGGCTCGACGGTGAACCCGCCCTCGACCTCGCGGCCGAGCCGCCGCCTCAGCGACGCCTCCCACCCGGTCAGCTCCTCCGGGCTGAAGACGTTGTCGAGGCTGAGCAGCCGGGAGGTGTGCGGCACGTCGCCCTCGGGCGCGGCCCCGTCCGCGACGAGACCGGTCGGCGAACCGGCCTCCGCCTCGTCCGGGTGCCCGGCCTCCCAGTCCAGCACGGCACGGCGCAGCGCGTCGTACGCCACGTCGTCCAGCGGGCTGTTCTCGCCGCCGTAGTAGGCGCGCGAGGCCGCACGCAGCCGGTCGAGCGCGGCCGCGTAATCGGCACGGGTGGACAGGACGAAGTGCGCCTCAACGGCGGGAGATGCGGTCATGAAGCCATCATGTCGCGGGGGTCTGACAACGCCCTTCGGCGACGGAGCGCGCGAGCGGGCCGCGGGCCCGGCAGGGCACCTCCGCCCGCCGCCCGTTCGGTGTTCACCGCCCGCGCACGCGAATCCGTCACCGGATCCTCACCGCGCCGACCCGGTCCGGCCACGGCGGGCGGCGTCCTCATCTTGGTTGGGACACCGTGCCGTTCGCGGCAGTGGGACGGTGCGGCCCGCGAGCCGAGAGCCGGGCCGTGCGCAGTCGCACAGACGCGAACCCCTACTCTGGTGCCCGCCCGGTGGCGGATTTCGAACGGTACGACGAACGAGGTGTGACAGGTGACGCGGGAGAACGGCGCGGATCTGGTCGGCGAGGTCCTGGGCGGGCGGTACCGCGTCACCGCGACGATCGGCCGTGGCGGCATGGGCGTCGTCGCCCGGGCCGTCGACCAGCTGCTGAACCGCGAGGTCGCCGTCAAGGTCCTGCGCGCCTACACCGACGCCTCCCCGGCCGAACTGGCCGATCTGCGGGCCCGGATGCGGCGCGAGGCGCAGGCCGCCGCCCGCGTCCGGCACAGCGGTGTGGTCACCGTGCACGACGTGGTCGAGGAGCGGGGCCTGCCGGTCATCGTCATGGAACTGGTCGAAGGGCCCTCCCTCGACGACGTGCTGGCCGAGCGCGGCGCGCTGGAGCCGCGCGAAGCGGCCGCGATCGGCGCCAAGCTGATGGACGCGCTCGACGCGGCACACCGGGCCGGCGTCCTGCACCGGGACGTCAAGCCCGGCAACGTCCTGCTGGAGCGCGGAGGCCGGGTCGTGCTCACCGACTTCGGCATCGCCACCATGGAGACCGCCGGCGACGAGGCCCTCGCCAAGCTGACCCAGAGCGGCCAGATCGTCGGCTCTCTCGACTATCTGCCGCCGGAGCGCGCCCAGGGCCAGGTGCCGGGTGCCGCGTCGGACATCTGGGCGCTCGGCATGACGCTGTACGCGGCGGTGGAGGGCGCCGCGCCCTTCCGCCGTACGTCGGTGTGGTCCACGTTGGCCGCGATCGTCGGCGAACCGCTGCCCGAACCCCGGCGCGCCGGACCGCTCACCCCGGTGCTGCGGGCGCTGATGGCCAAGGACCCGCTGCAGCGGCCCGACGCCGGGCAGGCGCGTGAACTGCTGGCGGCGGTCGCCGAAGGCCGGCCGGTCGCCCTCCCGCCGACGGCCCCGCAGGCGCCGATACCGACGCCTGGTCAGGCGCCGCTGCCCGTGCAGACGCCGCCGCAAGGGCCGATGCCCGCGCAGGCTGAGACGCCCGCACAGGCGTACACGCCTCCGCCCATACCGACGCCGACGCCCGGCCCCACGCCCGCGCCGATGCCCGGCCCCGCCCCGATGCCCGGCGCCACACCCATGCCTCCGCCCGCCGCCCCGCCGGGATTCGGTCCCGCCGTCACCGCGCCCGCTCCCTATCCGCCGGCCGGCTCCTACGCACCCGCCCCGCCGGGCCCGGCACACGGCATGCCGCCCGCCATGCCCGCCGGCCACCCCGGCCACTCCGAGACCCGCGCCACCACCGCCGGCGCGCGCCGCCGCCGTACCCGTACCGTCGTCGCGGTCGCGGCCGCCACCGTCCTCACCTGTGGCGGCGTCGCCTACGCCCTGATGGACGTGCGGGGCGACGAGGGCGGCGACGGGCCGGCCTCGGCGCTTCCCTCGGCGGGCAGCTCCGCCGCCGGCGGGCCGGCCGAACCGGGAGGCACGACCGACGCCCCGACCTCACCGGGCGACCTGACGACCATCAGCCCCGGCGAGACGCCCTCCGGCACTCCCTCCCGGACGGACGAGGACCGCGGCACACCGTCCGCCTCGGCATCCGGCGACGCGGGAGACAAGCCGTCCGGGCACCCGTCGGCCTCACCGAGGACCACGCCCAGCGCCACGGTGAAGGAGCCCACGCCCGTACCGACGGCATGCACCGGCTGGGCCCACGCCAACAGCAGCAGCGGCGTCGGCCACGCCTCCCAGAACACCCACCTCTACACCGGGCCGTACGCGGAGTGCTCGTACGTGACCGTGCTCAAGTCCGGCACCAAGGTCTCGTACGAGTGCTACGTGGACAACGCCCACGCCAACAAGTGGATCTACGCCCGGATCGCGGGCAGCGGGACCGAGGGCTGGGTCTTCGGCGAGAAGTCCACGCTGGACAGCGGCACGCTCAAGCGCTGTTGAGGCGTGCGCCGGCGGCCGGCGACGCAGGCCCCGCGCGCTTGCGTTCAGGACGTGCCGGGGAGGCGGACCGTGACGAGGAGGCCGCCGGCGGGCCGGGGCGCGAGGTCGAGCGTGCCGCCGTGGGCGCGGACGATCGTGTGCACGAGGGCGAGGCCGAGGCCGACGCCGGCGTGTTCGTCGGTGCGTACGCGTTGCGTGCCGCGCTGGAAGGGCTCGGTGAGCGTCGGCACCAGCTCCGGCGGCAGTGGACGGCCGGTGTTCTCGACCCGGAGCACGCTCGTGTCGCCACGCGTCTCGGTGCGTACGGTCACCGAGCCGCCGGCGGGGAGGTTGTGGACGACGGCGTTCTGCACGAGGTTCGTCACCATCCGCAGCAGGAGCTCCTCGGAGCCGTGGGTCAAGCTCGCGCCGCCGGTGACGTCGAGGCCGATGCCGCGCTGTTCGGCGAGCGGGAGCAGGGTCTCGGCGGCCTCCTCGGCGAGGAGTGAGAGGTCGACGCTCTCGCGCCGGAAGTTCCCGCTGTCGCTGCGGCTGAGCAGCAGGAGCGCCTCGGTGAGGTCGATCGCGCGCGCGTTGACCGCCCGCAGGCGGTCGAGGACTTCGTCCCGGTCCCGGGCGGGATCCTTGCGGGCGACGTCGAGCAGCGCCTGCGAGACGGCGAGCGGCGTGCGCAGTTCGTGGGAGGCGTTGGCGGCGAACCTCCGCTGTTCGGCGACATGGGACTCGAGCTTTTCGAGCATGGTGTCGAACGCGTCGGCGAGTTCACGGAACTCGTCCTGGCGGCCGGCCATCCGGATCCGATGCGACAGCGATCCGTTCCCGGCGGTCCGCGCGGCGGCCGTGATCCGGGTGAGCGGCGCGAGCATCCGCCCGGCCAGGATCCAGCCGCCGACGAGGCCGAACACGAGCAGGAAGACCATCGCCACGGCCGCGGCGGGCGCGAACATGTGCACGAGGAGGTAGCGGTTGGGCGAGATCCCGAGAAGGCCCTGGGAGTTGTCCGGCACGTAGCGCAGCAGATACCACCACACCACGGCCAGCAGGAGCGCGCCGGCGACGGCCAGGAAGCCGGCGTAGCTGAGGGTGAGCTTCACCCGGGCGCTGAGCCCCGGCCGTCTACGCATGCGTGCCACCGCCGCCGCGGCCGGTCCCGGCACTGCCGCCCGCGGGGCCGCGGCCGGTCTCGGCGTCGCCGGTTTCGAGGTGGCGGCCGGCCGCGGGCCGACGGCCCTCAGCTTCGCCGGTTCCGGCGCGGTGGCCGATCTCGGGGCCGTCGCCCGCGATGCGGTAGCCGACACCCGGCACCGTGGCGATGACCCACGGTTCGCCGAGCCGTTTGCGCAGCGCGGAGACGGTGATGCGGACGGCGTTGGTGAAGGGATGGGCGTTCTCGTCCCACGCCCGCTCCAGCAGCTCCTCGGCGCTGACGACGCCGCCCTCCGCGCCGACGAGGACCTCGAGCACGGCGAACTGTTTGCGCGTGAGCGCCACGTAGCGTCCGTCGCGGAAGACCTCCCGCCGGAAGGGATCGACCCGCAGGCCCGCGATCTCGCGGACCGGGGGCCGGGCGTACGCGCGTCTGCGGTCGAGCGCCCGCAGCCGCAGGACCAGCTCCCGCAGCTCGAACGGCTTGGTGAGGTAGTCGTCGGCGCCGAGCTCGAAGCCGGAGGCCTTGTCGTCGATCCGGTCCGCGGCCGTGAGCATGAGGATCGGGATGCCGCTGCCGGAGGCGACGATGCGCCGGGCGACCTCGTCGCCGGAGGGGCCCGGGATGTCGCGGTCGAGGACCGCGAGGTCGTAGGAGTGGACGCTGAGCAGCTCCAGGGCGGAGTCGCCGTCGCCTGCGATGTCGGCGGCGATCGCCTCCAGCCGGAGACCGTCCCGGACGGCTTCGGCCAGGTAGGGCTCGTCCTCCACGATCAGTACACGCATGTCCGAAGCCTAGGCAACGCCGCATGTCGCCGGCGTATGGAAAGGCCTCAGGAGACCCGGTCCGCCGGTTCCGGCGCGGGTTCAGGCGCCGACGCGAGGCGCGACCGGTGCGCCCGTTCCGTCGCCGTGCCGCGCCACCAGCGGCGCGACGCCAGCCCGGCCAGTACGGCTCCGGCGGTGTTGACCAGCACGTCGTCCACCGAGGACACCCGGTCGAGCCGCAGGACGTACTGCGCGGTCTCGACGAGGACCGAGCAGCCCGCCCCGAGGGCCAGGATCCGCGGCACGGACGCGAGCGCCGCCCACCGCATCGGGGCGAAGAAGCCGAGCGAGGCGAGGACCAGCAGATTGCCGGCGATCCCGAGCGGGCCCATCGTGACCAGGTCACGCAGTGGAACCAGGCTGAGGCGTCCCGGCACGACGCCGGCCCCGGCGCCCGGCATCATCGTCAGCCACAGGAACGGCACGGTGCCGTGGACCATGCCCACCTCGGCCAGCGACGTCCGCCAGGCACCGTGGCGCCGGCGCGCGAGCGCCCACACCACCAGCGCGGACACGGGCAGGGTGACGAGCGTCATCAGCACCACACCGTTGAACGTGTCGTAGCAGCCGTGCCACCGCCCCGCCAGGCAGGTCGGCGCGGACATCATCAGCGGCCTGCGCAGGACGAACAGGGCGCTCGCCAGGCCGAGGGCCGCGAGGCCGAGGAGCAGGATCCCGCGCGCGCGGCGGGGCGGCGGTACGGAAGGGGAGGCGTCGTGGGTCATGGTCCCAGGGGATCGCGAGGGCCGTTGCCGTGGCGTATGCGGTTTTCGATACGCCCGCGATACACGGCACCACGAACCGCCCCGCTCATGGTGCTCCACCGCCCGCTCGGAGCGGCCTGTCGTACGGGACGGGCCGCTGGCAGACTGGCCCGCGATCTGCCGAAGGAGTACCCGTGTCGATGATCCACCGCCTGCGCAGCGCCGTCCGCCGTACGTACCGACGCGCCGTGGACCTCAGCCACCCCGCGCGCTCGCCGCTCGGCAGCGCGGTCGTCAACTGCGTCGTCTACGTCCGCGGGGTCCGGCAGGACGGCGTCCGGTCGGCCGAGGAAGCGGTGCGACGCGTCCGCAGGTCGGGCGACGGCTTCGTGTGGATCGGCCTGCACGAGCCGGAGGAGAAGGAGTTCGCGGGCCTCGCCGAGCTCTTCGGCCTGCATCCGCTGGCGGTGGAGGACGCCGTGCACGCCCATCAGCGGCCGAAGCTGGAGCAGTACGAGGACGTGCTGTTCGCGGTCTTCAAGACGGTGCGCTACATGGAGCACGAGGAGCTCACCGCGACCAGCGAGGTGGTGGACACCGGCGAGCTGATGGCCTTCGTCGGACCGGACTTCGTCATCACCATCCGCCACGGCGGACACGGCTCCCTCGGCCCGCTCCGAGAGGCCCTGGAATCCGAGCCCGAACAGCTCGCGAAAGGCCCCTCCGCCGTGCTGCACGCGATAGCGGACCACGTCGTCGACGACTACCTCGCCGTGGCCGACGCCGTCCAGGACGACCTGGACGCCATCGAGACCGCCGTCTTCTCGGAGCGCGGCGAGCGCGGCGACGCCGGCCGGATCTACCAGCTCAAGCGCGAACTCCTCGAACTCAAGCGTGCCGTGGCGCCGCTGGGCCGGCCCCTCCAACGGCTCGCGACCGAGCCGGTGGTGCTCGTCGCTCCCGAGTTCCGCGCGTACTTCCGCGACGTCGCCGACCACCTCGCCCGGGTCACCGAGCAGGTCGCCTCCTACGACGCCCTGCTCGACTCGGTCCTCCAGGCCCATCTCGCCCAGGTGACCGTCGCCCAGAACGAGGACATGCGCAAGATCACCGCCTGGGCCGCGATCGTCGCCGTTCCGACCATGGTCTGCGGCGTCTACGGCATGAACTTCGACCACATGCCCGAACTCCGCTGGACCTACGGCTATCCGGTGGTCCTGTGCGTGATGGCCCTCGCCTGCTTCCTCATCCACCGCGGCTTCCGCCGCAACGGCTGGCTCTGACTCCGGGGCCGGCGACGGCCCGCCGAGGACCCGGGCGGCCTGCCGTGACGACCAGCCCCTGCCGTGACGACCAGCCGGGATCACCGCACCAGTTCGGACGCCAGCAGGTCCATGAGCAGTCCGTCGTGCCAGCTGCCGTCGGCGTCGCGTTCGTACTGCCGCATCACGCCGACGGGCCGGAAGCCCGCCTTCTCGTAGCAGCGGATCGCGGCGGCGTTGTCGGCCGCCGGGTCGATGACGAGCCGGTGGTGGCCGACGTCGTCGATCAGATGGCGGGCGAGGGTGCGGACGGCGTCGGTGCCGAGGCCCTTGCCGTGCACCGAGGGATCGAGGAACACGTCGATGCCCGCGTGCCGGTAGTCCGGCTCCTCCTCGGCGTACCACTGGATCATTCCGACGATCCGGTCGTGGTGCAGCACCGTCAGGCAGTGGGTGTCGGGATCCGCGAGGTCGGAGGCCACCTCCGCCGCCATGTCGTCCCCGCCGCGCCACCGCGCCCGCACCTCGGGGGTGGTCCGGATGGCGGCCAGGGCCGGGACGTCCTCGGGGCGGGAAGGGCGCAGGACCACGTCCGCACCGCGCAACTCGTTCATGCCCACAGACTGCCCCGGCGCCCGCCCGGCGGGCCACCAGGTTTCCGGCCGGTCCACGGGCCCGCCCGGCGGTCCGCCGGGCGGCCGCCGGAGCCCCGGCACGGCGGTCCGGCACGGCGGTCCGGCGCGGCCCGCCGTGCCGGGTGCCGCCGCGCGGGCGATCCTGAGGGCATGGGTGGCCGGTTCCCGCCGCGGCTGCCGCCCGCCTACCGGGCGGCGGCGCGACGGGCGCTGCGCGTCACGATCGCCGCCGGGGCCGGGTTCTACGTGCTGCTCTACGGCTTCGGCCTGGCGGTCGGCGCCACCTACGCGCTGTTCGGCGCGATCGCGATGGCCGGACTGTCCCACCTTCCCGGCTCCGGGCGGCAGCGGGCCGCCCTGCTGGTGTGCGTGGTGCCGGTGTGCTGGGTGCTGATCACGCTCGGCACCTATCTGTCCGTACGGACGTGGAGCGCGGTCCTCGGGATGCTGGTCGTCGGCTTCGCGCTGGCCTTCATGGCCGTCGGCGGACCGCGGTTCGCCGGCGCGGCCACGGGACTGCAGCTGATGTACATCCTGCCGTCGTTCCCTCCGTACGACCCCGGCTCGCTGGGCGAACGGCTCGCGGGCGCGACCTTCGGACTCGCCGTGCTGATCGTCGCCGAGATCACGCTGCTGCCCGAGCCGGCGGCCCTGCCCTACCGCGAACGGGCCGCCCGGGCCGCCGACTGCGCCGCGTCCTGCGCGCAGCGGCTGCGCACCGCCCCGTACACGCTCCCGGAGGACGCGCTCCGCTCGGCCCGGGCCCTGAGCACGGGCCTTCGCTCCTCCCAGGTGCCGGAGGCGGAGCGGCCGGCCGGAGCGGGCGTACGGCAAAGGGCGCTGGCCCACACCGGCCTCGCGACGCGCACCCTGCTCGGACGGCTGGCGGTGCTGCCGCCGCCTCCTCCGGGCGCCGCGGCGCCGGCGGACGCGGACGGCCCGGCGGGGGCGGGGGAGGCGAGGGGACCGGATCCGTTGCGGGCGGTCACCGAGGCGGCGCGGGAAACGGCCGCCCGACTGCGGGGCCGCGGCCCCGACGGGCGGGCGCACACCGTCCTGCAGGAGGCCCGCGAGGCGCTGGCGGCGGCCGAGGACGGCTCGCCCGCCGTGCTGCGCCGCAACGCGGCACTCCTGGAGGTGGCGGACGCGGCGCTCGCGATGTCCACGGCGGCCGACCTCGCCGTACGGGGCCGGGCGGCCGACCCGCCGGCTCCGGGCCGGTTCTGGTACGCCCGGCAGCGGGCGCCCCGGCTGTGGTGGCGGCGGCTGTCGGGCCACGCGGGCGGCCGGTCGGTGTTCTTCCAGAACGCCGTGCGCATCAGTCTGGCCCTGGCGGCCGCCCGGCTGATCGCCGGCGTCGACACCCTCCCGCACGGCTTCTGGGTGCTGCTGGCGACGCTGACCCTGACGCGGACGACGGTGCGGGAGACCCGGACGACGGAACGCAGGGCGCTGACCGGCACCCTCGTCGGCGCGCTGGTCGCGGCCACGCTCCTGGCGTTCGTCGGCACCGACATCGAGGTGTACGCCGTGGCACTCCCGCCGCTGATGCTGGTCACCTTCACGCTCGGGCCGGTCAAGGGCGTCGGCTGGGCGCAGGCGCTGTTCACCGTGGTGGTCGCGCTGGTCTTCGCGCAGCTGGCCCCGGCCACCTGGCAGCTCGCCGAGTTCCGGCTGCTCGACGTGCTGGCCGGCAGCGCGATCGGCGCGGTCTTCGGACTGCTGGCCTGGCCGCGGGGCGCCCATGACGAACTGCGCCGCTCGGTCGCGACGCTGCTGCGGATCGCCGCGGAGATCGTGGTGGCCACGACGGCGCAGATGGCGGCGGGCGGCCGGCGGGTGCCGGTGGTCACCGCGCCCGGGCACCGTAGCCTGCAGCACGCCCTGGTCATGGCGGAGTCGGCGTACGCGCAGTACCAGAGCGAACCCCAGGGCCCGGGCCCGCCGCCGGTCCGCCGGGACTGGCAGGCCGCGCTGATCGCCGGACACCACACGCTGTGGGGCGCCGACCGGCTCCTCGTACCGGCCGAGCCGGTCGTCGTTCCACCACTGGGCCGGGAGGCCTCGGAATCCGTCGTCCGCACCGGCGACCGGGTCGCGGCGGCCATGCTGCTGACCTCCGCCCGCATGGACCCGACCGGCGACACCCCGGAGACACCGGCGCCCCCGCACGCCCCGACGGCCTCCGCCACCCTGTCCGCCGACCCGCCGGGCGCACCGCGCGCGTACTACGCGACCGTGGCGTGGCTGGGCTCGCTGACGAGGGACCTGGACCGCCTCGCCGCGGATACCGCGCCCGGGGCCGAGACCGTGACCGAGGCCGGGACCGAGGCCGGGACCGACGCCGGGACCGCGACCGAGGCCGAGGCCGGGACCGAGGCCGACGCCGCCCCGCACTGATCGCCCCGCACTGATCGCCCCGCACGGACCGCCACGCGGGCGGCGGGCCCTGTCGGCTGGCGTGCCCTCGACAGCCTTACGGCAGATTCTCCTTGATCTTGGCGATGGCGAAGCCCCAGCCCTGGGACACCGTCGGCTTTCCCGGCACCGCCACCTCGGCCGGGTTGGCCACCACGTCCAGGAGCACCGGACCGGGAAGGGCGAGCGCCCGGCGTACCGCCTCGTCGAGTTCGGCCGGATCGGTGACCCGGATGCCGGTCAGCCCGAGGGCCTCGGCCACCGCGGCGAAGTCGGGGTTGTCGAGGACGGTCCCGAACTCGGGGAGCCCGGCCTGCTCCTGCTCCAGCTTGACCATGCCGAGACGGCGGTTGTCGAAGACCACGAGCTTGACGGGCAGACGCTCGGTCCGGACGGTCATGAGGTCGCCCAGCAGCATGCTGAGACCGCCGTCGCCGCAGAAGGCCACGACCTGACGGTCGGGCGCCCACAGCTGGGCGCCGATGGCCTGGGGCATCGCGTTGGCCATGGAGCCCAGGTTGTACGAGCCGATCAGCCGGCGCTCGCCGCGCATCCGGACGAAGCGCGAGAGCCAGACCGTGGCCATGCCGGTGTCCGAGGTGAAGATCGCGTCGTCCGCCGCGTGCCGGTCCACCGAGGCCGCCAGGGCCTCCGGGCGGATGTCGTCGACGCGGTTGTCGAACATCGCCCGCACCCGCCCGAGGAGGCGCCGGTCGTGGGCGGGATCGGCCAGACCCGCCTGCTGCTCCTGCCACCGCAGGAACCGCTCACGGGCCTCGTCGAGATGGGACCGGGAGCCGGCCGGGGCGAGCAGCGGCAGCAGGGCCCGCAGCGTCGCGCCGACGTCGCCGGCGAGCCCGACGTCGACCGGGACGCGGCGGCCGAGGTGCTCCTCGCGGACGTCGATCTGCACCACCCGGCAGTCCTGCGGGTACCAGTCGCGGTAGGGGAAGTCGGTCCCGAGCATGATCAGGGTGTCGCAGGAGTCCAGGGCGTGCGCGGCGGCCGGGTTGCCGATCAGACCCGTCTGCCCCACCTCGTACGGGTTGTCCGCCTCGAAGCCCTCCTTGGCCTTGAGCGTGAGCACCATGGGCGCCGCGAGGAGCTCGGCGGTGCGCAGCACCTCCTCGCGGGCCTCCCGGGCGCCGCGTCCGACGAGCAGCGTGACCCGGGAGCCGGCCGTGATCGCCTCGGCCGCCTCGGCGAGGGCCGGGTCGTCCGGGCGGGTCACGGCGGGGCGCGGCAGCGCGAACCGCGTCGGCCGGTCCTCCTCCACCTTCAGGTCGCCGACGTCCCCGGGCACGGTCAGCACCGCCACGCCGCGGCGGGTGACGGCGGCGCGCACCGCGGACTCCAGCAGCCTCGGCAGCTGCGAGGGCGAGGTGACGGTGGCCCGGTAGACGGCCACGTCCCGGAAGAGGAGGTCGTTGTCGACCTCCTGGAAGTAGTCCCCGCCCACCTCCGACAGCGGCACCTGGCCGCACACGGCCAGCACCGGCGCGCCGCTCTTGGCGGCGTCGTACAGGCCGTTGAGGAGGTGGACCGAGCCCGGCCCCACGGTGCCCATGCAGACCGCGAGCCGGCCCGACAGCTGGGCGTGCGCCCCGGCGGCGAACGCGGCCGCCTCCTCGTGCCGGAAGCCGGTCCACTCGATCCCGTCGGTGGTCCGGATGGCGTCGGTGAGAGGGTTGAGCGCGTCGCCGACCACTCCGAAGACGTGGCCGACACCGAGGTCCGCGAGACCGTCGACGATCACTTGGGCGACGGTGCGAGTCATGAGATCTCCTTGGTCGAGAGGTTGCCGCGAGAGGTTGCCGCGAGAGGTTGCCGCGCGGGTCAGCGCAGGGTGAACCGGTCCGGATGAGCCGCCTTCCAGTCGCCTGCCCAGGAAGCCGGGACTGATCCCGGGTCGAGCAGCTGACCGGGTGAGAGCGGCTCGTACAGCTCGGCGTGCGACCGGACGTCGTCCGGGCCGACCAGGCTCAGGAGCTGCTCGGGGCTCAGGCCGCCCGGCCCGTCGACGCCCATGGCGGCCATGATCTGCAGGGCGCTCTTGACGGTCGCCTCCTGGAAGCGCTGGACGCGGCGCGCCTTGTCCTCGACGTCCAGGGCCCGGGCCCGTCGGGGATCCTGGGTGGCGACGCCGACGGGACAGGTGTTGGTGTGGCAGCGCTGGGCCTGGATGCAGCCGAGGGCGAACATCATGGCCCGGGCGGAGTTCGTGTAGTCGGCACCCTGGATCAGCCGCTTGACGATGTCGCCGCCGGTGGCGACCTTGCCGGAGGCTCCGATCCGGATCCGGTCGCGCAGCCCCGTGCCGACGAGGGCCCGATGGACCGTGGTCAGGCCCTCGGTGAGCGGGAGCCCGACGGTGTCCGCGAACTCCAGCGGGGCGGCCCCGGTGCCGCCCTCGGCCCCGTCGACGACGACGAAGTCGGGCGTGACGTCCTCCTCCAGCATCGCCTTGCAGACGGCGAGGAACTCGCGGCGCGATCCGACGCACAGCTTGAACCCGACCGGCTTGCCACCGGCGAGCTCGCGCATCCGGTCCAGGAAGCGCACCAGCTCCCGCGGGGTGCGGTAGACCCGGTGGTACGGCGGTGAGATCACGGTGCGGCCCTCGGGGACGCCCCGGACCGCGGCGATCTCCCGGCCGACCTTGGATCCGGGCAGGACGCCTCCGATGCCCGGCTTGGCGCCCTGGCTGATCTTGAGGAGCACGCAGGCGACCTGGTCGAGGGCGGCCTTCTCGGCGAACCGCCGCGGGTCGAAGTCGCCGTCTTCGGTGCGGCAGCCGAAGTATCCCGTGCCGATCTCCCAGATCAGGTCACCGCCCGGAGCCAGGTGGTGTTCCGAGATCCCGCCCTCGCCGGTGTCGTGGGCGAAGCCGCCGCGCCGGGCGCCCTCGTTCAGGGCGAGGATCGCCCGGTCCGACAGGGCGCCGAAGCTCATCGCCGACACGTTGAGCAGGGCCATGTCGTAAGGCCGGGAGCAGTGGGGCCCGCCGATCCGCACGCGCGGCGGTTCGTCCCGCACCGGGCGCGGAGCCATGGACGGGACGAGGTACTCCGTGCCCGGGCGGCTCAGCTGCAGCTCCGTCCCGAAGGGTTCCTCGGCGTCGGTTCCCTTGGCCCGCTCGTACACGATGGAACGCGTGTCCCGGTCGAAGGGCGCGCCGTCGACGTTCCGCTCGACGAAGTACTGCTGCACCTCGGGCCGCAGCGCCTCCATCGCGAACCTCAGGTGCCCGAGGACCGGATAGTTGCGCAGGACCGAGTGCCGCCGCTGCAGCAGGTCGTACGCGGCCACGGCGGCGAGCAGCAGGGCCGGACCGGCCGCGCACCACCACCACGGGGACACCAGGGCGGCCAGCAGGCCGGTGGCGAGCGCGGTCAGGGCCGGGAGGGCCGCGAGAAGAATCGTCACCATGAACGGCCGTCTTTCCCCGATCGGCGAGGTCAAGCCGGTGCTTTCGGGCCGTCGCCGGCAGCCTGCGGGCCCCGCGGGACCGGGAACGGGTCCGGCCCGCCTCCATGTCCTCGAGGCGGGCCGAACGCGTGCGCGTGGGTCAGGCGGTCAGCAGCGAGTCGTCCTCGGGGCGCGCGCCCGGGAGCTGATGGCGGGCCGCGATCAGCGCCGCGTCCACGTCACGCGTTCCGGTGGACACGCAGAGTGTGTAGGCGAGGTCGTCCAGGCGGCGCCGTACCTCCGGGCCGCCGTTCTCGGCACCGAGTGCCGTGAGTGTCTCGTACTGCTCGATGAGATTCCGCAGGACCGCGGGATGGGCCATCAACATGCGCTCCCCCTCGTTCTTCAGGGCGTTGCCCGCTCGGGCTCGACGCGCCGTGTACCCGGCCTTCGGCGGTGTATGCCACGGAGAGGCCGCGGGACGTCCAGGCCGTCCGACGTCGGGTTCCGGCCGCTCGAACAGGCACCGCTCTCCACCGGGCGATCACGGAGAGGTAGTGTCGTCATCGTTGCCGTACGGCAACGGTCGGAGTCGCCCCGAGCGGGGCGCGAAGGCTCCGGCGCGTGAGTGACCGTACGGCCCGCGAGCGGAAGCCTGACGGCGGACGAGGATGGGGCATGTCTGAGACGACGATCAAGGGCTCCTTGACCGAAGAGCGGCCCGGGCCGTCCGCGGTCGGAGAACCCGAGCTTCGCCAGCTCCTGGCCGGCCTCACGGCGGTGCGGGACGGCGACTTCGGGACCCGCCTGCCCGACGAGGCCGACGGGCTCATGGGCGAGATCTCCCGGGTGTTCAACGGGATGGTCGACCAGCTGTCCCGGTTCACCTCCGAGGTGACCCGGGTCGCCCGCGAGGTCGGCACGGAGGGCACCCTCGGCGGACAGGCCGTGGTGCCCGGGGTCTCCGGCACCTGGGCCGACCTGACCGACTCGGTCAACGCCATGGCCGGCAATCTGACCACCCAGGTGCGTGACATCGCCCAGGTGGCCACCGCCGTCGCCAAGGGAGACCTCTCCCAGAAGATCGACGTCGACGCCCGCGGCGAGATCCTGGAGCTGAAGAACACCATCAACACGATGGTCGACCAGCTCTCCTCCTTCGCCGACGAGGTCACCCGCATGGCCCGCGACGTCGGTACGGAGGGCATCCTCGGCGGCCAGGCCGACGTGAAGGGCGTCTCCGGCACCTGGCGCGACCTGACGGACTCCGTCAACTCCATGGCGGGCAACCTCACCGCTCAGGTGCGGGCGATCGCCCACGTCGCCACCGCCGTGGCCGACGGCGACCTGTCCAAGAAGGTCGACGTCGACGCGCGTGGCGAGATCCTGGGGCTGAAGACGACCATCAACACGATGGTCGACCAGTTGTCCGCCTTCGCCGACGAGGTGACACGCGTCGCCCGTGAGGTGGGCACCGAGGGCAACCTCGGCGGCCAGGCCACCGTCCGGGGCGCCTCCGGCACCTGGAAGGACCTGACCGACAACGTCAACGTGATGGCGTCCAACCTCACCGGGCAGGTACGTTCGATCGCCCAGGTCGCCAGCGCCGTGGCCCGAGGAGACCTCTCCCGGCGGATCACCGTCGAGGCCAAGGGCGAGGTCGCCGCGCTCGCCGACACCATCAACCGCATGGTGGACACCCTGTCGGCCTTCGCCGACGAGGTCACCCGCGTCGCCCGCGAGGTGGGCACCGAGGGCCGGCTCGGCGGCCAGGCCCGGGTGCCGAACGTGGCCGGGACCTGGAAGGACCTGACCGACAACGTCAACTCCATGGCGAACAACCTGACCGGACAGGTCCGTAACATCGCCCAGGTCACCACCGCCGTCGCCAACGGCGACCTGTCCAAGAAGATCGACGTCGACGCGCGTGGCGAGATCCTGGAGCTGAAGACGACCATCAACACGATGGTAGACCAGCTCTCCTCCTTCGCCGCCGAGGTGACCCGTGTCGCCCGTGAGGTCGGCAGCGAGGGCCGGCTCGGCGGCCAGGCCGAGGTCGAGGGCGTCTCCGGGACCTGGAAGCGCCTGACCGAGAACGTCAACGAGCTCGCCGGAAACCTCACCCGTCAGGTCCGCGCCATCGCCGAGGTCGCGAGCGCGGTCGCCGAGGGCGACCTGACCCGCTCGATCACCGTCGAGGCCTCGGGCGAGGTGGCCGAGCTCAAGGACAACATCAACGCGATGGTCGGCTCGCTGCGCGAGACGACCCGGGCCAACCAGGAACAGGACTGGCTCAAGTCCAGCCTGGCCCGGATCTCCGCGCTCATGCAGGGCCACCGTGACCTGTCCGTGGTCGCCGAACTCGTCATGGACGAGCTGACCCCGCTCGTCTCCGCCCAGTACGGCGCGTTCTACCTGGCCGAGGAGGGCGAGGACGGCATCGAGCTGAGGCTCGTCGGCTCCTACGGCCGGCCCGCCGGCGACCACGGCCAGGACCGTTTCCGGCTGGGCGAGTCCCTCGTCGGCCAGGCCGCCCGCAGCCGCCGCACCATCGCCGCCGAGAACGTCCCCGCCGACTACGTCGTCATCTCCTCGGGACTCGGCCGGACCGCCCGCGGCAGCCTGGTGGTGCTGCCGATCGTCGTCGAGGACCAGGTCCTCGGCGTCATCGAGCTGATGTCCTTCAGCCCCTTCACGCCCGTCCACCGGGACTTCCTGGAGCAGCTCATGGAGGCGGTGGGCGTCAACGTCAGCACCATCGTCGCCAACGCCCGCACGGACGAACTCCTTGACGAGTCCCAGCGGCTGGCCGGCGAACTGCGCTCGCGCACCGAGGAACTCCAGGTGCAGCAGGAGGAACTCCAGCGCTCCAACGCCGAACTGGAGGAGAAGGCGGCCCTGCTCGCGACGCAGAACCGCGACATCGAGGCCAAGAACCTCCAGATCGAACAGGCCCGGCAGGAACTCGAGGACCGCGCCCAGCAGCTGGCGCTGGCCTCCACGTACAAGTCGGAGTTCCTGGCCAACATGAGCCACGAACTGCGCACCCCGCTCAACAGTCTGCTGATCCTGGCCCAGCTGCTCGCCCAGAACCCGACCCGCAACCTCACGGCCAAGCAGGTCGAGTACGCCGGCATCATCCACTCCGCCGGATCCGACCTGCTGCAGCTGATCAACGACATCCTCGACCTGTCCAAGGTGGAGGCCGGGAAGATGGACCTCAACCCGGAGCGCGTCTCGCTGCGCAGGCTGCTCGACTACGTCGAGGCCACCTTCCGCCCGCTCACCTCGCAGAAGAGCCTCGCCTTCACCGTCTCCACCGCCGCCGGCGTCCCGGTCGACCTGGTCACCGACGACACCCGGCTGCGGCAGGTGCTGCGCAATCTGCTGTCCAACGCCGTCAAGTTCACCGAGCACGGCAGCGTGGAACTCCGCATCGAGCCCGCCTCGGACGGCGAGCTCCCGGCGACGGTCCACCGCGGCGGCCCGGTCGTCGCCTTCCGCGTCACGGACACCGGCATCGGCATCGCGCCGGAGAACCTGGAGGCCATCTTCGGCGCCTTCCAGCAGGCCGACGGCACCACCAACCGGAAGTACGGCGGCACCGGCCTCGGCCTGTCCATCAGCCGCGAGATCGCCTATCTCCTCGGCGGCGGCCTGACGGTCACCAGCGCACCCGGCGAGGGCAGCACCTTCACCCTCTACCTGCCGGTCGCCCGCCCCGACTTCGCGGAAGAGTCCGCCGTCACGACGGAGGCCGTCGTGGTGCCCGCCGCCACGGCGCCGGACCAGGGCGGCACGCCCGCCCTGCCCGCCGCCCGCTCCGGCCCGGCTCCGGTCCGGCCCACGAGGCGCCTGCTCGTGATCGAGGAGCGCCCACGAGGGCTCCTCGCGCTCGTCGCCGAGAGCGCCCTCACCGAGCTCGCCACCGACGGCGGGCACGGTGCCCGCGACGACGTCGAACTGATCGCGGTCGTCGGCCCCGAGGAGGCCGCCACCGCCCTGGCCACCCAGCCCTTCCACTGCGTCGTGCTCGACGTCGACATGGCCGACGGCGACGCGCTGCGCTTCCTGGACGCCATGGACGGGGACGAGGCCCTGCGGACCGTCCCGGTCCTCGCCCACAACAACCGGCGGCTCGGCGCCGACCAGGAGAGCACCCTCCAGGAGCTGGCCCGCAGCAGGCCCCTGGAGCTCCTGTCCAGCCTCGACGAACTGCGCGAACGGATCGCCCTGCACCTGTCCGCCGAACAGCCCGGCGACGTCGTGCCGCTGGTCCGCGCGGAACACCGGGCCCTGGAGCCGCACGCCATCGACTCGACCCTGCACGGCCGCACCGTCCTCGTCGTCGACGACGACGCCCGCAACCTCTACGCCCTCAGCGGCATCCTCGAACTGCACGGCATCACGGTGCTGCACGCCGAGAACGGCCGCAGGGGCATCGAGACGCTCGTCGCGCACCCGGACGTCGACCTCGTCCTGATGGACGTGATGATGCCGGAGATGGACGGCTACGCCGCGACCGCGCGGATCCGGGAGATGCCGGGATACGCGGACCTGCCGGTCATCGCGGTGACCGCCAAGGCGATGCCGGGCGACCGGGAGAAGAGCCTCGCCTCGGGCGCCAGCGACTACGTGACCAAGCCCGTCGACGCGGACGAGCTCATCGCCTGCGTCAGCCGCTGGCTGAACGGCGGCTAGTTCGGTGACCGTACCCGTCCCACGGCGGGCCCCGCGCCTTCCCGGCGCGCCCCGCCCCCGCCCGTCCCGCGGCCGCCAGGCCGCCCCGCCAGAGGAGTCGTCGACGTGAGTGGCCCGCACCTTCGGGCCGGAGACCCGTCCTCCGGCCCCGACGGGGAAGACGCTCCGACGGCCGGGTTGCCCGAACCGGGCCTTCCCGGCCTCGCCCTCGCCGACGGTGAGCCCGTGCCCGGGCCGGACGCCGCCGCGGTCGGCCGGCTGGCCGCGACCGTGGAGCGGCTGCGCGGTGAGGTGCGCGCCGCGCACGCGGCGGCCGAGGGGCGC
Source organism: Streptomyces sp. NPDC053493 (assembly GCF_044544825.1). Classification (NCBI taxonomy): domain Bacteria; kingdom Bacillati; phylum Actinomycetota; class Actinomycetes; order Kitasatosporales; family Streptomycetaceae; genus Streptomyces; species Streptomyces sp. NPDC053493. The sequence goes on from NZ_JBITXS010000003.1 coordinate 365,906, forward strand.
GCCCTGGTCGAGATCGCCAAGGGCGTCATGGTCGAGCGGCTGGGCTGCGGTCCCGCCCAGGCGGCGCGGCAGCTGGCCCGGCTGGCCGACCAGACCGGGCTCTCGCAGCTGGAGCTGGCCGCCGACATCATCAACCAGGCGGCCCGTGACCGGGTCGCCGAGGTCGCCGGCGCGTTCGTCCGGACGGCCGTCGACGCCCCGGGCGCGCCTGGGGCCTCCGGCGCATCCGACGCCTCCGAATCCTCCGTCGGCGTGCGCCTGAGGCAGGCCGAGAGCGCCGCGCTCAACGCCGACGACACCCAGGCCGTCGCCGAGTCGCTGCTGGCGCACGCCCTCGAACCGCTGGGTGCCGTCGCGGTGGCGATCTGGACCACCGGCCCCGACACCTCGCTGAGCCTGCGTGGCCACGCCGGGTTCGGCGCCGACGAGGCGGCCCGCTGGCACTACGTCCCGCCCGGCGTGACCACCGCGGCCCGGCAGGCGCTCATCGGCCGCCGTACGGTCTGGTTCCCCTCGCTGGCCGTCGCCGGCATCCCCTCCATCGGGCGCGCCCGCCACCCCGAGGGCGGCCGGGTCGTCGTCCCCGCCGGGACCGCCGGCCGTATCCACGGAGTCCTGGAGATCTGCTGGCCCCGCCCGCTGGAGCCCCAGCCCCAGGCCGTGGAACGCCAGATCGAGGCGCTCGCCGAGCTCTGCGCCCACACCCTGGAAGGCCTTCCCGAGCAGGCCGCGCCGACGCTCGCCCTCGTCCGCGCCGGGGACGGGCCGCGGGAGCTGGCCGAGCTCGCCGACGGGCTCCACGATCCCGCCCTCGTCCTGACGCCCCACCTGGACGAGGCGGGCAGGCTGGCCGACTTCCGCATCCGGCACGCCAACGCGCACTTCCAGGACCCGGCCGGCCGGACCCGCAGCGCCGTCGACGGCGCGCTGCTCCTGGAGGCGTATCCGGCGACGGCGGGCGAGAGCGAACTCTTCGAACGGATCGAGCGGGTCTACGCCACCGGCGAGGCCTTCCGCTCCCGGCGGACCCGGCTGACCGCGCTCGTCGACCAGGTGCCGCTGTCCACGCTCGCCGACATCAGCATCAGCCGGCACGGCGACAGCGTCCTGCTCATCTGGCGGGTCGAGGACGAGTCGGCCCGCCTGGCCAGTCTGCTGCAGCACGCACAGCGCCTCGGCCGCATCGGCGCCTTCGAGGAGGACGTCGTGACCGGCGAGATCACCTGGAACGCCCAGCTCTTCGACCTCTTCGGCCGGGAGCCGACCGAACCGCCCGTCTCCCTGCGCGACCTGGCGGCCCACGCCCATCCCGACGACGCCGCCACCATCCGGCGCTTCCTCCAGTCCGTGCTGTACCAGCGGCGGGCCGGCTCCGCCGCCTTCCGCCTGCTGCGCCGGGACGGCGTCACCCGGCACATCCGGGTGATCACCGAACCCACCCTGGGCCCCGACGGCGGGCTCCAGGCGGTGCGGGGCGCCTATCAGGACATATCGGCACAGCACTGGACGGAGGTCGCCCTCACGGCCACCCGTGACCGGCTGGCGGCCACCGAGGAGGAGGCGGCGGAACGCAACCGGCTCACCCTCCAGCTCCAGCACGCCATCATGCCGCCGGCCAAGCCGCCGCTCGACGCCCCAGGGCTCGACGTCGCCGTGCGCTACCGCCCGGCCGAGTCCGAGTCCCTGGTCGGCGGCGACTGGTACGACGCCGTCGTGCTGCCGTCCAAGAAGGTGCTGCTGTGCGTCGGCGACGTCGCCGGCCACGGCGTGGACGCCGCCACCGGCATGGTCGTCCTGCGCAACGCGCTGCGCGGCCTCGCCGTCACCGGCGCCGGCCCCGGCCAGCTGCTGTCCTGGCTGAACGGCGTCGCCCACCATCTGACGGCGCAGGTCACGGCCACCGCGGTGTGCGGCCTCTTCGACCCCGAGACCCGGACGCTGCGCTGGGCCCGGGCGGGACACCTCCCGCCGGTGCTGGTGCGGGGGAGCGAGGCGGAGGACCTGCCGCTGCTGAAGGGACTGCTGCTGGGCGCCCTCGCCGAAGCCGAGTACGAGGAGGCGGAGGTCCGCCTCGCGCCGGAGGACACCGTGCTGATGTACACCGACGGTCTCGTCGAACGGCGGGACACCTCCGTGCACGATTCCATCACCCAGCTGCTGGCCGCCGCCAGGATGCCCGCCGACAGCCTCGAACGACGCCTCGACCTGCTGCTGTCGCGCAGCAAGTCGGACACGGACGACGACACGTGTCTGGTCGGCGTCCACGTGACCTGACTCCCGACCGCCCCGACCCGACACCCGTCCCCCCACCGTGGAAAGCAGGAGACATGTCCGAGCGAGAACTGAACCTCGACGTCGACGTCACGATCCGCGACGCCCGCACGGCAGTGCTGTCCGTGGCCGGTGAGCTCGACATGGAGACGGCCCACCTGCTCGAACAGCAGCTGACGCAACAGCTCCGGCAGGGCCGGCGCCACCTCGTCCTCGACCTGTCCGCGCTGGACTTCATGGACTCGTCGGGACTGAACGTCCTCATCAGGGCGGTCCACAAGGCCCGCGAGACCGGGGGAGACCTGCACCTCGCCGCGCCGACCTCGGCCGTGCGACGCATCCTGGACATCACCGGAGTGGCGACGACGGCCCCACCGCACCCAGGCGTGGCGGAGGCCCTGGCCGCGGCCGCCGGCACGCGGTGACCGGAGCACCGGCACGCGGCGTACGAAGAACAGGCGGGCTCCCGGACGCGGGACCGCGCCCAGGGAGGAAGGAAGCGGAAGGCACGTGGACGAGATCGCCGAGGTCGAGCAGGCGCTCCGCCGGGCAGCTCCGCACCGGCTGGTGAGCGTCGTCGAGGACGCCCTGCGGCGGCACTGCGGCGCCCACCGGGTCGCACTCCGCCTCGCCGACTACGGACTGCGGACCCTCCAGCTCGTCGAGCGGACGGCCGGCGCGGAGCCGTCGGTCCCGATCAACGACAGCCCCCAGGGGCGCGCGTTCGGCGCCCAGGAACCGTACGTCACCCACGGCTCCGGCACGATCCAGGTGCATCTGCCCGTCACCGTCAGGGGAGACCGGCTCGGCGTCCTCACCGTCGAGCTGTCGTCGGGCGCCGACCTCGCCACCCTGCTGCCGGGACTCGCCCAGGTCTGCGAGGCGCTCGGACACGAGATCCTCGTCGCCGAGCGGGACACCGACCTGTACGTCCTGGCCCGCCGGGCCACCCGGCTCACGCTCGCGGCCGAGATGCAGTGGCAGCTTCTGCCCGGCCGCTCCTGCGCCCGCCCCGAGTTCGCCCTCGGCGCCCACCTGGAACCGGCGTACGCGATCTTCGGGGACAACTACGACTGGTCGGTCATGGCCGGACGGCTGACCCTGACCGTCACCAACGGCATGGGCGAGGGCATCGAGGCGGCACTGCTGACGAACCTCGCGATCAACGCGCTGCGCAACGCCCGCCGGGCCGGGCTCGGCCTCGCCGACCAGGCCGCCCTGGCCGACCAGGCCGTGTTCGCGCAGTACCGGGGCAGCGCCTACGTGTCGGTGCTGCTGCTGAGCTTCGACCTGACCACGGGCGAGGTCGAGGCGGTCGACGCCGGCTCGCCGCGGGTGTGGCGGCTGCGCGGCCCGTCCGTCGAGTCCGTCGCCTTCGAGGCCCAGCTGCCCCTCGGCATGTTCGAGGACACCGTCTACGTCCCCCAGCGGTTCGCCGTGCGCCCCGGGGACCGTCTGCTGTTCGGCAGCGACGGGGTGTACGACGCCGTCTCGCCCGACGGGGAGAACTACGGCGACCGCGCGCTGGCGCGGGCCCTCAGCGGGACCCGGCTGCTCCCGCCGACGCACGTGCCCCAGGCCGTGCTGCGCGAGCTCGCCTCCTACCACGGCGACACACCCCTGGACGACGACGCCCTCGTCGTCTGTCTCGACTGGTACGGGCCCTCGTCAACAGTTGCCGTATGACAACTGTATCCTTGAGGCAACACCGGCAGGAGGCCCGGTGGCACGCGTCGAGGACGACCTGAGGGTGGCACATGGGGAGATGGGGTGTGCGGCCGGCCGGAGCCGGCGGCGCGCGGAGGTCAGGCCGAGCTGACGTCCTTCAGCGGCGTGTCAGGGCGTGACGAGGCCGAAGACGTGCCCTCTCCCAGAGCGTCCTGGAACCCCGTGAGACCCCGCAGCAGCGCCTTGCGGCTCGCCGGCGACATCTCCGCGATCACCGCGAGCAGGGCCTCCTCGCGCTGGGCCCTCAGGTCCCGCAGGTACGCCTTGCCCGGCGCCGTCAGGTGCAGCTCCAGCTGCCTCCGGCTGACGGGACTGGGCAGCCGCTGCACGAAGCCGAGCGCCTCCAGCCGGTCGCACATACGGCTCACCGACGGCGGCGCGGACCCGAGCAGCTCACCGAGCGTGCGCAGGCTGATCCCCTCCTCCCGGTCCAGGCTGTACAGCACGCGCAGCTGACTCGCCGACACCGGTGTCGGCGACACCATGTCCCGGCCGCGCTCCCACAGCACCTCCAGGAGCTCGATCAGCTCCCGGGCGGCCTGGACCGTCTGCTGCGGTTCCCGCTGTGCGGAGGCGGGGTCGGTGCTCATGCCTGTCGCCACTCCTCGGGCGTCCGGGGGCGGGTACGCCGGTCTTCCGGCCGGCCGGTCATCTCCACATCTCTCCAGAAGGCGGTACGGATCCGGTGGATCGACACGTGACAGTGGAAAGCGCACTGCGCGGGGCGGCACCACACCTCCTTCTGGACTCCCTCCGTACCAGTCTCGCGCAGCAGTACGCCGCGACCTCGGCGGATCTGCTGCTCGTCGACTACGGGCTCACGTCCCTGCGTCCCGTGGAACCCGTGCAGACGCCTGCCGGAGTGCGGCACGGGCCCGTGGACACCGGGCCCGCCGGTCGCGTCTTCCGCACCCAGCAACCATATCTTTTCCGCGATGACGGGCCGAAGGCGACCGCTTACCTTCCCGTCACCGTCCGCGGCGACCGCTTCGGTGTCCTGGTCGTCGGCCTGCCCGCGGACCGCGCCACGCCGGACACCGCCGAGAGCCTCGGCCGCGTCGCCGAGATGCTCGGCCACGCCCTCCGCGTCGCCGACCGCCACACCGACCTCTACCGTCGCACCCGCAGGACACGCCCACTCGACCTCGCCGGCGAGATGCAGTGGGACAGCCTCCCGGGCCGCGGCTGCACCGGGCCGGCCTTCGACCTGCACGCCTACTGGGAGCCCGCCTACACCTCCGGCGGACACGTCCTCGACTGGAGCGTCGCCGAGGACGAGCTCCAGCTGGTCGTCGCCAACGGCACCGGCCCCGGCACCCCGGCCGCCCTGGTGAGCACCCTCGCCCTCAACGCGATCCGCAACGCCCGGCGGGCCGGACTCGACCTGGTGGGGCAGGCCAGCCTCACCGACCAGGCGCTCTACGGGCAGTACCGCGGGAAGACGCCGCTCGCCGCCCTCCTGCTGAGCGTCGACCTGGCCGGCGGCGGGATCGAGGTGGTCGACGCCGGCTCGCCGACGCTCTGGCGGACACGCGGCAAGGTCACCGAGCGCGTCGAACTCGACCGCCAGCTGCCCCTCGGCATGTTCGAGGACACCGTCTACGCCACCCAGCGGCTGCGCCTGCGGCCCGGCGACCGGGTCGTCTTCGTCGCCTGCGAAGGCGATGCGGCGCCCGGCGCCCAGGCCCCGCCGGCCGCGCCGCACCAGACGCCGGACGTCCGGGTCGCCCGCGCCCTGGCCTCGGCCGGGCACCTGAGCTGCGCCGACACGCCCGAGGCCGTCGTACGGGCGCTGCGGGAGACGCCCGGGGACGTGCCGGACGCCGTCCTCGTCCTCTGCCTCGACTGGCACGGGGCCCGGGCCCTGAAGACGGCACCGGACGGCGGCCGGGCATGAACGCCGGCCCCTCTTTCCCGACCTTTTCTCGACCGGCGGCGGCCTCGCCGACGGCCGAGATACCCAGGACACCTCATGAGGGCGGTGTGGGAACCGGGAAGAGGGGAAAGGCGGAATACGGGCGCCCGGCGCGCCCGCCGAGCCGTGCGAGGGGAGTACCAGGGCGATGAAGGACGCGACGACCGCGGAGTGTGCCAAGCCCCTGCTGTCCGCGAGCGCCGTCTTCGACGACGCGGACCAGGGCGCGATCGCGTCCGCGCGGGACTTCACGGCCGACTTCCTCGCCGCCGCGCCGGCCGTCCGGCCCGGGCCGGTGGCGGACCATCGCGCCGACCTGGCCAGGCTCGTCGTCAGCGAACTGGTGACCAACGCGCTCCGGCACGCACCCGGCCCCTGCCGGCTGCTCCTGGAGCTGCTCGAGGACACCCTGGAGATCTCCGTCTTCGACGGCGCCGCGACCGCTCCCGTACCGCGCGGGCACGACCCGCGCCGGATCGGCCAGCACGGCGTCGAGATCGTCGTCGCCGTCTGCGAGAGCGTGGCCGTGGAGCCGTACGGGAACGGGAAGCGGGTCCGGGCGAGCCTGGCCCTCAAGGCCGCGGACGACGGCCCGGGCACGAGGGACACCGGCGCCCGCGCGGGCGCGGACTCCTCCTGAGCGGAGTCCCGCGGCCCGCGAGGGCCGCTCTCAGGACCTCTCGCCCGCCCTGCGGCGCAAGCGCCGTTGCAGGGAACGGCGTTCGTCCTCGGTGAGACCGCCCCACACACCCGTCACCTGACGGGACCCGTCCATGGCCCAGCCCAGGCACTCCTCGCGCACCGGGCAGGACCGGCAGACCTTCTTGGCCTCCTCGGTCTGGGTGAGGGCGGAAGGGCCGGTTCCCACCGGGAAGAACAGATCGGGGTCGACGTCCTGGCAGGCCGCGTCCGCGCGCCAGCTGTCCATGGGTCCTCCTCGGCTGATTCGGGGGATCGTCTCCGTTCGCGTGACCGCCCTCGGGCACTTGAAACGGGTTCGGCGGGATTCGTCCGGCGCGGACGGGGCACCGGAGGCTCGACCGAGAGGAGCGGGTGGACATGACAGCGGTGAGACCGTACGGGGCGGGAACGGGGCGGACATTGCGCGGCGAGGCCGTACGGGCGGGTGCCCGGGCGGGGTTCGTCGCGCGGGGCGTGCTGTACCTGCTCGTCGGAACACTGGCCGTACGCATCGGGCTGACGGGCAGGGGCGAACAGGCCGACCGGGGAGGGGCCGTGGCGGAGGTGGCCGCCGCCCCGTTCGGCGCCGTCCTCCTCTGGTCCCTCGGGATCGGCCTCGCCGGCATGGCGCTCTGGCGTCTTTCGGAGGCGGTCTTCGGCGCGGCGGGCCCCAAGGGCCACAAGGCGCACAAGCGCCTGCTCTCCGCGGGTCGCGCCGCCTTCTACGCCGGCTCCGCCTTCTTCGTGCTCGCCTTCGCGACGGGCGGGCGGGGGAGCGGCGCGGGCTCGACGGACCGGCAGAGCCGGGACGTGACCCGTCAGCTGCTCGAACTGCCCGGCGGCCGCTGGTGGGTGGGCGCCGTCGCCGCCGGCGTGCTGGGAGCGGGCGTGTGGACGGCGGCCCGGGCCGTCCTGCGGAAGTACCGGGACCATCTGACGTGGGGCCGGCTGACGCCGTACCAGCGGCATCTCATGGACGTGACCGGCGTGGCCGGAGGCATCGGACGCGGCCTGGTGTTCGCCGCGCTCGGCGTCTCCGGCGTCCGGGCGGCGCTGGCGTTCGACCCGGGCGAGGCCAAGGGCATGGACGACGCGATCCGTTCGTTCGCCCACACCCCGGCGGGCCCCTGGCTGCTCGTGGCGGTGGCCGCCGGCCTCGTGCTCTTCGGGCTCTTCTCCTTCGGCCAGGCGAAGTGGCGCGACGTCTGAGCCCGCCCCGGGGCCGGCCGCCGCGGCCGGCCGCCGTGGCCTTCGTCACCCGGCGGCCGCGCCGGGTTCCGCCGCCGGCTCCGGTTCCAGGTCGGGCTCCGCACCCGGTTCCGGTTCCGGCTCCTGTTCCGACGGCAGAAGGGCCCACGGAGCCGGTGATTCCGACGCGGTCCACGCGTCGAGAGCGGGGCCGTCCACACAGACGATCCCGCAGGAAGCCGCGTACTCGAGGGCGGGGACGGTGAACGAAGCGGTCGTCACCAGAACCGCCACATCGGCGTGGTGCACGGTGTAACAGGTGCCGCCGAAGCGCTGGAGGTCCGGCGAGCCGACGCGGTGGTCCTGCGCGTACCGCTTGCACTGGAGCACGACCCGCCTGCCGTCGGCGGTCGTCGCCAGCACGTCCGCGCCCAGATCGCCCGCCCCGCCGACCACCTCCACCGATCCGCAGCCGTCCCGGACACAGAGCGCCGCGACGGTGTGCTCGAACTCGTACGGGTCGGCCCCGAAGTGGTCCAGCGCCTCCCCGTCCACCACCGGCATCCCGGCCGGACCGCGCCCGCCCGTCGGGCCGCTGTCCTCCGCGCGCCCGGACCCGCCGGCCCGCGCGACGTCCTGGCCGGGAGCGCCGGGAGCGCGCCACCGCCGCGCCCCGCCCCGCGCCGGCGCGATGCTCCACCGCGCCATCGCCACCCCGGCGGCGAGCACCAGGAACAGCACGATCAGCACGACGGGCGGATGGACGCCCGCGGCCCGTGCGGTCCTGAGGAACAGCGCCGCTCCGCCGGCGACCGCCCCCACGAGTCCGACGGCGAGCACCACGTCCCGCCCGAGGGCCGCCCGGCCTGCCTTCGCCATGCCCCTCTCCCTGCCACCGCTCGCCGCCATGCGCGGCCCCCTTCCCCGGTTGGAGTACGGCTCGACCGAGGCGCGGTCCCGCCCCCGGAAGCCGGGAGCGGGACCGCGCCGTTCAGCGTGCCGAGGATCAGCTCTCGAAGACGTCCTTCGTCTTCTCCTTGGCCTCGCGCGCGTGACCGCGCGCCTTCTCGGCGCGGCCACGGTCGGTCAGCCGCTCGTCGCCGGTGGCGCGGCCGGCCGACTCCTTCAGCGCGCCCTTGACCTGCTCACCCTTGGCACGGGCCTTCTCACTGCCGGACATGGGGAGATCCTTTCGTGCGAACGACAACGGTCGATGACCCGCCTGACCCCGAACGCGCGGCCGAAACGCCTCCTTCCGCCACCAGTTCGGAGGATTAAGGTCCGCGGACCGGGAGAGAGGGGTGTCGGAGCCGCTCCCTACGATGTGGGCGTACCGACAGGAGTCCGCGCACACGGAGGAAGTCGAAGGTGTTCTCGGTAGAGGTCAGGCAGGAGGCACGGGGCACGGTGATGGCGCTGCGAGGAGAGCTGGACTTCGACAGCGCCGTGCAGTTGGACGAGGCGGGGCACGGCGTGCTGGAGCCCGGCCGGCGGAAGGAGCCCGTCGTCGTCGACATGGCGGGCCTCACCTTCTGCGACTCCAGCGGCATCAGCGCCCTACTGCGGCTGTACCAGCAACTGTCCACGCAGGAAAGGCGACTGCTGCTGGCCGCAGTGCCGAGAACGGTCCTGCGCCTGTTCACGCTCACGGGTCTGGACCAGATCTTCCCGGTGCATCCCGACGCGCACGCGGCCCTCGCCGGCGGACCGCCCGGTCCGCACCCCGCCACCGGCTCCGCACCATCGGCGCAGCAGAACGAGAAAGAGACCGCATGAGGCGCGTACCGGGTCAGCATTCCCACCGGCCCGACGAACGGAGAGCCCCGGGTCCTGCCGTCGTCGACACCGCCGAGGAGGACCTCAGAGCCCTCTTCGGGCAGTCCACGGCCGTCTTCGCGTCCCTCGCCGGACCGGCGCACCGGGTGGAGAGTGCCAACCGGGCGTTCTTCAGCGCGATCGGCGGCCAGGGAAGCGTCCGCACCGGAGTGCCCCTCGGGCAGCTGATGCCCGAACTCGTCGAACAGGGCTTCATCGCCGTCCTCGACCGGGTCTACCGCACGGGCAAGCCCCTCACCGGACGCGACGCCCGGGTCTTCATGGGCGACGGAGCCCGGTCCCGGGAGGCCTTCTTCGACTTCACCTACGAGCCCCGCCTCGACTCCGGCGGCAACGTCACCGGTGTCCGGGTCATCGGCGTGGAGACGACCCAGGTCAAGCAGGTCCAGCGGCTCACCGCGGAACACCGCGCCCTGCTGGAGCAGATCGCCCGTCAGGCGCCGCTGACCGACGTCCTGGACGGCATGGCCCGCGCCATGGAGGAGCTCGCGACCGACGACCTCATGGTCTCCGTGCTGCTCGCCGACCCCGAGGGCCGCCGGCTCTTCCACGGCACGGCCCCCAGCCTGCCCGACTTCTACACCGAGGCCGTCGACGGGATCGCCGTCGGCGAGGGCGTCGGATCCTGCGGCACCGCCGCGCACCGCCGCGCACCAGTGATCGTCGCCGACATCGCGACGGACCCGTTATGGGACGCCTTCCGCGACCTGGCCCGCCGGGCCGGTGTGTCCGCCTGCTGGTCCACGCCCGTCCTCGGCCGCGACGGCACCCTGCTGGGGACCTTCGCCATGTACCACCGCACGCCCAAGGCGCCGCGGGACTCCGACCTGGCCCTCGCCCGGCTCTTCGCCGACACCGCCGCGCTGGCCATCGAGCGGCAGCAGGCCGAGGCCGCCCGCCAGGAGGCCGAGAGCCGAGAGCGGGCGGCCCGCGAGGACCTCGCCTTCCTGCTCCGCGCCAGCACCGCCCTCACCGTCGACCTCGACGCCGTCCAGACCCTGGAACGGCTCGCGGTGTCCTGCTCCCCGCGCCTCGCGCCGCTCTGCGCGGTCGACGTGGTCGAGAACGGGCGCCTGCACCGGATAGCGACGGCCGCTCCGGACGAGGACCGGCGACGCCTCCTCGCCTCGCACATCCCCGTGTACGACGCCGACGACGACGCCGTCGCCCGCGTGCTGGCCACCCGGGTGAGCGAGATCGCACGGCGCACGCCCACGGGACCCGGCCCGTGGCGGGACCTCGGAGTGACCGGCTACCTGTGCGTGCCGCTGCTCGACCGGGGCACCGCCTTCGGCGCCGTGACGCTGCTCTCCACCGAGGAGGACGCCTTCGACGGACACCGCGTCGCCCTCGCCGAGGAGCTCGCCCGGCGCGCCGCCTCGGCCGCCCGCAACGCACGCCAGTACACCCACCGCGTGACGCTCGCCCGCGACCTGCAGGCGGGCCTGCTCATGCCGGAGCTGCCCGACGTGCCCGGCGCGGACGTGGCCACCTCGTACGAGCCCGCCGGTGAAGGGCTCGACATCGGGGGCGACTTCTACGACGTCTTCCCTCTCGACGACGGCCGGTGGGCGTTCCTGCTCGGCGACGTGTGCGGACGCGGCGCCATCGCCGCCACCACCACCGCACTCGTACGTCACACCGCGCGGGCCGTCGCCCCGCTCCTGCCCGGCCCCGAGGAGGTCGTCGCGGCCGTCAACAGGGCCCTCGTCAACCGGCCGGGCAGTCACGGAACCGGCTTCGTCACCCTCGTCTACGGCCGCCTCACGCCCACCGCGCACGGACTGGACATCGAACTGGTCCGGGCCGGCCACACCCTGCCCCTCCGCCTCGACTCCCGCCACACCGCCCACTTCCTCGACGCCTCCGGCTCCCTCCTCGGCATCAGCTCCGACGTGGACGTCGTCACCCGCACCCTCCATCTCGACCCGCACGAAAGCCTGGTGCTCTACACCGACGGCATCACCGAGGCCCGGGACGCCGACGGCGAGCAGTTCGGCGAACGGCGCCTCGCCGACGCCGTCGCGGGCACTCCGCCACGGCCCACGGCCCAGCAGGTCGTGGACGCGCTCACCCGGGCCGTCCACGCGTTCATGGGCCCCCAGGACAACGACGACGACCGTGCGGTCCTCGTGCTCACGGCCACCTGACGAGCGCGGCCCGGCTCGCCCGCCGGGCCGCCCTCTCGTACCGGAATCGGGGGCTCACTTGATGTGTGGCGCGCCCTGCGAGAGGCTGGACATACGAGCTGACGCCGAGTGGGAAGGTGGCGGGCCTCACGAAGCGGCCTCGCATATGACTGTTTTCGAAGAAGAGTCCGGCCGGACCGGGGCCTCGCCCGGGACCGTGAGTACCTCCTGGCTTCGTTCGCCTCACCCGGCCGTGGTGGCCGACCGCGGAGGCGACGTCGTGGAGTTCAACGCCGCGGCGGCCGACCTCTTCCCGCGGATGGACGTCGGTTCGTGTCTGGACGAGGTCGTCCCCGGCTGGCTGGCCGACGCACACCGGCGCCTGGCGCTTCCGGCACCGGCGCGGGACGCGGCCGCCGGACGCGCCGCCCGCGCCGGCAACACCGGCCGCGCCGGCAACACCGCCCACGCCGGGAACGCCGACCGTACGGGAAGTCCCGCGCTGCGAGGGAGCCATGAGGGCCGTCTCCTGCGGGCCCACGCCACCCACTCGCCGCAGGGCGACGTGGCGTGGTGGCTGGTCGACGACTCCGACCTGATAGCGGCCGAGGAGGCCCTGCGGACCGAACGGGAGCGCACCACGCTGCTCGCCGAGGCCTCCACCCAGCTGCTGGCGTCCCTCAACCCGGACCGCTGCCTGGAGAAGGCGGCCCTGCTGGCCCAGACCCACCTCGCCGACGCGGCCATGGTCATCGCGCCTCCCGTGCGCAACCGCTACTGCGTGGTCACCGCGGTGGGCGGGAAGGTCACCCGGCGGCAGGTGGCGATGGACCCCACGGCGGTGCCCGGCCTGGCCGAGGCGCTCCAGGGCTTCCCTCCGGTGCCTGCCCGGTGGATCGATCCTGCGGAACTGCCCGCATGGGCCGTACCCGAGGACTTCGACGCAACGCCCGGGTCCGTCGCCATCACGCCGCTGCCCGGCCACGGTGTGCCCGCGGGCGTGCTGGTCCTGCTGCGGCGCGGCGGCCACATGGCCTTCGACGCGTCGGAGGAGCTCTTCGCCCGGCTGTTCGCCGCCCGCGCCGGCGCCGCGCTGTCGGCCGCCCGCATGTACGCGGAACAGGCACGCGTCACCCGCGCGCTGATCGCCGAACTCCTGCCGCCGCAACTCCACCACGTGCACGGCGTGGACTTCGCCGGCGGCTACCGCACCTCCCAGGACACCGAGCGGATCGGCGGCGACTTCTACGACGTCCACGCCGGCGCCGACGCCGGCCAGGAGTCGCTCGCGGTCCTCGGGGACGTCTGCGGCAAGGGCCTGGACGCCGCGGTGCTCACGGGCCGCATCCGCAGCACCCTCCAGGCGCTGCTGCCCCTCGCGGGCGACCACCAGAAGGTCCTGAAGCTGCTCAACGGCGCGCTCCTGACCTCCCGTCACACTCGCTTCGCCACCCTCGTCCTGGCCTCCGTGCAGCGCTCCGGCAGCCGCGTCCGGGTACGGCTGACCAGCGCCGGCCATCCCGAACCGCTGATCCTGCGCACCACGGGAGAGGTGGAGACGGCCGACACGCGCGGGACCCTGGTGGGCGCGCTCCCCGAGGTCACCTCCCGCTCCGCGACCGTGCATCTGGCGCCCGGCGAGACGTGCCTGCTCTACACGGACGGGATCACGGAGGCCCGGGGCGGGCCGCTCGGGTCGTCCATGTTCGGCGAGCAGCGGCTCCGGTCCGCCCTGGCCGAATGCGTCGGACTGCCCGCCGAGGCCGTCGTCGAGCGCATGCAGATGCTCGCCGGCGACTGGGTGGGCAGCGGCCCGCACGACGACATGGCGGTCGTCGCGATCACCGCCCCGCACACCACCCATCTGACGGCGGTGAACGGCCACACCCGGGGCAGGTACACCGCATGACCACGCGCACGACGACCACGTCCACCGGCCCCGCCGACCTCGCGGGAGCCCGCGCCCGGCTGTGGGCGGCCCTCGAGACCAGGGACGAGGCGGCGGCCGCGCGGACCGTCTTCGACGCCTGCGACGCCGGGGCCACGACGGAGGACGTCCTGCTCGACCTGATCGGGCCCGTCCAGGCCCGGGTCGGCCGGGAATGGGCCGCGGGCCGCCTCAGCGTCGCCCAGGAGCACGCCGTCACGGCCATCCAGGACCGGGTCATCGCCGCCCTCGCGCTGCGGACCCCGCACCCCCGCCCGGTCACGCCGGCCCGCCCGGCGAAGGACGGGGCGCCGCCGCAGCGCGTCACCGTCGCCTGCGTCGACGGCGAATGGCACGCGCTGCCCGCCCGCCTCCTCGCCGAGGTCCTGCGCGGCCGGGGCTTCACCGTCGACTACCTCGGCGCCCAGGTCCCCACCCCGCACCTCATCGCCCACCTGCACCAGAACGGGGCCGACGTCGTCGCGCTCTCCTCGTCGCTTCCCGTCCGTCTGCCCACGGCCCACGCGGCCGTCACCGCCGTCCAGGCGATCGGGCTGCCGGTCCTCGTCGGCGGCGCCGCCTTCGGCCCCGACGGCAGGTACGCCCGCCTGCTCGGCGCCGACGGGTGGGCGCCCGACGCACGGTCCGCCGCCACCCTGCTCGCCGGCGGTCTGCAGCGCCCCGCCGACGTCCCGGCCGATCCCGCACTGCCTCATCTGCTCGACCAGGAGTACACCCTCGTCACCCGCACCCGGGTCCAGCTCACCCGCGACGTCCTCAGCGGACTGGAGGACCGGGTCCCGGCCATGGCCGCGTACACCGACGAGCAGCGCGAGCGCACGGCCGAGGACATCGCCCACGTCGTCGACTTCCTCGCCGCCTCCCTCTACGCCGACGACGCCGAGCTGTTCTCCGGCTTCCTGACCTGGACCGCCGACGTCCTCGAGGCGCGCGGTGTCCCGACCCGCGCCCTGGTCGCCGCCCTCGACGTCCTCGCCGACGTCCAGCGCGACTTCCCGCGCGCCCGGGCCCACCTCGCCGCCGGACGGCGCGCGCTCACCCGTGTCCCCCCGCCCCCGGCCCCCGGATCCCCAGCATGACCACATCCTCCGATCACACCTTCGAACTCGAGGCCGCCACCGGTGCGGACGGCGTCCTGTACGTAGAAGTGGCCGGCGACCTCGCCTGGGACGCCGCCGACGAGCTGCTGGACGTCGCCCGCGCCCATCTGTCGGCGGCCCCGCACGTCTCGGACATACGCGTCGACTGCGCCCGCCTGACCCTGTGCGACTCGATGGGCCTGTCCGTCCTGCTCGCCCTCCACCGGGACACCGCCGCGGCGGGCGTACGCCTGTGCCTGGAACGCAGACCCGCCGTCCTCGACCGGCTGCTGCTGCTCACCGGCACCTACGAACACCTGACCGGGCAGCCGGAGTCGGCCGGCCCCGACGGACCCACACCCACCGACGAGGCGGACCCACGGCTGCCGCGCCGCTGACCGGCCGCGCGGGCCGGTCCGACGGTCTCGGCACGGGCCTCGGCGCCGACCCCTCGGGCCGGCCGGGCGGACGGGCCCGGCAGCCTCGGGCCTCGGCCCCGGCCCCGGGCGGACCGGCCCGGCAGCCTCGGGCCCCGGTCCCGACCTCGGTCTTCACAGGATCCCGACAGGATCGACACCAGAGTCTCACGATCGCCGTGTGTGGCCGAGGCGTCACGGGTTAGCCGGACAGCGCACCCGTCCGTCATGCCCCGAAGCCGGAGGCCCCGTGCACCAGCCCCCCGTCGCACCGTTGCCCGCACCACGGACCTTGACCCGGGACCTGCCCATGGAACTGCTCGCTCCGGACACCACCGCCCGGATCGACACCACCGTCAGCTACATGTCCCGCGACCCGCACGCCCTGAGCGTCACCTTCCATCTCGTGGATCCCGCGCCCGTCGTCTGGCGCCTGGACCGGGAGATGATCCTCACCGGATCGCTCGCCCCCACCGGCACCGGCGAGGTCCACCTGCGCCCCACGGAGGACGGCAAGCTGCTCCTGCGGCTCGGCCCGGCCGGGGACAGCGCCACGGTCCGCTGCGACCGGGAGGACCTCCGCCGGCTCGTGCACGACACCTTCGTCCTGGTGCCGCAGGGCACGGAGGAACACCACATCGACTGGCGGCCCCTGCTCGACTGCCTCGGCCGCTGAAGCGCGCCTTCGTGGAGCCGTTCCGTACGAGCCACCGCCGGGCTGCCCCCGGCGCGTGGCAGGATCTGCATCGGCCACGTCCCGCGGCTTCGGGCCGCCCGACCTCACGCGGAGGACTCCATGACCGGTGAACCCGTTCCCTTCCAGGTGTACGAGGCGGGGACCTACCTGCACGGCACCAAGGCGGTCCTCGCCGCCGGCGACCTCCTCGTGCCCGGCAACGCGTCCAACTTCGAGGAGGGACGGGTCTCCCGCCACGTCTACTTCTCCGAGACCCTGGACGCCGCCGCCTGGGGCGCCGAGCTCGCCGCCGGCGACGGCCCCGGGCGGATCTACGTGGTGGAACCGACCGGCGAGGTGGAGGACGACCCGAACGTCACCGACAAGAAGTTCCCCGGCAACCCCACCCGCTCCTACCGCTCGCGCGAGCCCGTCCGCGTCGTGGCCGAACTCGAAGGCTGGACCGGGCACTCGCCCGAGCAGATCCAGGCCATGCGCGAGGGACTCGCCGAGCTGCGCCGCCGCGGCGCCGCCACCATCCTGGACTGAGCCGACTCCCCGCGGACGGACCGCCGGCCGGTCACGCAGCGGCGTGACGGATTGCCAGGAGGTCCGGGCCGTCCGGAAGGAGGCGCTCGCCCGGTCAGGGAGTCCCGGCGTGACGGATCGCCAGCAGGGCGACGTCGTCGTCGTTGTCCGGCGGACGTGCGCGGGCGAGGAGTTCGTCGGTGAAGGACTCCAACGGGCGGTGCGCCAGACAGGCGGCGTGACGGCTGAGACGGTTCAGGCCCTCGTCCAGGCTGCCGCTCGGCGACTCGATCAGACCGTCGGTGTAGAGCAGCAGGGTCGAGCCGGGCGGGATGTCGGTCCTCGCGTCCGGCCGCTCCCGCTCGGGCGCGACGCCGAGGAGGATCCCGTGCCCCTCGGTCAGGTAGCGTGTGACGCCCTCATGGGTGACCAGGAGCGGTGGCGGGTGACCCGCGTTCGTCCACCACAGCTCGCAGCGGCCGTCCCGCAGTGTCATGCGGGCGAAGACCAGGGTGGCCAGGGTGACCTCGGCGACGTCCAGGACGGCCCGGTCGAGCCACTCGACGATCTTGCTGGGCGGTTTCCGCTGGGACAGCGCGTAGGCGCGCAGCATGTTGCGCAACTGCGCCATACCGGCCGCCGCGTCCAGGTCGTGGCCGACGACGTCGCCGACGGCCAGGGCGGTCGCCCCGTCGGTCAGGGTGAACGCGTCGTACCAGTCGCCGCCCACCTGGGAGGCGTCCGGCGCGGGCAGGTAGCGGGCGGTCATGGTGTGACTCGGGGTGTACGGCAGCTTCGGCAGCAGGTGGCGCTGCATGGTCTCGGCGACCTTGCGCTGCCGCTCGTAGAGGCGCGCGTTCTCCAGGGCGAAGCTGGCGCGGCGGGCGATGTCCTCCAGGAGGGCGAAGTCGCCCGTGGTGAAGCGGTCGGGCTGCTCGGCGCGGCCCAGGGTGAGGGCGCCCATGACCTCGTGCAGACTCCGCAGCGGCACCACGATCGCCGCGTGCATGCCGGTCTCCTCGAACAGACGCCGCTGTTCGACGGCGACGCCCGAGTCGGGCGGCCCCTGATACGTCTCGGGCCCGGCGAACGAGGACGCCACACCGCGCAGGGCGCGCGACAGGGGCATCGACGACGCCTGCGGCACGGGCGGCATCGGCCCCTGGAGGTCCTCCCGGAAGACGACGCCGTCCGCCTCGGCGTGGGCGACGGCGAAGCGCCACACCTCGTCGCGTTCGCCGATCAGGTCGATCACCGCCCAGTCGGCGAGGCGGGGCACGGCCAGGCCGATCAGGCGGCGCAGCGCCTCGTGGATGTCGAGCGTGGAGGTGAGCACCGTGGTCGTCTCCGCGAGCAGGGTGAGCCGCTCCAGTTCGGAGAGCCGGGTGCCGGCGAGGGACTGCCGGGCCGGGCGGCCGGCGGCCCCGCCCGCGTGGGACCCGTTCGCGTGGGATGTGTCCGCATGGGACCCGCCCGCGTGGAAGAGGACGAGCGTGGTCCTTGCGCGGGCGTCGCCCTGCCACGGAGTGGCCAGCCAGGACACCGGAAGCAGGGTTCCGTCGCCGCGCTCGAGCCACTCGCCCTCGCCCTGCTCGGTGACCCCGTCGAGCCAGCTCCGCCGCAGCCGGCACAGCGTCCGCGGCATCGGCTCGCCCGAGGGGGTCCGGTGCAGCAGGTCGTGCGCGTGACGGCCGAGCAGCCGGTCGGCGGGCCTGCCGAGCAGGTTCACGCCCTGCCGGTTCACGGCGAGGATCAGCCCCTGGTCGTCCGCCAGGTACGCACCGGAGCCGATCCGGTCGAGGGTGCTGGTCACGGTGTCCAGCCCGTCGCCCGCGTCCGTCATGGACCGCGCCTCCCGTCGTAGGGCCCTCCTGGCCCGGCGGGTGCCCGCTGCGCCGCGGATGATGCCCGCGACCGCCCAGGACCGCCCGCGACCGCCCGCCCGCCGGCCCGGAGGCGTCCGAGGGTCGTCCTCAGGTCGGCCTGTCGGACGGTCGGGGACGGAAGCAGGCGGTGACGTCCTTGCCCCGGGGACAGGGCCGGGTCTCCCACTCGTCGGCCAGCGCGCCGATGAGCAGCAGACCGCGCCCTCCGAGCGCCTCGTCGTCCGGACGCCGCGGCTCGGGCACGTACGGCGACGCGTCGTGCACGGTCACGTGCAGGCACTCCTCGTCCCAGGTGAGGATGAGCTGCGCGTCGCTGTGCGCGTGGACGTGAGCGTTGGTGACCATCTCGGAGACGGTCAGGACGACGGCGTCCACCAGGTCCGGTGCCGTCCGGTCCCAGCCGAGCGCCGCCAGGTGCTCCCGGGTCCAGTTCCGCGCCGTCTTCACGGTGCTGCTGAGCGGGAGCGAGCGCGCCCATCCGACGGCTCTCAGCGAGGGATCCCGTGCCATGTCTCTCCTTCGAACGACCACATCGCACGTTCCGTGTGCCCCGGATCGCCGGAAGAACCCGCTTTCCTCCGCCCACGCGCCGCTGCCTCACGACCGCCTTCCGGCCGGCGGGTACGACGTCACTGCTGGCGGCGGGTCAGGTGCATGTGCCAGTTGGTGAGCCAGGTCCGGCCCTCGTCCACCGAGAACGCCTGCTCCCAACGAGCGGTCGTCTCGCCGATCTCCGACCAGATGAAACGGACCCTCACCGGGCGGCCGTCGTGCTCGTCGTCGCCGTGGAAGACGCCGGTGCCGTCGGCCTGGAAGCGTCCGGTGACGGGAGGGAAGAGAGTGCCGCTGCGCTTGCTGGCCCAGTACAGCGACCAGGCGTCGGCGGCGGGGTCGTACAGCCGGAGCGTCAGGCCGGCGAAGCCCTTGGTCGGGAAATCGATCTCGTCGAAGCTCGCACGCCCGTCGAAGTGGGCGGACGCGCGGGTGATGCCCGGGAACTCCTCCCATCGGCCCTCTCCGTCGGCCGGGTCGAGGAAGTCCTTGCGCCAGCGGTTGGCGACGTCGTAGGTGCCGGTCAGGAACGCGAATGCGGTGCTGTGGTCCATGAACCGAACGCTACGAGTGCTTCACTGACACCTTCTGTCAGTGAAGTGCGCCGCGTTCGGTCCCGGACGGGTCAGCCCGGTGCCTCGCCGGACGCCAGGCGGCGGACGGCGACGACGGCCGCGTCGTCGCCGAGATGTCCGTGGACGTGCGCCAGCAGGTCGGCCTGGAGGCGGCGCAGCAGTTCGTCGGGGTCGTCCGTGGTCCACCGCCGCGCGCGTTCGGCGAAGGGATAGAAGCGTCCGTCGGTGTCGCGTGCCTCGATGACGCCGTCGGTGTAGAGGAGCAGCAGGTCGCCGGCCTCGAAAGGAAAGGTCTGGACGTCGTAGTCGGCGATGCCGAAGACTCCGCCGAGTCCGATCGGGAGATGGCTCGCCTCGGCCACGAGCGGGACGATCCGGTCTCCGCGAAGGACCAGCGGCGGTGGGTGACCGCAGCTGATGAGGTGGACCACGGGATCGTGGTCGGGGATGTCGAGCAGCACGGCGGTGGCGAAGTCCTCGACGGTGTCCTGCTCCGTCCCCGGCCGCCACTGGCCGCAGTCCCAGCGGAACGCGGCGTCCAAGTGGATGGCGAGACGGGGCAGGGTGGCCTGCCGATGGGCCGCTGCTCGGAAGGCGCCGAGCAGCAGGGCCGTGTTGTTGATGGCGCCCAGGCCGCTGCCGCGGACGTCGCCGATGAGGAGCCGGGTGCTGTGATGGTCGGTGCGGGCGGCCGCGTAGAGGTCTCCGCCCAGGTCGGCCTCCTCCTCCGCGGGCAGGTAGAGGCCGGCGATCCGCAGCGGGCCGGCACGGGCGGGCAGGGGCCGCAGCAGCACGCTCTGCGCAGCCTCGGCCACCGACCGCACCCGGTGCAGCTGCCGCTCGCGTCGGCCCCGCACCACACAGAGGGCGACACAGACGGCCGAGACGACGATCAGCGCGATGATCTGGGCCTGGATGTTGGCGGTCGCCCAGACCCCTCTGAGCACGGCGATCACCACCTGCGCCGCTACCGCGAGAGCTCCCATCAGCGCCGTCATGCGGGCGCCGGCGAACGCCACGGTGATCGCGGGCGCCGCCACGAGCAGGGGACCGAGGTGGATGTGCGGCGGAGCGAGCACGTCCACCACGCACACCGTCACGATCAGCCCGAGCGGGATCACCAGCAGCGCGGGTGCGTGCCCCGCCCGCCAGGAACGCCGGACGTCCAACCATGAGGGAAGGTCCATGCTCCAAGCCTTCCACCCTCCTGCGCGAGAGGGAGGTCGCAGCCGGTACAGCCGCACCCGACTCGGGCTGCTCATCACCCCGGCCGCGACCGTCCACCTGCGCCGCTACCGCTGGCTGCGACCACCGTCCGGCCCGGAGTATGCCGGGCAGGTGCTTTAGGCCGCCTGCTCGTGCTCGCAGGCGTCCTCGATGCCGTAGATCTCCCACGCCGGGAAGTCGTCGTCGGCGGGGACGGTCTCGCCCGGCACCAGCAGACAGGCTTCCAGCGCCGCCCGCAGGGCCTCGACGCGCGTCATGACGGCTCAGCCCTCCGGCCGGATCAGGCCGCGCTCGTACGCCTTCACCAGGCGCTGCGGGACCTGGTGAACGACGCCGTCCACGGTGACCCGCACCAGCTGCGGCGTGCTCGCCTTCCACTGGGCGCGGCGGTGACGGGTGTTGCTACGGGACATCTTCCGCTTGGGGACGGCCATCGTGAGACTCCTCGGTCCGGTTCCTGACGCTGGGACGCTATATGAAAATGGATCCCATTATCAATCTGAGGGTCGAGGGGGGAGGGTCCGTCAGGACTCTATCGGAAATGAAAATCGTTCCCATGTAATGTGTGGCGGGCGTGGCCCTCACTGGCCGCCCCGCCCATCTCGCCCTCAGCCTCGAAAGGTCCTGCCATGAAGCGCGGAATCCACCCCGCCTATGAGCCCGTCGTCTTCCGCGACTCCGCCTCCGGCACCGCTTTCCTCACCCGCTCGACGATGACCAGCGACAAGACGATGGAGTGGGAGGACGGCCGCACCTACCCGGTGATCGACGTCGAGATCTCCTCCGCGAGCCACCCCTTCTACACGGGTACCGCCCGCGTCCTCGACACCGCCGGCCGCGTCGAGAAGTTCCAGCGCCGTTACGGAGCCCGCTGATGGGCCAGGGAGACCGGATGCCCGTCGTGGTCGTCGCGGGGCTCCACGCGGTAGCACGCAAAGAGGTCGTCGAGCGCCTCCTCCGGACCGTTCCGGGCGCCGTCGCGCTCCACCATGACCTCGCCAAAGGCCCCGACGGCACGGTGCTCCGTCTCGTACGCGACGCTTCCGGTGTCCTCTCCTGTGGTGAGACGCCGCTGGTCAACGACTGCGCCTGCTGCGCGCTGCGCGAGGACCTCGTTCCGGAGCTGGAGCGACTGGCCGACGGGGGCCTGACCCGCCTCGCCGTCGTCGAACTGTGGGACTCCGTGGAACCGAAGGCCATGGCGGAAGTCATCGCCGCCCATGGCGGAGACCGCCTGGCCCTGACGAACGTGATCACCGCCGTGGACCCCGCGCTCGTGCTGCCCTGCCTGGGCAACGGCGACGACCTCGCCGAGGCCGGCCTGGCCGCCGCCCCCACCGACCGGCGGACCGTCGCCGACACCTGGGCCCGTCAGCTGGAGTACGCGGGCGTGCTCGCCGTCGTCGACAGCGCGGACGCCGACGGCGAGGACCGGGCTCTGCTCGCCCAGCTGCACCCGACGGCCCGTCAGGTGCCGGCCGGCTCCGTCGAACTCGCCCGGGCCGCGTTCGCCGGCTTCGACGTCGAGGCCGCCGCGGCCGCCCAGCACCCCGCGTGCGCGCTGCTGCCCCAGAGCGCCGACGAGGCCGGCGTCACCACCTTCGTCTGGCGCCGCCACCGGCCCTTCCACCCGGAGCGGCTGTACGAGGCGCTCGAGGACCTGTGCTGCGCGGCGGCCCGAAGCCGCGGCCGGTTCTGGCTGGCCGACCGCCCCGACACGCTCCTCGCCTGGGACGCGGCCGGGGGAGCGCTGTGCGTGGAGAGCGCCGGTCCCTGGCTCGCGTCCCTGCCCGACGCCGCCTGGGAGATGGTCCCGCCCGTGCGCCGGGCGGCGGCCGCCCTCGACTGGCACCCCGACCACGGCGACCGCTGCCAGCACCTCGTCTTCACCTCACCCGGCCTCGACCGGGACGGGCTCGAACGACTCCTCGAGTCCTGCCTGTTGACGGACGCCGAGTACCAGTCCGGCCCCGAGTCCTGGAAGGAGCTGCCCGCCGCCTTCGACTCCCTTCTCGACGCCGCCTGACCTCGTCCGACCCCACGGACACGCTCAACCGAAGGAACCGCGACATGGCCCGACGCCCCGACCCCCGCAAGCCCGTCAAGTCCCGCCCCAATCCGCTCGACGCGGCCGGGATCACGTACATCGACTACAAGGACACCGACCTGCTGCGCAAGTTCCTCTCCGACCGCGGCAAGATCCGCAGCCGCCGCGTCACCCGCGTGACCGCCCAGCAGCAACGCGCCCTCGCCGCCGCGATCAAGAACGCCCGAGAAATGGCCCTGCTGCCGTACGCCGGCCGCTGACGACCGGCCGCTCCACACCTCGCGCGCCCGCAGCACGCACTGAGCCGGGCCCTCTCACCTGTCGGCCGGTGAGAGGGCCCGCGCAGGCGGTCGTTCTGACCGAGCAGCACCGGTGTGCCGGGTGGGTCAGTTCACGCGCGGGGCCGGCCAGGCTCGCACCGCGCGCGAGCATGCGCCGGTCCTGGCAGCCTGCGCAGGACCGGCAGCGGCGTCAGGCCGCGCCGCGCGTCCGGGTGTCACGTCGTCAGGGCTGGCGGCCGGCCGCGGCTCCGCCGGGGTCGTCGGCCAGCACGATCGCCGTGCTGATCCGCTTGCCCACCGGTTCGCGGTGGACGGCGAAGCTCGTGCCGACCGCCATGACGATCTCCAGCCCGTGCTGGCCGATGCGGGTCGGGTCGGGCGCGAGGATCGCGGGTGGGGTGGGGTTGCTGTCCCAGACGGTCACCTCGACGGCGCCGCCGTTGATCTCCAGGGTCAGCAGGAAGGGGCCAGGTGCGTACTTGCGGGCGTTGGTGACCAGCTCGCTGACCACGAGCTGCACCATGCCCATCGCGCGTTCGGACACCGGCAGCCCGTGCACGGCCTGCACGTCGGTGAGGAAGCCATGGGCGAGGTCGCGGGCGACAGCGATGTCCTCGCTGCCCTCGAACGCGCCGGACACCCTCATGGCGTTCCCCAGCAGCGACTGCCCGTCCCCGCCGTCCGCTGTCAGTTCCATACCAGCCCGCCTCGACCCCGTGCCCCGACGTGCTCCGCTCGTTTACCCCGCGAACCCTCACTTCAGGCGTGCGCGCTGACGCTCGCCGAACCGTTCCGACAGTAGCGCGGCGGCGCCGCGTCGGCTGTCGCGGGTCACGGGAGAGGCGATCTCTCGACCGCATGGCGCAGGGCGCAGGTGCGCCGGTCGGCCAGAGCCGCGAAGCGGATCCTGTGGCCTTGTGCGAGCGGTTCGTTGCCGTTCACAAGTTGGTCGCACTGTCAGTTCCGTTCGCTAGGGTCTGCGGCCATGACGCAGAGCGAAACCGAAGCGTGGCCGGAACCTCCGCTCGCCGGCACCGAGGCCGCGGCGATCCTCGGTGCCCTCGAACGGCAGCGGGCCACCCTCGCCTGGAAGTGCTCCGGCCTGGACGCCGCCGGCCTTCGCGCCACACTCGGCACGTCCAGCATCACCTTGGGCGGCCTCCTCAAGCACCTGGCGCACGTGGAAGACAGTCACTTCGCCCGGCTGTGGCTCGGTTCTCCCGTCGGTGCTCCCTGGGACACCGTCGACTGGGAGAGCACTCCCGACTGGGACTACCGCTCCGCCGCCGAGGACACCCCCGAACAACTGCGCGCTCTCTGGCGGGAATCCGTCGCCCGCTCCCGTGCCGTCGTCGAAGCGGCTCTCGGCACGGGCGGGCTGGACCAGCTCGGCGCCTGCGCCACCCGGAGCGGCGAACGTCCCAACCTCCGCCGCATTCTGCTCGACCTCATCGAGGAGTACGCCCGCCACGCCGGTCACGCCGACCTCATCCGTGAATCCGTCGACGGGCTCACCGGCGAGGACCCCCGGTAGCGACAAACCACCCATAGCGACCGTGCGTTGTCGGATCGTGACCGTGCTGGGCCGATCCTGGCGGGAAAAGGCGTACGAAGTGGCTCGGCTGCGGCCTACCGTTCGGTACTGCGGAAGGGGGCCGTGGTCTTCGTAGGACTCGTGCTCCGGGGGAGTCCTACGGGGTGGGGGCCGAGCGATGACTGTCCTGCGCGTGTTCCGGCGACGGGCCGGGACGGTGCTCGTCCTGCTCCTCGCCCTGCTCATGTCCGGGCTGACCTCACCCTGGCCGTTCCGCAGCGTCGCCGCCGGGCCCGACGCGGGGACCGCGGTCATCGGGCCCGAGGGGCCGGAGGGGACCTCGTTCAATCCCAACCAGATCAAGGACATCAAGGCGGCCGACCCCGGCGCCGGCGTGAACCTGGTCGAGCCGCCGACCGCCGACAGCACCGGCGACGCCAGGCTCTCCTACCCGCTCGAAGTCCCCAAGGGCCGCGGCGGACTGCGGCCCGAGCTGGCCGTCGCGTACAACTCGGCCGGGGGTAACGGCTGGACCGGGCTCGGCTGGGACCTGAGCACACCGTCCATCACCGTGGACACCCGCTGGGGCGTGCCCCGGTACGACGCGGCAAAGGAGACCGAGTCGTACCTGCTGAACGGGGAACAGCTCACCCCGGTCGCCCACCGCGGCGCACTCCAGGCGCGTACGGCCGAGAAGGTCTTCCACCCGCGCGTCGAGGGCCGCTTCGACCGGATCGTGCGGCACGGCGACAAGCCGTCGGCGTACTGGTGGGAGGTCACCGACAAGCAGGGCACCCGCACCGTGTACGGCGGCGCCGCGGACGCCACGCTCGCCGACGAGGCCGGCAACATCGCCGTGTGGGCGGCCCGCGAGGTCCGTGACGCACACGACAACCTGATGCGCTACCACCACGTCCGGGTCGAGGACGGCGGCGTCGCCAAAGCCACCGTGCCGGGCCGCGCCCTGTACCCGCGGCGCATCACGTACACGGGACGCGGCGACACCGAAGGCCGCTACTCGGTCACCTTCCTCCGCGACCGCGACCGGGGCGAACCGCGCCGCGGCGACGTCCAGATCGACGGGCGTTACGGCTTCAAGCGGGTCACCGCCGACCTGCTGCGCCGGATCGAGGTCAAGCTCGACGACCAGCTGATCCGCGCCTACGAACTCGACTACCGCACCGGGGCGTTCGCCAAGACGCTGCTCACGTCGGTGTCGCAGTTCGGCGAGGACGGCAAGCTCTTCCACACCCACACGTTCGACTACTTCGACGACGTACGGGACCAGTCGGGCGCCTACAACGCCTTCGCCACCGCGGCGGGCTGGTCGGTGCCGGACGACGACCTCGGGCTGAACATCCGCGAGGGCGAGGCCAGCGCGATCTCGGCGAACACGTCGGCCGGCTTCGGCGCGCACCTGTTCGCGGGCTACAACGTGCAGGGGCTGCCGACCAAGGAGGGCTCCGTCGGACTGAAGGTCGGTTTCAGCGCGGGCCAGTCCGACGGCCTGGCGACGCTGACCGACGTGAACGGCGACAACCTGCCGGACAAGGTGTTCCGCAAGAACGGCGACGTGTTCTACCGGCCCAATCTGGCCGGACCGGGCGGGGCGCAGAAGTTCGGTGACCCGCCGGTCAAGCTCACCGGCCTCCCGGGCATCTCGACCGAGCGCACGCTGTCCGGCACCATCGGCGTCGAGTCGTACGTCCTCACCACCTCGGCCCAGCTGGACTTCGTGGGCACCACGACCACCTCGGACCGGTTCTTCAGCGACGTCAACGGCGACGGCATCGCCGATCTGGTGAACAACGGCGGCGTGCTGTTCGGCTACCTGGACGCCCAGGGGCAACCCGCCTACAGCGCGGACTCCGGCCGCACCCCGGTGCCGGTCGGAGGCGGCGCGGTCACCGGCGAGATCGTCGGCGACCAGTCCGCGCAGTTCGACCAGCAGGTGGACAACTCGCCGCTCCTCGACACGGTGCGCCGCTGGGTCGCGCCGTTCGACGGCAACGTCCGCGTGGACGGCCGGGTCCAGCTGACCCAGGATCCCTCACCGCAGCGAGCGGCCTACACCAAGGCCGACGGCGTGCGCGTCACCATCCAGCACAAGGACGCCGAACTCTGGGCGCAGCGGATCGGACCCGACGACCACACCGAGTTCACCCCGGGCAACGTGGCGTCGATCCCGGTGAAGAAGGGCGACGCGCTCTACTTCCGCACCCAGTCCATCCTGGACGGCGCATACGACACCGTGGCGTGGGACCCGCAGGTCACCTACACCGACCTGCCGGCCGGTACGGACGCGAACGGGCTGGCGAACACCGTGTTCCGCGCGTCCTCCGACTTCACCTTCGGCGGCAGGCCGTCCCTGGTGACCGTACCGGTCAACGGCACGTTGCGGCTGACCGGCGACGTGGTCAAGTCCAAGGCGACCTCGGACGACGTGACCGTCGTGATCGAGAAGGGCAACGGCGTCCACACCCCCACGGAGGTGTACCGCAAGGTCCTGCCCGCCGCGTCGACCGGCACCACCGCGATCGACCTGAGCATTCCGGTCAGCACGTTCGAGAAGATGTCGTGGCGGCTGAAGACCGACTCCCCGATCGACGTCTCGGCGGTGAGCTGGGCACCGAAGGCGCACTACACGGCCGCGCAGGGGGTCGATTCGGTCGTCGACGCCAAGGGCGATCCCACGCTGGTGATCACCCCGCCGTACGACATGACCCTGTTCCCGGCGGACACCCTCACCGCGCCGCAGCAGTCCTACAAGGCGCCCAGGACCGGCCAGTTGAAGGTGCGGCCGAAGGTGTCCTTCAACTTCAATCTCCTCGGTGACGCCAAGATCGCGTTCACCGTGAAGAAGCGCGGCGGGCAGCTGCTCGGCAAACGGATCTTCCAGGCCAAGGACACCGCCCCCTTCGGCGGCCCGAACCTGGACCTGACCGTGCCGGTCACCGCCGGCGACGAGCTCTACATCGACTACTCCACGGCGGAGACCGGACTGCTCGGCCTGCTCGTCGAGCAGTCCGCCTCGGTCACCTACGACGTGACGTCGAGCTGGCCCACCTTCACCCCGGCGCCCAGCGCCCTGCACGGATCCGTCGGGCAGGGCGCCTTCGCCCAGCCGTACCGCGGCTGGGGTGTGATCGGCTACCAGGGCAACCGCGACCGCGCCACCCAACCGATCAAGCAGGCCGAACTCGCGCTGGACCAGAGCTTCAGGAACGCCCTGCCCAAGGAACCCAAGGAAGAGGACGTCGCGCCCTTCGCCGCGAATCCCCGGCTCACCATGCCGCGCCTCGCGGTGTTCGCCCCCGTTCCCGCCAAGGGCGGCTGGGCCGCCCAGGACCAGTCCTCCTGGATCACCGGCGCGATGGCGACCAGTTCCCGCCTGGGCGCGGACACCATCGACATCGTCACCGACGCCGACGTGAAGGGCGACCGGGCGGTGATGCGCCGCGGAGTCACCGGCCAGGTGTCGGCCACCCTCGCCGCCGGCCCGTTCGGCGGCACCGTGGTCGGCGGGATCACCGCGGGCTCGGTCGACTACCTCGACCTCAACGGCGACGGATACCCCGACGTCGTCGGCGCCAAGGAGATCCAGTTCTCCGACATGAACGGCGCGCTCGGCGCCACCCGCGGCACCCTCGGCGGCAACGTCCGGGAGGCGGACAACGTCTCCGGCAACGTCTCGCTCTCCGCGGGCAGCGAGACCGCCACCCTCGCCAGCGCACGGGGCAACGCCGCCCCCGACGCGGACACCAGCGCCAACACCGCCAGCACCGGCGCGGTCCAGCCGTCGCTCGGCATCGGCGGCAGCCTCGGCGGCGGCGAGTCCGACGTCCGCGTCGACCTGATCGACATCAACGGGGACCGGCTGCCGGACAAGGTGTTCGCCAACGGGGACGCCCAGCTGAACCTCGGCTACTCCTTCGCCGCCCGTGAACCCTGGCCGGCCGGGCCGATCAACGACGCCTCCACCCGCAACATCGGCGTCAACCTCGGGTTCAACGTCGACCGCTACGGCTTCGCCGGCGGCCTGTCCGCCGAGCTCGGAACCTCGTACACCAGCGCCAGCATGGCGGACGTCAACGGTGACGGCCTCGTCGACCGGGTGTTCACCGACGGGAACAACCCGATCAAGGTCGCGGTCAACACCGGCACCGGCTTCACCGCGCCCACTCCCTTCCGCGGCAGCTTCCCCGACATCGCCGTCGACAAGAACGCCAGCCTGGGCGGCGGCGTCTACTTCACCGTCGGCCTGCCCACTCCCGTCGGCGTCTTCGTCTTCAACCCCGGCGTCAACGCGACCACCGGCATCAGCCGCGCCGAGACCAGCCTGCGCGACATCGACGGCGACGGCCTCGCCGACCACGTCAAGTCCACCCGCGACGACGAACTCCTGGTCGCCGTCAACCGGACCGGCCGCACCAACCTTCTGCGCTCCGTCGGCCGCCCGCTGGGCGCCCGTATCGACCTCGACTACACCCGCACCGGCAACACCGCCGCCAGCCCGGAGAGCCGCTGGTCGCTCTCCCGCACCACCGTCCAGGACGGCGTCACCGGCGACGGCGTCGACACCCGGCTCACCACCTTCCGTTACGAGCAGGGCCGTTACGACCGTCAGGAGCGCGAGTTCCTCGGCTTCGGCCGGGTGGTGACCGAGCACCGCGACCCGGCCGCGGGTGACGCCGTCCGCCGCGCGGTCACCGACGAGTACCGCACCGACGGCTACGCCGTCCGCGGCCTGCTCACCCGCTCCCTCACCACGGACGGCGCGCACCACCCGTACCGCGAGACCCTCAACACCTATCGGCCGTACGACGCCGCGACCGGCACCGAGGCCGCCCCGGACAGCCCCACCGCCGCCGTCTTCCCGCAGCTGGTCCGCGTCGAGGAGAAGTACTACGAAGGCGCCGCCACCGCGGGCCGGAGCACGTACACCGAACTCTCCTACGACGCCTACGGCAACGTCGTCCGCACCCTCGACACCGCCGACGAGGGCGCCGCGGACGACCTGGAGACCACCTACGGCTACAGCGCGGCCGATCCCGCCTGCCGGGACAGCGGCGTCGTCGGCATCGCCAACGCGATCCGGCAGAAGGCCGCGGCGACCGGCACCCTGCTGCGGCGCCGCGAGGCCGACGTCGACTGCGCCACCACCGAGATCCGCCAGGTCCGCGAGTACCTCGACGACGACACGGCCGCCGTCTCCGACCTCACCTACCACCCGGACGGCAACCTCAGGACGTCCACCGGACCGGCCAACGCCACCGGGCAGCGCTACACCCTGACCTACGGCTACGACACCGTCGTCGGCGTCCACGTCGAGTCGGTCGTCGACAGCTTCGGCTACCGCTCGACCTCGAGCCACAACCTCAAGTACGGCCTGCCCGAACGCAACACCGACCAGAACGACCAGTCGGTGCGCATGGCGTACGACAGCGTCGGCCGCCTCGACACGGTGACCGGGCCGTACGAGAGCGGCGGCGGCCCCGCCACCATCGACTTCGAGTACCACCCCGAGGCGCCCGTCCCGTACGCCACCAGCAGGCACCTCGACCGCACCGCGACCGCCGTGCGCGCGGACACCATCGACACCATCACCTTCACCGACGGCCTCAAGCGGGTCCTGCAGACCAAGAAGGACGCCTCGGTCGCCGCGACTCCGGGGGCCGCACCGGCCCAGGTGATGACGGTGTCCGGCCGGCTGAAGTTCGACGCCCTGGGCCACGCGGTCGAGACGTACTACCCGGTGACCGAGCCGAAGGGCGCCACGAACACCACGTTCAACACCGCCTTCGACACCGTCGCCCCCACCAGGGAGACCTTCGACGTCCTCGACCGGTCCGTGAAGACCGTGCAGCCGGACGGCATCACCACCGGCACCGGGTACGCCTTCGGTCCCGACCGGGCCGGGACCACCCGCTTCGAGACCACGGTGACCGACGGCAACGGCAAGCAGCGCCGCACGTACACCGACGTCCGGGGCGTGACCACCGCGGTGAAGGAGTTCAACGGCCCGACCCCGATCTGGACCTCCTACGCCCACGACCCGTTGAAGCGGGTCACGGCGATCACCGACGACAAGGACAACGTCACCCGCGCCGCCTACGACGGCCTCGGCCGCCGCACCGTCTTCGAGAGCCCCGACGCCGGACGCACCGAGACCCGCTACGACCTGGCCGGAAACATCACCGCCAAGATCACCCCGAACCTGCGGGCCGCGAGCCGGACCATCACGTACGCGTACGACTACTCGCGCCTCAAGGCGATCCGCTACCCGGCCTTCCCCGGCAACGACGTCAGCTACTCGTACGGCGCCCCCGGCGCCGCCGACAACGCGGCGTCCCGGATCACCGAGGTCCACGACGCGGCGGGCACGGTGACCCGGGCCTACGGCGCGCTGGGCGAGGTGACCAAGGAGACCCGCACCGTCACCGCCACCGGCGGCGCCCCGCGCACCTACACCACCGCCTGGCGCTACGACGCCTTCAACCGGGTCCTCCAGCTCACCTACCCCGACGGCGAGGTGCTGAGCTACGACTACGACTCCGGCGGCCAGGTCACCCGGGCCACCGGCACCAAGAACGGCATCGACTACACCTATCTGGACCGCCTCGACTACGACAAGTTCGGCCAGAAGGTCCTGCAGCAGACCGGCAACGGCGTCCGCACGACGTACAGCTACGACGCCGCCGACCGCAGGCTCGCCGCGCTCACGTCGACCGCGGCGAACGGAACCGCCTTCCAAAACCTCGGCTACACCTACGACGACATCGGCAACCTCACCGGCCTCGCGAACAACGCCCCGCAGGGCGGCCCGATCGGCGGCCCGAGCAGCCAGACCTACGGCTACGACGACCAGTACCGGCTGACCTCGGCGTCCGGCCGCTACACCGACAGGAACAACCGGCTCACCACCTACACCCTGAGCCTCGGCTACGACTCGATCCACAACACCACGAGCAAGTCCCAGCACCACGAGGTCGCCGGCGGCGCCCCGGCCTTCCCGGCCGTCAGCGGGCCCGCCGGACCGATCGAGCCGGTCGACGACCCGTCCAACCCGGCCGACGTCCAGGACCGCACCAGCTACGACTACACCTACAGCTACGACGCCGCGAGACCGCACGCCCCGACCAAGGTCGGCCCGGTCACCCACGCGTACGACGCCAACGGCAACCTGACCGCCACCGAGAACACCGCCGTCAGCGGCAAACGGCGCCAGTACGTGTGGGACGAGGAGAACCGCCTCGCCTGCACCCGGGACACCGCCACGGCCACCGTCACCCAGGACCCGGACGGCTGCGCCGGGGCGACCGTCGGCTACACCTACGACGACAAGGGCGACCGGGTCGTCAAGCGGGGCGACGGCCTGTCGCTCTACCCCAACCGCGCCTACAGCGAACGCGACACCACCGGCTACAAGCACATCTTCGTCGGCGACGCACGCCTGACCACGAAGGCCGTCGCGGCCACCGGGCCCGAGGACGCCCAGTGGTTCTTCCACGCCGACCACATCGGCTCCTCCGGCTACGTCACGGACAAGCAGGGCGCGGTCACCGAACACCTCGAGTACTTCCCGTTCGGCGAGACCTGGGTCGAGGAACGCACCGGCGACCCGGACGCGGCCGGCACCCCGTACCGCTTCACCGGCAAGGAACTCGACGCCGAGACCGGCCTCTACTACTACGGCGCCCGTTACTACAACCCCAGGACCCAGCTCTGGGCGAGCCCCGATCCCGCCCTGCCCGACTACCTCGACAAGGACATCGCGGGCGGCCTCGACGAGCCCCGCAACCTCGCGGCGTACACGTACACCCACAACAACCCGCTGAAACTGACCGACCCCACCGGCAAGTGGCCCAAGATGCCGTCCTGGAAGACCATCGGGCACACCACGCTCGACGTCGCCGGCATGGTCCCGGTCGTCGGCGAGGCGGCGGACCTGGCGAACGCGGGCTGGTACGCGGTCGAGGGCGACTACGTCAACGCGGGCCTGTCGGCGGCCTCGGCGATCCCGGGCGCGGGGTACGCGGCGAACGCGGCGAAGTACGGCAACAAGGCGCTCGACGCCGCCCAGGCGGCGAAGAACGCGACCAACGCGACGGACGCGGCGAAGACGGTCAAGGCCGCGGACGAGGCCCCCGTCCCCACCTCCTCCACCACACCCACCTCCACCCCACCCACCTCCTGCACCACGAACAGCTTCACGCCCGACACCCCGGTCCTGATGGCCGACGGCACCTACAAGCCGATCTCCGAGGTCCGGCTGGGCGACGAGGTCATGGCGACGGACCCGCGATCGGGTGAGGCGGGCGCGCGGCCGGTGACCCGGCTGATCGTCGGTGAGGGCGAGAAGAACCTGGTCGAGATCACCGTCAAGGGCCCGCACGGCACCGCCGGCACGGTGGTGGCGACGGACGGCCACCCGTTCTGGGCGCCGGCGCCGGGCGTGTGGGTGACGGCGAAGGACCTGGTCCCGGGCACGCTGCTGCGCACGGGCAGCGGCTCGTCCGCGCAGGTGACGGCGGTCAGGGCGTGGACGGAACACCGGCGGGTGCACAACCTGACGGTCGAGGGCATTCACACGTACTACGTGGCGGCGGGCGACACGTCGGTCCTCGTGCACAACTGCGCCGCCAAGGGCCGTACCAACGGACTGCAGCCGGATCCCGACGCCACGGGACCGCACGTGACGTTCCGGCGGGACAGCGAGACGGGGAACGTGTCCCACTACGCAGAATGGAAGGAGCAGTCGAACCCTCGCAACCCTTCGCCCTGGGAGCAGGTGAAGCGGGTCGACATGCAGGGCAAGCCGCACTACGACAAGAAGACCGGCCAGGAGATTCCCCCACCGCACGTGAACCTGCCCGACCGTTCCGCCCGACCGACGGAGCCATGGGAGAACACGGCGGGGTACTAGCCGGAACCGAGGGAGACCGATGTCATCCGCTGACGCGTCGCCGGGCGGGAGCGCGGCCGACGTGCTCGTCCGCCTGCAGGACTGGTACGCGAGCAACTGCGACGGCGACTGGGAGCACTCGGCCGGGGTCAGGATCGAGAGCCTGGACAACCCCGGCTGGACGGTGCGGCTCGACATCGTCGGCACACCCGTCGAAGGGCTGACGTGGGAGCGGGTGATCGTGGACGACTCCGAGGAGAACTGGCTCCACCACTGGGCCGACGGCGCGTCGATCCGGGCAGCGGGCGGCCCTCACCGGCTCAAGGACGCTCTCGAGGCGGTCCTCGACCGGCTCGGTGACCGGACGACGGCCGACGGACGAAGCGAGGAGTAGCGTCCGCCCGCCCCGGCCACGGACCGGGGCGGGAGGTCAGTCCGCCCGTCGTGCGGGCCGTCAGGCGTCGGGCCGGGTGAGGCCCGCGAGGATGAGGCGCAGGCCGAGGTCGAAGCCGCGGGTGTCCAGGCCCGCGAGGGCGCCGGGGGCCGCGTCGGCGGCGGTGAGGGCGTCGGCCAGGGCGGGGAAGTCCGGGCGGTAGGCGGCGGGCGGGCGGTGGAAGCCCGCGGTGAAGGTCTCCAGGGCGGAGCCGAGGACCAGGTTGTCGATCGCGGCGGCGGCCTCGGCGGCCTCGGCCGGTGTGCAGCCGGCGTTCACGAGGGCGTCGAGGAGCGCGTCGTAGCCGCGCAGTGCCTTGGCCGAGGTGACGCGGTGCCGGGCCACCAGCGGGATCATGTGTGGATAGCGCAGGTAGACGCGGCGGTAGCCGTGGGCGTACGCGGTGATCCCGGCCGGGCCGCCCGGGTCGGTCAGCGGCCCGAGGGCGATCTCGTCGTTGATGAGCTCCGAGGCGGCGTCGAGCAGGTCGTCCTTCGACCGGATGTGGTGGTAGAGGGACGCGCCCTTGACCCCGAGCCGTTCGGCGAGGGTCCGCATCTTGAGCGCCTCGACCCCCTGCTCTTCGAGCAGTTCCAGGGCCGCGCGGGCGATGATCGCACGGCTCAGGAGGGTCTGGCTGGGCCGGGGCATGACGCACTCCTTCGTTCTCGGGTCCCGAACATTACCTGTCAGGAACGCTTCACAAGCCCAGGGGGCGACCGCTACATTCCAGCCACTCGTTTACCTAACGCGGTTAGATTTCGCGGCTGGATTGCAGTGGGAGTGATCATGAGTGAAGCCATGGAGGGTGCCGCCGGGCGGACCGCCGCCCCCGGCGCCGGGGAGGACACGGACGCCTCGCGCCTGCGGGCGCTCGGCTACCGCCAGGAGCTGCGGCGCAGCCTCGGCGTCCTCGGGAACATCTCGATGGGCTTCGCCGTGGTGTCGCCGGTCGTCGCCCTCTACGCCGTCTCGATGGTCGGCACCATGGTCGCGGGCCCGATGTGGGTCTGGGCACTGCCCCTGGTCCTCGTCGGCCAGTGCCTGGTGGTGAGCGTGTACGGCGAGCTGACGGCGCAGTGGCCGCTGGCCGGCGGCCCGTACCAGTGGGTCCGGCGGCTGCTCGGGCCGTCCTTCGGCTGGCTGGGCGGCTGGGTCTGGCAGTTCGCGGTGATGTTCGGCAACACCACCGTGGTGTATCTCGCCGCTCCCTGGGTGTACGCCCTGTTCGGCGCGACCCCGACGCCCGGAGGCCTGGTCGCCGTAGCTGTGGGCATCCTGCTGGCCGGCCTCCTGGTCAACGCGTACGGGATCACCCTGCTGCGCCGCGTCGTCTCGCTCGGCATCGCCGCCGAGGCGGTCGCCTCGGTCCTGGTGGGGCTCGTCCTGCTGCTGTTCTTCCGGGAGCACGGCTTCGCGCTGTTCACCCGGACGCTGGGCGCGGAGTCGCTCTCCGGCGGCTCCACGATGCTCGGGTTCCTGGCGGCGGTCGCGGTGGCCGGCTGGGCGTTCATCGGCTTCGACGCGTGCGTGTCGACGGCCGAGGAGACCAAGGACGCGGGACGCCAGGTGCCGCGCGCCATGTGGTGGGCCCTGCTGAGCGTGGGCGCGGTGGTGATCCTCAACGCCATGGCCGTGGCGCTGGCGCACCCGCGGCCCAGGGACGTGGTGGCGGGCGCGGACGTGGACCCGGTGACGACCGCC
Source organism: Streptomyces sp. NPDC053493 (assembly GCF_044544825.1). Taxonomy (NCBI): domain Bacteria; kingdom Bacillati; phylum Actinomycetota; class Actinomycetes; order Kitasatosporales; family Streptomycetaceae; genus Streptomyces; species Streptomyces sp. NPDC053493. Next base: position 401,445 of record NZ_JBITXS010000003.1, read on the forward strand.
GTCGTGCATGCCTTCGGCGGCTGGTCGGACAAGCCGTTCGTGGTGGTCGTCCTGCTCGGCTTCCTGGCCTGTGCGGTCGCCTCCCAAGGCGGTTCGGCCCGCGGCCTGTACTCGCTGTCGAGGGACGGGGTGTTCCCGTTCTCCCGGCAGGTGCGCCGGGTCAACGGGCGGCAGGCGCCGCTCGGCGGGCTCGTCGCGTCGACCCTGATCAGTGGCGGGGCCCTCGCCCTCGGCCTCAACGCCACCGCGATCGGCGCGCTGATCACCTTCGGCACCGCGGCCACCTACCTGCCCTTCTTCCTGGTGTCGCTGGCCGCGCTGATCGCCCGGCTGCGCGGGACGTGGGTGCCGTCGGGGCACATCAGGCTGGGCCGCACGGGCACGGTGCTGAACGCGCTCGCGGTGCTGTGGACCGCGTTCGAGATGGTCAACGTCTGCTGGCCGCGCGCGGTCCTCGCGCCGCCCGGCGCGCCCTGGTACCAGGTGTGGGCCGCCCTGCTCGGGACCGCGGCCGTGCTGGGCAGCGGCGTGCTCTACCTGCTCGTCAAGCGCCCGCACGAGCGCCTGCGCGTCCCGGCCGCCGCCGGGCCGGCCGCGCCCGCCGCCTCTCCGTCGCCCTCCGCCTCCCCGTCCTCCTCCGCCTGAGTTCGACGGGCGCGGGCCCCCGGCGGGACCGCGGCCCCACCCCGTAGACCCTCGGCCCGAGTCGTCGGGTCCGAGTCCCCGTACGCGAAAGGACACCGCCATGGACCGACCCCGTACCTCCCGACCCACCTCCCGACGCGCCTTCTGCACGGCGGCGCTGGCCACGGCCGCCGCCACCGCGCTCGGCACCGCCGCCGCGAGCCCCGCCACGGCCGTCACGCCCGCGTCCGCGGCCCCGGCCGAGTGGGAGGCGCACCACCGTTGCGTCATGGCCTGGCCGTGGGACCGCAACGTCGGCTGGGGCAGCCTCCTCAAGGCCGTCCAGTCGGAGGTCGCCGCCGTCGCGCGGGCCGTCGCCCGCTTCGAGCCCGTCCTGATGGTCGCCCAACCCGGCACCGCCGCGGACGCCCGTCAGCAGTGCGGTCCGGCCGTCACCGTGATCGAGTACCCGATCAACGACTGCTGGGCACGGGACACCGGCCCCGTCTTCACCCGCGACACCGAGCGCACCCGACTCACCGGCCTGGACTTCCGGTTCAACGGCTGGGGCAACAAGTACCCGTACGACAAGGACGACTTCCTGCCGGTCGGCGTGTGCGACCACCTCTCGGTGCCGCGCCAGGCCGTGGACCTCGTCCTGGAGGGCGGCTCGGTCCTCACCGACGGGCAGGGCACGCTCATCACCACCGAGGAGTGTCTGCTCAACCCGAACCGCAACCCCGGCCTGACCCGCACCCAGATCGAGTCGGCGCTGCTCGCCGCGTACGGGGCGAGCAAGGTGATCTGGCTGCCGTACGGGCTCAACAACGACACGATCACCAACGGCCACGTCGACCTGATCGCCGCCTACCTCGGACCGGCCCGGGTCCTGCTGCACACCCAACCGGAACCCGCCGACCCCAACCACGCCCGGATGGCCGCCAACAAGGCGGTGCTGCAGGCCGCCACGGACGCGTGCGGCCGCCCCTTCCAGATCGTGGAGCTGAACCAGCAGCCCCGCTTCCGGGTCAACGGCGCGCTGGTGGAGACCTTCAGCTACACCAACTACTACCTGACCCGCGGCAGCGTGGTCGTGCCCACGGCGGACGTCGCGGCCGACGACGCGGCCGTCCTCGCCCAGTACGCGACGCTCTTCCCGGGCCGCGAGATCACCGGCATCCCGTGCCGGACGCTGGCCTGGGGCGGCGGCGGCATCCACTGCATCACCCAGCACGTGCCCGTACTGGGCTGACGGCCCCCGGCCCATAGGCCCGACGGGGTCCCGCCTCCCGTGCGGACGCCCGGACACGCACCGGTCACCCCGGGCCGCCGGTCAGTCGAACGCAGAAGGTGGCCTTGGCTTGACGCACAAGGCCACCGTTTCGCGCGCCCGCCACCACCTGCCGGCCGCACCGCCGCCCGGGCACCCCGGCGACACCGCCGCCCAGGCACACCGGCGGCTGACGCGCGGGCATCCCTGCGGCGAGCCCGGGTACACGGTTCCTGCACCGACCACCGGAGATCTCACACCGAGCCCAGGGAGGACATCGTGTCCGGACTGATCACGCGTCTCAAGCAGTTCGCCCGCAGCCCGCAGGGACAGCGGGCGGTCGAGTCCGCCCGGCGCGCCGCCGCCGATCCGCGCACGCGCGACCAGGCGCGCCGCCTGCTAGGGCGGCTGCGGGGACGACGGTAGCGGCGGGCGCGGGCCAGGAAGGGACGGTCGGAGACATGGCCTGGGCAACGCTCACCCGCCTTGAACGGACCCTGGAGCGATGGCAGAGCGCCCTCTTCTCCAGGGCCCACGCCCACGAATCCGTCGAGCTGGTCGACGCGCTGCACCACGAATGCGACCGTCAGGCCGTCGTGTGCAGCGAGGACCGCGTGGTCGTCCCGAACGCCTACGAGGTGGAGCTGGCGGCGGACGTGTACGCGGAGCTCCTCGGCCAGGGCTGCGGTGACGTGGGCGTGATGCTCACGGACAAGATCGCCCGCCACGGGCGACGCAAGGGCTACGAATGGGCGGGTCCGCTGACCGTCCGCGTCACCGCGGCGGACCTGCCGGCCGGCGCCCCGTACCGGGTGTCCAGCAGCCCCATGCCCCACGTACGCGCCGACGCCTTCCCGGCGGAAGGCTGACACGACACGACGCGGCACGCTTCACCAGCGGGTCGGCCGTCAGGGGCCGGGCAGGGTGATGTCGGCGGCGTCGACCGGGCCGGTGCTCCAGGCGCTCTCGTCGTGCTGTGCGCTGCCGGGCGGTGGTGCCAGGCCGAGTACGGCCGCGGCGCAGGCTGTGGTGAGGCGGTGCCACCGGCGGGCGTCGCGGATCATGGCGTGGCGGCCGTGGGGCATGCGGATGCCCCGTACGCGGGCACCGGCGGCATGAGCGCGGGCGAGGTAGTTCCAGGTGTGGGTGGCCGACGTGATCCGGTCGGCCTCGTCGTGGAGGGCCATGACCGTGCGGTCCGCGAGGTGCTCGGTCGGCTCGCCGGGTGGGCACCAGGGTGCCAGGGCGACAACGCCCCGGACCTGTTCGTCGTCCGACGCGCGCAGTGCTGCTCGGGCGCCCATGGAATGCCCGACGAGCACCACCGGCAGCGGTCCGGCGGCGTCCCGTAGCTCCTTCAGGGCTTGTCTGGTGTCCTGGACGGGGTCGGCCCGGTGCCCGTTCCAGCCGCGCAGCCGGTAGCGGACGGAAGCGACCAAAACGTCCGCGAACAGGGGCTCGTGGGCCATGGCGCGGGTGAACGGGCGCATCCGTAGGCTCGGCAGGTTGAGCAGAGGCGGAGGCGTGAGGGAGTCGGCGCGGCCGCCGTGCAGGACCAGGATCGCCCCGGCCGCGGGCAGGAACGGCGGCCGCGGCAGCTCGAGAGCGCGGTGTCCCGGTGCGCCCTCGGCGGAGTGCCCGATCATGTGGTGCTTCTCCCATGCGGTGCGGACGAGCAGGTACGGACCCCACCAGACGAGGCCGTCCCTGCCGTGCCCTCATCCATGATCCGCGCCCGGTTGGCGGTCTCCGACGGCCTCGAAGGCGAGCCCGGCCGCCCGTACCGCGATCCCACAGTACGCCAGGAGGTCCAAGGGCGCGGAGCGCGTAGAGGGTCCGGTTGCCGCGGACTTTGCCGAGGAGGGCGGTGTGGCGCGGGCCCTCGGTGGACGGTGAACCCCGAGTCCACCGCCCACCGCGCGCCCACCGGTGGATGGCGGTTCGCGGGTGCGGGCGGACCAGGCGGGCAGGCTCATCAGGCGAGCAGGCTCATCAGGAGCAGGGGAGCGGTCGTGGGCTGGGAAGACCCTCCGGCGGGCTCGAGGGTGAGGCCGACGGCGCGGGCGCCGGCGGGATTGCCGGTGAGGATGACGGTGCCGTCCTGGCCGATGAGTCCTGCCGGGCGCATGGTGCCGTCCTGGTCGAGCCACAGCTGGTACGTCTTGCCCGGCCCGGCGGCCGGGAGGTGGGCGGCGGTGAAGACGGCCTTGTTCTGCCGGTCGGAGGCGACCACGGTGGTCAGTGCGCCGTTCGCGGCCCGCCCGTGGACGGTGCGCGCATCGGGTGCCGCCAGCACCGCGCCGATCGTGTCGAGTTGCTGCTGGGCCTGGCGGGCCTGTGCCCTCAGGGCCTGACCGTTCTGCGCCTGCCACGCGGCGATGCCGCCGAGTGCGGCAGCGGCCACGGCGGCGGCCAGCGCCAGGGAAACGGTCCGGCGGCGCAGCACGCCGCCGACCGAAGGAGCGGGCGCGATGGCCAGGGTGGCGGGCACCCGCGGCGGCAGTTGGCGCACTCCGTCGATGGCGGCCATGACCTGTGCCTTGGCCGAGGCGGGAGGGGGCTGGGCGACGGCTGCGGCCAGGCGGGCCGCGGTCGCCTCGAACTCGGCGGCTTCCTGCCGGCATGCCTCACAGGCGTGCAGGTGAGCTTCGAAGGCCTGGCGTTCGCCGTCCTCGAGCGCGCCGAGGGCGTAGGCGGCGGCGAGGGTGTGGGCGTCGGTGGCGTGGTGTTTCACGTGGTCACCCCCATGCAGTCGCGGAGCCGGACGAGCCCGTCGCGCATGCGTGTCTTGATGGTCGGAAGAGGAGTGCGCAGGGCTTCGGCGACCTCACGGTAGGTCAGCCCCTGGTAGTAGGCCAGGGTCACGGCCTGGTGCTGGAGTTCGGTCAGGCCGCCCAGGCAGCGGCGTACCTGTTCGGACTCCAGGCGGGTCTCGACCTGTTCGGCGACCTCGTCGAAGGCGGTGGTGTGCTCGCGGGCGGCCTGGGCCTGCTCGCGGTCACTCGCGGCCTGGGCGGAGCGGACCCGGTCCACGGCCCGCCGGTGGGCGATCGTGGCCGCCCAGGTGGTGACCGAGCCGGCGTCGGGCCGGTAGCGAGCGGCCTGCCGCCACAGATCGATCATGACCTCCTGGGCGACCTCCTCGGACTGCGCCCGGTCGCGCACGACCTTGACCACGATCCCGAACACCATCGGTGCCAGGGCGTCGTAGAGCGCGGAGAAAGCCTGTTTGTCGCCGTGGGCGACGCTTTGCATGATGCCGGTGAGGTCGCCGCGGGCAGGGTCGGAGGGACGGCCGGCGCTGAAGGGGATCGGTTGGTTCACCTGCGGGGCTCCGGCTGTGGCCAGACGGCGAAGCGGCCGGCTGGTGCGGCCGTCGGGAGTCGGGGCGTCCATCGCATGCCGTTCCTCGTGTCGTCGCTGCTACGGGGCCGGACCGCTCTCGGAGACGGTCGGGCCCGACAAACCTGTTCATCTGTCGCCTGTTCTTCGTAGCCGACGGACCCGCGGATGGGTGCAGGCTTCGTCACCCTCCCGAGCCGGAGCCCACCCCGCTGCCTGTTGCTGCCATGGCTTCTGGTCGCGGCCGCGTGGCTCAGCCTGTGCACCGCGTTCCGCCCGTGTCACAAGGCAACGCCCGTAGGGCAGTTCACTCCTGAGGAGGTCGCACCAATCCGCCGGGCGAGGGCCGTCGAATGCCGGGTGTGAGCAGCTTCCGCAGCACCCTCTCCCGCGCCGCACGCGGCGCACTGGCCGGCATGGTGGCCGCGTTCACGGCGCTGGCCGTGGCCGAGCTGGTCGCCGGACCGGTGCGGCCGGCGGCCGGGCCCGTGACGGTCGTCGGGGGCGCGGTGATCGACCGGACGCCCGCCGCTGTCAAGGACTTCGCGATCCGCACCTTCGGAGAGAACGACAAGGCCGTCCTGCAGCTCGGAATCGTGGCCCTTCTCGCCGCCGTCGCCGTCGGCCTGGGCCTTCTGGCCCTCTCACATCGGCGGGCCGGTGCCGCGGGCGTGCTGCTCTTCGGGATCGTCGGCTCGGCTGCGGCCCTCAGCCGCCCGGACTCCACCGGCATCGGTGACGCACTGCCCTCGATCGCCGGAGCCCTCGCCGGGGCCGTCGCCCTGTATGTCCTCGCATCGAAAGCCTCCCCCGCCCCGACCTCCGCCGATGCGGACGGCCAGGCGGGTGCCGAAGCCTGGAACAGGCGCGGTTTCCTCGTCGCTGCCGCTGTGACCGGTGCGGCGGCGGCTTCGGCCGGGGCCCTGGGCCGGTTCTTCACCGGCCGCCGGGGAGAGGGCGCCGTCGCCTCCCGCAACAGCCTGGTCCTGCCGACGCCTTCGTCCCCGGCACCCGCGCTCCCCTCGGGCGTCCAGCTCCAGGTCGCCGGCATCAGCCCCTTCACCACACCCACCTCCGACTTCTACCGCGTCGATACCGCCCTGACCGTTCCCAAGGTCGACGCGCGCACCTGGCGGCTGCGTATCCACGGCAAGGGCGTCACCGTGCCCCGCACCTACAGCCTCGACCAGCTCCTGGCCCGCCCCCTCATCGAACGCGACATCACCCTGACGTGTGTCTCCAACGAGGTCGGCGGCCCCTACGTCGGCACCGCTCGATGGCTTGGCGTGCCGCTCGCCGAACTCCTCGAGGAGGCCGGTGTGCGGCCCCCTTCCGAGGGAGGGAAGGCCGATCAGCTCGTGGCCCGCTCGGTCGACGGGATGACCCTGGGATCCCCGGTCGAGGACGTCCTGGACGGCCGCGACGCGATCCTCGCGGTCGGCATGAACGGCGAACCCCTGCCCTTCGACCACGGCTTCCCCGTTCGCATGCTCGTCCCCGGTCTGTACGGATACGTGTCCGCCTGCAAGTGGATCACCGACATCGAGCTGACCACCTTCGACGCCTACGACTCCTACTGGGTCAGGCGAAGGTGGGCCCGCCGCGCGCCGATCAAGACCCAGGCACGCATCGACACCCCCAAGCCCTTCGCGCGCCCCGCCGCGGGCCCCGTCACCGTCGCCGGTGTCGCCTGGGCCCAGCACCGCGGCATCACCCGCGTCGAGATCCGCGTCGGCGACGCGCCCTGGCAGGACGCCGACCTCGCCCCGCAGGCCGGCATCGACACCTGGCGCCAATGGTCCTACCGCTGGAACGCCACCCCCGGCGGCCACACCCTTACCGTCCGCGCCACGGACGGCACGGGCCAGCCGCAGACCGAACAGCGCACGCGGACCGTCCCGGACGGTGCCGGCGGCTGGCACAGCGTCTTCGTCACCGTCCACCGGACCACCCGAGAAGCCGGACCACCCGAGAAGCCGGCCCACCGCCACTCGGGTCCCACGACCAACCATCCCAGCAATCCACTCGACACGTCTCTTCAAGGAGCAACTCGTCATGAACAGCATGAAGATCCGCCGCACCACGATCGCCGTAGCCGCGGCAGCCCTGCTGCCCTTCTCCCTCGCCGCGTGCTCGGACTCCGGTGACGACACCAAGTCCGCTCCCACCGCGGCCCCCGGGGACGAGGCGACGACGGCGTCGAGGGCGCCTTCCGAAGAGCCGATGACCGACGACCAGCCCTTCGGCCCCGCGTGTGCCGGCGTGCCGAAGGACGGGGCGGGCTCGTTCGACGGCATGGCCAAGGACCCGGTGGCGACCGCCGCGTCCCACAACCCCGCCCTGTCCACCCTCGTCACCGCCGTCAAGAAGGCCGGACTGGTCGACACCCTGAACAACGCTCAGAACATCACGGTGTTCGCGCCGACCAACGACGCCTTCGCCAAGATCCCGAAGGCCGACCTCGACAAGGTCCTGAACGACAAGGCCACCCTCACCAAGATCCTCACCTACCACGTCGTGGGCCAGAAGCTCACGCCGAAGCAGCTCGAGAACGGCAGCTTCGAGACCCTCCAGAAGGGCATGGTCACCACCACCGGCTCCGGCGAGTCGTACAAGGTCAACGACAGCGCCGCCGTGGTGTGCGGCAACGTCAAGACCGCCAATGCCGACGTCTACATCATCGACACCGTGCTGATGCCGAAGTAAGCGGTCCACTTCCCGGCTTCCCGTGTACGGCCGGTGGTCCCGGACTCGCCTTGCGGAGGCGTCCGAGACCACCGGTTCTCCCTGCCGGGTCGTCCTGAAGGAACGGGTGGGTTCACCCGGGCCAGGTTCCGGTCAGGCGGCGGGTGGTGGCGGCCCCTCCCCGTTCCACGGCCGCCTTGACGACGGCGAAGATCGCGCCTTGCAGGGCCGCTGCGAGCAGGATCTCCCGCCAGGTGCGGTCCTCGTCGGTGGCGTCCGGGGCGTCGTCCTCGTGGCCGATCATCTTCCATGCCTGCTTGAAGGCCATGCCCGCGGCCATGCCGCTGACCGCGCCGAGGACGAGGCCGACAGGCTTGTAGGCGATCTTGGATGCCTTCACTTGTCCCTCCGGTTACGGCGCACGAGCAGGACGAGGGCCAGCGCCGCGGCGCCGGCCAGCAAGGAGCCGCGGTGGGTCCGTAGCGAAGTGACGGCCGAGGTCGCCTTCTCGCGCGCGGAGTTCGGGGTCTTCTGGGCGACCAGGTGGCCGGCGCGGGCGGAGCCGTCACGGAACCGGGTCGCGGCGTGGGCTGCCGTGTCGAGGACGGGGTCGGGGGTCTTGTCCTTGATCAGTCCGGTGGCCTGGGACGCCTTGTCCCGGAGCCGGCCTGTCAGGAGCGCGGCTTGTTCGGCGGCCTGCTCCTTGACCCCGGCTGCTTTCGCCTTGGCCTGCGCCTTGACGTCGGCCTTGCCGGCCAGGGCCTCCACGGTCCGGCCGAGCTCGTCGCGGGTGTGCTCCACCTGCTCGCGCAGCTGGTCCGGGGTCGGTGCGGGCTCGCCGCCCTGCTGCTGATGGCTCATCGGTGTGCCTTCTCCTTGATCTCGGCCACATCGGCCTTGACGCTGTCGATGGTCTTCTCAGGGGCTGGGCTGCCGGCCCGGGCGACCTGCTTCCTGCCGGCCACGGCCAGCACCGCGGCCACGGCCGCCAGGGCGGCGCCGATGATCAGGGCTGAGGCCCACACCGGCAGGACCAGCGTCAGGGCGGCGATGGCGGCGGCGACGAGAGTTTGGGCGGCCAGGACGCCGACGAGGCCGGCGCCGCCGAACAGGCCGCCACCCCACCCGTAGCGTCTGCCCTTTTCGGTCATCTCCGCTCGAGCCAGCTGCATCTCTTCCCGGACCAGTTCCGACATCTGCTGCGACGCCCGTGTCACGAGCTCGCCCACCGAGTCGTCGCTGCCGTGGCCGGCACGGCTTCCCAGCGCTTTCATGGAACTCCTCCTTTCTCCGGTCACCCATGTGCCCCCCAGGGCGCGCATACCCTGTCGTCCGCCGGTCACCCGGCACGCGTGACCAGCGCCGGCAGGCGGACCAGGAGCCGGGGCGCCGTACGGCCCAGGGCCGCGGCCGCGCCGCCGATCACGGCGGCGGTCGATGATCGTGGTCTCGCGGTCCCGCCGGCACCTTCGTCTCCGTCCTCGTCTCCTCGGCTGCCAAGCGACCGGCCCTCACTCCAAGCGGCGCTGATCCTCCTCGCTCCAGGCCCGGGTGTCGCGGGGCTCGACGTACGGCTCCTCGTCCTCGGGCTGGCCGCCGGCGATCGCGCGTTGGCGGACCAGTTCGGCGTCGAATTCCAAGCCCAGGAGGACGGCGAGGTTGGTGACCCACAACCACACGAGGAAGATGATCACGCCGGCGAGGGTCCCGTACGTCTTGTTGTACGAGCCGAAGTTCGCCACGTAGAACGCGAAGCCGGCCGAGGCGACCAACCAGATCACCAGCGCCAGGAAGCTGCCTGGGGACACCCACCTGAAGCCGCGGCCCTTCGCGTTCGGCGCGGCCCAGTACAGCAGCGCGATCATGACCGTGACAAGGATCAGCAGGACGGGCCACTTCGCGATCGACCACACCGTCATCGCGGTGTCGCCCATCCCCAGCGCCGAGCCCGCCTGCCGGGCCAGACCGCCGGTGAACACCACGATCAGCGCACTGGCCACGGCGAGGAGCATGAGCACGACGGTCAGTCCGACACGCAGCGGCAGCACCTTCCACGCCGGCCGGCCCTCGGGGATGTCGTAGACGGCGTTCGAGGCGCGGATGAACGCGGCCACGTACCCGGATGCGGACCAGATCGCGACCAGCACACCCACGACCGCCACGAGCGAGCCGAGGCCGGCGTTGCCCTGCAGCTGCTGCACCGCGTTACTGATCACGTCCCTGGCCGCGCCGGGAGTGAGCTTCTGCAGGTTGTCCAGGACCTGCTTCGTCGCAGACTCGCCCGCGACGCCCAACAGCGACACCAGGACCAGCAGGGCGGGGAAGAGGGCCAGGATTCCGTAGTAGGTCAGTGCTGCCGCCCGGTCGGCCAACTCGTCGTCCTTGAACTCCTTCAGCGTTCCGCGCAGCACCGACTTCCAGGCCCCCTTGGGCAGGGCGGAAAGCCGGTCCGGCGCCCGCTCCTCCACCTGCCGGCCCGGCCCTGCGGGCTGCCTTGCGGGCTCTCCGGTGGCTCGACGGCCGCGCCCGGGTTCCGGTGGATTCGTGTTGTTCATGGTCGGCGCGTTTCCATTACGGCCGCGCTCATGCCGCTCGCGTCCTGGAAGAAGCGACTGATGGTGCCACGGGGTGCAACCGAGCCGGGGCATTAGGACCGCCGGCTGGGGGAGGGGCGCCGGCTGACATGGTGACCGGGCGCATGCCTGGGCGTCGAACTATGGTGTCCCACCACATACGCCGGTGACCAGCGCGTTTCTACGGTGTGGCGACACGAACACGTCCCCGTCACCCGCTCGGAAGTGGTGCACATGGCCGCCGCAACACACGCTCCCACGCCTCCCGCCTCCCTCCGGCGCATCGTCGCCGCAAGCCTGATCGGCACCACCATCGAGTGGTACGACTTCTTCCTGTACGGGTCGGCCGCCGCGCTGGTGTTCAACAAGCTGTTCTTTCCGCAGTCCGACCCGCTGGTCGGGACGCTGCTGTCGTTCCTGACCTATGCCGTCGGGTTCGCCGCCAGGCCGCTCGGGGCGCTGGTGTTCGGGCACTACGGTGACCGGCTCGGGCGCAAGAAGCTGCTCGTGCTCAGCCTGCTGCTGATGGGCGGGGCGACGTTCGCGATCGGGCTGCTGCCGACGCACGCGACCGTCGGGTCCGCCGCGCCGGTGCTGCTGACCGTGTTGCGGCTGGTGCAGGGGTTCGCGCTCGGTGGGGAGTGGGGCGGGGCCGTGCTGCTCGTGTCCGAGCACGGGGACGCGAAGCGGCGCGGGTTCTGGGCCTCGTGGCCGCAGACCGGGGCGCCGGCCGGGCAGCTGCTGGCGACCGGTGTGCTGTCGCTGCTGACCGCGCTGCTGTCGGAGGCGGCGTTCGGGTCGTGGGGATGGCGGATACCGTTCCTGCTGTCCGGCGTGCTGGTGATCGTCGGACTGTGGATCCGGCTCTCCGTCGACGAGTCGCCCGTCTTCAAGGCCGCGCTCGCCGCCGCCGAGGAGCGCAAGGCGGCGGCCGCGCAGGCCGAGAAGATGCCGCTGGTGGCCGTGCTCCGGCACCACTGGCGGGACGTGCTGATCGCGATGGGCGCCCGGATGGCCGAGAACATCTCGTACTACGTGATCACCGCGTTCATCCTCGTCTACGCGACCACGCAGGTCGGCCTGTCCAAGCAGACCGCGCTCAACGCCGTCCTCATCGGCTCCGCCGTCCACTTCGCCGCGATCCCGCTCTGGGGCGCGCTGTCCGACCGGCTCGGCCGGCGGCCCGTCTACCTGATCGGCGCCGTCGGCGTCGGACTGTGGATGTTCCCCTTCTTCGTCCTCATCGACCAGGGCTCCTTCGGCAGCCTGCTGCTCGCCGTCACCGTCGGCCTGATCCTGCACGGCGCCATGTACGCGCCGCAGGCGGCCTTCTTCTCGGAGATGTTCGCGACCCGCATGCGCTACTCCGGGGCCTCCATCGGCGCCCAGTTCTCCTCCGTCGCCGCCGGCGCACCGGCCCCGCTCATCGCCACCGCGCTGCTTGCCGACTACGACAGCTCGACGCCGATCGCCCTCTACGTGATCGCCGCGGCGCTGCTCACCGTCGTCGCCGTCGTCTGCGCCCGGGAGACCCGGCACCGCGACCTCGGTGACGTCGACGCGGCGACCTCCGCCTCCGCCGCGCGGGTCGACGCCTGAGCTGACGAAGGGCCCCTCTCGTGTCGAGAGGGGCCCTTCCGTGCTGTCCTTTACGGCTTCTTCGGCTGCTTCCCGTCGTCGCAGGTCACCTTGTCCCGCGGCGTGTAGTGCGTCGCGAACGTCTCCCGCTTCACCTCGGCCCCGCCGTTCTTGAAGACCCGGTCGACCTTGATGTCGAAGCCCTCCAGCGGATCCTGGACCTCGCACTTCTCGCCGCTGCCCGTGCGCTCGGCGGGCGGCGTGACGTTCGTGCGGGGACCGGCGACCGCTTCGACGGCGTCGTACTTCTTCGTGCCGAGGAAGCTGACCGTCACCGAGGAGTCCGTCGAGCTCGCCTTGATGTAGATCGGGTGGCCCGAGTCGTTGAGGAACCTGAGGTCCAGCGTGCCCCACGCCACCGTCGCCTCCCGGCCGGCCGGGTAGCGCTCGATGTAGAAGGAGTGGGCGCCGTGCTCGACCGGCTTCACGCCGGCGAAGAACAGCGCGTTGTAGACCGTCGTCGCGACCGCCGACACACCGCCGCCCGGCGCCTTCTGGTACTGCCCGTCCATGATCATGGTGCCGGGCACGAAGCCGTTGGCCTCGGTGCGTTCGCCGACCGTGCGGTTGAAGCTCCACACCTCGCCCGGCTGCACGTACGAGCCGTTGATCAGCTCGACGGCGCGGCCGATGTTGGTCGTCCGGTACGGCGCGGCCGGGAAGTGCACGGTGAACGTGGACATCTGCTCGGTGATGCCGAGCGCCGCCAGGTTCTTGGCCGACACCTTCGGCTCGGTGACCGTGGTGGCGACGGGTGCGGTACGGGCCGCGGCGCCGCGCTTGGCGAGCAGCGGCTCCACCGCCCGGCCCAGGGTGTCGGCCGACACCTTGCGGCCGGCGCGGCCGTCCTGCTCGACGACGACCTTGCCGTCGCGCACGCCGAGCCGGGCCTCGACCGGGGCGCCGGTGAGCGCGTTCAGCGGACGGGCGACCGCCGGGTCGCGCAGCAGCGCGGCCGAGTCGAGCGAGGAGGTGAGCCGACCGCCGTCGGTCTTCACCTTCAGATGCCGGCCGAGCGTCTCCGCCGAGATCGACAGACGCTTGTCGCCCGCGGTGAGCGTGACCGGGCCCGACATGGCGGGCTCGGCGTAGTCCTTGACGAAGCGCGAGACCTCGGCCGCCGACACCGCCGGCCGGGTCACCGACACGGGAAAGACCGCCGACGCGCCGGATCCGCCGTTCACGGCACCGGTCCGGCCGCCGGAGCTTCCGGTGCCGGCTCCGCCGGCCACCGTTCCCGCCCCGGATCCGTCGCCGGCCGCGGTCGCCGGCCACGCGGCGCGCAGCGCGTCCACGGCCCGGTCCGTGTCCACCTTCTGTCCGATCCGCGGCTCGGTGACCACGGGCTTGCCGGCCTTGAAGGCCACGGCGGCCTCGCGCACGGTGCTCTCGTGCTGCCGGGCGGTCGCCGTCACGGCCGCGCGGGCCTTGGCCGTGTCGAAGGAGACGACGGGCTCGATGTCGCGGCTACCGGACGAGAAGAGCCGGCCGATGACGGTGACGGGATCGCGGGACGGGTCGGCCGCGCGGTCCGCGGTGGCCTTCACGTCGACCGTGAGCCCGGCCGTGGCCGGGTCGAGCGTCGTGGTGGCGTCACCGACCGCGACCCGCACCGGGTCCTTCCAGGCGGCGGGCGCCGCGGAGGTCAGCCGGGCGGCGGCCTCGGCACGGCTCAGGCCGCCGATGTCGACGCCGTCGACACGGGTGCCCGCGGAGATGTCGTCCCCGGTGGCGACGAGGCCCGCCACGTACAGTCCGCCGGCGACGACCGCGACCGCACCGGTCGCGATCGCCGCCTTGCGTATGTGGCCGCGGCGCCCGTGGGGGCCCGCGGCGGCGTGGTCGGTCGTGGAGGCGCGCACACACCCTCCCAAGGCGATGAGAAGTCAGGGGTACCCGTCGACGGTACGCCGAATGGGGGGTAAAGATCCATATGATCCCTTTTTTCCTGCGGTGACACTGCTCTCATCCGCCGGACTAAGGTGGCCCGGTGTCCACCGCCTCCACTCCGTCCTCACCAGGTCCCCGGTCCGTCGACCGCGCGCTCGCCCTGCTCGACGCCGTCGCCGACGCCGGCCGGCCCGTCGGCGCGAAGGCCCTGGCCAGGACACTCGGCTGCGCGCTGTCGACCGTCTACCACCTCGCCGGACCGCTGGTCGCCCGCGGTCATCTCGTACGGACCTCCGACGGCTACGCGCCCGGACCGCGCGTCCTCGCACTCCACCGCGCCTACCAGCGCCACCACGGCCTCGGTGAACCGGCGGGCGCCGGCGGCGCCGGCGGGGGAGTGGCCGAACTCCTCGCGCGGCTGCGCCGCGCCACCGGCGCCGAGGCCTACTTCACCGTCTACCGGGACGGCCTGATCACCGTCGTCGACACCACCGCGCCCGTCACCGACACCGCCCACCCCTTCGTCCCGGGCCCCGAGCCGCGGGCCCACGCCACCGCCCACGGCAAGGCCCTGCTCGCCGGGCTGCCGCGCGCACTGCGCCGCCGCTACCTGGACGAGCACGGCATGGCCCGGTTCACCGACCGTACGATCACCAGCCCCGAGCGCTTCGAGGCGGAGCTGGCCGGCGTGCGCGACCGGGGCTTCGCCGTCTCCGTGGGCGAGGCCGATCCCGCGTACACCTGCCTCGCGACCGTGCTGCCGACGGCCCTGGCGGCCCCGACCGCGCCCCGCTTCCCCGGGCCGGCCGGCCGGGCCGACGGCGTCGCGCACGCCCTGTCCGTCTCGCTCCCCACCGCCGACTTCCGGCGGCGGCACGGCGAGCTGCGCGCGGCCCTGGCCCGCGCCGTCCCCCTCCTCGGCCCCGCCCTCGCCGCCCGTCCCGCCGCCGGTTTTCCGACCCTGCCGGAATCCTGAGCCGCGTCACCGGCCGGAACGGCGGACCGCCGCGCACACTGAGCGCATGATCTTCATCGCCGTCCGATTCACCGCCCGCCCCGAGTACGCCGACAGCTGGCTCGACCGCGTCGCCGACTTCACCCGCGCCACCCGCGAGGAGCCCGGCAACCTCTTCTTCGACTGGTCGCGCAGCGTGGACGACCCGAACCAGTACGTCCTCCTGGAGGCCTTCGCCGACGCCGAGGCCGGCGCCGCCCACGTCGCCTCCGCCCACTTCAAGGCCGGTCTCGCCGCCATGGGCGAGGCCGTCGCCGCCACGCCCGAGATCATCAACGTCGAGGTGCCGCAGCAGGGCTGGGGCGCGATGGCCGAACTCGCGCGCTGAGCGCCGAGGTGGCGGGCCGCCCCGCGGGCGCCGCCGGCGACCTCCCGGCGGCCCGCCGCGGGTGCGGCCTTTCGCCGCACCCGTAAGACTGGACGGATACGACCAACCCGTCGGATGGGGGCGGTCGAACGATGCCGCTAGGACAGCCGCGCGGACTCCCGCGACGACCGATGTCCCGGACCCTGCGCAGGTGGATCGTCGCCTACCTGGTGTTCGTGGCCGTCGTGACGGCCGCCTACCTGCAGATGCCCTCCCGGCACACCACCCTGTGGGCGCTCATCGGCCTCAGCGGCGTCGTCGCCATCCTCACCGGCGTCCATCTGCACCGGCCCGCCCGCCGCTGGCCCTGGCTGGTGCTCGCCGCCGCCAACTTCACCTTCGTCGCCGGCGACACCGCGTACAACGCCCTGGAGGCCTTCTTCCACCAGGACCGTCCCTTCCCGTCCGTCGCCGACGCCTTCTACCTCGCCACCTACCCGCTCTTCGCCCTCGGCCTCTACGGCTTCATCCGCCGCCGCGCCGCCGGCCGTGACCTCGCCGTGGCGCTCGACGCGCTCATCCTCACCTCCGGCCTCGCCCTGCTCTCCTGGGTCAACCTGATCACCCCGCTCGCCACCTCCCCGCACATGTCGTGGATCGAGCGCGTGATCTCGATCGCCTATCCGCTCGGCGACGTCCTCATGCTGGCGATGCTCGCCCGGCTCCTCGTCCCCGGCGGTCTGCGCTCCCGTGCCGTCCAGCTCCTCACCCTCGGCACCTGCGGCATCCTCTTCTCCGACGTCGTCTACGGCATGCAGCAGATGGAGGGCACCTGGCAGGTCGGCACGCCGTGGGACATCGGCTGGGTGGTCTTCTTCACCGCCTGGGGCCTGGCCGCCCTGCACCCGTCCATGACCGGGCTGACCGAACTCGCTCCCGAGCCCGCGCCCGGCGTCGCCCAGCGGCGGCTCGTGCTGCTCGCCCTCGCCTCGCTCATCGCGCCCGGCCTGCTGCTCTTCCAGACCCTGCGCCAGGACCCGGACAAGGACATCGGCGTCATCGCGATCTTCTCCGCGCTGATGTTCCTGCTGGTCCTGGTCCGGCTCTGGACGATCATGGCCGACCACCGCAGGGCCGAGACCCGCGAGCGCAGCCTGCGGCTCGCCGCCGCGTCGCTGGTCGCCGCGCTCAGCCCGCGCGAGGTCGCCGCCGCCGTCGAGACCGCCGCCGCCACCCTCGTCGGCCCCGGCACCTCGCACCACACGATGGTGCTCTCCCGCGACCGCCGCGGCCGGCTCGTCGCCGTACCCACCGGCCGCAATCCGTGGAGCGTCCAGGTCACCGAGATCAGCGGGCCCGGCGGCACGCCCTGGCCGGACCTGCTCGCCGAAGGCAGCCGGCTGCTGCCGGCCGACGGGCTCGACCGGCCGCTCGCCGCCGCCGTCGAGCCCGAGACCCACGTCCTGCTCTGCCCGCTCGCCCTCCAGGCCCCGGCCGCCGGCGAGCCGCTGCTCGGCGCGCTGCTGCTGGCCGGGAGCGAGAAGAAGCTCGCCGAGATCGCCGACCCGGCCCAGTCGCTCGCCTCCCAGGCCGCGCTCGCCCTGGAGCGCTTCGGCCTGAGCGAGGAGGTCAGCCGCCGCACCAGCGAGGCCTACTTCCGCACCCTGGTGCACAACACCTCCGACGTCATCCTCATCGTCGACGACGACGACACCGTCCGTTACGCCAGCCCGTCCGCGGAGCACATGTTCGGCCACTCGCTGCTGCCCGGCACCCCGCTCGTCGAACTCCTCGCCCCGGGCGACGCGATGAGCGCGCTGCGGATCGTCGCCGACGTCCGCAGGCACGGCAACGTGGACGCCCGCGACGACTGGAAGCTGCTGCACGGCGGCGCCGCCGACCTGGAGGTCGAGGTGCAGTGCAGCAACCTGCGCGAGGAGCAGACCGTCCACGGCCTCGTCCTGACCCTGCGCGACGTCACCGAGCAGCGCAAACTCGAACGCGAGCTGACCCACCGCGCCTTCCACGACTCGCTCACCGGCCTGCCCAACCGGGTGCTGCTGCTCGAACGGATCGAACGCGCCCTGCTGCGCGGCCGCCGCGAATCCACCCTGACCTGCATGCTCTTCGTCGACCTCGACGACTTCAAGGTCGTCAACGACACCCTGGGCCACTCGGTCGGCGACGAACTCCTCGTCGCCGTCGCCCGCCGGCTCACCTCCGTGCTCCGGCTCACCGACACCGCCGCCCGGCTCGGCGGCGACGAGTTCGCCGTCCTCATCGAGGGCGCCCGCGAGCCCGGCGACGCCGAGGCCCTCGCCGCCGAGATCGTGCACACCCTCGGCCAGCCCTTCCACCTCACCGACGGCGCCGTCTCCGTCTCCACCAGCGTCGGCGTCGCCACCGTCCTCGACAGCGCCCACGCCGAGGAACTCCTCGGCCACGCCGACCTCGCGCTCTACGCCGCCAAGGCCGCCGGCAAGAAGCGGTGGCGGCGCTTCCGGCCCGAGCTGCACTCCCGGCTCGTCGCCCGCCACGAGCTCCAGGCCGGCATGGACACCGCCCTCGCCGACCACGCCTTCGCCCTGCGCTACCAGCCCATCGTGCAGGTCGACGACGCCGACCTGGCCGGCTTCGAGGCCCTCATCCGCTGGCCGCACGCCCGCCGCGGCATGGTCCCGCCCGAGCAGTTCATCTCCCTCGCCGAGGAGAGCGGCCACATCATGCCGCTCGGCGCCTGGGTCCTCGACCACGCGGCCCGGGACATCTCCCGCTGGCAGCGGGTCCGGCCCCGCACGCCGCCGCTGTGCGCCAACGTCAACGTCTCCGCCCGCCAGTTCCGCGACCCCGGCCTCCTCGACGTGGTCCGGCGCACCCTGCGCTCCTCCGGACTCGCGCCGGGCTCCCTGGTCCTGGAACTGACCGAGTCCGTCCTGATGCGCGGCGACGAGCAGATCGGCACCACCATGCGGGCCCTGAAGGACCTCGGCGTGTCCATCGCCATCGACGACTTCGGCACCGGCTTCTCCTCGCTCAGCTATCTGCGCGACTTCCCGATCGACGTGCTGAAGGTCGACAAGTCCTTCATCGACGACATCACCACCGACCGGCAGCAGGTCGCCCTCGTCGAGGGCATCGTGCGCATCGCCGACGTCCTCGGCCTCCAGGTCGTCGCCGAGGGCATCGAGAACGAGGACCAGCGCGCCCTGCTCGCCGACATGGGCTGCCGCTACGGGCAGGGCTTCCTCTTCGCCCGGCCCATGTCCGCGCGCCAGGCCGACACCTTCCTGCACCGCATCCCCGAGCCGCCCGTCCGCACCGCCCGGGCCGCGCGCGCCGCGCAGGCGGACACCGCGGCCCGTACCACCGCGCCCGGCGGCCTGTCCGGCCCACCCGCGACCCGGCCCGCCCCCTCCGACGCCCGCTGGCGCGACCTGGAACGGCTCAAGCGCACCAGCCCCATGTGCGACGCCGTCATCGACGAGATCGACGGGCGCCGGCTGCGGGTCGGCGACGACTGGCTGATCGACTTCGCCTCCTGCAACTACCTCGGCTTCGACCTCGACCCCGAGATCATGTCCGCCATCGACCCGCAGGTACGCCGCTGGGGCACCCATCCCAGCTGGTCGCGGCTCATCGGCAGCCCCCGCCTCTACCCGCGCATCGAGGAACGGCTCACCGAACTCCTCGGCGCTCCCGACACGCTCCTGCTGCCGACCATCACCCTCATCCACCAGTCCGTCATCCCGCTGCTCGCCGCCGGCGGCGAGGTCTTCGTCGAGACCCAGGCCCACCGCACCATCTACGACGGCTGCGTCGTCGCCCGCGGCCAGGGCGCCACCCTGCACCGCTTCCGCGCCGACCGGCCCGAGGAACTGGACGCGATGCTGCGCGAGACGCCTCCCGACGCCCACCGCCTGGTGTGCATGGACGGCGTCAACAGCATGACCGGCAACTTCCCCGACCTGCGCGCCACCGCCCGGATCTGCCGCCTGCACGGCGCCCTGCTCTACGTCGACGACGCCCACGGCTTCGGCGTCATCGGTGAACGCGTCCCCCAGGAGACCAGCCCGTACGGCGCGCGCGGCAACAGCATCGTCCGGCACCTCGGCGAGAGCTACGACGGCATCGTCCTCGTCGGCGGCTTCTCCAAGGCCTACTCCTCGCTGCTCGCCTTCCTCGCCGTCCCGCACCGGCTCAAGGACCACCTCAAGGTGGCCGCCGCCCCCTACCTCTACTCCGGTCCCTCGCCGACCGCCTCCCTCGCCACCGCCCTCGCCGGCCTCGACGTCAACGCCGCACGCGGCGACGCCCTGCGGGCCGACCTGCACCGGATGACCGCCCGCGTCCTCGACCACGTCCGCGGCCTCGGCATCGCCACACCCAACACCGACGGCCTGCCGATCGTCGAGATCCCGCTCGGCGACCCCGCCGACCTGGAGGCGGTCGCCACCTTCCTGTGGCGGCGCGGCATCTACGTCACCCTCGCCAGCTATCCGCTGGTCCCGCGCGACCGGGTCGGCTTCCGCATCCAGATCACCGCCGCCAACACCGACGAGGAGATCGAACAGCTCAACGACGCCCTCACCGCGCTCTCCCAGCGCTTCGCCCTCCAGCGCCACACGCCGGCCCGGCCGGGCGCGGTCGCCGCCGGACGGACCACGGAGCGACGATGACCTCACCACGGCGGACCGCGGTGCGCAGGAACCGCGACGCGGACTGGAACGCCTGGCCCGTCGCCGAATACCTCGACGAGAACTACCGCCAGACCCACCCGCTCGACCGGGGCGTCATCCGCCACCACTCCGCCTTCTACCGCCAGTTCGCCCCCGGCGGCCTCGCCCGCACCCTCGAACTGGGCGCGGGCCCCAACCTCTACCCGCTGATGCTCGCCGCCGGCGCCAGCCGCCGTGTCGACGCCCTCGAACCCAGCGCCGCCAACCTCGCCTATCTGCGCGGACAGCTGGCATCCGGCCCCGAGGAGAGCTGGCGGCCCTTCTACGCGCTCGCCCGCACCCTCGACCCCACGCTCCCGGACACCCTCGAAGAGGCCCTCAGCCGGGTCCGCGTGGTCCCCGGCGACGCCTCCGACCTCGCCGACGGCCACTACGACGCCGCCTCCATGAACTTCGTCGCCGAGAGCGTCACCGAGGACTTCGGCGAGTTCACCGCCCTGTGCGCCGCGTTCGTCCGCGCGGTACGGCCCGGCGGGCGGCTGGTCGCCGCCTTCATGGAACGCATGCCCAGCTACCGCATCGGCGAGGGCCCGGTCTGGCCCGCCTGCCCCGTGGACGAGCCCGCGCTGCGCGCCGTGTTCGGCCCGCGCACCACCGGGCTGCGGATCTCCCGCCTCGCCAAGGACCGCACCCTGCCCGAGTACGGCGACACCGGCGTGCTGCTGCTCACCGCCGAACGCCCCGCGCCCTGATCCGGGCCCGCACCGCGCTCGTTCACCCGCGCCGCGTACTCCTCGAGCGAGGAGCCCGGCGTCCCGTCGTACAGATTGTGGTCGAAGGCCCACATCAGTCCCTCGAGCCCGCACGAGTCGAACTGCCGGAACGCCGCCTCCATCACACCCGGCCGGTACGCCGCCACCTGCTGGCCCGCGCTCTCCCCGTCCACGTGCCGGAAGCCCTCGGCCCGCGCCACCGCCACCACCCAGCGCGCCGAGGACCAGCTCCGTACGGCCACGTCCGGCGCAGAGCCGACCACGTCCGCGTCACCCGGCGCACAGCCCTGGTCCGCCGGCCGACCGGTGCCGTCCACCAGGGCGGTGGTGACGACATGGACCTGGTCGCGGTGCTGCAGCAGCCCGATCGTCGCGTGGAAGCCGACGCCCCGCCCGATCAGCCGCGCCGACCGGGTGCCGTCCAGCCGGACCGCGACGGCCGCGGCCTGGTCGGACGGGGAGAAGCCCGCGCCCGGCACCAGCACCTTCAGCGGCCCGCGGTGGCCGAGACCGGTGTACAGGTCGACCTCCCAGTTCACGGCGTCGGCGAGCGAGCCGAGATACCAGTCGTACCAGCGGCGCACCTGCCGCTCGGTGAAGGGCACACCGCGGTACGAGCGCTCACCGGGCCGCCAGCCCGGGTACGGGCTCGCCTCCTGGGCGTGCCGGTCGTACGCCCAGAACTCGCCGGTGTCCCGCCCGTCCGACAGCGGCCGCGGATAGCCGAACTCGCCGTTCTCGTCGATCCCGAGCCGGATCGCCCACACGTCACCCAGGCCGATCCGCTCCTTCACCTGCCCGACGTACGCGGCGACCTCCGCCCGCACCGGCTCGCTGAACACGACGTTCGGCGTGGTCCTGGACCGCTCGCCGTACTGGTTCTCCCACACCGACTCCGGATAGGCGTCCGCGAGCCAGGCCGGCGGATGGTTGAGCCCGAGCCCCGCCTCCACCAGCAGGCCGGCCTCCCGGAACGTCCGCAGCCGCTCCCGCACCTCGTGCGCGTAGTCCTCGTCGTACACGCCCCGCTCCGGCTCGAATTTGCTCCAGTCCACCTGGAGGTGCGCGACCCGCAGGCCGTGCGCGTACTCCGTGGCCGCCCGCGCCGGCTCCGTCTGCAGCGTGCCGAACAGACGCTGGGGTGCCGCCGGAGCGGGCTCGTCGCGGCGCAGACCGCCGAGCGCGGCGGCCGCCAGCGTCAGCACCGCCAGCAGACCGAGCACCACGGCCCGCTGCCCCGGGATCACGACAGCAGCTCCCGGTACAGGGCCGCGTAGCGGGCGGCGAACCGCTCCGGCCCGAAGTGCTCCTCCACCGCCGCCCGGCCCCGCTCGGCCAGCACGTCCCAGGACCGCGGCTGGCCCAGCAGCCACAGCAACTGCTGGCCGGTGCGGCGGGCGTCGCCCGCCGGCGCCCGCAGCACCGCGTTGCCGAAGTCGGCGAACTGCGGCAGATCACTGAGGATCACCGGCCGTCCCGTCGCCAGCGCCTGCAGCACCGTCAGCGGGATGTCCGGCTTGCCACCGATCACCGGCGGCGGGAAGAGCAGCACGTGCGCCGAGGCGAGCAGCTCCGGCATGTCCTCCACATAGCCGAGCACCTCCACGTCCCGCAGCCCCGCCGCCACGGCCCGCTCGCGCAGCGCCTGCTCCAGGGCGTGCAGGTCCTGCCCGGGGCGGCCGCGCATGGCGAGCACCAGACGGAACCGCGCACCGGCCCGTGCCGCCTCGGCCGCCGCGTCGATCGCCGTCTCCGCCCCGCCCTGCGGATCGTGGTGCCCGGCGTAGAGGACCACCGGAAGACCGCGCGGCCTCGGCCGGCACGGCCACTGCTCCAACGGGATCATCGGCGGGATGACCCGCACGTCGCCGAAGTCCGCGGCCCGCAGCCGCCGCGCCATCGACTCCGACAGGGCCACCGTCGTGCCCAGCGGCCGGCTCCTGCGGAGCAGCCGTGCGTCCATCACGCCCGGCACCGTGTGCACCACCGGGCGGGCGCCGAACAGCAGCGGACGCAGCCACGAGAGGGCCGGGAACGTCCGCCCGATCGTCAGGAAGGCGTGCACCAGGTCGCACCGCCGGGCCAGCACCGCCCCGGCCATCGCCGACTGCACCCGCTCCGGCACGTGCGGCACGCCGTCCCAGGACAGCATCCGCACCGCGTGCCCGCCGTCCGCCCCGGGCGGCTGCCGGCCGCGCCGGTGCGGCCACTGCGCGAACCACGTGAAGTCCACGTCCGGCAGCGCGCCGAGCACGTCCGAGGCGAGCCGCACGTCGGCGCCGTCCGCCCCGTCCAGCGGGCTGCTGGTCAGGAGCAGGACGCGCGCCCGGCGCGGGGTCGTGCTCATCACGGGCCGTCCGGCGGGTGCGGAGGCGGCGGCAGCTCGTACAGCGCGAGCCTGCCGTAGGTGTGGCCGTCGAAGGCGAACAGCAGCCGGGCGTCCCGGGTCAGCTTGTGCACCTCGGGCAGCGGCGAGCGGCCGTAGCCCTGCTCGACCACCTTCCAGGGCACGATCAGATAGCGGGCGTCATGGGCCGCCCGCTCGCCGGGCGAGACCCAGTTGCCGAGCCGGTAGCGGTCCTCGAAGGTCCAGTAGGTCACGCCGCGCGTCCGCTGCCCGTCGACCGTCACGATGCCGCTGCCCGGCGGTACGTGCTGCCGCAGATACGCCTGCAGCCGCACGAACCCGTCGTCGGGCGTGCCCCGCTCCCGGGCGTAGACCACCGCGGGCGTGGCGAGGACCGCGACGATCCCGGCGAGCGCGACACCGCGCAGCACGGGCCGCCGCCGGGGCACCGGCACGGTCACCGCCAGGGCCACCAGGTTCGGCACGAACAGCAGATACAGCGCCTGCTCCTCCAGCGTGCCGACACCGAGCGCGTAGCCCAGGGTGAGGATCGCGCACGCGTGGAAGAGCAGCAGCAGCCGGTAGACCGGCTCGCGGCGGCGCAGCAGCAGGACCAGCGCCACCGGTGTCAGCGCCAGGAGCAGGTACGTGACGCCGTAGCCGGGCAGCTCGTCGAGCAGCCGGCCCGTGAGCGAGGGCGTGCCCGGCGCGTTGAACCCGGTCTCCTGCACGAAGCCGAGCAGCCGGTCCAGACCGTGCGTCTTCTGCTCCCAGAAGTCCGGCCAGTGGCCGAAAGCGGCCACCAGGCCCACGTAAACGGCGTACGGCACCACCGCGGCCGTCGCCGCGAGCGCGCTCAGCCGGCGCGGCGGCCCCCAGCCCAGGGCGAACGCCAGGAGCAGCGGCAGCACCGTGATCAGCGTCGAGTGGTCCTTCGTCAGGACCGCGACGCCGAGCAGCAGCCCGCCGGCCAGCGCCCGCGCCCGCGGCCGGCGCGACGGCTCCGCCAGGCACAGCGGCACGAGCACGAGGAAACCGGCCAGCACCCACATCATCGTCCCGGTCTCCAGGAGCACCCGGTTGTTCTGCCGGACGCAGAACTGGTCCAGGGCGAACAGCAGTCCGGCCACCAGACCCGCCGGACGCGACCGCACCCGCGCCACCAGCGCCACCAACAGGGCCGCCGACACCCCGGCGAGCAGCGCGTTGAGCACCCGCAGCGAATGGACCTGCGCGATGACGTCCGGATGCTCGCCGAACAGCTTCATCCAGCCGGCCTCCAGATAGAAGAACCCGGGCGGATGCAGGAAGAACAGGCCCTCGGGCGTGGCCGGGAAGCCGCCGCGGACGGCACTGCGCCCCAGCTCCTGATAGATCGACTCGTCCACGAACAGATCGCTCGCCCGGCCCACGTCCACCAGCCGCAGGGCCACGGTCAGGGCCGCCACGCACAGCGCGTACACGACGGTCGGGACCGGGCGCCCACGCCGGCGCTCCGCCGGCCGGTCCGGCTCGCCGGGCCGGCCGGTCGCGGGCGCCGCGGAGGGGACGGGCTGGGCCATCACACACCTCCGGCCGGGCGGACGGCGGCGCCCCGGATCTCGGCGGGCAGCAGATACACCTCGGGCACGCACGGAATCACGCCCTCCGGGAACAGGGCGTTCACCTGCGTGCGGTAACCCCGGACCAGCTCGGCCTTGGTGTCGAGGCCCCGGTCCCAGGACGCCTCGGCCGCGGCGAGCCCGGCGGTGAACTCCGGGTCGGGCGCGGCGCTCAGGTTGTACGGGAAGTCGCTGTAGTAGACGGCCGGCAGACCGCTCAGCGCGGCCGCCGTACGCACCAGGACGTGGTCGGCGTGCCCGCCGACGCCCAGCGGCGCGAGCAGCACGCCCCGGCCCGCGGGCAGCAGCTCGCGCACCGTCTCGGTCACCCGGCGCACCGTCTCCTCGTCCCGCGGCGACACCCGCCCGCGGGCCAGGTGCAGCCGGTACGTCGGATAGACCTGGCCGAACTCGGGCAGCAGCCGGGCCGCCCGGTTGCGCCACCGCCCCGCCCCGGGATCGCGGCGGAACAGCCCGTCCACGAAGCCGGCGTGGAAGCGCGCCACACCGAGCCGGCCGAGCACCACCCGGTCCTCGGCGCGCCGCCGCGCGTACAGCTCCACGGCGTCCACCGCACCGGTCTGCCGCAGGAACTGGCGGGCCGACAGCGAGTACGGCGGCGGCGCCGCCTCCGTGAACACCGTCATCACCGTCACCGCGGCCGGGTCCGGCAGCTGCGCGAGCAGCGCACCGCAGGACAGCACCGCGTCGTCCGGATGGGGCGAGAGCACCAGCAGCGGCTCGGCCGGGCCGGAGGTTCCCGCGAGGAGTCCGGTCAGCGTGGTCAGCGCGTCGTCTGCCATGGCACTCCGCCGTCCTTCCGGGGCCCGCTCCGCGAGGCGGCCGGACCCTCCACGAGCCGGCGGGTCAGCGCGAGATAGCGGCCCGTCATCTCGTCCCACGTGTAGTGCTGGGCGGCGAGACCGGCCTGCCGGCCCAGCCGGCCGCGCAGCGCCGGATCCGTCGCCAGCGCCCGCATCCGCTCCCCGAACGCCGCCGTGTCGAACGGCGGCACCGCCACGTCTCCGCCGCCGCGCATCCAGCGCAGCGCCGGCAGGTCGAAGTGCAGCACCGGCTTGCCGTACGACATGCCCTCGAGCGCGACCAGACAGAACGTCTCGTGGCGCGAGGGCACCACCAGGAAGGCGCTGTCCCGCAGCAGCCGCCGCTTGAGCTCCTCGTCGGCGTATCCGACCCAGCGCACCCGCGAGCCGTGCCCGGCGACCAGCTGCGCCAGGCGGCGCTCCTCGGCGGGCGTCCCGCTGCCGGCGAGCACCAGCTCCATCGGCGGCCGCGCGGACGCGTAGGCGTCCAGGAGCAGGTCGAGCCCCTTGGTCCAGGTGTCGATCCGCCCGAGGAAGAGGATGGAGTCGCCGCTGCCGAGCCGGGCGTCGTCGAGCTGACGCGTCTCCACCCCGTTGGCGATGACGTGCACGTCGGCGCGCGGGCTCAGCCGCCGCACCGCCGAGGCGTCGGCCTCGTTGAGCACCACGATGTGCCGGTAGCAACGCAGCCCGAGCCGCTCGACCAGGAAGAACGGCAGGTGGTAGCGCCGCCACAGCGCCTCGGCGCTGCGGCCCTGGTCGATGCCGACCACCGGCGCCCGCGACACCAGCGGCAGGAAGCTGGTCGAGAAGGGCGGCGTGAAGCTCTCCAGCCACACGTCGTGCGGGATGCGCCGCGCCGCCAGCGGCAGCAGCGCCAGGAACAGCAGCTGACCGGCGCGCGGCCCGGCCCGGCACACCGGCAGCCGGACGTAGCGGACGCCGTGCCGCCGTACGGTCCCGGAGCGACGGCCCGCCGTCACCACGGTCACGTCGTAGTGCTCGGCGAGCCGCCGGGCCAGCTTCTCCACCACGAGCGCCCCGCCGCCGCGGTAGTCGGAGTTCTCCGCGTCGTCGTAGATGGACACCACGACCCGCGGGCGCCGCTCCGGGCCGCCCGGCCGGGTCCCCTCGTCCGGCGCCGACCGCTGCCACGCCGACTCGTGGCGTACGGAGTCGAGGTGTACGGAGTCCAGTACGCGCCCCAGCGCCGTGGCCGCCACCGTCGCCGGAGCTCCCTCACCGTCGAGGCGGACCACCCGGGGCAGCCGGGCCGCCCAGGTGCGGTGCCGCGCCCACCAGGCGGCGGGAGAGCCCGCGGCCGCCTCCCAGCCGCGGTCGGCCAGCGTGTCCGGCAGCGTCTCGGGCAGCAGCGTCAGTCCGTAGCGGCCGGCGATCCGGGCGAAGTAGCGGGCGGCGCCGCGGCCCGGCGGCAGATCGAACTTCACCAGGCCGTCCAGCGGCCCCCGGTCGGTCAGCACGACGGCGGCACGGCGGCCCCGGGCGCCGGCCCCGACGGACACGGCGGCCCGCGCCGCGCGGATCCGCAGGTCGAGCTCGGCCGCGTCGACATAGGCGTGGGCACGGCGGAACCACGATCCCCGGCGCTCGGGACGCGCGGCCCGCCGTACCCTTCCACCCGCCCCCGTCCCGCCCGGCTCCCCCTCGTCCCTCACCCGCGGGGGAACCGGGAACCAGCGGCACAGCACACAGCCGTAACAGTGCAGGGTGGCCACCGCGAAGCCGCGCCGGCGCAGCGCCGCCGCCAGGGCGCGCACCAGCGAGGACTTCCCGGTGTGGTCGGGACCGGACACGGCGACGAGCAGCGGAGCCCGGGTGCCGCGCCGGGGCGCGGCGGTGCGGGCACGGCCGGAACCCCTGCGGTCCCACGGCGCGCGCCCCGGCGTCCCGTTGTCGTAGGCCCTGGTCATGACTCCCGCCTCCGCACGTGCTTGGCCACCACGAGCGGAACCCGCAGCGACGCCTCGCGGGCCGCGGCCCGCACCCGCCCCTGGCCCAGGAGATGACCCGAGTGCTCCGCCCCGGCCCGCAGCGAGGTCGCCACGGGCAGCGGCACCGGCAGCGGCACCGGCTCGCCCCGGTCGAGCCGCGCCATCGCGTCGAGCGCGGTGTCCAGCGCCCGCCCGCCGCCGGCCGCCCAGCCCTCACGGCCGGCCTCACGGCACGCCTCCGCCACCACCTCGGGCGTCAGCAGCGCGCGCAGGGCGAGCAGTTCGGACAGGTCGAGGGTGAGGTTCTGGAACAGCGCGTGCGCCAGCCAGATCCGCAGCCGGTCGGCGGGACACGGCACGAGCCAGGCAGCGCCACGGCCGTCGGTCCGGGCGTCGGCCCGGCCGTCGGTCCGGGCGTCGGTCCGGCCGTCGCCGTTCGGCGGGGCGGCGCGGGCGAACAGACGGTCCGTGGGGACCACCGGGACGCCGAACCAGGAGACGGAGGTGTGCAGATGGGCCGCCGGACCGCTCGGCGGGTCCAGCAGCACCTTGGTGGAACGCTCCAGCCAGTACCGCTCCCGGCGCACGTACCAGCCCGCGAGGGCCTCCTGCGCCCGCCGCCAGTGGCCGTCCGGCACCACCAGGTCGAAGTTGCCGTACACGTAGTCGCCGGACAGGTCCGCCTTGATCAGCACGGCCGGGATGCCGGCGGCCCGCAAACGCGCGGTCGACTCCGCCAGATTGCGGCGGAAGAGGCCGGTGGCCGCCGCCACCTCCGCCCGGGTGGCGGCGAGCCGCTCCGGATAGGCGCGCGCGAGCACGCCCTCGACCTGGTTGCGCCGCGCCACGGCGAGCGCACCGAGCAGCTCCGCGTCCGTCGCGGGCCCGGGCCGGTCCCGCCACACCGCGTCCACGAGCAGGCGTACGGCCCGCTCCTCGTCGCCCGCCGCGGCGGGCGGGGCCTCGGGCGCGGCGCGCGCGCTCGGCGTCGCGGGCCCGGGCCGGTCCCGCCACCTCGCGCCCACGACCAGGCGTACGGCCTGCTTCTCGTCGCCCGTCGCGGCCGGCGGGGCCTCGGGCTCGGCCCGGCCGACGGGCTCGCTGCGCCGGCCGAAGAACCACCACAGGGCGAGCACCGCGACCAGGACCGCGGCCGCGAACCACGCCACCGGGTGGGGCCGCAGCAGCATCAGCCCCGCGACCAAACCGAGCAGCCACAGCGGCCGCGCGCCGAACAGGCCCAGGAGCGTGCCCGGCGCGCCGAAGCCGTGACGGCGGGCGTGCCGGACGCCGAACACCAGCAGCGCCGCCAGCGTGCCGCACATCCCGCCGACCGCCATGCCGAGGACACCGTTCGCCGACCAGCCCGCCGTGAGCCCCGTCACGTAGAGCAGCAGCCCGGCGACCAGCGGCCACAGACACGCGTAGTCGTTGACGGCCTGGCAGAACGTCACCAGCAGGGCCAGCGCGCCGAGCGCGAGCCCGGTGACGGCGGTCAGCGCCAGCAGCCCGCCCACCTCGGCGTACCCGGCCGGGAAGACCCGCGACAGCACCGCGCCCGGCGCCGTCGCCGCGACCGCGGTCAGCGGCACCGCCACCGTGAGGTACATCCGCAGCGCGTCACCGGCCAGCGGAGTGCCGGAGCGGCGGCGCGACAGCGCGGGCAGGAAGGCGATCGAGACGGCCCCGGCCAGGAACAGCGGCACCCGGCCCAGCATCACGGCGGCCTGGTAACTCGCCGCCTCCGCACGGTCGGTGGGCAGCATCGCCACGAGGATCACGTCCACGGCCGCCATCAGCGCGACCACGCCCTGCAGCGACGCCACGCCGACCGCCCGCCGCCACAGCGCGCGGTTGGCCGTGGCCTGCAGCCAGGGCCGCCCGCGGCCGTCCCGCAGCCGGCGCGGCCGGCAGAACACGTACGGCAGCACGCCGATCCCGAAGGCGGCCAGCGCGCCGGTCGCGCCCAGGTCCAAGGCCGCCACGAGGACGAGCCCCACGGCCAGCTTGAGCAACGCCTCGGCCGTCGTGACGACGCCCAGCGTGCGCAGCCGCTCGGTGCCCTGGAGCCAGCCCGCGCTGACCCGTGTGACGTAGATCAGGAACGTGGAGCCCGCGATGACCAGCGTCGTCGTGGCGGCGGCGAACTGCGCGGCCACGGCGCCCACCGCACAGGCCGCGAGCAGCCCGCCGGCCAGACCCGTGACCACCGCGAACCGGACCGCCTCGGCCTGCTCCTCCTCCGACCGCGCCCGTGCCAGCGCCTGCGCCAGCATCCACGGCACGGTCACCACGGCCACCGCCGCGGTGCACACGACGAGACCCTGCCCGGCCGCGAACACGGCGTACGAGCCGACGTCCAGCATCCGCGTCAGCGCCAGCGCGTACACGTAGTTGAGCACGCCGACCAGCACCGCGGCG
Source organism: Streptomyces sp. NPDC053493 (assembly GCF_044544825.1). Lineage (NCBI taxonomy): Bacteria > Bacillati > Actinomycetota > Actinomycetes > Kitasatosporales > Streptomycetaceae > Streptomyces > Streptomyces sp. NPDC053493. Next base: position 431,383 of record NZ_JBITXS010000003.1, read on the forward strand.
GTCGCGATCCAGCGCGCGCCGTGGACCGCCGTCACCTCGTCCGCCGGGGCGGACGCACGACGGGTCACCGGCCCGGCGGCGGTCACGGCCCGGCCTCCGCGGGCGAGGTGGCGGCCCGCGCGGGTGAGGCGGGCTCGGGGGAGGGGCCGGCCTGCGGCTTCGGTTCGGTTGGTGGGATGGGCTCGGCGGGCTGGTCCGGCCTGGCCTGCGGGCGCGGCCTGGCCCCCGGGGTCGGTTCGGCCGGGAGGCCCGGTTCGGCCGACGGGCGCGGGTTGGTCTGCGGGTTCTGGGCGGCCTGCGGGCGGGGTTCGCTCTGCGGGCGCGGGTCGGCCTGGGGCCTCGGCTTGGCCCGGGCGCTCGGCTCGGTCTGCGGGCGCGGGTCGGCCTGGGGCCTCGGCTTGGCCCGGGCGCTCGGCTTGGCCCGCGCGCTCGGCTCGGTCTGCGGCCTCGGCTCGGTCTGCGGGTTCTGGGCGGCCTGCCGGCTCGGTTCGGCCGGCAGGCCCGGGGCGGCCGCCGTGAGACGCCCGGACGTCCCGCCCACCAGGACGTCCCGGCCGGCGGCCAGGGTGAGGCTCGCGTCGCGGACGCCGAGGCGGGCGAGCGCGCCGAGGGCCTGCAGCTCGTCACAGCCGTGCAGCAGGACCCGGAAGGTGTCGCCGTCCCGCTGCCAGACGTCGGTCTGCCGGAGCGCCTCGCGGGCGGCGCGTTCGGTGGCGTCCGGGTCGGCCGGGCTGAAACGGCCCAGCACGGCCAGGTCGTTGGCGCCGCGGCGGGAGCGCCGGTGGCGGTGGACGCGCCGCAGCTCCTCCACGACCACCTGGGCGAGCCGTTCGGCGCTGGCGTCCCAGGAGAAGGCGTCGGCCCAGCCGCGGCAGCGCGCGTCGGTCCGCGCGCGGGCGGCCGGATCGGTCAGCTCGGCGAGGGCGGCGGCGATGCCGTCGGCGAGATCGGCCGACGGATCGAGCAGACGGCCGTTGACGCCCGGCTGGACGGCGTCGCGCAGCCCGGGCACGTCGTAGGCGAGGGCGGGCGTGCCGACGGCGTTGGCCTCGATCACGGTGAGGCCCCAGCCCTCGGCGGACGACGGCACCACGGTCAGCCAGGCCCGGTGGAATAGCTCCTCCTTGCGCGCGTCGCTGACATGACCGTGGAAGGTCACGGCGGACGCGACGCCCAGCTCCCGGGCGAGCTCGCGCAACGCGGGCAGTTCGGGCCCGTCGCCGCACAGGTCGAGGCGCAGCTCGGGGAAGCGGCGCAGCAGCGCGGGCATCGCCCGGATCACGAGGTCCACCCGCTTCTGCGGCACGAGCCGGCTGACGACGGTCAGCGCGGGCGTGTCCGAGCGGGCTCCGGCCGGCGCCTCGGGAAGGCCGTCCGGGCGGCCGTTGGGCACGATGTGCAGCGGGTTGCCGAAGCCGAGTTCGCGGCGGGCGCCCTCCCGGGTCGAGGGAGACACGACCACCACCGGCCGGCCGCGGTAGACCCGGCGGCTGACCTGCTTCTCCAGGAGCCGGCCGACCGCGTTCAGCGGCCAGTGGAACCGTACGTCGAACTGCTGCTGGTGGACGTGGTGGATGACGCACAGGTCGGCGGTCCAGCGCGGGGTGAACAGCGGCGAGAAGAACGGGATGCCGTTCTGGAAGTCGAGCACGGCGTCGTACGCGTGACGGTTGCGCAGCAGGTGGGCGCCGACCGCCGCGTACACGCCGAAGGTGCCGCCGCCCCGCACGATCCGCATCCCGTCCCGGTATTCGAGGGCGCGGGCGCCGGGATAGCGCGAGGAGACGAAGGTGATGTGCGCGCCGGCCGCGGAGAAGCGGCGGGCGATCTCGTACGCGTACGCCTCCGCGCCGCCCGCGTCCGGGTGCCAGGGATCGCGCCAGTTGAGGAACGCGATGTCGAGCAGGGCGAGGCGGTCCAGGGCAGCGGTCACGGCGGTCGCGGCCGTCGTGTTCGCCGTCTCGGTGACGTCGGGCGGGAGAGTCGGGCTCGGGCTCGGGGTCGGAGTCGCGGTCGGACTCGGACTCGAGGTCGGGTTCGGGGCGGGCACGGTCATCACCTGGCCAGCGAGATCCGCAGCAGATCGGCCATCGAGCGCAGCCCGTCGCGCCGCGCCGAGAAGGTCGAGCCTTCCTGGTCCGTCCACTCGACCGGCACCTCCACCACGTCCCCGCCCGCCTTGACGACCCGCGCGAGCAGTTCGACGTCGAAGGCGAAACCGTCGATGTGGCAGTCGCGGACGATCTCCCGGGCCAGCGGCCCGGGGAAGAACTTGAAGCCGCACTGGGTGTCGGCGACTCCCGGCAGGGTGAGGTGGGCGAGCGTACGGAAGAGCGCGCCGCCGGACCGGCGCAGCGGTGACTGCTCGACCGCGAGCCGGGCGCCCGGGGCGTGCCGGGAGGCGATCACCGCGCCGTGCCCGGCCCGCAGCAGCTCCATCACCGGGTCGAGGGTCTCGATCGGGGTGGCGTTGTCGGCGTCGGCGTAGCCGACGAAGCGGGCGGACGAGGTCTCGATGCCGCGCCGCACGGCGGCGCCCTTGCCCTGTTCGCCGCAGCCGATCACATGGAAGCCCACCGCGCGCCCCATGGCGGAGGAGGCGAAGCGGCCGAGGCAGTCGGCCGTGCCGTCCACGCTGTTGTTGTCGACGACGACCACGGCGGAGGACCACGGGCGGCGGGCGAGGAAGCGGAGGGTGGCGGCGACGGTGGCCGGCAGTCGCGCGCGCTCGTTGAACGCCGGGATGACCAGCTCGAGTTCGACCGCGGGCCGGGTCAGCGGGCCGGGCAGGGGCCCGGTCCGCGCACCCGGCTGCGGGTCCCGTCGCGACGCCGGCCGGGACCTCGACGGCGGCCGGGCGGCCGGCGAGCCGTCGGAGGAGCGGGTGAGCGGGGCATGCGCGGGGACGGCGGTCATCGCGCCTCGCCTCCTCGGGAGAAGGCGCGGCGCGCCGGACGCGCGGTCGCGCGGGGAATCAGAGCGGGCACGAGGACGCGCCCTGGTGCGGCGGCGGGCCCGCGGCCCGGAAGGACGGTGGGCTCACCAGCCGGAGCGGCGACGGGCACGCGGCCCCGAGGGACGGCAGGCTGACCGGCCGGAGCAACCCGTGGCTGAAGGATCAGCGGGCCTGCGGGCCTGCGGCCCTGGGGGGTGGCGGGCTTGCGGGCCGGAGGGATGCCGGTCCCACCGGTCGGAAGAGCGCCGCGCTCACAGGCCTGGGCGATGCCGGGTTCACGGCCCGGAGGGCCGTCTCGGCCGCCGGGGCCGGAGCCGTCGGAAGGGGACGCCCCGCGGCCGCGTCCGCTGCCGCCCGGGCCGCCGGCCCGTCCTGGGCCGGAGGGGCTCGCCGAGCGCCGGCGCCCGCACGCGGTGCGGGTGCGCACGACGCGGCTGCGCCTGCGGCGGGGAGCCGTGCGGGGGCGGTGGAGGTCGGTGCGGCGGCGGCACAGGCCGGCCGCGTCGCGGAGCCGGTCGGAGGCACGCCGGGCGGGATGCGCCGCGCGCTCGGGGCCCGCGCCCCGGAGGTGGAGGGAGCGCTCGCACGGGGAACGGCGGCGCACCTCGGCGGAGGGCCAGTCGGTCACCCGGCGCAACGGATGCGAGGCGGGTGCCACCGGCGCTCGGCTGATGGGGAGGGAGGTCATGACGCGCCTCTTCCGACAACCGACCCTGCCGAGGGTCTCTCGCGTTCTGCCACGTGGCAGAAGCACTGACTTCCACCACTAGCACCCGATATGTCTTTCGTCAACCGCTGCTCGTCCGCCCGGCGTGCTCCGGCCGGTGACCGCCACCCCGCAGTGGTCCGGCGAGGCGCAGCAGGGCGGTGTGCGGACGTTCTTCGAGCAGCGTGCCGAGGATGCGGGCGCCGTCGCGGACGGTGCGCGGATGGGACGGGCCGTGGCGGCGCGGGAGTTCGAGGCTCGGGACCTCGGCGATCCGCAGCCCGTAGTGCAGCGCGTGCGTGACGAGTTCGGCGCCGAGTTCCACCCCGCCTTCCCGCAGGTCGAGCAGCCCGACGAATTCCCGGCGGAACGCGCAGAATCCGTACCAGAGATCGGTCAGCCGCTGCCCGTACAAGCGCCGGGCGAGCCGCAGCAGCGCCCGGTGTCCGAGCCGCCGCGTCAGCGGATAGTCGGCGACGTCGCCGCCCGCGATGAAACGCGATCCCTTGACGAAGTCGAAACCGCTTTCCAGGTAGTGCAGATAGTGCGGGATCTCTCGTGGTGACATGCCGCCGTCGGCGCTCATGAGCACGATGTGGTCGCCGGTCGCGGCGAGCAGCCCGCTGTGCGGGACGTCGCCGCGCGTGCGGTCCCACGGGCCGAGCCGGCGCACCGGCACCCCGTTCGGCGTCCGGTCCGGGCCCGCCGGCCCGCCGCCCACCAGGACGACCTCCCGTACGGCCGCCGGCAGCTCGGTGAGCAGCCAGGCAGGATCGGGTTCGCCCGGCCGGACCGCCACGACCAGGCTCGCGGTGCGGACCGCGGCCGGCGGAAGGCGGTCGGTGGCGCGGCGCATCGGGTGCGGTCCGCCGCCGCTGTCGCCGCTCGTGGCACTCATCGGTCGTCCTCCGGAATTCCCGGACGCTTTTCAGGATCGGCCGCGCGGTGCGCCCGGTCAAGAATTCCGCACCAGGGCCGGCGGAATGTCGTGCCCGGAACGGTATGCGGTGCCGCGCGAATTCATGACGTGCCGGGCACCGCAATGACGAGAAGCTCCCGGCGATGCTTTGTGCGCCCGCTGATACCTGGGATTACAATCCCGACATGGCAGGGCGAATAGAGGACTACGCCCTCATCGGCGATCTGGAGACGGCGGCCCTCGTCGGCCGGGACGGCTCGGTCGACTGGTGGTGCGCCCCGCGCTTCGACTCGCCGGCCTGTTTCGCGGCCCTCCTCGGTGACGGCGGCCACGGCCACTGGAGCCTCGCCCCGGTCGGCAACCGGCCCTGCACCCGCCGGAGTTACCGCGGCGACACCCTGGTCCTCGACACCGTCTGGGAGTCCGTCACCGGCACCGTACGGGTCACCGACTTCATGCCGCCGCGCCAGCGCGGCCCACGCGTCGTCCGGGTGGTCGAGGGAATCGCCGGACGCGTCGACATGCGCGGCGAGTTGAGGGTCCGCTTCGACCACGGCCACGTCAGGCCGTGGACCCGCGCCCTCGACCGCCGCACCGTCGCCTGCGTCGCCGGCCCCGACGCGACGCGGCTGGACTGCGGACCCGGCGCGGGCGAGCCCGTCGTCACCGCCGACAGCACCACCTTCGCCTTCCCCGTCACCGCCGGCCAGCGCGTCACCTTCGTCCTCGGCTGGCATCCCTCGCACGCCCCGGCGCCCGCCGCCACCGACGTCACCGCCGCCCTCGACCGTACGCTCGCCTTCTGGAACGACTGGGCGGCGCAGCTCCGTTACGAAGGTCCGGCCCACGACGCCGTCATCCGCTCGCTCGTCACCCTCAAGGCGCTCACCTACGAGCCGACCGGCGGCGTCATCGCCGCCGCCACCGCCTCCCTGCCCGAGTGCATCGGCGGCCTGCGCAACTGGGACTACCGCTTCTGCTGGCTGCGCGACTCCACCTTCACGCTGTCCTGCCTGCTGCGCAGCGGCTACCGCAGGGAGGCCCTCGCCTGGAAGGACTGGCTGGTGCGCGCCGTCGCCGGCGACCCGGCCGACCTCCAGCCGCTGTACGGCGTCGCCGGACAGCGCCGGCTGCCCGAGACCCACGCCGACTGGCTGCCCGGCTACGAGAACTCACAGCCGGTCAGGTTCGGCAACGCGGCCGTCGAGCAGTTCCAGCTCGACATCTACGGCGAGGTCCTGAGCACCATCTACTCGGCCGTCCGGGCCGGCGTCGGCCTCGACGAGCAGGTGTGGAGCCTGATGGCCGCGCTCCTGGAGTACGTGGGCAAACGCTGGCGCGAGCCGGACGAGGGCATCTGGGAAGTCCGCGGCCCGCGACGGCAGTTCGTGCACTCCAAGGTGATGGCCTGGGTCGCCGCCGACCGCGCCCTCAGGCTCGCCCGGGTCGCCGGACTGCGCGGCCAGGTGCGCCGCTGGCAGGCGCTGCGTGCCGAACTGCGCGCCGACGTCTGCCGGTTCGGCTGGAGCGAGGAACGGCAGTCCTTCACGCAGTACTACGGCAGCCGCCGGGTCGACGCCACCGCCCTGCTGATCCCGCGTCTCGGCTTCCTGCCCGCCGACGACCCGCGGGTGCTCGGCACCGTCCGGGCCATGGCCGGTCTGGCCGACCGCGGCTTCCTGCGCCGCTACGACGAGGTGTCCAACGGCGAGGTGCACGAGGTCGACGGTCTGTCCGGCGCCGAAGGGGCCTTCCTCGCCTGTACGTTCTGGTACGCCGACGCCCTCGCCCTCACCGGCCGCCCGGCCGAGGCCCGTACCGTCTTCGAACGGGTCCTGGACGTCCGCAACGACGTCGGCCTGCTGGCGGAGGAGTGGGACCCGGCGGCGGGCCGCCAGCTCGGCAACATGCCCCAGGCGCTCAGCCATGTCGCCCTGGTCAACACCGCCTTCACCCTCGACGGGACCCGCCGCCACGCCCGCACATCCGCCCGCACGCCCGCGCGCGTCCCCGCCGTACGCGACCGCCGCCCGGCCCTGGCCTGACACCCGCCGGTCGTGCGGGGCCCGTACCTGGGCCGTTTGGAGGTCGTACGGGGGAGGTCGCACGGGGGCCGCACCGTACGGGACCGCCCTGCCGCCCGCACCTCGCCCGGCCCGCCAGGCCTCGTCGCCGGCCTCGTCCTCGCCGCTCGAGGCCGTCCGTCGCCGCGGCCCCCGGCGGGCGGCGGGGCGCCGCGACTGACGCGGTCGGGTGTCTCCAGCGGGCGCCCGGGCCCGCGGCGGGGTCGAATCAAGGCATGGCACCCTTCGACAGGCCCCGTACCGGCGGCTCCCCGCGGAGCATCGCCGCCGGCGACACCTGGTGGTACGCCGCCGTCGCCGGCGAGGCCGCCGGATCGTTCAGCGCCCGGATACGCATACGGATGCGGCGCGCCTGCCTCGCCGCCGTCCTCCTCCTCACCGTCACCTACGCCGGACTGGTCCTCACCGCCACCGGCCGCCGCTGGGGAGAGGCGGCCGTCGCCGGACGGCTCGCCGACCCGGCCGTCGCCCGCTTCCTGCGCGAGCACCCCTCGCTCCAGGGCCTGAGCACCCTCGGCCTGATCCTCTCCGTCGTGCTCCTCGCCGCCGTCGGCGTCCTGCGCAAGCGGTACGCGCTCACCGCCGCCGCCCTCGGTACCGTCGCCGCCGCCCTCGTCGCCGCCGAAGCCCTCCAGCGGTACGCGCCGGGGCCCCGCCTCGTCGACGCCTCCGGCGCCGCCCTCCAGAGCGGCTTCCCCAGCAGCGCCGCCGTCACCGTCACCGGCGCCGCCCTCGGTCTCGCCCTGGTCGTCCCGTACCGGCTGCGCGCCGTCGCCGTCGGGCTCGGCGGTCTCGCGTCCGCCGCCCTCGGCGCGTACGCCATCGCCTCCGGGCACCACAGGCCCGGCGACGTCATCGCCGCCGACCTGCTCGTCTTCGCCGTCTTCGCCGCGCTGACCGCGCTGCTCGCCCGCAAGGGCAGGATCCGCCCCGCGGTCCGCCGCGGCCTGCCTCCGCAGCGTCTCCTGGTCACCGTCCCGCTCGCCGCCCTCGCCCTCGCCGGGCTCGCCGCGGGCGGCTATCTGCTCCTGGACTGCCTGCCCGGCACCGGTCCCGTGCCCGTCGAGCTGCCCCGGATCGCCCACCGCTGCGGCCAGGCCCTCGCCGCCGGCACCGGCGCCGCCGTCGCGCTCGCCCTGCTCGCCCTGCTCCGCCACGTCGACCTGGACCCGGGCCCGCCCTCGTACCGGCTGACGAGTCCGGTCGCCGCCGACGCCCTGCCCGACGATCTCCCGGAGGACCTCGAAGATCTTCCCGAGGACGGTCCCGAGGACGTTCCCGAGGACCCCTTTCCCGGGAAGCGCGATCACGAGATATCTTGATGTCGAGCAATCTTGCAGACGCAGACGCAGACGTGGAGCGGAGCACACCCGGTGACTGACTCGACCATCATCTACACGCACACTGACGAGGCGCCCGCCCTGGCGACCTACTCGTTCCTGCCCGTGATCCAGGCGTACGCCTCGACCGCCGGCGTCAACGTCGAGACGCGTGACATCTCCCTGGCCGGGCGCATCATCGCCAGCTTCCCCGAGCGTCTGGAGGAGGGCCAGCGCATCGGCGACGCCCTCGCCGAGCTCGGCGAGCTGGCCAAGACGCCCGAGGCCAACATCATCAAGCTGCCCAACATCTCGGCCTCCATCCCGCAGCTCAAGGCCGCGATCGCCGAGCTCCAGGCCCAGGGCTACGCGCTCCCGGACTACCCGGACGACCCGCGCACCGACGAGGACAAGGACGTCCGCGCCCGCTACGACAAGGTCAAGGGCTCGGCCGTCAACCCGGTCCTGCGCGAGGGCAACTCCGACCGCCGCGCGCCCGGCGCGGTCAAGAACTACGCCAAGACCCACCCGCACCGCATGGGCGCCTGGACCTCCGAGTCCAAGACCGAGGTCGCCACCATGGGTGTCAACGACTTCCGCTCCACCGAGAAGTCCACCGTCGTGGCCGAGAACGGCACCCTGCGCATCGAGCACGTCGCCGCCGACGGCACCACCACCGTGCTGCGCGAGTCCGTCCCGGTCCTGGCCGGCGAGGTCGTCGACGCCTCCGTGATGCGCGTCGCCGCCCTGCGCACCTTCCTCTCCGAGCAGGTCGCCCGCGCCAAGGCCGAGGACGTCCTCTTCTCGGTGCACCTCAAGGCCACCATGATGAAGGTCTCCGACCCGATCATCTTCGGCCACGTCGTGCGCGCCTTCTTCCCGCAGACCTTCGCCAAGTACGGCGAGGTCCTCGCGGCCGCCGGCCTGTCCGCCAACGACGGCCTCGGCACCGTCCTCAAGGGCCTGGAGTCCATCCCGCACGGTCTCGGCGACGAGATCAAGGCCTCTTTCGACGCCGAGCTGGCCGAGGGCCCGGCCCTCGCCATGGTCGACTCCGACAAGGGCATCACCAACCTGCACGTGCCGTCCGACGTCATCGTCGACGCCTCCATGCCGGCCATGATCCGCACCTCCGGCCACATGTGGGGCCCGGACGGCCAGGAGGCCGACACCCTCGCCGTCCTCCCGGACAGCTCCTACGCCGGCGTCTACCAGGCCGTCATCGAGGACTGCAAGGCCCACGGCGCCTTCGACCCGGCCACCATGGGCTCCGTCCCGAACGTCGGCCTCATGGCGCAGAAGGCCGAGGAGTACGGCTCCCACGACAAGACCTTCGAGATCGCCGCGGCCGGCACCGTCCGCCTCGTCGACGCCGCCGGCAACGTCGTCCTGGAGCAGGAGGTCGCCGAGGGCGACATCTTCCGCGCCTGCCAGACCAAGGACCTGCCCATCCAGGACTGGGTCAAGCTCGCCGTCACCCGCGCCCGCGCCACCGGCGCCCCGGCCGTCTTCTGGCTGGACGCCGAGCGCGCCCACGACGCCCAGCTGATCGCCAAGGTCGAGCAGTACCTGCCGCAGCACGACACCGAGGGCCTGGAGATCAAGATCCTCTCCCCGGTCGAGGCGACCAAGTTCTCCCTGGAGCGCATCCGCCGCGGCGAGGACACCATCTCCGTCACCGGCAACGTCCTGCGCGACTACCTGACCGACCTCTTCCCGATTCTGGAGCTGGGCACCAGCGCCAAGATGCTGTCGGTCGTCCCGCTGATGGCGGGCGGCGGCCTCTTCGAGACCGGCGCCGGCGGCTCCGCCCCGAAGCACGTCCAGCAGCTGGTCAAGGAGAACTACCTGCGCTGGGACTCGCTCGGCGAGTTCTTCGCGCTGGCCGCCTCCTTCGAGCACCTGGCCACCACCACGGGCAACGCCCGCGCCCAGGTCCTCGCCGACACCCTCGACCGCGCCACCGGCACCTTCCTCAACGAGGACAAGTCGCCGACCCGTCGCGTCGGCGGCATCGACAACCGCGGCAGCCACTTCTACCTGTCCCTGTACTGGGCCCAGGAGCTGGCCAAGCAGACCGACGACGCGGAGCTGGCCAAGGCCTTCGCCCCGCTCGCCGAGACGCTCTCCGCCAACGAGCAGAAGATCGTCGACGAGCTGATCGCCGTCCAGGGCTCCCCGGCCGAGATCGGCGGCTACTACCAGCCCGACCCGGCGAAGGCCGCGGCCGTGATGCGCCCCTCCGCCACCTTCAACGAGGCCGTCGCGTCCCTCGCCTGATCCGTCGCGGACCCCTTCCGGGGCCCGGGACCGCCCCGGTCGGACACCCGTCCGGCCGGGGCGGCCCCGTCGGTGGCGCATCCGCCGTCCGGGTGTGAGTCTGGTGGGATGACAGGCTGGGCATCATGGACGACCGCCGGTGTCTACACCGGGCGGGGCGGGGTGCTGACCGTCGAGGCCGGTGTGCTCACGGGCGATCTCACCGTGCACACCACCTACACCGACGGCGAGGCACGTGTGGCCGTGCAGTACAGCGGCGCATCCGACTGGTTCACCATGTCGGGCAGTCCGGTTCCCTGCGGATCGGAGGAGGAGAGCCGCGACCTGCACGACGCCGTCGTCGCGGCGGTACGGGAAGGCGGCGGCGCCACCGTGCCGACCATGCCGCACCTCTCCGGCTAGCTCCGGCCAGGCGCCCGGCGGCCGGCCGTCCCGCACGGGTCCGGGCACATGCCCGGCGCAGGCCAGGGCACACGCCCGGCGCGGGTCCGGGCACGCGCGCGGCACGGATCCGGCCAGGCATGCGGGGAGGCACGGAAAAAAGTGTTGTCCCGAGCGCTCCCACGGGTCTCCTCGGTGAACACCGGACAGGACCCGAGGGGAGCAGGGACAGATGCACGACGACGAGCACCGCACCGTCGCGCTGGTCGAGGCGGCGCGGGCGGGTGACGCGCGGGCCGGCGACGACCTCGTACGGGCCTACCTGCCGCTCGTCTACAACATCGTCGGCCGCGCCCTCGACGGCCATGCCGACGTGGACGACCTCGTCCAGGAGACGATGGTCCGCGCCCTGAACGGGCTTCCCGCCCTGCGCGACCCGGCGCGCTTCCGGTCCTGGCTGGTCGCCATCGCCATGAACCGGATACGGCACCGCTGGCGGGAACGCCAGCAGGCGCCGCTGCCCGGCCTCGACCGGGCCGCCGCGCTCGCCGACCCGGCCGGCGACTTCACCGACCTCACCATCCTTCGCCTCGGCCTGACCGGCCAGCGCCGCGAGGTCGCCGAGGCCACCCGCTGGCTCGACGAGGACGACCGCGAGCTGCTGTCCCTGTGGTGGCTGGAGGCGGCCGGCGAACTGAGCCGCGCCGAACTCGCCGCCGCGCTCGACCTAGCGCCCCGGCACGCCGCCGTCCGCGTCCAGCGCATGAAGGAACGCCTGGAGACCGGCCGGGCCGTCGTCCGCGCGCTCGCCGCGGTGCCGCCTTGTCCCCGGCTCGCCGACACCACCGCCGGCTGGGACGGCCTGCCCTCGCCGCTCTGGCGCAAGCGGCTCGCCCGCCACCTCGACACCTGCCCGGCCTGCGCCCCGGTCCGCCGCGGCCTCGCCCCGGCCGAGGGCCTCCTCGTGGGCCTCGCCCTGGTGCCGCCGCTGCTCGCCGGGGGCGGCGGAAGCGGCGGCGCGGCCGTGGAGACGGCGGCCTGGACCGAGCCCGCGGCCGCGCCCGCGAGCGGCGGAGGCCTCTGGCGCGGCCTGGCCGTCGGGACGGGAGCGGTCATGGCCCTCGGCGCGCTGGTGCTGCTCGCGCCGGGGCCCGCGGACCCGGCCGACCGCGCGGCGCTGCGGCCGCGGGCCGCCGCCCCGACGACCCCGCCCGCCCCGGCCCCCACGACGGTCCCGGCGCCGCGCCCGTCCACACCGTCGCCCACCCCGAGCCGGACCCGGCCGCCCGAGCCGAGCCCCGAGGAACGGCTGAACCGGATCGTGAACCGGCACCGGGCGGCCGCGGGCTGCGGCCCGCTGCGCCCCGACCCGGAGCTGGCCGCGGTCGCCCGCGCGTACGGCAAGGACATGGCGACGCGCGGCTACTACGGCCACACCGATCCCGAGGGCACGGACCCGGGCAGCCGGATGACGGCGGGCGGCTACTCCTGGAGCGCCTGGGCGGAGAACCTGGCCCGCGGGCAGAAGGACCCGGCGTCCGTGGTCGCCGACTGGATGGCCGACCCGCCGCACCGGGCCAATCTGCTCGACTGCCGCTACCACGACACCGGCGTCGCCGCCGTCCCCGGCCCGCACGGCACCCTCTGGGTGCAGGAACTCGCCAGCCCCCACTAACGCCCCTAGGGCGTGTATGTGGTCGTGATCAATAGAAGTCGATCATTTCGGCCTTCGCCCCCTGGCACCGGCGAAGCTTTCTGAGCTGGCGGCGGCCCACGTACGAGAAGAGCAGCGACGTCCGACGCGGACGCTCCACCTGAAGGCTGCCCTGCTCGGGCGCTCAGGGGAGGTCAGACCTGCGAGGTTGACGTCGCCGGCGAGCGTAGTCTCCGCCCGCTGGTGCTACTGAACTTGATGGGGTGATGTCGGGGATGTTTGCCCGACGCCGGCCTGTCGGCTGCGGTAGCTGTGGGGCGTGAGGTACGCGCAGGGCGGCGGGCTGACCGACGCCGAGAGAGCCGCGCGGGAGCGAATCCGGCTGCAGGCTGCGGAACGCTTCGAGGGCGGGGAGAAGAACCGGGAGATCGCCGCCGGGCTGCGGGTGAGCGAGCGGTCGGTGGAGCGGTGGCGCCGGGCTTGGCGCGAGCGAGGCGAGGCCGGGATCCTGTCGAAGGGATCACCGGGACGCCCCAGGCTCAGCTCGGTTCAGATTGCGAGACTGGAGCGGGAGTTGGAGCGTGGACCGCTCGTCCACGGCTGGGCCGGTCAGCGGTGGACGCTGGCGCGGGTCAAGACGCTGATCGGTCGACTGTTCCACGTTTCGTACACGGTGGAGGGCACGTGGCGGCTGCTGAAGCGGCACGGCTGGTCGTGGCAGCAGCCCACCCGCCGGGCGATCGAGCGCGACGATGCGGCGGTTGAGCTGTGGAAGAAGGAGGTCTGGCCGCGGGTAGGAGCTGTGCGGCGGCGTGCAACGGCTGGATGGTCTTCGAGGATGAGGCCGGCCAGTCGATGACGCCGCCGTGCTCTCGAACCTGGCGGCGGATCGGCCGGACCCCGGTCGTCCGGGTTCGCGGCCGGGGCTCCGGACGGGTGTCGATGGCGGGTATGACCTGCTACAAGCCGGGCGAGCGGTCCTGGCTGATCTATGCCATCCGCGAGTACCGAGGGCGCAAGGGCGAGCCGAAGGGCTTCGGCTGGCGGGACCTCCGCGACCTCTTGGTGCGTGCCCGCATCCAGCTCGGCGGACCGATCGTGCTGGTCTGGGACAACGTCCGCCTCCACCTGACCGCCGGGATGCGGGAGTTCACCGCCGCGAATGCCGCCTGGCTCACAGTGTTCCAGCTCCCCACCTACGCGCCGGACCTGAACCCGCAGGAGGGCATCTGGTCGCTGGCCAAACGCGACCTCGGCAACCTCGCCGCAGCCGACCTGGGCCAGATCACCAGGGCCGTAAAGCGCAGGCTCAAGCAGATCCAGTATCGCCCGGATTTGGTCGACAGCTGCCTTGCGGGCACCGGCCTCATCATGGACGACTGACCGGCGCTGCAGATTCGTTAGTCGCCGTAGTACCGGTCGTAGACGGCGGAGCGCTCCTCCACTGAGAAGCCCTCGAATTCACCGTCCGCCTCGAGCTTGCGCAGCCGATCCAGTGCTGCCGTCGCAGCAGGTACACGGTTGGCCGAGAGGTGGGCCTTCGTCGCGTCGAGCCCGTGCCCAAGCAGGAATTCGATGTCGATCGAGCACGCTGCGTCGAAGCTGGCTTGCTTCGCACTCCAGATCAGGAGCACGTCGTCGAGGTCGCCGCTGTTGAACAGATGGAAGCAGCAGAGCCTCATCAGCTCAGTGTCGCCCTCGCCCTGGGAGCGTCGCTCACGCGCCGTGTGCTCTCTGAGGAGTGCACGGATCTCGTCGAGGTCCGCGCCGACGGGGCGAGGCCCGTAGCGGCGCCAGCATTCCTCGACATCCATCACTGGTCTCCTTGATTGTCTGGCCCGGCCCATGGGCCTATCGGGCCCTACCCATCGCCGTTCGGTCGGACGACGGCCCCTCTGCCGGTCACAGTATGCACACCGAGGGTCGGCCCATGTGGGTCGGCGGTCACCAGCGCCGGTGACCGATGGCTCACGCCACCCGACATCACCCAATCAAGTTGAGTAGTGCTGACCGCCCACGACAGAAGCAGCGGATTCGCGGGCCGGTCGGCCGTCACAGCACCCCACCCGGTGCGGTCGCCGGTGTTAAGGGTTAATCGGCCCGCGGCAACCGTCCGCACCTTCGCCGCGACCTGATTTCCGAAGGACCTCGTTAAGATCGTCCGTCGATCACCCCTGAGCGGGACCTGTGGCTTCCCGCCGGAGGTACGTGGCCTGTCCGCAGCAGGGTGGCGGCCTGATGAGAGGGCTGTTGGATGATCAGTTGCGCTGTGGTCCTGGACGGGGAACGGGGGGCTCTGGGTCAACCGTCGGAGGCTCTTGCGGTGGTCCCGAAATCATTGCCTGCACCAGAGCAGTCAGGACGTCCGCTCGCTGCTCAGCGTTAAGCCCAGAGTCCACGATTAGACGCTCTGCAGCAAGATACCTGGAGAATTCGAGGGGCTGATCGAAGTATCTCTGCAAATGTGATGCCGAAGATTCTTGTGATCGAACGAAGGTGCGACTGACGAATCCGGCCAATGCCGCAGAAACCGAACCCAGGACCGCCGCAGCAACGCTCGTTGCGGTGCTCTCGGCCTTCAGGGCGAGAATCGTAAAGCCCACGAGAAGCGCGAACCCGATGAGCATCGCGCCTTGGGCATTCCGGAATGACTTTCGAGCCTGATCTAGGGCAATTCCATGGTACTGGTGGAGCCGGGCGTGAGTAAGGCTCCAAAGGCTCGCAAGTGCCAGATGTGAGGAATCGCCACGCTCTGGGGAATCATTCGGTGATGAATCCGGGTTGGGGCGCAACGAGAGCGACGCTTCCACCTGCTCCTCTGCGGCTTGTACGCGCATCAGGGACTCCTCCCTCGCCGGCGGAGAGTCCTTAAAGAAGCGGGCGAGCCCGAAGAAGAAGAGGGAGGCGAAAATCGACAGGATGAAGAACCAGAACTCCAGGCTATCGACCGGCTTGGGTTCCAACTGGTAGTGGTCGTTCTTGTCCGTAAAGCTTCCCGCAATGAATACGGAGGCAAGCCCGAAGGTCTTACAGAATCGGCGCGCGAACGTGATGTGCTTCGGTGACAAAGTCACCTCGCCTGACGAGTCCGACGGTGTAGGTGGGGCAGGGCTCGCTTCTTCCTCTGCTGGGGGCTGCCGATGAGGCAATGTCGGATTTACGGTCAACGCTCCCCCTTCGGGAGCTATGGTGCGAATCGGAGTGAACCCGCACGGAGGGCCGGAGACTAAGGGTTGTCCCGTAAATGATCTTCGGGTCGCCGCTAGGCATGGTTGGCCGGTGTGCGGCCCGCTGATCTACCCGGCGAGGGCGAGGTTGTGCATTCGGGCGATGCCGAGCATGGCGTGGTGGACGCCGTCGCCCTTGAGGCGGCAGTCGCGGAGGATCTTCCAGGTCTTCATCCGGGCGAAGGTGTGCTCGACGCGGGCCCGGACCTGCTTGTGGGACTTGTTGTGTTCCTCCTTCCAGTCCGGGAGTTCGCTCTGGCCGCGCTGCCGGCGGTGCGGGATGACGAGTCCGGTGCCCGGATAACCGCCGTCGGCGATCGTGAGGGTTTTGCCGACGGCGGCCTTGGCGCCGGACTCTTCCCATGCCTTGCAGTCGTTGCGATTCCCGGCGAGCGGACGGCCGACCACGACGACAAGACGGGTGTCGGCGTCGATGACGACCTGGTGGTTGGTGGAGTACCGGTAGTTCTTGGAGCGCTCGGCGATGGTGTGGTCGCGGGTGGGGACCAGGGTGCCGTCCACGATGAGCACGGTGTCCTTCGCGAACCGCTTGCGGGGTTGGAGAGCGAGCATCGGCGCGAGGTGGTTGATGATGCGGTCCGCCGCCGACTTCGAGATCCCGAACAGCGGGGCGAGCTGGCGCATGGTCACGTTCGTTCGCCAGTACGCCGCGACCAGCAGGGCCCGGTCCTCCAGCGGAAGACTCCACGGCCGGCCCCTGCGGACCGCATCCGCACCCCCGTGCCGCAGAACGGTCACCAGTTTGCCGAACTGTCGCGGGCTCAGCCCGGTGAACGGGGCTATCCAGGACGGCTCCGACGCCGTGATCACACCAGCCACGGCGAGATCGTCTCATCTTGATCAGGCTGCGGGGGCCCGCCTGCCTCTGGCTGGAGACATCTCGGTCGCCCGGGCGGATTCGGCGTGAGAACCTCACACCCGTGGCTACGGAAATCGAGGTGGGAGAGCTGTTGCACCAGCGCGGCTGGCGGACGGAATTCACGGTCGCTGAAAGGGTGAACGCGTGGGCCGCCCTGGTGAGCACCATCGAGCGCGGCTACGGCGACTACATCCACGAGTACACCAACGACCTCTACTGCCGAAACTGGCTACACGAGGCGTGGCTCCTGCTGGACGACCACATCGTCCAGCTCTGGACCCCGCAGATCAAAGCTCTGGACGACCGGTACAAGGCCGCGACCATCGAAGACGACGGCATAGCACTCGACCACTTCCACAGGATCCCCGGCCCCGACCTGTGGTGGTGGCGGCGACACCCGCGCATCCTCACCGGAGACCTCGGGCGTTCACTTCGCGCGGCCGGCGCCATCGGCACCGACCCGGACACAGCCTGACCCTCAGCCTCACGGCATTACGGGACAACTCTTAGCGTCTTAGGGCGGGGCCGGGAGAAGAATTCCGCCAACCTCTCGCATGGTCGGTGTAGCGGCCCGCGCTCGCTGGTGGGACGTCGGTACAACGGTTGGCGCTTAGATTGATCATGGTGGGTTAAAAGCGCAGCTGAGGCTCCGTTGGCATCGCGCAAAGATCGTCTCCCGTCCGGAAGGGGCGACAACCGATGCCGCTGAGCATGCCGCTGGTTCGCACCGCGGCAACCGCTTCAGCGTTCTCGCCACCTCACGAAGCCGCCGGTCAATTCCTGAAACGGTGCTGATCGCGCTGCTCTTCGTGTGTATGGCCGTCGGAGAGACGCCTAGGGATGCGTGAAGAGCGATGGATCACTGAGCGGAGCACGATCGCGCCGGTTCAGCGCGGCATTCGCGCACCTGGGCACGGCAGCAAGAGGACGCGCGCGTTTTGGCGGGATCTCATGCAGGAGTGCCTTCGCGATCAGCCGCGCGTTGTCTGGCGGTCTCCGCGCATGGGCGCACAGATGCTGCCATGCACCCGCCGAACAACGCACCCCCCGGCAGCCGAGCCCGTCCTTGGAGCGCGAGTCTCGCCCGCTCCTGCTGCCCTTCCGCGGACTCGGCGCGCGCCAATGTCGCCTTCTGACTATGAGTGTGCGCAGCCGACAGCTGGATGGAGGCCGCTTTCCGGAGGCAGGCGCAGCATGGGGCGAACCGTGGGACGATCTTTGGGGTCAGGGCCTCAGATGTTCGTGAGCTGGTGCGGGCATGTACCCCCCCCGGCGGACTCGCTCGATCGCCCGACCGTACTGCTGTCCTAAAGGTTCTGGGCGCCCTACCTCATCGTGTTAGCCGCTATTAGTGCAGCGAAGGAACGCCCACTCCAACGGTGCGGTGTCGGTGCACCACACCGAAGGAGGCGTCAGCGGGCGGAGGCGAAGTCCTGGACCCACCAGGGGCCGTTGGAGGCGAGGTTCACGCCCACGCCGATGTCCTTGAAGGCGCAGTTGAGGATGTTTTCGCGGTGGCCGTCGCTGTTCATCCACTCCTCCACGGCCCGGGCGGGCGTGCGCGGGCCGCGATGGATGTTCTCGCCCCAGGTCGACCAGCTGTATCCGGCCGCCGCGATCCGGTCCCCGGCGTTGCTGCCGTCCGGGCCGTCGTGGGAGTAGCGGCCGTGGGCGGCCATGTCGTCGGCGTGGCTCTGCGCCGCCTGCCTCAGCTGGGGATCGGCCCGCAGCGGCTCGCAACCCGCCTTCCTGCGCTCGGTGTTGACGAGCGACACGACCTTGGCTTCGTACTGGGCGGCGGACCCGGCCGCCTGTTCGCGGGAGGCGGGGCGGACGGCCGGCAGCGCGCGCTCCGAGGCGGGTCGTACGGATGCGGTGCCGGTGACGGCGCCGATCCGGCGGACCTCGACCGGTGTGGGCGCCGGGGCCGGGGCGGGAGCGGGCGCCCTGGCCGACCGCGGAGGAACGGCGGGCACGGTCGCGGGAGTCGCCGCCTCGCCGCCCGGGGCGGTACGCGTCACGGGCGTCGCCCCGGGCAGCGGCGCCATCGGCGGCGGAGCCACCCGAGCGGCCGCGCCGTCCGTGCCGCCCGCGTCCGGCCGGGTGTCCGCGTCCGTCGGCGCTCCCGTCGTCGCCAGGTGCACTCCGGCCGTCACCGTCAGCGCGGCCGCCACCGCTCCGGCCACGGCCACGGCCGTCCGGAAGGACGGCCCGCGCCGTGGGGCCCGCCGGTGCCGGCCGACGCCGCGTCCGGCGCCGTGGGCGGCAGGTTCCTGAGGGAGGGGCTGGTCGTACGCGTCGTGCTGCATAAGGCTCCGCTCTCTCTACTCGCGACGGCGGTCATACTTTCCGGTCCCCGAGAGCGCGACACTCCTCGTCAATCCTGTGCGTCAATCCCGTGCGGCACCACCGCTACCGGGCACGGCGCGAGGTGCAGCGCCGCGTGCGCCACCGAGCCGACCCCACCGCCGAGCGCCCCGCGCCGTGCCCGCCGCCCGACCACGAGCAGCTGCGCCGACCCGGAGCCGGACAGCAGCACCTGCCCGGCGCTGCCCAGTTCCACGTGCTCGGTCACCGGCACGTCCGGGTACCGCTCCCGCCAGGGCGCCAGCGCCTCGCGCAGCGCCTTCTCCTCGTACGGGACGAGTCCGCCGGCCTCGTCGGCGAGCCGCAGCGAGGCCGGGCTGTACACGAACAGCGGCGGCAGGCTCCAGGCCCGCACCGCCCGCACCGAGGCCCCGCGCGCCGCGGCCGTCTCGAAGGCGAACCGCAGCGCCGGGGCGCTGTCCTCCGGGCTGCCGTGCTGGCCCACCAGGACGTCTCCGGCGGGCGGTTCGGCCGGAGCCCCGTCGCGGGCGCGGACCGCGACGACCGGCACCGTCGCGGTGGCGACGACCTGCCGGCCGTACGAGCCGAGCAGGAAGCCCGTCACCGCGCCGTGCCCGCGCGAGCCGACCGCCAGGAGCTCCGCGTGCCGCGCCGTGCCGACGAGTGCGGTGACCGGCGTGTCGCCGACCAGCTCGGCGCTCAGCGCGAGCTCCGGGTGGCGCTCGGAGATCGTCGCCTCGGCCTCGCGCAGCACCTCGCGGGCGGCCCGCTGCTGGGCGGTCGGATCCTGGACGAGCGGCAGGTCGAGGGGCTCCCACCGCCAGGCGTGCACGAGCCGCAGCGGGAGGCTCCGGTGCAGCGCCTCGCGGGCGGCCCAGTCCGCGGCGGCCAGGCTCTCCGGGGAACCGTCGACTCCCGCCACGATCTCACGACTCATCAGGCTGCCTCCCTCGCTCCGGCGCCGCGGCCCGCCCGGCCGGCGGACCCGCTCCTTCCAGCTTGGGACCGAGGACCGTCCCGCGTGCGGGCCGGACGTCCCGGAACGCCGTGGCGTCCGGCCCGGGATCCGGCGGAACGCGGGCGGCCCCGTCCGCCCGCGTTCCGCCGCGGGTGCCTACGCCAGAAGGGTGAGGCGGGGATGGGTGCCGTGCAGATAGTGGTCGCCGATGTCCCGCAGGCGGTGGTCCGGCGAGACGGCGGCGGTCAGCGCCCTGACGTTGCGCCAGAAGCGGTCGAAGCCCGGGCCCGCGCCGCGGGCGTCCGCGGTCGTCGCCGGGTCCACCAGCTGCAGGATGCGGGTGGTGATGTCCACCGCGGCCCGGTTGGCGACCGTCTCGGCCGCCGCCACGAGGACGGCGATGTCGGTCCGCTCCTCCACGTCGAGGGCCCGTTCCGCGAGCAGCCCGTGGGCCAGGGCGTCGGTCGCCCGGTCCACGACCATGGCGGCGGCGTGCGCGGCGGTCGCCAACTCGCCGTACGCGAGCAGGAGGTACGGGTCGTCGCCGGACCCGAGGGCGGTGACCTGGGCCGTGGTCGCGGTGGGCGGCGGCGCGGCCTGACTTGCCCGGCTGACGTCCCGGGCCTCGGCGAGCGCGCCCTCGGCGATGCCGAGCCCGACATGGACGAGGAGCAGCCGCAGGGCGAGCGGCGCGAGCGTCGAGTAGGGGGCGACGGCGTGCTCGTCGTGGGGGAGTGCGCCGAGGACCCGGCCGGCCTCGACCGTCACCCGGTCGAACGTGACGGTGCCCGCGCCCGCGAGGCGCTGGCCCACCCGTTCGGCCCCCGGCTCGGTGAAGACGGCCGGGTCCGCCGGGTCCACGAGGACCAGCAGCAGGTCGCCCGTCTCCGTACAGCGGGCCGCGACCACCAGCCGGTCGGCGACCGTGACGCCGGAGGCGAAGGAGCGCCGCCCGTCGAGGACGTAGGCACCGCCGCCGGCCGGGGTGAGGGCGAGTCCCGGCGCGCCGTCGTCGAGGCGCGGCGCCTGGAGCGCGCCGGCGAGCAGCCAGCCCTCCTCCGCGGTACACCGGTCGAGGTCGAGCGGCCCGGCCGCGGGGCCGAGGAAGCGCGAGGTCCACGACAGGACGCAGTGATGGGCGAGGAGTTCGCCGATCGAGCCGTCGGCCGCGGCTATCTCCCGGATCACGCCGCACGCGGCGCGCCAGTCGGCGCCGCGCCCGTGGGGCCCCGGCGCGGTGAGCAGAGCGGGCAGGCCCGCCTCCTGGAGCCGGGCGACCTCGTCGAACGGGGCCTTGCCGGCCCGGTCCCTGGCCAGGGCGTCCACGGCGAGGTCGTCGGCGAGCTCGCGGGTGACCCGGGGCCAGATCTCGTCGTCGGCCGGGCGTGCTGCCGGTGCGGAGGCGGTGCGCTGCGCTGACTTCTTCGGCGTTCTCACGGCACCTCACATGATCCCTAGTATTCCCACTGGAATAGTAGGGATAGTGGCAGAGAGGTGACCCGGATCCCAACAGCCGTCCACATCACGGACGCTGGAATACCGAGGAATGGACCGCGGCCGTGCGAACGGGCGCTCCGGCGCCCGCTTCGTCAGGGATTGGACCAGGCCTCCGGGTCCTCCGCGAGCGCCACGATCTCCGCCGGCAGCCGCGCCGCGGCGAGCTCGGCGAGCGAGACGCCGTCGAGCACATGGCGGACGTTCGCCCGCAGCGCGACCCACAGGGTGAGAAGCGACTCGGCCGGGCCGGTGTACGACAGCTCCGGCGGCCGCACGCCACGGACCGACACCAGCGGACCCTCCACGCAGCGGATCACGTCCGCGACCGAGATCTCCCCGGCCGGCTTCGCCAGCCAGTAGCCGCCATTGCCGCCGCGCTGGCTCTGCACCAGTCCGCCCTTGCGCATGTCGCCCAGGATGCCCTCGAGGAACTTGTGCGAGATCCCCTGGCACTCGGCGATGGCCTCGGCCTTCACCGGCCCGGCGTCCTGGGCCGCGGTGAGCTGGAGGGCGGCCCGCACCGCGTAGTCGGCCCTGGCTGAAATGCGCATACGCGCATTATGCCCAGGCCTCGACCGGCGGCTCAGGGCGCGTCCTTCGGCCACGATCCGCCGGACGGGCCAGGGACGTCCTGTCGCCGCTCTTGACGGGGAACGCGGGCGCTTCCACACTCATGACGGGAAACCCGAGCGAACAGGTAGGGAACCGATGAGAGCCGCAGCCGCACCGGACACGGCACACGCCGCCCGGCCGCCGCGCTCCCTGCCACTGACCTCGCGCCGCCACATCGACCTGCTGCGGGTCTGCAGCGCGGCTTAGGGCCCCGCCCCGACCGGCCCGCCCGCCCCGACCGGCCCGCCCGGCCGGACCGGCTCGCGCGACCGGCCTTCCCGCCCGTCCGCCGCGGGACGGCCCTCGAACGGGTGAATCCTCCGGGGCCTTTCGGACCCTCGCTCCTCCTGACCGCCCGCCCCCTTCCGTACGGCACCGTCGTCTCCTCCTTCCCGTACTTCTGCTGCCTCCGGGCGCCCCGGCACCGCCGTGCCGCGAGCCCCCGCGACCCAGCACCGAGCACCCAGGGAGAACCATGTCCGTCGTCCCGCCCGTCGTGCCCTCCGTCGTCCCCGTCACCGCCGCGCCCGCCTTCCGCGGGCGGATCGGCTGCGACGTGCGCAGCGGCCACTACCCCGTACCGCACCGCTACCGGCTCCATCTGGCGCCCGCCGACCCCCGGTGTCTCGGCGTCGCCGTGACCCACGCCCTCCTCGGTCTCGACGACACGCTCCCGCTGTCCGTGCTGCCCGCCGTCCCCGACACGCCCGACGGCGGGTACGGCGTGCTGCGCCCGCTCTACGAGGCCAGCGCCCACCTCTACCGCGGCCCGGCCGCCGCGCCCGTGCTCAGCGACGGCTGGACCGGCCGGATCGTCTCCACCCACGTGCCCGACATCCTGCGCGACCTCGCCCTGCGCTTCCGCGGCGAAGGTCCCGAACTGCTGCCCGCGGACCGGGAGGACGAGATCCGCGCCGTCGCCGACCTGTGCGCGCGCAGCGTCCACGCCGCCGCCCAGCGCGCCGGCGCACTCGGCCTCGACGAGACGGCCGCCCACCACGACCCGCTCGCCGTGCTCTTCGCCGCCCTGGGCTCCCTGGAACGCCGCCTCGCCCGCGGGCCGTACGTCCTCGGCGACACGCTCACCGCCGCCGACGTGGCCGTCTGGGTCACCCTCGTCGAGCTCGACACCGTGCACCGCTGGCACCTCGACGCCGCCGCCATGGAGCGGGTCGCCGCCCATCCCGCGCTGTGGACCTACGCCGCCCGGCTCGCCGCCCGCCCCGCATTCGCCCGGCACCTCGACATCGACGCCCTGCTCGACCGGCACCGCGCCCACTGCCGCGGCCGTGAGGCCGCCGGCGCCGCCATGCGCATCGTCGACTGGACCGCGGCGCGCGCCTGAGCGCACGGCGGGCGAAGGCCGCGAGAGGCGCGGGCCGGGGCCGTCAGCCGACGCGGCGGCCGGCCATCGGCTCCGTCTCCTCGCCGCTTCCCGCCCGCGCGCCGCGCAGGAACGCCTCCAGGGCCTCCACCGAGGTCCTGGACGGCTCCCACTCCAGTTCGCGCCGGGCGCGGTCCGTGGCGAGCAGCGGCAACCGCAGCACCGCGTCGAACAGATCGGGCGAGGCCGGCGCCACCCGCATCCGCCACGCCGCCGAGAGGACGCCGCGGACCGCCGACGTCGGCACCTTGACCGGCCGTGCGTCGAGCAGCCGGCCCAGCACCTCGGAGTCGATCACCGGGTCGGCGGCCAGGTTGAACGCGCCGCGGACGTCCCGCAGCAGCGCCCGGCGGTAGGCGTCGGCGGCGTCGTCGGTGTGCAGCGTCTGGAAGCGCAGGCCGGACAGTTCCGGCACGAGCGGGAGCAGCTCCGGGCGGAACAGCTGCCCCGGCAGCCAGCGGCCGGCGAAGATCCGCCGCTGCTCGCTCGCCGACTCCTCCTTGAACAGGAAGCTCGGCCGCATCCGCACCACCCGGGTCTGCGGATGGTCGCGCTCGAAGGTGTCCAGGACCCGCTCCACGTACGCCTTCTCCCGGGTGTACGCGGCACCCGGCCAGCCGTGCGTCGGCCACGACTCCGACACCGGCGCCCCGTTCCCGGGCCCGGGCGAGTACGCGCCGACGGACGAGGCGCACACCAGGACGGGCACATGGGCCGCGGCGACCGCGTCGAAGACCCGCACGGAGCCCAGCACATTGGTCTGCCAGGTCGTCACGGGGTCATGGGTCGGCTGGAACCGCCACGCCAGGTGGATCACCGCGTCGGCGTCCGCCACGTACTGGGCGAGCCGTGGCTCGTCGCCCTCCAGCGACAGGTCCACCTCCGCCCACTCGGTCTTGTCCAGGGTGAGCCGGGGCGTGCGCCGGGCCAGGCCCAGCACGGACGCGACCCGGGGCTCCCGCTCCAGGGCCCGGAGCACACTCGTCCCCACGTTGCCCGTCGCTCCGGTGACGACGACGCGCAGCCTCTCGCTCGGGTTCATGTCTCGACCTTCCGCCATGTCGGCCCGCACCGCACCCGGGCGGCCGACCGGCGGTCACGCAGCGTGAAGCTGCGGGTCGCGCTTGTGAGCAGGTGCGCCGACCATGGGGGATCGGGGGACACCAGGGCTCACCAGGAGGAACGCATGCTGCTCCCCGACCGCAAGACGATCGACCGCCTGCTGCGGAACTACCGCACCCAGGAGCGGCTGGTCCTGTCCCGGCCGCACGACCCGTCGGCCCGCAGGCGGTTCGAGGACACCGCGTACACGCTGTGCGTGCTCATGGGGAAGCGGACCGCCGTCGAGGCCGTGCGGGCCGCCGAGCACTACACGGACGCGCTGAAGGTCTGCGGTCCCGCGCGCACGGGCGGGGTTCCCGCCGAATAGCGCCCGGTCCCGGGAGCCGCCCTCGCCGCCGGCTCCCGGGTCTCCGCCAGGCCCTCGCCGCCCTTCGGCCGAGGCGGCCGTGCCGAGGGGTCCCGCGGCCGCTCACGGGCGCGGGTGGCGGGCCCGTACGGCGTCGATGCAGGTGTCCCGGGACGTCGGGCCGCCGAAGCGCAGCCGGTCGTACGGGGCGAAGTCCGGTGCGAGCGCGTCGAGCTCGTCCACCAGGGCGTGCAGGGCGGCCGACCACGCCGGCGCCTGCGGCCGCGGGTCCGAGAGGGCGTCGGTGATCGCCGCCGTCAGCTCCGCCTTGCGGCGGATCGTGGCCGGCGAGACGTGGTGCAGACAGACGTACTGCCCGCTCAGATACGCCTCCCACTCCGCCGCGCCCTCGGCCGGGTCGTCCCAGTGCGCCGTGAACCAGGCACGCAGCCGATCCGGCCCGCCCGCCGCCGCGGCCAGGTCGAACAGATCGGCCGGAACCATCTCGGCGCCGTCCGACCGCAGATAGCCCGGCAGCGGCAGCAGCCCGTCCAGCATCTGCCGCCGCGCGTCGTCCGCGTCCCGCCCCAGCGCCGCGCACAGCCGCTCCAGCGGCGTGAACTGCGCGCTGACATAGGCGTCGTCCTCGGCCGTCATCGGATGATCGCCGTTCACCTCGCGAAACCGCCGCGCGACCTCCGCCGCGTACGCGCTCGTTGCCATGCCCCGCTCCTCCCGGACGGCCGCGAGGGACCCTCCCGTGCGGCCGTCCGTGCAGGCTAGGCGCGGGACCGTACGGCCCCGGCCGAACTGTGTCGGTCGGGGGGAGAGGCCGGGGACGGCGCTCAGTTGGCGCGCGCGCCGAAGCGCCGCCACAGCCACAAGGACAGCGCCGCACCCAGCGCCGCGCCCACCAGGGCGAGCGGCAGGCCGGCGGTGGTGCCGGTCGGCGCCGCACGGTTCGACGCGGTGCCGGCGAGCGCGCCGGGCGTCGCCCGCGCGTCGGACGCCGGGCTCGGCCCGTCCGCCTCGGGACCGGCCTGCACCCGCGTCTTCGCCGGCCGCTCCGCCGCCTGCGCCTGGACCCGACCGGCCGCCTGCGCCTGCCCGTGCGCCTGTGCCTGTGCCGTGGGCGGGTCCTCGGGTTGCGCCTTGGGCCGCGTCCCGGCCTTCGCCAGGGCCGGTCGCTGCCCCTTGCGCGGTTGCAGGGAGCCCACCGGCTGGACCAGGGACGAGGCCTCGAAGCCCCAGTCGAGCAGCGCCCGGGCCTCCTCGTACACCGCGAAACCACCGCCCCGAGGGTTCATCACCGACACCACCAGCGTCCGCGAGCCCCGCTTGGCGGCCACGACCAGCGTGTTGCCGGCGTTGCTGGTGTAACCGTTCTTCACACCGATCAGACCGGGATAGCGCGCCACGCCGTCCGCGCCCGTCAGCAGCCGGTTGGTGTTGGCGATGCCGTACGACCAGGAACCCGCGGGAAAATCGGCGTACGGCGTCGAGCAGTAGCGCACGAACAGCGGGTCCTGAAGCCCCGCCCGCCCGAAGACCGCCAGATCGTACGCGGACGAGACCTGGCCCGGCGCGTCGTAGCCGTCCGGCGAGACCACGTGCGTGTCCAGCGCTCCCAGCGAGCGGGCCTTCGCCTGCATCCGGCGGGCCATCGCGTCCCAGCCGCCGTTCATCGCGGCCAGCACGTGCACGGCGTCGTTCCCCGAGCTGAGGAAGACACCGTTCCACAGGTCCGACACCTTGTACGTGTAGCCCTCCTTCACGCCCACCAGACTGCTGCCCTCGCCGATGCCGGCCAGCTCCTCGTCGGCGACGGTGTGGCGCTCGTCCGGATCGTGGTGGGGCAGCGCCGTCAGCGCGAACAGCGTCTTCAGGGTGCTGGCGGGCGGCAGCCGCCGGTGGGCGTTGCGGGCCGCGAGCACGTCGCCCGTCGACGCGTCGGCCACCACCCAGGACTTCGCCGACAGGGACGGCAGCTCCGGCGCGCCCTTCAGCCGCTGGACCTGCGTGCCGGAGCGGTCGAGCCGGGCCGGGTCGACGAAGTGCCGGACGGGCGGGGTCGGCTCGGCGAGGACGGCGGCCGAGGCCGTGGGCACCGGCAGGACGGCGAGCAGCAGCGCCGCGGCTCCCGCGGCGGCATGACGGACAGCTGACATGACGATCATTCAGCCACCGTAGGAACGCCGCACCCGGCCCGCAGGGCGGAGTGCGCCGACCGGCGTAGCGCGTCGTCGCGAACGGCCGCACACCGTCCACCGCCGGAGCGAAAGACCCGGCCGCCGAGGGCCCCGGCCGGGCCGTCCGCGCGGCAGGGCATCCTGGTGACGTGTCCTCACTCCCGTATCAGAGCAGGCCCGTTGCGGCCACCGGCGCGCCGCCGCCGGCCGAACACATGATCGTCTGCGGTGACGACGTCCTCGCCCACCGCCTCGCGGCCGAACTCCACGAGATGTACGGGGAGCCCGTCACCCTGCTCGTCCCGCCGGCCGGCGACACACCCGACCGGCCCGTCGTGCGCACCGGGCGGGCCATGGCCCTCTTCGGACGGGTCACCGCGGCCGTCACCCGCACCACCGGCGCCGGCACCGGCTCCGGCGCCGGAGCGGCCAGGTCCGGGGACCCGCGCGGCGCGGCGCGCGGCCGCGGGATCCGGGTCGTGGAGGCGGCGGAGGCCGACGACGCGGTCCTGCTCGACGCGGGGGTCGAGCAGGCCGCGGCGCTCGCCCTCGTCCACGAGGACGACGAGCGCAACATCCGGGCCGCCCTCACCGCCCGCCGCCTCAACCCGCGGCTGCGCCTGGTCATCCGGCTCTACAACCGCAAGCTCGGCCAGCACCTCGCCACCCTCCTCGACCAGGCCGCGGCCGTCGCCGAACCGGGCCACGACCCGGACAAGCCGGACGCCGCCACCACCGTGCTCTCCGACGCCGACACCGCCGCGCCCGCCCTCGCGGCCACCGCCGTCGCCGGCGGCAAGAAGGTGATCCAGGCCGGCGGACTGCTGCTGCAGGCTGTGGACCGCCCGCCGCCCGCGCCCGGCCAGGTCGCCGACCCGGGCCTGTGCACACTGGCCCTGCTCTCCGCGACCAGCAGCGACCCGGCGGGCTACGAGGGCTCCGAGCGCAGCGGCGACCAGAGCCCGCGCCTGCTGCCCGGCGACGACGAGGTCGCCGCCGCGACCGGCCGCGGCATCGTCGCCCTCGAAGCGGTCCGGTACGAGGGCCCGGCCCAGGCCGGCGGCTGGCTCGGCGCCTCCGCGCTGCCGGTCGGCTCGCTCTTCTCCCGCCGGCTGCGCTGGTCCCTGGCCGGCGTCTTCGCCGCGGTCGTCGCCCTCGCCCTGGCCTCCACGCTCACCACCGGCGACCACCCGCTGCACGCCGGCTATCTGATCCTCCTCGACGTCTTCGCCATCGGCGATCCCGCCGTCGGCGAGCCGACCAGCCGTCAGCTCCTGCAGATCCTCGCCGGTTTCGTCGGACTGCTCCTGCTGCCCGTCGTCATCGCCGCGCTCCTGGAGGCCTTCGGCACCTTCCGCAGCGCCACCACGCTGCGCCGGCCGCCGCGCGGTCTCTCCGGCCACGTCGTGCTGCTCGGCCTCGGCAAGGTCGGCACCCGGGTCCTCGCCCGGCTGCGGCGGATGAACATCCCCGTCGTCTGCGTCGAGGCCGATCCCGAGGCCCGCGGACTCGCCCTCGCCCGCCGGCTGCGCGTGCCCACCGTCATCGGCGACGTCACGGAGGAGGGCGTCCTGGAAGCCGCCCGCATCCACCGGGCCCGCGCCCTGCTCGCCCTGACCAGCGTCGACATCACCAACCTGGAGGCCGCGCTGCACGCCCGCTCGATCAGCCCCGGACTCCGGGTCGCGCTGCGCCTGTACGACGACGACTTCGCCACCGCCGTCTACCGCACCCTGCGCGCGGTCCATCCCGGGGCCCTGACCCGCAGCCGCAGCGTGTCGCACCTGGCCGCGCCCGCGTTCGCCGGGGCCATGATGGGCCGGCAGATCCTCGGCGCCCTTCCCGTCGAGCGCCGCGTGCTGCTGTTCGCCGCGCTCGACGTCGCCGACCATCCGCTCCTGGACGGGCGCACCGTGGCCGACGCCTTCCGGCCCGGCGCCTGGCGGGTGATAGCCCGGGGCGACGCGGGCGTGCCGATGGACCGCTCCGGCTACGGCGCCTCGTGGGAGCTGCGGGCCGGCCACGTTCTCGGCCCCCGTGACCGGGTCGTGGTGGCCGCCACCCGGCGCGGCCTCGCCGAACTCCACGGCCGCGGACCCGGATCCCCGGGCACGGACGACGAGACGGACACAAGTCCTGCCGTATGACGGCGGATCGACCCTAGAATCCGTCGTGCCCGGCCGGGACCGACGCCGGCCTGTTTCCGCAGTCAGGAGCGCCCTCCGTGACCCAGCCCACCGCCGCCCAGGACAGACCGCCCTACCGGCTCGACCCGGCCGGCGGCTGCCCGCACGCGGACAACGCCCGGCTGCTCGCCCAGGGAGCGGTGACCCCGGTCCTGCTCCCCGGCGACGTCGAGGGCATGGCGGTGCTCGGTCACGACGCCCTGCGCGACTTCCTCTCCCACCCCGACGTCGCCAAGGGCGCCCAGCACTTCACGGCGCTCGCCGAGGGCCGCATACCCGAGGGCTGGCCGCTGCGCACCTTCGCCACCGTGCAGGGCATGACCACCGCCGACGACGCCGACCACCGGCGGCTGCGCTCACTCGTCAGCAAGGCCTTCACACCGCGCCGGGTCGAGGAGCTCCGGCCCCGAGTCCAGGCCGTCACCGCCGGTCTGCTCGACCGGCTCGCCGCTGCGGCCGAGGCCGGAGGCGGCGTCGCCGACCTGCGCCGCCACTACGCCCTTCCGCTGCCGCTCGGCGTCATCTGCGAGCTCCTCGGCGTGGCCGAGGAGCACCAGGAGCGACTGCACCGCCTCTCCAGCCAGGTCGTCGCCACCGACATCGGGCCCGAACAGGCCGTCGCCGCCAACCGCGAGCTCGTCGAGCTGCTCGCCGCCATCACCGCCGACAAGGCCGGTGCTCCCGGCGACGACCTCATCAGCGGCCTGCTCGCCGCCCGCGACGAGGGTGGCGACCGGCTCAGCCAGCCCGAGCTCATCGGCACCCTGGTGCTCCTGGTCATCGCGGGCCACGAAACCACCCTGAACCTCGTCACCAACGCCGTACGGGCCCTGTGCACCCACCGCGAACAGCTCGACCACGTCCTGGCGGGCCGCGCCGGCTGGGCGGACGTGGTGGAGGAGACGCTGCGCTGGGACAGCCCCGTCAGCTACTTCCCGTTCCGCTATCCCACCCGCGACCTCGTCGTCGACGGCACCCTCGTCCCGAAGGGCACGCCCGTGCTCGCCGGCTACTCGGCGGCCGGCCGCGACCCGAAGACCCACGGCCCGGACGCGGACCGCTTCGACGTCACCCGGGCGCCGGCCGCCAAGCACCTCTCGCTCGGGCACGGCGCCCACTACTGCCTGGGCGCCCCGCTCGCCCGCCTGGAGGCCACGCTGGCCCTGGAGGCACTCTTCACCCGCTTCCCGGACCTCGGCCTCGCGGTCCCCGAGGCCGAACTGCCCCGCCACTCCGGCTTCGTCGGCAACAGCGTCGGCGTCCTCCCGGTCCGTCTCGGCTGACCCGGCCGCCGCGCCGCCCGCGTCTCACCCGGCTCTTCCCCGCTCGGCGGCGGGGGAGGCCCGCAGCGCGGCCACCAGGCGCAACAGCCGCGCCTCGTTCCCGGAAAGCCCCGCCGCCCGCAGCGCCGCGTCCGCCTCCGCCATCGGGTGCGTGAGCATCGCCGCCGCGTACGGCTCGAGACGCGGGTCGGACAACACGGCCTGGGTGGACTCCAGCAGGCGCAGATAGGCCTGCGCGGCGGCGCGCTCACGGCTGGTCACGGTCGTCATGTCGGGCTCCCTCTCGACGGTTTGAGGCCGGCTCACCCCACCCTCTCGCACGGGTCTGACAACGGGCCCGGACCCGCCCTTCCGGAGGACCGTTCAGCCCTCCCGGACACCGCCGCCGAAGCCGGCCCCGCCGCCGTCCTCGGCCCCGGCGGGCCGGTTCGAGGGCCCGTCCTCGGCCTCGCCCGCGGGCCCGTCCGCGGCGCCGTCCAGCCGCGCGGCGAGCCGCTCCAGGAACGGCCGTTGCCCGGCGACCAGGAGCGGTTCGGCCTGGCCGAACGGGAACCAGCCGACCCGGTCGATCTCCGGGAACTCCCTCAGCACGCCCGAGCCGCGCGGCCATTCCATGGTGAAGGTGCCCGGAACGACCGCCTCCGGGTCGAGATCGCCCTCCACCGCCCAGATGGTGACGAGCTTTCCGTTGTTCTGCCGCACCTCGCCGAGGTCGATCCACGCCCCGTCCGGCGCGGGCAGACCGAGTTCCTCCTCGAACTCGCGGCGCGCGGCGGCCTCGGGCGTCTCGCCGGGGTCGTACTCGCCCTTGGGGATGGACCAGGCGGCGGTGTCCCGTGCGGACCAGAAAGGGCCGCCCATGTGACCGATGAGGACCTCGGTGACGCCGTCCGGCGTCCGGCGGAAGAGAAGAAGACCTGCGCTGCGCTTCTCGGGCATGGCGTCCAGTGTGGCGGACCCGAGGCCGTCGCACACCCTTCTCCGACGCGTCGGGAAACTTTGACGCGTCGGAGAAGTCCGACGTATCGTGGCGGCATGCCCACCGACGTGTTCGGCGTGCTGGCCAATCCGGTGCGCCGCAGACTGCTGGAAAGCCTGCGTGACGGGCCGCGCTCCACGGGAGAGCTGGCCGGTCTGTTCGAACTCGGGAGACCGGCCGTCTCCGAGCACCTCGCGGTGCTCAAGGCGGCCGGCCTGGTCCGCGAGGAACCGCGCGGCCGGCACCGCTTCTACCACCTGCGGCCGGCCCCGCTGGCCGAGGTGAGCGAGTGGCTGCACCCGTTCGAGCACTACTGGAAGCAGCGCCTGGACGCCCTGGCCGACCTGCTGGACGAGGAGAACGACACATGACCGACGATCCCGCCGAGGACACCCTCCACCTCGCGAAGTTCCTGCCCCACCCGCCCGCGGCCGTCTGGGCCGCCCTGACCGACCCCGAGCTGCACGCCCGCTGGTGGGCCGCCGGCGACGTCAAGCCGGTCGTCGGCCACCGCTTCACGCTCGACATGGGCAACTGGGGCCGGCAGCCCTGCGAGGTGACCGAGGTGGACCCCGAGCGGCTGCTCGCCTACCGCTTCGCCGAGGGCTCGCTCGACACCACGATCACCTGGCGCCTCGAACCGGAGGGCAAGGGCACCCGCCTCTTCCTCACCCACGCCGGCTTCGACCTCGGCTCGCCGCTCGGCCGTCAGGCGTACGAGGGCATGGGCGAGGGCTGGCCCCACGTCCTGGACCGCCTCGCCGAGGTCCTCGGTGAGCAGCCGCCCGCCGCCGACGCGCCTTCCTCGGGAGCGGAGGCCTAAGGCCGCCGAGACCTGCGGGCATGCCGGGCAGGCCGGGGCCGCCGCAGTCGCCGGCGGCCCCGGGCGGCTATCGCCGGGCGCGGCGCCGGGCGATGAGCAGGCCGAGCACCATGCCGACGAGCAGGGTGACGGTCAGCACGCTCCACAGCGGCAGCGTGACGGTCGGGATCCACAGCCGGATGGTCACCGACCCGGTGTTGGCCGCGATGAACCAGATGGCCAGGGCGGCCAGCAGCACGAAGCCGATGGTGCGCAGCCGCATGTCCCGCCCCTTGACCGTCAGGGTCGAGGGTTCGTGCCGTTTGGCGGTTTTCTGGGCCATAGAGCCCATTATCGGAGGGATGCCCCCGACGGGCGACCTCTGCCGGGCGAGCCGGGTGAGTCGGGCGAGTCGGGCGAGCCGGACGGACTGAGCCGCACCGTCACCGGCCTGCCCGCCGGATCCACCCGGTCGGCCCAGGCGGCGGTGTGGCGCAGGGAGCGGTGCGGCTCCAGGACGGCGGGCACCCGGTCCTCGTGCAGGAGACGGCCGCCCTGCCGCACCGTGAGGACGGGACGGACGAGGCGGGTCGTGGGGCGCAGCAGCAGCGTGGGGACCGGACCGGGCGGGAGACGGCCGGGAGTCAGCCAGTGGAGCGCGCATTCCGGACGCAGCGGGGCGCCCGGCTCCGGCCACGGCGCGCCCGCCAGGCGGGCCAGGACCGCGGTGGCGGCCGACCTGCCCTCCGCCGCGGCGACCGCCGCCGGCTCCACGCCGCGCAGCAGGTTGCCCGCCGCGAAGACGCCGGGCACGGACGAGTGCAGACCCGGGTCGACCGACGGACCACGGGTGGCCGGATCGAGCAGGACGCCGCCGGACCGGGCCAGTTCGTGATCGGGCAGCCAGTCGCCGGTGAAGACGACCGTGTCGCAGCGCAGCAGACCCGTGCGCCCGTCCGCGCCGCGGACCAGGACACCCGTCAGCCGGCCGCGCCCGACGAGTTCCACCACCCTCGCCCCGCGCAGCACCGGCCCCGGCAGTCGCGGGCCCCGCACCCGCTCGGCGACGATCGCCGCCACGTCGACACCCGCCCGTAGCAGCGTACGGGCCGCGTGCCCGGCGACCGGGTCGGAGCCGACGACGACCGCCCGGCGCCCGATCCGCTCCCCGCGCCATCCGAACAGCTCCACCGACTGCTGGAGTTCTCCGGTGCTGAACACTCCGGCGGGCCGGGTGCCCGGCACCAGACGGGCGCTGCGCGGCCGCTCGCGCGCGCCGGTGGCCAGCACGACGGCCCGGGCCGTGATCCGCTCCGGGCCGGTGGGCGCGGTGACCTCCAGGGTGAGCGGCCCGGCCCAGCCGGTCGCGCCGACCCCGGTCCGTACGGCCGCCCCGGCCCGCAGCGCCGACCGCACCGCCCGGCGGGCGTACACCGGGCCGCTGTGCCCGCCGAAACCGGACCGCCCGCAGTGCCGCGGCACTCCGCCCGCCGCCGTCTCCCGCTCCAGTACCTCGACCCGTCCCGCACCCGCGGCGGCGAGCCGGGCGGCGGCGGCCAGACCCGCGGGCCCGCCGCCCACCACGAGCACGTCGACCGTGCGGTTCACCGCGCGCCCTCCTCGAACAGCGCCCGCACGGCCGCGCCGCACGAGAAGCCCTGGCAGCGTCCGGCCCGGGCCCGGGTCCTGCGGCGCAGCCCGTCCAGGGACGCCGGCGGCACCGGTGAGGCGAGCGCGTCGCGGATCTCGCCGCGGGTGACGCGCTCGCAGTGGCAGACGACGCTGCCGTACGCCGGGTCGCGGGCGATGCGCGCGGCGTCCTGGTAGGGACGGGGAAAGGCCTCGCCCAGGTTTGGCATCCGCACGGGAGCGAGCGGCCGTTCGGGCCCCAGCTCCAGGCCGGCGCCGGCGAGCAGTTCCACGGTGTGCCGGCCGAGCGCGAGCGAGGCGGTCAGGCCGGTGGAGCGGATGCCGCCGACGGTGACGTAGCGCAGCTCGGGGTGAGCGACGCACTTGTAGTCCTCGGCGCCGGTCGCGGCCCGCAGGCCCGCGTAGACCGCGGTGACCTCCTCGTCGAGGAGCGGCGGCAGGATCCGGCGGCCCTGCTCCCGCAGCGCCGCGAGGCCCTCGGCGGTCGAGCCGGTCGCCGTCTTGTCGTCGAGGTCCTCGGCCGTCGGCCCGAGCATCACGTTGCCGTACACGGTCGGCGCGATCAGCACGCCCTTGCCGAGCGCGCCGGGCACCGGGAGCAGGATGTGCCGGACCAGCCCGCGGGCGAACTTGTCGAAGACGACGAGCTGTCCGCGGCGCGGCGTGACCTCGAAGTCGTGGCGCCCGACGAGCGCGTCGAAGGCGTCCGCGTACAGTCCGCACGCGTTGACCAGGAATCGGGTGCGCAGCACCCCGCGCCGGGTGATCAGCCGGTGCGGCGTTCCCGGGCCGCCCGGCCCGACCTTCTCCACCGGGCAGTCCAGATGGAGGTCGACACCGGACAGCACCGCCTGGGTGGCGTAGGCGAGCGGCGTCGTCCAGGAGCAGACGACCGACTCGCCCGGCACGTCCAGGGCGCCGAGCGCGCCCGGTCCCAGGTGCGGCTCGCGGGTGTACAGCTCGGCGGGCGAGAGCGGCCGGGTGCCGTGGTGCCCGTTGCGCACGGCCTTGTCGGCGAGGCGGGGGAGCGCGGCCAGCTGCTCCTCGTCCCAGGCGACCAGCAGCGCGCCGACCGGCTCGACCGGGATGCCGGTCTCCTCGGCGTACGCGGCGAGCAGTCGTCCGCCCTCCCGGACCAGCCGGGCCTCCAGGGAGCCGGGGACGGCGTCGAAACCGGTGTGCAGGATCGCGGTGTTGGCCTTGGAGCTGCCCTCGCCGATGTCGCTGCGCGCCTCCACGAGCGCGACCCGCAGCGAGTGGCGGGCCAGCTCGCGGGCGACGGCGCAGCCCACCACGCCCGCGCCCACGACGGTCACGTCGTACGTGGTCTCCGGCGTCGAGCTGTCCGGCAGGGCGCCGCGGCGGGTGACGGTCACGACCCGGCGCCCTCGGTGGCGAGCAGCGCCGCCACCGCCGTACGGAAGCGGTCCAGCCGCTCCGCGGCCTCGTCCGCCGTGATCCGCGGTTCGTAGACGGCGGACGGCTTCCACTCCGGGACGGCCTCGTGGACGGCCAGCGCGGGCGCGTGGCCGAGGCGGGCGACGGACGCCACCCCGAGGGCGGTGGCGTCCGGAAGGGCGGAGACCTCGACCGGACGCTGGAGCAGGTCGGCCTGGGTCTGCATGAGGAGCGCCGAGCGGGTCAGGCCGCCGTCGACCCGCAGCGTGGTGAGCGGCGCGCCCAGGTCGGCGCCGGCGGCCCCGGCGAGCTCCGCCACCTGCGCGGCGATGCCCTCGCACAGCGCCCGCACCAGCTGCCCGGGCCCGGTGTCCAGGCCGAGGCCGGTGAGCGCGCCGCGCACCTCGCCGCGCCACCAGGGCGCGGCGAGGCCCGCGAGCGCCGGTACGAAGGTGACGCCGCCCGCGTCCGGGACGGCGCCGCCCACCGGGTCGAGCTCCTCGGCCCCGGCGATGACGCCGAGGTCGGTGAGCCAGCGCACGGCGGAGGCGGCCGTGAACACCTGCCCGTCCAGGCAGTAGCTGGTGCGGCCCGCGAGACGCCAGGCCACACAGGCGACCAGGCCGGTCCCGCTCCGGCGCGGCGCGGGACCGGTCTGGGCGAGCAGGAAGGCGCCGGTGCCGTAGGTGCACTTGGCCGCGCCGGGTGCGGTCACGTCCTGGGCGAGCAGCGCGGCCTGCTGGTCGACGAGGAGCCCGGTCACAGGGAGCGGCGTGCCGAAGGCGGTGGTGGTGCCGACCAGGGTGTCGCAGTCGACGACCCGGGGCAGCTTCTCGCCGCCGAGGCCGTAGACGTCGAGGGCCGCCTCGGACCAGGCGACGGTGTCCAGGTCGAGCAGTCCGGTGCGCCCGGCGGTGGCGGCGTCGGTCACGAACGCGCCCGTGAGCCGGTGCACGAGCCAGGCGTCGCTCGTCGTCACGACGCCCGCGCCGGTGAGGTGGCGGCGGATCCAGGCCATCTTGGGCGCGGCGAAATAGGGATCGAGCGGCAGACCGGTGAGGCGTGTCAACTCCTCTGCGTGCTCCGCGAGTTCGTCGCACAGCGGGGCCGCTCTGCGGTCCTGCCAGACGAGCGCGTCGGTCAGCGGTTCGCCGGTCGCCGGATCCCAGGCGAGGACCGTCTCGCCCTGGTTGGCGAGGCCCACGGCGACCACCGGCTCGCCTGCCTCGGCGAGGGCCGCCCGGCCGGCCGTGACCACGGAGTCGTACAGCTCACGAGGGTCGACCTCGACCAGGCCGCCGGGCAGGAAGCGCGGGCGGACCGGGGCGAAACCGGTGCCGAGCACCCCGCGTCCGGGGCAGACGACGAGGGCCTTGGTGCCGGACGTGCCCTGGTCGACGGCGAGTACCGGGCCCGTCATGTGTGCGACTCCTGCCGTTCATGGGTGGTCGAAGGTCCTTGATCGCGTTCCCGATCGTGGAACCGGTCAGCCTGATGCAGCCCGGGCGGCACGTCAAGACCGCCCCGGCGAAGCCGTCAGGTCTCCGTCCGGACACTGACATCAAATCAAATTCGGTCGTTGGCTTGATAGTTCCGGTCACGGAGAAAAGTGGATCGGTCACGTCCGGCGACCTCTATAGTGATCGCCGATCAACGGCCGGGACGGCCAAGGGGACCGACCACCCCCTCCACCCATCTCACCGAGGAACCATGTCACCCACCCTCCGCGTCGCCTCCTGATGGCCGCGCAAGGCTTCCGGCCCGTCTACCACCCGGCGGGCCAAGACCACGCCCTGCGCGGCGCCGTCCAGGAACTGCGCACCGGCCGCTGGGTGGCCATGGCCGGATTACTCGACGAGACGACCGGCTGGCCGGCCTGGACCCGGCGCACCCAGGTCCTCGCCGCCGTCGCCGCCGGCACCGACGTCGTCGCCACCTGGCGCGCCGAGCAGCCCGACTCCGTGCCCGCCCTCGTGATGCACGCGCGCGTGGCCGTCGAACGGGCCGTCCGCGCCCACCGCACCAACCACCCGCGCACCCGCGAACTCTGGCAGGAGGCCTGGACCGCCTGCCTGGACGCCGCCGAACTCGCGCCCGCCGACCCCGTGCCCTGGGTGTGCCGGCTCGCCCTGTCCGTACTCGACGCCCAGCAGCGGATGGAGGAGCACCGGACCGTCCCGCCCGCGCCGATGCTGCCGCCCGGCCCGTGGGGACTGCTCGCCGAGGCCGAGAAGCGCGACCCGTACAACCGCGAGGCGCACCACCGGATGCTCCAGTTCGTCTACGCCCGCCGCCCCGGACCGCTCTCCGAGGCCGTCAACTACGCCCAGTGGGCCGCCTCGTCGGCGCCCGTCGGCTCCGCCCTGCACGCCCTGCCGCTCTACGTACGGGTCGAGCGCTACCGGCGCGAGCGCGGCTACGAGCGGGCCCTCGACCTCCACTGGGTCGCCGAGGACGCGGTGCGCGACGCCCGGCGGGCCATGGACGACTGGTTCCTCTTCTGCGCCACGGACGAGGCCAGCCTCCTCGACCTCAACCACCTCGCCCACGCCCTCTACGGGGCCCTGAAGTTCACCGACGCGGCCCGGGTGTTCGAGACGCTCGGCCCCTACTGGACCCCGCAGCCCTGGTCGTACCGCACCGCCCACCCCGACGAGCGCGGGGCGGCCGAGGAGGTCTTCCTGCGGGCCAGGTCCCGGTGCCTGGGCGGCGCCGAGGCCAGGCCCGGCCCCTGACGGAGTCCGCGCCACGCCCGGCCCCTGACCGGAGCCCGCGCCAGGCCCGGCCCCTGACCGGAGCCCGCGCCACGCCGACCTTCCCACGTCACGCCCGTCGCCCCCCCGAATCCCCCGTACGTCCCCGCTTCCCTTCCCCCGGAGGAACGCATGTCCCGCACCGCTCCCACCGACGCGATACGCAAGCCGCCACCCGGCGCGCCGGACGAGGAGGCCCGGCTCAGAGAGCTCGGCTACCAGCCCGTCCTGGCCCGCCGGATGGGCGGCTTCGGCAACTTCGCCATCAGCTTCTCGGTCATCTCCATCCTCTCCGGCTGCATGACCCTCTACGGCTTCGGCCTCGGCACCGGCGGCCCCGCCGTCATGCTGTGGGGCTGGGCCGGCGTCGGCCTCTTCGTGCTCTGCGTCGGCCTCGCCCTCGCCGAGGTCACCAGCGCCTACCCGACCTCCGGCGCGCTCTACTACATGGCCGACCGGCTCGGCGGACGCCGCTGGGGCTGGTACACCGGCTGGCTGAATCTGCTCGGTCTGCTCGGCGCGATCGCGGGCATCGACTACGGCGCCGCGCTGTTCACCGGCGCCTTCCTCAACCTCCAGTGGGGCATCGTCCCCACCGCCGGATCGACCTTCCTGATCTTCCTGGCGATCCTGCTCCTGCACGCCGTGCTCAACCTGTACGGCGTCCGCCTGGTCAGCGTCCTCAACTCGATCAGCGTCTGGTGGCACCTGGCCGGCGTCGCCGTCATCGTCGGCGCGCTCGCCCTCGTCCCCGACCACCACCAGTCCGCCACGTTCGTCTTCACCGAGTTCGTCAACGACACCGGCTGGTCCAACCCGCTCTACGTCGCCGCGATCGGTCTGCTGCTCGCGCAGTACACCTTCTCCGGTTACGACGCCTCCGCCCACCTCTCGGAGGAGACCGCCAACGCCTCCGTCGCCGCCGCCAAGGGCATCGTGCGCTCCATCTGGGCCTCCTGGATCGCCGGCTTCGCGCTGCTCGCCGGACTCACCTTCGCCATCCAGGACTACGCGGGCACCCAGAACAGCGCCACCGGCGTGCCGCCCGCCCAGATCCTGCTGGACGCGCTGGGCGCCGGCGGCGCCAAGGCCCTGCTGCTCGTGGTGATCGTGGCCCAGCTCTTCTGCGGCAACGCCGAGGTCGCCGCCGCCAGCCGCATGGTCTTCGCCTTCAGCCGCGACAACGCGCTGCCCGGCTCGGCCCTCTGGCGCCGGGTCAGCAGCCGCACCCACACGCCGGTGCCGGCCGTCTGGCTGTCCGTGGCGGTCGCCGCGCTGCTCGCCGTGCCCTCGCTCTACTCGGCCACCGCCTACGGCGCCGTCACCGCCATCAACGTCATCGGCATCACGCCGGCCTACGCCATCCCGATCCTGCTTCGGCTGCGCGCGGGCAGGAACTTCGTCCCCGGACCGTGGAACCTGGGCCGCTGGAGCCGGCCGATCGGCTGGATCGCGGTGGTGTGGGTGGCCTTCGTGACCGTGCTGTTCTGCCTGCCGCAGAAGTTCCCGGTCGACGTGGAGTCGATGAACTACGCGGCGATCGCGCTGGCCGTCGTGCTCGTGCTCGCCAGCGTCTGGTGGTACGTCGCCCGCCGCTCGTACGGCACTCCGCAGTCGTACGGCAGCGCCCGCGAGGAGGCGGAGATCGCCGAGGGCATCGTCTGACACGCTGCCCGGCGCCTGTTCGTCCCGCGACCGGCGTCCTGCGACCGGCGACCGGCGACCGGCGCTGTTCGTCGGGCGGCGACCGGGCCGTCCGGGCGACCGGCGGCGGTCACGGCGTGGGCCCTGGCGGAGGCCCGCGCCGGGGCCGGCTCAGTCCGCGAACTCGCAGGTCCAGGCGTCCGCCCGGGCCACGAGGTCGATCTCGGTGACCTCCAGGGTGTGTCCGTGCTGGTCGCTCACCACCCGGTGCACGGTCAGCCGGGGCGCACCGCCGTCCGGGCGGCCCGGCCGGCCCGGCCCGTGCTCCGCCTCCGGCGCACCGGGCCCGGCCGGCACGCCGACCGACTCCCGGTGGGTGGTGCGCAGCCCGGCCTGGTGCGTCCAGTGGTACAGCAGCCGCAGGTCCGGCTGCCGGTGCCGCTCGGCGCTGCGCCGGTAGCGGCCGAGCTGCGGGATCTCCGCCAGTGCCGGCCGCGAGAACCAGCTGACCGAGCGCTGGAGGCACGCGTCGCCCGGGCCGAGCACCACATGGCGGTGGACCAGCGTCGGCTCCTCCGCCGCCAGCGCGAGCCGCCCGGCCAGGGCCGCCGGCGGCGCCTCCCAGGAGAGCGTGGCGCGCACCAGGGCGTCGGCGGCGCGGTGCCCGCCGGGGAAGGTGCGCCGCAGCGGGACGGGCGCCTGGGCGTCGGGCTCGTGGGCGGCGGCGAAGGTCCCGCGCCGGTCGGTCACGACGAGCCGCTCCTCGCGCAGCAGCTGGAGGGCGCTGCGGACGGTCTGCCGGTTCACGTGGTGGCGGAGCGCGAGATGGCGCTCGGAAGGCAGCCGGCTGCCGGGGGCGATGCGGTGGCGGGCGAGGTCCTCGCGCAGCGCGCGGGCGACCTTGAGGTAGAGCGGAAGCGCCGCCCTCGATCCGTACTCGGGAACGGGCTCGGCCATGTCTCGACCCTTTCTGTCGTGCGTCGGTCAGCCATTGCGGGGTGTGATCACCCGAGTCGCATGGGTGATCAATTCCTATCAGTGGTCTAAACCATTGTGGAAGTCCCGTCGGTGAGAGTGGCCGAAACGAGCGCCGCGCCGTGTAATGGATCGCATCCCGACACGGTGCGAGAGGCGGGTGAGGCCGGATGGCGACACCGTCCGAACGAGCCGAGAGAGGCCGGGCCGCCCGCAAGCGCGTCCCGCGCTCCTCGCACGGCCGCTGGATACCGTCCT
Source organism: Streptomyces sp. NPDC053493 (assembly GCF_044544825.1). NCBI lineage: Bacteria > Bacillati > Actinomycetota > Actinomycetes > Kitasatosporales > Streptomycetaceae > Streptomyces > Streptomyces sp. NPDC053493. The sequence goes on from NZ_JBITXS010000003.1 coordinate 472,093, forward strand.
CCCAGCGCCCCGACCCGCTGGCCGTCCTGGACCGGCAGGCCGTCGACCGGCTGCCCGACCTCGTTCCCATCCGCTACGGCCGGATGGCGGTCTCGCCCTTCGCCTTCCTGCGCGGCGCCGCCGCCGTCATGGCCGCGGACCTCGCCGCCCAGCGGCACACCGGACTCACCGTCCAGCTCTGCGGCGACGCCCACCTGCTCAACTTCGGCGTCTACGCCTCACCCGAACGGACGCTTCTCTTCGACGTCAACGACTTCGACGAGACCCTGCCCGGGCCCTTCGAGTGGGACGTCAAACGCCTCGCCGCCTCCGTCGCCGTGGCCGCCCTCCAGAACGGCTCCAGCAAGGCCAAGGCCCACCGCGCCGCCCTGGCCGCCACCGAGGCGTACCGCACCGCCATGCGCCGCCTCGCCGGTTTCGGCGAGCTCGAGGTCTGGTACGAGCGGATCTCCGCCGACGACCTCTCGGCCCTGGTCCGCCGGACCGAACGGCAGCGGGTCGAGAAGAACCTCGCCCGCGCCCGCCGGCGCACCAGCCTCCAGGCCGTCACCCGGCTGACCGTGAGCGACGGCGCAGGCCGGCGCATCGTCGACGACCCGCCGCTGCTCGAGCGCACCACCGACATCGACCGGATCACCCTCGGCAAGATCTTCCACGACTACCGCAGCTCCCTCTCCGAGGAACGCCGGCTGCTCCTGGACCGCTTCACCTTCGTCGACGCCGCCCGCAAGGTCGTCGGCGTCGGCAGCGTCGGCACCCGCTGCTTCGTGCTCCTCCTGGAGGGCCGTGACGACAACGACCCGCTGTTCCTCCAGATCAAGGAGGCCGGCCGGTCGGTCCTCGAGCAGTACCTCTCACCCAGCGCGTACGCCCACCAGGGCCGGCGGGTGGTGTACGGCCAGCGGCTCACCCAGGCCGCCAGCGACATCTTCCTCGGCTGGATGACCGGGCCCGAACAACGGCACTTCTACTGGCGCCAGCTGCGCGACATGAAGGGCTCCGCCGAGGTCGAGTCGATGTCCCCGGCCGTCCTGCGCGCATACGCCCGCCTGTGCGGCCGCGCCCTCGCCCGCGCCCACGCCCGCTCCGGCGACCGCATCGCGATCGCCGGCTACCTCGGCGGCTCCGACGTCTTCGACCGTGCGATCGCCGACTTCGCGCTGCGCTACGCGGCCCAGAACGCCGACGACTACGCGGCCCTGAGCGCGGCCATCGCGGCCGGCATGGTGACGGCGGCCCCGGGCGTCTGAACCCGGAACCCGACGAAGACCCGGGACCGAGCGAGCCCGCCCGGACCCGGGACGGCACGAGCCCGCCCGGACCCGGGACCGTCGTGCGACATGACCGCCGTTCAGAGGGTGTGGACCGTCGCCAGGCCGTCCGCGTCGATCACGCAGCGCTCCGCGGAGGTCTTCTCCGTGAGCCGTGCCTCGAGGTCGCTCTGCGCTCCGGCGATGCAGAACTCCGCCCGCAGCGGAGGCGTGCCGTAGTACTGGCCGCCGTCATTGGGGCAGTCGAACGCCCTGGGTGGCGGGTCGGAGCAGCTGCTGCCCGCCGGCGGGTCCCTTCGCTCGGGATGGGTGAAGCCCGCGCAGTGCGTCATCTCATGGATCAGCGTCTGCGCGATCTCGTCGTTCCCCTGAGGGAACAGCACGCCGAAGTTGACGTCGATGTGCGAGCCGCCCACATGCGCCGACGCGTTGACGCCGGCCGCGGTGGTGGTCCCGTGCGAGATCGACGTCTGGTACTTCCTGAGCAGCCGCAGCTTCTCGTCCCCGCTGATGCGACTGCACCCCGCGATGCTCGCCACCGCGGCCCGGTGGCGGTCGACGAGCCGGTCGCGGTTCTGCGCCGAGATCGTCCCGTCGAACGTGAACTGCGGAAGGAATCCGGGCACGATGCGGAACGTCGCGTCACGCCGGGCCAGATCGGAGTCGGCGGGCTCCACGAACAGGTGGAAGTCCCGGTGACGGAGGAACCGGTCGGGAAAGTTCAGCGACCGGAACGAGACGGCGGTGGGATCGTCCAGGCCCGGTGTCAGGACGAACGTGGCGTCCTCACGGATCTGCTGGCTGTCGTTGCCGCCGGTGTGATCGTTCAACTTGATCCGGAAGCCCTCGTGCCGGAGCACGTGGCCGGGGAGGTTCTGCGAGCGCAAGGACACCAGAGCGCTGTCGGCCAGTCCTTCCGCCAGTTCGAACGTGGCGTCCCGCCGGTCGAGGTCGTTCCCCACGCCGGACAGCTCGCCGAGGAAGTCGGCGTGGCGGACGAACAGGCCGGGAAGGTTCGTCGATTCGATCGCGATGGTCGTGGTCATGACTCGGCCCGCCGTCAGCCGGCGAATCCCGGTACCAGTCTGAACGTGGAGTCCAGCCGGGCCAGATCGCCGTCGATGGGTTCGAGGAAGAGGTGGAAGTCCCGGTGCCGCAGGAAGCGGTCGGGGAAATTGAAGGACCTGAAGGACACGGCCGTCGGATCGGCCAGGCCGGGAGTCAGGAGGAAGGTCGCGTCGCCTCTGAAGACGTCGCTGCCGCCCGCCTCGGTCTGGTCGGCCAGCGCGATCCGGAAATTCTCGTGCCGCAGGACGTGCTTGGGGAGGTTGTGGGAAGCGAACGACATGAACCGGTTGTCGGCCAGGCCTTCCACCAGGTGGAAGGTCGCGTCCTCGCGGTCCAGGTCACTCGTCACCGCCGACAGCTCGCCCAGGAAGTTCGCGTGACGAACAAACAGATCAGGGAAGTTGAAGGACGAAAGGGAGATACCCATGACGATGGCCTCGTCTCGACTGATGAAGACTCCATCGGGCCCTGGAGCCGGCCGTTCATCCCCTCTACCCAAACTAGTCAGGGACGGCAACATGTGCACGCCGAGCCGTTACGCTGCGTGACATCCGTCCCGCCGTCCCTGACCGGATCAGCCCGGAGGCCCTACCTCGCGCGCAACAGCGGCGGCTCGGGCGGGGTGTGGGGGACCGGGCCGAAGAGGACCTCGCGGGCCACCGACGGGGCGAACAGGACCGTCAGCGGGGCGGTCAGGGTCAGCGCCGCGCGGAACGGCGCGCCGACCGCCGGGTTGCCCGAGGCCCGCTCCTGCACCCGGCGCAGGTACCAGCCGGTGGCCTTGTCCAGCGCCCCGGCGCGGGCCGCGTCGCCGACCGCGCCCGGCATCTTCTTGTCCGCGCCGGCCGAGATGTCCCAGGCCTGCTTCGAGGCGTCGAGCAGCGCCCGCTGCACCCGCCGGGTGCTCGGCGTGCGCTTCGGGTCGGCGAGGGCCTTGCGCAGCGCGACGGCGCTCAGCGCGGCGACCGCCATGCCCTGCCCGTAGATCGGGTTGAAGGCGCACAGGGCGTCGCCGGTGGCCAGGAAGCCGGCCGGGCGGCGGCCCGGACGATCGTAGCGGCGGCGGATGTTGGCGGTCTTGCGGAAGCCGTAGACCGGGGACATCGGCTCGGCCTTCGCGATCCAGTCGCCGACCACCGGGTGCGGCAGCCTGCGCGCGTACTCCTCGAACAGCGCCTCGTCCGTCGGCGGTTCGTCGCCGCGAAGGCCGGACAGCGTGACCAGATGGCGGCCGTCGCCGAGCGGCAGCACCACACCGCCGTACACCTGCGCCGGGTTGGGGACCACGTAGTAGCCGAGGGCGTCGACCGACGGGTCGTCGGCCGGCGAACGGTACATCCGGGTGGCGTACGCGAGGCCGGTGTCCAGCGTCTCCTCGTGCGGGGCCTCGGCGCCGATCCCGGCCAGCCAGTCCGCCGCCTTGGTGGAACGCCCCGAGGCGTCCACGACCAAGTCGGCCTCCAGCGCGCGCGGCTCCTTCGCGGCGCCGGCGCCGCGCTCACGCAGCAGCACACCGCGCACCCGGGACGCGTCGCCGAGCAGCCCGACCGCCTCGGTGCCCTCGACGCGCTCGATCCGCGGATCGGCGAAGACCCGCTTGCGGACCAGCCATTCGAGCTGGTCGCGGGGGCCCGTGTAGAAGTACGCGGTGGCCGGCGTACGGACGAACCACTTGCCGTTCTGCCACTGCACCATGTCCTCGGGCACGCCCACCTTGGGCGCGCCGAGCGCGTTCAGCTCGGCCATGAAGCCGGGCAGCAGCTCGTCGAGCGCCCGCTGGCCGCCCTCGATCAGCACATGGAGGTGCCGGCCCTGCGGGACGCCCGGGCGCGCCTCCACCTCCACGGGATAACGGTCGCGCTCGACCACCGTCACCCGTTCGGCGTGCTCGCTCAGCACCCGCGCGGCCAGCAGACCCGCGAGACTCCCCCCGACGACCACCGCGTGACGTGCCTTGCGTGTCCTGCGGGGCCCCAACTCGTCGGCCATCCTCGCCCTTTCGCCTGGTGGACCCACCCCCGTGGATCCTTCCGGTCCAGCACCGACCAGTATCCACGCCGACGGGCCGTCAGGAGTCCGGCGCCTCGTCCCCGAGCTCGGCAAGGGCCGAAGTCAGCCATTGCACCCAGAACCGCTCCAGTTCGATCCCGCCCCGCAGCACCAGGTGCCGCAGCCGGTCCGGTTCCGCGACCCGGCGCTCCGGCGGGAAGTCCCGGTCCTCGATCTCCAGGTACTCGGCCAACTGGGCGCGGTGCAGGCCGAGATGCCGGGCCAGCTCCTCCCGCATCCCGCTGCCGCCGACCACGGCCGCCGCGCGCATCCGCAGCAGCAGCGCCGACCGCAGCGGCTTGGGGTCCTCCTCGGCGTTCACCCAGGCCGTCAGCTCGGCCCGTCCGGCCGGCAGCACCTCGTACTCCTTCTTCTGCCCGCGCGCGGGCACGGCCGCGGGCAGCGCCCGGATGTGCCCCGCCTGCTCCAGCTTCCCGAGCTCGCGATAGATCTGCTGGTGCGTGGCCGACCAGAAATAGCCGATCGACCGGTCGAAGCGGCGGGTCAGCTCGAGGCCCGAGGACGGCTTCTCGAGCAGTGCCGTGAGGATCGCGTGCGGGAGGGACATGACCGCATCCTAGATTCGGCCGACCGCGGCGCGCGGACCGTACCCGTCGGGCAAGACGGCGCGGTACGGCCGGGGCGGCCCGTGCCGCCCCGGCCGGGGGTCAGGCGGCCGGCCGCGGGTGGGGCGGGTGGCCGCGGGTCGGGCGGGTGGCCGCGGGTCAGGTGCTCGGCCGCGGGTGGGGCGGGCGGCCGGGGGTCGGGCGGGCGGGCTGTGATCCGACGCGTGGGCTCACCGGGTGCCGGAACGCCCGCCCGCGCCGCGGATCACAGGGCGGCGGCGAGGCGCGTGCCCTGGTCGATGGCCCGCTTGGCGTCCAGCTCGGCCGCGACGTCCGCGCCGCCGATCAGGTGCGCCGCGCGGCCCGCGGCGACCAGCTCCTCGTACAGTCCGCGCCGCGGCTCCTGGCCGGTGCACAGCACCACAGTGTCGACCGGGACGAGCTGCGGCTCGCCGTCGACCGTCAGGTGCAGGCCCTCGTCGTCGATCCGCTCGTACGACGCGCCCGCGACCATCGTGACGCCCCGGTGCTTCAGCTCGGTGCGGTGGATCCAGCCGGTGGTCTTGCCGAGGCCCGCGCCGACCTTGCTGGTCTTGCGCTGGAGCAGGTGGACCTGGCGCGGCGGCCGCGGCCGCTCCGGCGTACGCAGGCCGCCGCGCGTCTCGTACGAGGTGTCGACGCCCCACTGCCGGAAGTACGTCTCGGGGTCCTGGCTCGCGCCCTCGCCGCCGTCGGTCAGGAACTCGGCCACGTCGAAGCCGATGCCGCCCGCGCCCAGGATCGCGACCCGCTCGCCGACGGGCGCGCCGTCGCGCAGCACGTCCAGGTAGCCGACCACGCTCGGGTGGTCGACGCCCTCGATCTCGGGGACGCGCGGGGTGACGCCGGTCGCGACGACGACCTCGTCGTAGTCCGCGAGGTCGGCCGCGCCGACGAAGGTGTTCAGGCGCACGTCGACGCCGCGCTCGGCGAGCTGGACGCGGAAGTAGCGCAGGGTCTCCTCGAACTCCTCCTTGCCCGGCACCCGCTTGGCGACGTTCAGCTGGCCGCCGATCTCGCCGGCGGCGTCGAACAGCGTGACCGTGTGGCCGCGTTCGGCCGCGGAGACCGCGCAGGCGAGACCGGCCGGGCCGGCGCCGACGACGGCGATCCGCTTGGCGAGGCGGGTGGGGGAGAGGACCAGCTCGGTCTCGTGACAGGCGCGCGGGTTCACCAGGCAGGAGGTGATCTTCAGGCTGAAGGTGTGGTCCAGGCAGGCCTGGTTGCAGCCGATGCAGGTGTTGATGGTCTCGGCACGGTCGGCGGCGGCCTTCGCCACGAAGTCCGGGTCGGCGAGGAACGGGCGGGCCATCGACACCATGTCGGCGCGGCCGTCCGCGAGGATCTCCTCCGCGACCTCGGGCGTGTTGATGCGGTTGCTGGTGACCAGCGGCACCGACACCGCGCCCATCAGCTTCTTGGTCACCCAGGTGTAGGCGCCGCGCGGCACGGAGGTGGCGATGGTGGGGATACGGGCCTCGTGCCAGCCGATGCCGGTGTTGATGATGGTCGCGCCGGCCGCCTCGACCTCCTTGGCGAGCCGGACGACCTCCTCCAGGGTGGAGCCGCCGGGCACGAGGTCGAGCATCGACAGGCGGTAGATGACGATGAAGTCCTCGCCGACCCGCTCGCGGATGCGGCGCACGATCTCCAGCGGGAAACGGACCCGGTTCTCGTAGGAGCCGCCCCAGCGGTCGGTGCGGTGGTTGGTGGCGGAGGCGATGAACTCGTTGATGAGGTAGCCCTCGGAGCCCATCACCTCGACGCCGTCGTAGCCGGCCTCCTTGGCGAGCTCGGCGCAGCGGGCGTAGTCCTCGACGGTCTGCTCGACCTCGGCGTCGGTGAGCTCGTTCGGCGGGAAGGGGCTGATGGGCGCCTGGAGGGGGCTCGGGGCGACGAGGGCGGGGTGGTAGGCGTACCGGCCGAAGTGCAGGATCTGCATCGCGATCCGGCCGCCCTCGGCGTGCACCGCCTCCGTGATCGCGCGGTGCTCGGCGACCTCCTCGGCGGTCGTCAGCTTGGCGCCGCCGTCCCAGGGCCGGCCGGCCTCGTTGGGCGAGATGCCGCCGGTGACGATGAGACCGACGCCGCCGCGGGCGCGCTCGGCGTAGAAGGCGGCCATCCGCTCGAAGCCGTGCTCGGCCTCTTCCAGACCGACGTGCATCGATCCCATGAGCACCCGGTTGGGCAGGGTGGTGAACCCGAGGTCGAGCGGGCTCAGCAGGTGGGGGTAGGGGGTGTTCGGGGTCATGGGGGCGCCTCCTCGCGCGGGGTCGTCACGACTGTTGTAGACGACACCCCGCCCCTTGTGCAACAAGTTGCAAAACTCCTCCCGAGTGACCTTCGCCATGCCGGACCTCTGCCGTGCCGGCCCCGGCGCGGCGCCCTTCGCCCCGCGGGCCTTACGCCCCCGCCCGGTGGCCGGCGCCCCGCCCCGCGGGCCCAATGACCCCCGCCGGCGTCCGGCGCCCTCCGCCGGGCCGCCCTACGCGGCGCCCTTCGCCCGCCGCTGCGCGGTCTGCGCCCACCGGTGCGGGGCCCTTCGCCCCCTCGTTGTGGGCATTCGTTCCGCTGGGGCGGAACGGGTGGGCACAACGGACGGTGCCCCTTGCCGGGCCTAGGCTTCCGGGCCTTGACCCGCACCACCGGTGCGGCGCCTATGGGGTGCGGGTTCAGGCGCAGGTGCGGAACGCGCCCGCAAGGGCGCCGTCCCGTGTGCCCACCCGTCCCGCCCCAGCGGGACGAATGCCCACACGGAGGCGGACCGGGGGCGCCGCGCAAGCAGGCGCGAGCCCACACGGAGGTGGCGAGGGGCGCCGCGCAAGCAGGCGCGGCGCACACGGAGGTGAAGAGGCGCGCCGGGCAAGTGGGCGCGGCCGGGGTGGATCGGGGGCGCCGCGCGCGGAGCGGCCCGCGCGGGGCGGGGGTGCCCCTATCTCTTTGGTCAAGGTGGATGGGTTGGTTCGGGCGTCTGGAACGATGTGGCTGTGCATGCTGATGGTGTCTCTGCGGACCTCGCGGTGTTTTTGCGGAACGCCGGCGACGGCCGTTCGGTGAAGATCGTTCCTTCCGTCTGTGGCATCTGTGGTGGGCGCGCGTTTTTCGTGCTCGTTGACGACGTCGAGGGCGGAGCCGAGCGGGTGTGCGTGGGTTGCGGCGGCCGCGCGTTCATCGCGGATAGCGAGGAGTTCTGGGAGGACGCGGATCCCGGCGAGGCCTGTTGCCCGTGCGGGAGCGAGGAGTTTGAAACCGCGGTCGCGTTCTCCCTCGCCGACGACGAATCGATCCGCTGGGTGACCGTTGGGCTTCGGTGCCAGAAGGACGGTGCCGTGGGGGTCTATGCCGACTGGAAGATCGACTACGGCCCCACGGACCACCTCTTGACCATGGTCTAGGTCTGTGGAGCGGCGGCCCGAACAGGCTGCGGTTCGTAGAAGGTTCCGTCGCGGAGCATCGCGAAGAGGACGTCGGCCCGGCGTCGGGCGAGGCAGAGCAGAGCCTGAGTGTGGTGCTTCCCTTGGGCGATCTTCTCGTCGTGGTAGGTCCGCGATGCCGGATCGCCCAGGGCCGCGTCCGCGGGGCGCGTGGCCACAGCGGTGGCGAAGGGCGCCGCCCGCGCGGGGCGGGGGCGCCCGTGTGTCAGCGTTTGCGGTAGGTGTAGGCCTCCGTCGCCGCTGAGGTCACCGCGTCCAGGTCCCCGCCCCCCGACGCCGTCACCAGCGCCGCCACCGCGCCCTCCACGAACGGCGCGTCCACCAGGCGGGTGTCCGGCGGCAGCTCGTCGGCCTCGGCGAGGAGGGCCTTCACGGTGAGGACCGCACTGCCGAGGTCGACCAGGATCGCGACCCCGGCCCCCGTGTCCACGGCCTTCGCGGCGGACGCGATCAGCTCGGCGCTGGTGCCGAGACCTCCGTCCGGAGTGCCGCCGGCCGGCAGGATCGGGGCCCTGTCGCCGCCGCCCGCGAGCCCGAGGGCCAGTTCGGCGACGGCCGACGCCACGGCCGCGCTGTGCGAGACCAGGACGATGCCCACCCGCCCCGCCGTCATCCCGCCACCTCCGCCGTTTCCGCGAGCGCCGCCACCAGCAGCGCCGACGAGGTCGCGCCCGGATCCTGGTGCCCGACCGACCGCTCGCCCAGATAGCTCGCCCTGCCCTTGCGCGCCCGCAGCGGTACGGTCACCAGCGCGCCCGCCTCGGCCGCCTCACGGGCCGCCGCGAACGACGTACCCAGCGCCTCGGCCGCCGGCACCAGCGCGTCCAGCATCGTCTTGTCGCCCACCTGAGCCCCGCCCAGCTGGGCCACCGCCGCCACCCCTCCCGACAGGGCCTCGGCGAGGGCGGCCCGGGAGACCCGCTCCGCGTCGCCCAGCGCCTTTCCGGTGCGGCGCAGCAGCGTCCCGTACAGCGGTCCGGACGCACCGCCCACCGTGGAGATCAGCCGGCTCCCGGCGGTCGTGAGCACCGCGCCGGGCGTGGCCGGCGGCTCCTTCTCCAGGGCCTGCGTCACCGCCGCGAAGCCGCGCTTCAGGTTCGCCCCGTGGTCGGCGTCGCCGATCGCCGAGTCCAGCTCGGTCAGCCGGTCCGCCTCCCGGTCCACGGCGGCGGCGGCCGCCACCATCCAGTCCCGGAAGAACGCGGAGTCGTACGCCTCTGTCGTCACTTCACTCACTCTCCTCTCACCGGCCCCAGCGCAGCGCGGGCGTCGACACCGGCGCGTCCCACAGCCGCAGCAGCTCCTCGTCCGCCTCGCACAAGGTCACCGAACAGCCCGCCATGTCGAGGGAGGTGACGTAGTTGCCGACGAGCGTGCGGGCCACCGGCACCCCGCGCTCGCCGAGCACCCGGTGCACCTCCGCGTTGAACCCGTACAGCTCCAGGAGCGGTGTCGCGCCCATCCCGTTCACCAGGGCGAGGACCGGGCCCTTCGGGCGCAGATCCTCGAGAACGGCGTCGACGGCGACGTCCGCGATCTCTCCCGAGGTCATCATCGGCCGGCGTTCGCGCCCCGGCTCGCCGTGGATGCCGATCCCCAGCTCCAGCTCACCCTCCGGCAGGTCGAAGGTGGGCGAGCCCTTCGCCGGCGTCGTACAGGCGCTGAGCGCGACGCCGAAGCTCCGCGACCGCTCGTTGACGCGCCGGGCGATCGCCTCGACCCGCTCCAGCGGCGCGCCCTCCTGCGCCGCCGCGCCCGCGATCTTCTCCACGAACAGGGTGGCGCCGGTCCCGCGCCGCCCGGCCGTGTAGAGGCTGTCGGTCACGGCCACGTCGTCGTCCACGAGCACCTTGGCGATCTGGACGCCCTCGTCCTCCGCCAGTTCGGCGGCCATCTCGAAGTTGAGCACGTCGCCCGTGTAGTTCTTCACCACGAACAGCACTCCGGCGCCGCTGTCCACGGCGGCCGCCGCCCGCACCATCTGGTCGGGCACGGGCGACGTGAAAATGGCGCCCGCGCAGGCCGCCGACAGCATGCCCGGCCCCACGAAGCCCGCGTGCAACGGCTCGTGGCCCGATCCGCCGCCCGACACCAGGGCGACCTGCCCTTCCACCGGCACGTCGCGCCGCAGCACGACCTGGTTCTCCACGTCCACGGTGAGTTCGGGATGAGCTGCGGCAAGCCCGCGCAGGGCGTCCGCGACCACGGTCTCCGGAACATTGATCAACATCTTCACGGGTGTCTCCTCGGGAGGTTGGCAGATGGGACCATGAACTGGGTTTTCGCAGGTCATTGCTGGTGTCCGCGATGGATGACCATGCCGTTTCACGGCGGTCTGTGGCGACGTGTGTGGGTGCTGATGCTGACTGAATGCTGCGTTTGGCGACGAGGCGTCAGGTGAATGGTGTGGTCCGAAGCGCAGGGGCGGGTGCGGGTGATCCCTTCGGCAGTATCGGCCTTGTAACAGGGAAGGTCACGCAGATCTGAGATCTGGGCGCTTGGGTGTGGTGACGTGTAGGCGGGTGAGGGGGAGGAAAGCGTTCGACCTTGGGGGGCGTCGGTGCGCCGGCTACGGCTAAGCCGTTGATCTTGGGTCACCGAGCGCAGTGATCGGGTGTTGCGCTGAGGTTGGTGCGCCGACCCAGAGAGAGGGATGCACCGGTCGAGCGGTGAACTCGGAGGACCGGACACCTCCGCCCACGGGTCGCGCAGCTCAATTTCCGCTCATATCCGGTGAGCCGGCGGGACGCAGCCTTCCATCTGGAAAGCGGGGGCATGAGCTACGACCTCGCTGTCGGGGAAGGCGAGCGGCCGGCGATCAGATTTCGCTGACCGTTCCGGAGATCCGCCACCTCTTCAGCGCCGCCCTCATCCCACCAGTCGTGCCCCTGGGATGTCGGCGAGTTGTTCCTCGGCGGTGTCACTGCTGCACAGGCGGCCTGGGTGCCCACGAGCTTCATCGACGATCTTGAAAACGATGTGCTGCCTGCCGCAGTTGCTGCTGCGCCGATCCACCTCGACATCATCGAGCGCGGGCACCCTCGGGCCCGCTCCGCTGCCATCGACCTTCTCTGGGAAATGCTCGATCTGCCGCCGGCGTCCGAATTCAGCCGGGTCGACGCCACGCAGAATTCTGGCTTTCGCCTGTGCTGCGCCATTGCTGATCACATCCGGGACCGACGGGGCATGCTGCGGATGCACGGTCAATCAGGCCAGGAACTGTTGACCGCTACTGACAGGCACTGGAGGTTCACGGTGCAGGAGGTGGTCGCGGCCGATGGCAACGACGTCATGGTGTTCGGCACCCTCACAGGGCAACTTCCCGAGCGGTCGTGTGAGGCAGAGCTGCATAGGGGTCGTACCATCATCGCGGTCCCTGCTGTCGAGGCGGAGTACGGCGGTGCAGATGAGGATGGCGCGGCATTCCTACGACTTCCGCGAACAGCCTGGTCCGCCGTAGCTCCGGGCGCTGTGCTCCGTCCGACCGATTGCGTTACGTACCAGGGCTGAGCTTGATCTTTGACATCCGACTTCAGGCGCGGTGCGGCGAAGGAGGAGCGACGGCCCCTCCCGATGCGGCGGAGCTCCTCCCACGGTCCTCAGAGTAAATCGGCCGAGACGTCCCAGCCGGCCTCGCCCGCGGCATCGGCTTGGGCCAGACCTGCTGGAGCAGCCTTTCTCAGGTTTCGTCAGCCGGCCGACGCCTCGGGTCTGTCGGGTCCGGGGTGCCACTCGGCCAGCACGATGGTGGCGTCGTCCCGGAGGTGTTGGTCCTGATGGTTCAAGAGCTCCTGCAGCAGGCGGCGCAGGGCTTCCGGCGCCGGATCGCCCGCGGCCATCGCGCGGATGACGGTGTCCGCGAGCCGCTCCTCGCCGAAGAGGACTCCTTGGGTGGAGCGGGCCTCGGTGACGCCGTCGCTGTAGAGCAGGATCCGGTCGCCGGGCTGCAGACGCGTGCGGTGCACCGTCGGCGGGGAGGCGGTGTGGAAGGCCCACCCGAGAGGCAGATCGGGCTCCCGTTCGAGCATGCGCGGCAGCACCCGGCCGTCACGGATCAGCAGCGGCGGCGGATGGGCGCAGTTGACCCATGTGAACGTGCCGTCGAGGACGTTCAGGTTGGCGATGACCGCGGTCATGAGCCGGTCGGCGAACCACTTGTTCAAGATGGTGTCGATCGCCGGAATGATGTCCGCCAGGGTGCCGCCGGAGCGGCGTGTGGCCCGGCAGGCGGCGAGGCCGGCCGCGCTCGCGCCGCCGGATGCGAGGTCGTGACCCATCGAGTCCAGCAGCGTCAGGTGCAGCGCGTCCGCGTTGAGGCTGTGGTCGAACGCGTCCCCACCGATGTCGTACGCGGGCTCCAGCACCGCGGATGACGTCACATGCGCGGTCCCGATCGTGCGCGGCGGCAGGAACGCCCACACCAGCTCGCCCTGCACCGTCATCTCCCGGCGCCGCTCCGTCTCGGTCAGCAAGTCGTTGTGCGACGACTTCGACACCAGCAGCAGAGCCGCCACATTCGCCAGTGCCTCGCACCGCCTGATCAGGCCCTCGTCGAGGTTCGGCGCGGTGGCCTTCAGCACGCCGAGACGTTCGATGCCGTCGATCATCGGCACCCAGACGGTGCCGCCGTCCCGCGAACGCTGGGTCCGCTCCGTGCGATAGGCCAGGCCCGCCAGCGAAGCGTCGACGTCCAGCATCGGCGGCTCGGCCGTCACCGGCTGCGGCAGCGCCACCAGGCTGGTCTGCTGCAGGTCGGTCACGTACATCCAGGTGCCGTCCAGGGCCATGCGCCGACCCGCCCGGGACACGAGACCGGCAAGGTCCCGGCCCGCCACCAGGCGCGCATCGACGATCAGGTCCGACAGCACCTTCTCGCGCGACTCCATGGCAAAGCCCTTCCGCCGGCGCACAGGGCACGGCCCACCAGGTACCGAGCGTAGCGGCCCCAGCGGGCCCCGACCCGCTTACGGGCCCGGCCACAGCACACGGACCGCGAGAAGCCGCCAGAGATCACCCGCCCAGGGCCACCGGACAGGGCGAATGACGGAGCGAGCCGCAGCCCTGTGGCGCGATCAGGGGTCACAGAGGCAGTTGGTCCGTCCGGGCGGCGAGTTCTCAGGCGACCCGGCAGTGGCCCCGCCGGGGCCGGGCCGGTGGCGGGATCCATGGCGGTGGCGGGATCCTGGAAGGGAGAAGGGCCGCGCGGCGCTTGCGCGTGGCCGCGGGCACGAGGAGGCGGACCATGACACGGCACCTGGAGTGGAAGGTCGGCGTGGACCTGGTCGAGGAGGGCGGCAGGACCAAGGCCGAGGCGCGTCTGGACACCGGGACGTCGACCCTCACCGGCCACGGCTCCGCCCGCTGCAACCCGGCGGACGTGGACGTGCCGGCGATCGGCGACGACCTTGCCGTGGGCCGGGCGATGAAGGATCTGGCCGGGCAGCTGATGAGGGAGGCCGACCGGGAGATGGAGGCCGTCGGCGCCGACACCGTGCCGCGGCGCACCGGACCCGGATACGGCTGGCCGGAGGCGGTCGAGTAGCGGACCGCCGCTGACGGATCACGAAAGGAGGGGCCCGCCGGTGACGGCGGGCCCCTCGTCGTCACCGCTGCACGGTGCCGTCCGGGGCGCTCGCGTCGGCCTCGGCCTCGCTCTCGTCGTCGTACGCGAGCCGGTCCACGACCTCCACCACGCCGTCCACGTCCTCGCAGAGGCGGACGAAGATCGGCGCGAGGCTCCGGCGCGGCAGGGTGCCGGTCAAGGTGACCCGGCCCTCCGCGACGTCGATGTGCAGGGACGCCGGGGAGAGCTTGAGGATGCGGGTGACCACGTCCTCGAGGATCTCCTCCTGGATGGCCCGGTCGCGCCGCAGGAACAGCTGGAGCAGATCGCTGCGGCTGAGGACGCCGATGAGGCGTCCTTCCGCGTCCACCACGGGCAGCCGCTTCACCCGGTGCCGCTCCATGAGCCGCGCGGCCTCGACCGCGGCCCAGGACGGGCGGGCGACGATCACCGGGCTCGACATCATCGCCTCGGCGGTGCTGGGACCGTCCTTCGCCGTGTGACGGCGCAGCAGGTCCGCCTCGGAGACCACACCCACCGGCCGGTTCTCCTCGTCGACCACGGGGACGGCGGTGATGCCGTACTCGTCGAGCAGCCGGGCGATCTCCTTGAACGGAGTGCCCGGCTGCACCGCGACCGCGGTCGGTGTCATGAGGTCGGCGACACTGCGGTGCCTCATCGTTCGTTCCGTCCCTTCTCGGCTCCTTTGTCCATGATCCCTCACGGAGGTCGGCCGAGGGCCCTGGGGGCCGGATCAGGGTGAGGAGGAGGGGAAGGGCGGTGCCGGCGGCGAGGAGGCCGGAGTCGAGGTGGACGTCGGCGCGGGCGTCGATGCGGACGCCGAAGAGGACGTCGGGGCGGGCGTGGAGGCGGATTTCGATGAGGACGTCGGGGCGGACGAGGAGGGAGACGACGAAGGGCTCTTCTTCTCGGTCGGCTTCGGCAGGTCGTACACGTGGTCGGGGCTGACGATCCGGGTGATCGCCTTGCCGAACAGCGTGCTCGGCTCGACCTCGTCGACCAGGATGTCGGTGTTGAGCATGACGACCATCGTCGCCTGGGACTCCGGCAGATACGCGACGATCGTCTCGTAGCCCGGTAGCGAGCCGTTGTGGCCGATCCAGCCTCCGACGTCGAAGATGCCCAGGCCGTAGCCGGCGTTCCCGACGCCGGTCGGCAGCGTGTCGAGGCGCTGCTTCTGCGTGTCGGCGGTCAGCAGCGTGCCGGTGGCCAGCACCTTCGCCCAGGTGCGCAGGTCACGGAGGTCGGAGATCATCGCACCGGCCGCCCAGCCCCAGGACGGGTTCCAGTCGGTGGCGACCTCCAGCTGCCCGGTGTCGTTGGTGTAGCCCTGCGCGTGCGGTCGCGGGAAGGCGGCGTCCGTGGGCAGGAAGGTGTGCCGCAGACCGGCCGGCCCGACGACGTTCTTGGCGATGAAGTCCTGCAGCGGCATGCCGCCGGCCTTCTCGACCACCAGGCCGAGCAGGATCAGGTTGGTGTTGGAGTAGTCGAACTGAACGCCGGGCTGGAACTTCACCGGATGCTTGAAGCTGTAGTCCAGCAACTGCTGCGGTGTGAACGGGCGTCGGGGATTCGCCGAGAACGCCTTGAACCAGTCCGGGTCCTCCGAGTAGCTGACCAGGCCGCTGCGCATCTCCGCGAGCTGGCGCAGGGTGATGCGGTCGCCGTTGGGCACGCCGCTGACGTACTTCCCGATCGGGTCGTCGAGGCCTAGCTTGTCCTGGTCGACGAGTTCGAGCAGCGCCGTCACCGTGAACGTCTTCGTCACGCTGCCGATGCGCTGGTTGACGACCGGCGTCATCCGCTGCCTGGTCGCCTTGTCGGCGACGCCGAAGGAGCGGAGGTACTGGCCCTTGCCGGGCGCGGACAGTGCCACGACGACGCCGGGCACGTTCGCGTCCTTCATGACCTGCTGGATCGCCGCGTCCAGTTGCGTCGCGACGGCGGGACTGAGCTGGGTGAACGCGTCCCCGGAGGGCGAAGGCGCTGAGGTGGTCGGGGCCGCGGCGGCGGCCGGAGGACGGGGCACGGGAACGGCCGCGCCGTAGGCGCTTCCCGCCGCCGCGGGGACCGTCAGCGTCCCCGTCAGAGCCACCCCGATGCAGATGTCGCGCCACCGCGCGGTCGATTTCCTCACGGCAGTCCTCCTGCCAGACGAGGGCAACAGGCCCTCTCCAGGCTAGGCCGGGGCCCGCGGCGCCGCACGGCGAGCCGCCGTGCGGCGCCCGTCGGCCCCTCAGGCACCGAAGACGCCGGTCAGATAGGCGGCGAGGTTCGCCGTTCCCGGAGGCCCGAGCCGCGCCCCGAGATAGCCGTCCGGCCGTACGAGAAAGGCGGTTGGCGCCGTCACGGCGTACTGCCGTGCGAACTCGCCCCGCGCGTCGCGGTACACGGCGAGCGGGTGAGGAAACGCCGGGAACGGCGCGGTCGCGCCCCCCGCCACGACGCGGTCCGCCGCGCCGCCGGCCGCGCCCGCCGCCCCGCCGGCCGCGCCCGCCGCGCCGTCCGACGGCAGGACGGCGCACGCCTCCACCGCGTCGCCCGCCAACTCCGCCGCGTGGGCCACGAGTTCGGCGAAGGCCCCGGCCTGCGCCGGGTCCGCGTAGAGCAGCAGCACATGGCCCCGGCCGCGCAGCACGTCGTACAGCCGCAGCGGGAAGGAGGTGAGCGGGTCGGTCAGGCCCGTGCAGTCCGGCGCCCGGTCGCCGGGCCGCGGCCCGGCGCCGTCACCGCCGCCGTCGTCGGTCACGATCGGGCTGCCGCGGTATCCGACGAGCAACTGCGCCTCACGCAGCATCAGCGTGGCCGGATCCTCCGGATCGGCCTGTACGCCTTCGGCCGCGTGGCGCACGGTGCGGCGGACGACCTCCTCGCCGACCGGCCGGCGCTCGACGTCGTAACTCGCGAGCAGCCGCGGGTCCGCCGCGCCCCGGACCGCGAGGGACAGCTTCCAGGCCAGGTTGTAGGCGTCCTGGACGCCGGTGTTCATGCCCTGCGCGCCGGTCGGCGGATGGATGTGCGCCGCGTCACCGGCGACGAACACCCGGCCGACGCCGTAGCGGTCGACCAACCGGTGGCTGATCCGGAACACGGAGGACCAGCGCAGCGCGGAGGCCGTCGCCGGCCGCGGGGCCAGCCGGTCCAGGACGGCCTGGATGTCCGCGAGGCCCGGGCCCCGGCCCTGCTCCAGGCCGTGCGCCACCGCCTCGGACCCGCCGCCCACGACACCCTCGGCACCTTCGGCGCCTTCGGCGCCGGTCCGCCTGGCCAGGGACAGTCCGGGCGGCACGTGCATGGACATCCGGTAACGGCCGCGGCCCGGCAGCGGGACGCACACCAGCGCGTCGTCGACGGCGCCGTCGGGCCCGTGGTGCATGGACCGGATGCCGTACTCCGGCGGCAGGTCCCAGTCCACCTCCACGTCGCCCAGCATGAACTCCTCCGGAAACGCCCCGCCTTCGAAGGAGAGCCCGAGCCCCTTGCGGACGGTGCTGTGCGCACCGTCGCAGCCCACCAGATAGCGGCAGCGGACCTCCTCCTCGGCGGCAGGCGGCCCGTCCGCGCCGGCGTGCCGCACGAGCCGCGCGGTCACGCCGTCCTCGTCCTGCGCGAAGCCGGCCAGCTCCGTGCCCCGTTCGACGTACGTGCCGAAGCGGCCGAGGAACTCCTCGAGGATCCGCTCCGTCTCGTACTGCGGCAGCGCCGCGAAGCGGTACGGCACCTCGTCCGGCAGCCGCAGTTCGAAGCGCAGCTGCTCGACGCCGTCCATGTACACGATCTGGCCGCGCAACGGCACGGCCGCCTCCAGCACCTCGCGGACGCAGCCCATCCGGTCCCAGATCTCCAGCGTGCGCGGCTGGATGCCGACGGCCTTGGCGTACGGCAGGCGCGCCGGCAGCCGCTCGACGATCCGCACCGCCGTGCCCTGCCGGCGCAGCTCCGCCGCGGCCGTGAGCCCCACCGGACCCGCGCCGACCACGAGGACGTCCACCGACGAGCCGGCGGGCCACGCGGAAGCGGGCCAAGAGGCAGCGGCCGGAGAGGACGCGGGCCGGGAGGACGCGGGATAAGAGGACGCGGGCGACGAGGATCCGCCGCGGGCCGTGTCGGTGTCGCTGCGCATCGTCGGCACCTTCCCTGGGAGGGCCCTTCTCCATCGTCGGCCACCCCGGCCGGCGCCGCACGCTCACTCCCGCGCGAGCACCTCGCGCAGTGCGGCGACGGCGTGGTCGCGGTGCTCGTCGAGCCAGTGCACCAGGGCCCGCTCGTCGCTCTCGAGCACGGCCGAGAGGACCGCCCGGTGTTCGTGGACCGCGCGGGCCCGGTGCGGCTCCTCGGTGTAGTACAACGAGCGGTACGCGTCGGTCGCGTCCCACAGGGTGGCGATCAGGCGCACCAGGCGCGGCATGCCCGAGGCCTCCACCAGCGTGAAGTGGAACCGCCGGTTGGCCTCCGCCATCGCCGTCACGTCACCCGTTCCGGCGGCCTCCTCCACCTCCCGCTGGATCGCCTCCAGCGAGGCGAACAGCCCGTCGGGGCCGCGCCGCAGGGCCGCCAGGACCGCCTCCGTCTCCAGGATCCGCCGGATCCGGTAGATCTCCTCCAGGTCGTCCAGGGACAACTCGGCGACGAAATACCCGCGGTGGACGTGGTGCACCACCAGGCCCTCGGCCTCCAGCGTCTTCAGGGCCTCGCGCAGCGGCACCCGGCTCACGTCGAGCCGCGCCGCCAGCGAGTCCTGCCGGATCGGGTCGCCCGGGCGCAGCTCGCCGCCGGTGATGGCGCGCCGCAGCTCCGCCAGGACGAACTGCTGGGCGGTCGGCGGCCGCCGTCTCTCCACGGCGCTGCTCATCGCTGTGCCCCTTCCCTCGACGTGCGTGGCGTTCATCTTCCTACGCGCCGCCGACAGGCGGCCGCGGCCCTGTGGACAACTCCAGCTCGGCCAGGACCTCGTCGGTGTGCTCGCCCAGCCGCGGCGGGGCGCAGCGGTAGGCGGCCGGGGTGGCGCCGAAGGAGACCGGGTGGGCGACCTGGCCCGGGCCCGCCGCCTCGGCCGGCACGCGCGGACCGAGCCCGAGCCGGTCGGCGAGCGCGAAGGCGCCCGCGAGGTCGTTGATGGGGCCGCAGGGCACTCCGGCCGCGGTCAGTTCCTCGAACCAGGCGTCGGCGGTGCGCGCGCCGAGCGGCCCGGTCAGCGCGGCGGCCAGCTCCTCGCGGTGCGCGACGCGGGCCGCATTGGTGGCGAACCTGGCGTCGTCGGCGAGTTGGGGGATCCCGAGCCGCGCGCACAGCGTGCGGAACTGGCGGTCGTTGCCCACGGCCAGGACCAGCGGGCGGTCGCTCGCCTCGAAGACCTCGTACGGCGTGATGCTGGGGTGCCGGTTGCCGAGCGCGCGGGGCACGACGCCGGCGGCGAGATGGGCCGCGGCCTGGTTGGTGAGGGCGGACAGGAGCGAGCCGAGCAGCGACACCTCGATCCGCTGGCCCTCGCCGGTCGCCTCGCGGTGGCGCAGCGCGGCGAGGACGCCCATGCCCGCGTGCAGGCCGGTGATCACGTCGACGAGGGCGACACCGGCCTTGGTGCCGGGTCCTTCCGGTTCGCCGGTGACGCTCATCAGTCCGCCCATGGCCTGGACGAGCAGGTCGTAGCCGGGCAGTGCGGCGCCCTCGGCCGAGCCGAAACCGGTGATCGAGCAGTAGACCAGGCCCGGGTTGGTGGCGCGGACCCGCTCGTAGCCGAGGCCGAGCTTGTCCATGGTGCCGGGGCGGAAGTTCTCGACGAGCACGTCGGCGCGGTCCACGAGCGCCCGGGCCGCCTCCAGGCCGGCCGGATCGGTCAGATCGAGCGCCACGGAGCGCTTGTTGCGGTTCACGCCCAGGTAGTAGGTGGCCTGGCCGTCGGCGAACGGCGGGCCCCACGCGCGGGTGTCGTCGCCCGAGCCGGGGCGCTCGATCTTGACGACCTCGGCGCCCAGGTCCGCGAGGAGCATCGTCATGTACGGGCCGGCGAGCACCCGCCCGAAGTCGGCGACGACGATCCCGGACAGGGGGCCGGCGGTGGCGGCCGCCTCCGGCTGCCGTGCGTGCATTTCCGCTCTCCCTCGTCGGTGATCGGATCCAAGCGGACCGTACGCAGTGGAGATCGGATATTCAATACTGGATCCAATATCCGATCCGGGGCTACGCTTCGGCTCGCCGAGTTGCCACAGTCGCCAGGAGGCCGTCCGTGAAGTCGTCGCCGCAGCCGTCGCGTTCACCGCAGTCCGCGCCCGTCCACCCGCTCGACCTGCTCGCGGTCGACGGCCTGCTCACCGACGAGGAGCGGGAGATCCGCCGCACCGTCCGGGACCTCGCCGACCGCGAGCTGCGCCCGCACGTCGGTGACTGGTTCGACAGCGGAACCGTCCCCGCCCGCGAACTCGCCCGCACCCTCGGCGGCTTGGGCGTCCTCGGCATGCACCTGGAGGGCTACGGCTGCGCGGGCACCAACTCCGTCGCGTACGGCCTGGCCTGCATGGAGCTGGAGGCCGTCGACTCCGGACTGCGCTCGCTCGTCTCCGTGCAGGGCTCGCTCGCCATGTACGCGATCTGGAAGTACGGCTCCGAGGAGCAGAAGCAGCGGTGGCTGCCGGGCATGGCGGCCGGCGAGTACATCGGCTGCTTCGGGCTCACCGAGCCGGACGCCGGCTCCGACCCGGGCGCCATGCGGACGAACGCCAAGCGCGACGGCTCGGACTGGGTGCTCGACGGCACCAAGATGTGGATCACCAACGGCTCCGTCGCCGATGTCGCCGTCGTCTGGGCGCGCACCGAGGACGGCGTCCGCGGCTTCGCCGTGCCGACCGACACGCCCGGCTTCAGCGCGCCCGAGATCAAGCGCAAGCTGTCCCTGCGCGCCAGCGTCACCAGCGAACTGGTCCTGGAGGACGTGCGCCTGCCCGCCGACGCGATGCTGCCCGAGGCCCGTGGCCTGTCCGGCCCGCTCGGCTGCCTCAACGAGGCCCGCTTCGGCATCGTCTTCGGCGCCCTCGGAGCCGCCCGCGACTGTCTGGAGACCGCGATCGCCTACGCCGCCGACCGCACGGTCTTCGCCCGGCCGCTCTCCTCCTACCAGCTCACCCAGCAGAAGCTGGCCGACATGTCGCTGGAGCTCGGCAAGGGCATGCTGCTCGCCCTCCACCTCGGCCGCCTCAAGGACGCCGGGGCGCTGACGCCCGAGCAGATCAGCGTCGGCAAGCTCAACAACGTCCGCGAGGCCATCGCCGTCGCCCGCGAGTGCCGCACGATCCTCGGCGCCAACGGCATCACCCTGGAGTACCCGGTGCTGCGGCACGCCAACAACCTGGAGTCGGTCCTCACCTACGAGGGCACCAGCGAGGTGCACTCCCTGGTCATCGGCAAGGCGCTCACCGGCGAGCAGGCCTTCCGCTGACCGCCGGCCGCGTCCGCCCTCCCGCGGCCCGCCGAGTGGAGACGGTCCGGGGGAGGGAGGACGCTGGAGGTGAGCGCGTCCGGGCGTCAGGGCGCATCGAACGGCGTGCCCGCCCGGCCGGGAGAGGTCGCACCATGCGCATGATGCTGCGAATCCAGATGGAAACCGCGGCTTCCAACGAAGCCATCGAGCAGGGCACCCTGCAGAAGACGATCCAGAGCACCCTGGACGAGCTGAACCCCGAGGCCGCCTACTTCACCGTCAGCGACGGCTGCCGGACGGCGTACGTGTTCTTCGACCTGGACGACGTGTCGCGGATGCCGAAGATCTCGGAACCCTTCTTCATGCAGCTCCACGCCAAGATCGACTACACGCCGGTGATGGACCGGGAGGACCTGCGCCAGGGCCTGGCCGCGCTCGGACGCTGACCCCCGCCGCCGGGACGCGGCCCAGTGTCGGGGCCGCCGGGACGGCGGGCGCTCAGCCCGTCGTCACCCGGTTCACGAACGCGTCCAGGTTGGCCGCCATCCGCTCGACCTGCTCCTCGACGGTCAGCGACTCCTCGTGACGCCGGCCGCGCAGCTTCGGCTGCCGCTTGCCCCGCACGTAGAGCGGGCAGGCGAGATCGGCGCAGATGTACGTGCCCACCGTGTTGCCCTCCCGGCCCCGGACACCGGCCAGCGGCGCGACGAGCAGGGTCACGCCGGAGGAGGCGTGCGAGGTCAGACAGATCTGGCACATGCTGGACTTCATCGCGCTGGTCCGGCCGACCGCGGGGACCCGCAGCGTGACGCCGACCGGGCCGTCGGGGCGCGGCACGACGAGATGGGCGCGCAGCGGCGCGCCCGGGTCGACCCAGCCGAGGAAGTCCAGGTCGTCCCACGGCAGCTCGGCGAAGTCGAGCGGGAGCTTCATGCGGGCCGCGTCGCCCTTCGTGCAGTTCACGAAGGAGGCGCGGATCTGTTTGTCGGTCAGTGGTTCCACTGTTCCGACCGTACACACGGCCGCGGCCCCGGGCATCCGATTATCGGGTGCGCCCATCCGGTACGCCCGCCCGGTGCGCCCCGCGCTCCCGGTGTCCGGGACCCCGCTGCGCCCGGTGTCCGGGACCCGGGGCGGCCGCTCAGGCCACCCAGTCCGGCAGGCCGGGGTCCGAGAGCCGGGCCGGAGCCCCGTCCAGGGCCGCCGCGAGCCGCTCGGCCGCCGGCTCGTACACCTCGCAGGGCAGCGCGTACGGGAGGCGCAGCCGGTGCTCGTGGGTGCCGGGGTCCACGCCGAACCGGGCGCCGCCCTCCACCCGCACGCCGTGCCGCAGGGCCCGCGCCGCGAGCTGGGAGGCGATCGGCCGCCCGAGGTCGATCCACAGGCACAGGCCGCCCGGCGGCAGCGTCCAGTGCCAGTCCGGCACGTGCCGGGCGAGCGCCGCCACCAGCGCCTCCCGGCGCCGCCGCAGCTCCGCCGCCCGGCCCGGCAGCAGCGGGTCGATCCGGTCCATCAGGGCCACCGCCACCAGCTGGTCCAGGACCGAGCCCGCGAGGTCGTGGGTGATCCGCACCCGCACCAGCTCCGTCACCACCCGCGCGGACGCCCGGACCCAGCCCACCCGCAGCCCGCCCCAGCAGCTCTTGCTCAGTGAGCCGACACTGATGATCTGCTCCCCGGCGCCGGGCCCCGCCGAGGCGGCGAACGGCCGCGGCGCGGGCACGTCCAGGGCGATGTCGGACAGGGTCTCGTCCACCACCAGCCAGGTCCCGGTGACCCGGGCGGCCCGTGCCACCTCCCGCCGCTGCTCGTCCGGCATCAGCCGCCCGGTCGGGTTGTGGAAGTCGGGAATGAGATAGGCGAGACGCGGTGCGGTCTGCCGCAGGGCCGCGTCGACGAGTCCGCTGTCCCAGCCGCTCTCGGTGACCGGCACCGGAGTGATGCGCAGCCGGTGGCCGCGCATCGCGTCCAGGGCGTTGGTGTACGACGGGTTCTCGGCGAGCACCCGGTCGCCGGGCGCGCCGAGCAGCGCGAGGCACAGCGTGAGCGCCTGCTGGGCGCCGGTGGTGACGAGGATCTGCTCGGGCCGGGTGGGCAGCCCGCGGGACGTGTAACGGCGGGCGAGGGCGGCGCGCAACTCGGGGAGCCCGTACGGGTGGTAGCCCTGGGCCGCCACGAAGCGCGGCAGCTCGGCGGCGGCCTCGGCCAGCGCCTGCGACACGACGTCGGCCGGGGCCTCGGGTGAGGCGAGGGCCAGGTCGATGACGGCCGCGCCGTCGCCGTGGATCGCGGCGGGCCCGATCGGCGACTGGCCCTCGGGCAGCGTCGTCCAGGTGCCCGCTCCCTGCCGGCTGTGCGCGTAGCCGCTCTCGCGCAGCAGGTCGTAGGCGGCGGTGACGGTCGTCCGGCTCACGCCGAGCGCCCCGGCCAGTTCGCGCTCGGCGGGCAGCCGCAGCCGCAGCGCGACCCGCCCGTCGAGCAGCGTCTCGCGCACCGCCCGGGCCAGCTCGCGATAGCCGAAACGGCCGTCGGCCGGCGGCGTGAGCAGCGCGGCGAGCTGCCGGCCGCTCAGCATCCGGTCCGACACGGCGACCACGGTGCGGACTCCTCGCGCCTCTGCCATGCCAATCACTCCCCATTGGCTGTGCTGTCAGGGCCAATCAGGCTACAGACTTCCCGTCAGTGGCCTTGCCCGGCCCGTGGAAAGGAGCGTGGAACATGTCCGGACAGCTGACCGATCGCGACGAAAGGATGTGGCAGCGGCGCACCGAGGAGCGGATGGCCGCACCCTGGGAACCGGCCCACCTGCTCCGGGCCCTGCGCGCGTGGCGGCGGCGCGCACCGCGCCGCGGAGCGGCGGCGTGAGCGGCGGGATCGTCGCCCGCGGTCACGGCCGTCACGGCCGTCACGGTCGGCTCGCCCGGCGGCACCGCCGGGCGGTGCCGAGCGCGGTCACGGCACAGGCGACGGGCCCCGTCCTCGCCGTGCCCGGCCCGGTGCCGCGCCCGGGCGAGGCCCGCGTCCCGCGGCGGCACGCCCGTACCGCCGTACCCCGGGCGGGAATCGGCGCCGGCCCGGCCGCTCAGATCAGCGGCTGACCGCCGGGCGCGCCCGGCGTCGCCACGGACGACGAGGCCGCCGGCCTGCCGGGGCTCCTGGCGGGACCGGCGCTCACGTACGAGGAGGCGGCCGACGCGCTCGACGACAGGTCCGACACCGGCTCCGACTCCGGACCGGAGGAGTCCTCCGACGGCGGGGAGGAGGACGCCGAGGTCGAGACCGAGGCGGAGGCCGAGGAGGACGAGGTCGACGGCGAGGAGCTCGACGTGGACGGCGAGGTGGGAGGAGAGGTGGACGGCGAGGTCGGAGGAGAGCTCGACGGGGACGTCGAGGGCGAGGCGGAGGGCGACGCCGAAGGAGAGGTCGTCGGCGGAGGCGGCGGCGGAGTCGTGGGCTTGTCGTGGTGATGGCCCTTGTCACCCGGCTTGCGGGCGATCCAGTCGCCGTGGTGGACGTCGTAGATCACGAACACGTTGATCACCGTCACGGACGGCTTGACGACCACGACGTTGCTCGTCCGGAAACCCGGCCACGGCGTGCCGACCTGCTTCGGCGCCTTCTGCGCGACCGGGGTTCCCAGCGGATTGCCGCAGGCGCACCGCACCCGCGGCACCCCGTGGTCGTCGACCAGCACCGCCGTGCCCGCCTGGAGCACCGACTGGAAGGCGAAGGGAGCGCCGTTGCGGAAGCCGTGGTTGGTCACCCGGGTGTCCACCCGCAGCTGAACGGAGGTCAGGGACCGCAGATAGCCCGGCACCTCGTTCGCCGTGATGCCGACGACCGACGCGAACGCCGCGTTCTTGACCGGCTCGTCGGCGAGGAAACGGATCTGCTGCTCGACGTCGCAGCTCGCGGTCCGCTGCGTGCCGCCGTACAGGCCGGGCGCCGAACCCGACACCGCACGGGTCGCGTTGGCGTCCGTGCCCGACTCGCTGGGCAGCGCCGGCGGAGAGGCGGTGGCGCCGTCCGTACGGGCGGTGGAGCGGGTGAAGGGATCGGGGCCGCTCGCGGAGGCGTTCTGCAGGAACACCTCGCCGCCTCCGGAGCCGGCCTGGTTCCCGCCGTTGCCGCCGTCCCGCGCGGTGAGGACCACGACAAGGGCGACGGCCGCCACCACGACGGCGGTCAGCGACGCCACCTTGGGTACGGAGCGCCACCACGGGCCGCCGCCCCGCCCGCCGTTCGCCCCGCCCCCGCCCGTACCGCCGCCGGCTCCACCTCCGCCCCCGCCGCCTCCACCTCCGCCCCCGCCTCCGCCGCCCGAGCCGCCGTACGGCGGGCCGGAGGGTGGAGGCGGCGCGGCATGGCCGGGGCGCGTGCCGGGGCCCGACAGCGGGCCCGAGGGCGGCCCGGTGGGCGGTACCGAAGGCCGGTCGGACGGCGGGTGGGAAGTCACGTTGTTTCCCTTTCTTCCGATCCGCGCCCATTGTGTGCGCCGATCCGCCACCGTCCGCAAGCGGACCGCAGCCACCGGTATTAGCGTGGGCAGCGTGAGCAGTCGGCTCCCCACGACACCCGGCCCGAACGCGCCCGGTGACGTCACCGGACATCTCGTCCGCGGTCTCGCGGCGGCCTTCGCCGCCGTCGTCGCGGGCTACGTCGCCATGGGCGTGACCGCCGGTCTCGGCCTGTGGGCCGCGGGCGCGGCCGACCTGCCGGGCGGCGCAGGCGCGTTCACCGCCGTCCTCGCCGCGGTCGTCGTCATGGCCTCAGGCGGCCAGGTCGGGCTCTCCGGCGAGGCCGGAGACCTCGCCGGCACCCAGGGCGAACTGACCGCCATGCCGCTCACCGTCACCCTGGTGGGCGCACTCGTCACCGGAACCCTCTTCCTGCGCCCGCTGCGCCACCACGCCGTCGCCCGCGTCCGCGACCTCCTCGCCCTCGCGGTGCCCACCGTCGTGCTCTGGCTGGCCGCGCTCGCCGGGCTCTGCGCCCTCGCCCGCCACGACTTCCCCATCCGTCTCGCCGGGGACACCGAGGACACCGGCGACACCGACCTGGGCGACCTCTTCAAGGGCCTCCTGGACGCCGTCAACCCGAGCGTCGGCTTCCGCACCGACCTCGGCCCGACCCTCTTCTACGGGCTGCTGTGGATCCTCGGCGTCCTCGTCGTCGCCCTGCTCGTCTCCCGGCGCGCCCCGCTGCCGCCCCGCCTCGTCCGCCACCACCAGGCCGTACGCCCCGCCGCCTCGGCGATGCTGCTGCTCCTCCTCGCGTACGTGGCCGTCGGCCTCGTCATCGGCCTGGTCGTCGCCGCCTCCAAGGGACACGCCGCCGAGACCTTCGCGGTGCTGCTGCTCGGCCTGCCCAACGTCTCCTGGCTCGCCCTCGGCGTCGGCATCGGCGGCTCCTGGGAAGGCCGCGTCGACGGACCCTTCGGACTGCCCATGCCGCAGATCCTCGACTCGGTGCTGCGCGGCAACAACGGCGGCAAGGACCTCTCGACCGTCGACCTGTCCAGCCTCGCCTCCTACGACGGGCGCGCCTGGTGGCTGCTCCCGATCGCCGCGGTGCTGGTGCTCGCCGCCGCGCTCGTCACGGCCGTACGCTCGCCGGCCGGCGTCCCGGCCTGGCGGCACGCCCTGCACCTCGGCATCGCCTTCGCCGTCACCATGCTCGTCGTCACCCCGCTCACCCTCGTCGAGGCCCGCTTCGGTCTGTCGATCCTCGGCATCGGCGACCTGGAGGCCCTGGGCGCCGAGGTGATCCTGCGGCCGCACATCTGGCGCACCGTCGGCCTCGCCCTGCTGTGGGGCCTCGTCGCCGGCTTCCTCGGCGCCCTCCTCGCCGCCCCGGTGCACCGCCGCGGCGAGGTCCCGGTCCCGCCGGAAGGCCCGACGGACGGCGGGCGCTGAGACGGTGTCCGGTCCGGCGGCTCCGGCCGGTCCCCGACGACGGAACGGGGCAGGGAAGGACGTCCCTCCCTGCCCCGCCGTGCCGTCGGTGACGGTCAGCCCTGCGGAACGGCGTCCAGGACGCGCCGGGGCACGACCCAGACGGTTCCGGCCGGATCGCTGATCTCGGCCCGCTTGCCGTCGAGGATCCGCCACACCGTCGGCGCGTCGGGCGACTTCAGCAGCGTGCCGTCCTCGAAGCGGTCCGGGAGCGCGTCCCAGACCCGGTCGGGGACGGTCCACATGGGCTTGTCGCCGAAGCCGGAGGCGATCAGTTCGTCCATCGAGGCGAAGGGCACCTTCGCTCCGCCGATGATCCCGGCCTGCGAGGTCGTACTGGCCTTCTTCACCCGGGTGCCGTCCGCGATCCGGTTCGGGAGCGCGTCCCAGACCCGGTCGGGGACGGTCCACATGGGCTTGTCGCCGAAGCCGGAGGCGATCAGTTCGTCCATCGAGGCGAAGGGCACATTCGCCCCGCCGATGATCCCGGCCTGGGACGTCGTGCTCGACTTCTTCACCCGGGTGCCGTCCGCGATCCGACCCGGGAGCCCGTCCCAGACCCGGACCGGGACGACCTGGCGGGGCCTGGTGCCGTAACCGGCGTCGTTGCGTTCGGCCTCCGTCCAGAAGTCGACCCGCGCGCCGCCGACGATCGCGGCCTCCGACGACCACCCGCTCTTCGCGATGCGCGTGCCGTCCGCGATCCTGGTCGTCATCGCGTCCCACACCCGGGGCGGTACGGCCTGGAGCATGACGCCGCCGTAACCGGCGTCGTTGCGTTCGGCCTCGGTCCAGAAGTCGACCCGCGCGCCGCCGACGACGGCGGCCTCCGACGACCATCCGGCCTTCTTCAGCCGGGTGCCGTCCGCGATCCTCGTCGTGAGCGCGTCCCACACGCGGTCCGGGACGGTCCACATCCGCTTGTCCCCGAATCCGCAGGCGAGCAGTTCGTCCATCGACACGAACGGCACCTTCGCACCGCCGACGATGCCGGCCTGCGAGGTGGAACCGGCCTGCTTGATCCGCGTGCCGTCGCCGATCCGGTCCGGGATCAGGCTGAACGCCCGGGCCGGCAGCGCACGGACCTTCGACGCCCAGTCCGTCCCGAAGCCGGAGTCGACGACCTCCTGCGGCGAGGCGAAGTTGACCCGCGCGCCGCCGATGATCGCCGCGACCGGCGAGGCCCCGCCCGTCCCCTGGACCAGCGTGCCGTCGTCGGGCACGTCGGCACGGATCATGTGGAAGGCGCGCGACGGCACCGTCCGGACCTTCGACGCCCAGTCGGTTCCGAAGCCGGAGTCGACGACCTCCTGCGGCGAGGCGAAATTGATCCGCGCGCCGCCGAGCATCATCGCCACCGGCGTCGGCACGCCGTTCGCGACGCCCTGGATGAGCGAGCCGTCCGGCGGGATGTCGGCGTGGAACTCGTTGAAGACCCGGCTCGGGATCGCGCGCACCTTCTCGCGCCAGTTCGTCCCGTACCCCGTCTCGACCACTTCCTCGGGCGTGGCGAAGTTGATCCGCGACCCGGCCACGAACATGGCCACCGGTGTCGAGGCGCCGCCGCCCGTGCCCTGGACGAGCGTGCCGTCCGCCGGGATCGTGCCGAGGTTGTTGAACGAGTAGTCCGACACGATGACGACCTTGGACGGCCAGTCCGCGCCGAAGCCCGTGTCGACGACCTCCTGCGGGCTGGCGAAGTTGAGCCGCGCGCCGCCGACGGTCTGCGCGACGGGAGTCGCGTTGCCGGCGTTCCAGCCCTGGACCAGGTTGCCGTCGGCCGGGACCTGGTTCATGTGGTCACGCGCGTCGATCGACCAGTCCGAGATCTTCGGCGGCCGGCCGCAGTTGACCGGGGAGTTGCAGTGCGACTGGTGCAGCGGCGCACCGCCGACGTAGAGGTAGATCCGGCCGCGCTGGTCGATGGCCGACGAGCCGTTGCGCGGGGTCTTCGGACCGGCGTCGATGACCGACTGCGTCGTCGGCCGCGGCGAGGAGTCGCAGATGCCGCTGTCGCACGTGGCCTGCCAGACCGGTGCGCCACCGACCATCTTGTAGATGCGCCGGGTGTCCGTGGTCTGCAGGAGCGTGCCGTCCGCCAGGCCGTGGACCGACGTCACCGGCTGCGGCTGCGGCGGAGCAGGCGGGTTGGTCGTGCCGGGCGTGCCCATGCCGCCTCGGCCGAGCGGCATCGAGACCTTCTTGAACCCCTCGCTCTTCGGGAGCTGCACCCACATCGCGCTCTGGAAGCTCGACAGGTTGTACGGCCACCCCTTGTTGCACCCGGCGGGGTACCAGTTGCGCTCCATGAGGACGCGTTCGGTGAACACGCCGTAGTAGACGTGGGTCACCTCGTGGGCCGGGGAGTTGGTGTTGGTCTTCAGACCGACCGAACTCGTCCACGAGGCCTTGGTGCTGATGCCGAGTTCGGCGTTGACCTTGGCCACCGCCCACTCGGCCGACACGCCCACGGTGAGCTGGGCGCCGACCTCGATGGTGCGGGACTTGGTGACGGTCACCTCGAGGTTGTCTCCCGGCGCCACCCGCCAGGGCCCGTCGGCCGGTGCGAACTCCTCGTAGTGCTGGGTCAGATACCACGGGCCCGGATCACAGGAGTTGGGAGAGGGAAGGGGCAGGGGCGGGGGGTCGGCGTGGGCGACCAGGGGCGTCATGGCGACGAGCGCGCCCGCCATCAGGGTGCCGGTCAGCGCGGAGAGCGCCGACCGCAGCCGCTGTCTGAGCATCGTGTCTTCTTTCTCAAGCGACGTCTGTGACGTGAGTGACGCGATTCAGGCCGGCTTGGCTCCCGCTGACACAGATGAAGAGGCCCGGCGGTCACCGACGACCCGTCAGGCCGCCGTGCCCGCGGACCCGGATTTCCGTCGCCCCCCGCCGCCCCGGCCCGCTCAGCGTGCCTTGAACACCGGCCGCGCCCACTCCGGCGGTTCCGGCGGCGCCCCCTGCGGCCAGCGGGTGCTGCCGCTCGGCGGCCGCCTGGCGGCGACGCCCTGCTCCAGCGCCGTGCGCAGCTCCGCGACGAAGTCCAGGCACGTCCCGTACCGCTCCTCCGGCACCTTCGCCAGCGCCCTCGCGAACACCTCGTCCGCCGCGGCCGGCAGGCCCGGACGCTCCTCCGAGAGCGGAGGCGGCGGATCGTACTGGTGGGCCCACAGCAGCGCCATGTCGTCGTCCCGGCGGAACGGCGGCCGGCCCGTCAGCGTCTCGAAGACCACGCACCCGAGGCTGTACACGTCGCAGCGCCCGTCCACCGGCTTGCCCGAGATCTGCTCGGGCGCCACGTAGTCGAGGGTCCCGACGAACTGCCCGACCGACGTGAACCCGGTCAGCGACAGCGACTTCTTCGTCAGGCCGAAGTCGGTGAGATAGACGTGCTCGGGATGGTCCCGGTCGGTGCCCTCGGCGACCAGGATGTTGCCCGGCTTCACGTCCCGGTGCACCAGGTCGTGCGCGTGCGCCGCGTCGAGGGCGGAGGCCACCTGCACCGCGATCCGCGCGGCCGTCACGGGCTCCAGCGGGCCCTCCCGGTCCAGCAGCGCCCGCAGGTCCTGCCCGGGCACGTAACGCATCGCGATGTAGAGCACGCCCTCCGTCTCACCCGCCTCGAACACCGGCACGATGTGCGGGTGGTCGATCGCCGCCGCCACCCGTGACTCGTGCGCGAAGCGCTTGCGGAAGGTGTCGTTGCGGGCCAGCTCGGGGGCGAGCAGCTTCAGCGCCACGACGCGGCCGAGGTTCAGGTCGAGCGCCCGGTAGACCACGGCCATGCCGCCGCGCCCGATCTCCGCCTCGACGCGGTAGCCGGCGACGCGCTTCCCGACGAGACCCGAGTCGCGCCCGGCCGGGAGTTCGGAGTCGGGCCGCTCCATCAGTCCTCACCCGGCCCGTCCGGGGGCAGGCCCTGGACCACCTGGGTGGCGCCCGGTCCGTCCTCGGGCGGCCGGGACAGCTCCGGCACGACCTGGGTGGCGCCCGGTCCGTCGTCGGGCGGGCGGGACAGCTCCGGCACGACCTGGGTGGCGGCGGGCCCGTCGTCGGGCGGGCGGGACAGCTCCGGCACGACCTGGGTCGGCGCGTGCGCGGCCTCGCCGGGGAAGGCGCCGGAGCGCTCGGCGCCCTCGGACCGGGGAGAGACAGCTGGGCCGGGCGAGCCGGAGGAGCCGGACGAGCCGGCGGGGAGGGGAGAGGCCGGCGAGGCCGGGGAGCCGGTGACGCCGGAGGGTGTCCGGGCCGCCACCGACGGGCCCGAAGCGGCCGCGTACGTGCTCAGGCCGGCCCCGTCGCAAAACACCCACCGCTCGTGCTCCGCGTCGTACAGCCACACCGCCTCGCCGTCGACGACCATCCCGACCCGCAGCCCGCGGGTGCGCTGCCGGAACGTCTCGCCGTCCGCCCGTCCCGCCGCCAGCTCCTCCACGGCCCGCCGGAAGCGGCCGAGCGCGTCCTCGGCCCGGGCGATCAGCGGGCGCGGGTCCGCGGTCCGGGTGAGCGGGCTGCCGGCGGCCGGCGGATCGGCCGGAACGGACACCAGGAGCCGCGCGTCGACCCACGCCGACCAGCCGTTCGAGCACAGCACCTGTCCCCAGTCGCCGACCCGGTCGAGCAGCTGCACGGGCAGGAAGGCGTCCAGCGGCGCGGTCGGCAGCGCCGGATCGGGCGCCTCCCAGGCGGGCAGCCCGTCACGCGGCACGACATGCGTGGGCCGGAAGTCCGGCACGTACGAGTAGTCCGGCACGACCGCGTTCACGGCACCCAGCACCTCACTTCCGCTGCTACTTCCGCATCACGACCGGCTCGTGCCGGCGCAGCAGCCGGGCCACGACGAGGCCGAGGACCACGCACAGCACCACCAGCATCCCCATGTCGAACAGCCACGCGCCCACCGTGTGGTCCATCAGGGGATCGGCGGTCTTCTCGCCCGGCACCTTCGCGCCGATGTCCACGGTCGCGCCCATCGCCGCGAACGCCCACCGCGACGGCACCAGCCAGGCCAGCTGCTCCAGGACCGGCGTCCCGCGTACGTTCAGGAGCGCGCCGCAGAAGACCACCTGGACGATCGCGAGTAGGACGAGCAGCGGCATCGTCACCTCCTCCTTGCGCACCAGGGCGGAGACGAACAGTCCGAGCATCATCGCGGTGAAGGCGAGCAGCGCCACGGCGAGGGTCAGCTCCACCAGCGGCGGCATCAGCACGCCCTTGCCACCGGGCGCGCCGAGCGGGACACCGATCAGCGCCACCAGGGTGAGCACCACCGCCTGCACGACCGTGATCAGGCCGAGCACGACCACCTTGGACATCAGATACGCGGAACGGGACAGGCCGACGGCTCTCTCACGGCGGTAGATGGTCCGCTCCTTGACCAGCTCGCGGACCGCGTTCGCCGCGCCCGTCAGCACGCCGCCGACGCACAGGATGAGCAGCACGTTCAGCGTCGACTCGGCGCCCAGACTGCCCTCGGACAGAGCCCGGGCCATCGCGCCCATGATGAACGGCAGCGCCACCATGATGGCCAGGAACGTACGGTCGGCGGAGAGGGCCGCCGCGTAACGCCGTACGAGCGTACGCAGCTGGGCCCACCAGCTCTGCGCCTTCGGCGGCGGCGCCGGCTCCGGCGGTGCCCCGGCGAGGGGCAGGTCGGGACGGACGCCGGCCTCCTCGATGTACTGGCGGTGGAAGCGGGAGGCGCGGTACTGGGCCGCCCAGTCGCGGCCGCGGTCGTTCTCGAAGGCCTCGAACGCCTCCGGCCACTGCGCGAAGCCGAAGAAGTCCAGCGTGTCGTCGGGCGGCCCGTAGTAGGCGACCCGGCCGCCCGGCGCCAGCACGAGCAGCCGGTCGCACACGTCCAGGCTCAGCACGCTGTGCGTGACGACGACGACCGTGCGCCCGTCGTCGGCGAGCCCGCGCAGCATGTGCATCACCGAGCGGTCCATGCCCGGGTCGAGCCCGGAGGTCGGCTCGTCGAGGAAGAGCAGCGAGGGCTTGGTGAGGAGTTCCAGGGCCACGCTCACCCGCTTGCGCTGGCCGCCGGAAAGGCTGTGGATCGGCTGTCCGGCCCGCTCGCCGAGGCCGAGTTCCGCGATCACCTCGTCGACCCGGGCGCGCCGCTCGGCGGGCGCGGTGTCCTCCGGGAAGCGCAGCTCGGCGGCGTACCCGAGGGCCCGGCGCACGGTGAGCTGGAGGTGCAGGATGTCGTCCTGCGGGACGAGTCCGATGCGCTGGCGCAGTTCCGCGTAGTCCCGGTAGAGGTCGCGGCCGTCGTAGAGGACGGTGCCGCGGTCGGCGGGCCGCTGGCCGGTGAGCGCGCCGAGCAGCGTCGACTTGCCGGCGCCGGAGGGGCCGACGACGGCGAGCAGGCACTTCTGGCCGACGGGGAAGGACACGCCGTCGAGGAGCGTCTTGCGGCCGTGGTCGACGGTGACGGCGAGCTCCTGCACGTCGAGCGAGACCTCGCCGGTGTCGGTGAACTCGACCAGGTGGCCGCCGATCAGGCAGAACGCGCTGTGGCCGATGCCGACGATGTCCTCGGCGGTCACCCGGGCGTCGCGGACGGGACGGCCGTTGAGGAAGGTGCCGTTGTGGCTGCCGAGGTCGTGGATCCAGTACGTGCCGTCGGAAGCCGCGCTCAGTTCGGCGTGGCGGCGCGAGACGGTGAGGTCGTCCACGACGAGGTCGTTGTCGGCGGCGCGGCCGATCCGGAGGGTGCGGGTGGGCAGCGGACGTACGGCCGTCGGCTGCCGGAAGGTGCCGGTGCGGGCGGGATACGAGACGGAGGACGGCCGCGGCGGCGTGACCGGCCCGGCGGGTACGGCGGGTCCGGCGGGCGGCGGAGGCTCGGGCGGGGGAGCGGGCCGGGGCTCGGGCTCGCGTACGGGCTCGGGCTTGCGTATGGGCGCGGGCGTCGGCGGCTGCGGCTCGGGCTTGCGTACGGGCTCAGGGCCGCGTACGGGCTCGGGGCCGCGTACGGGCTCGGGGCGCGGCCGCTCGCGTGGCGGGGCCTGGCTCGGGCTCCCGCGGGGCGGGGCCTGCTCCGGGCTCCCGCGGGGCGGGGTCTCGGGCGGGGGGCCCGGCAGCAGCACGGCCATCGGGCCGTCCGCGGGATGCCCGAAGCGGAGGATCGTGCCCGGGCCGACCACGCTGAGGTCCACCCGGTGGCCGTCCGCGAAGGTGCCGTTGGTGCTGCCCTCGTCCGCGAGCGTCCAGTGGTCGCCCACCGCCCGCAGGACCGCGTGATGCCAGGACGCCCGGGCGTCGGCCAGGACGAAATCGCTCGTAGGGTCGCGCCCGATCCGATAGACGCGGCCCGGGTTCATCACGGTCGCGTCCCCGTCGATCTCGAGGACCAGCTCGGGGGCGGCGGGCGCGACGGACCGCTGTCCCATGCGTGAATCTTAACGTCGCACGCCCGTCCCCGCCCGGAGAGACCGGCTTCGCCCGGCCGGTCGCGGGCGCCGGTATCGTGGGCGGCCGCCCCGTTCCCGTCCGGCCCGCGAAGGAGGATCACGCCGTGCCGAAAGGTGTCACCAAACGCCGTCCCCGTACCCGTGCGGCCCTGCTGAAGGCGGCCCTGGAGACCTTCGCCGAGCACGGCTTCCAGGCCGCGTCGATCGAGCAGATCTGCGAGCGCGCCGGATTCACGCGCGGCGCGTACTACTCGAACTTCGCGAGCAAGGAGGAGCTCTTCCTCGCCCTCTTCGACGAGCACGGCGAGCAGATCGTGCGCCGGCTCGCCGACGCGATCGACGCGCTCGCCCCCGAGGACTACACCCTGGAGAAGCTCGCCGAACTCGCCTCGCGGGTCGAGCCGGACGAGCGGGACTGGTACGTCGTGAGCATGGAGTTCACGCTGCACGCCATCCGTGACCGGCAGGCGGCGTGGGTGCTGGCCCGGCACGACGCCCGGCTGCGCGCCGAGATCGCCCGCGGCCTCGCCCTCGTGGTGCGCCGGGCGGGCCGCGAACTCACCGTGGACGCCGACCGGTTCGCCCGGCTGGTCGTCGCCCTGCGCGAGGGCGGCCTGGCGCAGAGCTACGTCGAGCCGGAGGCGCTGCCGCCCGGCAGCCTCGAAGCCGACTTCCTGGCGCCCCTCCTCCAGGCGGTCACCCGCCCGTCCGGCTGAACCGCCCGACCGGCTGAACCGCCCGGCGGCGGGCGTCAGTCGAAGAGGTCGGGGTCCGAGGCCTCGATCTGGTCCCACAGCGGGCGGGCCTGGAACCAGCCGGCCATCGAGGTGCCCACCTGTCCGCGCGTCAGCAGCGCCGTCTCCCGGTCGATCAGCTGCGGCGTGCCCGCGGCCATCGCCAACAGCTGGGCCTGGCAGGAGCGTTCCATCGTGACGAACCACCAGACGGCCTCGGCGACCGACCCGCCGACCGTGAGCAGGCCGTGGTTCTTCAGGATGACCGCCTTGTACGAGCCGAGCGCCTTCGCGACCCGCTCGCCCTCCTCCAGCTCGTTGACCACGCCCCGGTAGTCGTCGTAGATCCCGTGGTCCTCGAAGAACGCGCAGGCGTCCTGCGTGATCGGGTCGAGCGGCACGCCGAGGCTGGAGAAGGCCTTGCCGTGCAGCGAGTGCGAGTGCGCGGCGGCGATCGCGTCCGGCCGGGCCGCGTGGACCTGGGAGTGGATGACGAAGGCGGCCCGGTTGACCGGCCGGCCGCCGTCGAGCACCCGGCCCTCGTGGTCGACCCGGATCAGGTCGGAGGCCTTGATCTGCGAGAAGCTCATGCCGAACGGGTTGACCCAGAAGGTGTCCGGCTCCCCGGGGTCGCGCACGGTGATGTGCCCGGCGACGCCCTCGGAGAAGCCGAACCTCCCGAAGATCCGGAAGCCGGCCGCCAGTTGTTCCTTGCGGTAGCGGCGCTCCTCCTCGACGGAGTCGAAGCGCGGCGGCAGCGGCAGCGTGACGCCCTCCGGCAGCGGACCGACGGCGGCGGCGAGGGCGGGCGGCAGGGTGCTCATGAGGGTCCTCCGGCGGTACGGCAGGTCATCGGGCCGCCAAAAGATACAGCGGTGTATCCGATACGACAATGACCGCACCGCTCACCTCGGAACCGGGCAGCCCCGGACCGCACGCGCCCCGCCGCCCCGGCCCTCAGCCCCGCGGCGCCCCGAACCGGGCGAGCAGATGCCACACCCGCTTCACGTCCTGCCGGTCCTAACGGCCCGACTCCGCCGCCTCCTGCACGATCCGCGCGTCCAGCCACCCGTCCACGGCGATCTCGGCGCCCAGCTCCACGTACCCGGGACCCCGGTACCCCGGGTGCTCGCGCAGCTCGTCGACCGAGAGCCGGAAGCCGCCGTGCCACTCCACCGGGCAGGGCAGGGCGCGGGCGGCGGCCTCCACCTCCGTGCCGCGGAAGCTCGGGTCCAGGACGAGAGCCTCCACGTCACGGCCGATCTCGACCGGGCCGTGCACATGGGCCTCGACGCAGTCGTCGAGCACGTCGACGTCGTCCGCCTCGGCGAGCGCGATCAGGGCCATCCGCTCCGCGACGCCGAAGTCCTCCGGCTCCATGACGCTGTCCGGATAGCAGAAGGTCGTCCGGGCCAGGGTGGCCGCGGTCAGACGGAAGTGCGCGGAGCCGAAGCGGTGGGCGGCGCCGTAGGGGCGGCGACGGTGGTCGAGAGCGCCGTACACGGGCCGCTCGTGCGCCGGCGCGTCGTCGTACGCCCCGCCGAATATGCGGCTCTCCCAGCGCCACCGATCCCCGCCGGGGCGGGCGGTGAGTCCGCCGTTGCTGGTACCCGTGACGAACTGGGAGCGATAGACACCGTCCTCGCCGAGCCGGTCGAGGAAGGTCGGGTGGAAGTTGAGCGTCACCCGCAGTGCGGGAGGCACGGGCCCGCCCGTGGCCAGGGCGGAGACATGGGCGAGGGCGCGGCGCGGCCTGGGCAGAAGATCCATTGGCGCAGTCTGCCGCAGGTCCGTGCCTTGCGGCGCACGCTTTTGACCGACTACGGTCGACCGGGACAGAAAGCGCTTGCTCCCCACGCTTGCTCCCCGCGCTCGCGCCCGGGAGCGGCAGACCGGCGAAAGCGAATAGAGGAGTCCCAGGATGCGGAGCAGCGACACCACGGCCGGACCGGGTGGCGCCCGCGACGTCCTCGTCTACACCCGCACCGCGGGCTACCGGCACGACTCGATCCCCGCCGGCGCCGCCGCCCTCACCGAGCTCGCCACCGCCGCCGGACTCTCCGCCGAGACCACCGAGGACCCCGCCGCCTTCGCCCCCGGCCGGCTCGCCCGCTGCGCCGCCGTCGTCCTGCTCTCCACCACCGGCAGCGTGCTCACCGACGCCGGCCGGGCCGCCTTCGAGGCGTACGTACGGGCCGGCGGCGGCGTCCTCGCGATCCACGCCGCCGCCAACGCCGAACCCGACTGGCCCTTCTACGGCGAACTCCTCGGCACCCGCTTCGCCGGCCACCCCGAGATCCAGCCCGGCACCGTCTGCGTCGACGAGCCCGCCCACCCCGCGACGGCCCCGCTCCCGGAGCGCTGGGAGTGGACCGACGAGTGGTACAACTTCACCGCCGATCCGCGGGCCGCGGGCGTCCGCGTCCTCGCCCGCGCCGACGAGACCCGCTACCGCGGCGGCACCCACGGCGCCGACCATCCGCTCGTCTGGTGCCGCGACGCCGCGCCCGGCCGCGGCCGCGTCCTGTTCACGGCGCTCGGCCACGCCGCCGAGGCCTACGCGGACCCCGCCTTCCGCGCCCACCTGGCCGGCGCCCTCGACTGGGTGGCCGGCCCGCGGTGACCCCACCGGGCCGCCCCGATTTGCGCGCGGCGCCCGGTCGCGAAAGGTTGCCGGTGGGGGCGTAGGCCAGGAGGAGACGACATGGGC
This sequence comes from Streptomyces sp. NPDC053493, assembly GCF_044544825.1. NCBI lineage: Bacteria > Bacillati > Actinomycetota > Actinomycetes > Kitasatosporales > Streptomycetaceae > Streptomyces > Streptomyces sp. NPDC053493. Next base: position 510,334 of record NZ_JBITXS010000003.1, read on the forward strand.
ATCGCCACCGTGAACCCGGCGACCGGCGAGACGCTGCGCACCTACGAGGCCCACGGGCCCGACGAGGTCGAGCGCCGCGTCAGCGCCGCCCACGAGGCGTACCGGCAGTACCGCATCACGCCCTTCGCCGAACGCGCCCGGCTGATGCGCGCCGCCGCCGCCCTCCTCGAGGAGGACACCGACGACATCGCCCGCACGATGACCACCGAGATGGGCAAGCCGATCGCCGCGGCCCGCGCCGAGGCCGGCAAGTGCGCCAAGACCATGCGCTGGTACGCGGAGCACGCCGAGGCCCTGCTCGCCGACGAGCACCCCTCCGACCACGACGTCCAGGACTCCGGCGCCGACCTCGCGCGCGTCCACTACCGGCCGCTCGGCCCGATCCTCGCCGTCATGCCCTGGAACTTCCCGCTCTGGCAGGTCATCCGCTTCGCCGCGCCCGCGCTCATGGCCGGCAACACCGGGCTCCTCAAGCACGCCTCCAACGTGCCGCAGACCGCCCTCTACCTCGGCGAGCTGTTCCGCCGCGCCGGCTTCCCCGAAGGCTGCTTCCAGACGCTGCTGATCGGCTCCGGCGCCGTCGAGGGCGTGCTGCGCGATCCCCGCGTCGCCGCCGCGACCCTCACCGGCAGCGAACCCGCCGGCCGCTCCGTGGCCTCCATCGCGGGTGACGAGGTGAAGAAGACCGTCCTGGAGCTCGGCGGCAGCGACCCGTACATCGTCATGCCCTCCGCCGACCTGCCCAGGGCCGTGAAGACCGCCGTCACGGCCCGCGTCCAGAACAACGGGCAGTCCTGCATCGCGGCCAAGCGCTTCATCGTCCACCAGGACGTCTACGACGACTTCGCCGAGCGCTTCACCGCCGCCATGAACGCCCTCACCGTCGGCGACCCGCTGGAGGACGACACCGACGTCGGCCCGCTCGCCACCGAACAGGGCCGCGCCGACCTGGAGGCCCTCGTCGACGACGCCGTGGCCGCCGGCGCCACCGTGCTGTGCGGCGGCGGCCGCCCGGACGGGCAGCCGCGCGGCTGGTTCTACCGGCCCACCGTCCTCACCGGCATCACGCCCGAGATGCGAATCCACCGCGAGGAGACCTTCGGCCCGGTCGCCACGCTCTACCCGGTCGCGGACATCGAGGAGGCCGTCGCCGTCGCCAACGACTCGCCCTTCGGCCTGAGTTCGAACGTCTGGACCCGCAAGGACGAGGACGTCTCCTTCTTCGTACGGGACCTGGAGGCGGGCGGCGTCTTCGTGAACGGCATGACCGCCTCGCACGCCGCGCTGCCCTTCGGCGGGGTCAAGCGCTCGGGCTACGGACGCGAGCTCTCCGGCCACGGCATCCGCGAGTTCTGCAACGCGACCACGGTCTGGCAGCGCGCCTGACCCCTGACAGCGGCTCGTCAGCGGCCGTGCTCGTCGAGGGCGCGGGTGCGCAGGGCGAGCAGGGCCTCGAAACGGAAGGCCGGATCGCTCAGCCGGTCGCCGAACAGCTCCTCCAGGCGGCGCAGCCGCTGCCGGGCCGTCTGCGGATGGATGCCCAGCGTCCGGGCCACCTCGGGTGCCGAGCGTCCCCAGGAGCCGAGGAGGGCCTCCAGGGTCTCGGCGAGACGCGCCGCCCGGCCCTCCGGCAGGCCGTCGAACGCGCCCAGGACCCGGCGGCCGAGCAGCCGGCCGATCGGCGCGCCGCGCAGCAGGTGCAGCCGGGCCAGGTCGTCGTCGGCGCGCAGGAACGAGGCGGCCCCGCCGGGCGGGCGGTGGTCGAGGGCGAGGCGGGCGCACTGGAGCGAGAGCCAGGCCGCCGTCGGCTCCACGGCCGGGCCCGCGGCGGCGTCCCGGTCCCGCGCGGCCGCCCGTATCCGGTCGAGAAGACCGCCGGCCTCCGGATCCGGCACCAGCAGCACCGTGTCCCCGCCCCGGGTGACGGACAGCAGCGCGTCGTCCGCGCCCGGTACGGAGAACCGGGCCGCCCCGCGCACGAGAACGCACGCCACGGTCGCCGGCAGCGGCCAGCGGGCCCGCTCGGCGAGCGGCCCGAGGGCCGCGCGTTCGCCGTCCCGTTCGCCGTCCCGGACCTCCCGGCCCAGCCCGGCCTCTCGGGACGCGTCGAGCAGCCGGTCCGCGAGCGCCCTTCGGGCCCGGCGCGCCTCGCCCTCCGCGCGGTGCCGCGCCGCGAGGAAGCCCTTGACCGCCTCGTCCGACAGGACGCTGATGTGGACCAGGACGGCCTCGTGGAGCGGCACGACGACCTGCGGCGGCAGCCCGGCCTCCTGGGCGATCTCCACGTACCGGCGACTGCCGACGCGTGCCCCGACCCGGAAGGCGGCCTGGATGCCGTCGGTGGTCCGGCCGGCCAGGAACTCGATCCGGCCGAGGTGCCGGAAGTGCCCGGCGTGGTGGTCCTGGACACCGTCCGGATGCTCGATCAGCTCGGTGAACTGCCACAGGGCCCGGCGGATCGCGGCCGTCAGGTCACGCCCGACGGCCGAGTCGACCGGGCGGCGGTAGGCGGGGACCTCGGCCCGGATCGCCTCGCCCATCTCGGTGACGATCCCGTCGATCCGCGGCCGGATCAGCCCGGCGAGGACCACGGGCAGCTCGTGCCAGGGCCGGCGGACGAACGGGTCGGCGGACGGTGGCGACGACGCCATCGGAGACCTCCGTCGGGTGCGGGTGCGGGTGCGGGTGCGGGTGCGGGTTCGGGTGCGGTTGACAGTGCGGGGTGCGAGGTGCGGGCGACCGGAACGGTCGGCGAGCGGGCGCTGCGCGGGGTGAGAGGCGGTCCGCGAAAACTGTCACGCGGGTGACATCTTCCGGCTCGGGCCGCGGTCCGCGCTGGTGGCGCCCCGACCGCCGACGCGAGCGTGGAGACGACGTTACGCGCCGGTAGCTTCCGTGTCTCGCCCTTGTGACCACGACATCGAGGCCGCCCGCGCTCCGCACCCGCCCAGCACGGCAGAGGAGATCACCCATGTGCAACACCAGGGCCTGGCGCACCGCGCGCCCTCGCCTTCTGGCCGCCGCGTTGTCCGGCCTCGCCACCGCGGCCTGTCTCGGCGTCGCGGGCACCACCACCGCCGGGGCGACCACCGTCGCGTACGGCTCCACGGCCTCAACCGCCTCCACGGCCTCCACGGCCTCCACCGCCTCGACGAATAAGGCGGACCAGCCGGACCAGGCGGAGCCGACCGTCCCGGCCGCCGACCCGGTCGGTCCGCCCCAGGACGGCTTCCCGGCCGCCCTCGGCTACTCCCTGCTCCACCCCACCGCCGTCCCCGCCGGCGCGAACGACTGGAGCTGCCGCCCGAGCGCCGCCCGGCCCCGGCCCGTCGTCCTCGTCCACGGCACCTTCGAGAACCGCTACGCCAACTGGGCCGGCCTCGCCCCGAAACTGAAGCAGGAGGGCTACTGCGTCTTCGCGCTCAACTACGGCGGCAGCGGCTCGGGACCCGTTATGGCCACCGGCGACATCCCCGCCTCCGCGGCCCAGCTCGCCGCTTTCGTCGACCGCGTCAGGACCGCGACCGGCGCCGGCCGGGTCGACCTCGTGGGTCACTCCCAGGGCGGCCTGATGCCCCGCTACTACCTGAAGAACCTGGGCGGCGCGGCGAAGACCGCCCACCTGGTGGCCCTGTCACCCACCAACCACGGCACCTCGCTGTGGGGCCTCGGCCTGCTCGCCCGCTCCTTCCCCGGCGGCGACGCGCTCACGGGCGCCTCCTGCGGCGCCTGCGCCCAGCAGGTCACCGGCTCCGGCTTCCTGACGGCGCTCAACGAGGGCGGCGAGAGCAGCCCGGACGTCTCCTTCACGGTCATCGCCACCCGCCACGACGAGGTCGTCACGCCGTACACCTCGTCCTTCCTCGCACCGGCCCTGGGCGTCGTCAACCAGCGCGTGCAGGACTACTGTCCGCTGGACCTCACCGGGCACACCGACATCAGCTACGACGCCACCGCCACCCGCCTCGTCCTCAACGCCCTCGACCCGGCCCACGCCCGGCGCCCCGACTGCCTCCCGTAGGGTCCTGGCCTCGGGTCCACGCCAGGAGGTCGTCCGCGGACCGGGTGTTGATCACCCGGTCCGCGGGCACCGCGCACTCCTCCGCCCGCGCGCAGCCGATGATCTGCCACGACAGCTGGCCCGGCGCGTGGGCGTCCGTGTCGATCGCGAAGGACACCCCGGCGTCCACCGCGATCCGCAGCAGCCGCCGGGGCGGATCGAGCCGCTCGGGACGGCTGTTGATCTCGACCGCCGTGCCCGACTCGGCGCAGGCGGCGAAGACCCGCTCCGCGTCGAACTCCGACTCCGGACGCAGCCGCCCGCCGGTCACCAGGCGGCCGGTGCAGTGACCGAGCACGTCCATCAGCGGGTTGCGCACCGCGCGTTCCATCCGGCGGGTCATCGCCGCCGCGTTCATCCGCAGCTTGGAGTGGACCGAGCCGACCACCAGGTCCAGCCGGTCGAGGAGTTCGGGCTCCTGGTCGAGCGAGCCGTCCTCCAGGATGTCGCACTCGATCCCGGTCAGCAGCCGGAACGGCGCCCACTCCTCGTTGAGCCGGGCCACCACGTCCAATTGCTCCCGCAGCCGGTCGGCGGACAGCCCGCGGGCCACCTTCAGGCTCGGCGAATGGTCCGTCAGGACCGCCCACTCGTGGCCCAGCCGGGCCGCCGCCCGGCCCATGTCCTCGATCGTGCTGCCGCCGTCCGACCAGTCCGAGTGCAGATGGCAGTCGCCGCGCAGCGCCGCCCGCAGCGTCTCGCCGCCGTGCGCCTCCGGGACCGGGATCTCCCGCTCCAGTCGCTCCAGGTACTCCGGCACGCGCCCTTGCAGCGCCTCGCGCACCACCGCCGCCGTCTTCGGCCCGATGCCCTTCACCGACTCCAGCGTGCCGGCGGCGGCCCGGCGCGCCACCTCGTCCGGGCCGAGGTCGGTGACCGCCGCCGAGGCCGTACGAAACGCCCGGGACCGGTAGGCGGGCGCCTGCGCGCGCTCCAGCAGGAACGCGATCCGTTCCAGGGCCGCCACCGGATCCATCGTGCCGCACCGTCCTTCGCTCAGTCGTCCGCCGTGCCCGAGGTGCCGTTCCCCGACGCCGGCCCGATCTCGCACCACACCGCCTTGCCCTCGCCGCGCGGCTCCACGCCCCACCGGCCGGCGATCGCGTCCATCAGCAGCAGCCCGCGCCCCGAGGTCGCCGCCTCACCCGGTGTGCGCCGCCGCGGCCAGGCACTCGACCGGTCCTGCACCGACAGCCGGACCCGCCGCACCGGCTCCGGCAGCACCTCCAGCGTCAGCACCGCGCCGCCCTCCGTGTGCAGCAGCACGTTGACCAGCAGCTCGCCCGTCAACAGCTCGGCGTCGTCCGCGAGTTCCGGCATGCCCCAGTCCACCAGGGCCTGGCCCACCGCGGCCCGGGCGTCCGACAGGCCCTGCGGATCGGCCTGGTGGATGTACTGGTGGATGCGCGGCGCCCGCGGCGTGCCCGGGTCCGGGCTGCGCCGCAGCACCAGCAGCGCCACGTCGTCGCCCGAGCCCCAGCGCTCCCACAGCCGCTCCGACAGATGGTCCGCCAGCGCCTCCGCCTGCGGCGGGCCGCTGCTCACCGCGTCGGCGAGCGCCGCGAGCCCCGCCTCGATGTCCGTGCCCGGCTGCTCGACCAGCCCGTCCGTGCACAGCACCAGCGTCTCGCCCGGCACCAGGTCGAGCCGGGTCTCCGGGAACTCCTCGTCCTCGAAGACCGTCGCGAGACCGAGCGGCAGGCCGCCGCGCAGCTTCGGCCGGCCCACCCGCCCGTCCGTGTGCCGGATCAGCGGCCCCAGGTGCCCCGCCCGCACCCCGCGCACCGTGCCGCCGGTCAGGTCCACCTGGCAGTAGGTGCAGGTCGCGAAGCGGTTGGTGTCCAGCTCGGCGAGGAAGCGGGAGGCCCGGGCGAGCACCGTCGACGGGGCGTGGCCCTCGCCCGCGTACGCCCGTAGCGCGATCCGCAGCTGGCCCATGATCGCCGCGGCGTGCGTGTCGTGGCCCTGCACGTCGCCCACCACGAGCCCGACCCGCCCGCGCGGCAGCGGGATCACGTCGTACCAGTCGCCGCCGACCTGCCGTCCGCTCCACGCCGCGTGGTAGCGCACGGCGATCTCCCCGCCGGTGATCTCGGGGATCCGGCGCGGCAGCATCGTCGCCTGCAGCCCGGTCGCCAGCTCCCGCTCCTCGTCGAACAGGATCGCCCGCTGCAGGGACTGCGAGACGATCGCCGCCAGGCCGAGCAGCAGATTGCGCTCGTCCGCGTTGAAGCTGCTGCGGCGCCGGTAGAACAGCGCCATCCCGCCCAGCGTGCGGGCCTGCGCCACCAGCGGCAGATAGCAGGCCGACCGGAACGGCATCCGGCGCACGTACGGGGCGAGCTCGGGGAAGTCCTGGCCGAGCGCGGGAAACGTGGACACGAACCGCGGCCGCCCGCTCAGCACCGCCTCCGCCATCGGCAGGCTCCGGTCCAGGCGCCGGGTGCGGAAGTCGTCGAAGGCGTCCAGGGACTCGCCGCTGAGCGCGATGAGGTTGAGCGAACCGTTCTCCACCAGGCCGAGCGCCAGGCCGTCGGCGCCGAGCCGTGCCAGACCGCCCGGGCCGGTCAGCGCGGCCGTCACGTCGTCCACCGTGACCGCCCGCGACAGCGCGTACGTGGTGCGCTCCACGATCGTGGTCTGCACCTCGCGCCGCTTCTCCAGGTCGAGCACGAACTCCGAGTGCGTCACCTCGGTCGTCGCGTCCCGCGCCACTCCCACGATCCGGTGCGCCATGCCGTCGTCCCGGCGCAGGATCCGCGCGTGCACATGCGTCCATTGGGGTGTTCCGTCCGGCCGCTCCAGCCGCACATGGGCCGTGTACGAGGAACGGCCGCCGGTGATCGCGTCCCGGATGACCCGTTCCAGGCGGGCCCGCTCGACCGGGTCGAGACCCTGGACGAGCGTCGCGGGCCGCCCGTCGAACTCCTCCCGGGCAACGCCGAAGACCAGCAGCCCCGCGTCGTCGACATCGATGGTGCCCGTGTCGAGATCCCAGTCGAAGCTGCCGGTGCGGTTCATGGGGAGGCGCTCGGCCGGCCCGAGATCGCCGCCGGCCACGCCCCGCTCGTCGTCGGTCATCTTCCCCATTGTCGAACCGGCGCCCCCCGCACGCCATGGCGGCGACAACGCCACGCGGGCGGATTCGGCAGAATGGGCCGGTGCAGCCGCCCTCGCCCGACTCCGTCCTCTACCGCGTCCTCGGACCCGCGCAGGCCCGACTGGCCGACGGCCGCGAGACCGCTCCGGGCGGCGCCCGGCTCCGGGCCCTGCTCACCGCCCTCGCGGCGGCGGGCGGCCGGCCGGCCCGTACGGACACCCTGATCGCCCAGGTGTGGGCCGAGGACATCGACGCGGCCCCGGCCGCGGGCACGGCCGGCGCCGGACACGCCGCCGACCGGCTCGCCGCGCTCCAGGCCCTGGTGGGCCGGCTGCGCCGAGCCCTCGGACGTGACGCCCTCGTCTCCGAGCCGGGCGGCTACCGGCTGGCCGCCTCGCCCGCGGACATCGACCTGTTCCGTTTCGAGGACCTCGCCGACCAGGGCGTACGCGAGCTGGACGCCGGCCGGCCCGAGCGCGCCGCCCGCCTGCTCGACCAGGCCCTCGGCCTCTGGCGCGGTCCGGCCCTCGCCGACCTTCCCGGCCACGAGCACGACCCGCTCGCCGTACGGGCCGAACAGCGCCGCGCCCGCGCCCGGCGCGACCGGCTCGCCGCCGACCTCGCGCTCGGCCGCGCCCGCGAGACCCTCGCCCCGCTGGCCGCGCTCACCGCCGAGCACCCGCTCGACGAGCCGCTCCAGGCCCTGCGGATCCGCGCCCTGCGCGACGCCGGACACCACGCCGAGGCGCTCGCCGCCTACGAGACCACGCGCCGCACCCTCGCCGACCGGCTCGGCACCGATCCCGGGCCCGGACTGAGGTCGCTGTACGAGGAGTTGCTGGCCGGGCCTGAGCCGTCCGCGCCCACCGCCGGCGCACCGCGCCCGCTGCCCGCGCCGCTCACCTCCTTCCTCGGCCGTGACGCCGAACTGCGCGAGGTCGAGGGCGCGTGGGGCTCCGCCCGGCTCGTCACGCTGACCGGCCCCGGCGGCGTGGGCAAGACCCGGCTCGCCCTCGCGGCCGCCTCCGGCCGGACCGGATCCGTCGCGGTCGCCGAACTCGCCGCCGTCCGCGAGGAGTCCGCCGTCCCCGCCGCCGTCCTGACCGCCCTCGGCGCCCGCGAGACCCAGCTGTGGCCCGGTGCCGCCGCCCCGGATCCGCTCACCACCCTCGTCGAGCACTGCGCCCGCCGCCGGATGCTGCTCCTGTTGGACAACTGTGAGCATGTGGTGGGTGCTGCGGCGGCTGTGGTGGCGGTGTTGCTGGAGCGGTGTCCGGGTGTGTCGGTGCTGGCGACGAGTCGTGAGCCGTTGGGTGTGCCGGGTGAGGTGGTGCGGCCGGTGGGTCCGTTGCCGCCGGAGACGGCGGTGCGGCTGTTCGGTGAGCGGGGTGCGGCGGTGCGGCCGGGTTTCCGGGTGGAGCGGGATGCGGAGGCGGCGGCGGAGATCGTGCGGCGTCTGGACGGTCTGCCGCTCGCGATCGAGCTGGCGGCGGCGCGGTTGCGGGTGTTGTCGCCGCGGCAGATCGCGGACCGGTTGGACGACCGTTTCCGTCTGCTGACCTCGGGTGCGCGGACGGTGTTGCCGCGGCAGCAGACGTTGCGGGCGGTGGTCGACTGGTCGTGGGACCTGTTGGACGAGGGCGAGCGGGCTGTGCTGCGCCGGTTGTCGGTGTTCACGGGTGGCTGTGACCTGGAGGCGGCGGAGGCGGTGTGCGGCGGGACCGATCCCGGTGCCGCGGGCGCGGGAGCCGTGGGTGCGGGTGCCGCGGGCGAGGGCCTGGGTGGGGGAGCGGTCTCGGGTGGCGTCCTCGATCTGCTCGGTTCGCTGGTCGACAAGTCGCTGGTCGTGGCCGCGCCGGTGGAGAGCGGCATGCGGTATCGGCTGTTGGAGACCGTTGCCGAGTACGCCGCGGAGCGGCTCGACGAGGCCGGTGAGCGTGCGGTCGTCGAGCGGCGGCACCTCGTCCACTACCGCGAACTCGCCCGCCTCACCGACCCCGAACTTCGCGGGCCACGCCAGGCGTTCGCGCTGGCGCGGCTGGAGGCCGAGCACGACAACGTGCGAGGTGCGCTGCGGACCGGGGTGCGGCTGGGGGAGGAGCAGGAAGTGCTGTGCCTGGTGCACGCCATGAGCTGGTTCTGGCAGCTGCGCAACCACCAGCACGACGCCCGCACCTGGCTGCGGGCGGCGTGCGGGCTCGGACCCGACCCGTTCGCGGCGCCGGTGCGGCCGGCCGAGCCCTTCGAAGGACGGTGCGGCGACGTGCCGCCTCCCTGGGCGGGCGAGCGGCTGCGGGAGGCACGCCGCGGCGGGCGGCTGCTCGCCCTCGCCACCGAGGGCGGCGACGGCGCCACCGCGCTCGAACGCCCCGAGACCTGCGCGCGACTCGACGCCGTCATCGCCGCGTACCGTCCGGGACTGCCGCAGCTCGCCTGCCATCCCGGCACCATGTGGTTCTTCGCCCGGCTGATGCGCGGCCGGTCCGGCAGTCTCGACGAGACCCTCACCGCGCTCGTGGCCACAGCCCGCGCCCACGGCTCCGACTGGGACCTCGCCTTCGGGCTGCTGCTGCGCGCCAAGCTCCTCGGCGGCGGCAGGGCCCACGACGCGGAGGAGGCGCTCGCCCTCTTCGAGGCCGCGCGGGACTCCTGGGGCATCGCCGAGTCGCTCGCAGCGCGGGGCGAGATCCACGAGCGGGCCGGCCGCACCGACGAGGCCGCCGCCGACTTCGCCCGCGCCATGGACGCCGTCGCCCGGCTCGGCGCCCGGTCCCAGATTCCCGTGTTCAAGGCCCTGCTGGCCGCCGTCCGGCTGCGCACTCCCGCCGTGGCCGAGGACCCGCGGGCCCGCGCGGCGGCCGAGCGGATGCTCGTCGAAGCCGCCGAGGAGTCGGGAGAGTCGGGCACCGAGGCCATGAGCACCGCCCGGCTGCTGCTGGCCCAGCACTACGGCAACACCGGCCGCACCGCCCTCGCCCGCGCCCAGATCCGCTTCATGAAGGAGGAGTTCGGCGACTTCACACCGGGCCTGTTCCACGGTGTGCTCGGCGGACTCGAGAGCTGGCTCGACTGCGTGGAGGGCGCCTTCGGCCGGGCCTCGGACCGGCTCGCCCGCGCCGTGGAGGACCTGGAGCGCCTCGCCTACCTCGTCGCGCCCTATCTCGTCGTCACCCAGTTCGCGACCGCCGCCTGGGCGCGGGCCGGGACCGGCGCGGCCGAGGACGGCGCGCTGCTGCTCGGCGCGTACGACGCCCACCGCGGCACCCCGGGCGGCGCCGGCATCCGCCCGCTCACCGCCCCGACCGAGGCGTCGGTGCGCGAGCGCGCCGAGCGGGCCCTGCGCGCCGCCCTCGACCCGGAGACCTTCACCGCCCGCTACGAGGAGGGCGGCGCCCTCACGGTGCGGGATGCCGCCGCCCTCCTACGGCATCCGCCCGCCACGCTCACGGAAGGTGACCGGGCGGGTCGGTCATTGTGACATTCCGGCCGTCGGACGGAGCGGTGAAGGCGCCCGGATGCGGGACGCGGGCCCGGCCACGAGAATGGCGAGTGCCTGCAGATCGTTGCAGAACAGGAGGACGGGCATGAACGGTGAGACCGACAAGACGTCCCGGGGGGTCGGGGGGGACGTCCCGACGCCGGACAGGCTGCTGCACGCCGGGTCGGAGGGTGAGTACACGGCCGAGGACGTCGTCCTGGCCTCGGGCCGCGACGTGAATCCGAAGAACCTCGCCTGGGCCGAGCGGCGGATGGCGGAGAAGGGGCGCGCCTGCCTGGACGAGCTGCTCCCCTGACGGGTGCGTGGGACGGGCCCGTACGCCATCGGCCGGCGCACGGGCCTTCCGCATTTATGGAACACGTTCTACCGTGGCGCCGCACCGCGCGGAGCACTGAGCCACGGGAGACGTCATGCATCTCGAGTACACGCCCGCCCAGCACCGCCTGCGCGCCGAACTGCGGGCCTACTTCGCCGAACTCGTCCCCGAGGACGTGCACGCGCGCTACGCCGACCCGGCCGCCCAGAAGCGGTTCTACCGCGAGACCGTGCGCCGGCTCGGCACCGACGGCTGGCTCGGCGTCGGCTGGCCCACCGAGTACGGCGGACGCGGACTCGGCCCCATGGAACAGTTCATCTTCTTCGACGAGGCCGCCCAGGCCGGCGTACCGCTGCCGCTGATGGCCCTCAACACCGTCGGGCCGACGATCATGCAGTTCGGCACCGACGAGCAGAAGGCATACTTCCTGCCGAAGATCCTCTCCGGCGAGATCGACTTCGCCATCGGCTACAGCGAGCCCGACGCCGGCACCGACCTCGCCGCGCTCAAGACCCGGGCGGTCCGCGAGGGCGACGTGACCACCGGCCACTACACGGTCAACGGCCAGAAGATCTGGACCACCAACGGCGACACCGCCGACTGGGTCTGGCTCGCCGTCCGCACCGACCCGTCGGCCCCGCCGCACAAGGGCATCACCATGCTCCTCGTGCCGACCTCCGACCCCGGCTACTCCTGCACCCTCATCAACACCCTCGCCTCGCACGACACCACCGCCAGCTACTACGAGGACATCCGCGTCCCCTGCTCCCACCGGGTCGGCGAGGAGAACAAGGGCTGGCGGCTGATCACCAACCAGCTCAACCACGAGCGCGTGACGCTCGCCGCCCACGGCACGATGGCGATCCGGGCCCTCCACGACGTCCGGCGCTGGGCCGCCGGAACCAAGCTCGCCGACGGCCGCCGCGTCCTCGACCTGCCCTGGGTGCGCCGCACCCTGGCCCGCACGCATGTCCGCCTGGACGCCATGAAGCTGCTCAACTGGCAGATGGTGAACGCCGTCCAGAACGGCACCCTCACGCCCCAGGACGCCTCCGCCGTCAAGGTCTACGGCTCCGAGGCCCGCCGCGACGCCTACGCCTGGCTCATGGAGGTCACCGGCTCCGCCGGCGCCCTCAAGGAGGGCTCGGCCGGCGCCGTCCTCCACGGCGAACTCGAACGCGGCTACCGCTCCGCCGTCATCTTCACCTTCGGCGGCGGCAACAACGAGATCCAGCGCGAGATCATCTCCTGGATCGGCCTCGGCATGCCCCGCGTCCGCCGCTGACCGAAAGCCGCTTTCAAGCCGTTTCCCACCGCCCGAAGAATCCAGGCGACCCGCGCGATCCCGCCCCGGCCGCCCGGACATTCCACGAGATTCCCGCCCGGGCAGCGATATGCCGTGCATGCGTGGACGGTTGACGCGGCAGCGACTCCGTGTTGAAGAATCTCCCTCCATGACCGGCACCTCTCCGGCGAGGCCGCCTTCCCCTGCGCGGAAGATGGCCTGATTCGGCACGCCTCGAGGCGCTCCGGTCGACAGGACGCCCGCTCGTCGTACGGGAGTCCACGACTGACGGGCCCGGAGCCCCTGGAGCCGTGAGTTCCCCGAGGGACTGATCCGGCACCCGAGAGGCGTTGGGGTGAGCGGCCGTTCGGCCGCCGCCCCACCGCCGCTGCCGTCAAGGAAGGAACACATGAATCATCTCGACGTCGTCCGGCTGCTGGGTCTCGACGCCCCGGCGCCGCCGGAGGGGGCCGGGTACGGCCGGGTCGTCCCCGAGGACTTCGAGCTGCTGGTCCAGGCCCTGCCGCAGGGAGTGATCGCGGCCTCCGTGCTGCTCGGCGGGTCCGACGTCCCCGTGCGCTCCCTGGAGGACTTCACGCGGGACACCGCGCTGCGCATCGCCGACATGGAGGACGCCCTGGAGAGCCGCGAGCAGGAGCTCTGGCTGCCGCTGTACCCGCGGCCGCACGGCATGGTGCCCTGGGGCCGCACCGCGAACGACGGCGTGCTGCTGTGGGACACCACCGCCGCCGACACCGCGGACTGGACGACCGTCCTCACGGACACCGACTTCCAGTTCTGGCTCGATCTTCCCTTCTCCGCCTCGGAGTTCGTCGCGCGGGCCGTCATGGGCAGCGCCGAAGAAACGCCCGCCCTCGAGACGTACCAGGAGTACGAGTCGGGCTCCTTCTGGAAGGTCGCCGACGACAAGCGCGCGACGGCCATGACACTGGCGAACCGTGACATCGGGGCGGTGGAGGAGATCGTCACCCGTCTGCGGAGCATCGGCGCCCCGGGCGTGCGCGGTCACGCGCAGGAGCTGCTCGACCGGGCGGGCGAGAGGTTCGGAGCGCTCCCGGAGGACTACCGGGCGGTCATGCGGGAGTTCCCCGGCGGCGCCGTCGCCGGCGTCCGGGTCTTCCGCGCCTCGGCGGCTCCGGGCGCCCCGGCGCTGCGGCGGCTGGACGACAACGGCCTGTTCCTCCAGTGGGGCGAGGCCGGCGGCCGGGCCTTCGGCTGGCTCACCGCCAAGGGCGGCCCCGAGGAGTGGCGCGTCGCCTACGCCGAGCCGGACGGCTCGGCCCTGACGTGCCTGGAGGACCAGACCTTCGCCACGTTTCTGCGACGCCGGCTGCGGGGCGACAACGCGCTGTTCTGACCGGCGCGCCGGTCGGCGCCCCGCGACGATGTCACCGGCCACCGGCCACCGGTCACCGGTCACCGGTGCCGGTGGCCGGGGCCGCGCCCTGGTCCCGCGAGCGGCCGTGGTCGTCGGCGTAGGCGGCGAAGACCTGTTCGGCGGGCCCGTCCGTGTGCAGGAAGCGGGTGTCGAGGACGTCGGCCAGATCGTCCAGGGCCGTGCGCAGCACCGAGGCCGAGAGCCGCACGTCGGGATGGTCCGCGCGGGCGGCCAGGTCCGCCAGGCGGCCGACGTGGCCGAGCTGCCCCGCCAGCGACGTGTTCGCGTCGCCGTCGTGGAAGTAGTACGACTCGGGATACTGCATGAAGTCGACCGTGACGGTCGACAGGGCCGAGGCCAGTCCGTCCAGGAGCGCGGCGCCGCCGGCGGAGTCCAGCGCCCGCGCGTCGGTCCGGCTGCGGCGCACATGGGACAGCCGAAGGGCCAGGGCCCGGCGGCGGGCGAGGGCCGGATAGATGCCGAGGATCCAGGCGACGGTCGCCGACAGCAGCGCGAAGCCCACCAGGGCCTCCAGCGGGGCGAGCACGCGCAGCCAGTCCGAGGTCGGGGCGATGTCGCCCAGGCCGAGCGTGGCGAGGGTGACCAGCGAGACGTAGAACGCGTCGAGCGGACCCGCGTGGTCGGCGGGCGTCAGATCCGTGGCGTACGAGAAGTCCTCCGGCATCCGGGGCCAGTAGATCAGCGCACAGCCGACGGCCACGGTGAGCGACCACACGGAGACGACCGCCATCATGCCCGTCGGCCCCGCGAGACCGGCCGGCCGCCACCGTCCCTCGCGGTGCGCGGACAGCCGCCACACGGCCCGCATCAGCAGCCTGCTCAGCCCGCCGTGCCGGGTCGGGTGCCACAGCGTCTGGAAGACGTCCCGCAGGACGAAGAGCACCAGGGCCGCTCCCGCGAACCCGGACAGCCACGTCATCCCGGCCCCGCCCGCCCACGAGGCCCCGACGGGTCCGTCGGCCCCTCGGGCCCGCCCCGTCCCGTCAGCCCCGCCGGTCCCGCCGGTGGCGTCCGTCCCGTCACGCCCGTCCGTGCCTCGAGCCGGTGCCGGACGACCGCCGTCAGGGCCGTCAGCCGCGTCGACGCCGCCGGCACCGGCGCCACCGGTCCGTCGATGCGCCGCGCCTCCACCGGCAGCGCGGCGAGGTCCGTCTCGAAGCGCGCCCGGGCGGCCGCCAGGGTGTCGGGCGGATCCGTCCGCAGCCCGCCGCGCATCACCGTCCGCAGCAGCGGCTCCGTGCCCTCGGGCGGCGCCTCGTTCGCCAGGCCGACCACGTCGCGCAGCCCGGGGCCGCGGAAGACCTGCTTGGGACCCGGCGCCGTCCACGTCGTCGACGACAGCTTCATCACCGGCCGCCCGTCGTACTCCACCAGCTTGTACGCCGCGTCCAGATACGGGGCGTCGGCGGCCGTGCCCACCTTCGTGCCCACGGCGTACGCGTCGACCGGCGCGTCCTCGCGTACGAGCCCGGCGACGGCGTACTCGTCCAGGCCGCCGCTCACGATGATCCGCACCTCGCCGAGCCCCGCCGCGTCGAGCGCCGCCCGCGCCCGGCGGGCCTGCGCGCCCAGGTCACCGCTGTCGAGCCGGATCGCGCACCCCGCGCCGAGGCCGAGGTCCTTCAGGACCCGCGCCGCGGTGGCGACGCCACGGTCGGTGTCGTAGGTGTCGACGAGGAAGGTCACCGGGCCGGGATGGGTGCGGGCGAAGGCCCGGAACGCCTGCTCCTCGGAGGCGAAGGCCTCGACGTACGCGTGGGCCATCGTGCCCGCCGCCGTGATCCCGTAGCGGCGGGCGGCGGCGACGTTGCTGGTGCCGGCGAAACCGACCAGCGCGCCGAGCCGGGCCGCCTGCGCCCCGGCCTCGGGCCCGTGCGCGCGGCGCAGCGAGAAGTCGACCAGCGGCCGCCCGGCCGCGGCCAGGACGCACCGGGCCGCCTTGGAGGCGACCGCCGTCTGATGGCAGACGAGGGACAGCAGATACGTCTCCACGAGCTGGGCCTGCGGCAGCGGCGCCGTCACCTCCAGGAGCGGCTCGCCGGCGAGCACCAGCCGCCCCTCCGGAACGGCCCGCACCTGCCCGTCGAAGGACAGGCCGTGCAGCGGCTCCAGGTCCTCCACCGGCCGCCGCAGGACCTCGGAGAACTCCAGGAGGTCCGCCCGCCCCACCCGGAAGCGGGAGAGGAAGTCGAGGGCCGGCTCCAGGCCCGCGGCCACCAGGAACCCGCGTCCCGGCGGCAGGTCGCGCACGAAGAGGCTGAACGTGGCCGGCGCCCGCATGTCCTCCCGCAGGTACGACAGCGCCATCGTGACCTCGTACAGATCGGTGGTGGTCACCTCGGACATGCTTCGATCATGCGCGCCGCACGCGCGGCCCGCACCGTCTGACCGTGCCGGGTGCGGACCGCCGGGAGTTCTGGCGGCGCGGGAGGAGTGGCACACTGACGCGGTTCGATCATGAGGATCCGGATCCGTTCCGGAAGCGCCCGAGGAGCCGTGCCGTTGAGCGTCACCATCGCAGGACAGATAGACATCGCGGGCCCGGTGGGCAAACTGCTCCACCGCCGCCCGCTCCACAACGGCACGGTCATGCAGTCCTTCGCCGTCGAACCCGCCTCCGGCGACGTGTTCGTCCTCCAGGTCATGGACGGCGGGATCCGGCTCGCCGACGAGCCCGCCGCCCTCGACTACCCGACCCGCAAGACGCGCGGCGACCTGTGCCTCACCCGCCTCGGCACGACCGGGACGATCACCGGCCACATGTACCTGCGCGGGTTCGGACACGGCGTCAGCCTCGGCGTCGAGAACCGCGCCGGGCAGATCTGGCTGTGGACCGAGGCCGAGTCCACGCCGAACTCCAAGAACGAGGGCTACGGCACCGCCGTGGTCAGCTTCCGCTACGCCGACGGCGACGTCGTCGACTCCGGCACCGCCCGGCACACCCCGGCCTACACCCCGGACCCCGCCGCCCGCTTCCTCACGCCCGCCGTCGACCACAGTGCGAACGAGCTGATCCTGCGCTACACCCTCGACGGCGGCACCCACTGGGCGCGCTACGACCTGGCCAAGGCCGCCGCCGGCGTGTGGGAGCAGATCCAGCGGATCACGCCCGCCATCCCCGCGGACGGCACCGACTTCCAGGGCTACGCGTCGCACGCCGGCGTGCTCTACACGCTGAAGGGCCAGAGCCTGGAGACCGCTCCGCTGCCCGGCAACACCTGGCTCACCGCCTTCGACTGGGCCACCGGCGCCCAGCTCGACCACCAGCACGTCACCGCCGCCCCGGGCCTGGTGTGGCGCGAGCCCGAGGGCATGGCCGTCTCCGTCCGCGACGGCGTCCCGCACCTCCACTTCGGCTTCGCCTGCGAGAACCCCGGCCCGCGTACCTGCACCGTCCTGTCGCTGTCCGCCGCGCCCGAGACCGACGGCGTCAAGGTCCTCACCGACTGGCAGCCGCTGGAACTCGCCGCCGGAGTGAGCCCGGACCAGCACGCCCCCCAGGGACGGCTGATCAGCCTCGCCGGCACCACGACCCTCCAGCTCAGCGGCGGCGTCAAGGGCACCTTCACCGCCGACACGGTCATCGCCACCCTGCCCGACTCCCTCACCCCGAGCGTCGTCGCCCGCGCCACCGTGCCGCGCGACACCACCGCGGGCGGCCCCGCCGTGGCCCGCGTCGAGGCCGGCACCGACCGGCAGCTGCGGCTGTTCGGCGGGCGCGCCACCAACCCCATCACCTGGGCGCAGCTCGACGACGTCAGCGCCGTCTGGCGCTGACCCCTCCTCGTCCGTCCCTTCCGCACCCGTTCCAAGGAGCCGACCACCCATGTCCCACAACCGCCGCAGTGTCCTCGGCGCGGCCCTCGCCCTGCCCGCCGCCCTCACCGCCGGCGGCCTCGCCGCCGCCGCTCCCGCGGCCGCCGCGCCCGGCGGCGTCGACGCCGGCGCCTGGACCCCGCTCGTCCTGGAGACCGGCATCACGCCGTCCGCCGGCGCCACGCCCGAGGTCCGGCTGGTCACCATCGCCGGCACCACCTTCCTCCAGGCCCGCGGCATCGTCACCTGCAACCTCGCCACCGACGCCAAGATCGGCCGGCTGCCCGACGGCTTCACCGCGCCGGCCGGCTACGTCCGCGCCGCGGCGCCCCGCAACAACAGCCAGGGCGTCAACGCCTGCCGGTTCGAGATCAACCCGAGCGGCTCGGTCAGCGTCTTCGGCGGCAACGCCGGCAACCCGATCACCTGGGTCCAGTTCGACTCCGTGCAGACGGTCTGGCGCTGACCCGTCGACCTACGGGAGCGGCGGCCCTAGCGTGGGGCCATGCGGACCGACGCGACGACGATCCTTCCCGACCCGGGGCTCTTCGGCCCCGGGTCCGTCACCTGGCAGCTCCACGGCGACCCCGTGATGTGGATCGGCGGGGTGCGCGCGCTGTTCCTGCAGGCGCTGCACCCCGTCGCCGTCCGCGGTGTCATGATCAACAGCGACTTCCGGCGGGACGCCTGGGGCCGGCTGATGCGCACCGCGAACTTCGTCGGGACGCTCAGCTACGGCACCACGGAAGCGGCCGAGGCCGCCGGCGCCCGCGTCCGCAAGATCCACCGCCTGCTCGGCGTCGACGACCCGGAGCTGCTGCTCTGGGTCCACTGCGCCGAGATCGACTCGTACCTCGAGGTCGTACGACGCTCCGGCATCCCGCTCGACGACGCCCAGGCCGACCGGTACGTCGACGAACAGCGCGCCGCCGCCCGGCTCGTCAGCCTCGACCCGGACCGGGTGCCCGGCGACACCGCCGCGCTCGACCGGTACTTCGCGGACGTCCGGCCGCAGCTCGCCGCGGGCGCGGACGCGCACACCGTCGACACCTTCCTGCGCAGGCCGCCGGTCCGGACGGCCCTCGTGCCCGCGCGCGAGGTGTTCTGGCGGCGCGTGGCCGCCCTCGCGTACGACACCCTGCCTCCGTACGCCCACGAGCTGTACGGCCGGCCCGCGCCGCCGCCGCAGACCGTCACGTACCGGCTGACCGCCACGGCCAATCTGCTGCGCTGCATACCCGACCGGCTCCGCTGGCGGCTGCCGCCACGCCATGTCCTGCGCGCGATCGAAAGGCTCGGCCCGCGGACCCGACCCGCGCCGTACAGTCTGCGCCGGTCGGCAGCCATACTGGACGGGCCGGGGAGGGAGCGGCACGACAACGGGGCAAACGGGGGCGACAGCACGCGATGGCGGACACGGACACCAGGCTGATCCAGGGCCGGTACCGGCTGCAGGAGGTGATCGGCCGCGGCGGCATGGGCGAGGTGTGGCGGGCCACCGACGAGTCGCTCGGCCGGCGCGTCGCCGTCAAGTGCCTGCGGCCGCTCGGCCAGCAGCGCGATCCGGCCCACCTCACGGTGCTGCGGGAGCGCTTCCGGCGCGAGGCGCGGGTCGCCGCGTCGCTCCAGCACCGCGGCATCACCGTGGTGCACGACTTCGGCGAGTCCGATGGCGTCCTCTTCCTCGTCATGGAGCTGCTCGAGGGGCGCAACCTGAGCCAGCTCCTCGCCGACAACGGCAAGCGGCCGCTGGCGGTCGCGCAGGTCGTCGACATCGCCGAGCAGGTCGCCGACGCCCTCGCCTACACGCACCGGCAGGGCGTCGTGCACCGCGACCTCAAGCCGGCCAACATCGTCCGGCTCGGCGACGGCACGGTGAAGATCTGCGACTTCGGCATAGCGCGGCTCGGCGCGGACATCGGCTTCACCTCGCGCCTCACCGGCACCGGCATCGCCATGGGCACCCCGCACTACATGAGCCCCGAGCAGATCGGCGGCCACGAGGTCGACCACCGCAGCGACCTGTACTCGCTCGGGTGCGTGCTGTACGAGATGGCCACCGGCGTGCCGCCGTTCGACCTGGGCGACACCTGGGCCATCCTCATCGGCCACCGCGACACCGTGCCCACGCCGCTGCGCAGCCACCGCGCCGAACTGCCGGGCTATCTGGACCTGATCGTCCTCGACCTGCTGGCCAAGACCCCGGACGGACGTCCCGCGGACGCGGCCCAGGTCCGCGACCGGCTCACCGCGGGCCGCCGGCCGGCCGGGCCCTGGCCGGTGCTGCCCGCCCTCCCGGCCTGGGCCGCCACCCTGGCCCCCGGCCGCCCCGCCACCCGCCCGGCCCCGGCCGCCCCGCCGCCGACAGCGGCGCTGACGGGCACGTGGACGCGCCCCGCCGTCCCGGCGGCGACCGACTCCGGTCAGGCGCCCGGGCCGGTGGCGCCCGGCGCGGGTCCCACGACCGGCACCGGCACCTCCGGCACCTCCACCTCGGAGCTCGTCGCCGTGCTCGCCGGGCGGCACCGGGCCGGGCTCGGGCTGGGGCGGCTGGGCAGGTGGCGGGAGGCCGTCGAGGTGTTGGAGACCGTCGTACGGGACCGGGCGCACGTGCTCGGCGCGGACCATGCCGACACGCTGACCAGCGGATACGAGCTCGGGTTCGCGCTGGCCCGGCTCGCGCGTCCCGCCGAGGCGCTGCGGCGGTTCGCGGCGGTCGCGGAGGGACGGGCCCGCACGCTCGGGCCCGACCATCCCGAGACGCTCGCGGCCCGGCAGGAGACGGCCTACGTGCTCGGCGGACTCGGGCGGCACGCCGAGGCGCACACCGTGTACGAGGAGGTGCTCGCCGCGCGGGAGCGGACCATGGGGCCCGAGCATCCCGACACCCTGCGCTGCCGGCACAACCTCGCCTACACCCTCGGCCGGACCGGCCGCGTCGCGGAGGCGTACGCGACCGCCCGCGAGGTCGCCCACGCCCGCACCCGGCTGCTCGGCGCCGACCACCCGGACACCCTGGCCACCCGCCACGAGGTCGGCCAGGCCCTCGGCCGGCTCGGCCGCTGGTCGGACGCGCTCGCCGAGTACCGCGAGGTCGCCGCGGCGCGCCGCGCCGTCCTGGGCCCGGACCACCCGGACACGCTCGCCGCCCGCTACGAGAGCGGCATCTGCCTGGGCCGGCTCGGCCGCGCCGAGGAGGCCGTCGCGCTCTACCGCGAACTCGTCGACGCCCGGACCCGGGCCGCCGGCCCCGACGACCCGGAGACGCTGCGGGCCCGGCACGGACTGGGCGTGAACCTCGGCCGGCTCGGCCGCTGGGGCGAGGCCCTCGCCGAGGCCCGCGCGGTCCACGCCGCCCGGGCCCGCGTCCTGGGCGCCGACCACTCCGACACCCTGGCCAGCCACCGCGAGACCGCCGTCGCGCTGGGCTGGCTGGGCCGCTGGGACGAGGCCCTCACCGCGTACCGGCACGTCACCGAGGCCCGTACCCGCCTGCTCGGCGCCGACCATCCCGACACCCGCGCCGCCCGCGCGGACGAGGCCCACTGCCGCGCCCGCCTGCCCGCCGGCGGCTGACGAGGACCGGCGCACCGCACCCTGGTGGGACCGGCCCCGAGGTGTTAGCAAGAGGCATGACCGCACCTCGCGTACCGCAGAGCACGTACGACGCCGTCATCGTCGGCGGCGGACACAACGGCCTCGTCGCCGCCGCCTACCTCGCCCGCGCCGGCCGCCGGGTCCTCGTCCTCGAACGCCTCGGCTCCACCGGCGGCGCCGCCGTGTCCACCCGCCCGTTCGCCGGGGTCGACGTCCGGCTCTCCCGCTACTCGTACCTCGTCTCGCTGCTCCCCGAGAAGATCGTCCGCGAGCTCGGGCTGCGCTTCGCCGTGCGCAAGAGGTCCGTCTCCTCGTACACCCCGTACGGGGACTCCGGCCTCCTCGTCGGCGGCGACCAGGACCGCACCCGGGCGTCCTTCGCCGCGCTCACCGGGTCCGACCGCGAGTACGAGGCCTGGCAGGCGTTCTACGGCCGTACCGCCCGCGCCGCCCGGCGGATCTTCCCCACCCTCACCGAGCCGCTGCCGACCCGGGCCGAACTGCGCGCCCGGGTCGACGACCCGGAGACCTGGGAGATGCTCTTCGAGCAGCCCCTCGGCGCCGCCGTCGAGCGGCACTTCGCCAGCGACCTGGTGCGCGGCGTCGTCCTCACCGACGCCCTCATCGGCACCTTCGCCGACGCCCACGACCCCTCCCTGCTCCAGAACCGCTGCTTCCTCTACCACGTCATCGGCGGCGGCACCGGCGACTGGGACGTGCCGGTCGGCGGCATGGGCGCGCTCACCGACGCCCTCGCCGACGCGGCCCGCGCCGCCGGCGCCACCTTGCGCACCGGCCACGAGGTCACCCGGATCGACACCGACGGCGAGCACGCCGAGGTCGCCTACCGCACCGCCGACGGCGAAGGCGTCGTCGGCGCCCGGCACGTGCTCGTGAATGCCTCCCCGCAGGCCCTCGCCGCACTGCTCGGCGAACCGGCGCCGCGGCCCGCCGAGGGCGCCCAGCTCAAGGTCAACATGGTGCTGACCCGGCTGCCGAGGCTGCGCGACCGCGCCGTCGACCCGCGCGAGGCGTTCTCCGGCACCTTCCACATCGCCGAGGGCTACGGGCAGTTGGCCGCCGCGTACGAGGAGGCCGCCGCCGGCCGGCTGCCCGGCGCGCCGCCCTCCGAGATCTACTGCCACACCCTGACCGACCCGAGCATCCTCGGCCCCGAGGCCGCCGCCCGCGGCTACCAGACCCTCACCCTCTTCGGACTCCACGCGCCCGCCCGGCTGTTCGCCGACGACCCGGACGGAGCCCGCGACGCCCTGCTCAAGGCCACCCTCGACCAGCTCGACGCCTGCCTCGGCGAACCGGTCGCCGACTGCCTGGCCCGCGACGCCGACGGCCGGCCGTGCATCGAGGCCAAGAGCCCGCTCGACCTCGAACGCGAGCTGCGGCTGCCCGGCGGCCACATCTTCCACCGCGACCTCTCCTTCCCCTACGCGGACGGCGCCGGCGACGACCGGGCGGGCCGCTGGGGCGTCGGGACCGCGCACGCCAACGTCCTGCTGTGCGGCGCGGGCGCCGTGCGCGGCGGCGGAGTGAGCGGAGTGCCCGGCCACAACGCGGCCAAGTCGGTACTGGAAGGCGCCTCGGGTTGACGCGGGGCCCTGTCCCGCCAGCGGCGTGAAGCTGATCTATGACCGCGCTTAAGAAAACCTCGATGGACCACGGGCCCGGCGTACGGAAGATTCTCCTCCAGGGATCATGGGCGCTTCGCCGCGCCCGGACCCGGAACATCACAGGACACGTACGTCGGGAGCCGTGACATTGAAGGCGCTGGTCAAGCAGAAGGCGGAGCCGGGACTCTGGCTCACGGACGTGCCCGAGCCGGAGACGGGTCACGGTGACGTCCTGATCAAGGTCAAGCGGACCGGTATCTGCGGTACCGACCTGCACATCCGCTCCTGGGACGGCTGGGCGCAGAAGAGCATCGCCACGCCGCTGACGCTCGGCCACGAGTTCGTCGGCGAGGTCGTCGAGACCGGCCGCGACGTCACCGACGTCACGGTCGGCGACCTGGTCAGCGGCGAGGGCCACCTCGTCTGCGGCAAGTGCCGCAACTGTCTGGCCGGCCGCCGCCACCTGTGCCGCGCCACCGTCGGCCTCGGCGTCGGCCGCGACGGCGCCTTCGCCGAGTACGTCGTGCTGCCCGCCGCCAACGTGTGGGTGCACCGCGTCCCGGTCGACCTCGACGTCGCCGCGATCTTCGACCCGTTCGGCAACGCCGTGCACACCGCGCTCTCCTTCCCGCTGGTCGGCGAGGACGTCCTGGTCACCGGCGCCGGCCCGATCGGCATCATGGCCGCGGCCGTCGCCAAGCACGCCGGCGCCCGCAACGTCGTCATCACCGACGTCAGCGAGGAGCGCCTGGAGCTGGCCCGCAAGACCGGCGTCTCGCTCGCGCTCAACGTCGCCGAGCGGACCATCGCCGACGGCCAGCGCACCCTCGGCCTCAAGGAGGGCTTCGACGTCGGCCTGGAGATGTCCGGCAACCCGCGCGCGATGCGCGACATGGTCGCCAACATGACCAACGGCGGCAAGATCGCCATGCTCGGCCTGCCCAGCGAGGACTTCTCCGTCGACTGGGCGAAGATCGTCACCTCGATGATCACCATCAAGGGCATCTACGGCCGGGAGATGTTCGAGACCTGGTACGCCATGTCCGTGCTCCTGGAGGGCGGACTCGACCTCGCCCCGGTGATCACCGGCCGCTACGACTACCGCGACTTCGACGCGGCCTTCGACGACGCCGCGTCCGGCAAGGGCGGCAAGATCATCCTCGACTGGACCGCCTGATCCTCCCGGATCCTCCGAACCCCAGGAGCTGCACCCACATGTTCGATTCCGTACGCGACGACATCCGCGCCACCCTCCAGGAGATCCAGGAGGCCGGTCTCCACAAGCCCGAGCGCGTCATCGGCACGCCCCAGTCCGCGACCGTCGCCGTCACCTCCGGCGGCCGTCCCGGCGAGGTGCTGAACTTCTGCGCCAACAACTACCTCGGCCTCGCCGACCACCCCGAGGTCGTCGCCGCCGCCCACGAGGCGCTCGACCGCTGGGGCTACGGCATGGCGTCCGTCCGCTTCATCTGCGGCACCCAGGAGGTCCACAAGGAGCTCGAGGCGCGGCTGTCCGCCTTCCTCGGCCAGGAGGACACGATCCTCTACTCCTCCTGCTTCGACGCCAACGGCGGCGTCTTCGAGACCCTCCTCGGCCCCGAGGACGCGGTCATCTCCGACGCCCTCAACCACGCCTCCATCATCGACGGCATCCGCCTGTCCAAGGCCCGCCGCTTCCGCTACGCCAACCGCGACATGGCCGACCTGGAGCAGCAGCTCAAGGAGGCCGTCTCGGGCGGCGCCCGGCGCAAGCTGATCGTCACCGACGGCGTGTTCTCCATGGACGGCTACGTCGCCCCGCTCGACGAGATCTGCGACCTGGCCGAGCGCTACGACGCCATGGTCATGGTCGACGACTCGCACGCCGTCGGCTTCGTCGGCCCCGGCGGCCGCGGCACGCCCGAGCTGCACGGCGTCATGGACCGCGTCGACATCATCACCGGTACCCTCGGCAAGGCCCTCGGCGGCGCCTCCGGCGGCTACGTCGCCGCCCGCGCCGAGATCGTCGCCCTGCTGCGCCAGCGCTCCCGCCCGTACCTGTTCTCCAACACCCTCGCCCCGGTCATCGCCGCCGCCTCGCTCAAGGTCCTCGACCTGCTCGAGTCCGCCGGCGACCTGCGCGAGCGCCTGAACGCCAACACGGCGCTCTTCCGCTCCCGCATGACCGAGGAGGGCTTCGACATCCTGCCCGGCGACCACGCCATCGCCCCCGTCATGATCGGCGCCGCCGCCGAGGCCGGACGGATGGCCGAGCTGCTCCTGGAGCGCGGCGTGTACGTGATCGGCTTCTCCTACCCGGTCGTGCCGCAGGGCCAGGCCCGCATCCGTGTCCAGCTCTCCGCCGCCCACTCCACGGACGACGTGAACCGGGCCGTGGACGCGTTCGTCGACGCGCGCGCCGCCCTGCGAAACTAGGGGCATGATCGAAGCGCGGCGGCTGCACATCCTCCGGGCGGTGGCCGACCACCGCACCGTCACAGCGGCGGCCGCCGCGCTCTATCTCACGCCCTCCGCCGTCTCCCAGCAGCTCGCCGCCCTGGAGCAGGAGACCGGCCACCGCCTGGTGGAGCGGGGCGCCCGGGGCGCCCGGCTCACCCCCGCAGGCGAGATCCTGCTGAGCCACGCCAACGCCGTCCTGGCCCAGCTGGAGCGCGCCGAGGCCGAGCTCGCCGCCTACGGCTCGGGCGAGGCCGGCACGGTCACCGTGGCGGCCTTCGCCACCGGCATCGGGCTCGTCGTCGCCCCGGCCATCGGCTCCCTCGCCCGCACCGCGCCCGGCATCCGCGTCCGGGTCAGGGACGCCGAGGGCGACGAGAGCCTGCTCATGGTCCTCGACCGCCAGGTCGACGTGGCCGTGGCCGTCGAATACCGGGGCGCGCCCGGCGCGGACGACGCCCGCCTCACCCGCGTCCCGCTCTACGCGGAGCCGTTCGACGCCGTGCTGCCGCCCGGCCACGCGCTCGCCGTACGGGAGCGGATCGCGCTCGCCGACCTCGCCAAGGACCCGTGGATCGGCCAGTCGGCCGGCAACCCCTGCCAGGACGTGACCGTCCTGGCCTGTGAATACGCCGGGTTCGCGCCCACCATGCAGCACACCTCCGACGACTTCCGCGCCGTCGTCGCGCTCGCCGCCGCCGACGCGGGCGTGGCCCTCGTGCCCCGCTCGGCGCTGCGCGGCACCGACCTCAGCGGCGTCGTCGTCCGCCCGGTCGACGGCGTCGCGCCCACCCGCCGCGTCTTCGCGGCGGTCCGCCGCGGAGCCGAGGACCACCCGCTGATCCAGCCCGTCCTCGCCGCCCTCGCCGACGCGGCCCGGCCCTGATCCGTCCCGCGGCCCGGCCCCTCCGTCCTCGTGGCCCGACCGGCGAGACGCCCCGCTAGTCCGCCGAGAGCGTCCATCCGCGGGCCTCGACGCGGGAGCCGTCCGCGGGGCGGGCCTCGTCGAAGAGGGGGCGGCCGGAGGCGTCGAGGACGCGGAGGGCGTCCACGTACACGCCGCGGCCCACGTAGCGGGTGTCGGTGGTGCAGCGCCAGCGCAGTCGCACGGGCGCCGCCGACCACGCGGACAGGCCGGCGGACAGCTCGTACCAGCGGCGTCCCGACCAGCCGCCGACCGCTCCCGTCGGGTGCTCACCGCTGCCCGGCGCGCCGTCCTCGCCGGCGGTGGTGGTGAACGGGACCGGTGACCAGCGGGCGCCGCCGTCCGTCGAGGCCTCCAGGACGGCCTGGTCGGTGCCGGGTTCGGTGTCCCACCACAGGGCGCAGGTGAAGCGGGCCGCGCCGGGGACGGCCGGCAGGGTGAGGGTGGCGGTCGTGCCGCTCGCCATGCCGGCGAACCAGGCGTGCCGGCCGCGGGCCGGGCGCACCGGCACCGCGCGGGCGAGACGGTCGGCGGCGGCGACCCGGGGCGCGGAGCCGGAGCGCCAGGTGCGCACCGGATGGACCGAGTTGCCGAGCACGATCAGAAAGGCGTCGGTCGTCGGATCGAGGACCAGGCTGGTGCCGGTGAAACCGGTGTGCCCGGCCGTGCGCGGAGTGGCCAGCGCGCCCATGTACCAGTGCTGGTAGAGCTCGAAGCCGAGACCGTGCTCGTCGCCGGGGAAGGCCGTGTTGAAGTCGGTGAACATCAGCTCCACCGAGGCGGGGGAGAGGATCCTGGCGTCGCCGTAGGCGCCGCCGTTCAGCAGGGTGCGGGCGAGGACGGCGAGGTCCCAGGCGCGCGAGAACACCCCGGCGTGACCGGCGACGCCGCCCATCGCGTACGCGTTCTCGTCGTGCACCTCGCCCCACACCATGCCGCGGTCCAGGCCGGACCAGGGCTTGCGGGCGTCCTCCGTCGCGGCGATGTCCGGCCGCCAGGAGAGCGGAGGACTGAAACGCGTGCGGCGCATCCCGAGCGGAGCGGTGATCTCGGTGCGGAGCAGGTCGTCCAGAGGGCGAGCGGTGATCTTCTCCAGAATCAGCTGAAGCGTGATCAGATTCAGGTCGGAGTACAGGTAGAAGGTGCCGGGCGGATGCGCCGGCACCTCGTTCCACAGCAGCCGCAGCCGGCCCTCCCGCGTCGGCTCCTTGTACAGCGGGATCCAGGCGCGGAACCCGGAGGTGTGCGTGAGCAGCTGACGGACCGTGACGTCCTGCTTGCCGCCGCCCGCGAACTCCGGCAGATACGCCGTGACCCGCTCCTCCAGCTCCAGCGCCCCGCGCTCGATCTGCTGCACCGCCAGGATCGAGGTGAACAGCTTCGAGACCGACGCCAGGTCGAAGACGGTGTCCTCGCGCATCGGGATCCGCTCGTCCGGCGGCAGCTCGACCCCGGTGTCGGTCTTCTCGTCGTACGCCGCGTAGCGGACGGCCCAGCCGATCGGCCGGTGCAGGGCCACCGTCCCGCCGCGCCCGGCGAGCAGCACCGCACCCGCGTACCACGGGTGCGTGGGGGAGGGGCGGAGGAAGGATTCCGCACCGGTGACGAGCGCGTCCAGATGCTCGGGCAGCAGTCCCGCCCGCTCGGCCGAGCCGCGCCGCAGCACGGTCCGCCGCGCGCCGCCGAAGCCCCGCGCACCGTCGCCGCCGGCCGTCCGCGCCTCACCCGACCCGCCCGCCCGCGCCCGCTCCGGCCCCGGTTCCCCGGCCGCCGCGGCCCCCGGCACCGCACCGATCATCAGCGCACCTCCCAGCGCGAGGACCCCGCCGCCGAACGCGCGGCGGCTCGGGCCCCGGCCCGTGCTTCCCGTCGTCTCCGTCATGACCACCCTCTCCCACACGGGCCCCGGCCGCGAAACAATCTGACACTGCATCAGAAAATCTCTTCCCTCGGCACCCCGGCTGCGGCACCATGCCGCCCATGAAGACGGAGCTGAGTCGAAAACTGGGGATCGAGCACGCCATCTTCGGCTTCACGCCCTTCCCCGCGGTGGCCGCCGCCATCACCAGAGCCGGCGGATTCGGCGTCCTCGGCGCCGTCCGCTACACCGATCTCGACGACCTCGCCCGCGACCTCGACTGGATGCAGGCCCACACCGACGGGCTGCCCTACGGCCTCGACGTCGTCATGCCCGCGAAGAAGGTCGAGGGCGTCACCGAGGCCGACGTCGAGGCGATGATCCCCGAGGGACACCGCGAGTTCGTCCGCGCCACCCTCGCCGAACACGGCGTCCCCGAACTCGCCGAGGGCGAGGCCTCCGGCTGGCGCATCACCGGCTGGATGGAACAGGTCGCCCGCAGCCAGCTCGACGTCGCCTTCGACTACCCGGTCAGACTGCTCGCCAACGCCCTCGGCTCACCGCCCGCCGACGTCGTCGCCCGCGCCCACGACCACGGCGTCCTCGTCGCCGCCCTCGCCGGCAGCGCCAAGCACGCCCGCCACCACGCCGAGGCCGGCATCGACATCGTCGTCGCCCAGGGCTACGAGGCCGGCGGCCACACCGGAGAGATCGCCTCCATGGTCCTCACGCCCGAGGTCGTCGACGCCGTCTCCCCGCTGCCCGTCCTCGCCGCCGGCGGCATCGGCAGCGGCGAACAGATCGCCGCCGGACTCGCCCTCGGCGCCCAGGGCGTCTGGCTCGGCTCGCTCTGGCTCACCACCACCGAGGCCGAACTCCACTCCCGGGCCCTGACCGCCAAGCTCCTCGCCGCCGGCTCCGGCGACACCGTCCGCTCCCGCGCCCTGACCGGCAAACCCGCCCGCCAGCTGCGCACCGAATGGACCGACGCCTGGGACGACCCGGCAGGACCCGGCCCGCTGCCCATGCCGCTCCAGGGCCTGCTGGTGGCCGAGGCCGTCTCCCGCATCCAGAAGTACGAGGTCGCCCCGCTGCTCGGCACCCCGGTCGGCCAGATCGTCGGCCGGATGAACACGGAGCGCGGCGTCCAGCAGGTCTTCGACGAGCTCACCCGCGGCTTCGAGAAGGCCGTCGACCGGATCAACCGCATCGCCGGGAGGAGCGCCTGATGAGCGAGCAGCCCAACGGATTCTGGTCGCAGGCCGCGGCCGACCCGTCCCGCGTCGTCCTGGTGGCGCCCGACGGCGAGGAGTGGACCGCGGGACGGCTGCACGCCGACGCCAACCGCCTCGTCCACGGACTGCGCGCCGCCGGCCTCGAGCGCGGCGACGCCTTCGCCGTCGTCCTGCCCAACGGCGTGCCCTTCCTCACCGCCTACCTCGCCGCCTCCCAGGCCGGCTTCTACCTCGTGCCCGTCAACCACCACCTCGTCGGACCCGAGATCGCCTGGATCGTCGCCGACTCCGGCGCGAAGGTGCTCGTCGCCCACGAGCGCTTCGCCTCGGCCGCCGCCGCGGCCGCCGACGAGGCGGGCCTCGCGCCGAGCCGGCGCTACGCGGTCGGCGAGATCCCCGGCTTCCGCCCGTACGCCGACCTCCTCGAGGGCCGGCCCGACTCCCCGCCCGCCGACCGCACCCTCGGCTGGGTCATGAACTACACCTCCGGCACCACCGGCCGGCCCCGCGGCATCCGCCGCCCGCTGCCCGGCAAGCTCCCCGAGGAGACCTACCTCGGCGGCTTCCTCGGCATCTTCGGCATCAAGCCCTTCGACGGCAACGTCCACCTGGTCTGCTCGCCGCTCTACCACACGGCCGTGCTCCAGTTCGCCGGCGCGGCCCTGCACATCGGCCACCCGCTCGTCGTCATGGACAAGTGGACGCCCGAGGAGATGCTGCGGCTCGTCGACACCCACCGCTGCACCCACACCCACATGGTGCCCACCCAGTTCCACCGCCTGCTCGCGCTGCCCGAGGACGTCCGCGACCGCTACGACGTCTCCTCCATGCGCCACGCCATCCACGGCGCCGCGCCCTGCCCCGACCACGTCAAGCGGGCGATGATCGAGTGGTGGGGCCACTGCGTCGAGGAGTACTACGCGGCCAGCGAGGGCGGCGGCGCCTTCGCCACCGCCGAGGACTGGCTGAAGAAGCCGGGCACCGTCGGCCGCGCCTGGCCCATCAGCGAGCTGGCCGTCTTCGACGACGACGGCAACCGGCTGCCGCCCGGCGAACTCGGCACCGTCTACATGAAGATGAGCACCGGCGGCTTCCGCTACCACAAGGACGAGGCCAAGACCGCGAAGAACCGCATCGGCGACTTCTTCACGGTCGGCGACCTCGGCGTGCTCGACGAGGACGGCTACCTCTTCCTCCGCGACCGCAAGATCGACATGATCATCTCGGGCGGTGTCAACATCTACCCGGCCGAGATCGAGGCCGCCCTGCTCGCCCACCCCGCCGTCGCCGACGCGGCCGTCTTCGGTATCCCGCACGCCGACTGGGGCGAGGAGGTCAAGGCGGTGGTCGAGCCCGCCGAGGGCCACGAGCCGGGCCCGGAGCTCGCCGCCGCGGTGCTGGCCCACTGCGAGAGCCGGCTCGCCTCCTACAAGCGGCCCAAGTCCGTCGACTTCGTCGCCCACATGCCCCGCGATCCCAACGGCAAGCTCTACAAGCGGCGCCTGCGCGACCCGTACTGGGAGGGCCACGACCGGCCGTTGTGACGGACGGCGGCCACGTCGGCGGGCCGTCCGTCACGCACCGCCGGGGTGAGCGGCGTCTCATCCCGGCGGGCTTGCTATGCAACCAGTTGCATAGCACGATCGGGTGCCATGGCGCTCGAACACGCGATCCTCGTGTCCCTGCTGGAGAAACCGGGCTCCGGCTACGAGCTGGCCCGGCGCTTCGAGCGGTCCATCGGCTATTTCTGGACCGCCACCCACCAGCAGATCTACCGCGTGCTCAAGCGCATGGAGAACGACGGGTGGGTCGACGTCCGCGACGTGCCCCAGCACGGCCGCCCGGACAAGCGTGAGTACTCCGTCGCCGACCTCGGCCGGGCCGCGCTGTCCTCGTGGCTGCGCGATCCCATCGAGCCGGAGAGCGTCCGCCACGACCTCGCGGTGAAGATCCGCGGCGCCGCCTTCGACGACCCGGCCGGCCTGATCCGCGAGGTGGAGCGGCACCGGCAGGTGCACCAGGACCGCCTGGCGCACTACCGGGCGGGCGAGGTACGGGACTTCACCGGACCCGAGGCGGACCCGGACGGCCCGGAGGGCCCGGAGGGCCCGGCAGATCCGGCCGACCCGCACCGCCCGGAGGCGCCGCTCGACGCCGAGCGGGAGCTCCAGCACGTCGTACTGCGCGGCGGCATCGCGTACGAACGCATGATGATCGCCTGGCTGGACGACGTGCTCGCCACCCTGGCCCGGTTCGGCCCGGCCGACCCGCGCACCTCTCCCTCTCATCCGTAACCGACCGACCAGCCGAAAGGCACAGGGCATCCTCAACATGGCCGACCAGCTGCTGTTCAACCCGCGCACCTACGACCCCGCGCACTTCGACCCCGAGACGCGCCGGCTGCTGCGGGCCACCGTCGACTGGTTCGAGGAACGCGGCAAGCGGCGACTGATCGAGGACTACCGCACCCGCGCGTGGCTGGGCGACTTCCTCGCCTTCGCCGCCAAGGAGAACCTGTTCGCGACCTTCCTCACGCCGTCCTCCGCCGCCGGCGACACGGCCGGCGCGGCGGACAAGCGGTGGGACACCGCCCGGATCGCCGCGCTCAACGAGATCCTCGGCTTCTACGGGCTCGACTACTGGTACGCCTGGCAGGTCACCATCCTCGGCCTCGGCCCGGTCTGGCAGAGCGACAACGCCGCAGCCCGCGCACGTGCCGCCGAACTCCTCGCGGACGGCGAGGTGTTCGCCTTCGGCCTGTCGGAGAAGACGCACGGCGCCGACATCTACTCGACCGACATGCTCCTCGAGCCCGACGGCCAGGGCGGCTTCCGCGCCACCGGCTCGAAGTACTACATCGGCAACGGCAACGCCGCCGGCCTCGTCTCCGTCTTCGGCCGCCGCACCGACGTCGAGGGCCCCGACGGCTACGTCTTCTTCGCCGCCGACAGCCGCCATCCCGCCTACCACCTCGTCAAGAACGTGGTCGACTCCTCGAAGTTCGTCAGCGAGTTCCGCCTGGAGGACTACCCGGTGGCGGCCGAGGACGTGCTGCACACCGGCCGCGCCGCCTTCGACGCCGCGCTCAACACCGTCAACGTCGGCAAGTTCAACCTGTGCACCGCCTCCATCGGCATCTGCGAGCACGCGATGTACGAGGCCGTCACCCACGCCCACCAGCGCATCCTGTACGGCCGTCCGGTCACCGCCTTCCCGCACGTGCGCCGCGAGCTGACCGACGCCTACGTCCGGCTGGCCGGCATGAAGCTGTTCAGCGACCGCGCCGTCGACTACTTCCGCTCCGCCGGTCCCGAGGACCGCCGTTACCTGCTCTTCAACCCGATGACGAAGATGAAGGTGACCACCGAGGGCGAGAAGGTCATCGACCTGATGTGGGACGTGATCGCCGCCAAGGGCTTCGAGAAGGACAACTACTTCGCCCAGGCGGCCGTGGAGATCCGCGGCCTGCCGAAGCTGGAGGGCACGGTCCACGTCAACCTGGCGCTGATCCTGAAGTTCATGCGCAACCACCTGCTGGACCCGGTCGCCTACGAGCCCGTCCCGACCCGTCTCGACGCGGCCGACGACGCCTTCCTCTTCCGCCAGGGACCCGCCCGCGGCCTCGGCTCGGTCCGCTTCCACGACTGGCGCGCCGCCTTCGACGCGTACGCGCACCTGCCCAACGTCGCCCGCTTCCGCGAGCAGGCCGACGCCCTCTGCGCCTTCGTCACGACGGCGGCGCCGGACGAGGCGCAGAGCCGGGACCTCGACCTGCTGCTCGCCGTCGGACAGCTCTTCGCCCTGGTCGTGCACGGCCAGCTGGTCCTGGAGCAGGGCGCGCTCACGGCGGTCGACGAGGACGTGCTGGACGAGCTGTTCGCCGTCCTCGTACGGGACTTCTCGGCGCACGCCGTGGAGCTGCACGGCAAGGATTCGGCCACCGAGGCGCAGCAGGAGTGGGCGCTCGGCGCCGTCCGCCGCCCGGTGGTGGACGAGGTGCGCACGGACCGCGTCTGGCAGCGCGTCGAGGCGCTCGCGGGCGCGTACGAGATGGCGCCGTAGAACAGCCGCGCGCCGTGAGCCGCCGCCCCGGCCGGGAGACCGATCTCCCGGCCGGGGCGGCGGCGTTTTCCGGCCGCAGACCGCCCAACAGGGCACACCCTCTTGCCAGTTCGGCCCGGAGCTTTCGAGAATGCGCATGACAATCGAAGGATCTTCGGTTGCACCGTCATCAGAGGGGAACCCCCACATGAAGAAGCCTCTCGTCGGCGCCCTGCTCGCCCTGCTCCTGACAGGAGCGGCAGCAGCCCCGGCCCTGGCGTCCGCACCCCGGGACACCGGCGCGCAGGCCCCGGCCGCCGCGCCCCGCAGCCAGGCCACCGCGGCCCTCGCCGTCGACTTCGCCGGCACGGTCGCGCTCAGCAACTGTTCCGGATCCGTCGTCCGCACGCCCAGCTCCCTGCCGACCGACCCGGCGCTCGTCCTGTCCAACGGACACTGCCTGGAGACCGGTTTCCCGGGACCCGGTGAGGTCGTCAAGGACAGGCGGTCCACCCGCTCGTTCTCGCTGCTGAACTCGGCCGGCACCAAGGTCGGGACGCTGCGCGCCAGCAAGATCGCGTACGGCACGATGACCGACACGGACGTCTCGATCTACCAGTTGACCACGACGTACGCGCAGATCCAGAGCCAGTACGGCATCAGCGCGCTGACCCTGAACGACACCCACCCGGTGCAGGGTTCGTCGATCAAGGTGGTCTCCGGCTACTGGAAGCGGATCTACAGCTGCAACGTCGACGGCTTCGTCTACCGCCTGAAGGAGGGCGACTGGACCTGGAAGGACTCGGTCCGCTACACCTCCTCCTGCAACACCATCGGCGGCACCTCCGGCTCGCCGGTCGTCGACACGACCACCGGCCGGGTCGTCGCCGTCAACAACACGGGCAACGAGAGCGGTGAGAGCTGCACCGTGAACAACCCGTGCGAGGTCGACGAGAACGGCACCGTGACCGTCCGTCAGGGCATCAACTACGCCCAGGAGACGTACACCATCGTCCCGTGCATCGGCCCGAAGAACGTGATCGACCTCAACCGCGCCGGCTGCACCCTGCCGAAGCCGTAAGGCCGGCTCCCGCGCGCCCCGGCCCGCAAGCCCCGCTCCCGCACGCCCCGTCGTCGCCCGTCCGGATCCGGCCTCCCCCGGATCCGGACGGGCGCACGCGGCGCGCGGAAGGCGTACCCGCCCTTTATGGCAGGATTCAGGGCATGAGTTCGACTACGGCGGGAATGGCACGACAGTGGACGACATGGGGGCCGGTGGTCGCGGCCGTGGGCCTCGCCCTCGGCTGGGGCCGGGACCTACCGGGCTTCGCGGTGGTGCTCATCGTGCTCTGCCTCTTCGCCGCCGTCCTGTCGGCCGTGCACCACGCCGAGGTCGTGGCCCACCGCGTCGGCGAGCCCTACGGCTCCCTCGTCCTCGCCGTCGCCGTCACCGTCATCGAGGTCGGACTCATCGTGACGCTGATGGCCGGAGGCGGCGACAAGGCGACCAGCTACGCCCGCGACACCGTCTTCGCCGCCGTGATGATCAGCTGCAACGGCATCGTCGGCCTCTCGCTGCTCGTCGGCGCCCTGCGCAACCGGATCGCCGTCTTCAACGCCGAGGGCTCCGGCGGCGAACTCGCCATCGTCTGCACCCTCGCGACCATGACGCTGGTCCTGCCCACCTTCACCACCAGCCACCCGGGCCCCGAGTTCTCCACCGCCCAGCTGGCCTTCGCCGCCGTCTCCTCGCTCCTGCTGTACGCGGTCTTCGTCGGCGTCCAGACGGTCCGGCACCGCGACTACTTCTTGCCCGTGCCCCGGCCGGGCCAGGAGGGCCACGAGTCGGAGGACGAGCACGCCGCCCCGCCGACCGCCCGGGCGACCTGGCTCAGCCTCGGCCTGCTCGTGGTCGCCCTCGTCGCCGTCGTCGGCAACGCCAAGCTCATCTCGCCCACCATCGAGGACGGCGTCGAGTCGGCCGGCCTGCCGAAGGCCGTGGTCGGCGTCATCATCGCCCTCATGGTGCTGCTGCCCGAGACCCTGGCCGCCGTGCGCGCGGCCCGCCGGGACCGCATGCAGACCAGCATGAACCTCGCCTACGGCTCCGCCATCGCCAGCATCGGCCTGACGATCCCGTCGATCGCCCTCGCCTCCGTCTGGCTGGACGGGCCCCTGATCCTCGGTCTGGGGCCCCTCCACATGGTGCTGCTGGTGCTCACGGCCGTGGTGAGCGCCCTGACCGTGGTGCCCGGGCGGGCCACCCTCCTCCAGGGCGCCGTCCACCTGTCGATCTTCGCGGCCTTCGTGTTCCTCTCGTTCAGCCCCTGACGACCACCACCCGCAGCGCGGGCGAGCGCAGGATGTCCTTCTCGCAGAACCGTGAGGTCACCCAGCGCCCGCCCGAGAACAGCCGGGTCTGGTCGCTGAAGTGCGCCGAGGCGGGGTTCGAGGACTGGGAGTACGACAGCAGCGTGCGCGCCACCGGGCAGCGGCTCCCGTCCCAGCCGACCGCCTGCACATGGCTGGTGCCGTGCGCGACCTCCGTGTAGCCGCCGCCCGCCGGATTCCACACGGGCTCCGTCTTGTTCCAGACGCCCAGCGCCTCCGTGCCGCCGCTCACCGGGATCCGCACCCCGTTCCGTACGACGAACTGGTGCTCGCCGAGCGGCGCGTCCAGCGCGATCCCGGCGGCCCGCAGCTCCGCCACCGCGTCGCCCAGCGCCTTGGCGAAGGCGGCGGAGCCGGTGTCGAGGGCGCGCGGGGTGCGCACCGGGTCGGCGACCGAGAACGGCACCTTCCACTGGGTGCCCGCCGGCGCCGCGGCCGTGAGCCTCCGCCAGAACCGGTCGAACAGCAGCGCGCCCCGGCTGCCGGTGTTCACCGTCCGGTCCCACGCGCCGATCACCCGGCACGCCTCCGGGTCGTCGGGCAGGACCGCCGGGCAGGCCCGGGCGGCGTCCGCCGCCGCCAGATCGCCCGCCGGCGCCCGGTTGGCGAACTGCTGCCGTTGCAGGTCCGCCACGGTCAGTCCGCCGCGCGCGGCCATCGCCGCCACGTCCTCCAGGGCGCCGCGGGTACGCAGCGACCGCGGTGTGCCGACGGTGCCGAAGATCCGCTCGTAACCCGTCACGGGCCGGTCCGCGTTGGCCAGCCAGGCACTGTCGTTGGAGTTCTCCACGTACGGCGCGTCCCGCAGCACCGGCATCCGCGCCGGGCCGAACACCCCGGGCTGCACCGCGTCCGGATCCGAGCCGAGCGCGCAGTCGCCGCGCGAGCCGTCCAGGACCGCGACACCGGAGGCCGGGTAGGTGGCGCGGCCGAGCGGAGTGGAGCAGCGCCCCGCCAGCTCGTCGGTGATCCGCGGCAGCACCTGTGCCTGGGTGAACAGCGTGTGCCCCGCCGCGTCGGCGGCGATCGTGTTCACCCACGGCAGGCCCTGGGTGCGGCGCAGCGCGTCGGCCAGGTCGTCCGTGGAACGGGACTTCGCGAAGCCGAGCGCGGTGTCGGAGGCCCGCAGATTGGCGGCGTTGGGATCGTTCAGCGCGAAGGCCGTCGTCGCCGTCCACGGCAGCGGCAGCTGCGCGCCGAGACCGCTGACGACCGGACCGTAGCGGGTCCACCACTGGGTACGGGTGACCGGCGCCCCGCCCTTGACCGGCACCGTGACGGTGCGCGGCGTCATCTTCTCGGGCCTGCCGTCCACCAGGTAGGCGGTCGGGTTGGCCGGGTCGAGGGCCAGCTGGTGCAGGTTGAGCGGGACGCCGGTGGCGACGGTGTGGCTCCAGGCGACCTTGTCGTTGAAGCCGATGTTCACCACGGCGGTGCCGAGCAGGGAGGCGCCGGAGACGTTCAGCTCGCCGGGAATGGTCTGCTGGGACTGCCAGAAGCGCCGGCCGCCCTGCCACGGATAGTGCGGATTGCCGAGCAGCAGCCCGCGCCCGCCCGCGGTCGTCGCGCCCTGGAAGGCGACGGCGTTGGAGCCCATGGTGGCGTTCTCGGCGGCGAACAGCGCGCGGGCGGCGGCAGCGGTACGGGCCGGGTCCACCCGGTCCGCGGCGGCCGGCGCCGCGGAGGCGGGCGCCGCGGGGGCGGGACCGGCCGGCGGGCGCGCCGCGGTGATGCCGTCCACGCCCCGGCCCTGCCCGCCGAGGACGGAGACCGCCCAGCCGCGCCGGGCCACGTCGAGCGCGGTGACCGGGCGCACCCAGCCGGCGCCCGCGCAGGCGGGATCGGTGATCTCGTGCGTGCGCAGCCAGGCGTTGTAGCCGGCCGCCCAGCCGCGCATCAGCTCCTTCAGCTGCCGGCTCGGCCCGGCCGGGGCCGGCGTGGCGAGCAGCTGCTCGACCGTCCCGGCGTCCGCCACCCCGCGGAAGAACAGGTCGCTGGAGAGGTTCGTGGTCGCCGACGACAGCGACCCGTCGGGCGCCGCGTCCGCGCCGAAGTGGCGCGAACGCTCGCCGTTCACGGTCACGAAGCCGTCGGCGAGGACGCAGACCTGGTCCGCCGCCTGCGCCCAGCCGGTGCCGAAGCCGAGGCCCGCGTAGTCACGGGCGACGATGTGCGGGATGCCGTACTCGGTGTAGCGGATGACGGCCGACAGGCCCCGGTCCGACGGCCGGTCGGTCCGCCCGCCCGCGTCGGCGGCGGCCCCGGCGGGCAGCGAGGCGACGACGGCGGCGAGCACGGCGCCGACGAGCGCCGCCCGCCTGAGCCGTCCGGGCAAGAAGGTGCGGAGGTGCAAGGTGCCTCCCAACGAGCATGCGGTGAAAGCCAATTGGGTCATCCAGACAGCCGGGCCCGCCCTCTGTCAACATCCCGTTCGGTATCCGAGGTCCGCACGGCACGAGCCGCCGCCGGGTACTTGACCGGCCGCCCGGCCCCACCGAGGATCGTCAGCCATGGAACGAGGACCACGCAGGCTGCTCACCCGTACCGTCGACGGCGTCCTGCGCATGAGCGCCCAGCGCGTCCCCGACCGGGTCGCCCTGCGCTACGCGGACCGGGCCTGGACGTACGCCGAGCTGGACACCGCCGTCACGACCGCCGCGGCCGTGCTGCGCGAGCGCTGGGGACTCGCCGAGTACGACCGGGTGGCGACGTACGCCCACAACTCCGACGCCTACCTGATCGCCTTCCTCGCCTGCGCCCGGGCGGGCCTGATCCACGTGCCGGTCAACCACCACCTCACCGGCGACGACCTCGCCTACATCCTGGAGCAGTCCGGCAGTTCCCTGGTCCTCGCCGATCCGGCGCTCGCCGGCCGGGTACCCGACGGCGTGCCCGTACGCCCGCTGCGCGACGGCGAGGACTCGTTCCTCGCGGCGCTCGCCGAGCCCCAGCCGTACGACACGGACCACGACGCCCGTGACCTCGTCCAGCTGCTCTACACCTCCGGCACCACCGCCCTGCCCAAGGGCGCGATGATGACCCACCGGGCCCTGGTCCACGAGTACGCCAGCGCCGTCGAGGCCCTCGACCTGCACGAGGACGACCGGCCGGTGCACTCGCTGCCGCTCTACCACTCGGCCCAGATGCACGTCTTCCTGCTGCCCTACCTCGCGGTCGGCGCCGAGAACACCGTCGTGGACGGCCCCGATCCGGCGCTCCTGTTCGACCTGATCGAATCCGGGCGTTGCGACAGCCTGTTCGCCCCGCCGACCGTCTGGATCGCCCTCACCCGGCACCCCGACTACGCGACGCGCGACCTCTCCGCCCTCCGCAAGGCCTACTACGGCGCCTCCGTCATGCCGGTGCCGGTCCTCGAAGGGCTGCGTTCGCGGCTGCCGTCCCTCGCCTTCTACAACTGCTTCGGACAGTCGGAGATCGGGCCGCTCGCCACCGTCCTCGGCCCCGACGAGCACGAGGGCCGGATGGACTCCTGCGGGCGTCCGGTCCGCCACGTCGAGGCGAGGGTCGTCGACGAGGACGGCCGGGACGTGCCCGACGGCACGGCCGGTGAAGTCGTCTACCGCTCGCCGCAGCTGTGCACCGGCTACTGGAACAAGCCGGAGGAGACCAAGGAGGCCTTCCGCGACGGCTGGTTCCGCTCGGGCGACCTCGCCGTGCGCGACGCCGAGGGCTACTTCACCGTCGTCGACCGGGTGAAGGACGTCATCAACTCCGGAGGCGTCCTGGTCGCCTCCCGCCAGGTCGAGGACGCCCTCTACACCCACCCGTCCGTCGCCGAGACCGCGGTCGTCGGCCTCCCCGACGACCGCTGGATCGAGGCCGTCACCGCCTTCGTCGTCCCGCGCGCGAAGGTCACCGAGGCCGAACTCCTCGCCCACGCCCGTGAGAAGCTCGCCCACTTCAAGGCCCCGAAACGGGTCGTCCTCGTCGACTCCCTCCCGCGCAACGCCAGCGGCAAGATCCTCAAGCGCGAGCTGCGCGAGCGCTACCGGGATCGCTGACGGCCCTCGCCCTG
This sequence comes from Streptomyces sp. NPDC053493, assembly GCF_044544825.1. NCBI lineage: Bacteria > Bacillati > Actinomycetota > Actinomycetes > Kitasatosporales > Streptomycetaceae > Streptomyces > Streptomyces sp. NPDC053493. The sequence continues at coordinate 549,977 of NZ_JBITXS010000003.1, forward strand.
GTCCTGGTCGGAACGTTCGACCGAGGCATACTCGTCGAACGTTCCGACCAGGAGGCAGCGTGACCACTCTCCGGCCCGACACCATCCGCACCGACCGGCTGACCCTGCTGCCCCTGCGGGCCGACCACGCCGACGAGATGGCCACGGTGCTGTCCGATCCCGGCCTGCACACCTTCATCGGGGGCGCACCGGACACCGCCCAGGCCCTGCGCGCCCGCTACGAACGGTGGGCGGCGGGCTCACCCGATCCCGCCCGATCCTGGTGCAACTGGGTGATCCAGCTCCGCGACACGGCCTGCCTGGCCGGCACGGTGCAGGCGACGATCACCGTCGACGACCGCGGTGCCACCGCGGAGATCGCCTGGGTGGTGGGATCGCCCTGGCAGCGGCGCGGCATCGCCACCGAGGCGGCCCGAGGACTCGTCGCCTGGCTCCGCGAGCGCCGGGTGCACACGGTCATCGCCCACATCCACCCCGACCACAAGGCGTCCGCCGCCGTCGCGACCGCAGCCGGACTCGTCCCCACGGATCAGTGGCACGACGGGGAGGTCCGGTGGCAACTGCTGACCAGCTGATCGCGCATCTCGGCAGCAGGGGCGGAGTGTCCGCGGTCCCTGCCGCGCCCGCACCTCGTGGGTCCCGCGTCCTGCGGGGCCCGGCTAGCGCGGGTTCCGGAGGTCCAGGATGCGCTTGATCTTGCCCACGCTGCGCTCCAGGGTCTCCGGGTCGACGACCTCCACCGCGACCGAGACGCCGATGCCGTCCTTGACGGCCGCCGCGATCGCGCGGGCCGCCTCCGCCCGCTGGTCGGGTGTGGCCTCCGGGCGGGCCTCGGCCCGTACCGTCAGGGCGTCGAGGCGGCCCTCGCGGGTCAGCCGGAGCTGGAAGTGCGGGGCCACGGCGGGAGTGCGCAGGACGATCTCCTCGATCTGGGTGGGGAACAGGTTCACGCCGCGCAGGATCACCATGTCGTCGCTGCGGCCCGTGACCTTCTCCATCCGCCGGAAGACCCGCGCGGTCCCGGGCAGCAGCCGGGTGAGGTCGCGGGTGCGGTAACGGACCACCGGCATCGCCTCCTTGGTCAGGGAGGTGAAGACCAGCTCGCCCTGCTCCCCGTCCGGCAGCACCTCGCCCGTGAGCGGGTCCACGATCTCCGGATAGAAGTGGTCCTCCCAGACGTGCAGTCCGTCCTTGGTCTCCACGCACTCCTGCGCCACGCCCGGGCCCATCACCTCCGAGAGCCCGTAGATGTCGACCGCGTCGATCGCGAAGCGTTCCTCGATCTCCCGGCGCATCTCCTCCGTCCACGGCTCGGCGCCGAAGATGCCGACCTTCAGCGAGGTGGAGCGCGGGTCGACGCCCTGCCGCTCGAACTCGTCGAGCAGCGTGAGCATGTAGGAGGGCGTCACCATGATGATCTCGGGCCGGAAGTCCTGGATGAGCTGCACCTGGCGGGCCGTCATGCCGCCCGAGGCCGGGATCACCGTGCAGCCGAGCCGCTCGGCGCCGTAGTGCGCGCCGAGGCCGCCGGTGAACAGGCCGTAGCCGTAGGCCACGTGGACCTTGTGGCCGGGGCGGCCGCCGGCCGCGCGGATGGAGCGCGCGACCACGTCCGCCCAGGTGTCCAGGTCCCGCTCGGTGTAGCCGACGACGGTGGGCCGGCCGGTCGTCCCGCTGGAGGCGTGGATGCGGCGGATCTCGGACTGGTCGACGGCGAACATGCCGAACGGGTAGTGCGCGCGCAGATCGGTCTTGGCGGTGAAGGGGAAACGGGCCAGGTCGGCCAGGGAGCCGCAGTCCTCCGGCCGTACGCCCGCCTTGTCGAAGGACTCCCGGTAGAACGGCACGTTCGCGTAGGCGTGCCGCAGGGTGGCGCGCAGCCGCTCCAGCTGGAGGGCCTCCAGCTCGTCCCGTCCGAGCCGCTCGCCGGCGTCCAGCAGGTCACTCATGCGCCACTCCCTCGCCTCACGCGCACACCGCACCACACCACGGCAGAGCACCGGCCGGCCGCCGCAAAACGGACGACCGATCATTCGGTAGCTCCTTTTCGGAGCCAGTAAAGCCGCCGCCACCGGGGTCTTGGCAAGAGGCCGGGGCGCCCTTTCTGCGATCGCGTGCCGTCCGTTCCGCCGTCGGTCACGGACGGGTGGACGAAGATCACACATTCGGGTGCGATTGTCCGTGAAGGCGCAGGAACGGTGCGGCAGGCGCTCGCCGGGCCCCGAAGATGAGGCCGTCCGGCCTCCCTTCCCAACCCCGGACGAAATGGACCGTCATGCCCGTCCTGTGCCGTCCCGCCGTCGCCGTGCCCGAGCACGTCATCACCCGGCAGGAGACTCTGGATCTGGCCCGCACCCTCCACGCGGGCCACGAGTCGCTGCCCCTCGTCCTCCGCCTCATCGGCAACACGGGCGTCGCCAAGCGCCACCTGGTCCAGCCGATCGAACGCACCCTCGCGCACCCCGGCTTCGAGGCCCGCAACACCCTCTACGAGACCGAGGCCAAGGCCCGTGTCCCCGCCGTCGTCCACGAGGCCCTGCACCACGCCGGCCTCGGCGCGGCCGACATCGACCTCATCGTCTACGTCTCCTGCACCGGCTTCATGATGCCCTCGCTCACCGCCTGGATGATCAACACGCTGGGCTTTCGCCGCGACACCCGCCAGATGCCCATCGCCCAGCTCGGCTGCGCCGCCGGCGGCGCGGCGATCAACCGCGCCCACGACTTCTGCGCCGCCTATCCCGGCGCCAACGCCCTGATCGTCGCCTGCGAGTTCTGCTCCCTGTGCTACCAGCCCACCGACCTCACCGTCGGCAACCTGCTCTCCAACGGCCTGTTCGGCGACGCCGTCGCCGCGGCCGTCGTCCGGGGCTCCGGCGGCACCGGCGTCCGGCTGGAACGCAACGGCTCCTACCTCGTCCCCGACAGCGAGGACTGGATCGCCTACAAGGTCCGCGACACCGGCTTCCACTTCATGCTCGACAAGCGGGTCCCCGGCACCATGGAGCAGCTCGCTCCCGCCCTCGTCCAACTCGCCGCCCGGCACGGCCGGGACGCCGGCCGGCAGGACTTCTACCTCGTCCACGCCGGCGGACCGCGCATCCTCGACGACCTCGGCACGCACCTGGACGTGCCGGCCGAGATGTTCCGCTTCAGCCGGGCCACGCTCACCGAGTACGGCAACATCGCCAGCGCCGTCGTCCTCGACGCGCTGCGCCGGCTCTTCGAGGAGGGCGGCCCGTCGGCCGGCGCCACCGGGATCCTCGCCGGCTTCGGACCCGGCATCACGGCGGAGATCTCGCTCGGCAGCTGGACCACGGGCGGCGCCGTCGAACCTCCGCGGCGCGAGAGCGTCCTCCTCACCGGCCCCCGCCGGCCCGACACTCCTCTTCCCACGACAGCGACGGTGGCCCGATGACCACGACCACGAACACCGGCACGCCCGGACCCTCCGACGCGGCCGGTGCACCGGACGTCGCGCCCGGAGGACCCGACGCCACCGCCGAAGGACCGCACGCCACCGCCGGAGGACCCGACGCCACCGCCGAAGGACCGCACGCCACCGCCGGTGGGCCGGACGCCACCGCCGGAGGTGCCGACGACGCGGCCGGGTCCCGCGTCCACTTCTGGGCCGTGCCCGACCTCACCGGCCTCGACTTCGACCCGCTCCTCGCCCGGCTCCTCCACGAGGAGCCCGTCGCCCGGATCCGCCTCCCGCACGGCGAGGGCCACGCCTGGCTCGTCACCCGCTACGAGGACGTCAAATTCGTCTCCGTGGACCCGAGGTTCAGCCGCCAGGCCGTCTACGGACGCTCCGTCACCCGCCTCGCCCCGCACTTCATCCCCATGGAAGGCGCGGTCGGCTTCGCCGACCCGCCGGACCACACCCGGATGCGCCGCGTCGTCGCCCGCGCCTTCAGCGCCCGCGCCCTGCGCGCCCTGCGCGAGCACGCCCAGGACGTCATGGACCGGCTCCTCGACCGCGTCGAACGGCACGGCCCGCCCGCCGACCTGATGGAACTGGTCAACCGGCCCTTCCCGCTCGCCATGGTCAGCGAACTCATGGGCGTCCCCGAGGGCGACCAACCGCTGATGGCCCGCTGGTCCGACACCATCCTCTCGGCCGGCTCCGGCCGCGAGGCCGCCGAGAAGGCCAAGGCCGAACTGGCCCGCTACTTCGCCGAGCTCATCGGCCGCAGCCACGGCACCGGCAAGGAGTTCCTCGCCGCTGTCCTCGCCGACGCCGTCGACGACGCCACCCTGGACGAGCGGGAGGCCGTCGGCCTCGCCGTCCTCATCCAGATCGGCGGCGCCCACGCCGTCCGCAACAACAGCGCCAACATGGTCTACACGCTGCTCACCCACCCCGGGCACCTCGCCCGGCTGCGCGCCGAACCGGACCTGCTCCCGCAGGCCGTCGACGAACTCCTCCGCTACATCCCGCACCGCAACGCCGTCGGACTCTCCCGGATCGCCCTGGAGGACGTCGAGGTCGGCGGCGTCCTCATCCCCGAGGGCGACCCGGTCTACGTCTCCTACCTCACCGCCAACCGCGACCCGGCCGTCTTCGCCGAGCCCGAGCGGCTCGACTTCGACCGCGGCTACGTCCCGCACGTCGCCTTCGGCCACGGCCCGCACTACTGCCCCGGCTCGGCCCTGGCCCGCATCGAGTCCGAGATCCTCCTCGACACGCTGTGGACCCGCTTTCCCGGCCTGCGCCTCGCCGTCCCCGAGGACGAGATCCGCTGGCAGCGCGGCGCCCTCATCCGCGGCCCCGAGACCCTGCCCGTCACCTGGTGAGAGGAACCACCGCCCCGTGACTGCCACCGCCTTCGGCGCCCCAGCCACCACCGCCGCCCCGGCCCCAGCCACCACCGACGCCCCGGCCCCAGCCACCACCACCGCCCTGGCCCCGGACGCCACCACCGCTGCCGCCGCCACAGACGCCGTCGTCGTCGGACCGGGCGACGGGCTCGTCGTGCCGCCCGGCCACGGCCGGACGCTGACCACCGCCGCCCAGCACGTCACCTTCAAGGTGACCGGCGCACACTCCCGTACCGCCTCCACCTTCGAGGTCGTCGTCCCGCCCGGCTTCGACGTCGGAGCCCACGCCCACGCGCGCAGCGAGGAACTCTTCTACGTCCTCGAGGGCGAGCTCGACCTGCTCGCCTTCGAGCCGCTCGTCCGCACCCGCGACAGCTGGCGCGACTGGGAGTCCGCCACCGGCCGACGCGCCGTCCGCGCCACCGCCGGCACCCTCGTCCTCGTGCCGCCCGGCTGCCCGCACGCCTTCGCCAACCGCGGCGGCGACCCCGCCCGCATGCTCTTCCAGGCCTCGCCGCCGCCCGACCACGAGCGCTACTTCGAGGAGCTCATGGAGATCCTCGCCTCCTCCGGCCCCGACCGGCCCGTCGACCACGAGGCCGTCGCACGGCTGCGCGTCCGCTACGACATCGAGCAGATCACCCCGCTCCGGCACGACGCCGGAACCCGCCAGGAGACGGCACCCACGCCATGACCCCACCCGAGCACTACGGCCCGGTCGTCCACGACTGGCCCCTGGTCCCGCTGCCCCGCACCGACTTCGACCCCGTGCCCCACCGGCTGCTCCACGAGGAGCCCGTCGCCCGGATCCGCCTCCCGCACGGCGAGGGCCACGCCTGGCTCGTCACCCGCTACGAGGACGTCAAGCAGGTCACCTCGGACCCGCGGCTCAGCCGGGCCCGCACCGTCGGCCGGCCGATCCCCAGCACGACTCCGCACACCCTGGCCCCGCCCGGCGGCGTCGGCCGCGCCGACCCGCCCGACCACACCCGGCTGCGCCGACTCGTCGCCCCGGCCTTCGGCCGCCGCCGCATGACCGTCCTGCGCGAGCGCACCGAGCGCACGGCCGGCGCCCTCGCCCTGCGCACCCTCGACGCGGGACCGCCCGCCGACATCGCCGAGACCTTCGTCGGACCGCTCTCGGCGACCGTCGTCGCCGAACTCCTCGGCATCCCCGCCGCCGACCTCGGACGCGTCCAGGAATGGCGCGGCGGCCTCCTCTCCCACGACACCACCGCCGAGGAGGGCGAGTCGGTGAAGAAGGAGATCGCCGGCTACTTCGCCGGCCTCGCCCGCCGGCGCGCCGAGCACCCCGCCGACGACCTCGTCAGCGAACTCGCCGCCGCCCGCGCGGCCGGCCACCTCAGCACGCCCGAACTGGTCTCGCTGGCCGTGATGCTCACACTCAACGGGCTCGACGCGGTCCGCAACATCGTCTCCACCATGGTGTACGTCCTCCTCACCCACCCCGACCAGACGGCGAAGCTCCGCACCGAGCCCGGCCGGCTGCCCCGCGCCGTCGACGAGCTGTTCCGCTACATCCCGCAGCGCGGCGGCGTCGGCATGCCCCGGGTCGCCACCGCCGACATCGAGGTCGGCGGCGTCACCATCCGGGCGGACGAGGCCGTCCACGTCTTCTACCCGGCCGCCAACCGCGACCCGGCCGTCTACAACGAACCCGACCGCCTCGACCTCGGCCGTGACGAGGCCCCGCACCTCGCCTTCGGGCACGGCGCCCACTACTGCGCGGGCGCCCAGCTCGCCCGCATGGAGGCCGAGGTCATGCTCGGCACCCTGCTCACCCGCTTCCCCGGCCTCGCGCTCGCCGTCCCGCCCGACCGGATCGCCTGGCGCGCCGGCGCCGTCAACCGCGGCCCCGAGACCCTGCCCGTGACCTGGTGAGAGCGGCGGCCCGGCTAACGGCCGCGCCGCGCCAAACGAGTGGCGCGGGCGCCACGGCGGATGCTGGGGTGGGGCCATGGACCTCACCGCACTGCGCAACCGTTACGACCGGCAGCTCCGTCTCGGCGCCCGCCCCGACGGGCCCGGCGCCCGCGTCGAACGCGACGGGCCCGTCGTCCGCCAGACCGGGCCCGCCCACGGCTGGAACGGCGTGCTGTGGTCCGGCCTCGGCGTGTCCGACGCCGACGCGGCCGTCGCCGCGCAGATCCGTCACTTCACGGCCGCCGGGCGGAGCTTCGAATGGAAGCTGTACGGGCACGACGGCCCCGCCGACCTCGCCGGCCGGCTCCTCGCCGCAGGCTTCGTGCCGGAGGAGCGCGAGACCCTCATGGTCGGCGAGGCGGCCGCCGTCTCCACGCCCGTGGACCTGCCGGCCGGCGTCGAGCTGCGCGCGGTCACCGACGAGGCCGGAGTACGCGACGTGGTCGAGGTGCACGAGCGGGCCTTCGGCACGGACTCCTCGCACATCGGGCGCCGCCTCCTCGACCAGCTCGCCGAGGCGCCCGGCACCGTCGCCGCCGTCGTCGCCCTGGCCCACGGCGCGCCCGTCAGCGCCGCCCGCCTCGACCTTCCCGAGGACAGCGACTTCGCCGGTCTGTACGGCGGCGGCACCGTCGAGGCCTGGCGCGGCAAGGGCCTCTACCGCGCCCTGGTCGCCCACCGCGCCCGTATCGCCGCGGCGCGCGGCTACCGCTACCTCCAGGTCGACGCCGCCGACACCAGCCGCCCCATCCTGGCCCGCCTCGGCTTCGCCGAACTGACGACGACGACCCCGTACGTCTACGAGCTCGAGGACCGCGGCCAGCGGGTCAGCGGGTCCAGTGCGCGGGCCGTTCGAAGCCCTCGGGCAGCCGGGTGGCCGCGTCGCCGCGGGCCGCGTTCAGCTGGGGCTGGGTGAGGAACAGCGCGCCGGTCAGGTCCGCGCCCGACAGGTCGGCGTCGCGCAGGTCCGCGCCGATCAGATCCGTGAGCGACAGGTCCGCCCCGCTCAGGTCTGCCGCGATCAGCAGCGCCCCGCGCAGGTCCGCGCCCCGCAGCTTCGCCCCGCGCAGCCGCTTGCCGATGAGGTCGGCGCCGCGCCGGTCCTTCGGCTTGCCGCCGGCCGCCGCGCGGACCAGGGAGCTGCTCTTCAGGAGCAGCGGGTTCACCTCGGCCCGCACCGGGCCCACGTCCAGCTTCTCCAGCTCGTCCGCCGAGCCCTCGGTCAGCTCCGTCACCCGGGCCAGGGCGCGGTCGAGGTCGCGGTGGAGCGGGCGGGTCGCGGCGAGCGCCCGGGCCTCGGTGAGGTAGCGCAGCAGCTCGTGCAGCTGACGCATCACCGGGAACACCTCGTACATCTGCCGGGCGCTGTCCGGGGCCTCCCGCCACGACACCCCGCCGAACGTCACCTGCGAGACCTTCTGGCCGGCGCCGAAGCAGTCGTAGACGGTGCAGCCCTGGAATCCGCTGTCCCGCAGCCGGGCGTGGATCGAGCAGGTGAAGTCCTGCCCGAGGTTCCGGCACGGCTCGCCCGAGGACTTGTTCACGGCGAAGTCGGCGGAGCGGGCGAAGGGGAGGGCCACACAGCACAGCCCGAAACAGTTCGCGCAGTCACCGCGCAGCTCGGCGTGACGGGTCTCGGACACGGTGAAACGGCTTCCTTCGCTGGTGGGGGGCGGCGTGCGGGCCGGCGCCCGCGGACGTCCCACCGTATCGCGCCCTGGGCGAACTCGGTTGCCCCGCGCCTCCCGGCCCGGCGAGGATCGACGGCATGCCTCAGTTCACCACGTACGACGGAACCCGACTCTCCTACCGGATCCAGGGTGAGGGCGACCCGCTCGTCGTCCTGCCCGGCGGACCCATGCGCGACGCGGGCTATCTCGGCGACCTCGGCGGACTGACCGCGTACCGCACCCTGATCGTGCTCGACCCGCGCGGTACGGGCGGCAGCGACGTTCCCGCCGACCCGGAGAGCTGTCGCTGCGACCGCCAGGTCGCCGACGTCGAGGCGCTGCGCGTCCACCTCGGCCTGGACCGATTCGACCTGCTCGGCCACTCCGCCGGCGGCGCCCTGGCCACCCTCTACGCGGCGGCGCACCCCGAGCGGCTCGCCGCCCTGGTCCTGGTCACCCCGAGCACCCGGGCCGTCGGCGTCGGCACCACGGACGAGGAGTGGGACAAGGCCGCCGAGGTCTTCTCCGACCAGCCGTGGTACGCCGAGGCGCGGGCCGCCCTGGACGGCACCGGGCCCGACACGCCGATGTCCGAGGTCTCCCGTATCGCGATGCCCTTCGCGTACGGCCGCTGGGACGAGGCCGCGCGGGAGCACGCGGCGGGCGCCGCCACGGAGATGAACTGGGCGGCGGCCGAGGCCTTCTACGCACCCGGCGCCTTCGACCCCGAGGCCACCCGGGCGGCCCTGCGGCGGCTGACGGCGCCCGTCCTCGTCCTCGCCGGCGAGTACGACGCGGGCCCCGCCCCGGCGAAGGCGGCCGCGTTCGCCGCCTGCTTCCCGCACGCCGAACTCCTTGTCCTGCCGCGATCCGGCCACTTCCCGTGGATCGACGACTCCGGCGCCCTCGTCCGCCCGGTCGCCGCCTTCCTCGACCCGGCGGTGCGCACGGTCACCGTCGACGGCGTCCGCCTCGCCTACCGGGTCATCGGCCCCCAGGACGCCCCGCCGGTCGTCCTGGTGCACGGGCGCGGCGAGAACAGCGTCAACTGGACCGACGTCACCATCGAGCTGGCCGCCGACCGGCGGGTGTACGCCGTCGACCTGCGCGGCCACGGACTGAGCGATTGGCCCGGCCGCTACGGCTTCGACGTCTTCCGCGACGAGCTCGGCGGCTTCCTGAAGGCGCTCGGTCTGGCCGGCGCGACCGTGGTCGGGCACTCGATGGGCGGCGCGGCGGCCTATCTGCTGGCGCAGCGCGAGCCGGGCCTGATCGGCCGGCTCGTGCTGGAGGACTCGCCGGCGTTCTTCCCGCTCGACCCGCCGCGCGGGCCCGCCGAGCGGCCGGACGGGCCACTCGGCCTCGACTGGGCGGTGGTCGGCGCCACCGACGCCCAGCTCAACGACCCGGACCCGGCCTGGCGCGCGGAGGCGTCGGCCGTGACCGCCCCGACCCTGATCCTCGGTGGCGGCGAGCGGAGCCATCTGCGGCAGGAGGAGCTGGCCTGGATGGCCGACCGGATCGCGGACGCGCGCCTGGTCACCATCGACGCCGGGCACCTGATCCACCACACCCGGCCCCGCGAGTTTCTCGCGGCGCTGCGGGAGTTCGGGGTCTAGACGGACGAGCCGGCTGACCGGCCGGCCCGGCGCGGCCGGCGGGCCAGGCCGTGGGCGGGCGCCGTGGAGGACCGGTCACGGCCGGGTGTCGGCCTCCGCGGCCACCGACCGGGCCCACCGGTAGTCCGCCTTGCCGCTGGGCGAGCGCTGGATCCGGTCGGTCAGGACGAGCTGGCGCGGGACCTTGTAGCCGGCCAGCCGGGTGCGGCAGTGGGTCTGCAGCGCCGCGAGGTCCAGGGGCGCCGCCCCGGCCCGCAGTTGCACCACGGCCGCCACGTGGTTGCCCCACCTCGCGTCCGGTACGCCGGCGACGAGCGCGTCGTACACGTCCGGATGGGACTTCAGCGCCTGCTCGACCTCCTCCGGATAGACCTTCTCGCCGCCGGTGTTGATGCACTGCGAGCCGCGCCCGAGGACGGTGACCACTCCGTCCGCGTCGACGGTGGCCATGTCGCCGAGGAGCACCCAGCGCTCCGCGCCCTTCTGGAAGAAGGTCTCGGCGGTCTTCGCCGGGTCGTTGTAGTAGCCGAGCGGCACATGGCCGCGCTGGGCGAGCCGGCCGGTCTCGCCGACGGCGACCGGTTCGTGGGTGGCCGGGTCGACGACCTGGGTGCGCTCGTTGACGTGCAGCCGGAAGCCCTTGGCCGGGCCGGAGTCGTCGGTGGCGCGGCCGTTGGAGCCGGACTCGGAGGAGCCGAAGTTGTTGAGCAGGAGCACGTTCGGCACCAGGGCCTGGAACTGCTCGCGCACGGTGTCCGACATGATCGCGCCGGACGAGGAGACGCTGAACAGGGACGACAGGTCGGTGCCCTTGAGCGGTCCCGTGAGCGCGTCGACCAGCGGGCGCAGCATCGCGTCGCCGACCAGCGAGACGCTGGACACCTTCTCCTTCTCGATGGTGCGCAGCACCTCCTCGGGCGCGTACTTGCGGTGGATCACCACCCGCTGCCCGTAGTTGAACGCGATGAAGGAGGTGAGCGTGGAGGTGCCGTGCATCAACGGCGGCGCGGGGAAGAAGGTGAGTCCGGCGCCGCCGGCCGCGACCCGCTCGGCCAGCTCCTCGGGCCGTTTCACGGGCTCCCCGCTGGGATCGCCGCCGAACAGGCCGGCGAAGAACAGGTCCTCCTGGCGCCACATCACGCCCTTGGGCATGCCCGTGGTGCCACCGGTGTAGATGATGAACAGGTCGTCGGCCGACCGCGGCGCGAAGCCCCGCCCGGGTGAGCCGGCCGCCTCGGCCGCGGCGAACTCCACGCAGTCGAGCCCCGGCGCTCCCTCGGGCGGGGTCCCCACCCGCACGAGGTGCCGCAGCTTCTCCGTCCGCGGCAGCGCGGCCGCGACCCGCCCGGTGAACTCGGCGTCGAAGACGAGTGCGGCCAGATCGGCGTCCCGGTAGAGGTAGACCAGTTCCTCCTCCACGTAGCGGTAGTTGACGTTCACCGGCACGAGCCGGGCCTTGAGGCAGGCGAGCACGGTCTGGAGGTACTCGACGCCGTTGTACAGGTGGAGTCCGAGGTGCTCGCCGGGGCGCAGCCCCGCGTCGATCAGGTGGTGGGCCAGCCGGTTGGCCGCGGCGTCCAGCTCGGCGTACGTCAGCCGGCGCTCGGCTCCCGTGCCCGGGTGGTCGACGTAGACCAGCGCCTCGCGGTCCGGGACCACGTCCACGACCGATTCGAACAGGTCGGCAAGGTTGTACTCCACCGTTCCTCCTGATCCCGGTCCCCACGCGCGGACCGGCCTGTCGGTGACTGGCGCGGTCATTAGAGCGCCGACGGGCGGAGGTGGGAAGGGCCCGCGCAGAAGAATCTGACTGACTGTCAGAAAACTATTGAACTGATCCCGCCACTCCTGCAACCTGTTCCAGAAATGGAGACGGCCACCGGATCCGGGAGATGCCGATGAGCGGCAGCACCGAACACCTCAGCGTGCGGCGCGAAGGCGCCACACTCGTTCTCACCCTGAACCGCCCCGAAGCGAGGAACGCCCTGTCCCTGGCGATGCTCGTCGGCCTCTACGACGGCTGGCTGGAGGCGGACGCCGACGACTCGATCCGCTCGGTCGTCCTCACCGGCGCCGGCGGCTCCTTCTGCGCCGGCATGGACCTCAAGGCGCTCGCCGGCAAGGGCATGGAAGGGGAGCGGTACCGGGACCGGATGACCGCCGACCCCGACCTGCACTGGAAGGCGATGCTCCGCCACCACCGCCCGCGCAAACCCGTCATCGCCGCGGTCGAGGGACCCTGCGTGGCCGGCGGCACCGAGATCCTCCAGGGCACCGACATCCGCCTCGCCGGCGCCTCCGCCACCTTCGGCCTCTTCGAGGTCCGCCGCGGCCTGTTCCCGATCGGCGGGTCCACCGTCCGCCTGCCCCGGCAGATCCCTCGCACGCACGCCCTCGAAATGCTCCTCACCGGCCGGCCCTACACCGCCGAAGAGGCCGCCCGCATCGGCCTCGTGGGCCGCGTCGTCCCCGACGGCACCGCCCTCGACGCCGCCCTGGAGACCGCCGAACGGATCAACGCCTGCGGGCCGCTCGCGGTCGAAGCCGTGAAGGCATCCGTCTACGAGGCCGCCGAGCTGACGGAGGAGGAGGGCCTGGCGGCGGAACTCAAGCGGGGCTGGCCGATCTTCGCGACGGCGGACGCGAAGGAGGGCGCGCGCGCCTTCGCGGAGAAGCGGCCGCCGGTCTACCGCCGGCAGTGACCACGCCCCGCCCGCAGCCCGCCCACCGACCCCCTGGAGCCCCCGTGACCGCCGCCCCCGAAACCCTCCGCGCGCCCCTCGTCGTCGAGTTCCCCTTCACCCGCTCCCTCGGCCCCGTCCAGTCCGCCTTTCTCACCGGCCTGCGCGAGCGCATCGTCCTCGGCGTGCGCACCGAGGCCGGACGGATCCTCGTCCCACCCGTCGAGTACGACCCCGAGACCGCCGCCGAGCTGCGCGACCTCGTCGAGGTCGAGGCCACCGGCACCGTCACCACCTGGGCCTGGAACCCCGAGCCCCGCCCCGGCCAGCCGCTCGCCACCCCTTTCGCCTGGGTCCTCGTCCGGCTCGACGGCGCCGACACCGCGCTCCTGCACGCCCTCGACGCGCCCGGCCCCGACGCCGTACGCACCGGCCTGCGCGTCCGGATCCGCTGGGCCGCCGAACGCGCCGGCGCCATCACCGACATCGCCTGCTTCGAACCGTACGAACACGGCCCGGACGCCGCCGGCGGCGAACCCCGCCCGCACGACGGCGCCTTCGACGAGCCGGTCACCGGCATCGTCGCCGCCGCCCGCCTCGACTACACCTACAGCCCCGGCCGCGCCCAGACCGCCTATCTCCACGCCCTCGCCGAACGACGCACCGTCGGCGAACGCTGCCCGTCCTGCGCCAAGGTGTACGTGCCGCCCCGCGGCGCCTGCCCCACCTGCGGCGTCGCGACCACCGAACGCGTCGAGGTCGGCCCCCGCGGCACCGTCACCACCTTCTGCATCGTCAACATCAAAGCCAAGAACCTCGACATCGACGTCCCCTACGTCTACGCCCACATCGCCCTCGACGGCGCCGGACTCGCCCTGCACGGCCGGATCGCCGGCATCCCCTACGACCAGGTCCGAATGGGCCTGCGCGTCGAGCCCGTATGGAGCGAGAACGGCCGCTATCCCGACCACTACCGCCCCAGCGGAGAGCCGGACGCCGACTACGACACGTACAAGGAGCTGCTGTGAGCGCTGAGAGCCGACCGGCCCGCGACGTGGCGATCGTCGCCTTCGCCCAGACCGACCACACCCGGCGCACCGACGAACTCTCCGAGGTCGAGATGGTGATGCCGGTCCTGCACGAGGTGCTGCGGCAGACCGGCCTGAAGACCTCCGACATCGGCTTCACCTGCTCCGGCTCCTCCGACTACCTCGCCGGCCGCGCCTTCTCCTTCACCATGGCCCTCGACGGCGTCGGCGCCTGGCCGCCGATCTCCGAGTCCCACGTGGAGACGGACGGCGCCTGGGCGCTCTACGAGGCCTGGGTGAAGCTCCTCACCGGCGAGGCCGACACGGCGCTCGTCTACGCGTACGGGAAGTCCTCGCCCGGCTCCGTGCGCGACGTGCTGACCCGCCAGCTCGACCCGTACTACGTCGCCCCGCTCTGGCCCGACTCCGTCGCGCTCGCCGCGCTCCAGGCCCAGGCGCTCATCGACGCCGGCGACACCGACGAGGAGGCGCTCGCGGCGATCGCCGCCCGCAGCCGCCAGGACGCCGCCGCCAACCCGCACGCCCAGCTGCCCGGCGCCCGCCCGCAGGGCGACCACCTCGTCGCCCCGCTGCGCACCGGCGACTGCCCGCCGATCGGCGACGGCGCCGCCGCCGTCGTCCTCGCCGCCGGCGACCGGGCCCGCGAACTGTGTGCCAGGCCCGCCTGGATCACCGGCATGGACCACCGCATCGAGGCCCACGCGCTCGGCGTGCGCGACCTCACCGACTCGCCGTCCACCCGCCTGGCCGCCGAACGCGCCGGCGCCTTCGACCCGGCCGCCGCCCGGCCCGTCGACACCGCCGAACTCCACGCGCCCTTCACCTCCCAGGAGGTGGTCCTGCGCAAGGCCCTCCGCCTCGGCGCCGACGTCCGCGTCAACCCCTCCGGCGGCCCGCTCGCCGCCAACCCCGTCATGGCCGCCGGACTCATCCGGCTCGGCGAGGCCGCCGCCCGCATCCACCGCGGCGCCTCCGACCGCGCCCTCGCCCACGCCACCTCCGGGCCCTGCCTCCAGCAGAACCTGGTCGCCGTCCTGGAAGGGGACTCGCAATGAGCAAGGAACCGGTCGCCGTCGTCGGCATCGGGCAGACCAAGCACGTCGCCGCCCGCCACGACGTCTCCCTCGCCGGCCTCGTCCGCGAGGCGGCCCGGCGCGCCCTGGACGACGCCGAGCTGACCTGGGCGGACGTCGACGCCGTCGTCATCGGCAAGGCCCCCGACTTCTTCGAGGGCGTGATGATGCCGGAGCTCTACCTCGCCGACGCGCTCGGCGCGGTCGGCAAGCCGATGCTCCGCGTCCACACCGCCGGCTCCGTCGGCGGCTCCACCGCCCTCGTCGCCGCCAACCTGGTGGCCGCCCGGGTCCACCGCACCGTCCTCACCCTCGCCTTCGAGAAGCAGTCCGAGTCCAACGCCATGTGGGGCCTGTCGCTGCCGATCCCGTTCCAGCAGCCGCTGCTCGCCGGCGCCGGCGGCTTCTTCGCCCCGCACGTGCGCGCCTACATGCGGCGCACCGGCGCGCCCGACACGATCGGCTCCCTCGTCGCGTACAAGGACCGCCGCAACGCCCTGCTCAATCCGTTCGCCCATCTCCACGAGCACGACATCACGCTGGAGAAGGTGCAGGCGTCGCCGATGCTGTGGGACCCGATCCGCTACTCCGAGACCTGCCCGTCCTCCGACGGCGCCTGCGCGATGATCCTCACCGACCGTGCCGGCGCGGCCCGTTCGCCCCACCCGCCGGCCTGGATGCTCGGCGGCGCGATGCGCAGCGAGCCCACCCTCTTCGCCGGCAAGGACTTCGTCTCCCCGCGGGCCGGCCAGGACTGCGCCGCGGACGTCTACCGGCAGGCCGGCATCACCGACCCGCGCCGGCAGATCGACGCGGTCGAGATGTACGTGCCGTTCTCCTGGTACGAGCCGATGTGGCTGGAGAACCTGGGCTTCGCGGCGGAGGGCGAGGGCTGGAAGCTCACCGAGGCCGGCGTCACCGAACTCGGCGGCGACCTGCCCGTGAATCCCTCCGGCGGCGTGCTGTCCACCAATCCCATCGGCGCCTCCGGCATGATCCGCTTCGCGGAGGCCGCGCTCCAGGTGCGCGGACAGGCCGGCGCGCACCAGGTCGAAGGGGCGCGCACGGCGCTCGGGCACGCGTACGGCGGGGGCGCGCAGTTCTTCTCGATGTGGCTCGTCGGCGACCGGCCGCCGACCGGCTGAGGTCTGTCCGCGGCCGGGACCGCTCGCTACGCTGAGGCCCGGACGAGCAGCACAGCGTGACGCGTGGGACGCGTGAGGCGCGAGAGGAGCACGGACGTGACGGACAGCAGCACCATGACCCAGCACGCCTGGTCGGGGCGGGACCTGCCGGACCTCGACCTGTCGCAGGCGGACTGGCGCTCCGGGAGCCAGGGCGTGGGGGACGTCCAGATCGCGTTCGTCGAGGGCTTCATCGCGATGCGCAACGGGCGGCGACCGGAGGCGCCGTCGATCGTGTTCAGCCCGGCCGAGTGGCGGGCGTTCGTCGTGAACGCGCGGGAGGGCGAGTTCGACCTCACGTGACACCGCCCTAAGATCTGATCATGAGTGCGGAGCGTGATCTGACCCGGCTCGTCGCCGGGATGCGGCCGGAGCTCCACGACGGCCGCTACGTCTTCACCGCCGTCGCCGGCACCGCCGCGCCGGCCGGCCTCGCGCCGGTCGTCACCGTCGCCGAGCGCGAGGGCCTGACGCTGGTCGTACGCCAGGAGGACGCCGACGCGGCCTCGCTGGCGTACGACTACGTGGCCGGCTGGATCACCCTGCGGGTCCACTCCGCGCTCGACGCCGTCGGCCTGACCGCGGCCGTCGCGGGCGCGCTCGCCGACGCCGGGCTGAGCTGCAACGTCGTCGCCGGCTACCACCACGACCACCTCTTCGTCGAACACGCCCGCGCGCAGGAGGCGTTGGCCGTCCTGGAGGACCTCGCCCGACGCGGCGGGCAGCCCGGACCGGCGTCCGCGGAGCGCTGAGCCGGACCCGCGGAGGTCTTTTCACGTAACCCTCACAATCCCCGTCCTCATGGTCGCGTCCCGGCGTACGCTGGGGTCCTTCGCGGGGCGACCGCCCCGGCGCACCCCTCGTGCGCCGGGCGTGCGCCCCCCGTCGTGGGGGTGGACGATGTCAGCACAGCGAGGCTTCGGCCTCATCGAACGCGAGACCGAACTCGCCGCGGCCGAGGAGGCCTTGAACCTCCTCACCGGCCACACCCCGGCCCGCCGGCCGGACCCGCCGGCCCGGCACGCCCCGCCCGGCGAAGCCGCCCCGACGGCCCCTGACCAGGGCCGGCCGGAAGCGGACCCGGGCGCGGTGAGGGGGCACGGGGACGCGCCCGCCGGGCCTGCGGACGCGGCGCAGGCGCGCGGGGAGGGACCTGCGGGCCCGGGCGGTGGCGTGTCACGCGCGCGCGGGGACGCAACTGCGGGCGCGGGCGGTGGCGCGGCACAGGGTCGCGGGGACGGACCTGCGGGCCCGGGCGGTGGCGCGGGACTGGGGCCCGCGGGCCCGGCCGCCGTGCCCGGCTCCGGCGCCCCGCACGGCCGCACCGCCCGCGTGCCCCAGCCGCGCCAGGCCTCCTCGGCGCCCCGGCTGCGCGTCGTGCCCGGCCCGGACGCGGACGGTGCCGCGCCCGCGCCGGGCTCCCGCCGGGAGCCGAGCGCCACCGGCGACGAGGACACCACCACCGCGCCGGGCGCACGGCACACCGGTCCCGAAGCTGCCGCGCCCGGGTTCGTCCGTGCCGCTCCGCGGCGGGGCGGGGTGCTCGCGTTCGCCGCGCCCGCCGGGATGGGAAAGACCACGCTGCTCGCCGAGATCCGGCGGCGGGCCGCCGCCAAGGGGTGCACCGTGCTGTCCGCGCGGGGCGGGGACCAGGAACAGCGGGTGGCGTTCCACGTCGCGCGGCAGCTGCTGCAGCCCCAACTGGCCGCCGCCTCCCGTACCGAGCTCCGTGACCGGCTCGGCAGCTGGTACGACATCGTCGGCCCCGCCCTCGGGCTCTGCACCGCCGCCGAGGGCGCGCCGCCCGACCCGCAGGGACTGCGCGACGGGCTCGACTGGGTCCTCACCCACCTCGCCGTACGCCGCGCCCCGCTCGTCGTCGTCCTCGACGACGCCCACTGGGCCGACCCGGAGTCCCTCGGCTGGCTCTCCGCGTTCTCGCCCCGCGCCGAAGAGCTGCCCATGCTGCTCGTCGTCGCCTACCGCCCCGACGAACTCCCCGAGTCCGGAGAGGAGTTCACCGGACGCCGGTCCGGGCAGCGCCCGCTCGGCCTGGAGCCGCTCACCTCCACCGCCATCGCCCGCCTCGTCCGCGACCGCGTCGGCGCCCACGCCGACGACGCCTTCTGCCGCGAGTGCTGGACCGTCACCTCCGGCAACCCCTTCGAAGCCGTCGAACTCGCCGCCCGGATCCGCGACCGCGGCCTCGAACCCACCGCCGAGCGCGCACCCGCCCTCCGCGACCTCGCCGCCGCCGTCAAGGGCAGCGGCCTGATCGCCCAGATCGAACGGCTCGGCACCGCCGCCGTCCGCCTCGCCTGGGCCTGTGCCGTCCTCGGCACCGAGATCTCCCCGCAGCTCGCCGGCGCCGTCGCCGGACTCGGCCGCGACGAGGTCGCCCGCTGCGCCGAGCTCCTGCGCCGCACCCGCGTCCTCGCCCCGGCCCGCCGCCCCGCCCACCCCGACACCGGCCCCGCCGCGCGACCGGCCTCCGCGTCCCCGTTCCCGTCTCCGTTCCCGTCTCCGTCCGGAGCCGATACCGCGTCCGGACCCGAAACCACGGCCGACACCCTCGAATTCGTCCATCCGCTCATCGCCACCGCCGTCTACGACGCGATTCCCGCCGCCACCCGCGTCGCCCTGCACGGCCAGGCCGCCTGGTGCGTCGTCGACGCCGGGCTCGGCCCCACCGCCGCCGCCCGCCACCTCGTCGAGACCCATCCCGAAGGCGACCCGTGGGTCGTCAAGAACCTGCGGGCGGCCGCCCGGGAGACCCTGCGGGCCGGCGCGCCCGACACCGCCCGCCGCTATCTCGCCCGCGCGCTGCGCGAACCTCCCGACCACGACGAGCGGGCCGCCGTCCTCTTCGAACTCGGCTCCGCCTCCCTGCTCACCGAGCCCGCCACCACCGTCAACCACCTGCGCGCCGCCCTGGAGGAACCGGTCGCCGACCCGGCCCTGCGCCACGGCATCGTCTACCGGCTCTCCCAGGTCCTCGCCCACAGCGACCGGCTCGTCGAGGCCTCCGAACTCCTCGACCGCGAGTCCCGGCTCACCACCGACGCCCGCACCCGGCTGCGGATGCAGTCCGAGAAGTTCATGTGGGACGCCTTCCGCGCCGACGAGCCCGACTCGCCGGCCCGCTCCCGCCGGCTCGCCACACTCGCCGACCGCCTGACCGGCCGCGACCTCACCGAGCGCTACATCATCGGCCTGCGCGCCTGGGACGCCACCCTCCGCGCCGAGCCCGCCGCCCTCGCCGTCGGCCACGCCGAACGCGCCCTCGACGGCGGCCTGAGCTGGGCCGACGAAAGCCGCGGCTTCGAGGTGCCCGTCCTCGTCGCCCTCACCTTCCTCTACGCCGACCGGCCCGGCCGCGCCGAGGAACTGTTCGCCGCCGGCACCGCCGAGTTCGAGCGCCAGGGCTGGCGCGGCGCCCACCTCTCCTTCGCGTACACCCTCCTCGGCTACATCCGCTACCGCCGCGGCCGCCTCGTCGAGGCCGAGGACTTCGTGCGCGCCGGCCTGCGGCTCGCCGAACGCGTCGGACCGCGCACGCCCGCCCAGTGGTACGCCACCGGCGTCATGATCGAGGTGCTGCTCGCCCGGGGCCGGACCGAGGAGGCCGAGCGGATCGCCCGCACCCACGACTTCGGCGAGCCCTTCCCGGCCGCCGTCACCTTCCCCGACTCCCAGACCGTCCACGCCGAGCTGCTGCTTGCCACCGGCCGCACCGAGGAGGCCGCCGCCGAGCTCGCCGCCGTCGGCCGCCGCCTCGACCCGCGCGGCATGCGCAATCCCGCCTGGTGTCCCTGGCAGCTCCATCTCGCGCTCGCCGAGGCCTGCGAGACACCCGGACGGGCCCGCGACACCGCCCTCGCCGCCGTCGAGCGCGCCCGCCAGTACGGGGCGCCCTCCGCGATCGGCCAGGCGCTCCGCGTCACCGCCGAGGTCTCCGGCCGGAGCGACGGCGACCGGGTCAAGCTCCTGGAGGAGTCCGTCGACTGGCTCGACCGCTCGCCCGCCGCCTACGAGCTGGCCCGCTCGCTCGTCGCCCTCGGCACCGCGCTGCGCCGCACCGGCCGCGTCGACGAGGCCGCCGACCACCTCTACCGGGGCCTGGAGACCGCCCAGAGCTGCGGCGCGGACGCCCTGGTCGAGGACGCGCGGGCCGAGCTCGCCGCCGCCGGCCTGCGGCCCCGTACGCTGCTGTCCGCAGGCACCGACACGCTCACCACGCGTGAGCGCGCCGCCGCCGAGCTCATCGCCCGCGGTGAGGACCCGGCCGCCGCGCTCGGCGCCGACCGGGCCACCGTCACCCGTCTGCTCTCCGCCGTCTACCGCAAACTCGGCACCGACCCCGCGGGCCTTGGCACCGCCCTGCGGGCCCTCGGCGACCGGTCACCGTGACGCCCCGGCCGTCGCCCCGCCCGACACCGCCACCGATACCCCCATCGACGCCGCCCCCGGCGCGCCGCATCGCGCGCCGGGACACGTACCATGGCGGTATGTCCTTCCTCCGCCGCCGCAGCGCCGCCACACCCGCGGGCCCGGACTTCGACGTCCTGGCCATGGACCCCGGGGACTGGCCCGGCAATCTCGGCGCCGGCCTGCTCCCGGCGCCCGACGGCAGCTGCCAGGGCGTGTTCCTGCGCTACGACCTCTTCGGCGGCCGCGGACCCGCGATGATCATCGGCAATCTCCCGGAGGGCTCCCCGGCGCGCGAGCTCGCCGACGGACAGGTCCCCTTCGAGGTGGCCCAGCTGCTCGCGGCCCTGGAGAACGACGAGCCGGTCGAGGTGCAGGGCCGCGAGGACGTGCCGGTGATGCAGGGCGACAACCTGCTCATCGTGCGCCGGCTCAAGCTCTCCGAGAGCCGGATCTCCTGCGTCCAGTTCGACCGCAGCGACAACGTCCTGGTCACCATCGCCAGTTGGGACCGCCCCATCACCGACGACCTGTACGCGCTGCTGAAGCCGCTGCCCGCCGAGCTGTTCCAGCAGGGCTGACCGGGAGGCCGGGGGACGATGAGCAGCGTGCGCGTCGACAGCTGGATCTGGGCCGTCCGGCTCACCAAGACCCGCTCCCAGGCCGCCGCGGCCTGCCGGGCCGGACACGTGAAGGTCAACGGCGAGCGGGCCAAGCCCGCCCAGCCCGTGAAGCCCGGCGACGAGGTACGGCTCTTCCACGGCGGCCGGCAGCGGATCGTCGAGGTGAAGCAGCTGCTCACCAAGCGGGTCGGCCCGCCCGCCGCCGCCGAGGCGTACGTCGACAACAGCCCGCCTCCGCCGCCGCGCGAGCACGTGGCCGTCGCCGGCGTGCGCGACCGCGGAGCCGGCCGCCCCACCAAGCGCGACCGCCGCGAACTCGACCAGCTGCGCGGCCCACGCACCTAGCCACCACGCGTACGAGGGGCCGCTCCCGGCACGGCACCGGGAGCGGCCCCTCGTCATGCCGGCTCAGGACACCGACGAGCCGTACGTCGACGCGAGCCGGGCCGCCGCCGTCCCGAGGCCCCGCGGACCCCGCCGCAGCACCGACGAGCCCGCGCCCGCGTGCACGTCCCGAGCCCCGTAACGACGCGCCGTCCGGTGCCAGTTGAGGACGCTCGCGAGCCAGTCCTCCAACTCCCGCAGATACGCCTCGAACGCCGCCCGGCCCTCCGCGTCAAGCCCGAAGTCCTCGTACAGCAGCGGTACTTCGCGGCGCTTCAGCTGCTCGAACTGGCGCAGCCGGCCGCGCATCAGGTCGTCGACCATGCGCACCGCCGTCGGATAGTCGCAGTCGAAGAAGGTCTGCACGACGAGCACCAGGTTGTGGATCTCGCCCTCGACCTCGATCTCCTTCTGGTACGAGAAGAGGTCGTTGACCATCGCCCCGTAGTCCATGACCGCGTTCTCCAGGGCCCGCACCGTGCCCGAGCGGTAGAGCTCCGCCGGCAGTGCCTCCTCGCGCCGCAGCCGGCCCATCAGCATCGTCAGCTCGGAGCCGAAGGTGCTGCGCCGCATCTCCACGTAGTCGACCGGATCGGGCACCCGGTGCTGCGCCACGTTGTGCAGCTCCCACAGCCAGCTGTCCAGCATCAGCTCCATGGCCGTCCGCAACCGGGCCCGCGCCGTCCGGCTCATCGGCCGTGCCGTCCGCGCCCACACGTCGGCGAGCGCCCGCTCCAGCGGGTTGGCCGCGTCCACCGCGCCCGCGGCCGGATCCTCCAGCGGCATGAGGGACTTGAGGCGCTCCGTCTGCTCCTTGGCGGCCGTGAGGTTCCGGGGCCGCCCGAAGACGATCGGGTAGTAGTCGTCCGCGTACGTGCCCCAGGTCAGCCACTGGGCGCTGAGCTCCAGCTCCTCCAGGCCGGCGTCCGGGTCGATGCCCGCCGAGCAGAGCGCCACGTCGAAGCCCTCCAGCATCGGCCGGTCCCAGATGTCGTCGAGGAGGCCCATCGCCTGCGCCCAGTCCTCCGAGCGCCGCTTCGCCTCCCGGTGATGAGGACTGACCGACAGCGGGTAGGGCAGGTCGAACGCGGGCAGCAGGGACGGCCCCACGTACTGGTGCGGCACATGGCTGAGCGTGCGCAGCCTCTGCGCGGCCGGCCGGCCAAGCAGGGTCCGGATGTCCAGGCCGAGGCCGCCGGGCAGCCCGCCGGTGCGCGAAGCGCCGTCGGCCAGGCCCTCGTTCATGTAGCGGCTGGAGCGCAGATGCCACTCGTGGCCGCCGGACTGCCAGTCTTGCAGCCCCTTGGTGTAGGCGGCGACGGCCGCGGCCTCCTGCGGCCCGAGGCCCTGCTCCGCGCACAGCGCGGGCACTTCGGTGAGCGCCGTGTTCTCGAACTGCTGGAGCCGCGAGGTCAGCAGGTCGTTCACCGCGTTCGCCGCCTCCTGCGTCGTGCAGCCGAGGAACCTCTCCAGGACGAGCACGCCGTTGCTGTTCTCGCCCTCGTCCTCGACCTCCCGCTGGTACGAGAACAGGTCGTTGCGCAGGTGGACCGCGTCCGAGAACGCGTCCCGCAGCACGCGCAGCGGCCGGGAGTACGCCACCCGCTCGGGCACCTCGGCGCCCGCCGCGTACTCCACGAGACCGGCCGACCAGGGCGCCCCGCCGACCTTGCGGCGCATCTCGATGTACTCGAGCGGGTTGGCGACCCGGCCGTCGTTGATGTTGTCGAGCTCCCACAGCGACTCGTACAGCAGGTGCTCGGTCGCCTCGGCGAAGCGCACCCGCCAGGCCGCCGACATCGACGGAACGGTCCGCCGCCACAGGTCCGCGAGCCCCGCCTCCACCGGATTGACCGGCTCGGGCATGCCGGTCGCCGGGCCGGCGGGCATGAACAGCGGCAGCCGGTCCAGATACGCCTTGCCGCCGGCCCGGTCCTGGCCGCGCTTGAAGACCTCCAGGAAGTGGTCGTCGAAGAAGAAGACCCACGTGTACCAGTCGGTGACCAGGCAGAGCGCGTCCGCGTCGCAGTCCGGGTGGGTGTACGAGCAGAGCAGCGCGTAGTCGTGGGCCTCGAGGTCCGCCTCCTCCCACACGCCGGAGCCCTCCAGCATCCCCATCCGACGCGCCCAGTCGCGCGTGTGCGCGCGGGCGACCTCCACATGGGGATTGAGCCGCGCCGGATACGGGACATAGAAATCCGGCAGTACGAAGGGCTGAGCCATGCCAGGGAGGCCTTCCGGTGATCGTGGGCAGCTGTCCGGCCGAGCATTACCCCTCGCACCCCACGCCCACGCGAACACCGAAATAGTCGTACGAGTGGCGTGAGGTGCCGGCCGGACCGCCTCCCGGCGACGGTCCGGCCGGCACCCCGCGCGTTTCGGCCGCGCCCCGCTCAGCCCCGGGAAACCCGCACGTCAGCGGCCTTCACAAAGGCGACCCGATGGCCGAACTGGATCTCGTAGTACTCCTCCTGACCGCGCACGACCGCGTGACCCGCGGGATCGAACGTCGGTGCGTAGAAGTACTCGCCCGCCGTGCGGCCTCCCACCACGTACCGCTGACCGGCGAGCAGCTTGTACGGCAGCGGCGACACCGACTGCACCGGGGCACCCGCCGGGTAGGCCGAGGCCTCCGGATACGCCCGCCCGTACACCGGCACCGATGCCAGACCCTCCTTCGGCGTGAGGACGAGACCGCGCGCGTTCACCGCCGTCGGCTCCGTCCGCGGATTGTGGAACCAGGCCTTCTGCCCGAGGTACCAGACCGCCGTCCAGTCGCCCTGCCGCTCCGCCACCGCGAAGCTCTGGCCGGTCGACGCCCGGGCCCCCGTGTCATTGACCCCGACGGTCGAATCCTGCCCGCCCGGCCGCAGACCGATGTCCTTCACCAGCGGCGCGTCGGCGCTCGGGGCGGTGTGCAGGCGCACCGCCCCGCTCCCGTGCGGCGCGCACGCCTCCCCGGCCTTCACACACCCCGTGTACACCGGCCGGTTCGCCACGTACTCCGGACGGATCGTCACCACTCCCGCGTCCGGACCCGCGCTCGGCGTGATCGGCCGGCCGAGCAGCTGGAAGTAGTGCGCCCAGTCCCAGTACGGGCCCGGATCCGTGTGCATGCCCTTGATGGACGAGGTGACCGTGCCCGGCACGTTGTCGTGGCCGAGGACGTGCTGCCGGTCCAGCGGGATGTCGTAGCGCTTGGCCAGATAGCGCACCAGCCGGGCCGACGTCCGGTACATCGCCTCCGTGTACCAGGAGTCCGGCGAGGTCAGGAAGCCCTCGTGCTCCAGGCCCACCGACTTGGCGTTCACGAACCAGTTGCCCGCGTGCCAGCCCACGTCCTTCAGCGCCAGGTGCTGCGCGATGTGACCGTCCGAGGACCGCAGCGAGTACTGCCACGACACGTACGTCGGGTCCTGCACCAGCTTCAGCGTCGTGTCCCAGCTCGCCTCGGTGTCATGGATCACGATGTAGTCGACCGACTGCGAGGCCGGCCGGTCCGCCAGGTCGTGATTGCCGTAGTCGCCGTCGCCGAACTCCTCGTACGGCGCCGGGATCCACTCGCACGCCACCGACGGCGGGCACTCCACCGGACCCTTCGCCGGTGCCCGCAGCCCCAGCCGCGCCACCTGCCCGGTGTCCGGCGCCACGCCCGGATCGGCCGCCAGGGCGACCTGCCGGCCGTCGTCCGTGGTGCGCGACGCGCCGGTGCGGATCACGTCGAAGACGTCGTCCGCGTAGGCCGTGGCCGTCGCCGTGTCGTCCGCGCCCGAGTAGCGCGCCACCGCCCCGTACCAGTCGGCCGGGTCCGCGCTCGCCGGCAGGCCCGCCTCGCGCTGCGCCGCGGCCAGCAGCGCCGCGCCGCCCTCGATGTTCGCCGCCGTGCTCGTACGCAGCTCCTCTGCCGGCAGACCGGACAGCTCGGCCGCCCGCTCCAGCGTGCGCAGACGTGGCGGAAGCCCGGCCGCCGAGGGCGGCGGAGCCTCGGCGCCGAGCCGCGGCGGCCGCGCGTCGTCGCCCCGCGCGTCCTCCGCGCCGTCCGCATGGTGCGGCGCCTCGGCGAGCGCGGTGGCCGCGTCCGTCAGGTGCATGGGGCCGTAGCCGCCGGTCACGCTCGGCGCGCCGCCGTGGGCGTCCCAGCGCGACTGCAGATACGACACGGCGAGCAGCACGCTCTGCGGAACACCGTGCCGCTCGGCCGCCACCGCGAACTGCCGCTGCAACGAGCCCGCCACGGGCTCCTCGGCGGTGGCGGACGGCATGCCGGACAACAGCGGCAGCAGCAGGACGGCGGGCGCGACACGTCTGAGGGACGTGGAACGGAGCAAGGCAGCCTCCAGGAACGGATGGGGGAGCGGGGGCGTGCGGGACCGAACCCGTACAGGGGTAGCCGCTTCCGGAACATCCGTCAATCACCCTGCCCAACCTGCGATTTCGCACGTCAGAGGGTTTCGCGCGAGGGGCCCGCCCGCCTGCGGCGCGTCAGTGGTGTGGACCATTGAGGCCGCCGCACCGGACGACGTACGGCCGTCCGCCACACCCCGCCTTCCGCAGGAAACGCGGAAGCGCCGCGTCCCGGTGTGTCGGCACCGGGCGCGCGGCGCGCCACCCCCGTATCCGTGTCGGACCCGCGCTCAGCGCGTCCCGACCGCCGCGCGCACGGCCCGCCGTGCCATGGCGCAGTCGTCGTGCAGCCGCCGCAGCAGCAACCGCTGTTCCTCGCCCGGCGAGACCGCACCGGCGGGCACCGGCACCGAACCGGCCGGCTGAGCCTCCTTGATCGTGCGCTGCACCGCCGTCTCGTACGTCCGGATCTCCCGGGTCAGCACGATCATCAGGTTCACCAGGAACGCGTCCCGCGAGGCCGGACCCGCCTGCTGCGCCAGCGAACTGATCTGACGCCGGGCCAGCGGCGCGTCGCCGAGCACCGCCCACAGCGTCGCCAGGTCGTACCCGGGCAGATACCAGCCCGCGTGCTCCCAGTCGACGAGCACCGGACCGGCTGGCGACAGCAGCATGTTGGAGAGCAGCGCGTCACCGTGACAGAACTGCCCCATGCCCTGCCGGCCGCCCGCGTGCGCGAGCCCGTGCATCAGCTTCTGCAGGTCGTCCCGGTCCCGGTCGGTGAACAGCCCGAGCTCGTGATAGCGGGCGATCCGCGCCCCGTAGTCGAGCGGGGCGTCGAACGTCCCGGCCGGCGGCCGCCAGGCGTTCAGCCGGGCGACGGCGCCGAGCGCGGCCCGCACGTCCGCCCGGGGCGGGGCCTCGACGGGGTGACGGGTCAGCGCCGCCGCCCGCCCCGGCATCCGCTCGATGACCAGCGTGCAGTTCTCCGGATCCGCGGCGATCAGCCGCGGCGCGCGCACCGGAGGACGGTGCCGGACGAACGAACGGTAGGACGCTATTTCGTGCCGGAACCGCTCGACCCACGCGGGGGAGTGGTCCAGTAAACACTTCGCGACCGCGGTCATGCGTCCGGTCGTCCCCACGATCAGGACCGACCGGCCGCTGCGCCGCAGCACCTGCACCGGATTGAACTCCGGGCAGATCCGGTGGACGGACGCGATGGCCATGCGCAGCTGCGCGCCCTGGGGACCGGACAGGTCGATCCTCCCGCTGGGCGGCTGGACGGTGCTCCCCGCCCAGCGCCTCGGCCGCGCCGCTCCCTGCGTCGGAGCGGGGGCGAGGTACGGTCCGGAACCGGCCGGAACGGTGCGGTGCAGCGGCCGGGGCGGGGCGGTCACGGAGGACGATGCTGTGTACATGGAGGTGACAGATCCCTTCGTGCGCCGACGAGTTGCGTGCGTCGCCCCGCCCGCCGGAACGGCCCGCACCCTGGGGAAAATGAGGGCCGGTCGACGGAGCGGGGTGGCGCGTTCCTACCTGACACCCGGGCGCGGGTGGCGGAACATCGGGCGCACCCTGGCGAACCATGGCGAATAGTCGCCAGCCCTATGACAGGGGGCTACTGTCAACTCAGCCGAGAACCTGGGGGCTTAGACGTGACCGGACAGACCAACACCCGCCTGGCGGACCTCTTCGGCCTCGCCGGCTGGTCCAAGGGCGAACTCGCGAGACTCGTGAACCGGCAGGCGGCGGCCATGGGCCACCCTCAGCTGGCGACCGACACCTCGCGGGTGCGGCGCTGGATCGACATGGGGGAGACCCCGCGCGATCCCGTGCCCCGGGTGCTGGCAGCGCTGTTCACCGAGCGACTCGGCCGTGTCGTGACCATCGAGGACCTCGGGTTCGTACGACACGGGCGCGCCGGCAAGCGGCGGGACGTCAGGAACACCGACAACCCTGACGGGCTGCCCTGGGCGCCCGAGCGTACGGCAGCGGTCCTCACCGAATTCACGGGAATGGACCTCATGCTCAACCGACGCGGCCTGGTGGGCGCGGGAGCCGCGCTTGCCGCCGGCTCCGTACTCACCAACGCCATGCACGACTGGCTCCACACCGACCCCGCACGCACCGGCGCGGCCCCCGGCGCCCTCGATCCCCTCCACGCCGACCCCGCCGGGTACGACCGCTACGAGGCCGCCCCCATCGGGTCGGAGGAGATCGAGGCCCTGGAACGCTCCGTCGAGGTCTTCCGCGCCTGGGACGCCTCCCGTGGCGGCGGCCTCCAGCGCAAGGCGGTCGTGGGCCAGTTGAACGAGGTGGGCGGCATGCTCGCCTACCACCACCCGGACCACCTCCAGCGCCGGCTGTGGGGCGTGGCGGCCAACCTGGCCGTCCTCGCCGGCTGGATGTCCCACGACGTGGGCCTGGAACCCACCGCCCAGAAGTACTTCGTCATCGCCGCACACGCCGCCCGCGAGGGCGGCGACCGGCCACGCGCCGGCGAGGCGCTCTCCCGCGCCGCCCGCCAGATGGTGCACCTGGGCCGGCCCGACGAGGCGCTCGACCTGATGAAGCTCGCCACCTCCGGCGCCGGGGAGCGGCTGCTGCCCCGCACCAAGGCCATGTTCCACACCATCGAGGCCTGGGCGCAGGCCTCGATGGGCCGGGGTCAGGCGATGCGCCGCACCCTCGGGGAGGCCGAGGACCTCTTCGTCTCCGACCGGGGCGAGGACAAGCCGAGCTGGATGCAGAACTTCGACGAGGCCGACCTGCACGGCATGCAGGCGCTCGCCTACCGCACCCTCGCCGAGCACGACCCGGCGGCCGCGGTCCCGGCGCAGCGCCACGCCAAGCTCGCGCTGGAACTGCGGCGCCACGGCCACGACCGTTCGAAGCTCTTCGACCACATCTCGCTCGCCTCGGCCTGCTTCATCGCCGACGACCCGGAACAGGCCGACCGCTACGCCCGGCTCGCCCTGGTCTCGATGGGCGACACCTCCTCGCACCGCACCTGGGACCGGCTGCGCGAGATGTACCGGCTGACCGGGCAGTACGCGGGCTACAGCAGGATCGAGGACCTGAGGGAGGAGATCGCGACGGCGCTCCCGAAGGCGCCGGCGAACCGCCCGAGAGTCTCCGAGGCGTGAGGGCCGCCAGAGGCGTGAGGTCCGCGCGGCGAACCTGAGACCGCTGTGAGGTGGGGAGGCACCGGGGCCCGGGGACGGGGCCGCCGGCCTGCCCGGCCGCCGGTACGCGGCGGCGCCGTGGGTACATGGCTGTGCCGTGCCGTGACGGCGTCTTGACGAACGACCTCACGGCGTAACGACCGCGCGGTGTCGGCCACGGTGACGGCCGTGGTGGCCCGCCCGCCACGGTGTCAGGAACCGACCCGGACCACCATCACGCAGGCGTCGTCCTCACGCGGCCCTTCGCCGAACTCCTCCACCACCGACCGGACGCAGTCCTGCGCGTCGCGCGCGGCGGCCAGGCGCGGGGCGAGGGCGAGCAGCCGCTCCGTACCGCTGTCGTCCAGGCAGTCGCCGGTGCGGGTCAGCCCGTCGGTGTGCAGCAGCAGCAGGTCGCCGGGCAGCAGCCGCGTCTCGGCCTCCTCGTAGGCCGCGCCGGTCGTCGCTCCGAGCAGCACGCCCTCGGGCCGGCGCAGGGCGTGCCCCGTTCCGTCGCGGAAGAGCAGCGGGGCGGGGTGGCCCGCCTGGGCCCAGGTGAGCGTCTGGGCGGCCGGGTCGTAGCGGCAGCACATCGCGCTGCCGAGGGCGGGCTGGACGGAGGTCTCCAGGAGCTGGTTCAGGTGCCCCATCAGGGCACCGGGCCGGATCCCGGCCACCGCCATGCCGCGCAGGGCGCCGAGGAGCATCGCCATCGAGGAGGTCGCGGCCACGCCGTGCCCGGTCAGGTCGCCGACGGTCAGCAGCGCGTCGCCGTCCGGGAGCGCCAGGGCGTCGTACCAGTCGCCGCCGATCAGACCGGTCGTCGCGGCCGGAAGATAGTGCCCGGCGACGTCGAGCGGAGCCGGGCCGTCGTGCGCGAACCGCAGGGAGCCGCGCCAGGGCGGCAGCACGGCCTCCTGGAGCTCGACGGCCACCCGGCGCTCGGTGTGCTCGATGTGCTGGTGGCGCTGGAGGCTGTCCCGGCTCTCGCGGACCGCGCGCTCACTGCGCCGCAGCTCGCTGACGTCCCGGAGCACGGCCCACATGGAGGCCGTGCAGCCGTCGGCGTCGAGGACCGGCTCACCCGTCATGTGCACGGTGCGGACCCGGCCGTCGGTGCGGACGATCCGGAACTCGCCGTCGATCGGCTTCCCGTCGATCAGGCAGTCCGTCACCATCGCCTGGAGCAGCGGCTGGTCCTCGGCGAAGACCATGGAGGGCAGCTCGTCGAGCGTCATCGGCCCGCTCTCCTTCGGGCGGCCGAAGATCTGGAACAGCTCGTCGGACCAGTGCACGTCGTCCGTGAGCAGGTCCCACTCGGCGCTGCCGACCCGGGACAGGAGCGAGCCGGTGAGGCGCGGAGCGGGCTGCTCGGCGAGACCGGAGTCGACGTAGGCGTGGGGCTGACCGGGCGCGGCGGCGGTGCGGTCCGGCTGGAACTGGCCCGGCAGGCCGGCCTTCAGCTGGCCCAAGTGGGCGCCGAGGTCGTCGAGTTGGTGCACGGCCAGATCGCACAGCGCGCGCTGCCACCGGTTGTGCGGGTCGTCCTCGTCCACGGTGGCGTCCCGGCGCACCGCGTCCACCTCGCCGCGCAGCCGGCGCGTCTGCGAGATGAGCGCGTCCACCGCACCTGGCTCGGGTGGCTGGGCGGGACGGTCCGCGAACAGATGGGACGGCATGTCGTACTCCGATGCAGGCGACGTGGCGCGGCCAAGTCTGGGAAGTGAAGCCCGGGTACGACTTTGGCACAGGCCGGGACACCTCGTAAGGGATTTGGCAACACTCGATACGGTGGTGCTTCTGGCATATGTCAAAGGCCCACATGGGGCTGCGGGGCATGCGGCCGTACGGGCACGGGTTACGGTGCTGCTGTGGTGAGCGACGAGGTGAACACAATGGGTACGGCGGTGCTGCTGGCCGCGGCACCGGCGGGACGCGGCCGGGCCATGGACGCGGCGTCCGTCCTGCCCGCGCTCGCGGCGGTGCCGGCCGGCGCGCTCGCGGGCACGGACACGGCGACGATCGTCGAACTGGCGGACCCGCTCGACCCGCAGACCGTCCTCACCCGGCTCCGCGCCGCCGCGGCCGCGCCCGGTCCACTGGCGCTCTACCTCGCCGGCCAGGTCCAGCTCGACCGCCGCCAGCACCTGCCCCACCTGGCGCTCGCCCGCAGCACTCCGACGACCCTGCGCTACACCGGACTTCCCTGGCACTGGCTGGCCACCGAACTGGCCCCGCGCCGCCCCGGCACGACCGTGGTGGTCGCCGACCTCGCCGCCGACCCCGAACTGTGGCAGCGGCTCGTCGCCGACCGGGGCGCGCTCACCCTGGGCCCGGCGGTGCCCTTCTTCGCCCGCGTCACGCCCTTCCCACGCCGCGGCGCCCTCACCACCCCGGACTACCTCCGCCATTTCGCCACCCTCTGGCGCACCGGCGCCCGCCCTCCGCTCCCCGCCCTCCACGCGGAGGCGGCGACGACCACCTCCCCGACCCACCCCGAAGCGGTCTTCCTGACCCCGGCCCCGACCCATGTCCCCCAGGCGCCGACACCTCCGCCGCTCCCGCTCCCGGTGAGTGCGCCTCAGGACGCCGCCGTGCCGACGCCGGTGGCTCCAGGTGTGGCGCAGGACGCTGCCGTGCCGGCGCCGGTGCCTGCCGGTGCGCCTCAGGGGGCCGCCCTTCCGTCTCCGCTGGCTGCCCGACAGGAAGCGGCGGGCCCACCGCAGTTCGCGGCGGCTGTCGTGCCGGCTCCGCCAGCACCGCCGGCTCCGCAGACGGACCGGGTGCCCGCCACCGCCCTCCCGGCCCCGACCGCGCCGCCCTCTGCCGGTGCTCCGTACGTCGCCGCGGCGGCAGCCGGGCCGACCCCGACGGCCCCGGCGCCCGCGCGCACGGCCGCCGAGCGCCCCGCGGAGCCGGCCCTGCCGGCCCCGTCCGCGGAGCCCGCCGAGAGCGCCGGCCCCGCCGGCCCCGCCGACGCCGTGGTCGCGGAAACGGGAGCGCCCCAGGGCGGCACCCCGCCCGTGCGCACCGACGCGCCCGTCGAGCCGCAGCCGTCCCACAGCCGTGCGCCGGACCCGGGCGAGCCACCGTCCGAGAGGTCCCCGGCGCCGCCGGCCGGGCCGCCCCGGCCCGGCAGCGAGACGGATCCGCATCCGGCGATCCTGGACGCGGCGATGGCCGGGCGGCACGCCGAGGCCGCCGCGATGGCCGCGGCCTGGGAGAGCGACGCGCTGCGGCGGTACGGACCGCGCTCCGCCGAGGCCCTGCACTGGGTGGAGGTGCGGGCGGATCTGGCACGGCTGGCCGGGGAGCCGGCCCGCAGCTGCGAGCTGTGGATCGCCGCCGCGCAGGCCCGGCTCGGGCTGCGTCAAGAACCGCACGAGCCGGACGTCGAGGGCGCGGTGGACCGGGCCCACCACCAGTGGGAGCAGATCGAGGACCCGGCACGCGCCCGCGCCCTCGGCCCGGCCCTGATCGCCCTGCGCCGCGCCGTACCCGGCCGCCACGCCGGCGCCCTCGCCGCGCTCCAGCGCAGAATGGGCGGCTGAACCGCACAACGGCCGCGGCGCGCGCGGTGGGTAGGGTCCGGCCGTGACGTCGACCGACCTGAGTGACGGCTTTCGCGATGTCGACCAGCGGCAATGGGCCCAGACGGTGATCCACCGTCGCCTCGCCGACGACCGGGACCAGCAGGAGTGCCGCTACCTGATGCGCTTCTGGTGGCAGTCGAGCATGCCGTACGAGGAGGTCTCGCTCGAGGAACTGCGCCTCAACGTCGGCGGGCAGAAGCTGGATCAGCCTTCAGGAGCGTCGGCGAGGCAGATGAGGCGCCCTGAGCGCGGCGCGCGCCGCGTTGGCGCCCGGTGCGCCGTGGACGCCTCCGCCGGGATGCGTGGTGGCCGAGCAGAGATAGAGGCCGCGGACCGGGGTGCGGGGACGGCCGGTGCCGGGGACCGGCCGGAAGACGAGCTGCTGGTGGAGGTTGGTGGTGCCCTGGTTGATCGCGCCGCCCACCAGCGCGGGGTTGAGCCGCTCCAGGTCGGGTGGCGCCAGGACGCGCCGGGCGCGGATCCTGGCGCGGAAGCCGGGTGCCAGGCGTTCGACGCCGGCCTCGACCCGGTCGGCGATCGCCTGCTTCTCCCGCTCGTCCCAGCGGCCCTCGATGCCTCCTTCGCCCGCGTCGGCGCGGATGTGCTGCGGCACGTGCGTGTAGCCCCACGCCGATTCCGTCCCGGCCGGTGAACGCCCGGCATCGGCCGTGGTCATCTGGCCGAGGACGGTGAACGGCTCCTGCGGCACCTGCCGCATGGCGAGTTGGGAGGCGAAGCGCGTGAGGGCGTCCACGCCCTCGGCGACGTGCACCGTGCCCGCACCACGCGCGCCCTCGCACTCCCAGGGGATCGGTCCTGACAGGGCCCAGTCCACCTTCACCGTGGAGAAGTCCCACTGGAAGCGGCGCAGGTCGGAGCGCAGCCGGGGCGGCAGTTCCCGGTCGTCCACGAGGCGGTCGTACAGCACGGGCGCCGGGATGTCGGCGAGGACCGCCCGCCGCGCCGGGATCTCGGTCCCGTCCTCGGTCCGCACCCCGACCGCCCGGCCCTTGCGGACGACGACGCCGGTGACGGCGCGGCCGCACCGCACGTCGCCGCCGTGAGCGCGCAGCCGCGCCACGAGGGCGTCCGTCAGCCGGCCCGCGCCGCCGACGGGCACCGGGAAGCCGTGCTCCTGACCGAGCATGCACATCAGCCAGCCGAACCCGCCGCCGAGGGCGGATTCGGGCGCCAGGTCGGCGTGCAGGGCGTTTCCCGCGATCAGCAGCCGCCCGCCTTCGCCTCCGAAGTGCTCCTCACCGAAACGCCGCGCCGGCAGCAGCATGGTCCGCAGCAGCCGCAGTCCCGCCTCGGGCCCCGTGCGGGCGGCGAGCCGCAGACCCGCGCGGGCCGGCGGGAACGGCGTGAACAGGCACCCGATCAGGTCGTCGCCGACATGCCGCCAGAGGCGGTACAAGTACTCCCAGGCCGCGCCGTCGCCGGCCGAGAACTCCGCCAGCGAGGCAGCCGTACGCCGCAGGTCCCGGCTGAGCACCGGACAGCGCCCGTCGGCGAGCGGATGGGCCACCACGGCCGCGGCGTGGCTCCACCGCAGGCCGTACCGGTCGAGTCCGAGGCCACGGATCACGGGCGAGGCGGCGGCCAGCGGGTAGAAGGCGCTGAAGGTGTCATGGACGTAGTCCGGATGGACGCCCCGGTCGCTGCGCACCGCGCCACCCGGCTCCTCGCAGGCCTCCACGACGACGACCTGCCAGCCCGCGTCGGCCAGCAGGTTGGCCGCCACCAGCCCGTTGGGGCCGGCGCCGATGACCACGGCGTCAGGCGCGGCCATGAGCGCGCTGCCTTTCCGAGACGGCGACCTGGCTCAGCCGGTCCAGCATCTTGCGGTGGCGCCAGCGGGTGACCGCGTCGACGGCGGAGTTGTGCCAGCGTGCGGCGGGCCCGTTCAACGGGTGCTCGTCGACGATGACCAGCGTGCCGTCACCCCAGGGTTCGAGGCGGAAGGCGATGCGTGCGCTGCCCACCTCGGTCCTCGCCTCCAGTTCGAGGCGGCGGCCTGGTTCGCACAGCCGGGAGATCGTGCGGCCGCGGTACGGCCACGGGCCGAGCTTGATGGTGTAGCCGAGCTCCGCGCCCGGCGCGGGCCACTGCCCCTCCTGCTCCCAGGAGTCATGGGTGCCCACGACGAACCGCGAGTACAGCCGGCCCTCACTGAGGACCGCCCACACCGCGTCGGGAGGGGCTTCGATGAGTCGGTTCCACTGAGCCACGGTGGTGGCCTCCTTGTGCCTGGCGATACCTAGGGGCAGCGGGAACGTGAGCGGGCACCGAGGACGCCGGCCCCGACCGCGGTCACGGCGGTGGCCGCCGCGGCCCGGCGGACCGCCGTGCGGGCGCGTGCGTGCCGCCCGCCGGCGACCGCCGCCGTGTCCGCGGAGGGCGCGTACAGCCTGCCGGTGGTGTCCGGCGCCGTGCCCGGGGCGTCGAGGTAGCCGCGCTCGGTGCGGTAGCGGATCACGGCCCGCAGCGGGCCGGGCGCCAGGAGATGGGCGAGCGGCAGCATCCGCGCGCCCGGACCGACGGCGACGCGCCGCCGAGGGCGGGCGGCGGTGCGCAGCACGGCGCGCGCCACGCGTTCGGGTGTGGCGACGGCCGGCAACGACCGCAGTCGGCGGCCCGTGTGGTGGGCCGCGTGCTCGAAGAACGGGGTGTCGACGCCGGTGGGCAGCACCGTGCACACGGCGATGCCGCGGTCGCCGCCGGCGACGAGCTCCTGGCGCAGCGTCTCGTCCAGCGTGACCAGCGCGGCCTTCGAGGCGGCGTAGGCACCCATGTACGGTGCCACGATCACGCCGCCGAGGACGGAGGCGACATCGATGATCACGCCATGGCCCTGGCGGCGCATCACGGGCAGCGCCGCCCGGGCACCGTACAGGGCGCCCAGGACGTTGACCTCCCACAGCCGGCGCAGGTCGGCCGGCGGCACCGTGTCGAGGCGGCCGAGGATGCCGACACCCGCCGCGTTCACCCAGACGTCGATGCGGCCGTAGCGGTCGACCGCCGTCCTCGCCACCCGGTCCATCGCCTCCGCCTCGGTGACATCGGCGGTCACGGCCACCGCCTCGGCCCGCGGGTGCGCACGCGCGCATTCCCGGGTGACCGAGTCCAGGGCCTGAGTGCTGCGGGCGGTCACGACGACCCGGGCGCCGGTCCCGCCGAACGCCCGCACCACCGCCCGTCCGATTCCACTGGAGGCGCCGGTGACCACGACCACGGTTCCCGGCGCCCGGCTGCCTCGCCTTCTGCCCATGACCCGCTAGTGACCGGTCCGGGCCGATTTCATTCGCTCGACTTCCACTCGCCCGGGAACACCCCCCGCTGACCTGCCGCGCTCCACCGCGGGCCTGACATCATCGACGTATGGCCTCCTCCGTCCCGACCGCACCCGCCGCCCCGCCCCCGCCCCTGATCACCGAGCGTCTCGTGCTGCGACCCGTACGCACCCGGGACGTCCCGGCCGTGACGCGGCTGTGGACCGACGAGGAGGTACGGCGCCACCTGGGAGGGCCGGTCACCGAGGCCGTGATCCGGATCCGGCAGCGGCGGATCGTGGGCGCGCCGGGCTGCCTCGCCGTGGAGCGGGCGGCCGACGGCGTGGTGCTCGGCCTGGTCACGGTGGCGCCGGAGGGGCACGGCGGGGAGACGGAGGTCTCGTACCAGTTCCTGCCCGAGCACTGGGGCCGGGGATACGCGCGCGAGGCCGTCGCCGCGGCGGTCGAACGGGCCCTGCGGGAGGTGCCGGCGGTCGTCGCCGTCACGCAGGAGGCCAACGCCCGCTCACGCCGGCTCCTCACGGCCGTCGGCATGACCCACGTCGCGTCCTTCGTGGAGTGGGACGCCCACCAGGTGCTCTACCGGCGCGAGCGGACGTCCTCCGACAGCCGGGGTCCCACGCGCCTCAGAAGCGGGCGTGCGTCGTGATGTCGGACTCGAACTGCTCGATCATCTCCGGCGTCACGGTCGGCCGGCACTGTCCGATCGCGTCCAGGTAGTCCGCGGTCGTCGCGCCCGGCGCGGGTCCGGCACCGGTACCGTCGCCGGCCCGGGCGCCGACCGCCACGAGATCGCGCTCGAAGGAGTTCTGGGCGGCGATGCGGGCCGCGTGCTCGATGTCGGCCGGGGTGAACAGGTCGCTCGCCACCACCAGCGCGTCCACGTCGACCTCGGGGCGCGCGTCGGTGTAGCGGGACCAGATCGCCGCCCGCGCCGCCTTGTCCGGCGTACCGATGGGGATCAGGTAGTCGAAGCGGCCGGGTCGCAGGAAGGCCGGGTCGAGGGAGCGGATGGAGTTGGTGGCGCAGACCAGGAGCCGCTCGTCGCGTTCCCTGAACCCGGGGATCAGCTTGAGGAGTTCGTTCGTCACGCCGTGCATCCCGCCCGGCTGCACCGGCTCGGCGCGTACCGGCGCGATCTCCTCGACCTCGTCGATGAAGACCAGGACGCGCTCCAGCTCGGCGATCCGGGCGAAGGCGGCGCGCAGCGCGGCCGCCAGATTGCCCTCGTCGGCGAGCCGCGACGGCAGGATCTCGACGAACGGCCAGCCGAGCCGGGAGGCGATGGCGCGGGCGAAGGTGGTCTTGCCGGTGCCGGGCGGCCCGAACAGGCCGATGGCGCGCGGTGGGCGCACACCGTGGCGGGCGGCGCGCTCGGGTTCGGCGAGCGGCAGGACGACACGCCGTTCGATCAGGTCCTTCTCCCGTTCCATGCCGGCCACCTTGGTCCACAGGTCGGCGGGCAGGACCCGGCCGCCGAGGTCCTCCAGGAGGTTCGCGGCGGGCCCGTGGAGCGGTTCGACCTTCTCGAAGTAGGCGACGGCGGGCTGCCGGGTGTAGCCGGCGTTGAGCAGGCCCTCTCCGTGCAGCTCCTCCTCGGGCAGCACGTAGGCGATCCGGCC
Organism: Streptomyces sp. NPDC053493; assembly: GCF_044544825.1. NCBI lineage: Bacteria > Bacillati > Actinomycetota > Actinomycetes > Kitasatosporales > Streptomycetaceae > Streptomyces > Streptomyces sp. NPDC053493. The sequence goes on from NZ_JBITXS010000003.1 coordinate 587,475, forward strand.
GACCCGCGCGGCCACCAGGCGCCGTTCCAGCTCCACCAGGAGGGCGCTGGCCAGGCCCCGGCCGCGCCAGGCCGAGGAGATCGCGATGCGCATCACCCAGGCCCGTTCACCGGCGACACAGGCGAGCGCGGCGCCGATGGGCGCGCCCTGGTGGACGGCGACGACGGCGGGCTGGCGGGAGGTCAGGGCGCCGATGCACTCGGCGAGCGAGAAGACCGACTCCTGGCCGAGTTCCGCCGTGGTGTCGATCAGATGGACGACCGCGGCGAGATCGCTCTCGCGGTAGTCGTGGATGAGCCAGTTCACCGGTGTACCGCCCCTCGTTCGTGGTGCTGTCGCGCCTCGTGTCGGCGAGGCTAGGCGGGGCGGCGGGGCCGGGTCCTGCGCCGCCGTGCACAAGCGGCGCACGCCGAATGCTCCGCAGTGGCTCTATGCGGCGGAGCGCGGCCGGGCCACGCCCGGGCGCGCCAGTCCGGGCGCGGGCCCGGACGTGCGAGAGCCCCCGGAGGCTCGGCTTCGAGGGCCTCCGGGGGCTCTTCCGGGCTCGATGCCCGGCGCGGTCGGGACGGTCGGCGCGGTCGGGACGGTCGGCGTGGTCGGGGCGGACGGCGCGGTCGGCGCGGACCGTCAGTACGCCGGTGCCAGCTTCGGGTTGGGGCCGTGGGCGTTCGCCTGGGCGTCGCCCTCGGTGGCGAGGAAGACGATCAGGATGATGGCGCCGACGAGCGGGACGAGGTCGATGAGGATCCACCAGCCCGAGCGGCCCGTGTCGTGCAGGCGGCGGACGGTGACGCCGAGGCTCGGCAGCAGGACGCCGAGCAGGTAGACGACGTACAGCAGCGGGTAGGTGCCGATCGCCATGTCGACGACGGCGACGACGATCGCGGCGATCGTGTTGAGGAGCGTGAACATCCAGAATTCCTGGCGCCGCGCCCGGCCGGTGAATACCGCGTACTTCTTGAGCACATCGAGGTACCAGTTCACTTCGTCCCCCCAAGGGCTGGGTCGGCGTGTCTCGTGCAGAAGCTTTACGCCGAACTTATGTGACCCAAACCACAGGGGCGGATTTGTTACCGGGCGGCGACCGTCCGCCCGTAACAGCTGTGACGCACGTGAACGGCGTCGCCCTCTCGTACGAGAGAGGCGACGCCGTTCCTCGAGAGGATCGGACCGCTACGTCCTTCTCTTGCTCATCAGCAGTCCGCCCGCGGTGAGAGCGAACAGGCAGACACAGGCGCCGGTGATGACATTGCTGAGGATCGCGCCGGTACCGGCGTCCCGGGAGACCACCCACGGGGAGACGATCAGCCACACACCCATCAGCAGCACCACGAAGTTGAGGTCCTGGGACCTCTCCGGTGCCATCGACATGCACAGACCGATGCCCGCGAGAGCGAGGCCGACGATCAGGTTGCTGATGGCGAGCTCCGGCTTCGCGGCGGAGAAGTGGACCGTCCATGCGGAGACGGCGGCGTAGATTCCGGCGAGGATCACCAGTTCCTCGACCGCCGCCACACCACGGGTCTGGAGCATGCGGGCATAACGCTCCCGCATTTCTCCTGCGTCCGGGTGTCCTCTGATATCACCGGGACGGTGAGAGACGTCGGCCATACGACTCGCCTCCTTCTGGCGTCTTGCACGTCTGACCGCGCTTCACGGCACGAGGCCGCGGTTTCATTGTGCGCTTATCTGGCCTTTATGTGTAGACGGGCCGGATAAGGGATCTGTACAGAAATGCACCGCTGATTGTGCGGGGAATCTCCAAATCCACCGGAGAATCAACAAAATGTGCGGTGCGGGAGGCCGCCCCGGCCGCCTCGCATCACCGCGAATAGGGGCGGGTGATGATCTCCATGTTGTGGCCGGACGGGTCGTCGAAATAGGCGCCGCGGCCACCGAAGAGGCGGTTGATCCGGTCCGGCTCGGTGTGCTGCGGATCGGCGTAGTGCGTGACGCGCATCCGGTCCAGCCGGCCGATCATCGCGTCGAACTCCTCGTCGGGCACGAGGAACGCGTAGTGCCCGGGCGTGAAGTCGCCGTCCGCCGCCTCGTAGTAGTCGAGGGTGACGCCGTTGCCGGTGTCCACCGGCAGGAACGGTCCGAAGGGCGCACCGACCTCCAGGCCGAGGACCTCGGCGAGGAACTCGGCGGAGGCCCGCTTGTCACGGGCATGGATGACAGTGTGGTTGAGCTCGACGGCCACAGATGGGTCCTTTCGTGGGGTGTGCGCTGGTCGCTTCCTCCTCCCGTACGCGCGTTCACGCGGATACGGGACGGACGACCGCGGCGGACCCCGCGCCCACCCTCCGGCGGCGCTCACGCCACGGCCGGGCGCCTCTCTCGATCACGGCCCATGGCCGACCCGGCAGTCATATGATCAAGGTAACGCGCCGCTCCCGGCCGCGGCAACGTCGTGTTCCGGCCAGGTGTGGCTGGACCTTCCGGCACGTAGCCTGGAAGTGGACTCGGGGCCGCACGTTTCCACCGCCGGGAGGCGGACGACGATGACCGGAATCGTTACCAGGAGCTTCGACTCCGCTGACGAGACACGCCCGTTCGAGGGCGGCAAGGGCCGGCTCGACCTGGTGACCACTGACAGCGGCGCGGTCGGCCGCGCCGTGTTCGAATCGGGCTGGAAGTGGTCCGAGCATGTGAAGCCCCTCGCGGGCACGGACACCTGCCAGGCGCATCACGTCGGCTACGTGGTCAGCGGCAGAATGCACGTGGTCATGAACGACGGCGAGTCCGCCGAGCTGGGGCCCGGCGACTTCTACGAGATCCAGCCGGGGCACGACGCCTGGGTGCTCGGGGACGAGCGCTGTGTCGCCCTCGACTGGGTCGGCTTCGGCGACTACGCCAAGGAGGGCGACTCCTGAGGAGGCCCCGGCCCGGCCGGTGCCCAGCCGGAAGCCGACAGACAGCAGCCGGCAGCCAGCAGACGGCAGACGGCAGCCGGCAGCCGGCAGTGGGCTGCTGTCAGCGGTCAGGCGTCAGGAGTGACCGAAGCGCACGCCCTCCCACGGCACCCGGTCCGCCGGGAACGAGTCGGGAGAGCGCTGTCCGAGCGTGCGCGGCGGGGCCGCCTCGATCACCGGATCGGCGCCCTCCACCTCCCGCAGCCACGTCCTGAGCGCGTCGCGCAGACCGTCCGCGACCCGCCGGTGCGAGGTGAGCCCGGCCAGGTTCTCCAACTCGTAGGGATCCGCCGCCAGGTCGTACAGCTCGGTCTCCCGGTAGCGGTCCGCGGACGCGTCCTGCCAGGCGTCGAAGCCGCTCGGCGCCGTCACCACGTACTTCCACCGGTCCGTGCGCACCGCCCGGCCGATGACGTCCTCGCTGATCTGCACGAACACCGAGAACGGCCGGTCGGGTTCGGTGCCGCCGCCGACCAGCGGGCGCAGTGAACGGCCGTGCACGCCCTGCGGCACCTCGAGCCCGGCCGCGTCGAGCAGCGTGGGCATCAGATCCACCGTCGACACCGGCTGGCGGATCCGGCCGCCGCCGCGGAAACCGGGGCCGGTGAGCACGAACGGCACGCGCACCGACGCCTCGTGGGCGGACCGCTTGTACTCGCCGTTGCGGGTACGGAAGTGGGAGCCGTGGTCGGCGGTCCACGCCAGCACGGTGTCGTCCTCGATGCCGAGGCTGCGCAGCGTGTCGCGCAGCCGGCCCACACCTTCGTCGACCCGCTTGATCTGGCCCAGATAGCCCGCGAGATGGCGGTGCGCGCCGCCCTGGGGCGCGCCCGGGCTCAGCGCGGCGAGGTCCGGCGGCAGCCAGGCGCCCTCGAAGCGCTCCCGGTAGCCGGCCGGGGCCGGGTAGTCGTCGGTGGCGTTCTGGTGGTGCGGCTCCAGGAGCGACAGGAACAGCAGGAACGGACGCTCGTGGTGGTCGGCGACGAAGCGGATCGCCGCGTCGATCAGGGCGTCGGAACGATAGCCGGGCAGCCGGACCGGCTCGCCGTCCTCGCCGTACAGCACCGTCCGGTACGCGTCCGAGGTGAACTCCAGCCGGTCCGAGGCCAGCCAGCGCTCGTAGCCGCCGCGCTGCTCGGGCGGCACCGGCCCGTCGGGGTGCTCCTCGCCCGCCAGATGCCACTTGCCGATGTAGCCGGTCACGTAACCCGCCGCCGCGAACTCCGCCGCGAGCGTGGTTGTTTCCGCTCCGAGCGGAAGTCCGTTGCGGAACACCCCGGTCGCCGTCGGGAAACGGCCGGTCTGCAGCGCGGCCCGCGCCGGCGCGCACACCGGGTTGGGCGAGATCGCCTGCTCGACCAGCGTGCCCTCGCGGGCCAGCCGGTCGAACTCGGGCGTGACGCCGGCCGGATTGCCGTGCGCGCCCGTGGTGTCCCACCGCTGCTGGTCGGTGAGGACCACGATCACGCGGGGCCGGGTGGTCGGCATACGCATCCCTTCGAGGCGCGGGGCGGTGCGGCGATGGACCGCGGTAATTAATTTCGCAGAGGAAGTAATGCCTGCGCCAGAGGGGAGCTGCAGAAGATCGATTCGGCGACGGGCAGGACCTTCGCAACGCACCCGACGGGCCGTCAACTGTCCACAGGATCCCCGCGAAACGGCCCACGATGATTCAATCGGCCTCCACGGGGCCTCGGACAATCACCCGCCGGTGCCCGGCACACACCCCTGCGACCAGCACGTTCTCGCCGAGACCGGCCCCGCGAGGCCGCGGCGTCCCCCGGACGCGGGCCCGGTGGCCGGTGCCGGCCGCGGGCGACGCACGGCGTCCCTGACTTCACGCCGATTTCACACCGCCGCAACGAACCGACGCGGAGCGGGACGCTCCGATCCGAGACGAGGCATGCATGAGCCCGATCCACCACGGCCCGCGACCCGCGGGCGACGGACGGCGCGCGACCAACGCGGCCACCGTCCTGCGCACCGTCCTCGACCACGGACCCGTCGCCCGCAGCGCCGTCGCCCGGCTCTCCGGCCTCAGCCCCGCCGCCGTCTCCCGTCAGGCCACCGACCTGCTCCGGCACGGCCTGCTGCGGGAGCTGCCCGAACGCGCCGAGACCGGCGGCCCCGGCCGTCCGCAGATCCCCGTCGACCTGCACCTCGGCGCCACCGCCGGCCCCGTCGTGGGCGGCGTCCACCTCGGCGCGCCCGCCTCCACCCTCAGCCTCGTCGACCTCCGCGGCCGGGTCGTCGCCCGGCGCTCCCTGCGCCACCACGGCCTCGACCCGCGGACCCTGCCCGCCACCCTCGCCCTGCACCTGAGGGCCTTTCTCGCCGACCACGTCGGCACGCGTCCCCTGCTCGGCGTCGGCGCCGCCCTCGGCGGCTGGGTCGATCCCGACCGCGGACGGGTCGTCCGCCACGACGCCCTGGGCTGGTACCAGCGGCCGCTCGCCGCCGAACTCACCCGCGGCCTCGGCGGACTGACCGTCCGGGCCGACAACCACGCCCGGGCCGTCGCCCAGTCGGAGATCCTCTTCGGCCGCCCCGAGGCCCGCCGCAGCCTCGTCCACCTCTTCGTCGGCAACGTCGTCGACGCCGCCCTCGGCATCGCCGGCGTCGTGCACCAGGGCCCCGGCTCGGCCGCCGGCGACGTGGCCCACCTGCCCGTGCCCGACTCCACCGTCGCCTGCCCGTGCGGGCGTTCGGGCTGCCTGGAGGCCACCGTCGCCAACCGCGCGCTCGGCGAGACCGCCTACCGCCGGGGCATCGTGCCCGAACCCGACACGGCCCTGCTGGTGGACGCGGCCGCCGCCGGCGACCGGCGCGCCGACCGGCTGCTGCGCGAGCGGGCCCGGGCCGTCGGCCGCGCCGTCGCGCTGCTGCTCGACGTCCTCAACCCCGACCTCGTGGTCGTCACCGAGCACGCCAGCCTCCTGGAGCCCGGCTACCTGGAGGAGATCCGGGGCGCCGCCGTCGACCTCTCGCACGTCTGCGACGACCCCGAACGCATCGTCAGCCCGCACGCCGGACCCGCCGCCATGCCCGTCGCCGCCGGTACGGTCCTGCTCAACCCGCTGTTCCGCAACCCGCTCCAGGGCCTCGCGGGTCTCACCGGCGACCGGGCGGGCCCGGCCGGAGCGCGGCACGACGCCTGAGCCCCGTACGGACCGCGCCACGGAAGGAGCGGCGGCCGGCGCCGGACGACCGGCCTCGGCGCGCCGCCCCCTCGTCCTACGGAAGCCAGTCGGCCTCCAGGTCGTGCGAGTCGGTCTTCGTGAGCTGGGTCGGCGCGCTCCCGTCGGCCCCCACCAGATAGAGGTGCTCGGGATCCGCGTCGTCCGCACCGCCGCGGGTGAAGACCAGCCGCCGGCCGTCCGGCGACCACGACGGCGACCTGTCGTTGAAGCCCGACGAGGTGATGGCGTGCACTGCGCTGCCGTCGGGGCGGACGGCGTAGAGGTGGGAGACGCCGGAGGAGTCCACGCGGCTGAAGGCGATCCAGTTGCGGCGCGACCAGTCGGGCGTCCAGTCGTGGGAGCCGGACCCGGTGATCGCCTTCTGGGCCAGGGTGGACAGCCGGATCCGCATCAGCCGGCTGTGCCCGGCCGCGTCCGCCCGGTTGAACGCCAGGTAGTCGCCGTCCGGGGACCAGGTCGGATGGAGGTCGTCCGCCGCGGTGTGGGTGAGCCGGGTGGCGGAGCCGCCGTCGACGCCGGCCACGAAGATCTCGCGCTGGGTGCCGACCGGTTTGGCGAAGGCGAGCCGCTTGCCGTCCGGGGACCACGCCGGATCGGAGGCGCCCGCGGTGCCGGGCACGGCCTTCAGGCCGCCACCCGTGGACTTCATCGTCCAGATGCCGTCGATGGCGCCATCGATGCCGTAACGGACGAACGCCACCCGTTTGCCGTCCGGGGACCAGCTGGGCATCACGTCGCTGACGGCGGCGGTGTGCGTGAGCTGGACCGGTGTGCCGCCGCCGGGCGCGATCGCGTAGAGGTCCTCGACGGGCGCCGCCGAGCTGTAGCGGGCGAAGACGATCGGATGGGCCCCGGCCGGCCCGGCCACCCCGGCCGCGCCCGCCACCCTGTTCCCGCGCGCCGCGCCCGTGACGTCCGTCGCGCTGTTCCCGCGCGCCGCGCCCGTGACGTCCGCCGCGCTGTTCCAGCGCCCCGTGCCCGTGACGTCCGCCGCGCTGGTCACGCGCGCCGTGCCCGTGGTTCCCGCCGCACCGGCGTGGCCCGCGGCGGCGAAGGCCAGGGGCCCGGCCACGGCCAGTGCCGCGGCGGCCACCACCGCCCGGCGGCGCCGCGCCGCGCCGGTCCCGCCGGTTCTCCGGGACTCTCCGGCGGGTCTGTCGCCGCCGTCGGTACGCCGCTGTCGTTGCGTCATGGTGTCCACCCCGTTCTTCCCCGACGGCCCGCCGCGGACCGCTCCGGGCCGTCAACATCCCACCGACGGAGCGCCGTTGGAAGTGCCGAAACGGAGCGGTACGCGCCCTGTGACACGTTCCGTACACCGCCGTCACACGCGTCGTACGGGGCCGCGCCCGGCGGGCTCGACGGGCCGGGCGCGATAGGCGGCGGGTTCGGGCAGCGTGCGCAGCAGCAGCCAGCTCAGCACGGGCATGGCGATCAGCGGCGCCAGGGCCGTCCGCAGCGAGGTGGCGTCGGCGAGCCGGCCCAGGACCGGGCTGACCACGCCGCCGACGCTGACGGTCAGACCGAGGGTGACACCGGCGGCGGTGCCGACCCGGGAGGGCAGATAGTCCTGGGCGAGGGTGACCTGGAGCGAGAAGGGAACGTACAGCCCGATCGAGGTAAGGGCGACGAAACCGAACAGGGCCGGACCCGGCACGCAGACCACTCCGGCCACCGCGCCCACGGAGAGCAGATACGACCAGCGCGAGACGCGCACACGGTCGTAGCGGTCGGCAAGGAAGCCGCCGAGCAGCGAGCCCACCGCCCCGCCCAGGAAGAGCACGAACAGCGCCACGGTCCCGGCGAGGGCACCGCCGGGCACGCGCTGCCGCGCGTACAGCGAGACGAAGGTGCTCAGCCCGACGAAGACGACGGAACGGAACACCACGGCGAGCGCCAACCTTGTGAACGCGCCCACGTCGTCGACGGCGCCCGCGACGTCCGTCCCCGCCCGGTCCTCGCCCACGGCCGACGACGGCCCGCACGGCGCGCCGCCGCTCCGGTGCCCGCCGCTCCGGTGCCCGCCGAGCGCCCGCACCACCGGTACGCACAGCGCGGCGCCGGCCAGGGCCGGCAAGGCCAACAGCGGCGTCCGGCTCAACGAGCCGTGACCGATCACGGCCGAGACCAGGACCGGCGCCAGGGCGAAACCGAGGGTGCCGCCCAGCGAGAACCAGCTCATCGCGCTGTGACGGCCGCGGCTCGCCAGCCTCGCGAGCCGCGCCGACTCGGGGTGGTAGGCGGCCACACCGATCCCGGAGACCGCGACGAACGCCAGCGTCAGCCCGTACGAGCCGGCCACACCGCTCAGCGCGATGCCCGCCCCGCCCAGCAGCGTGCCGGCCGGCAGCAGCCACGGCATCGCCCAGCGGTCGGTGAGCACGCCGAACACCGGCTGCACCACCGACGACAGCAGCGACGCGGCCAGCACGAGGCCGGAGGCGACGGCGTAGCCGTAGTCGCGCTCCGCCACGAAGAAAGGGATCAGCGACGCCACCGCGCCCTGGTAGACATCGACACAGGCATGGCCCACGGACAACAGAGAGATCGACGCATTCGCTCGCACGCCCTCATGCTGCGGGCCTCCGGGCTGTCGCACTTTCGTTAAAGTGCCAATCAATGCAGGAAAACCGCCAGGACCTCCGCCGAGACGTCCGCCAGGGCATGCGACGACTCGACATCCGCCACACGCCCGTCGCGCCCACCCGCACCCAACACCTCCCGGCCGGCGGCGAGATCGACGCCCACCGCCACGACGACCACCAGATCGTCTACGCCGGCCGGGGCGTCGTCGCGGTCACCACCGACGCCGGCTCCTGGATCGCGCCCGCGACCCGCGCGATCTGGATCCCGGCCGGCACCGTGCACCGGCACCAGGCCCACGGCGACGTCGAACTCCACCTGGTCGGCCTGCCCGCCACGCCCGCCGCTCCGCTCGACGTGGAGGCGCCGGCCGTCCTCGCCGTCAGCCCGCTGCTGCGCGAGCTGATCATCGCGTACACCCGCACGCCCGAGGACGACAGCCCGCAGCGGCTGCGCCTGCGGGCCGTCCTGCTCGACCAGCTGACGATCTCGCCCGAGCGGCCCCTGCACCTGCCGACGCCCACCAGCCCTCTGCTCCGGGAACTGCACGAGATCCTGCGCGCCGACCCGGCCGACAACCGCTCCCTGGGCGAGCTCGGCCGGCAGATCGGAGCCAGTGCGCGCACGCTCTCGCGTCACCTCCGCGGCGATCTCGGACTGACCTACCCGCAGTGGCGCACCCAGGTCAGGCTCCACCACGCGCTGATCCTGCTGGCCGACGGCCTGCCCGTCACCACGGTCGCGCACCGCTGCGGCTGGTCGTCCGCCAGCACGTTCATCGACGTCTTCCGCCGCACCCTCGGCCACACGCCGGGCTCGCGCCCCTCTCCGTGACGGGATGTGACGTGAGGCGGCTTGGCTGACCGTGGTTACACGAGTAAGTTTACGGGCGTACGCAGCACCGGCCAGGCCAGGAAGGCACCCCATGTCTCCGGACTCCCCACTCGTGACCACGACCCGCGGCCCGGTCCGCGGGGAACGCCGCGCCGACGGAAGCTGCCGCTTCCTCGGCATTCCCTACGCCAAGCCGCCGGTCGGCCCGCTGCGGTTCGCCGCGCCCGTCCCTCCGGAGCCGTGGACCGAGCCGCTGGACGCGACCGCCTACGGGCCGACGGCCCAGCGACGCCCGTTCGCCGAGGTCACCACGATTCCCGAGCCGTCCATCCCGGGCGAGGGCGTGCTCAACCTCAACGTCTTCACGCCCGAGCCCGACCCGGACGCCGCCCTGCCGGTGCTCGTCTGGATCCACGGCGGCGGCTACGTCGCGGGCTCGGCGGCCAGCCCCTGGTACGACGGCGCCGCCTTCAACCGTGACGGCGTCGTCCTCGTCTCGCTCGGCTACCGGCTCGGCATCGAGGGCTTCCTGCACTTGGCGGACGCGCCCGACAACCGTGGCGTACGGGACTGGATCGCGGCCCTGGAGTGGGTGCGGGACAACATCGCGCGGTTCGGCGGCGACCCGGCCAAGGTGACGGTCGCCGGACAGTCGGCGGGCGGCGGCGCCGTCCAGACCCTGCTCGCCGTGCCCTCGGCCCGCGGCCTGTTCCGCGGCGCCCTGTCGGTCTCCGGCGCCGTCACCCGGCCCGACGGGCCGGAGGTCGCCCGCGCCGTCGCCCGCCTGTTCACCTCCCGTACGGGCCTGCCGGCCACGGCCGCCGCGCTCCAGGACCTGACCGACGACGAACTCCTCGACCTCCAGGACCGGCTCGGCGCGCCCGGTCCGGACCGCGAGGGCCTGCCGCCGATGCTGTCCCTGGTGCCCTTCGCCGACGGGGAGCTCGTGCCCGAGCCGGTCCTGGACGCGCTCACGACGGGCGTCGCGGGCGCCGAAGTGCCGCTGATGCTGGGCTTCACCGCGCACGAGTTCAACATGATCCCGGCGCCCGGCCCGGACGCACCGCCGCTGCCGGTCCTGCTCGGCGGGCTCGGCCTGACCGGGGAACGGGCCGGCGCCTTCGGGACGGCGTACGCGGACATCGACCCCGCCCGCCACTTCGGCCAGGCCCTCACCGATGTCACCTTCCGGGCCCCGTCGCTCGCCGTCGCCGACGCCCGCGCCGACCGCGGACGGCCCACCTGGCTCTACCAGTTCGAGTGGGCCTCGCCCGTCCACGGCCAGGCCTACCACTGCCTCGACCTGCCCTTCGCCTTCGACCTGCTGGGCGCGGAAGGCGTCGAGGCGGCCGCGGGCCCGACGCCGCCGCGGTCCCTCGCCGACGCGCTGCACCGTTCCTGGGTCGCGTTCGTCACCGACCAGGACCCGGGTGCCGACTGGCCGCCGTACACCTCCGCCACCCGTACGACGAAGATCTGGGACGACGTCCCTCGTACGGCCGAGGACCCGCTCCGGCCGGTCCGCGCGATCTGGCTCTGAGCCCGGGGGTCGGAGCCTGGCGGGGCGTGACAGGGCGGGCCGGGCCGTGGCGGCGGGGCGGGCCGGGTGGTGGTGGGCCTGATCAGCCCAGCGGCACGCTCCGGTAGTGCGTCGTCAGCCGGCCGTCGTCCGAGAGGAGGTGGAAGGCGAGCGACGGGGCCATCTCGTCCCGGAAGACGAAGTCCGACGGGTCCTCGCTCCGCTCCCAGGGCAGCTTCGACATCGACACCACGCCCGGCGCCACCAGGACCGGGCGGTCCGCGAAGGTGGTGGCCGTGGCGGAGTGGGTGTGGCCGCAGAGGAAGGCGGTGAGGGAGGGGTGGCGGCGGGCCAGTGCGGCGAGACGCTCCGCGCCGAACTGCCGGATGCCGTCCACGAAGGGGATGCCGAGCGTGGTCGGCGGGTGGTGGAAGGCGACGAGGACCGGCAGATCCTCGGGAGTCCGCGCCAGCTCCTCCTCCAGCCAGGCCAGCGTCTCGTCCTCGAGGAAGCCCTCGTCCTTGCCCGGCACCGAGGAGTCGCACAGGGCGAGCACGAATCCGTCCCGGCGCACCACCTGGTTCACCGGCGCCTCCGGGGCGGGCGGCTCCGCGCCGAGCAGCACCCGGCGGAAGGCGTCGCGGCGGTCGTGGTTGCCGGGACAGACGAACACCGGGTGCCGGGAGGTCAGGACGTGTGCCCGGATCCACGCGTACTCCGGCTCCGTGCCGTGGTCGGCGAGGTCGCCGGTGACGATCACCGCGTCGAAGTCGTACGCGAGCGAGTCCAGATAGTCCACGGTCGCGCGCGCCCGCCGCTCGCTGCGCGGCGCGTCGGCGTCGATGTGGATGTCACTGAGATGCGCGATCACGATCACGGCTGGTCTCCTCCAGGGGTGCACCGGTCCTCGGCGGGTTCGTTCCGCTCCGAGCGGAACGTATCCCGCGGGCCGCCGGCACCGCCCGGGCCAACTGCCGTCGATTGGACCTTTTCTGACGTTCCGGCCGGGATAGCATCCGGAGCGCCTCATCCGGTCGAAGGGACACACCCATGCCCAAGCGCTTCGCCGAGCTCTCCACCCCGCTGGTCGCCGACGCCTGCGTACGGCTCGGGGTGCCGTTGCGGGCCGCGCCGGCCGGCATCCTGCCCGTGCTGCCCGGCCGCCGCCTCGCCGGACGCGCCCTCCCCGTACGGCACTACGGCAGCGTCGACGTCTTCCTGGAGGCCTTCGCCGAGCACGCCGCGCCTGGCGACGTGCTCGTCATCGACAACGAGGGGCGCAGGGACGAGGCGTGCATCGGCGACCTCGCCGTCCTGGAGGCCGCGGCCGCCGGTGTCGCGGGCGTCGTCGTCTGGGGCCTGCACCGCGACACGCCCGACCTCGTCTCGATCGGCCTGCCGGTCTTCTCCTACGGGAGCTACGCGCCCGGCCCCGTACGGCTCGACCCGCGCGGGCCGGAGGCGCTGAGCACCGCCCTCTTCGGCGAGCACACGGTCGGCCCCGACGACGTGGTCTTCGCCGACGACGACGGCGTCGTGTTCGTGGCGCGCGCCGACCTCGACGAGGTCCTCGGCACCGCGGAGAGTTTGTTCCGCACCGAGCGGAACCAGGCCGAGCGGATCAGGGCGGGGGAGACCCTGCGCGACCAGACCCGCTTCGCCGAGTACCTGGAGCGGCGCGCCCTCGACCCGGAGTACTCGTTCCGGCGGCACCTGCGCGAGGTGGGCGGCGCCATCGAAGAATAGCCGTCGCCCTCGCGGCCGTCCGGCACCGGACGGCCGCACGAGCCTCGGTCAGCCGGCCCGGAAGCCGACGGTCCCGTCCGGCAGCACCGCCTCCACCTCCGCGCCGTGCTCGACGGTACGGCTCACCGTGCAGTACTTCTCGTGCGTGAGCCGCACCCCGCGGGCGAACACGTCCGCCGCCCGCGGGTTGTTGTCGGGCAGCTCGAACTCGTAACTCACCTTGATCCGCCCGATCCTGCCGTCGTCCTCGGCCCCGGCCACGCCCTCCACCACGATCCGCAGCCCGTCGTGGTCGACGGCCCGCGCGGTGCGGTCGATCACCAGCCCGCCGCAGCCGCCCATCGCCGCGAGCAGCAGCTCCACGGGCGTGAACGACGGCTGCGCGTCCGCGTCGTCGGCCGCGGCGATCCGTACCTCCGCGCCCCGGTCGTTGCGGGCGGTCCAGGTGCGGTAACCGGTGCGGACGGTCTCGATCCGGTAGTCCTCGGCCATGACGGCGTGCTCTCCTCACTGCGGGACACGGGCACGCGAACGCGCGTGCCCCGCCCCCATCCCATCACTCCCGGGCAGCCCCGTCCCGCACGGGCACCCGCGCGTCCCGGACGACCGCTCCCCACGCCTCCGCCACCGCTCCCCACACCGCTCGCAGCCGCGGCTCGGCCGCCCGGACGGAGGCGACGGCACGGTCGGGATCGCCGCCGGCTTCCCGTACGTCCGACTCCTCGGACGCGGCCCAGCAGGCGATCGCGCCGGCCAGCACCTCGGGATGGAACTGCACGCCCCAGGCGCGCGGGCCGACCCGGAACGCCTGGTACGGACAGTCGTCACCGGCCAGCAGCGGCACCGCGCCGGGCGGCAGCCGCTCGATCTCGTCCCAGTGCCACTGGGCGGCCGGCATGCCGTCGGACACGGCGCCGAGCACCGGGTCGCCGTCGGCCGCGGGCAACCGTCGCAGCGGTACGGCGCCGATCTCGGGCCCCTGGGCGCGGCGCACCACCCGGCCGCCGAGGGCGTGGGCCAGGAGCTGGCCGCCGAGACAGATGCCGAGCACCGGCAGCCGGGCCTCGACGGCCTCCCGTATCAGCTCCCGCACCCGCGGCAGCCACGGCGCGGCCGTGTCGTCCTCGCAGTGGGGCGCGCCGCCGAGGACGAGCAGACCGGCCCAGCCGTCCAGCGACTCCGGCAGTGCCTCGCCCTGCCAGGGACGGTGCACCCGCAGCTCGACGCCGGCCGCGTCGAGCCGTTCGCCGACCAGGCCGGGCCCGGCGTCTGCCTCGTGCTCGACCACAAGGACCGGGAAAGCCGTTGTGCGGTTCACGTCGTGCTGCCTCCACGTTCGTCGCAGGACGAACGCCCCGATGCGTCCGTCCTCACCAGAGGGTGGCTGAAAAAACGTTCCAGCGGGGCCTGTTCGGGGGGCGGACCTCGATGCCGCGCCGGGGAGGCGACGGCGGGCCGACTCGTCGCCGTGTGTCTGAGTACGTGGGGACGGCCGTCTGAGTACGTCGTCCGATGCGGGGCGTGGCGGCCCGCTGATGAACTGCCACCATGACCGAAGACCCGCGCACCCGTCCCCTCCGGCAGGCCACCGCCACGGCCACCGCCACGGCGACCGCCACCGGTGCCGCGCTCGCCGTCGCGCTGCTGCCGGTCGTGGTCGGCGCGCTGCTCGCCCGCTCGGTGGGCGGCGACCCGATGGCCTCCGTGAACGCGCTCATCGCCAGCGGCGGCCAGCGGGCCCGGCTCTCCCGCACACAGCTGCGCACCTGCGGCGGCCGCGCCGTCGCGACCGCCCGCGGCGTCCTCGGCCGGCCGACGCTGCGGGCCGGCAGGCGGATCGCCCGGGCGAGCGGGTCCTCGGCCCCCTGCCGTCCCGGCAACGGCTCGTAGCCGTCCGCCGTCCGCCGTACGGATCACGGGTCGTACGGATCGCAGGTCGTACGGGTCGAAGGTCGTACGGGTCGTACGCGTCGTACGGGTCCGGCGGCCGGCCCCGGTTACGGCCCGCAGGCTCAGGACGTCTCCCGGCTCACCGGGCGCGCAGCGAGTCGACGTGGGCCAGGAGGGCGGCGGCGCCGTCCTCCGCGGCGAGTCCACGGGCGAGTTCGGTCGCGCGGCGGCGGTGCGACGGCTCGGACAGGCAGGCCCTGACGGCGTCGCCGAGGGCCGCGGCGGTGAGGTCCTGGAACGGCAGGGACACGGGTGCCACTCCCAGCTCGCACAGCCGGGACGCCCAGAACGGCTGGTCGGCCATGACGGGCACGGGAACGGCGGGCACTCCGGCCCGCAGTCCGGCCGCGGTCGTGCCCGCCCCGGCGTGGTGCACGACGGCGGCGGTGCGCGGGAAGAGCCAGTCGTGCGGTACGTCGCCGACGGCCAGGACGTCGTCGCCGAAGCCGCTCAGACCGGCCCACCCGGCCTGCACCACCGCGCGCACGCGAGCCCGCGCCACGGCTTCGGAGACCAGTTCGCCCAGTCGCTCGCCCTGACCCGCCGCCATGCTGCCGAAGCCGATGAACACCGGCGGCGGACCCGCCTGGAGGAAGTCGGCCAGTTCGGCGGGCGGTTGCCAGCCGTCCGGCCGCGCGGGCCACCAGTAGCCCGTCACGTCGGCCCAGGACGGCCAGTCCGCCGGGCGCGGCACGACCAGCGGGCTGAAGCCGTGGAAGACCGGCCGGACGTCGACCGGTGCCGAGGGCGCGCCGGGCAGCCCCAGCCGGGCGCGCAGCCGGGTCACGGCGCCGGCGAAGACGCCCTCCGCCCGCTTCAGCACGTCCCGGCCCGCCGCGAGGTTGCCCGCCGGCCCCGGGCTCTCGGTGCTCCGGGCGTTGGGCAGCGGGAACTCCTTTGTGGCGAACGCCGGAACGAGATACGTGCCGACGACGGGAACACCGAACGCCTCGCCGGCCGTCCGGCTGAGCGGCGCCGGGCCGAACGGCGTGAGCAGCAGGTCGGCCCCGCCCGCGACGGCCTCCGCCACCCCGTCGGCGAGCCCGTCCGCGTACGCCCTCGTCAGCGCCTGGACCTCCTCCCGCGACGCCGCCCGGGCCCAGTCCTGGATCAGCTGCCGCGGGTCTCCCGGCACAGGCCGGTGGGCGAGACCGCAGCCGTCGAGGAGCGGGGCGAAGGAGGGGTGGGCGGCCACCGCGACCTGATGGCCCGCGTCCAGCAGACGCCGCCCGAGACCCGTGAAGGGCGCGACGTCTCCCCGTGAACCCGCCGTGACGATCAGAATGCGCATGACGGGATTCTCCTCGCACGCCGTCAGCTCGCCGACAGCGGGCGGTCCTTGAGGCGCGTCAGGGAACGGTCCTGCGGATTACTGCGGATGCCTGCGGATGCCTGTGGATGCCCTCGGAGCCCTACGGATTCCCTCGGAGTCCTGCGGATCGGCGGGCCGTCATGCCAGCTCCCACAGGCCTTTGGCGAGAGCGGACAGGCCGCCGCCCAGGGCCAGCGCGAAGATGAGCCGCCGCACTCCGCGCTCTCGTACCTTCGGGGCGAGTGTCTTCCCGATGAGGGCGCCCGCCGTCACGGCGGCCACGGTCGCTACCCACCCGGGCCCGCTCAGCCGTGGTGCACCGTTGACGGTCACGGAGAGGACGTTCACGGCGATGCCGTAGAACTGCGCGTTCGGCACGAACGCGTGGACGGGCCACCGCGCGTTCAGGGCGTACAGCGAGTACGGCGGTCCGCCGACACCCGCGGCCGCGTTCATGAATCCGCCCACGGCTCCCGCGGTCACGGCGCCTTTCGTCCCGGTCAGCGCCGGGAGGCGCGCGCCGCCCATCATGAGCGCCACGGCGAGCGTCACGAGAGTGCCGACGCCGGCCAGCAGCACCGGTTCGGGAAGCCGGGCCGCCGCCCAGGAGCCGGCCGGCACGGTGCAGGCGGCGGCGAGGACCAGGGGAACCATGGCGCCGATCCGTACCCGCCGCCAGCTCGTGGCGAGTCCGGCGACGCTGACGGCTCCGGCCGCGCAGTTCGCGAGCACCACGCCCTGCGCCGGGCCGAGCAGCAGGACGAGCGCGGGGACCGCGATCAGCGCGAAGCCCATGCCGGTGAGCCACTGCACCGAGGCGGCCAGTACGACGACGCCGCCCAGGAGTAATGCGGCCGCTCCCGCACCGACCGTCAAGACGCCGTCCGGCCGGACGGCGGCGCGGGCGCCTGCGCCTGCGTCTGCACCCGAGCCTGCGTCTGCCCCTGCGTCTGCATCTGCGGGCGGTGGGCGGCGAGCGCGGTGCGCATGAGGCGGCGGGCGCGCGGCGCGGCCCGTTCGTCGCCGAGGAGCTGGATCTCCTGGTTCGCGGCCATGGCCAGGCCGGACAGGAGCGACACGAGGTCCTCGGGCTCGAGCCGCGGGTCGAGGTCGCCGGCGGTCTGCGCGGTGGTGATCTGCTCGGCCAGGAAGCGCCGCCAGCGGACCACCACGTCCTGGAGGCGCGTACGCAACTCGCCCGGCCGACCGTCGAGTTCGCAGGACGCCGCCGTGACGAAGCAGCCGTTGGGGAAGGGGCTGTCGGCCAGGTAGTCGCACCAGGCGTCGATCACCGCGTGGAGGCACGCAAGGCCCGGCTCCGCCGCCCGGCCCGGTGCCACCACCGCCGTCGTGAACATCTCCACCGCGCGGTCCAGGGCGCTGAGCTGGAGTTCGGCGCGCGAGCCGAAGGGGCCGACGACGCCGGCCTTGCTCATGTCGAGCGCCTCCGCGAGCGCGCCGATGGTCAGTCCGGACAGCCCGAGGCCGGACGCCTGGTGCACCGCCGTCTCGACGATGCGTTCCCGGGTGCGCCGGGCCTCCTCGACCGATTTCCTCATGCCCTTGATCTTACCGAACGTTCGTCTGCTAAGTTAGCGAACGATCGTACGCCAAATAAGCGATGGGGAGGACGGCGCATGCGTGTGCGTTGGCTTGGCTGGGCCGGAGTGGAACTCGAGGCGCAGGGCGAGAGCCTGGTGATCGATCTGCTCGGCCGGCCCGAAGGCGTCCTGGAAGGCACCGCCCTCGCGGACGTGCCGATGCCGAAGGTCGTACCGCCCCGCACGGAAGGCCACGTGCTGGCGGGCCTGTGCACCCACCTGCACCGCGACCACACCGACGCCGGCGCACTCGCCCGCGCCCTGCGGCCCGGCGGAACGGTCCTGCACCCCGAGTCCTTCGGCGGCGACGACCACGAGAACCTGTGGACGCTCAAGGCGGAGGCCGAACTCACCGCCCACGACCTGCCCCGCCGGCCCATGGCCCTGTGGGAGACCACGACCATCGGGCCCTTCACCGTCGCCGCCGTGCCCGCCGTCGACACCCTCGGCGATCCGCAGGTCTCCTGGGCCGTCGAAGCCGACGGCACCCGCGTGATTCACCTGGGCGACACCATGTACCACGGCTACTGGTGGCGCGCCGCCCACCGTTACGGCCCCTTCGACGCCGTCCTCACACCCATCAACGGACCGACCGTCTGCTTCCCGCACTGCCAGCCGCCGAGCCCGTATCCGGCATCGCTCGACGCCGAGCACGCCGCCGTCGCCGCCCGCCTGCTCCAGGCGAGGACCGCGATCCCGATGCACTACGACGGCTTCCACTCCGACTTCTACGCCACCCAGCCCGACGAGCTCGCGCGCTTCCTCGACGCGGCCGCCGGCGAGCCCTACGAGGTCCTCGCTCCCGCCGTCGGCGAGGAACTGGAACTCTGACGGGCGAGACGGGCGGGACGGGCCGGCCCAGTCGGAGGGACGGGTCGAGCCGGACGGCGGGTGGAGAGCGGGGCGAACCCGCGGAGGGGCCGTACGCGTGGGCTCGCCGGAAGGACGGCCCCGCCTGACAACACCACGGTTTCGCTCCCCTTACTGCGCCGAACGGGTGATGATCCCTGCGGGACCGTCGGTGTCCCGTCCCACCCCTCGTCGAAAGGGCAGCGCCCATGGAAGAAACGCAGGACCGCGCCGCGGAACCGGAGCGGCAGGGCGGTGCGCCGCCGCGAGGGATCGGGCGGCGGCGATTCCTCGGATACGTGCTGGCGGCGCCGACCCTCACCGTCGCCGCCCGGGTCGGCGAGGACCTCCTCGCGCCCGAGCCCGCCGCGGCCGCCGTCCCCGCCGCCGCGCCCGGCGTCGTGCCCTCGCTGCCCGGGCCCGCCGAGATCCTCGACCTCAACGACCTGCTCACCACCGCCGCCCTGCCCACGGCGAACCTCATCACCATCCGCGTCGACCCCGACGGCACGGCCCACTTCGCGCTGCCCCGGGCCGAGGTCGGCCAGGGCATCACCACCTCCACCGCGATGATCGTCGCCGAGGAGCTTGACCTCCCGCTCGACCGGGTGCACGTCACGCTCGCCGACGCCCGCCCCGAGCTGCTCTTCAACCAGCTCACCGGTGGCTCCAACACCACCATCTCCACCTTCACCCCGATCCGGGTCGCCGCCGCCGTCGCCCGCGGCCGGCTGCTGCGCGCCGCGGCCCTGGAGCTGGGAGAGGCGGTCGGCACGCTCACCGCCACGGCAGGAGTTGTTTCCGCTCCGAGCGGAAAGCGCCTCGGCTACGGCGAACTCGCCGTCAAGGCCGCGGCCCTCGCCGACACCCAGGTCGCCGTCACCCTCAAGGAACCCCGCGACTTCCGGGTCATCGGCACGGCGCAGCGCCGGACCGACGCGCTCGCCGCCGTCACCGGGCGCAAGACCTTCGCCATGGACGTCAAGGTGCCCGGCGCCCTGCCCACCATGGTCTGCCGCCCGCCCACCATCAACGGCACCGTGCGCTCCGTCGACAACCTGGCCGAGGTCGCGGCCATGCCCGGCATCACCGACGTCGTCCCGGTCTCCACCGGCGTCGCCGTCCGCGGCCGCACCTTCGGCCAGTGCGTCGACGCCGTCCGCGCCCTCAAGGTCACCTGGGGCCCCGGCACCGCCGAGGGCGCCTCCGACGAGACCGTCCTCCAAGAGCTGCGCCGCGCCGAACTGCCCCTCGTCGTACCGCCGCTCGACCTCCTCACCAAGTCCGTCGACGTCCGCTTCACCTTCCACTTCGCCAGCAACGCGGCCCTCGAGACCAACTGCGCCGTCGCCGACGTCCGGCCCGGCTCCGCCGAGATCTGGGCCAGCCTCAAGTCGCCGATCGTCGCCCAGGAGAAGATCGCCCTCCAGCTGGGTCTGCCGCCCGGCGCCGTCACGGTCCATGTCACCGAGGGCGGCGGCTCGTTCGGCCGCAAGCTGTTCCACGACGCCGCCGGCGAGGCCGCCGAGATCTCGAAGGCGATGGGCAAGCCCGTACGGCTCATGTGGCACCGCACCGACGACTTCCGCCAGGGCCGTACGCACCCGATGGCGACCTCCCGGGTCCGCGCCACCTACGCGCTCGGCGAGGTCCTCACGTACGAGCAGCGGCACACCTCCGTCGCCACCGACTTCGGCCACGGCGTCGGCGAGATCATCACCTCGGAGGCGGCGAAGCTCCCGGTCGCCGACCTCACCTTCTCCGAGACGATGTTCCAGCTCACCCAGAGCAGCCCCTACCACTTCGGCGTGACCACCCAACTGCTCGGCGAGGTCGACCACGGCTTCAACACCGGCTCCATGCGCAACATCTACTCGCCCAACGTGCGCTGCGCCCAGGAACTGGTCGTCGACGCCCTCGCCCGGCGCATGGGCCAGGACGCCCTCGCCTTCCGGCGCCGCTTCCTCAAGGACGCACGGGCCCGCGCCGTGCTCGACAAGGTCGCCGACATCGGCCGCTGGGGACGGCCGATGGAACCCGGCACCGCGCAGGGCATCGCGGTCCATCCCGAGTACCACTCCGTCGTCGCCGTCCTCGCCGAGATCGACTGCCGGCCCGAGACCACCGGACGGAAGATCCGCGACGCCTTCACCGGGCCCCGCGTCACCAAGGTCGTGTGCGCCGTGGACGTCGGACTCGCGGTCAACCCGCGCGGCCTGGAAGCCCAGATGATGGGCGGCATCATGGACGGCATCGCCGTCACGCTCACCTCAGGCCTCCACCTCAAGGACGGCCACTTCCTGGAGAGCAGCTGGGACAACTACTACTACACCCGGCAGTGGAACACCCCGCCCGAGCTGGAGATCGTCGTCATGCCGTCCACCGGCGACAAGCCGGGCGGCGCGGGCGAACTGGCCGTCGCCGCGGCGAGCGCCGCCGTCGCCTGCGCCTACGGCCGGGCCACCGGCACCATGCCGACCACCTTCCCGGTCAACCACGGCGCGCCGCTCGCCTTCACGCCCGCGCCCACCGTCCCGCCGATCCCCGCCGCGCCGGCCGACGGCCGCGACCGCGCCCTCTGAGAGCAGACCAGGAGCCACCGTGCCCCAGCACACCTTCATCCTCAACGGCAAGGCCGTCACCGCCGAGGTCGAGGACGACGTCCGGCTGCTCTGGGTCCTGCGGGACGTCCTCGGCGTCACCGGACCCAAGTACGGCTGCGGCGTCGGCGTCTGCCGCGCCTGTACGAGCCACCTCAACGGCAAGGCCGTCACGCCCTGCACCGTCCCGGTCAAGGAGGTGACCGCCGCCGACGAGGTCACCACCATCGAGGGCCTGCCCGCCACCGTCGGCCGCGCACTGCACCCCATGCAGGAGGCCTGGCTCGACATCGACGTCGCCCAGTGCGGCTACTGCCAGCCCGGTCAGATCATGACCGCCGTCGCGGCCGTGCGGCGCGCCCAGGAGGAGGGCCGCGAGATCGACGAGGCCGATCTCGACCAGATCCGCAACATCTGCCGCTGCGGAACCTATAACCGTATCCGAGAGGCCATCAAGGAGGGCGCCCGCCGCATGACCTGAGCCGGCGGCCGGCCCGTGGCCTCCGTCCGACGAGAGGGAGTGCCGCCGTGCCCGGAAAGATCGTCCTGTTCAGCAACGTCTCCCTCGACGGATACATCGAGGGAGACGGCCACGACATCGACTGGCACCGGGTCGACGAGGAGCTGCACCAGCACTTCAACGACGAACTGGCCCCCGCGGGCGGCTTCCTCAGCGGCCGGCGCACCCACCAGCTCCTCGCGGACTTCTGGCCGACCGCCGACGAAGACCCCGAGAGCACGCCCACGATGCGGGAGTTCGCCGGGATCTGGCGCACCATGCCCAAGTGGGTCTACTCCACGACACTGGAGCGGGCCGACTGGAACACCACCGTCGTCTCCCGGGTCGACCCCGCCGAGGTCCGCGCCCTCGCCGCGGCCGCCGACGGCGACCTCGTCCTCAGCGGCGCCGAGCTCGTCAAGGCCTTCCGCGCACACGACCTGATCGACGCCTACCAGATCTACGTCCAGCCCTACCTCGTCGGCCGCGGCACGCCGCTCTTCAGCCCGACCGACACCGCCGCGCCCCTCCGCCTCGACCGGAGCCGCACCTTCTCCAACGGAGTGGTGCTGCTGCGGTACGAGCGCGGAGAGTAGTTCGTGGCACGAATTTTTTGGCCGTGACGGGTCCGCACGAGCCTTCCGCTCGCGTATTCTGGGTGAATGGGGAAATCCACGGATGAGAAAATGGGAGTCGTCGCCGCGTTGGTGCGCTCCTCTTTTCTGGTGAACGCGGTGTACGCGGAGGCGAGCCGGGAGTACGGCGTGACGCCGCAGCAGGGGCAGCTGCTGTGCGTGCTGATGCCCGGGCCGTACGGGATGCGGGAGCTCGGCGCGGTGCTGCGGCTCGCCAAGTCCAGCCTCACCGGCCTGGTCGACCGCACCGCGCGGCTCGGCCTCGTGCGCCGGGAGCCCGACCCGGAGGACGGGCGGGCGATCCGGGTCGTCCTCACCGAGGAGGGCGCGCGCGTCGCCGAGGCCTTCTACGCGGAGACCTGCCGGCGGATCGACCTGCTGCCGGCCGGGCTCGACGACCCGGAGCGCGAGCGGCTCGCGGAGCTGCTCGGCCGTGTGGTCCTCGACAACGAGGTGCCGGTCGTGTTCGCCGAGCCGGACAAGGTCTAGAAGGCGCCCGCCGTGTCCGCCGTGCCGAAGAGTTCGGCGAAGCGGCCGGTGAAGAGGTCCGCGGCCTTGTACTGGACGACCGTCTCGACCGGCAGGATCATCGGGCCGTCGGGCGACGGGAACTGGCCCACACCCGCGTCGGGGCCCAACGGCAGCAGCACCGCGGGTACGGGGGAGGGGCGGTAGGTGGCGGTGGGAGCCTCGCCGTTCAGGGCCGCGGCGATGTTCTTCGCGACCACCTCCGCGTGCTGCATCGCGTAGCCCGCCATCTTCGCCTCGTCGAGGTCCGTGACGTCGCCGATCGCGTACACCCGCTCGTGCCCGTCCACCCGCAGGTGCTCGTCGACCCGGATCCGGCCCTGCTGGGTGCGGGCGGCGGCCAGGTCGTCGGCCAGGATGCCGGTCTCGACGCGGACGCCGTGGGCGCGGAACCAGATGTCCGCGCTCACCTCGCCGCCGTCCGCCGTGGCGACGGTGAAGGTCTTCGCCCGGCCCGGCTCGGCCGGCGGCTCCTCGGCGAGCACCGTGCCCAGGCGCAGCTCGACGCCGAGCGCGGCGAGCTGGGCGAGCAGGTCGGCGCGCAGCTCCGGCGCGAAGCCCGGCATCACCTCACCGGCCGGGTCGACGATCGTGACGCCCTTCTCGGGCCACACCGCCTTGATCTCGCCGGCCAGCTCTAGGCCGACCGGCCCGGCGCCGGTGATGAGGACCTGGTCGGCGCCGGCCAGCTCCTCGTGCGTCTCGCGCAGCCGGGCCAGCGCCTCGTCGGCGGAGTCGACGCCGGACTTGGCGGGCCGCGGGTAGGTGGAGCCGGTCGCGAGGACGACGTAGTCGGCGTCGACACGGGCCCCGGAGGCCAGGGTGACGCCCCGGGCGTCGACGGAGGCCGCCCGCTCGCGCACCACCCGGCCGCGCCGCAGCAGCCCGTCGTAGCGGAAGAAGATGTTCGGCGCCCAGTCGGGCCGGACCAGGGCCCGCAGGGATCCGGCGGCGTGCTCGAAGGCGTCCTTCGGCTCCACGAGCACGACCTCCGCGTCGGTCTCCGTGTCGAGCGCCTTCGCGAGGGACGCGCCGGCGTAACCGCCGCCGATGACCGCGACAATTCCAGACATGGGCTGCTCCCGTGAAAAAAGATCTGCTGTAGTTCGTGCCACGAACCATAGTAGTTCGTGGCACGAACTGTAAAGGCGTGGCTTATTTCCTATGGCCGGAAAAGGAGGGTGCGGGAAGGCGGTGCTGATAGGTTGCGGCCGTGGACGACTTCTCCCGTTCCTGGACCGCGCTTCGCACGGCCGTCGCCGGGCTCGCCGACGAGGACTTCGCCCGGCCGTCCGGCTGCAGCGGCTGGCTCGTACGCGATCTGGTGTGCCACCTCGTCATCGACGCCCAGGACGTGCTCATCACGCTCGCGACGCCCGCCGACACCGAACCGACCCGCGACGCGGTGACCTACTGGGAGCTCTCCGAGGCCCCGCCGACCGGCGACGACCCGCTCGACGCGCTGACCGTCCGGCTGGCCGCCGCCTATGAGGACCCGGCGCTGCTGAAGTTCCACCTGGACGACGTCGGTTCGGCGGCCGGGCGCGCCGCCCGCCTCGCCGATCCGGGGCTACGGGTCGGCACCCGCGGCCAGGTGCTCACCGCGGGCGACTACCTCTCCGCGTACGTCCTGGAGTGGACCCTGCACCACCTGGACCTGATCGCCCACCTCCCGGGCGCGCCGGAGCCGCCGGCGGAGGGCCTCGCCCGGACGCGCGCCATGCTCGAAGTCCTCGCGGGCGCGCCCCTGCCGACGTCGATGTCCGACCGGGACGCCCTCCTCGTCGGCACCGGCCGACGGGCTCCGACCGGCGAGGAGCGGGCCGAGCTCGCCGCGTTCCTTCCGCCCGGTGTGAAACTCCCGCTCCACGTCGGCTGAACCGGCCCGCCCCGCCCTGTCGCCCGCCTGTTTCCCCGGCCGGACAGGCCGTCCGTTACGCCTCGGACTTGGAGCGGCCGGGGGAGAGCAGGAGCGCCAGCGTCGCCTCCAGTTCGGCGCTCGCGATCCGGGCCGCCTCCTCCGCGTCACCCGCCGCCACCGCCTCCACCAGCGCGGTGTGCGACTCCTCGCCGTGGCGCGGCTCGTCGGAACGCAGCCGGAGCAGGTCGAGCAGCTCGATCAGGGCCTCCCGCAGGGCGGGTGCGAACTCGGCGAAGAGATCGGTCAGTACGGGATTGTGGGCGGCCGACACCAGAGCGGAGTGCACACGGATGTCGGCGTCCACGAAGCCCGCGTCGTCGCCCTCCGCCGCCGCGCGCCGCCCGGCGAGGGCGGCCCGCATGGCCGCGACGTCCTCGTCGGTACGACGCAGCGCGGCGAGCCGGGCCGCCTGCACCTCCACCAGCATCCGCACCTCGTAGACGTCGGTGACCGCGGCCGTCCGCAGCCGGGTCGGCCAGTCCTCGACCGGCCGGGTCGCCGTCACGAAGACGCCCGCGCCCTGCCGCGGCTGCACGAGACCCGCGCCGGCGAGGGCCCGCAGGGCCTCGCGCACGGTGGAGCGCCCCACGCCCAGTTCCTTCGCGAGCGTGGTCTCACCGGGCAGCCGGGTGCCGACGGGCCAGTGGCCCGCGGTGATCTGCTCCCGCAGCCGCTCGGCTGCCTGCTCGACGAGGGGGCTGGGGCGCAAGGCACCGAGCGGCAATGGGGTCACCTGATTCGCTTCGCGTGGTTGGTTTCTCTCGGAAAGAAACTATCCCAATCCTTCCCGAGAACTTGTCTGAGGAGTACTTGTCTGAGGAGCTGAGGAGTGGCTAGAGTCTCCGACGTGATCTTCCGTGGACCGCTTCTTCTCGGCTGCCGCGGCGGGGCTTGACGCGACCGGCACCCCGCCGCGGGACGCCGTGCTGCCGCCGGTCGCACCCGACCGACCGGGCCGAGCGGCCGGGCCGGCCGCCCCGCGGGGCGCGCCCCGCCGACCGCCCGACAGCCCCGCAGAAGGAGCCGACCCGCATGACCGCCGCCACCGCCGCCACCGCCTACCCCTGGAACCCGCAGCGCCCGGGCCCCATGCCGTACCACCGCTACCGGCCCTACCAGGACCGCGTCCACGTTCCCGAGCCCGCCGGCCGGGACTGGCCCGCCGCCCGGATCGAGCGGGCACCGCTGTGGGTCCCCGTCGACCTGCGCGACGGCAACCAGGCGCTCGCCGAACCGATGGACACCGCCCGCAAGCGCCGCTTCTTCGACCTGCTCGTCCGCACCGGATTCAAGGAGATCGAGGTCGGCTACCCGTCCGCCAGCCGCACCGACTTCGACTTCGTCCGCCACCTGGCCGGGCTGATCGCCTCGGGCGCCGTGCCCGACGACGTCACGCCCGTCGTCTTCACGCCCGCCCGCGCCGAGCTGATCGAGCGCACCTTCACCTCCCTCGACGGCCTGCCCAAGGCCGTCGTCCACCTCTACATCCCCACCTCACCCGTCTGGCGCGACACCGTCCTCGGCCGCGACCGCGCCCAGGTGCGCGCCACCGTCGAAGAGGCCGCCACCCTCATGGCCCGGCTCGCCGACGCCCGGCCCGAGAGCCACATCCGCTTCCAGTTCGCGCCGGAGACCTTCAACCTCACCGAACCCGACTTCGTCCTGGAGCTGTGCGACGCCCTGACCGAGCTGTGGGACGCGAGCCCCGACCGGCCGGTCACCCACAACCTGCCCGCCACGGTCGAGATCTCCACGCCCAACGTGTACGCCGACCAGATCGAGTACATGCACCGCCACCTGGCCCGGCGCGACAGCGTGATCCTCTCGGTCCACCCGCACAACGACCGCGGCACCGGCGTCGCCTGCGCCGAACTCGCCGTCCTCGCCGGCGCGCAGCGCGTCGAGGGCTGCCTCTTCGGCAACGGCGAACGCACCGGCAACGTCGACCTGGTGACCCTGGCCCTCAACCTCTACGCCCAAGGCGTCGACCCGATGCTCGACCTGAGCGACATCGACGCCGTCCGCGCGGTCGTCGAGGAGTGCAACCGCCTGCCCGTCCACCCCCGCCACCCCTACGCCGGCGACCTCGTCCACACCGCCTTCTCCGGCACCCACCAGGACGCCATCAGCAAGGGCCTCGTCCGGCACGCCAAGGACGCGGCCGACGCCGGACTCGATCCCGCGCTGGCGCCGTGGGCCGTGCCGTACCTGCCGATCGACCCGGCCGACATCGGCCGCAGCTACGAGGCCGTCATCCGGGTCAACTCCCAGTCGGGCAAGGGCGGAGTCGCCTACCTGCTGCGCACCCACCACGGCGTCGACCTGCCCGAGCGCCTGCGTCCCGAGTTCTCCGCCGTGGTGCAGGAGGCCACCGACGCCCACGGCCGGGAGGCGACCGCCGACGAGCTGTACGAGCTGTTCCGCGCCACCTACCTCGCGCCCGGCGAAGACCTCGGCCCGAACGCCGGCCACGGCCCGGGCCGCGACGCCGGCCGCGGCGCCGGCCACGACTCGGACCGCGCCGCCGTTGGGGGCGCGGGCCACGACGCCGGTGCGGCCACGGGGCAGGAACAGCCCGTGCGCCTCGAGGAGTGGACCACCACACCCGCCCCGGAAGGACAGCCGCACCGCTTCGCCTGCGTCCTGACCGCCGGCGGACGCACCGCCGCGTACGAGGGCCACGGCAACGGACCGCTCTCCGCGTTCGCCGACGCCCTCGCCCGCGCCGGAATCACCGTCGACGTACTGGACTTCGCCGAGCACTCCACCGGCCCGGGCGCCTCCGGCGACGCCGTCGCCTACGCCGAGTGCCGGGTCGACGGGCGAACGGCATGGGGCGCGGGCCGCGACCCCTCGGTCCTCGGCGCCTCCGTCCGGGCCGTCGTGTCGGCCGTCAACCGCGCCCGCCGCGACGGACGTACGGCCCGATGAGCGAGCGGCCGCCCGTTCTCACCGCCGACGCGGTCCACGTCGTCCGCGACGGCCACGCCCTGCTCGGCGACGTGTCGCTCACCGTCCGCGCCGGCGAGCACTGGGCCCTCCTCGGCCCCAACGGAGCCGGCAAGACCACCCTGCTCAGTCTGCTCGGCGCGCAGGTCCACCCGACCCGCGGCCGGGTGGAGGTCCTCGGCCACCGGCTCGGCCGCACCGATCTGCGGGCCCTGCGCGCCCATATCGGCCACGTCGACCCACGCCATCCGCTGCGTTCGGCACCACGGCTGCGTGAGGTCGTCCTCACCGGGCTCACCAACTCTCCTGAGCGCCCGCCCCGTTGGGAACCGACCGCCGACCAGCTCGCCCGCGCCGACGCGCTCGTCACCACCCTCGGCCTCGCCGACCGCGCCGGTGCCCGCTGGCCCACCCTCTCCCAGGG
The DNA here is from genome assembly GCF_044544825.1 of Streptomyces sp. NPDC053493. NCBI lineage: Bacteria > Bacillati > Actinomycetota > Actinomycetes > Kitasatosporales > Streptomycetaceae > Streptomyces > Streptomyces sp. NPDC053493. Next base: position 615,540 of record NZ_JBITXS010000003.1, read on the forward strand.
CGAGCGCGGCCGGGCCCTGATCGCCCGCGCCCTCATGCCGGCACCGCGGCTGCTCCTGCTCGACGAACCGGCCACCGGACTCGACCTGCCGGGCCGCGAGCAGCTCCTCACCGCCCTCGACGCGCTCGCCGCCGCCCATCCCCGGCTCGCGACCGTCCTCGTCACCCACCACCTGGAGGAGCTGCCCACGGCCACGAGCCACGCGCTGCTGCTCCGGGAAGGCCGGGCCCTCGCCCAGGGGCCCGTGGGCGAGGTGCTGCGCGACGAGCTGGTGGGCGCCTGCTTCGGGCTGCCGCTCACCCTCGGCCGGGACGAGGGCCGGTGGAGCGTACGAGCCGACCGGAGCGCGCGGGCCGACCCGAGTGCCCGGGCCGCCCGCAGCGCCCTCGCCGGCCGGGACCCGGGCGCCGAGCCGCGCACGGAGCCGACTACCCGTCATACCTGAGAGCTACCCGCGGGGTTGGCTCCCTGGCGGGACGCCGACCACAAGCAGCGCCGCCTACCGTCCGTAACGGAAAGAACCCCGGTACGGAAGGACCCTCATGGCGCCCCTCCCGCGCGGCGACCGCCGCGCACCCTCCCTCGACCGCGCCGACCGCGCCACCCGCGCCGGCCGGCCCGGTCGCGTCCGCCGCACCGTGCTCGCCGCGCTCGTCACCGCCGCCGTGGCCGTGCCGGTCGCGGGAGCCGCCCGGCCGGCCGAGGTCCCGGCGCCCGCGCCGGCGGCCACCGCGCCGCTGACCGCCACCGAGCCGACGGCGCTCGCCGCCCAGCTCGACGCGCGGTACGCGGCCGGGCGGACGGCCCTGCGGGCCGCCGAGCGGACCGCGGACGCCTACGGCGCCCACCGGCGGGCCGCCTCGCTGCACGCGATGGCGGCCCCCGGACGCCAGGTCCTCTCCTTCGACGGCCGCGACGGCGGCCGCGGCGTCGAGGTCGTCGGCGACCTGGCCCGCGCCGACCGGATCGCGGTCCTCGTCCCCGGCGCCGACACCGGCCTCGACACCGGCTACGCCCGCCTCCGGTCCGGCGCCGTCGCCCTCCACGACACCCTCCGCGACGAGTTCGGCGCCCGGGCCGCCGTCGTCACCTGGCTCGGCTACCGCCCGCCGGCCACCGGCAGCGCCGCCTCCCTCACGCCCGGCCGCGCCGACCAGGCCGCGCCACGGCTCCGCGCCTTCGTCCGGGAACTCAGGAACGTCCGGCCCGACGCCCGGATCACCCTGCTCGGCCACTCCTACGGCTCCGTCGTCTGCGCGCTCGCGGCCGACGGCCTGCCCGCCGACGCCGTCGTCCTCTACGGCAGCCCCGGCACCACCTTCGACCGCGCCGCGGACCTGCGGGCCCGCGCCGTCGTCTGGGCCGGCCGGGCCGCCGGCGACTGGACCGCCGACGTGCCCCACGTCGGCCTCACGCTCCTTCCCGGGACCGAACTCGGTTTCGGCGCCGACCCCATGGACCCGGCCTTCGGAGCCCGCCGCTTCGCCGCCGGCGACGGCGGACACAGCGACTACCTCACGCCCGGCTCCGTACCGCTGCGCAGCCTCGCCCTCATCACCGACGGACGGGAGCCCGCCCGTGCCTGACCTCCGCACCCTCGCCGCCCGCATATCCGCCGCCACACCGGCCGGCCGCGACCGCGCCCTGGACGCGCTGCGCGCCTTCGCCATCCTCGGTGTGGTGCTCGGCCACTGGCTCGTCACCGCCCTCGTCGTCGACAGCGGCACCGTGCGCACCGAGAGCCCGCTCGGCCACCTGCCCGAACTCACCCCGGTCTCCTGGGCGTTCCAGACCCTCGCCGTGTTCTTCCTCGTCGGCGGACACGTCGCCGCCCGCGGGCACGCCGCCGCGCGCGCCCGCGGCGAGAGCCACGGCCGGTGGATCGCCGCCCGGCTCGGCCGGCTCTTCCGTCCGGTCGTCCCGCTGCTCGCGCTCTGGCTGGTCGCCACCGTGGTCATGCTCGGCTGCGGAGTGCCCTGGCAGACCCTCCACACGCTCGGCAAGCTCGTGCTGTCCCCGCTGTGGTTCCTGCTCGTCCTCGCCGCCCTCACCGCCGCGACGCCGCTCGTGGCGCGCGTCCACCCGCTGTGGCCGCTCGCCGTCGTCCTCCACGTCGACCTGGTCCGCTTCGGCTTCGACGGCCCGCAGTGGCTGGGCTGGCTCAACCTGCCGGCCGGCTGGCTCGTCCCGTACTGCCTGGGCGCACTCCTCGCCCGCCGCGGCCCGCTTTCCACGCGCGCCGCCTGGACGCTGCTGCTCGGCGGCGCCGGCGCGGCCGCTCTCCTCGTCGCCTTCGCCGGCTACCCCGGCTCCATGGTCGGCGTGCCCGGCGCCGCCGTCTCCAACCTCAACCCGCCCACCCTCGCCGCCGTCTGCTTCGGCCTCGCCCAGTCCGGGGCGGCCGTGCTGCTCCTCGGCCCGCTGCGCCGCGCGCTGCGCCGGCCCGTCGCCTGGGCGGCCGTGGCCCTGCTCAACCTCTGCGCCATGACCGTCTTCCTCTGGCACCAGACCGCGATGATCGCCGTCACCGCGGGCGGCCTGCTCACCGCCGGCCGCCTCGGCCACGGCCCGCTGACCGGACTGCACACCGTGCCCGACGGCTACGACTGGGTGCTCGCCCGGCTCGGCTGGCTGCCGCTCTTCGCCCTCGCGCTGCTGCTCTGCGGCGCCGCCTTCCACGCGTACGAACGCACCGCCGCCCGCGCCACCACGTCCCGCACGCCCCGCACACCGGACCTGCGGCCCGTGCACAGGCCCCACGCGAGGACGGAGGCACGAGGTGCCTAGGCTGTGGCGAAACGATGCGAGGACGGGCGACGCACGGGCCCGTGACGCCCGGACCCGTGAGCGGGCCGGCGACGTACGGTCGGTGGGCGGACAACGGACCGGCAGGGGGAGCACGGTGGGGGACACGGCACGGTGGGAGGGCGCGCTGCGCGCGGTCCCGGGCGTCCTGCGCGCCGACCTGTGGCCCGGGCGCCGCGACCCGCTGCCCCGCCACCGGCACCTCGGGCGGCTCGCCCACGGCCACGTGGTGCTGTTCTGCGTCCTCATGGGCATCTGGGAGACGAACCTCCACGAGCGCCTCATGGACCCGGCGCCCGGCGCCGTCTCGCTGCTCGTCGTCGTCCAAAGCGCCGCGCCCGTCCTCGCGCTCACCCGGCCCGCCGCCGCCCTGTGGGTCTCCTCGGTCGCGCTCGCCCTGACCGCCGCGCTGACCTCGGCGGTCTTCGGCGCCGCCTGGCCGTGGAGCGTTCCGGCGATCGCCCTGCACACCCTGGTGCTCCTGCTGCTGTCCCTGCGGGTGCGGCCCGCCGCCGCCGTCGGCGCGCTCGGCGTCTCCCTGCTCACCGGTGTCGGCGCCCTCGTCCCGCACGGTGTCCCGCAGCTGCTGACGCTGCCGCACGGCGCCGTCGCCTTCAGCACCGCGACCGTGCTCGGCTGCTCGCTGCGCGCCACCCGTGTCTCGCGCAGCCGTCTCGTCGCGCAGGAGGAGCTCACCGCCGAGGAACGCGCCCGGCGCGCCCTCCTGGAGGAGCGCGGACGGATCGCCCGCGAGCTGCACGACGTCGTCGCCCACCACATGTCGGTCATCTCCATCCAGGCCCAGGTCGCCCCGCATCTCGTCGCCGATCCGTCGCCCGAGCTCCGCGAGAACCTGGCCGGCATCCGGCAGAACGCGGTCGACGCGCTCACCGAACTGCGCCGGGTGCTGGGCGTGCTGCGCGGCGACGGTGCCGAGGGCGACGCCGCCGCGGGTGTCCGCTACGCGCCGCAGCCCACCCTCGACCGGCTCGGCGAGCTCCTCGCCAACGTCCGCGCGGCCGGCCTGGACGTGACCGCCGAGACCGGCGGCACCGCCCGGCCGCTGTCGCCGGGCGCCGAACTCTCCGCGTACCGCATCGTCCAGGAGGCGCTGAGCAACGCGATGCGGCACGCGCCCGGGGCCCGGGCCACCGTCGAGACCCGCTACCACCCGGGCGGACTGACCGTCCGGATCACCAACACCGCGCCGGTGCGCACCGCGACGACACCGGAACCGGGCCGCGAGCCCGGCCACGGCCTGCTCGGCATGCGCGAACGCACCGCCATGCTGGGCGGCGAACTCGCCGCCGGACCCACTCCCGACGGCGGCTGGGAGGTCACCGCCACCCTGCCCGCACCCCGGTCGGCCACGCCGCGGCCTCACGAGCAGCACGGGCAGCACGGGCAGCACGAGAAGCACGAGAAGCACGAGAAGGACGGTTCATGAGCGACGACATCAGGGTTCTCATCGCGGACGACCAGAGCATGGTCCGGCAGGGCTTCACCGTCCTGCTCAACGCGGAACCCGGCATCGAGGTCGTCGGCCAGGCCGCCGACGGGGCCGAGGCGCTGACCCGCGCCGCCGAACTGGCCCCTGACGTCGTCCTGATGGACATCCGCATGCCCGGCATGGGCGGCATCGAGGCCACCCGGGCGCTCACCGCTCCCGCCGACGCCACCGTCAAGGTGCTGGTCCTCACCACCTTCGACCTCGACGAGTACGTCTACGAGGCGCTGCGGGCCGGCGCCTCGGGCTTCCTGCTCAAGGACGCGTCGGCCGAGGAACTCGCCCAGGCGGTAAGGGTGGTGGCGCGCGGCGACGCCCTGCTCGCGCCGCACGTCACCAAGCGGCTGATCGCCGAGTTCTCCCGGCTGAGCCCGGTGCCGAGAGCCCCGCTCATGGACCGCGTCGGCGCCCTGACGGAGCGCGAGACCGAGGTCCTCACGCTCATCGCCCAGGGCCTGTCCAATGCGGAGATCGCCGCTCGCCTCGTCGTCGCCGAGCAGACCGTGAAGACCTATGTGAGCCGCATCCTCGGCAAGCTGTCGCTGCGCGACCGGACGCAGGCCGCCGTCCACGCGTACGAGACGGGTCTGGTGCGCCCCGGCGGGCAGTGACGCCCGCTCCGGAGGCGCGCGGGTGCCCCGGACGCGGGACGGCCCCCGCCGGCGGGCCGCGGCTCCCGCGAGGGAACCGGGCCCGGCGGCGAGGGCCGGGAGCGGCGGCCGTCGAGCGGTCCTCAGGCCGCCTTCAGGCCGCCGTCACGCCGCCGTCGCCCTCAGGCGGTCGGCGGGACGCCGGACGGGCGGCCCGAGCCACGCGTCAGGACGTAGCCGCCGATGCCCGCGAGGGCCGCGAGCACGCCGCCGGCGGCGGTCCACAGCCAGCGGTCCGACCACCAGCCGGAGGACCAGCCATCCTCGGGCGCCCGCGCCTCCACCGTCTCCGGTGTGGTGGCGCCGGGCACCAGCGGTACGGAGAGCGCGCCGTCCGTGGCGTACGCGCCGCCGGTGTCCTTCGAGGTCGCCCCGAGCCGGGCCGAGAACGGCTGGCCCGAGTCCTCCTCGGGCAGCCCGGTCACGGTCAGCCGGACGAAGTAGCTGCCCGGGAGCGGGTCGTTCGACCAGGTGTCCGCGGCGGCCCGGACCGGGCGCAGGGTGCAGGCAAGCTCCACCGTCGCGGCCTCCTTCGCCGCGGTGCGGGCCTGCATCCCGTACATGCACGGCTGGCGCCTGCGCAGCCCGTCGTACACGTCGATGCGCCAGGCCGACGGGCCGTGCCGCAGCGCCGCGTCGGGCAGCGTGACGGTGGCGGTGACGGTCGGCCGCTGGCCGGTGTCGGCGGGGAACACCCAGTACAGGTAGTCGCCCGTGGACGCCTGCGCGGTGGCCTGCTGTCCCTGCCGGAAGAAGGCGGCGGTACGGAAGGAGGTGCCGGCCTCCGTCGGCCCGGCCTGCTCGGCCGCGCCGCTCGCGCTGCCGCTCGGGGTGGGCGTGGCCGAGTCGGCGAGGCCGGCCGGCGCGGCCGGGCCGAGGAGCGCGGCGCCCGCGAGCGCGAGGCCCGCGGCGAGCCGCCGGAGGGCGTGCCCGGTGCCCCGGGCCGTGGTGCGCGCGGTGTGCGCGGTGGCGCGTCCGGTCTCCCGGGCATCGGTGCCGTGTGCGGTGTCTCGTACGGTGTGCGACATCAGTGGGTCCTCCAGACGGCGACGCGCCAGCGGGACAGCCAGCCCCAGACGAGGCCGCCGAGGAAGCCGGCGAGCACCAGCGCGCCGAGCAGCCACCAGCCGCGGCCGAGGCCGAAGGAGGCCACGTCGGAGGCGGAGCCGGGACCGTCGACGACGTCGACGGCGAGTTCCACCGGCATGCCGGGCGTGGTCTTCACCGACGGCGGAGCGGAGAAGGAGTTGCTGACCTGGAGGCAGACGGTCTCGGCGGCGGACTTGGTGTCGTCGTCCATCGCCTCGTCGTCCTCCTTCTTCGGATAGCGCAGGCCCGTCGAGATCACGTCGGTGCGCCCGTCGCCCGCCTCGGAGCCGCGGACGATCTCCCGGCCGTGCAGGGTGACGGCCCGCAGCAGCACGCCGTAGTCGTTGTTGACGGCCCGGTCGGCGGAGATGCTCACCGAGGCGCGCAGCTCCTGGCCGGGCAGCACGTCGACGCGGTACCAGCGGTGGCGGCCGAAGGACTGCCGGTCGGTGTACAGGCCCGGCTTCAGCACCGGCGCGTCGGCGCAGCGCTCGGCGCCGTTGGTGGCGACCGGCGTGACGACCGGGTCGGCCGCGCGGTCGACCAGCTGGCGCACCCGGCCCGAGAGCTCCTCGGTGCGGTGCACGGAGGTGTAGGTGCCGCCGGTGGCCTCGGCGATGCACATCAGCTGGCGGCGGGTCTTGACGTCCGGGACCAGGCCGAGGGTGTCGATGACCAGGTGGATGCCCTGGGCTGCGATGTCCCGGGCCACCTCGCACGGGTCGAGCGGGGCGCAGGTGTCCTCGCCGTCGGTGATGAGGACGATCCGCTTGGTGGCCTCACCGCCCTTGAGGTCCTCGGCGGCGCCGAGCAGCGCGGGCCCGATGGGCGTCCAGCCGGTCGGGGCGAGGGTGGCGACGGCCGTCTTGGCCTCGGTGCGGTCGAGCGGGCCGACCGGGTAGAGCTGCCGGGTGTCCTTGCAGCCCCGCTTGCGGTCCTGGCCCGGATAGTCGGCGCCGAGGGTGCGTATGCCGAGCCGCACCTCCTGCGGGACCGCGTCCAGGACCTCGTTGAAGGCCTGCTTGGCCGCGGTCATGCGGGACTGTCCGTCGATGTCGCGCTGGCGCATCGAGCCGCTGACGTCGAGCACCAGCTCGACCTTGGGGGATTCCTTGGCGGAGTCCGTGGCCGCCGGTCCGTCGTCGGCGACGGCGCCGGTCGGGAGCAGCCCGACGGTCAGGGCGGCGAGCAGTGCGCAGGCCCCGGTCGCCAAGCGTTGTCTCGTGATCATCGGAGGATCGTAGGGATGATCGTCCGGCAATCCAAAACCGGGCCGGTGCTAGGTCGTTTCTTTCGGATCAGGCCGGATCAGCGAGCGGCGTCCGGTGTCGTGCATCGCAAGGCGGAGGAGGGAAGCGATGCGGTGGGGGCACCTCCCAGCGGTAGCTGGGGGACATCGGCGACCGACGACAACGCGGCGAGGTGCGGCGCCGGGCGTCGGGAGCCCGGCAAGATCCGGAAGAGACGGCCTAGGCGCTGAGCGGCGGTCAGGACTGGCTGTTGAGGAAGCCGATCGCCGTCGCGCCCCACCAGCCGAGCTGGCTGATGGCGGCCGCCGCGCCGGAGCGGACGAGCAGCCGGCGGGGCACCGCGCCGTGCTCGCGGAAGCGTTCGAGGAGTTGGCCGAGCCGGTGCGCGTGGAGGCCGTTGAGGGTGACGGCGAGGACGAGGCCGAGCTTGACGAGGGTGAGCGGGGAGCCGAGGTCGGGGCGCAGGAAGAGACCGGTGACGGTCAGGCCGCCCAGCCCGGCCCATATGGGCGTCTGGAGCGCGCACGCGGTGTCGAGGACGCCCGCGAGCGGACGGCGCCCGGTCAGCCAGAGCATCGCCAGCCAGTCCACGGCGAGCACCGAGCCGAGTCCGGCGACCAGGCTCGCCACGTGCAGGAAGCGGGCCGCGGTCTGGAGCGTCAGGTCCGCGTGCACATGCCCTGCGGTCCAGCACGAGGCCGCCAGGACGACCGTGGCGAGCAGACCCGCGAGCGCGAGCAGCCAGCCGGGTGTGAGTTCGCCGAGCGGTTCCTCGTGCGCTGCCGCGTCCGCGGTGACGGCGGTGATACGGGGCGGACGCGGCTGGGATCTCGGCATGTCGGCAGGTCTTTCGATGGCGTGAAACGGAGGTTAGGTAAGGCGAAGCTAAGTGTCACTTGTGTTCACGTCAAGTTGATCGTGACCTGCGTCCCACGCCCCGGACGAGGACCTTCGCCGCCCCGCCCGTGGCATACCGTGAGGGCGGACCGACACCGGGAGGACGAATGACCGGGACACGGGAGGCCGACCCCACCGCGCCGCCCGCCCAGGGTCGCGGCTGGCTCCGCGACCAGGTCTGCGAGGGACTGCGCGACCGCATCATCACCGGGCGGCTGAGGCCCGGCGACCGGCTCGTCGAACGCGACGTCGCCGAGGACTTCGGCGTCTCCCGCGTCCCGGTCCGCGAGGCCATCCGCATCCTCATCGGCGAGGGCTTCCTCCAGGCCGTCTCCCAGCGCCGGATCGTGGTCCGCCGGATGACCCGGCAGGACGTCGAGAACCTCTTCGACATGCGCGAGGCCCTGGAGGTCCTCGCCGTCCGCCGCGCCACCGAGCACCGCACCACGGGCCACCTCGACACCCTCGCCCGGCTGCTCGGCGAGGCACGTGCCGCCACCGACGCCGGAGGCCCCGAACGCCTCTCGCGCGCCAACGCCGCCTTCCACGGCCAGATCGTGGCCATGTCGCGCAACGAGCTCCTCGTCACCACCCTCGAATCCCTGGAGGGCCGGCTGCGCTGGCTCTTCCAGCAGGTCGACGAGCCCGGCCCGCTGTGGGAGGAGCACCGGCTGCTGTACGAGGCGATCGCGGCGGGCGACGCGAACGCCGCCGAGCGGCTCGCCCTGCACCACGTGCGCCACTACCGCGAGGTGGCGCTGCGCCTGCTCTTCGCGGACTGACCGGCAAGATCCCCGGCGGCCGGCGGGACCCTCAAGCGGTGCTCGGGGCGGGTGAAGCCGTCAGTCCTGCGCGGCCAGGCGCCGTACCTCGGCCAGCGCCTCGTCCACCGCCGCCGGGATGTCCGTCACCGGGAAGCGCGCGTGCCGCACCGTGCCGTCACGGTCGACGACCAGCACGCTCCGTTTCAGTCGCAGCAGTTGTCCGGCGCGGAAGGTGGGCAGGCGCAGGGCGGCGGCGAGGCGGAGGTCGACGTCGGAGAGGAGGGTGAAGGGAATGTCCTCCTGCCGCGCGAACACGCGCTGTTCGTCCGGGCGTTGGGTGCTGACGCCGTGCACCTCAGCGCCCGCGTCGCGGAAGTCCCCGTAGGCGTCCCGGAAGAGCCGGTTCTCCAGCGTGCAGCCGACGGTGCCGGGGATGTCCGACCAGCCCTCCGGCAAGGGGCCGGGGCTCCCGGTCGCCGGATAGCAGAACAGGACGGTGGCCACCGCGTCGGCCACCGGGTCGACCGGAGCGCCGTCCCGGTGACCGGGCAGCCGCAGGCGCGGCAGACGCCGGCCCGTCAGGTCCGCGACGCGCTGTGCCTCCGCGCTCGTCTCGTCGGCGGTGCCACTGAGGGAGCCGTCGCCGAGGAGCCAGCGGTCGGCCCAGTCCTGCATCGACAGCAGGACCGGCAGCAGCCCCCGGCCGCTCTCGGTCAGCCGGTACTCGTGCCGCGTCGGCCGCTGCTGGTACGGCACCTTCTCCAGCACGCCCGTCTCCACCAGGTGCGAAAGGCGCTCGGTGAGCACCTTCCGCGAGATGCCCAGCTCCTCCTGGAGCGCGTCGAACCTGTGGTGCCCGCGGGCGGCCTCCCGGACCAGGAGCAGGCTCCACCAGTCGCCGACCACCGCCGCCGCCTGCGCGATCGCGCAGGCGGCGTCCCGCTCGGGAACCGACCTCATCACCCTGTCTCCACTTCTGCGCGCACGGCGGCCGCTCGTCGGGACCATGTTGCGCCATGAGGTGGGTTCCGTATAGAAACTCACCCGGAACTAGTGAGTTCCCAAAAGAGACTAACAAGACCGGGGGGCGCCGCATGGGTGGAGCACAAGCGATCCAGAAGCACGACCGACGCGACGACGAACGGGAGACCTCCTCACCGGGCGTCTTCTGGCGCTTCTGGGCCGCCGCCACCGTCAGCGGCGCGGGCACCGCCGTCACCGCCCTCGCCCTGCCGCTCGTCGCCCTCACCGTTCTGGACGCCACCGCGTTCCAGGTCGCCCTGCTCGCCGCCGCCGGGCAGGTCTCCTGGCTGCTGCTCAGCCTCCCGGCGGGCGTCCTCGTGCAGCGCGTGCCACTGCGCCGACTCCAGGTCACGCTCGACCTCGTGCGGTGCGCGGCGCTCGGATCCCTGCCGCTCGCCTGGTGGCTCGGCACGCTCACGTATCCGCACCTGCTGGTGGCGGCGCTCGTCACCGGCTCGGCGACCGTGCTGTTCGACATCGGCAACTCGACCTTCCTGCCCGCCGTCGTCCCCGCCCGGCAGCTGGCCGCCCGCAACAGCGTCATGTCGGGCACGCACGCCGTCACCGACACCGGCGGCCCCTCCCTCGGAGGCGTCCTGATCGGCGCGACGGGCCCGGTCGGCGCGCTCGTCGTGGACGCCGCCAGCTATCTGACCTCCGCCGTGCTCCTGCGCACCCTCCCCGAGAGCCGCCCCGGGCCCCGCACCGGCGAGAGCGCGCTGCGGCTGATGCGCGAGGGCTGGCGGTACGTGACCGGGCACCCGGTCATGCGGCCCTGCATGATCTGGGCGACCGCCGCCAACTTCCTCAACGCGGCCCTCGTCGCCCTCACGCCCCTCTACCTGGTCCGCGAGGCCGGCCTCGACCCCGTACAGCTCGGTCTCGTCCTCGCCATGGACGGGGTCGGCGCCCTCGCCGGCGCGGCCGTCGCGGTCCGGGTGACCACCCGTCTCGGTACCGCGTGGGGCGTGATCGCGGCCGACCTGACCGGCGGCGCGCTGCTCCTGCTCGCCCCGCTGACCACGTCGGCGGGGGACGCGTACTGGTTCGCCCTGGGCAACGCCGGCTTCGCCTTCGGCACCGTCATCGGTTCGATCACCACCCGCACCTACCGGCAGACCCAGTCGCCGCCGGAGCTGCTGTCCCGCGTGATGGCCACGGTCCGCTTCGTCTCCTGGGGCGCGCTGCCGCTCGGTGCGCTCACCGCCGGCCTCCTCGCCGCCCGGTTCGGCGCCCATGACGCGCTCTGGACCGTCTGCGCCGCCGCCCTCCTGCCCCCGCTCTACCTCTTCTCCACCACGGTGGGCCGCCACCGCGACCTCGTCTGACGCCCTGACGGCGCGACGCCGTGCCCAGGAGCCCGGTCAGCGGTGCTCGGGGTTCTCGAAGTCGAAGCGACAGCCGGCGTCCCACTCGGAACGCTGGTTTCCGTGGGCGGGGATGCCGCCGGCGTCCTTGAGCATCCGCGCCAGGTGGAGCTGGTTCCAGGTCATGAAGGTGGTGTTGCGGTTGGTGAAGTCGTTGTCCGGCCCGCCGGAGTCGGGGTCCAGATACGACGGGCCCGGGCCGGCCTCGCCGACCCAGCCCGCGTCCGCCTGCGGCGGGATGACGTACCCGAGGTGCTGGAGGCTGTAGAGGACGTTCATCGCGCAGTGCTTGGCGCCGTCCTCGTTGCCGGTGATCAGGCAGCCGCCCACGCGACCGTAGTAGGCGTACTGGCCGTGCTCATTGAGGATCGACGAGCAGGCGTACAGGCGCTCGATCACCTGCTTCATGACCGAGGAGTTGTCGCCCAGCCATACGGGTCCGGCCAGGGTGAGGATGTCCGCGGCCATCACCTTCGAGTAGATCACGGGCCACTCGTCGGTCTCCCAGCCGTGCTCGGTCATGTCCGGCCACACGCCGGTCGCGATGTCGATGTCCACCGCCCTGAGCACCTCGACCCGCACGCCCTGGCGCTCCATGATCCCGGTGCTGATGTCGATCAGCCCCTGCGTGTGGCTGCGCTCCGGGGAACGTTTCAGGGTGCAGTTGATCACCAGCGCGCTCAGGTCGGCGTACGACGTCGTTGAGTCCGGCACGGAATCCTCCTCCATAGGCTCCGGGGCCCGGACGCGGCGGACGAGGCACCGGAGATCTCCCGGCCCAGCTCACCAGGCCTTCGCCCCGGGCGCTCGCGGAACTGCGCCGGTCGCCTGACGGTCCGCCCTCCGGTCCGCCGGCCAGGGCCGTCGGCCCGCGCACCGCCCCGGGCCGGGCCTACCTCACCCGGGCCGCGCCTGTCATTCCGTAAGGTTCCGGATTCCCCACCGGGTGAGCGTCTGGCTACCGTCCGAACCGCCTGTCACACGGCGGCCGGACGAACCGCCGCCGCGCTTCCCCAGGAGGTCACGTTGACCGCGCACCACCCCACCCGCAGGAACATCCTCAAGTCCGCCGGCGGGCTCACCGCCGCCCTGGCGCTGGGCGCCGGCGGCGTGCTCGCGGCGGCGCCCACGGCCGCGGCGGCCGGCGACGGCTTCGGCCTGCGCATCGTCGAGCGCAACGAGAACGACCCCCGGATGTGGTACTACCGCTTCCAGACCGACGCCATCGGCTGGAACCCCGCCGTCAACGTCCTGCTGCCCGACGACTACCACGGGAGCGGACGCACCTATCCCGTCCTCTACCTGCTGCACGGCGGCCTCGAGGACTTCATCACCTTCGACGCCCACCACAACATCCGGGGCCTGACCGCCGGCAAGGGCCTGATCGTCGTGATGCCCGACGGCGGGCGCGCCGGCTGGTACTCCAACCCGGTCAGCTCGGCCGTCGGCCCGCGCAACTGGGAGCACTTCCACATGGCGCAGCTGCTGCCGTGGGTCGAGGCGAACTTCCGCACCTACGCCGAGTACGACGGGCGCGCCGTCTCCGGCTTCTCCATGGGCGGCTTCGGCGCGCTGAAGTACACCGCCAAGTACTACGGGCACTTCGCCTCCGTGAGCGCCCACTCCGGCCCGGCCAGCCTGCGCGGCAGCGGCGGCGCGGTCACCCACTGGGCCAACCTCTCCTCGGCGGCGGTGGAGCTCGGCGGCGGCAGCGTCTACGGCATGCCCTTCTGGGACGAGGCGCGGGTCAGCGCCGACAACCCGATCCAGCGCATCGAGAGCTACCGCAACAAGCGGGTGTTCCTCGTCGCCGGCACCAGCCCCGAAGACATCCAGGGATACGCCAACGAATCCGTGGTGCTCGACACCCAGCGCGAGTTCAAGGCAAACCTCGACCGCGTGGGCATCCGGCACGAGTCCTACGAGGTGCCCGGCGGCCACTACGTGCGCCCGGACCTGCTGGAGCGGGACATCAACGGCGTCATCGACCGCCTGCGCAAGGCGTGACGGGGGAGGACGGCACGTGTTCCCCGGTCTTCCCCGACGCGCGCTGCGCGTCCTGCTCGCCGCGACCGCGGCCCTGACACCCGGACTCGTGGCGACCTCACCGGCCGCCGCGCAGACCACCGGCTCCGCCACGGCCTGCCCGGCCTCCGGCTACGTCTCGCAGCACTATCACAGCGGCCACAACGGCGTGGACATCGCCAACGACATCGGAACGCCGATCTACGCCGTGAGCGACGGCGAGGTGACCCACTCCGGCCCCGCCGACGGCTACGGCCAGTGGATCCGCATCCAGCACCCCGACGGCAAGATCTCCGAGTACGGACACATGTACGAGCGCGACGTCTCCGTCGGCGACCATGTCGTGGCCGGCCAGCAGATCGCGCTGATGGGCCAGGAGGGCAACTCCACCGGCCCGCACCTCCACCTGCGGATCTGGGGCGACCCGTCCGCCACGTACGGCATCGACCCGGAGCCCTACCTCGCCGAGGGCGGCGTCGACCTGCCCTGCGTCCCCGGTACCGGACCGCGTCCCACCCCGCTGGTCCATCCGGCGGAGTCGGGCCGGGTGGTGTCGGCGCGGTCGGCGGACGGTCGTCTGGAGGTGTTCGCGGCGGGTGCGGACGGTGTGCACCACGCGTGGCAGACGAGTGTCAACGGTGCCTGGTCGGAATGGGAGCGCCTGGGTGGTCCGGGTGGTGCGGAGCTGGCGATCGGTTCGAACGCGGACGGCCGTTTGGAGATGTTCGCGATCAACGGGAGCACCTTCCAGCACCGGTATCAGCTCTCGCCCTCGGGCGGCTGGTCCGGTTGGGAGAACTTCGGTGGTGGTGGCAAGGACATCGCGGTCGGTGCGAACGGTGACGGTCGGCTCGAGGTCTTTGCCTCGGGTCCGGTGGGCGTCTTCCATCGGTATCAGACGGCGGCGAACGGCGGCTGGTCGGAGTGGGAGCCTGCCGGTGGTGGTCCGGCGAACGGCCGGATCGAGATGGAGAAGTCGCCCGACGGGCGGCTGGAGGTCTTCGCGCTCAACGGTGACGTGTTCCAGCACCAGTACCAGACGGCGGTCAACGGCGGCTGGTCGGCGTGGGAGAACTTCGGCGGCGGCGGTCGCGACCTGACCCTGGATCACAACCAGGACGGTCGGCTTGAGGTCTTCGCCTCCGGTCCGGTCGGCGTCTTCCACAAGTACCAGACCAGCCCGACCAGCTGGTCGGACTGGGAGCCCACCGGCGGCCCCGCCGACTCCCAGCTCAGCAGCCAGCGCACCGCGGACGGCCGCGTCGAGGTCTTCGCCATCAACGGCAGCGTCGCCCAGCACACCTGGCAGACCGGCCTCAACGCGCCCTACGGCCCGTGGGACACCTTCGGCACCGGCGGCAGCGAGATCGCGGCGACCGCCAACGACGACGGCCGGATCGAGGTCTTCGGCACCAGCGGCGCCGGCGTCTACCACAAGTGGCAGACCGGCTTCGCGACCTGGTCCGACTGGGCCTGGCTCAACTCCACCTCCGGCCCCGCCGTCAACTGAGGAGACACAGCAGGTGAGTACCGTGCAGCGCGCTCGCAGAGCGCCCCACCGCGTCGTCCTGTCGGCGCTCGTCCCGCTGCTCCTCGCGGCGGGCGTCCTGGCCGGCGCCTCGCCCGCCTACGCCGCGCCGAGCGACCTGTGCGCCCGGACCGGCTACGACGCGGGCTTCCGCGGCGACAGCCTGGTCACCGCCGTGGCCGTCGCCCTCGCGGAGTCCAGCTGCAACCCGTCGGCCACCAACGTCCAGAACAACACGCCCCCGTCCAGGGACCGCGGTCTGTGGCAGATCAACGACTACTGGCACCCCGAGGTCGACGACGCCTGCGCCTACGACGCCCAATGCAACGCCAACGCCGCCTTCGAGATCTCCAACGGCGGCACGAACTGGCAGCCCTGGTCCACCTACAACCAGGGCATGCACTGGCGGCACATGGACGAGGCCCAGGCCGCCGTGGACCGGCTCGGCCACCACGAACCCGGACCTCGGCCGCTGGTCTATCCGGCGGAGTCGGGGCGGGTGGTGTCGGCGCGGTCGGCGGACGGTCGTCTGGAGGTGTTCGCGGCGGGTGCGGACGGTGTGCACCACGCGTGGCAGACGAGTGTCAACGGTGCCTGGTCGGAGTGGGAGCCCTTGGGTGGTCCGGGTGGCGCGGAGCTGGCGATCGGTTCGAACGCGGACGGCCGGCTGGAGATGTTCGCGATCAACGGGAACACCTTCCAGCACCGGTATCAGCTCTCGCCGTCGGGCGGCTGGTCCGGTTGGGAGAGTTTCGGTGGTGGCGGCAAGGACATCGCCGTGGGTGCGAACGGTGACGGTCGGCTCGAGGTCTTCGCGTCCGGGCCGGTGGGGGTGTTTCACCGGTATCAGTCGGCGGCGAACGGCGGCTGGTCGGAGTGGGAGTCCGCGGGCGGTGGTCCGGCGAACGGCCGGATCGAGATGGAGAAGTCGCCGGACGGTCGGCTGGAGGTCTTCGCGCTCAACGGTGACGTGTTCCAGCACCAGTACCAGACGGCGGTCAACGGCGGCTGGTCGGCGTGGGAGAACTTCGGCGGCGGCGGTCGTGACCTGACCCTGGATCACAACCAGGACGGGCGTCTGGAGGTCTTCGCCTCCGGTCCGGTCGGCGTCTTCCACAAGTACCAGACCGGCGCGACCAGCTGGTCGGACTGGGAGCCCACCGGCGGCCCCGCCGACTCCCAGCTCAGCAGCGAACGCTCGCCCGACGGCCGGGTCGAGGTCTTCGCCATCAACGGCAGCGTCGCCCAGCACCTCTGGCAGACCGGCGTGAACGCGCCGTACGGCCAGTGGGAGTCCTTCGGCACCGGCGGCGCGGAAGTCACCGCCGCGGCCAACGCCGACGGCCGGATCGAGGTCTTCGGCACCAGCGGCGCCGGCGTCTACCACAAGTGGCAGACCGGCTTCGCGACCTGGTCCGACTGGGCCTGGCTGAACTCGACGTCCGGTCCCGCCGTCAACTGACCCCGCCCGGGACCGCCTTGGTCCCTCCGGAGAAGAGTCATGCATCCGATCAGCAGGCGGCGCCTGCTGCGTACGGCCGGAGCGGGAGCGCTCGTGCTCCCGCTCCCGGCCCGTACCGCCACGGCCGCCACCGCCGCCACGGCCGCCACCGCCGCCACGGCCGCCACCGCGGCCACCGCACCCACGCCGTTCTCCGCCGCCGACCCGCCGCACCGCTGGATCGACGCCGGCCCCCTCACTCCCGTGTACGACCCCTCCACCGCCGGCCGGCGGCGCTACCTCAACGACCACACCCTCGTCCGGGCCGACGGCCGCTGGCACCTGTTCGGCATCGTCGGCGACAGCGCGGCACCCGGCGAGGCGCCGGACAGCGCCGCCGAGATCGCCTTCGCGCACGCCTCCGCCCCCGACCCGTACGGCCCGTGGACCACCCATCCCGACGCGCTCACCGTGGACCCCGCCTACCACGGCGAACAGCACCTCTGGGCCCCGCACGTCGTCGCGGCCGACGGCCTCCACCGGATGTTCTACGCCGCCGGCGGCGAGGCCGGGGCCGCGATCAACCTCGCGACCTCCACCGACCTGTTCACCTGGACCCGGGTGCCCTCCGGCCCGCTCTTCCGCGGCATCGCCGCGCGCGACCCGATGGTCCTGCGCATCGGCGGCGAGTGGGTCATGTACTACACCGAGCTCTCCGCCGACGGCCACCACCTGGTCTGCCACCGCCGCTCCGCCGACCTGCTGCACTGGAGCGGGCCCGGCACCGCCTTCGCCGACGAGAGCACCACCGCCACCGGCGTCTCGGTCACCGAGTCGCCGTACGTCGTGGAACGGGAGGGCTGGTACTACCTGTTCATCGGGCCGCGCGGCGGCTACGACGGCACCGACGTGCTCGCCTCCCGCGATCCCTTCCGCTTCACCCTCGACGGCTACGCCGGCCATGTGCCCGGCCACGCCGTCGAACCGGTCACCGACGGGCAGCGGTGGTACGCGAGCGCCGCCGGCTGGTTCCACCGCGGCCTGTCGGTGGCGCCGCTGCGCTGGCAGGACACGCCACCCGTGTGGCAGAGCCCGGACGACCCCGTCGCCGCCCTGGACGTGCACGGCCGCCTGACCGTGTTCGCGCTCGCCGCCGGCGACCGCTCGATGCTCCGGCGCGTCCAGCTCGATCCGGACACCGACACCTGGTCCGACTGGGAGGAGTTCGGCGGCCCGGCCGGCGCGGTCCCCACGCTCGGCCGCAACGTCAACGGCCGCCTGGAGGTCTTCTCGCTCGCTCCCGGCGGCGTCAACCTGCACCACCGGGTGCAGCGGCCGGACGGCGGCTGGTACGACTGGGAGGAGTTCGGCGGTCCGGCCGGCGCCGCGCCCGCCGTCGCCCGCAACGCCGACGGCCGGCTCGAGGTCTTCGCCTTGAGCCCCGCCGGCACCCTCGTGGCCCGGCGCCGCCAGGGGTCGCCCGGCTCGCTGACCTGGGACCCGTGGGACGCGGGCTTCGGCGGCCCGGCGGGAGCGCCGCCGGTCGTCGCGGCGAACGCCGACGGCCGCCTGGAGGTGTTCGCCCTCGCGCCCGGCGGCGCGGCGCTCCTGCACCGCTGGCAGGAGACGCCGGGCGGCGCCTGGGCGCCGTGGAGCCGCTTCGGCACCGCGGCCGGCGCGGCGCCGCGCGTGACGCGCGACGGCAGCGGCCGCCTCACCGTCACCGCCGTCGGCCCCTCCGGAGTGGCGGCCTTCCAGCGGCGCCAGTCCGTGCCGAGCGGCGGATGGGACGACTGGCAGCCGCTGTTCGGCTGGTCGGCGGCGGCACCGCTGCTCGTCGCCGGCGCCGACGGAAGACTGGAGGCCCTTACCCTCGCTCCCGGCGGCGAACGGCTCGACCACCGCTGGCAGCTCGCGCCCGGCGGTGCCTGGAGCGCGCCCGAGGACTTCGGCGAACCCGGTGTCGTGCTCGCCCGCACCCCGTCCGCCGCGGCCGACGCGACCGGCCGGGTCCACGTCTTCGCCGTCACCGCCGAAGGCCGGGTGCGCACCCGCGTACAGGAACGGCCGAGCGGCGGCTGGCGGCCCTGGACCGCGTTCGGAGACCGAGCCGTGGCCACCTGAGCCCGAGCCTGAGCCGCCCCGAGGTGTTCCCGGCGTGCCCGGAAGCGCCTCGAGGTGTTCCGGCGTGCCCGGAAGCGCTCCGAGGTGTCCTGAGCTCCTTCCCACTCCCCGCGGTTCCCGCGACACCCCGTTCGTCCCCGCCCGAAGTGGCCGATGCCACGCGGTGAATCCGCGTGCGCAGGCGGTAACGTTCGGTGTGTCGGGCAAGGCGGGTCGACACCCGGAACGGGGACGGGGGAGCGGTGAGGGGTATTGTCGTGCACCTGCCGGAGGGCAACGGCGGCGGCGACGCGCTGACCCTGCGGCTCGGTCCCGGGGAGCGCGCGCGGTTCGGGCGCGGCTCGACGCGCACACCGGTCGAACTCCGGCTCGCCGACGAGGCGGTGTCCCGTCTGGCCGGCGAGATCCGCGCGACCGACGACCACTGGCAGCTCAGCAACCTCAGCACCACCCATGGCTATCTCGTGGAGAACCCGGAAGGCGCCGGCGAGTACCTCAGGGTGCCGCCGCGCCGGGTCGGCGCGCCGATCCCGTTCGAGTTCTCCCGCGTGGTGCTGCCCTCGCGCCGCGACACGCCGGTCTCCTTCCAGGTGTTCGCGCCCGACCACGTCTATCTGGACCCGCACGCGCTCGGCGGCGGCTCCTGGGAGAGCCGCACCCTCACCGCGTACTCGCTCGACGAGACCGCCACGTACTTCCTCGTCCTCGTCGCCCTCTGCGAGCCCTGGCTGCGCGACCGGTCACCGGCCGCCGTGCCCACCACCCCGCAGGTCGTCGAACGGCTCCGCGGCCACGCCGCCCGCGCCAGGATCACCGCCCGTGCGGTCAGCGCGCACATCGACTACCTCGCCGACGAGAAGCTCCGCATCGGCGCCCCCGCGGCCGACTCCGCCGGCCGGGCGGACCGCAGGAACGGCAAGCGCGAGGCCGTCGTCGGCCTCGCCCTGAAGTTCGGGATCGTACGGGAGGAGCACCTCGCCCTCTTACCGCCGCGCGCCGAGCCGGCCGAGCGAGGGCGGTAGGGCGCGGTGACCACGCACGACCCGGCCGTGTCGTGGGACAGCGACGGGCCCGAACTCCTGCCGCGCGGCCACCGGATCGGCGCCTGGACCGTCGAGGAGCCGATCGGCGCGGGCGGCTGGGCCACGGTCTACGCGGGGCGGGCCGCGGACCGGCGGAGGCAGCGCGGGGGAGCGGCCGGGGAAGACCTCGGGGAAGACCCCGGGGAGGACCTCGGGGAGGACCCCGGGGAGGACGTCGGGGAAGACTTCGGGGAAGAGGTCGCCCTCAAGGTCATGCCGACCGCCGGGCTCGCGCCGCGCCAGGCCCGCAACGTGGCCGAATCCGCCCGCCGAGAGGTCGAACTCGGCCGCACCGCGGGCCATCCGAGGCTCGTCCGGCTCCTCGACTCGCTCGTCCTGAGCGCCCCGGACCGGCCGTCCCTCGACGGCGCGATCGTCCTCGTCATGGAACGCGCCCGATGCAGCCTGCGCGAGCTGCTCGCCACCGGCGTCACCGAGGCCGAGGGCGGCCGGCTCGTCGCCGGCATCTGCGAGGGCCTGGCCCATCTGCACCGCAGCGGCTGGGTGCACACCGACCTCAAACCGGAGAACATCCTCATCGGACGGGACGGCGAGGTGCGGCTCGCGGACTTCGGCCTCGCCATCGAACTCACCGGCACCCACGGCTGGACCGCACCCGTCGGCACCCTGGACTACCTGCCGCCCGAGCGGTGGCGGGAGCCGCTCGCCGAGCGGGGCGTCCAGGTCCGGCCCAGCGCCGACGTCTGGGCGCTCGGCATCGTCGTCCACGAGGTGTTCGCGCGGGGCGCGTTCCCGTTCCCCGGCGCCACGCCGACGGCGCGGGGCGCCGCCGTGCAGGAGTACGCCGAGGGCCGCGCGCCGTTACGGATGGACCACGCCCTGCCGGACTTCTGGCGGGACCTCGCCGCCGACTGCCTCGCACCCACCCATGCCGCCCGCGCCCCGCACACGGCCGAGAGCCTCCTCGCCCGCATCCGGGCCCACGAGGCCGGGCGGCCCGACACGGGCCGCCCGGCGGCGCACCGCCCCACGACCGACCGGCCGCACACCACCCGGCCCGCGACGGAACCACTCTCCGCCGCCCGGCCCGCGCCGGGCCGGCCACGCACCGCCCGGCCTCGCCCGGGCCGCCGGCGTCGGCGTGCCGTCGCCCTGCTCGCGGCCGGTGTCTGCGCGGCGGCGGGCGCCGTGCTCGGGGCGGCGGCGCACTTCGCCGCGGACGATTCCGGCCGGAAGCCGGCCCAGGTCCGGGTGTTCAACGCCGAGCGCGGCTGCCAGGACCGCACGGACCGCGACCGGCAGTGCAGCCTGGGCCTCGCGATCGACCCGCTGCGGCCCTACACGGCCGAGAACGTCGTACCGACCCGGGTCTGGCACGGTGACGTCCTCGAAGCGGAGTGCCGGCTGCCGGAAGGCCTGCCCGTCATCGACGAGGAGGACCTGATCTCCACCGTCTGGTTCCGGATCCGCCTCCCGCGCACCCAGGCCTCCCAGGCCGCGGCGGCTCCCGCCACGGCCTGGCTCCCGGCCGTCCGCACGAAGGACCGCCCGAACCTGCCCCGCTGCCCTACTCCGTAGGAGCGGCCGTCCGGGCCCGTCTCACCGTCGGGTCACCAGATTGCCTCGACCCACTCCGGGTGGTCGATGAACGGGTTGCGGTTGTGCTGGTACGTGCCGTAGATCAGGTCGTTGCGCCGCTCCTCGAAGGCGCTCGGCGGGTCCTGCTCGTTCCACTGCTTCAGGACCGAGAGGCGGCCCATGAAGGGCACGCTGCCGTTGGTGGTCGACTCGTTGGGCTCCAGGTCGGCGAAGGCGTCGTCGCCCTCGTAGCGCACGGCCATGTAGAGGATCATCCGGGCCACGTCGCCCTTGTCGGCGTCGCGCGGCTCGAAGGAGTTGCTGTCCGTGTAGCTGCCGGGCGCGCCGCTGACCGGGCTGCCGCCGTTGTCGAAGTCCTTGTTGCCGCGGATGCTGTTGACCTGGACGTCGGCGGCGCGCAGGTGGTGCAGATCGGTGCCGGGACCGGCCGAGGTGCCGAAGTTCCCGTGGGACTGGGCCCAGACGTGCTCCCGGTTCCAGTCGCCGACGCTGCCGCCGTTGAGGGACTTGCTGCGCGAGGTGCCGCTGTACAGCAGAAGAACGTTACTGCTGTTGTTCGGGTCCTGGTCGGTGACCTTCAGGGCGTTCCACACGGCGTCGTACGAGATCTTGTCCTGGCTGCTGATGATGGTGTGCAGCGAGGACTTCAGGCTCGTGCCGGTCTTGCCGACCGCGTTCTTGTAGTAGGTGCTGTCGTACGCGGTGGTCGTGGCGCTCGCGGGAGTCGCGGCGACGGTGGGGAGGCCGAGGCCGACGAGAGCGGCCGAGACGGCCGCCCACACCTTCCATCCGCCTGTCTGGGCAACGGACATGGGGTCCCTTTCTGAGGGTGGTGGGGGAGGAGGGCGTCAGCCCACGGTGAGGGCGGTGTCGTCGATCACGAAGGAGGTCTGCAGCTGGGAGCCCTCCGTGCCGGTGAACCTCAACGTGACGGTCTGGCCCGCGTACGCGGCGAGGCTGAAGGCGCGCTGGACGTAGCCGCTCGACGCGTTGAGGTTGGAGTAGGTGGCGAGCGTGGAGAGCACCGTGCCGCCGCTGTTCAGGACCTGGACCTTGAGCGTGTCGTAGGCGGTGGTCGTGGTGGTCTCGGCGGTGTCGATGCGGGTGTGGAAGGACAGCGAGGCGGTGGTGCAGCCCGCCGGGATCGTCACCGTCTGGGACAGGGTGTCGGTGTGCGCGGAGCCGTAGCCGCTCAGCCAGGCCTTGTACGAGCCGGTACGGGCCGGGCGTCCGGGGTCGTCGGTGATGACGCCGGACGAGGCCGTCCAGGCGGTGGCGCCGGACTCGAAGCCCGGGTTGGCGAGCAGCTGGCCGGCGGTGCAGGTGCCGCCGCCTCCGCCGCCACCGCCGCCGGTGGTCGCCTTGGAGAGCCAGTCGGTGGCGTTGAGGGCGAGCGCCGCGTTCGTACCGGCGGTGTCGTTCCAGCCGTCGTACAGCGTGTTGCCGGACTGGCCGGTGCCGTCGTCGATCGGCGAGCTGTCGCCCCAGACGGCGACGCGCCCGCTGCCGAAGGTGCTGGTCGCGAAGAAGGCGCCGGTCGTGCCGGAGGAGCCCGTGCGGTAGACCAGGCCCTTGACGGCGGGATTGTCGGCGGGCTTGAGGGTGACGGTGGTGCCGCTGCGGATGATGCTGCCGGTCACCTTGCCGAAGGCGCCGTTGAGGACCGGATCGGCGGTGTCGGTGACGGCGCGCGGGTTGTCCGTCTGGACGGTGCCGGTGTCGACGGTGAAGCCGAACGGGTCGGTGTCGTCGACGCCGTTGTCGGACATCAGGTCGTTGATGACCTCGACCGCGTCCCAGCCGTCGTTGTTGCGGTCGGCGCCGGTGTGGTCGGAGACCAGGAAGAGGCCGCCGCCGTTCTGGACGAACGTCAGGATCGCGGTCTTCTCGCTCGCGGCGAGCCGCACGTTGGGCTCGGGCAGCACGAAGGTGTCGAAGTACTGCAGATCGGTGGCGGCGCTGGTGCCGTAGGTGATGGTGCCGCCCGAGGGCAGCGTCTTGAGCGAGTAGCGGCCGGTCTTCTGCAGCGCCACGCCCCAGGCCGAGAGGGCGCCGGTCCAGTCGGTCTCGACGGCGGGCGAGGCGTTCTGGGCGAGCGGGTCGGGCTGGGCGGTGCCGATGATCCAGTCGGCGTTGCCGGCCGTCTCGCCCTTGGAGTTGTCGAACAGCACCCGCAGCGGCCCGGCGGCGACGGCCGCCTGCGCCGTGCCGGCGGACTCCGGCGCGGCGAGCGCGGGAGCGCCCATGGCGGGCGCGGCGGCCGCGGCCGTCAGCGCGCCGAAGGCGGTCAGCGTGACCAGGCGGCGGGTGGACCTTCTGAGTCCGAGCATCCGTCAGACCTCCGTGAGGGGGTGTTGAGGCGATATGGCGGAGAGGCGGTGCGGGCGCCCACTCTGCGCGCGTAGAACGTCGGGGATCGGACGTCCACATCACGCGCGGTTGAACCGTACATGACCAGATCGCGCCTATGGAACGCCCTGCTCCGTACGGAAGATGACGGGCCGCCGGCGGGGACGCCGCGCGCGTGACGCCCGCCGCGTCCGGACGGGCGTCGTTGAGTGCCGCCTTGCGAGGACGGGGAGTTGGTAGGCGGCCGCCGCTTTTCCTCTCGCCGTGGGGTCACCGCCGCAGCCCCGGCCGGAGGAGACGGAGCCCGTCAAGAGGAGGCCGCGGACTCCGGCGCCTCCATGACCGGACGTCGTACGGTCAGCGCTCGACCGGAAGTCCGCGGGGCTCCTTGACCCGCTTCATGATGATCTGGGAGTTCACCTCCGTGACGCCCGCGAGGGTCGTCAGGCGCTCGATCCACAGCCGCTCGTACGCCGCGAGGTCGGCCACCGCGATCCGCAGCAGACAGCCGGGGCTGCCGAACAGGCGGTACGCCTCGATCACGTCGGGGATGTCCTGCAGGGCCTCCTCGAAGGCCTCCACGGTCGCCCGGTCGCGCTTCACCTCGACCGAGACGAGCACCTCGAAGCCCCGGCCGACGGCGTCCGGGTCGATCACCGCCCGATAGCCCTGGATCACGCCGTCCTGCTCCAGCTGGCGGACCCTGCGCATGCAGGGCGAGGGGCTCAGGCCCACGCGGTTGGCGAGCTCCTGGTTGCTGAGCCGGCCGTCCTGCTGGAGCTCGCGCAAGATTTGAAGATCAATCCTGTCCATGGCGCAATTATCCACCACTGCGTTCACAATCCGAGGGCGATTTCGCAATCGCATTGCGCACCCCTTGACCTATCGTTGCCGCGCACCCCAGGGAAGGACAGCACTGTCATGAAGTGGACGCGCGACGCACGGCCGCGCCGCATCGTGGTCATCAGCACCGGCGGCACCATAGCCAGCCGCTGGACCGGCAGCGGATACGCCGCCGACGCCTCCGGCGACGACGTCGTCGCCACCGCGGCCGTCCCCGACAACGTCGGCGTCGAGGTCGTCGACCTCTTCAACGTCAACAGCTCGCGGATGACCACCGACCGGCAGCTGGCCCTGCTGCGCACCGTCCACGAGACGCTCGCCGACCCCGGCGTCGACGGCATCGTCGTCACCCACGGCACCGACACCCTCGAGGAGTCGGCGTTCTTCCTCGACCTGCACCACTCCGACCCGCGCCCGGTCGTCTTCACCGGCGCCCAGCGGCCCTTCGGCACCGGTGACGGCGACGGACCCGGCAACCTCTACGACGCCCTCCAGGTCGCCGCCACCGTGCACGGCCTCGGCGTCCTGGTCGTCTTCGACGGCCTCGTCCACGCCGCCCGCGGCACCGTCAAGACCAAGACGCTCGCCGCCGACCCCTTCGCCGACCCCTCCGGCGAGCGCGTCGGCCGGCTCGGCTTCGGCCAGGTCGACATCGAGCGCGAACCCGAGCGCCCCGCGCCGCTCCCGCTGCCCGCCGACGACCGGCCCGCGCCCCGCGTCGACATCGTCATGCACCACTCCGACGCCGACCCGGTCCTCTTCGACGCGGCCGTCGCCGCCGGAGCGCGTGGCATCGTCCTCGTCGGCACCGGCGCCGGCAACGCCACTCCCGAGATCGCCGAGGCCGTCGCCCGCGCCGTCGACCAGGGCGTCCTCGTCGTCCTCTCCACCCGCGTCGCCTCCGGCCCCGTCGCCGAGGTCTACACCGGCGGCGGCGCCGTCGACCTGGCCGCCGCCGGCGCCGTCCTCGCCGGCACCCTCCGCCCCGGCCAGGCCCGCATCGCCCTGCTGGCCGCGCTCCTCGCCGACGGCACCTCCCAGGACCGCCGCACCGCCCTGCTGCGCACCCTGCTCGAAGGCCCGGTCCGCGCCGAGCCGGCCCTCGCCGCCGCCCACTGACCGGGCCCCGGCCCACCCCGCCGGCGCCCCCGCCCCCGTACCGCCGCCTCCTCCCACGCGTAAGGCACCGTCACCGTGATCCCCGCACAACAGCACACCGCACCGCAAGCGCCGGTCCGCCGCGAGCACGACCTGCTCGGCGACCGTGACGTGCCCGCCGACGCGTACTGGGGCGTCCACACCCTGCGCGCCACCGAGAACTTCGCCATCACCGGCACCCCGATCTCGGTCTACCCGCAGCTCGTCGACGCGCTCGCCGCCGTCAAGGAGGCCGCCGCCCTCGCCAACGAGGAACTCGGCCTGCTGCCCGCCGACAAGGCCGCCGCCGTCGTCGCCGCCTGCCGCGAGATCCGCGGCGGCGCGCTGCACGGCGAGTTCGTCGTGGACGTCGTCCAGGGCGGCGCCGGCACCTCCACCAACATGAACGCCAACGAGGTCGTCGCCAACCGCGCCCTGGAGATCCTCGGCCACGCCAAGGGCGACTACGCCCGCCTCCACCCCAACGAGGACGTCAACCTCGGCCAGTCCACCAACGACGTCTATCCGACGGCCATCCGCATCGCCGCCATCGGCGCCGCCCGCGAACTGCTGCGCGCCATGGCCGTGCTCCAGGACGCCTTCGCCGAGAAGGCCGTCGAGTTCGGCGGCGTCGTCAAGATGGGCCGCACCCAGCTCCAGGACGCCGTGCCCATGACGCTCGGCCAGGAGTTCTCCACGTACGCCGTGATGCTGGAGGAGGACCGCGGCCGCCTCGCCGAGGCGATCGAGCTGATCCACGAGATCAACCTCGGCGCCACCGCCATCGGCACCGGCCTCAACGCCGCCCCCGGCTACGCCGAGACCGCCCGCCGCCACCTCGCCGAGATCACCGGCCTGCCCCTGGTCACCTCCGTCAACCTGGTGGAGGCCACCCAGGACTGCGGCGCCTTCGTCCAGCTCTCCGGCGTCCTCAAGCGGATCGCCGTCAAGCTCTCCAAGACCTGCAACGACCTGCGGCTGCTCTCCTCCGGTCCGCGCGCCGGCTTCGGCGAGATCAACCTGCCGCCCGTGCAGGCCGGTTCGAGCATCATGCCCGGCAAGGTCAACCCGGTCATCCCCGAGGTCGTCAACCAGGTCGCCTTCGAGGTCATCGGCAACGACATGACGATCACCATGGCGGCGGAGGGCGGCCAGCTCCAGCTCAACGCCTTCGAGCCGGTCATCTTCCACGCCCTGTCGAAGAGCCTCATCTCGCTCCGGGCGGCCTGCCTCACCCTCGCCGAGCGCTGCGTCACCGGCATCACCGCCAACACCGAGGCACTGCGGGCGAGCGTGGAGAACTCCATCGGCCTCGCCACCGCCCTCAACCCGCACCTCGGGTACACGGCGGCCACCGCCATCGCGCAGGAGGCCCTCGCCACCGGCCGCTCGGTCGCCGAACTCACCCTGGAGAAGGGTCTGCTCCCGCCCGAGCGGCTCGCCGAGCTGCTCACGCCGGAACGCCTGACGGGCGCGACCGGGTCGCTGAACTGACCGCTCGCCCGACCGGTCAGGCCTTCAGCACCGCGAAGTTGAAGTCGGTGGTGCCCAGGCTCGCGTACAGCCGCAGCCACAACGGCAGCAGCAGCTCGGCGCCGCGGGCACCCGACAGGTCGCCGAGGTCGACGATCCGCGCCTCCGGCCAGCCGAAGGACCGCAGCAGGCCGCTGACGACGGCCTTCGCCTCCGGGTCGTCGCCGCAGACGAAGACACAGTGATCGCCCGGGACCCGGGACGGGTCGACCATCACCGCGTTCGCCATGGTGTTGAGCGACTTCACCACCCGGGCCTCGGGGAAGGTCCGCTGGATCTGCTCGGCCAGGCTGCCGCCCTCCGGCGTCACGACCTTCGGCGGCATGCCCTCGGAGGGGTCGAGCGGGTTCGACACGTCGAGGAGGACCTTGCCCTTCAGGTTCTCCGCGCCCACCGCCTCCAGGGCCGCCAGGGAGACGAGACCGCCGGTCGCGTTGACCACGAGCTCGGCGCCGGAGGCGGCCCCGGCGAACGTGCCGTGGGCCGCGCGGTGCTCCGCGGCCCACGCGGTCGCGCCCGCGTGATCCGCGGTCCTCGACCCGAGCGTCACCTCGTGGCCGAGCGAGACCAGCGCGGTCGCGAGCCGCCGGCCGACCTCGCCGGTGCCGAGTACGGCGATCCTCATGCGTGTGTGCTCCTTCGTCGCGGAGGGGAACCCCGGGGGCGACCGTATGTCCTCACGGGCCGCGGCGCCGCGCATTCGGGCCGTTCGCCCGCGTCGGCCGCCCGCGCCGTTTGCCCGCGTCGGCCGCCCGCGGCGGGCCAGGACTCAAGTGCGTGTGCGACAAAGCCGACATTCATCCCGAAGAGGATCGAATCACTCGTGGAGTCGCCCGCATGCCGAGCCCCGCCGTCGCCGCCCCGACCACCCTCTCCGACGCGCCCGCCCCGCTCGCCGCGTACGCCGCGCCTGCCGCCTCGGAGGCGCCCGACGCGTACGCCGCCTCCGACGCGCCCGCCGCGCTCGACGCCCTGGACCGTGAGGCCGCCGCGCTGCGCGACACCGAGGCCTGGCGCGAGATCGTCGCCCGCTGGACCGAGACCCCGCCGGCGCCCGAGGAGACCGACGGCCAGGACTGGCGGCGCCTGCTCTCCGTCCCGGTGGACCGGCTCGTCGCCGACGCCCTCGCGGCCCTCGACACCCGCCCCGCACCACCGCCCGGGCCCGCCGGCCGGCCGCTCCCGGGCCGGCTCGGCGCCATCCTGCCCGACCGGCTGCACACCTGGCGCCGCATCGGCGCCCCGGACGTGCGCCCGTCGGTCCACCTCGCGCACGCCCGGCGCGTCCTGACCGAATGGGGCTGGCAGAACACCCCGTACAAACTCCGTGACGCCCGCGGCGCGCGCTGCGTCTGCGGCGCGATGCTCGCCGCCCACCGCCTCGGCCACGGCAGCGCCGCCACCATGAACGAGGCCGGTGCCTGGATGCTCGAGGAGCTCCGCTCGCGCGGCTGGACCGAGCTCATCGGCCCCTGGAACCGCGCCCCGGGCCGGACCGCGGCGGACGCCCTCGCCCTCGTGGACGCCACCATCCGCCGCGCGGCCCGGGCGGGCCGTTAGGCCGGGTCGGGCCTGAGCCGTGGCCCGGACTAGCCTCGCGGAGCCGCGACGCCCGGCAGCTGGTCGACCAGCGGCGGCAGGGCGGCCGGCGCCGGAGCGACGGTCCGCGGGGCAGGGGCCGGGGCCTGGGCCGGCGGCCGTGCGCCGCCGCTCAGGGCGCCGTCCACGTACGCGTACAGCGCCGGGGTGATCGGCTCCGGCAGCGGACGGCCCTGCTCGTCGAGCCGCCCGTACTTCATGAGGTTGTAGCCGATCGCGACCTGGCGGCGGCCGTCCTCCGTGGACAGCGCCCAGGTCCCGGCGCCGAAGACCGCGCCGTCGTGGCCCCAGTACCAGCCGCCGCTCGGCATCTTCAGCGTGTAGAGACCGAGGCCGTAGCGCATCGCGGCCTCCTCGCCCGGCTGCGTCTCGTAGACCGGCACCGTCGTCTTCATCGCGCGCAGCGCGGCCGGGCCGAGCAGCTTCCCGGTCAGGAGCTTGCGGTAGAAGGTGTTGAGGTCGTCCGTCGTCGACACCAGCGCCCCGGCGGTGCCCGCCCACGACATGTCGTACGTGCTGTAGTCGCGCGGCGGATCGATCCAGCCGTAGAACGCCTCGTACATGCCGGCGTGCGGGCCGCGCAGCGACGGCGAGGACGGGAAGCAGGTGTGCCGCAGACCCGCCGGGCGGATCACGTGGCGCGTGATGTACGCCTCCGGGTCCTGGCCCGTCACCCGCTCCAGGACCAGCCCCGCCAGGACGTAGTTGGTGTTGGCGTACGACCAGGTGCCACGCGGCGCGACCGGCGGCGCCGCGAGGCCGAGGCGCGCCAGCTCCTCCGGCTCGACGTGCCGCAGCCGGTTGTCGTCCAGGGTCTTCCCCGGGTCCTGCAGGAGCCCGGGGAAGGCGGGCAGGACGTAGTCGGGGATGCCGCTCGTGTGGTTGAGCAGCATCCGGACCGTGACCTTCTCGGCGCGCTCGCCGGTCACGAGGTCCGGGAGGTAGCGGCCGACCGGCGCGTCCAGGTCGATCCGGCCGCGTTCCACCTCCTTGAGGACGGCGACGGCCGTGAAGCTCTTGGTGATGCTGCCGATCCGGTGCTCGAAGCCGGGTGCCATGGGCCGCCCGGTGGCCGGGTCGGCGACGCCGGTGGCGCCGCGCCAGCGCTCCGAGCCGTCCCGGACCGCCGAGAACGCGCCGTACATGCCGGCGGTGTGGAAGGCGTCGAGCGTGGACCGCAGGGACTCGCGGTCCAGGGCCGGGCGGCGGGCCACCGCCGCGGCGGTGGCCGCGGCCGTGGTCGCCGGCGTCCCCGCGGCGTCGGCGGCCTGGGCGGGCAGGACCCCGAGGGTCAGGGCGAGCAGGGCCGTGGAGACCACGGCCGTCGTACGGGCCGGCCGGGCGGCGGCGCTCCCGGCGGCTAAGCCGGCGGTACGGGCGGTGCGCGTGGTGTGCGTGGTACGCGTGGAGCGCGTCAAGGAAGGTCCCCTCCGTCGGTCGGTCCGCGCATCCGTGCGGCTGCGCGGACCGACCATCCTCGCCGCCGAGGGCCCGGCCGCGCGTCCTCCCCGGGAACGATCATGATCATCGGAAGGCAGGACTTTCCGGGTACCGCCCGGGACTACCCTGGGTGTATGGGCGACGGCGGTCTGACCGGACTGTTCCTCTGCGGCGACGTGATGCTCGGCCGGGGAGTCGACCAGATCCTTCCCCACCCGCTCGACCCCGCCCTGCCCGAGCCGTACGTCCGCGACGCCCGCGACTACGTGGCCCTCGCCGAGGCCCGCTCCGGAGCGGTGCCGCGGCGGGCTCCGCCCGGCTACCCGTGGGGCGAGGCCCTCGAACTCGTCGACGCCGCACGGCCCGACGCCCGGGTGGTCAACCTCGAGACCGCGGTCACCCGCCACGCCGTGCCCGTCCCCGGAAAGTCCGTCCACTACCGCATGGACCCGGCCAACCTGCCCGCGCTGACCGCCGTACGCCCCGACGTGGTCGTCCTCGCCAACAACCACGTCCTCGACTACGGCCGGCGCGGACTCGACGACACCCTCGACGCCCTCGCCGCCGCCGGACTGCGCACCGCGGGCGCCGGCCGGGACGCCGGCGAGGCCCGCCGCCCCGCGGCCGTCCCGCTGCCCGGCGGGCGACGCCTGCTGGTCTTCGCGCTCGGCCTCGCCTCCAGCGGAGTGCCCCGCGACTGGGCCGCCACCGCCCGGCGCGGCGGAGTCCACTTCGCCGCCGGCCCGCACGACGAGGCCGCCACCCGGCTCACCGCCCGGCTGCGCGCCGAACGGCGCCCAGGCGACCTCGTGCTCGTCTCCGTCCACGCGGGCTCCAACTGGGGCTACGCCCCGGGCCGCGCCGAGGTCTCCTTCGCCCACGCCCTCGTCGACGCCGGCGCCGACATCGTGCACGGACACTCCTCGCACCACCCGCGGCCCCTGGAGGCGTACCGGGGCAGGCTCGTCCTGCACGGCTGCGGCGACCTCGTCAACGACTACGAGGGCATCACCGGACAGGAGCGCTACCGCGACGACCTGCGGCTCCTCCACCTGGTGTCCGTCCGCACCGAGGACGGCGCCCTGGAGGAGGTGCGCCTGGTGCCGCTGCGCAGCCGCCGGCTGCGCCTGGAGCGCGCGCCCGAGCCGGACGTGCGCTGGCTCCGCGACGTGCTCGACCGGATCAGCCGTCCCTTCGGCATGCGGATCGCCCTGACCGCCTCCCCGGAAGCCGCTTCCGCCGGCGCCTCGGGAGCGGATCCGGGCGGACCGGCCCTCACCGCCCGGCCCGGGTGACGGACCGTCAGGGACCGTGCCAGGGCG
Organism: Streptomyces sp. NPDC053493; assembly: GCF_044544825.1. Classification (NCBI taxonomy): domain Bacteria; kingdom Bacillati; phylum Actinomycetota; class Actinomycetes; order Kitasatosporales; family Streptomycetaceae; genus Streptomyces; species Streptomyces sp. NPDC053493. The sequence continues at coordinate 646,875 of NZ_JBITXS010000003.1, forward strand.
GGCAGGAAGGCGAGCAGGAGATGTACTTCACCGACCGCACCGACGCAGGACGCCGGCTCGCCGGACGACTCGGGGAGCTGAAGGGGCGCGACCCGGTCGTACTCGGGCTGCCGCGCGGGGGAGTGCCCGTCGCCGCCGAGGTCGCCGACGCGCTCGGCGCGCCGCTCGACATCTGCCTCGTACGCAAACTGGGCGTGCCCTTCCAGCCCGAGCTGGCCATGGGCGCGATCGGCGAGGACGGCGTCCGCGTCCTCAACGACCAGGTGATCGAGCAGACCGGCGTCTCCGACCGCGACCTGGCCGAGGTCGAGCGGCGCGAGCGGGCGGTCCTGGAGGAACGCGCCCGGCGCTACCGCGGCGCCCGCGAGCCGTCCGACCTCACGGGCCGTACGGCGGTGGTCGTCGACGACGGCTTCGCGACCGGCGCGACCTCCCTGGCCGCCTGCCGGGTGGTACGGGCCAGGGGCGCCGGACGGATCGTCCTCGCCGTGCCGGTCGCACCCCGCGGCTGGACCACGCGGGTCGGCGCCGCCGCCGACGAGACGTACTGCGTGCACGAACCCGTGAGCTTCTACGCGATCGGCCAGTTCTACGCGGACTTCGCGCAGACGCCCGACGAGGAGGTCGTCGCCGCGCTGCGGCTGCGGCGGGGCGGCACGGGAAGCGGCGGCGGCTCGGCCCAGGACGTCGAGGCCCAGGACGTCGAGGCCGAGGACGTCGAGGCCCGGGACGTCGAGGTGAGGATCCCGCTGGGCGGGCGAGAGGTCGGCGGGCGGCTCACCGTGCCCGAAGGCGCCACCGGTCTCGTGCTCTTCGCGCACGGCAGCGGCAGCAGCCGGCACAGCCCGCGCAACCAGGCCGTCGCGGCCGCCCTCAACCGCGCCGGACTCGGCACCCTCCTGTTCGACCTGCTCACCGAGGAGGAGGCCGACGACCGGGCCAACGTCTTCGACACGCCCCTGCTCGCAGAGCGCCTCCGGCAGGCCGGCGACTGGCTCGCGGACCGGCCCTCCACCGCCCGGCTGCGCACCGGCTACTTCGGTGCCAGCACCGGCGCCGCCGCCGCGCTGTGGGCCGCCGCCGAGCCCGGCAGCACCGTCGGCGCCGTCGTCTCCCGGGGCGGCCGTCCCGACCTGGCCGACGCGCGCCTGCCCGAGGTCACGGCCCCGACGCTGCTGATCGTCGGCGGCGCCGATCCCGTGGTGCTCGACCTCAACGAGCAGGCACAGCGGCGGCTGCGCTGCGAACACCGGCTGGTCACCGTGCCCGGCGCCGGCCACCTCTTCGAGGAGCCGGGCGCCCTGGAGCGGGTGGGCCGGCTGGCGGCGGACTGGTTCGCCGACCGCCTCTGAGGCGGCCCGCTCAGCCGCCGGCGCCGACGATCCGGTCGACCGCCGCCGCGATGAGCGCCTCGCGCTCCTCCTCGGGGAAGACGTCCGGAAGCGTCAGCTGCTCGACGATCAGCCAGTTGAGGGCCAGGATGAGCAGCTTGACGGCGGTCCCGTCGCCCGGCAGGCCGGAGGCCTCGTGGTAGGTGACGTTCGCGTCGACGTCGGCCCGCACCCGCTCGGTGAGCACCGCGCGCAGCTCCGGGCGCCGGGTGGCCTCCAGGCGCAGTTCGAGGAGAGCCAGATAGCCGGTGCGGAAGGAGCTGACCCGGGTGACGAGTTCGCGCATCAGCAGCGTGTACGTCTCCAGGTCCCGGCCCGCGGTCCGCTGGCGCTCGATGGTCGCCTCGTCGGGCTGGAGCCGCTCGTAGACGCGGGCGCCGGCCTGGGTCAGCAGGTCGTCGCGGTTGGCGAAGTAGTTGGAGGCGGTGCCGGGCGGGACGGCCGCCTCGGTGTCCACGGCGCGGAAGGTGAGGCCCCGCGCGCCCTCCCGGGCGAGCACCTCGATCGCGGCGTCGACGAGCGCCGCCCGGCGCTCCGGGTTCCTGCGCGCCACCCTGATCACTCCCGTCACCGGAACCGCGTTCGTACTCCAGGGAGAGTACTACGGGTGGAGTGGACGGGGGCGGGAGGACCGGACCGACGCTCCCGAGGGCGAGGCGTGCTCCGGGCGGCGTGCTCACCGGGCGAGGTCCGGGCGAGGTGCTCACCGGGCGGCGTGCTCACCAGGCGAGGTCCTCCAGGGCGTCCGGGTCGAACAGCGGACCCGCCAGGTCGACGGACGGCCCGTTCGGCGAGGTCGGCAGCTCGGCCCAGATCGTCTTGCCACGCCGCGCGTAGCGGGTGCCCCACCGCTGGGCGAACTGCGCCACCAGGAACAGGCCCCGGCCACCCTCGTCGGTGTCCGTCGCGTGCCGCAGGTGCGGCGAGGTGCTGCTGCCGTCCGACACCTCGCAGATCAGCACCCGGTCGTACACCAGCCGCACCCGCACCGGCGGCCGGCCGTACCGGATCGCGTTGGTGATCAGCTCACTCAGCACCAGCTCCGCCGTGAACGCCGCGTCCTCCAGGCCCCACGACGCGATCCGCTCCGCCGCCGCGGCCCGCACCGGCGCCACCGCCGACGGATCGCTCGGCACCTCCCACTCCGCGATCCGGTCCCGGTCGATCCGGCGGGCGCTCGCCACGAGCAGCGCGATGTCGTCGTCCGGCACCGGGAACAGCAGCGCCGCCAGCACGTCCGCACAGGTCTGCTCGGGAGTGCGGTCGGGCCGCGCCAGCGTCTTGCGCAGCAGCTCGAGCCCGGCGTCGTAGTCGCGGCGCCGGTCCTCCAGGAGGCCGTCCGTGAACAGCACCAGCTTGCTGTCCGGCTCCAGGGTCAGCCGCGCCGAGGCGAACGGCCGGGGATCGCCGAGGCCGAGGCCCAGCGGCAGCCCGGACGGCACCGCGGGGAACTCCACGCTGCCGTCCGGCCGCACCAGTGCGGGCCCCGGATGGCCGGCGCTGGCCATCGTGCAGACGCCCGTCGTCGGGTCGTAGATCACATACAGACAGGTGGCGCCCGCCGTGCCCTCCGGCCCGCCGTTCGACGCGACGCCCTCGCCGTCCGCGTCGCCGCCCTCCGGCTCGTGCTCCTCGCCGAGCCGGTCGATCAGCTCGTCCAGATGGCTCAGCAGCTCGTCCGGCGGCAGATCGAGCGTGGAGAAGTTCCCCACCGCCGTCCGCAGCCGGCCCATCGTCGCCGCCGCGTGCACCCCGTGCCCCACCACGTCGCCGACCACCAGCGCCACCCGCGCGCCCGGCAGCGGGATCACGTCGAACCAGTCGCCGCCCACTCCCGCCTTCGCCGGCAGATAGCGGAACGCCACCCGCATGGCGCTCTGCTCCGGCAACACCCGCGGCAGCAGACTGCGCTGCAGCGCCACCGCCATCGTGTGCTCGCGCGTGAACCGGCGGGCGTTGTCGATCGCGAGCGCCGCCCGCGCCGCCAGCTCCTCCGCGAACGACAGGTCCTCCTCGCCGAACGGCTCCGGCGTGTCCCGGCCGCGCCAGAAGTTCGCCATCCCGAGCACCACCCCGCGCGCCAGCAGCGGCACCGTCAGCAGCGAGTGGAGCCCGTACGCGAGCGCCTGGCGCGCGCCCTCCGGGTCCTGGGCGCGCCAGCCCTGCGCCTCGGCGAGGTCCGTCTGCAGGATCGCCCGCCCCTCCTGCAGGGCCTCGGCCATCGGCGTGGTCGGCACCACGAAGCGGATCAGATCGCCCACCGGCTGCAGCGGCGTCTCCGGGGTCGCCCCGCTCAGCGCCGTCCGCCGCATCTCCGTGAACGCGCCCGAGGGCTCCTCGCCGCGCACCACCGGGTCGAGCAGCTCCACCGTCACGAAGTCGGCGAACCGCGGCACGGCCACCTCCGACAGCTCCTCCGCCGTCCGTACGACGTCCAGCGTCGTGCCGATCCGGGTCCCCGCCTCGTACAGCAGCCGCAGCCGGCCCCGTGCCACCTCGGCCCGCCCGGTCAGCGCCGACAGCTCGGTCGTGTCGCGCATGGTCATCACGCTGCCGCCCGCCCGGTCGCCGGTGGGCCGGACGTTCACCGCGAGCAGCCGGTCACCGGCGAGGTGCACCTCGTCCGTCACCGCCCGCCCGGACAGCAGCAGCGCCGCCGTACGCGGCTCCAGGCCGAGCTCGCGGACGTGGCGCCGCTCGGCGTCCTGCGGCAGCTTGAGCAGCCGGCGCGCCTCGTCGTTGGCGAGCAGCAGCCGCCCGTCGGCCGCGACGATGACCACGCCCTCCTTCACCGAGTGCAGCACCGCCTCGTGGTGCTCCTTGAGCCGGGTCATCTCCGCCGGGCCCAGGCCGTGCGTCTGCCGCCGCAGCCGGGCGCTGACGAGGCCCGCGCCGCCGACCGCGAGCGCCAGCGCCACGCCGGCCGCGCCGAGCAGCAGCGGCAACCGCGCCTCGACCGTGTCGCCGACCGTCGCGACCTCGATGCCGCTGGTCACCATGCCGACGACGTGGCCCTGGTCGTCCCGGACCGGGACGACCGCCCGCACGGCGTCGTTCGGCGCACCGTGGAAGACCTCGGTGAAGGACTCGCCCGCCCGCGCCCGCCCTATGTCGCCGCTGGCCCGCTGGCCGATCAGGGACGGATCGGAGTCGGTGTACCGAGCGCCGTCCGGCGCGAGCACCGCGATGAAGTCGACGCCGGAGCCGACCCGGGCCGCCTCGGCGCGCGGCTGGAGCAGCGCCGTCGGATCGTTCGAGCGCAGCGCGTCGGCGAGGCCGGGCGCGTGGGCGAAGGTCTCGGCCACCGCCAGCGAACGGTTGCGGGCGTTGCGCTCGCCGTCCCACCGGTCCTGGACCACGAGCGCGACCGCCGCCGCGACGATGAGCAGCAGCGCGATGACCGCCTGCAGGGCGAAGACCTGCCCGGCTACGCTCCGCAGCCCGGTCGGCCGTTCCCGCGCTCCATCGCGGGAGCGGTCCGCGCCTCGCGTCACGGTGCGCTCCTTCCCGCCCTGCTCGCCGGGGGCTTCCTTCCATGCTGCCCCCGGCGGTGCCCGCAGGGGAAACGGGAGCCCGCCACGCAGAGCGACGAATTCAGCCGGCCGGCGCCGCGGCGCGCGCGAGGCGCGCGAGGGTGGTGCGCATTCCGGCCCGGTTCACGGCGATGCGCCGTTCGGGGTTCGTTCCCGCGAACATGGTGCCGAGCAGGTTCGCGAGCCCGGCGCCGCGACCGGTCCGAAGGTCCTGCCAGGTCTCCGTGACCCGGGTCCCGGCGCCCTCCGGCTCGAAGCGGTAGCCCCAGCGCGCGATCGGCAGACCGAAGACGCCCACGTCGAACACGAACTCCTCGTCCGGGCGGGCCGTGGTGACCCGGCCGGTGGTGAACCAGAGGAACGGGCCGCGCCGGTTGAAGCCGACGAACCGCGATCCGGTGCGCAGCGGCGGGCGCGGGACCCACACGCCGCGGCACTCGGGGCTCCAGCGGCCCATGTTCCGCAGGTCCGCCACCAGCGCGTACAGGGTGGCGCGGTCCGCGTCGACCAGCACCGACTCCTCGAGACTCCACTGCCGTGCCATGGTCCGCTCCCCTCGATGGGCCGTGTTACCCGCGGGTACGGTAGCGGACGGAGGCTACGGTGGACAGAAGATCGTTTCGCTGGACCATGACGCAGGACCGATTCCGTACGCCGGAAGGACACAGCATGCCGGTCACCGACCTCCCGCAGGGCCGCCCCGAGCCGGACGTCCTCGTCCGCACCGAGGGCCGCGCCGGCCTCCTCACCCTCAACCGGCCCCGCGCCATCAACGCCCTCACCCACGCGATGGTCCGCACCATCGACGAGGCGCTGACGGCCTGGGAGAAGGACCCGGCCGTGACCACCGTCGTCATACGCGGCGCGGGCGAGCGGGGCCTGTGCGCGGGCGGCGACATCCGGGCCATCCACGACGACGCCCGCGCCGGCGGCACCGCCACGGTGGACTTCTGGCGCGACGAGTACCGGCTCAACGCCCGCATCGCCCGCCTGGCCAAGCCGTACGTCGCGTTCATGGACGGGATCGTGATGGGCGGCGGCGTCGGCGTCTCCGGCCACGGCTCCGTCCGCGTCGTCACCGAACGCTCCCGGGTCGCCATGCCCGAGACCGGTATCGGCTTCGTCCCCGACGTCGGCGGCACCTGGCTGCTCGGCCGCGCTCCCGGCGAACTCGGCACCCACCTCGCGCTCACCGGCGCCCAGGCGGGCGCCGCCGACGCGATCCTGGCCGGCCTCGCCGACCACCACGTGCCGTCCGCCGACCTGCCGGCCCTCGCCGACGCGCTCACCCGCGAGCCGGCCGCGGAGGCCGTCGCCCGCTTCGCCCGTCCGGCACCGGCCGGCGAGCTGGCCGCCCACCGCGCCTGGATCGACGACTGCTACGCCGCCGACACCGTCGAGGAGATCGTCGGCCGCCTCACCGACTCGGGCGTCCCGGAGGCCAAGGAGACGGCCGGCGTCCTGCTCACCCGCTCGCCCACCGCCCTGAAGGCCACCCTGGCCGCGATCCGCCGCGCCCGGACCCTCGACTCCCTCGAAGCCGCCCTGAACATGGAGTTCCGCCTCTCCTGCGCCGCCCTCACCTCGCCCGACCTGCCCGAGGGCATCCGTGCCCAGGTCGTCGACAAGGACCGCGACCCGCACTGGACCCCGGCGACACTCGCCGAGGTGACGCCCGAGGACACCGAGCGCTGGTTCGCACCGCGGGCGGAGGGCGAACTGGGCCTGGTGGCACCGTAGGCCGCATGGCGCCGTAGGACGGTCAGGGCGGACGGGCACGGACGAAGGGGCGCGGGAGTTCGAGACGCATAGCCCCGATGCCGGAGCCTGAGCTCCGGCGCCCGGCCTCCCCCCTGGCCCCGTGGGGCCGGCGTCCCTCAGTCGTCCTCGCCGTCGTCCGACTCGTCCAGCGTGAACAGACCGCCCTGCGGGTCCCGCACCGTCGTGCGGCGGCTCGTCGACGCCGTCCAGCCGTCCGCCTCCGGAACCAGGGAACCGCCGTGCGCGAGGACCGCCTCGGTCGCGCGTTCCAGGTCCGGGACGCGGAAGTGGACCAGCCAGCGCGGGCGCAGCTGCGGCTGGGCCGAGGCCGCGTCCACCGGGCCGCTGTTCAGACGGGCGATCGCCTCGCCCCCGTGGCGCAGCACCACCTGCTCGTCCTCGTACGCCACCTCGAAGCGTCCCGCCGCGTCGAGCCACTCCAGGACACCGCCGTAGAAGACGGCCGCGTCGAACGCGTTCCGCGTGTGCAGCTCCAGCCAGGCCGGGGCGTGCCGCTCGCCGATCCGCCAGCGCGACGAGATCCGGCCCTCCCAGACGCCGAACGCCGCGCCCTCCAGATCGGTGGCGAGCGCCGCCCGGCCCCGCGGCGGAAAGGCCACCGGCCCCACGCCGACCGTGCCGCCCCGCTCCCGGATGCGGGCCACCGCCGCGTCCGCGTCGGGCACCGCGAAATACGCCGTCCAGGCCACCGGCACACCCATCCGCAAGGCCACCTCGCCGATCCCGGCCACCGGCACCCCGCCCCGCTCGCCCACCGAGAAGCCGTGGCCGAGCGGTCCGTGCCGGAACGTCCAGCCGAGCACCGCTCCGTAGAACTCCTCCGCCGCGCCGAGATCGCGCGCCGCCAGACTCAGCCAGCAGGGCGCTCCCGGCTCATCCGCGGTCAGCGGCACCCGGCTCACCTCATTCCCGTTCGGCATCCGTACGGCAGTCCCCTCCCAGCCACCCTCGCCCGGACGCCCCGCCTCCGCCACTCGCGGGCCCCCGGCGGGCCGGCCGCCACCCGCGCGGCATGATGTGATCATGCTGTTGACGTTCGCACCCGTCCTCGACCGGATCGCCGAGGAGATCGCCGGCCTCACCGACCGCGGCCGGCCCGCCGACTACATCCCCGCCCTCGCCTCCGCCGACACCGGCCGCTTCGGGATGGCGGTCGCCGAGCTCGACGGAAAGGTGTACGGCGTCGGCGACTGGCAGCAGCCCTTCTCCACCCAGTCCGTCACCAAGGTCTTCACGCTCGCCCTGGGCCTCGCCCGCAAGGGCGACGCGCTGTGGGAGCACGTCGGCCGCGAGCCCTCCGGCAACCCGTTCAACTCGCTCGTCCAGCTGGAGTACGAGAACGGCATCCCGCGCAACCCGTTCATCAACGCCGGCGCCCTCGTCGTCACCGACCAGCTGCACCGGATGACGGGCGACGCCTCCGGCGTCCTGCTGGACTTCCTGCGCGCCGAGAGCGGCAACCACGACCTGGACTTCGACCGCGACGTCGCCGCCTCCGAGACCGCGCACGGCGACCGCAACGCCGCCCTCGCCCACTTCATGGCGAGCTACGACAACATCGCCAACCCCGTGCCCACCCTGCTGCGCGAGTACTTCCGCCAGTGCTCCATCGAGGCCTCCTGCGCCGACCTCGCGCTCGCCACCGGCTTCCTCGCCCGCCACGGCGTCCGCGCCGACGGCTCCCGGCTCCTCACCCGCAGCCAGGCCAAGCAGGTCAACGCCGTCATGCTCACCTGCGGAACGTACGACGCCGCCGGCGACTTCGCCTACCGGGTCGGACTGCCCGGCAAGAGCGGAGTCGGCGGCGGCATCATCGCCGTCGTCCCGGGCCGCTGCACGCTGTGCGTGTGGAGCCCGGGCCTGGACGAGCGCGGCAACTCGGTCGCGGGCGTCACCGCGCTCGACCGGTTCACCACCATCACCGGCCTGTCCGTCTTCTGACCGCCACCACCGACCGCACCGCCGCGGACGACCGCCGACCGCACCGCCGCGGACGACCGCCGCCCGCCCGGCGAGGCCGCACGGGCCTCGCCGGCCGAGGGCGCAGGCCGCGTCGCAGACCGCGCCGGCCGAGCCTGCCTCAGGCCGCGTCGCAGACCGCGCCGGCCGAGGGCGCGTCAGGCCGCGTCGAGCACCAGGAAGTACGCGCCGCGCCGCTCCTCGCCGTCCGGGAGACGCCAGCCCGCCGTCACCTCGCCCCGCGAGCCCGCCGCCTCCGGGTCGAGCACCCGCACCACCCGCAGCACCGGCGCGCCGGCCCCGAGCCGTACGTCCGTGCCGTACGCCCCGTCCTCCACCGCCGGCGCGGCCGACAGGTCCCACGCACCCGTGCCGTCGAAGAACGCCTTCACCGTCGGGTCCGGGACGTCCGACTCGCTCTGCGCCTGCGGCACCGCCCGGCCCTGGAGCAGCTCCGTCAGCTGACCGAGCAGCACCGGGTCGTGGACCCCGTCGTAGATCCACCGGGTGCCCAGCACACCGTGCTCGGACGTGCCGATCAAGCCCGCCTCCGCGCCCTCCAGCGGCGCGCCCCGGTAGCTCAGCGGCACCAGATACGCGTGGGTCGGCTCACCCGAGACGTCCGCGACCACCATGAACTCGATGCCCACCTCGCCCTCCGGGTCGTCGAGCCGGAAACCGCCGGCCTTCTCAAGCACGGGCGCGGCGCCTTCGCCGCCCCGGTACCAGGGGCGGGTCGGCAGCCAGGCCTCCAGGAGCTCCAGCTTGGTCGGCTGCATCGTGGTCTTGTGAATGACGGCCATGTCTCGTGCACTTCCTCCGTGACGGTACGGTTCCCGGTCGGCGGACCGCCCGGGAACCGTACCTCTCCCGACGGCCCGTCAGCCCTCCGCCCCCGGGGCGTGCAGCTCGCCCGACCGCGCCACCCGCGCGTACCAGCGGGCACTGGACTTCGGCGTCCGACGCAGCGTCCCGTAGTCGACGTGCACCGCGCCGAACCGCTTCGCATAGCCGTACGCCCACTCGAAGTTGTCGAGCAGCGACCACAGGAAGTAGCCGTGCACCACGGCCCCTTCCTCGACCGCCCGGTGCACCGCCTCCAGATGCGCGTGCACATAGGCGGCGCGCTCCGGGTCGTGCACCGAGCCGTCCGCGCCGACCACGTCCTCGTACGCGGCGCCGTTCTCGCTCACCACCAGCGGAAGACCGGGATACCGGGCCGAGATCCGGGTCAGCAGGTCCTTCAGCCCCGACGGGTCGACCGCCCAGCCCATCGCCGTCCGGCCGCCCTCCGCCCGGTGGAAGGCGACGTCGTCGGCGCCCGGCCACGGCGAGAACGCGCTGTCGCCGTGCCCGTCGTCCTGCGGCTTCGGCGCACCCTCCCCGACCCGCGACACGACCGTCGGCGTGTAGTAGTTGACGCCCAGCCAGTCCAGCGGCTGCCCGGCCGCCGCCTCGTCCCCGTCCCGTACGAAACCCCAGTCCGTCAGGTGCGCGGTGTCCGCGAACAGCTCCCGCGGGTAGCCGCCCTCCAGCATCGGGCCCAGCCAGACCCCGTTGCCCACGGTGTCGATCCGGCGCGCCGCCTCCCGGTCGCCGGGCGAGGACGTCTGCGGGCGCACCTCGTGCAGATTCAGCGACACGGCCAGCTTCGCCCCGGCCGGCAGCGCCGACCGCAGCGCCTGGACGGCCAGCCCGTGCCCCAGATTGAGGTGGTGGGCGGCGCGCAGCGCGGCCACCGGGTCCGTACGGCCCGGCGCGTGCACGCCGGAGCCGTATCCCAGGAAGGCGCTGCACCACGGCTCGTTGAGCGTGGTCCAGCGGGAGACCCGGTCGCCCAGCGCCTCCGCGACCAGACCCGCGTACGCGGCGAACCGCTCCGCCGTCGCCCGCTCCGGCCACCCGCCCGCGTCCTCCAGCTCCTGCGGCAGGTCCCAGTGGTAGAGCGTGAGCGCCGGCTCGATCCCGGCCGCGAGCAGCTCGTCGACCAGCCGCCGGTAGAAGTCCAGGCCCTTCTGCACGGCCGGCCCGCGACCGGTCGGCTGGACCCGCGACCACGACACCGAGAACCGGTAGGCGTTCAGGCCGAGGTCCGCCATCAGGCGGACGTCCTCACGGAACCGGTGGTAGTGGTCCACGGCGACATCGCCCGTATGGCCCTGGAAGACCTTGCCCGGCGTGTGCGAGAAGGTGTCCCAGATGGACGGCGTGCGGCCGTCCTCGGCCACCGCGCCCTCGATCTGGTACGCGGCGGTGGCGGCGCCCCACAGGAAGCCGGACGGGAATCGGCGGACGGCGGTGAGCGGCCGGGTTTCGGACGCGGTCATGGCAGAGCGCTCCCAACGCAGAGAGGGTGAGGGACGTGAAGGGGGGAGGGGACGGTGAGGCGGGGCGGGTGGACGTCGGCTCCGGGTCAGCTCTTGACGGCGCCCGCGGTGATCCCGCCGACGATGTGCTTGCCGAGCACGGCGAAGACCAGCAACAACGGCACCGTCGAGATCAGCGCGCCGGTCAGCACCACCGCCTGGTCCACGCTGTGGTTGCCCGCGCCGAGGCCGGCGAGCGCCACCTGGAGCGTCGGACTGCCGTCCGGCGTGAGCGCGATGAACGGCCAGAAGAAGTCGTTCCACGCCTGGACGAAGACCAGCATGCCGAGGACGGCCATCGCGGGCCGCGCGACCGGGAAGACGACGTGCCAGACGACCCGCAGCGAGTGCGCGCCGTCCATCCGGGCCGCCTCCACCAGCTCGACCGGCAGCGCCTCGACGAGGAACTGACGCATGAAGAACACGCCGAACGCGGCCACCAGGGACGGCAGCACCACCGACTGGAGCTGGTCGACCCAGCCGAGGTCGGTGACGATCCGGTAGAGCGGGATGACGCTCAGCTGCGGCGGGATCGTCATCGTCGCCACCACCAGGGTCAGCAGCACGTTGCGGCCCTTGAAGGGCAGTTTGGCGAAGGCGAAGCCGGCCAGCGTGGAGAAGAGGACCGTGGACAGCGACACCAGCGCGGCCACGACCGTCGTGTTGACGAGCGCCTCGCCCATGTCGACCTGGTTCCAGGCGAAGGAGAGGTTGTCGAGGAGGCGCGGCCCGGGCAGCAGCGGCGCCGGGGCCGTGACCACCCGCTCGCCGGTGTGCGAGGCGGCGACCAGGTTCCAGTAGAGCGGGAACAGCGACACGAGCGCGGCGAGGCCGAGCAGGACGTAGGTGACCGGACCGGCGTGGTGCTGACGGCCGGCCGACGGACGGAAACGGGTGCGCACGGTCAGCCTCCCTGCTTCGTGCGGCGGACGTGGGCGGCGAGCGTCCGGACGCCGCCGAGGAGGAGCAGGAGCAGCAGCATCACCCAGGCGATCGCGGAGGCCTGGCCGAGCGCGCCGGTGACCCAGCCCTTCTCGTACATCAGCAGGCTCAGCGTCTGGAACTGGTTGCCGCTGCCGCCGGAGATGCCCACGCTGCCGCCGTAGAGCATCGGCTCGCCGAACAGCTGGGTGGCGCCGATGGTGGAGACGACGACGGTGAAGAGGATCGTCGGGCGGATGGAGGGCACGGTGACGCTGAGGAACTGGCGCCATCGCGAGGCCCCGTCGAGGGCGGCCGCCTCGTACAGGTCACGCGGCACCGCCTGCATCGCGGCCAGGTAGATCAGCGCGTTGTAGCCGGTCCACCGCCAGGTCACGATCACCGAGATCGCGATCTGCGCGGGCCACTTGGACGACTCCCAGTCGACCGGGCCGACACCCGCCCAGCCGAGCGCCGTGTTGATCAGCCCGTAGTCGGTGTTGAACAGCTGCGCGAAGACCAGCGTCGCGGCCGCGATCGAGGTGGCGTACGGCGCGAGGACGGCGACCCGCAGGAAACCGCGGCCGCGCAGGCGGTAGTTGAGCAGATGGGCGAGCCCGAGCGCCATCAGAAGCTGCGGGACGGTCGAGATCACCCCGATGGTGAAGGTGTTGCCGAGCGCGTTCCAGAAGAACTCGCTGTCGGCCAGGTCGGTGTAGTTCTCCAGGCCCTTCCACTGCGGATCGCCGCCGAGCTCCACCCGGTTGAGCGAGAGCCAGCCGGTGTAGAGCAGCGGGAAGAGGCCGAAGGCGGCGAAGGTGAGGAAGAAGGGGGCGACGAAGACGTACGGCGTCGCCTTCAGGTCCCACCGGTAGAGCCGGCGGCGGAGCGCGGACGGGCCGCCACGGGTGCGGCGGGCGCCCGGGCGCGGGGCGGGGGAGGGGGAGGGCGGTGCGTCGGGCGACGGGGAGCCGCCGCCGTTCCTCGCCCGTACGGAGGTGGCCACGGAGGCGTCCTTCCAGGTCGGTGCGTAGGGGTGGCGCTGCGGTACGGGCTCGCCCGTCGGGACGCGCGGGCGGGCCCGTACCGGCTCCCGCTACTGGTCGATCTTGTCGTCGACCAGCTTCTTGACGTTCTCCCAGGCCTTCGCCGGATCGGTGCCGCGCTGCTCGATGTCGAGGATGCCGTTGTCGGTGAGGAAGGTCTTCACCTGGCCGTCCCAGCGGCTGATCGGCGCGGGCTTGATCCCGGCCGCGGCGGTCGCGTAGATCCGGCCGACCGGCGTGTCGCCGAAGTAGGGCAGCTTGGCGCCGGTCACCGCGGCCGAGGACAGCGTGTCCTTCGTGGACGGGATGTTGCCGTTGACCGCGAACACCTTGGCGTGCTGGGCCGGTGCGGTCAGCCACGCGGCCAGCTCGGCGGCCTCCTTGGTGTGCTTTCCGGACTTGGGCACGGCGAGGAAGGAGCCGCCCCAGTTGCCGGCCACCGGCGGCGCGGCGATGTCCCACCTGCCCTGGTTGGCGGCGCCCGCCTGGTCCTTGATGATGCCGGTCATCCAGCTGGGGCAGGCGACGGTGGCGAACTTCGCGTTCTTGAAGGCCGCGTTCCAGGTGCCCTTCTCGTCGAACTGGCGCAGCTTGGCGGTGATGCCGCTTCGTGCCGCGGCGACGGCGGTGTCCCAGGCCTTCCGCACGCCGGGGCTGGTCTCCCAGGCGAGCCGGCCGCTGGCGTCGGCGTACTGCTCGGGCTCGCTGTTGACGACGGCGTTGAACAGGCCGCTCGCCGAGTCGTGGAAGAAGGTCCCGGCGGGTGCGTTCTTCTGGTAGGTCCGGCCGGTCTCGAGAAACTTCGACCAGTCGCCCGCCCACAGCCGGCCGACCTCGGTGCGGTCGGTGGGCAGCTTGGCCTTGGCGAACAGGTCCTTGTTGTAGCAGATGGCCATGGGGCCGATGTCGGTGCCGAGGCCGATGACCTGGCCGCCGGCGGTGGTGGCCTGCTTCACCTTCCAGTCGAGGAAGGCGCCGAGGTCGGCCCCGCCGGTCTTCGACAGGTCCACCCACTTGTCGGCCATGGCCGGGCCGGTCGCCTCGGCGATGTAGCCGACCTCGACGGCCTGGATGTCGGCGAGGCCGCTGTTGCGGGAGAGGCGCAGCTTGAGCGTGTCCCAGTACTTCTGGCCGTCGGCGACGTTCGACTCGACGATCTTGATGTTCGGGTGGGACTTCTCGTACTCGGCGTAGAGCTTGGCGCCGGTCTTGTCGTCGTAGCCGAAGGAACCGAAGGTCCCGACCCGCAGCGTGATCGTGCCGCCGCCGGCGGCGTCCCCGTCGTCCCCGCCGTCGCCGCAGCCGGTGAGCAGGACCGTCCCGGCCGTCAGGGCCGCGACCGCCGCGAGCACGGTACGGCCGGTGCGGCCCGTGCGGCGGGCGCGACCGGTGCGGCCCATCGGTCTGCTGCTGGTTGTGCGCATGCCACTCTCCTCGTCCAAAAGGTGGTGCCAGCGATGGGAGCGCTCCCACGTCCTCGTTGCCGGAAGGTTCCTGCCTCGCGGTCGGAGGTGTCAAGACATGAACGCGAATTCGTGACGGGCGTGGGTGTGCCTAGTATGGGAGCGCTCCCATTCGTCGCTTGTCGAACGACACCAGGTGCGACGGGAGCATGGATCGTGGCCTATCTTGACCTGATCGCCGCCGCACGGCACCGGCGATGCGCACGCACGAGGGGAGTACGAGGGGCGTGAACGGACGGCAGAGCGGCAGGCCCACGCTGGAAGAGGTCGCGGCCCGGGCCGGCGTCGGCCGGGGCACCGTGTCCCGCGTCATCAACGGCTCTCCCCGGGTGAGCGACCAGGCCCGCGAGGCGGTCCACCGGGCGATCGAGGAACTCGGCTACGTGCCCAACCAGGCCGCCCGCGCGCTCGCCGGCAGCCGCACCGACGCCGTCGCGCTCGTCATCCCCGAGACCGAGGCCCGCCTCTTCGCCGAGCCCTACTTCCTCGACATCATCCGCGGCGTCAGCGCGGAACTCGGCGAGGCCGACAAGCAGTTGCTGCTCACCCTGGTCCGCACCGAGCGGGAGCGCCGGCGCTTCGAGCAGTACCTCGCCGCCCAGCGCGTCGACGGCGTGCTGCTCGCCTCGGTCCACGCCGACGACCCGCTGCCCGACCTGGTCCGGGAACTCGGCCTGCCGCTCGTCCTCAACGGCCGGCGCACCGCCGACGAGACCGCCGCCTACGTCGACTCCGACAACGCCGGCGCCGGCCGCGCCGCCGTCGCCCATCTCGCCGGCCGCGGCCGCCGCCGGATCGCCACCGTCACCGGCCCTCTCGACATGTACGTGGCCCGCGCCCGCCTCGACGGCTACCGCGAGGGCGTCGTGGCGGCCGGCCTCCCCGCCGACGAGGCCCTGGTCGCGACCGGCGACTTCACCGAGGAGGGCGGCCGCCGTGCGATGCGCGAGCTGATCGAGCGCGTGCCCGATCTGGACGCCGTCTTCGCCGCCTCCGACGTCATGGCGGCCGGCGCGCGCGGCGTGCTGCGCGAGGCCGGCCGCCGCGTCCCCGACGACGTCGCCCTCGTCGGCGTCGACGACTCCGCCGTCGCCCGGCTGATGGATCCGCCGCTCACCAGCGTCCGCCAGCCCATCGAGGAGATGGGCCGCACGATGGCCCGCATGCTCCTGCACGCCGTCACCGCCTCCGCCGACGCGGCCGGCCTGCCGAGCCAGGTCCTCCCGACGGAACTGGTGGTGCGCGACTCCTCCTGACACCGCCCAGCGACGAGGCCGGGCCGCACGGGCCGGCTGCCGCCGTCCGGTGCTTGAGGGGACGCGGGCCCGGCCGGGCCGGGCCGTGCGGCGCGGCGACCGGCGAGTAGGGGCCTACCCTGAGAGAGGGGCCTCTACCTCGAGGTGGTGTGCCGTGTCCGAGGACAGCACGTACTGGGCTTCCGGAGACTGGCGGGTCTCCGAGGGCAATGCCGACGAGTTCATCGACCGCTGGCGGGCCTTCCTCACCTGGACCAAGGAGGCCAACGACGGCTTCTTCTCCGCGCGGCTCGTCCGCGACCTGAACGAGCCGCGCCACTTCATCTCCTTCTCCTCCTGGCGGGACCCGGCGGCGATGAAGGAGTGGCAGAGCAAGCCCGAGTTCGCCGAACTCATCGGCGCCTGCCGGACTCTGTGCGACGACATGTCGAGCGGCGGCTACGAGCTGGCCGTGGCCGTGTGATCTCACGTCGCAGTTCGCGGTCGCCGTCGGACGGCCGCTCACCCGCGCGCGCGGGATCAGGTACGCCTCAGCGCACGCCCAGCAGATGCTCCAGGGCGAGCTGGTCCAGGCGCTCGAAGGCCATCGAGCGCTCGGCCGCCGCGGCCGCGTCGAAGTCCTCGTACGACGCGCGGTCGGCGAGCAGGCCGTCGAGCCCGTCGGCGGCGGTCGGCACGGCCAGGTCGTCCAGACGGGAGGCGGCGAGGGCGGCGACGACCTCCGGGTCCGAGCGGAAGGCGGCCGCCCGCTGCTTGAGGATCAGGTAGTTGCGCATGCAGTTCCGCGCGGACTCCCACACGCCGTCGAAGCCGTCGGTCCGCACGGGCTTGAAGTCGAAGTGGCGCGGCCCGTCGTAGCCGGCCGACTCCAGCAGGTCCACCAGCCAGAACGCCTGGCGCAGGTCGCCCGCCCCGAACCGCAGGTCCTGGTCGTACTTGATGCCGGACTGCCCGTTGAGGTCGATGTGGAACAGCTTGCCCGCCCACAGCGCCTGGGCGATGCCGTGGGGGAAGTTGAGGCCGGCCATCTGCTCGTGCCCGGTCTCCGGGTTGACGCCCACCAGCTCCGGCCGCTCCAGGCGCTCGATGAACGCGAGCGCGTGCCCGATCGTCGGCAGCAGGATGTCGCCGCGCGGCTCGTTCGGCTTCGGCTCGATGGCGAAGCGCAGCGGGTAGCCCTGCTCGGAGACGTACTCGCCGAGCAGGTCGAAGGCCTCCTTCATCCGGTCGAGCGCCACGCGCACGTCCTTGGCGGCGCCCGACTCGGCTCCCTCCCGGCCGCCCCAGGCCACGTACACGGAGGCGCCGAGCTCCGCGGCCAGGTCGATGTTCCGGATCGTCTTGCGCAGGGCGAAGCGGCGCACGTCGCGGTCGTTGGCGGTGAACGCGCCGTCCTTGAAGACCGGGTGGCTGAAGAGATTGGTGGTGGCCATGGGCACCGTGAGGCCGGTGCGGTCGAGCGCGGCCCGGAAGCGTGAGACCGCCGCCGCGCGCCGGGTTTCTTCCGCTCCGAAAGGAATCAAGTCGTCGTCGTGGAAGGTCACGCCGTACGCGCCGAGGGCGGCCAGACGCTCCACCGACTCCACCGGATCGAGGGCCGGCCGGGTGGCCTCGCCGAACGGATCGCGGCCCTGCCAGCCGACCGTCCACAGGCCGAAGGTGAAGCGGTCGTCGGAGGTGGGGAGGAGATGCTGCGGCATGTCGGCTCCTTCGCGGGCTGGCCGCCAGATTTGTTTTCTGCGATAACTAATACCCTGAGGGCAGTGCGGGCGCCAGTGCCCACGCCCGGAAGAGGAGGCCCGGCCCATGACCGAACGCCCGGTGGTGATCGGCGTCGACAGCTCCACGCAGTCCACCAAGGCCGCCGTCGTCGACGCGGAGACCGGCGCCCTCCTCGGCCTCGGTCGCGCCCCGCACACCGTCACCGGCGACGACGGCGCCCGCGAGAGCGACCCCGACCAGTGGTGGACCGCCCTCACCCGGGCCGTCGCCGAAGGGCTGCGCCACGCGGCCGTCCCGCCCGCCGCCGTCACCGGCATCGCCGTCGCCGGACAGCAGCACGGCCTCGTCGTCCTCGACGGAGGCGGCCGCCCGCTCCGGCCGGCCTTGCTCTGGAACGACACCCGCTCCGCACCCCAGGCCGCCGCCCTCACCACCGCGCTCGGCGGCCCCGGCGCCTGGCTCGCCCGCACCGGTTCCGTCCCCGTCGCCGCCGTGACCGCCGCCAAGTGGGAATGGCTCCGCGCCCACGAACCCGCCACCGCCGACCGGACCGCCGCCGTCCGGCTCCCGCACGACTTCCTCACCGAGCGCCTGTGCGGCGCCGCCGTCACCGACCCGGGCGACGCCTCCGGCACCTGCTGGTACGACACCGCCCGCAGCGCCTACGACCGAGGCGTCCTCGACCTCCTCGGCCTCGACCCGGCCCTGCTCCCGGCCGTCGCACCCACCGGCGCCGCCCGGGCCGGCACCCTCACCCGTACCGCCGCCGAAGCCCTCGGCCTCCCCGCGGGCATCGCCGTCGCCGCCGGAACCGGCGACAACATGGCCGCCGCCGTCGGCCTCGGCCTCGGCGTCCACGGCCTCCTCGACCATCCCGTCGTCAGCCTCGGCACCTCCGGCACCGTCTTCGCCGCCACCCGCACCCGCCCCGCGAGCCCCGGCATCTCCGGCTTCGCCGCCGCCGACGGCGGCTACCTCCCGCTCGGCTGCACCCTCAACTGCACGCTCGCCGTCGACCGGATCGCCGGCCTCCTCGGCCTCGACCGCGAGGACGCGGCGCCCGGCGACGGCCTCGTCCTCCTGCCGTACCTCGACGGCGAACGCACGCCCGACCTGCCGCACGCCACCGGTCTCCTCACCGGCCTGCGGCACACCACCACGCCCCGCGCCCTGCTCGGCGCCGCCTACGAAGGCGCCGTCTTCACCGTGCTGCGCGCCCTCGACGAACTCCTCGCCGCCTGCGGCCTCGATCCGGCCGAACAGTCCGTACGGGACCGCCCGCTCCGGCTCATCGGCGGCGGCGCGGGAGGCCGCGCCTGGACCGACACCGTCCGCCGCCTGTCCGGCCGCCCCGTCGTGGTCCCGGCCGCCGGCGAACTCGTCGCCCTCGGCGCCGCCGCGCTGGCCGCCGCCGCGGCCACCGGCGGCGACCCGGTCGCCCTCGCCGCCGGCTGGCCCGCCGCCACCGGCGAGACTCTCCCGCCCGTGCCCCGCGACGAGGAGACCTGGTCCCGCATCGCCACGGTCCTGGACCGCGCGGCGCCCACCCTGCTGTCCTGAGCGCCCACCGCCCTCGCGGCCCGGACCGCCGCCGTCCGGCCACGGGGGCGCGTCCGGCCGTCAGTACGCCGGCACGCGGTTGAACCGCTCCGTGACGTGGAGGTCGGCCTCGATGCCCGAGACCGCGGCCGCCAGCTCCGGCAGCACCTCCGTCACACAGGCCTCCCGCGACCTGCGGCTGGCGTGCAGGGCCACGTTCACGGCGGCGACGACACGGCGCGCGCGGTCGCGGACCGGCATCGCGATGGACCGCAGGCCCTCCTCCAGCTCCTCGTCGACCAGCGCGTACCCGGCGCGGCCCACCCGCTCGATCACGGTCTCGAGTGCGGCGCGGTCCGTCACCGTGTACGGGGTGAGGGCGCGCAGTTCCGTACCGGCGAGGCGGGCGGCGCGGTCCTTGGCCGGAAGGCCCGCGAGCAGCACCCGGCCCATGGAGGTCGCGTACGCGGGGAAGCGGGTGCCCAGGGTGATGTGGACGTTCATGATGCGGCTGGTCTCCACCCGGCCGGTGTACTGCACCTCGTCGCCGACGAGGACCGCGAGCGACGTGGACTCCCGCACCCGCGCGGCCAGTTCGGCCAGACGGGGCTGCGCGATGCGGGTGAGCGTGGTCCGCGACAGCGGCGCGAAGCCCAGCGACAGGACCCGCGGCGTCAGCCGGAACTCCCGGCCCTCCACCGCGACACAGCCCAGATGCTCCAGGGTGATCAGCGCCCGCCGCGCGGTGGCGCGGGCGAGACCCGTGGCCTCGGCGACCGCCGTGAGCGACAGCGCGGACCGGCCCTCGCCGAACGCCGTCAGCACCGTGAGCCCGCGCGCCAGCGACTCCACGAAGCCGCGGCCCAGCTCCTGCTTGGACGCACCCGTCCAGGAGGCGAGCCCGGCCGGCGCCGCCGCGACCGGCTCCGGCGCGTCCCGCAGCTCCCGCTCCATCTCGGAGGCCGCGGCGCGCAGCCGGGGCAGCAGCGTCTCGCGCAGCGAGCCGGCGTCGTGCCGGCTGGTGTGGCTCGCCGCGCTCACCACGCACGCGATCCGCCCGTCCGGCCCACGCACCGGCACGGCGAGCGCCACAAGACCCGGCTCGACGCCTTGGTCGTCCACCGCCCAGCCCCGCGCCCGCGCCTCGGCGACCCGCTCCTCGAAATCCGCTCCGGCACGAGCGCGCTCGTCACCGGGCCGGGCCGCCCGGCGTCCCTCGCGCCACCGCGCCCAGGTCGGTTCGTTCCACTCGGAGGCGAACAAAACCCCGGGCGCGGTCCGTTCGGCGGGCAGCAGATCGCCGATCCGGAAGCTCACCGACATCGCCCGGCGCCGCGTCGACTGCCGCACCAGCCGCAGACCGTCGCCGTCCGCCACGGCGAGCGACACCGACTCGTCCAGCTCGTCGGCGAGCGCGTCCACCCGCCCGCCGAGCAGATCGGGCAGCCGTACGGACGCGAGGTAGGCGTTGCCGAGCTCGAGCAGCCGGGGCGCGAGGACCACGTCACGGCCCTCGAGGCGCACGTATCCCATCCGGGCCAGCGTGCCCGTGATCCGGTCGACCGTGGCCCGCGCGAGCCCGGTCGACCGCTCCAGCTCGACGACCGCCGTCCGCCCGCCCGCCTCGCTCAGCCGCGCCAGCACCCCGACGCCGCGCAGCAACGGGGCGACGGCCTCGGGCGGCGCGGCGGCGAAGGTGTCGTGGGCGAAGAACTCAGGGGCTGAGGGCATCGGCTCTCCGGTCGGGGAGTACGCGGGTCGCGGAGCGGGCACGGCGGCACCGCCGGCCTCCCGAATCCGAGTGTAGTGAAGCTTTCTTCACTGTGCGAACAAACCCCGGGGCGACGTCGACGGCCGCGTGGCCATTGAGCGGCCCGGCCGGCCTGAGCGCCCGGTTCGACGCCACACCGCTTCGGCCCGCCGCACCCGTTCGCCGCGGCGCGGCCCGACCCGGCGGGGCGCGTTACGCCTCCACCAGGACGACCTCCAGGCGGCGCGGCCCGTGCACGCCCTCCACCCGGTCGAGCTCGATGTCACTGGTGGCCGACGGGCCCGAGATCCAGGTCAGCGGCCGTGCCGGGTCCAGCCGGGGCAGCGCGAGCGGCACCGACGCCACCACCTGCGCCGGTGCCCGTACGACGCACACGTGCAGATCCGGTACGAGGGTGAGCGCGCGCCGTCCCTGGCCCGGGCCGCCGTCGAGCACGATGGTCCCGGTCTCCGCGACGGCCACGGCGCACCCGGTCACCACGGCGTCCGTCCCGTCCAGCCGACGGGGCGTCAAGGAGCCGTCGTCGGGCCGCAGTTCGACGCCTTCGCCCAGGCCCGACAGCCACTCCCGCGGCAGTCCCGGCGGCACGGCGACGCTGCGCGCGCCGTGCCCGGCGAGCACCCGGGCGACCAGGCCCGCGAGGCCCCCGGCGCCGGTGCGGTGCACGACGGCCCGGTAGTCGGCCAGGTTCTCGTGCAGCAGCGCGAGCAGCGCGTCCGGGTCGTCGGGCGCGTGCCGCTCCCGATAGTGCCGCTCGGGCTCGGCCGCCTCGGGCGCGCCGGCGACGGCGGCCCGGATCCGGGCCAGGATCCGTTCGCGCGAGGAGGTGCGGGGCGCGTTCATGTGCGGTTCTTCCTCCACCAGTCGCGGAACGACTCGGCCGGCACCTCCGGCAGGTCACGGCTCCCGGTCCAGGCACCCGCGCCCGGTGGCCTCTTCGGGTGCAGCGCGCGGGTGCGGCCGGCGAGCCGCTCCGCCGCGGCGAGCACCGCGGGCCGGTCGAGCACCCACCCGGCGGTCTTCATCGCCGCCCGTTCGAGCCGGTGGCCGGGTCCGCCCTGCCCCGCGACCCGCTCGCGCAGATGCACCAGCACCTCGGGGATGTCGATGGCGACCGGGCACACCTCGTAACACGCCCCGCACAACGACGAGGCGTACGGCAGCGAGGCGTCGATCTCGCTCGCCGTACCGCGCAGCTGGGGCGTGAGGATGGCGCCGATCGGCCCGGGATAGACCGAGCCGTAGGCGTGACCGCCGGCCCGCTCGTACACCGGGCAGACGTTGAGGCAGGCCGAGCAGCGGATGCAGCGCAGCGCCTGACGGCCGGTGGCGTCGGCGAGGACGTCGGTGCGGCCCGCGTCGAGCAGCACCAGATGGAAGTCCTTCGGCCCGTCCCCGTCGGTGGTGCCGGTCCACATCGAGGTGTACGGGTTCATCCGCTCGGCGGTCGAGGAACGGGGCAGGGTCTGCAGGAACACCTCCAGGTCCCGCCAGGTGGGCACGACCTTCTCGATCCCGACGACCGAGATCAGCGTCTCGGGAAGGGTGAGGCACATCCGTCCGTTGCCCTCGGACTCGACCACGACGAGCGTGCCGGTCTCGGCGACCATGAAGTTGGCGCCCGAGATGCCGACCTTGGCGCGCAGGAACTTCTCGCGGAGGTGGAGCCGGGCGGTCTCGGCGAGTTCGGCGGGCGTGTCGGTCAGGTCGTCGGGGGCCGGGCGGCCCCATTTCCTCATCTCGGAGCGGAAGACATCCCGGATCTCGCCCCGGTTGCGGTGGATCGCCGGCACGAGGATGTGCGAGGGCCGGTCGTCGCCCAACTGGACGATGAGCTCGGCCAGATCGGTCTCGTAGGCGCGGATGCCCTCGGCCGCCAGGGCCTCGTTGAGCCCGATCTCCTGGGTCGCCATGGACTTGACCTTGACGACCTCGGTCTCGCCGGTCGCCTTGACGAGGCCGGCGACGATCCGGTTGGCCTCGTCCGCGTCCGCCGCCCAGTGCACGGTGCCGCCCGCGGCGGTCACCGCTTCCTCCAACCGCACCAGATAGCGGTCGAGATGACGCAGCGTGTGGTCCTTGATGCGCCGCCCGGCCTCCCGCAGCTCGGCCCAGTCGGCGAGCTCGGCGACGGCCCGGGCCCGCTTGTCGCGGATGGTGTGCGTGGCGTGCCGGAGGTTCCCTCGCAGCCGCTCGTCGCGCACGGCGTCGTGCGCGGCCTTCGGGAACGCCGGCATGCCGAGGAACGTGCCGCTCACGCCAAGGGCTCCTCTTCCGTGCTCGCCAGGATCTCCGCGAGGTGCACCGGCCGCAGCTCCGGCAGCACCTTCATCCGGCTCATCGTGCCACCCAGGTGCATCAGACACGAGTTGTCCGCCCCGCACAGGACCTCCGCGCCCGTCGACACGGCGCTGCGCACCTTGTCGGCGCCCATGGCCGCCGACACGTCCGCGTTCTTCACCGCGAAGGTGCCGCCGAAGCCGCAGCACTCCTCGGCCCCGGGCAGCTCCAGGAGCTCCAGGCCCTTGACGGCCCCGAGCAGCCGGCGCGGCCGGTCACCGAGCCCGAGCAGCCGCAGCCCGTGACAGGACGGGTGGTAGGTGACCCGGTGCGGGAAGTACGCGCCGACGTCGGTCACGCCGAGCACGTCGACCAGGAACTCCGTCAGCTCGTACGTCCGCGGCCCGAGTTCGGCCGCCTCGGCGCCGAAGCGCCCGTAGTGGCCGCGGATCATCGCGGCGCACGAACCGGAGGGCGTGACCACGTACTCGTATCCCTCGAAGGCCCGCACCGTGCGCCGCACCAGGGGAGCGGTCTCGGCGCGGTAGCCGGTGTTGAACTGCGGCTGACCGCAGCAGGTCTGCGCGGCGGGGAAGTCGACGCTCACGCCGAGGCGTTCGAGCAGCCGGACGGTCGCCACTCCCGTCGCCGGGTACAGGGCGTCGTTGACGCAGGTGACGAACAGGGCCACGCGCATCTGCGGGTTCCTCCGGTTCCTCGGGAAGCTGCGGGTCAGGGACGGGGCCAGGGCCGCCCGTCGAGTCGTTCGACGTCCCGGTTGAAGCGTTCCAGGGCGGCGGCGAAGTCCGCCACCTCCTGCGGCGTCCAGTCGGCGAGCACCCGCTCGAGACCCTGGACGTTGAAGGCGCGGTCGGCGTCGAGGCGCCGCTCGCCCTCCTCGGTGATGCGGAACTTACGGGCGATGCCGCCGTCCGGGTCGGGGATCCGCTCGACGACGCCGGCGCGCAGCATCGCCGCGGTCTGCCGGTTGAGCGTGGAGGCGTCCAGGCCGAAGGCCTCGGTGAGCTGGCTGATGGACATCGGCCCGTCCATGCGGATCCGGCTGAGCAGCACGTACGCGCTCCGGTCGAGGTTGCCGCCGGCCGCCCGCGAGCGCGGGGCGTGGAGCAGCGAGTGCCGCCCGAGGAGCATGGTCTCGAACTCGATCAGATGCGTGGGCTTGTCCATCTCCCCAGGATATGCAGCCTGCATCGCTTGTGCATGATGCACATCATGTGTACGTTGCACATCTCTTGCCACAGCCGAACCCGGGAGACGCCATGCCCGCCGCCACCGCACCAGCCGCCAGCCGACCCGGAGGCGCCGGCGCCGGCGGCATCGTCGGCGTCCTCGCCCTCGCCGGCATCGTCGCCGCCCTCATGCAGACGCTCGTCGTCCCGCTCATCGGCGACCTCCCGGCCCTCCTCGGCACCACCCCGTCCAACGCCTCCTGGGTCGTCACCGCCACCCTGCTCGCCGCCGCCGTCGCCACACCCGTCGCCGGCCGCCTCGGCGACATGTACGGCAAGCGCCGGCTGCTCCTCGCCTCCACCGTCCCGCTCGTCGCCGGCTCCGTGCTCTGCGCCGTCTCCGGCTCCGTCGCCCCGATGGTCGCCGGCCGCGGCCTCCAGGGTCTCGGCATGGGCGTCGTACCGCTCGGCATCAGCCTCCTGCGCGACGTCCTGCCACCCGAGAAGCTCGGCTCCTCCATCGCCCTGATGAGCGCCTCCATGGGCGTCGGCGGCGCCCTCGGCCTGCCCTTCTCCGCCGCCGTCGCCGAACACGCCAGCTGGCGCGTGCTCTTCTGGGTCGCCGCCGGCCTCAGCCTGCTCGTCGGCGTCCTCGTCGCCGCCCTCGTGCCCACCGGACAGGTCACCGCCGTCGCCGGCCGCTTCGACGCCCTCGGCGCCGCCGGCCTCGGCGCCGGACTCGTCGCCCTCCTCCTCGCCGTCTCCAAGGGCTCCGCCTGGGGCTGGACCAGCGCCACCACCCTCGGCCTCCTGGCCGGCGCGGCCGTCGTCCTGCTCGCCTGGGGCCTGTGGGAACTGCGCACCCGCGACCCGCTCGTCGACCTGCGCACCACCGCCCGCCCGCAGGTCCTCATGACCAACCTCGCCTCGGTCCTGGTCGGCTTCGCGATGTACGCCCAGTCGCTCGTCGTTCCCCAGCTCCTCCAGCTCCCTGAGGCCACCGGCTACGGCCTGGGCCAGTCGATGATGGCCATGGGCCTGTGGATGGCTCCCGCCGGGCTGATGATGATGGCCCTCGCCCCGCTCGGCGCCAAGCTCTCCGCCGCCCGCGGCCCCAAGGTCACCCTCGCCGTCGGCAGCCTCGTCATCGCCGCCGGCTACGTCTCCTCGCTGCTCCTCATGGGCTCCACCTGGGGCCTGCTCGCCGTCACCCTCGTCTGCAACACCGGTGTCGGCCTCGCGTACGGGGCGATGCCCGCCCTCGTCATGGGCGCCGTGCCGCAGCACGAGACCGCCTCCGCCAACAGCTTCAACACGCTCATGCGCTCCATCGGCAGCTCCGTCTCGGCCGCCGTCATCGGCGTCGTCCTGGCCCAGCTGACCACCGACCTCGGCGGCCACGTGCTGCCCTCCGAGAACGGCTTCCGCGTCGCCCTGCTGATCGGCGGCGGAGTCGGCCTCGCCGCCGCGGCCGTCGCCTCGCTCATCCCCGTACGGCCCCTGCCGGAGCCCGGCCGGACGCAGGCGCAGGCGCAGGCGCAGGCGGAGGTGCCGTCGCCGCAGCCGCAGCCGCATGGCGAGCCCGCACCGGCGGCGGGAACCGAGACCACGGCCTGACACCCGCGCGCCGGCCTCCAGAGCCGCGCGGGCGGCTGGTCGGCGGGGCGGCAGGGCGGCTGGTCGGCGGGCGGCCCGCCCGGCCGACGCCCGCTAGGAGCGGCGGCGCGGCTTTCCGGAGCGGCCGCTCCGGGGCGCCGCGCCACCGCCGGTCCGGCGCCCGCCGCCCGGCTTCTGCCCCTGCTTCGGGCTCTGCTTCGGCTTCTCCGAACGGCCGCCCTTCGCGGCCTTCGCGCTCTTCGCCGCCTTCGCGGCCCGGTCCGCGTTCGGCGTCCTCTCGTCCGGCCGCCGTCCCCGCGAACTGTTCACGGTCCGGCCCCGCACGATCCCGATGAAGTCCTCCACCAGATCGGTGGTGGCCTCCTCCGGCCACGACAGCGCCACCTGCGACTGCGGCGTACCCGTGATCGTCCGGTACGTGAGGTCCTTGCGGTGGTAGAGCCGGGCCAGCGACTGCGGCACGACCAGGAGCCCGATCCCGGCCGCCACCAGCTCGATCGCGTCCGCCGTCGTCGCCGGCCGCTCGAACGCCGGAAGGCCGGGCGGCCCGTCCCAGTCCAGCGTGTCGTCCAGCGGATGCAGCACGATGTCCTCGGCGATGTCCTCGACGGTCACCTCGTCCGCCGCCGCCACCAGGTGGTCCTTGGGGACCACGACGACCGTCGTCTCCGTGTACAGCGGGATCGCGCTGAGGTCCGTACGGTCCACCGGAAGCCGTACGAATCCGGCGTCGGCCGCCCGCTCGCGCAGCAGCCCCGCGGCCTCGGCCGCCTCGACCTGGACGAGCTCCAGCGGCACGTCGGGCAGTCGCTCCTGCCAGATCCGCACCCACTTCGAGGGCGTCACGCCCGGCACGTACGCCAGCCGGAAGGAGGGGGCGGGCGAAGGGGCGGGGGAGGAGGATGCGTCCGAGCCTGTCACCAGGCCAGATTACCGGCCGTGGTCGGCGAGGGCGCACCTGACCGATATTCTTGTCTGTATGACGCAGCACCAGACCGCCCAGACGATGAAGCCCGCCACCGCGGCGAAGAAGCTGGGTGTGTACCTCGACGCCACTCCCGCCGACTTCCGTGAGGGTGTCGTCTCCCGCGCCGAGCTCAACGCCCTCCAGACCGACCCGCCCGAGTGGCTGCGCGAGCTGCGCCGCAACGGCCCGCACCCGCGCCCGGTCGTCGCCGCCAAGCTGGGCGTCTCCATCTCCGGTCTCGCCCGCGGCGGCGTCACGGAGGCCCTCACCACCGAGCAGATCGAGGCCCTCAAGGCCGAGAACCCGGAGTGGCTCCAGAAGGAGCGCGAGACGCAGGCCGAGGTGCGCAAGGAGACCGTCCGCATCAAGGAGAAGCGCGCCGAGAAGGCCGCCCGGGACGCCGAGCGCGACTGACCTCCTCCCACGGGCCGGCCGCCCCGTGCCCGCCCCGTGCCCGCGGCCCCGGACACCGGCCCGTCGTCGCAGGCCCTCGCCGTAATTCGCGTGCGGCCGTCGCGCCGGCGATGGTGCAATCGCCGGATGCGACGCGACACCGACATCCCGACCCTGGTCGACCGCGGGCGGTTCACCCACGCGGTCACTCCCTGGGAGCAGGACGCCTGGCGTGAGGCCGCCCTCGGCTGGGCGGAGCGCGGGCTCGCCCGCCACGGTCTGCGGGAGACCGGCCCGCGCGAGGCGCGGATCCGGCCCTGGTCGGTCATCGTCCGCTTCCGCACCGGCCCGGGCGCGCGGGACGCCGCCTGGTTCAAGGCCAGCGCGCCGGACGCCGGCTTCGAGGCGGCGCTCGGCGGCGCGCTCGCCGACTGGGTCCCCGAACACGTCATGACACCGCTCGCGGTCGAGCCCGACCGCGGCTGGTCCCTGCTGCCCGACGGCGGCCCGCTCTTCAGGGACGTCCTCGACACCGGCGGCGCCGGCCCCGAGGACTGGCTCACGGCGGTCGGCCAATACGCGCGGATGCAGCGCGCCCTCACTCCGTACACCGACCGCATGACGGACCTTGGCGTGCCCAGCGGCCGGACCCGCCACCTGCCGGAGATCTTCGACGGACTCGTGGCGGACAACCCGACCCTCGCCCCCGACACCCGCCGCGCCCTGCGCGCCGCGCGCCCGCGACTGCTCGACTGGTGCGCGGAGCTCGACGCCTTCGGCATACCCGACTCGCTCGACCACTGCGACCTGCACGACGCGCAGCTCCTCGCGCCGCGCCCGGGCCGCTTCACCTTCTTCGACTGGGGCGACGCGGCCGTCTCCCACCCGTTCACCAGCCTCCTCGTCCCGGCCCGCGCCGTCCTCGAACGCCACGGTCCCGAGACCGTGACCGCGGTCCGCGACGGCTACCTGGAGCCCTGGCACGACCTCGGCATCCCGCTCGCGGACCTGCGCCGCGCGGCGACCCTCGCCGTCCGCCTCGCCTCGCTGGGCCGCGCGGTCTCCTGGTTCCGCCTCTTCCCCGGCACTCCGGCCGACGACTGCCACGAGGCGAGCGCCTACTGGGTCGAGGCCCTCTTCGCCGAACCGGACCTCCTCTAGGGGTGTCTCGCCGAGCGCGACCGGCGTCAACGAGGCGCGGACACCGGCGTGAGGACCACCGTCCCGAACCGCAGCCGATCCCGGTCGAGACGCCACCCGAGCGCACCGGCCAGCTCGTCGAGGCCCTCGAGCCCCAGCCCGCGGTAGGCGCTGACGGGAAGCCAGATCGTCCCGTCCGGGCCCTGGGGACCTCGCGCGACGGCCCGCCGCAGGGCGAAGCCCGCACGCTCCCGCCACTCCTCGGGCGTGCCGCTCAGCTCCAGCCGGTACTGGCGCCGGGACAGGAACACGCCGTCACCGTACGGATCCTTCGGCACACCCTTCGGCGTGCCGCCGAACAGCGGTGCCGCGAGGCCGGCACCGGCGAAGAGCGCCGCGATCACGCCCACGGCGAGACCTACGGGAAGATAGATCCACTGCAGGGAGAACTGGCACCGCAGCCCCCAGACCGAGCGCGGCGGCAACGGTCCGTACGCGATCCCACCCGCTGTCCTCGCGCGCGAGCCCCCGCCCATGAACAGCCCCCCGTATTCCACCCCGGCCTACTCCCGCCTCCGTGCATCATGGCGTGGATCCGGCAGGTCTGTCACGACGAAGACGGGGCCGCGTCCCTTCCGTGTCCCGCCCGGGGCACGGAAGCGTTCGCCCCCCCGTCTCGTTCCAGGAGGACACATGCAAAGCGGTGAAGTCTGGTGGGTCGACTTCGACGAGCGACGCCCGGTCGTGCTGCTCTCGGCCGAGGAGCCGTCCGGCTTCCAGGCGATGCAGGTCGTTGCCGCGGCGCGCGTCGACATCAGCGGCCTGGGCTTGGAAGTGGCCCTGGGAGCCCCGGAAGTGACGGCTGCCAGGATCAGCGAGACGAAAGATGCCCGCCGTCTCGGAGGACGCGCGTAGCGGAGGCCTGAGGCGCGGCGGTACGGCGGGCGGCGTAGATCGTCTGCCCCAGGGCGAGGACGCTCAGGCCGAACATCAGCACGCCCAGGGGCACATGCAGCGCGGCCACGCGCGCGATGCCGATCACCACCTGCACCGAGGCGAGCACCAGGAAGCCCGAGGCGTACAGGATGGGCCGCGGACTCCCGCCGCCCGGCCGCCAGGCCAGGATCGCGGCCAGCACGTACAGCATCGACGCCCCGTACATCACGCGCGCGCCGACGCCGTGCAGCGTCTCGCCGTACGAGGTCGACAGCAGCAGCCCGGCGGTGGTCGCCTGGAGGAAGAGCGTCAGGGTCTGCAACGCGACGGCGACCGTGAGGAACGTGTGGGTGCGCCGGGTGCTCGTGATCGGTCCGGACATGAAGTCCTCCGCGTCTCTGCCGTGGGTACGGGCCGGGCGGTGTGCCGGTCCGCGTCACAGCTGAGACCGGACAGCCCCGCCGGATGTGACAACCACGAGCCCGCCCGCGGAGAGACGTGGGTCACATGCCCGTGCGGGCGATCAGATGCAGCAGCCGGGCGGTGTGCTTGTGCGGCGCGCGCCCGGCCGTCGCGATCTCGAGCCGCTCCAGGCGCGCGTAGTAGTCCGGGTCGTGCTTGACCGTGTCGTCGGGGATGTAGTCGCAGAACACCCGGATCCCGTAGTGGTGCACCTCGGCGCAGCCCAACGCGCGGAGCGTGGCGGTGAGTTCCTCGGCGGTGTGCAGCCGCAGCTCGGTGTCGAACAGGTCGGTGCGCACATGGTCGGCGTCGAGCGCCGCGAGCACGGCGTCGGGATCCATCGTCCGCACCGCCGCCCGCAGCGGCTCGGAGTGCCGGTTCATGGCGATGACCGACACGATCCCGCCCGCCCTCGCCGCGCCCAGCGCCACCCGGAGCGTCGCCCGGGCGTCCGGCGAGTAGGGCAACACGCCGTGGCAGAGCACCACGTCGAAAGCGCCGTCCGTCAACTCCATCGGCAGCGCCGCGATGTCGGCCTCCACACAGGTGATCCGGTCGGCCACGCCCGCCGCGGCGGCACGCCGAGCCGCCGTCTCCAGCATCGCCGGCGCGTAGTCGACGACGGTGACGTGGTGGCCGCGCCCGGCGAGCCGTACCGCGTCGCCGCCGTCCCCGCCGCCGAGATCGAGCACCCGCAGCGGCCCGGCGCCCACCGCGTCGAGGTGCCGCGCCAGACCGGCCTCGGCCACCGCGTACCGTAGCCGTCCCCACGGCGCCTCCTGCCAGTCCTGCCACGCGGCGACGGCGGTGTCGAAGGTCCGGGCCTGCTCTTCGCGTTCGATCATGTGCCGACCCTACGGCTGTCCGAGGGCGCCCGGGCGTACGGGTCGCGGCGGGGCCCGCCTCATCCGGTGCCGAGCGGGCCTGGGACGGACGCGCGGAGGGCGTGGGTGAGGGCGGTGATCGCGGGGTGGGGGCCGGCGCCGCTGCGGAAGGCGATCCGGGTCCGCCGTCGCACCGGCAGCGTCGTGAGGCACACGCCGGGCGGCGGGTCCGTCGCGCCCAACTGCGGTACGACGGCCACGCCCTGGCCCGCCGCGACGAAGGCCAGCACGGTCGCGAACTCTTCCACCTGGTGCCGTACCCGGGGCACGAATCCGGCCGCGCGGCACATCTGCTCGGTCACCGCCCGGCAGAGCGTCTCCGGCGCGGCCATGATCCACGGCTCCTCCGTCCACCGGGCGAGCGGAGCCAGCGTCTCCAGGCGCTCGGGTGCGGGGACGGCGGCCCGCGCGGACGACGCCAGATACATCGCCTCCTCGCACAACTCCTCGGCCGCAAGCCCGGGTTCGAGCGGCGCCGGCACCAGGTCGTAGTCGTGGATCAGGGCCACGTCCAGGTCGCCCGCGCGCAGCGCGTGCGCCACACCTGCCGGATCCGTCTCCGCGACCATCGGCTCCAGCGCGGGATGCCGCTCCGCGAGGATCCCGAGCGCTCCCGGCACGATCGTGCGGGTCGCGGTCGGAAACGCTCCGATGCGCAGCGGCCCGGCCGGGCCGTGCCGCGCCTCGGCCAGCTCGGCCGAGGCCCGCTCGAGCCGCTCCAGGACCGCCTCCGCGTGCCGCACCAGGTTCTGTCCGGCCGGCGTCAGCCGCACGCCGCGCCCCGACCGTTCGAGCAGCGCCACTCCCGCCTCCCGTTCCAGCGTCCCGAGTTGCTGCGAGACGGCGGAGGGAGTGAAGGACAGGGCCTCCGCCACGGCGGCGATGGTGCCGCGCAGGGCCAGTTCGCGCAGCAGGCGCAGACGTCGCACATCGAGCATCAGCTCAGCTTACGGGTGTCGTCAAAAAAGCGAACTGGACCTGAGGGTTGGACCACGCGCACCCTCGATCGCATGACACCGCACTCCCTCCCGCACGGGATCCACGTCCCGCTCGTCACGCCGTTCGCCCGCGACGGCCGACCCGACCTCGACGCCCTCGAAGGCCTCGCGCACTCCGTCCTCGACGACGGCGCCGCCGGGCTCGTCGCGCTCGGCACCACCGGCGAGGCCGGCGCGCTCGATCCCGACGAGCGCCGGGCCGTCGTCGACACCTGCGCCCGGGTCTGCCGGGAACGCGCGGCGCCGCTCGTCGTCGGAGCGGGCGGCGGCGGCACCGCCCAGGTCGCCCGGGAACTCGCCGAGCTCGGCCGACGGCCCGAGGCCGCCGCGGCCCTGGTCACCGTCCCCGCCTTCGTACGGCCCTCGCAGGACAGCGTGGTCGCCCACTTCGCCCGGCTCGCCGCCGACAGCCCCGTACCGCTGATCGTCTACCACATTCCGTACCGCACCGGCCGCACGCTCGACGCCGCCACCCTGCGCGCCATCGGCGGCCTCCCGGGCGTCGCCGGCGTCAAGTACGCGGCGGGCGGCATCGACCAGGACACCGTCGCCCTGCTCGGCGACCTGCCCGCCGACTTCGCGGTGTTCGCCGGGGACGACGTCTTCGTCTCGCCGCTGCTCGCCCTCGGCGCGGCCGGCGGCATCCTCGCCTCGGCCCATCTGGCCACGGGCCGGTTCGCCCGGCTCGCCGACGCCTGGCGGGCCGGCGAGGCGCCCCGCGCCCGCGCGCTCGGCCACCGGCTCGCCCGGCTCTCCGCGCTCCTGTTCGCCGAGCCCAACCCGGCCGTCGTCAAGGGCGTCCTCCACGCCCAGGGCCGCATCCCCACCCCGGACGTCCGGCTGCCGCTGCTCCCGGCCGCCGAGGAGTCGGTGACGGCGGCCCTGAAGGAGCTGGCGGCGGTGGAGGCGGCGGAGGCCGAGGAGTAGGCCCGGAGGCGCGGTGGCGCGGGCGGGGCGGCGCCTACCTCGGCCGGCCGGGCGGGCGGGGGAGGGGAGCGGGGCGGGGCGCCGGGTCAGCCGAGCGGGCCGGCGGCAGCACGACCGCGTCGGCTACCACGACTACGAGGGCGTCGCCCTCAACCTCGACGAACAGCGCCGCATCGTCAGCGACATGGGCCCGCACCCGGCCCTGATCCTGCGCAACCACGGCCTCCTGACGGTCGGCAGGACCGCGGCCCAGGCCTTCCTGCGCATGTACTACCTGGAGCGCGCCTGCGAGATCCAGGTCACCGCCCAGGCCGGCGGAGGCCCGCTGGTGATCCCGCCCGCCGACGTCTGCGAGCGCACCGCCCGCCGACGCCCCGGCCGGCCAGGACGCCGTACGCGACGCCTCCCAGGACGGGTCCCACGACGAGTCCCAGGACGACTTCCAGGACGACGACGCCTACGACCTGGCCTGGGCGGCGATGCTGCGCCTGCTCGACCGGACCTGCCCCGACTACAAGGACTGACCCGGGACGCCGCAGCCGGCGGCCTCCCCGATTCCCGATTGCCGCCCCGCCCGCGTCCCTGCGATCCTCTCGCGGTGCCGCGGCACCGTGCGGCGAGGACGGGGAGCGGGGGACTCTTGAGCGTGAACGAGACGGGCGAAGGCCCGGATCCGGTCTGGCTGGTGGCCGCGAACGTCGTGGCCTGGCGCCGCAGCGGCGTCGCGGGAGCGCGGCTGCTGCCCGGGACGAAGAGCTTCAAGGGCGGAAGCAAGGTGTACGTGGCCCGGGTGCACTGGGGTCCGGGCGGCGACCGGCTCACGGTGGTCGGCCGCGAACGGCACACCAGCCGGTGGATCGTCATCGACACCGCCACCCGCCATCTCCACAGCTTCCGCCCCAAGCTCGTCCACACCCCGCGCGTCCTCGCCCGGCTGAACGAACTGCGCCACCACGGCCGCGGTTTCGGAGCCGACGAAGCGGTCACCGTCTCGGCGACATTGGAGGACTACGCCCGCCGGTACCGGTCCGAGGTCTCGCCGCACAGCCCGCACCCGGACCACTGCCTGTGCCACGCCTGCCTGGCCGGCGAGGCCGCCATGCCGCCCGTGCCGCGGATCCTGTGATGCCGCAGGCGCTCACCGCGGCTGCTGCTCGGCGATCACCGCCCAGTCGTCCGCTGCCCGGCCGTCGGCGATCGCCTGGTCGAACACGCCCCTGAGCACTTCGCCGAACGGCAGGGAGACCGCCTGGCCGGCCGCCGCGTCGAGGGCGAGGTGGAGGTCCTTGCGTCCGAGCGCCGTGGTGAACCCGGCCGGCTGGTAGCTCCGCTGCGCGATCATCGACCCGTATCCGGCGTAGACGGGTCCGGGAAAGAGCGTCGAGGCCAGCAGTTCGACGAACTGGCCCGGGTCGGCGCCGGCCGCGTCGGCGACACTGACCGCCTCCCCGAGCGACTGGATCGCGCAGGCGATCAGGTAGTTGCCCAGGATTTTCGCGGTGTTGGCCTGTTCGGGCAGCTCGCCCAGGCGCCAGGTGCGGGATCCGATCACGTCGAAGAACGGCTGGACCCGGTCGATGAGTTCGGGCTCTCCTGCGGCGAGGACGTTCAGTGCCCCGGCCTCCGCGACGCCGACCCGGCCGAACACCGGCGCGGCGACGTAGCCGATCCCGTGCGCGGCGTGCGCCTGCGCGGCACGGCGGGCCAGTGCGACGCTCACCGTGGCCATGTTGACGTGGACCGCCCCGCGCCGGGCCTCGCCGAGGACCGTGGAGTCCAGGAAGACCTCGGCGACGGACGCGTCGTCGGACAGGACCGAGAACACCACCGGGCACTGGAGGGCCTCCGCGACAGAGGCGACCGGGAGAGCGCCGGCCTCCGCGAGCTCTTCCGCGGGCCCCGCCGAGCGGTTCCACACCACTGTCTCGTGGCCTGCCCGCACCAGATTGCGCGCGATCGCCCGCCCCATGCCGCCCAGACCGATGACGGAAACCTCGCTCATCGCACACCCTCCACCCTGCGAACCGTCCAAGACGGTTCATTGTGGCGCGGGCCGAGGCCCGTGTCGAACCGGCTAAGCTGGTTCAAGGAGTCCACGAGGGTGCGGCAGGAGGTGACCGTGGAGGCCCGTCGACGGTTCCGGCTGGACAACGAGGTGCTGGCCTTCCGCTTCACCGCCACGATGAGCGACCGGGCGAGCGCGGCGCCCCGGGAGCGGCTCTCCGGTCACGATCGACTGAAGCTCTGGCTGCAGGCCGTCGGGCTGGGCGTCCCCGACGTCTCACCCGCCGAGCTTCAGGACGCGCTCAGCCTGAGGGAAGCGATCTACCGTGCCGGGCTGGCCGTCGCCACCACCCGGCGACCCGCTCCGGAGGACGCGACGATCCTGAACAGGGCCGCGACCGCCGGGCGGGCGAGGCCCGCCCTCGAGAACGGGCTCGCGGTCTGGCGCCTCAGCACGGAAGCACCGGTAGCGGACGCGCTCGGCGTGCTTGCCGCCGACGCCGTCCACGTACTCGGAGGCCCCGACCGCGACCGGATCAAGGCATGTGAAGGGCCCGGCTGCGCCGGCCTGTTCCTCGACACCAGTCGCGGCGCGAACCGCCGCTGGTGCTCGATGAACACCTGCGGCAACCGGGTCAAGAAGGCCCGCCTCGCCCACAAGTGACCGACCGCGGGAAACCGGCCCCGACCCGTCCGCCGGCGCCTCGCGTTCGATTCATGGGCGGCTCGCCGGCCGCTGACAGCGACAACTAGGCTGCGCGGATGGACCGACCGACCGACGTCCCCGCGAGCGCCGCCCCGTCCCTCCCCTCCGCCCCGACCGCCTCGCCTGCTTCGCCCGTCTCGCCCGCGGATCCGCCGCCGGTGAACGACTACGACGCCTTCGCCGAGGCGTACGCGGCGGAGACCGAGCACAGCCTCGTCAACGCGTACTACGAGCGGCCCGCGATGACCGCCCTCGCCGGAGACGTGACGGGCCGTCGCATCCTGGACGCCGGCTGCGGATCGGGCCCGTTGTTGGAGGACTGGGGCTCGATCCTGGCCGAACTACGGCGCGTGCTCAGGCCGGGCGGCCGGCTGATCGCGTCGGTGGACCATCCCTTCGTGGCCTACACGTTCGCGACCCGGCCGCCCGTGAACTCTTCCCCGACGACTTCCAGGCCCTCGCGACGCAACCCTGCTTGTGGCCGCGGGCCACGAGGACTGAAGCTCCGCGCATCCGATCCCGGCCCGGCAATCCCTGCCGATGCCGTCGATCTTTGCTCTACCGTGAGAACTCCGCACGCATCCCAGGGGATCACCGCATGGGCCACGACGACAGGAACCTGAAGGGCTGACCTCTACCGTGGAGCAACTGACGGGGGAGGACCCCGCACACATAGGCCCGTACCGCCTGATCGCCCGCCTCGGAGCGGGCGGGATGGGCCTGGTCTATCTGGGCCGTTCCGACCTCGGCCGTACCGTCGCCGTCAAGGTCGTCCAGGCCGAGCACGCCCAGCACCCCGAGTTCCGCAGGCGGTTCGCCCGCGAGGTGGCCGCGGCCCGGCAGGTGGGCGGAGCCTGGACCGCCGACGTCCTGGACGCCGACACCGAGGCCGCCGTGCCGTGGGTGGCGACCCAGTACATCCCCGGGCCCGACCTGACCACCGTCGTGGCCCAGGACTTCGGTCCGCTGCCCGAGTACTCCGTCCGCACCCTGGCCAACCGTCTCGCGCTCGCCTTGCGGGCCGTGCACGAGGCGGGTCTGATTCATCGTGATCTCAAGCCGTCCAACGTGCTGGTCACCGTCGACGGCCCGCGCGTCATCGACTTCGGCATCGCGCGGGCGATGGACAGCCTGACCGGCGACAGCCTCCACACCCGCACCGGCATGCTGATCGGTTCGCCCGGTTTCATGTCGCCCGAGCAGGTCCGCGGCCTCGAACTCACCCCGGCCTCGGACGTGTTCTGCCTCGGTGCCGTGCTCGTCTACGCGGCGACCGGGCGGATGCTCTTCGGCGCCACGGACACGGGCCTGAACGCCCACCTCTTCCGTATCGCCGAGGAGGAGGCGGACCTCACCGGCGTACCCGAGTCCCTGCTCGACCTCGTGCGCGGCTGTCTGGAGAAGGACCCGGCCCGCCGGCCCACCCCTCACGAAGTGGCCGAGCGCACGGCGACCGACCAGGCCGAGGAGTGGCTGCCGGGCGCCGTCCTCGCCCAACTCGGCCGCCGCGCCGCCCATCTCCTGGACTACACCCCCGCCCGGCCGGATCCCCGCGCCCAACCTATCCCGCCGACGCCGACGCCGACGCCGACGCCAACGCCGACCCCAACACCCGCGCCGCCCGCATACGTCCCGACGGCACCGGCGTACGCCGGGGCCGGCGCCGGCGACGGCCCCGGCGTCGCAGCGCCTCCGACACCGCCGGCCGGAGTCTGGAGCGCACCCACGTCCCCGGCCGGCCTCCCTGACCCCGAGATCGCTCCCTCCCGACGCCGGTGGGCCCTGCCGGCGCTCGCCCTGGCCCAGCTGCTCGTGCTGTTCGACGCGACGTTCACCGACATGGCGATGAGGTGGAAAGGCGCCGAGTGGGACCTGGGGCTCTCCTCCCACGGAGTGCAGGTGACGTCCACCGTCTACCTCCAGGTGATGCCCGTCGCGTACGCGCTGGCCTTCGTCGCCCTGCTGCCGTTCGGCGCCCGGATCGCCGGCCGCTTCGGCCGCAAGAGGACGCTGACCGTCGGCCTGGCGGGCTTCGCGGTGGCCGCCGCCCTCGGCGGCATGGCGCAGAGTTCCGGCGTCTGGATCGCGGGCCGCGTTCTCATGGGCGCCTTCGCCGCGCTGGTCTCCTCGTCCGCACCGGCGCTCGTGGCCACGTCCTTCCCCGACGCCCCGCAACGCCGCAAGGCCTTCGGCAGCTACGTCGCGATCGCGGCCGTCGGCCCGGCGCTCGGCTGGCTGGCGGGATTGCTGCTTTCCGAGAGCTTGCCCTGGCGTTGGTGCCTGTTCCTCCTGGTTCCCTTCGCCGTGGTCGCCGCGATCGCGACGGCGGCCCTGGCACACGACCGGCCGGGCAGCGCCGGAGCCGGCCTTGACGGGCGGGGCGTGCTGCTCGGAGCCCTTGGCGTCGCCGGTGTCAGCGGAGCCGTTCCGTACGTCACGGGCTACGACATCCTGCTGCTGACCGCCGGCGTCCTGCTCGCGGTCTTCGTGTGGTGGCAGACCAGGACGACCGACGCCCTCGCGTCGCCGTCCGGCGTCACGGCGCAGGCACCCGTCGGCTACGTCGTCGCGACGGCCCTGGCCAATCTCGGCGCGGGCGTCCTGGTCATCGGCATGGGCTACTTCCCTTACTGAGGATTTTCGGCACCCGGACCGCCCGGCGGGGCACCGGCGGGATTGTCGGGACTGGTCTCGTTCGTCCCCGACGTGGCGTGCCGTCAGATCAACAATGGGTAACGGAAAGGGATATGGCGAGCAGAATCCTTCCCTCCGGTACCGCCCTCCTGGGATCTTGCGTCCACCCCACACCACACAGGACCCGGCCGGCGCCACCCGCGCCACCGGGCCATCGGAGGACGCAATGTTTTCCCACATATCGAGTCGGCTGAGACTCCCGGTCGTGGCCGCCGCCGTCGTCGGCGCCACCGTCGCCGTCGCCGCGCCCGCCCAGGCCACGGTCGAGCCGCGCGCTCACGACCTGGCCCGGGCCAAGGCCCCGGCCCAGGCGGCCCCCGCCGTCACGTCGGCCCGCACCGCGCCCGCCCTGGCGGGCGCCTGGGCCGCCGGCACGCGCGCGTACCTGGTGATCACGACGCCCGGTGACACCACCGCCGTCCGTGCGGCAATCGCCTCCAACGGCGGTACGGTCTTCGCCTCCTACGACGCCATCGGCGTCGTCGTCGCCCACTCGACCTCCGCCTCCTTCGCCGCCACCCTGCGCGGCGTCACCGGCGTCCAGCAGGTCGGCGCGACCCGTACCTCCGACGTCCCCGCCGACGCGTACAACCCGGCGCTGCCCACCAACCCGACCCAGTCCGCGACGACGCTGACCGAGTCCAACCGCTGGGACATGACGCAGATCAAGGCCGACCAGGCCTGGGCCGTCACCACCGGCTCCGCCACGGTCAAGGTCGGCGTCCTGGACACCGGCGTCGACGACCAGCACCAGGACATCGCGCCCAACTTCAACGCCGCCGACTCCGTCTCCTGCGCCTACGGCAAGGCCGACACCCGCGCGGGCGCCTGGCGTGACGTCGGCCAGCACGGCACGCACGTCGCCGGCACCATCGCCGCAGCCAAGAACGGCAAGGGTGTCATCGGCGTCGCCCCCGGCGTGAAGATCTCCTCCGTGCGCATCGCCGAGCCCACCAGCAGCCTGTTCTTCGCCGAGAACACCATCTGCGGCTTCATGTGGGCCGGTGACCACGGCTTCAAGGTCACCAACAACAGCTATTACACCGACCCGTGGCAGTTCAACTGCCCGGACAACATCGACCAGGCCGCCATCATCGAGGGCGTGCGCCGCGCCCAGGCCTACGCCGAGTCCAAGGGCTCCCTCCAGGTCGCCGCCGCCGGCAACTCCAACTACGACCTGGCGAACAAGACGACCGACTCCGAGAGCCCCAACGACTCCACGCCGACCACCCGCACCATCACCAACGCCTGCATCGACATCCCGACCGAACTGCCGGGCGTCGTGACGGTCTCCGCGCAGGCAAGCGGCGGCGCGAAGGCCTCGTACTCCAACTTCGGCAACGGCGTCATCGACATCGCCGCTCCCGGCGGCGACGGCGCCACCGGCGTCTACTCGACGCTGCCCGGCGGCAAGTACGGCTCCATGAGCGGTACGTCGATGGCCTCGCCGCACGTCACCGGTGTCGCCGCGCTGATCGCGAGCGCCAACCCGGCCTACACGCCGGCCGACATCCGCACCGCGCTCGCCACCCAGGCCACCGACAAGGCCTGCCCGGCCGACAGCCGCTGCACGGGCACCACGACGAAGAACGGCTTCTTCGGCGAGGGCCAGGTCGACGCCCTGAAGGCCGTCAACGGTACGACTCCGCCGCCCACCGGCCCGTACTTCGAGAACCTCACCGACGTCACCGTCAACGACAACGCGACCGTCGAGAGCCCGATCACCGTCACCGGCGTGACCGGCAACGCCCCGGCGACGCTCAAGGTCGGCGTCGACATCAAGCACACCTACCGCGGCGACCTCGTCGTCTCGCTCGTCGCGCCGGACGGCACCGTCTACCTGCTCGAGGACTTCAACAACAGCGACAGCACGGACAACGTGGCCAAGACCTACACCGTCAACGCCTCCTCGGAGGTCGCCAACGGCACCTGGAAGCTCCGCGTCCAGGACATCGCCTCGCAGGACACGGGCCGCATCGACGCCTGGAACCTCACCTTCTAGCCAGGCGGCAGCACGGCACGACCCCGCTCCAGCGCACCACCGCCACACCGTACGACCCCGCTCCACCGCACGACCCGAGCCCCCGGAAGGCGTCCGCCTCACGGGGGCTCGGCGCGGGCCCCGGCGCGCGGCAGCCCCGCGCCCTACTCCGCGACCGTGATCGCCCGTACGGGACACGCGCGGGCCGCCTCGCGGACCAGCGGCCCGCCCGCGCCGTCCTCGCGTCCCGCCACGACGGTGCCGAAGCCGTCGTCGTCCTGGGTGAACACGTCGGGCGAGACCAGGGCGCACTGCCCGGCCCCGATACAGACGCCCGTGTCGATCGAGATACGCACCGCCAAGGTTCCTTTCCTCCGAAGACTCACCAGGTGACGGGCAGTTCCAGCATCCCCTGGATCGTGTCACCCGGCTTGAACGGGATCTCCTCCGCGGGCGCCGCGAGCCGCAGCCCGGGCAGCCGGCGCAGCAGCGTGCCGAGCGCGATCTCCAGCTCCGTACGGGCCAGGTTCTGCCCGAGGCACTGGTGGATGCCGAAGCCGAACGCCACGTGGTGCCGGGCCGACCGGCCCCAGTCCAGGCTGTCCGGATCGGCGTAGACGGCGCCGTCACGGTTGATGAGGGAGGTGGAGAAGACCACGCCGTCGCCCGCGCGGATCACCTCGCCGCCGACCTCCACGTCCTCCAGCGCCACCCGCAGCATCCCGTCCGCGATCGACAGGAACCGCAGCAACTCCTCGACCGCCGCGGGCAGCAGCGAGGGATCGGCCCGCAGCTCCGCCAGCCGCTCCGGGTGCCGCAGCAGCGTGTACGTACCCAGCGAGATCATGTTCGCCGTGGTCTCGTGCCCCGCGACCAGCAGGATCGTCGCCAGCTGCACCAGTTCCTCACGGTCCGGGCCGCCGTCCCGGAGCTGCCGGGCCACCAGATCGTCGAGGACGCCCTCGCCCGGCCTGACGCGCTTGCCGTCGATCAGTTCACCCAGATAGCCCTCCAGCTGGGCGAGCGCGTCCTCCGTGTCCTCGACCGTCGGGCCGCGCAGCAGCCGCCGGGACTGCTCCTCGAAGAAGTCGTGGTCCTCGTACGGCACGCCGAGCAGGTCGCAGATGACGATCGACGGCACCGGCAACGCGAAGGCGCTCACCAGCTCCGTCGGCGGCCCCGCCGCCTCGATCCCGTCGAGCAGCCGGTCCACCGTCGCCTGGATGCGCGGCCGCAGGCCCTCCGTCCGCTTGAGCGAGAAACTCGGAATCAGCAGCCGGCGCTGGGCGTTGTGCTCGGGATCGTCCCAGCCCAGCAGCGCGGCCCGGCGCCGCCGCCGCACGGTCGCGGCCCGCTCGGTCGGCAGAGGGAAGTCGAGGCGGGTGGAGTCGGTCGACAGCCGCTGGTCGGCGAGCAGCGCCCGGGCCGCCTGATGCCCGGTGACGAACCACACCTCCCGCCCGTCCCACAGCGTGACCCGCGCCAGCGGGCGCTCCTCGCGCAGGGAGTCGTAGGCGGCCGGCGGATGGTAGGGGCAGGATCGGCTCTGAGGGAAGGTGACGGCTTCTTCGGTGGTCGTCATGGGGGACCTCGCAGACAGCGGATCGTCGGCTCCGGCGTTGGCGCCGCTCTCCACTACATGCCTCAGGCATCTATCCGGTCTACGCGGAGTTCGGCCAATCCGCTGGAACGGGTGGAACCCGTTCGGCGGACGCCCGGATCCCGGCGACAGCGGCGGATCACGCCCTCCGTGCCGCCGTGCCCGCTCTGGC
This sequence comes from Streptomyces sp. NPDC053493, assembly GCF_044544825.1. Classification (NCBI taxonomy): domain Bacteria; kingdom Bacillati; phylum Actinomycetota; class Actinomycetes; order Kitasatosporales; family Streptomycetaceae; genus Streptomyces; species Streptomyces sp. NPDC053493. The sequence goes on from NZ_JBITXS010000003.1 coordinate 688,575, forward strand.
GACGCCCCGATCCGGCGTCCTCATGGTGTCCTGATCACGTCGGGCGGGCGGGCCGCCCCCGCCGCCGAGGTCGGCCCGCCGGGCGACGCACCCGCCGCTGGCATCAGCCGGCTGGGGACGCAGGCGCCGCCGAGGTCAGCCCGCCGCGGTCTTGACCAGCATGCTGATCCGCTCCTCGACCGCGGGCGTGAGCGTGGTCAGCGCGAAGGCCGTCGGCCACATCTCCCCGTCGTCCAGGCGCGCGGAGTCGTTGAAACCCAGCGTCGCGTAGCGCGACTTGAACTTCTGCGCACTCTGGAAGAAGCACACCACCTTGCCGTCCCGCGCGTAGGCCGGCATCCCGTACCACAGCTTCGGCGCCAGCGCCGGCGCGGCCGCCTTCACCAGGGCGTGCACCCGCTCGGCGAGGACCCGGTCGGCCTCCGGCATCTCCGCGATCTTCGCCAGCACGTCGGCCTCGCCGTCCGCCTTGCCGCGCCGCGCCGCCTTCACCTCGCGCGCGTGCTCCTTCATCGCGGCGCGCTCCTCCTCGGAGAACGCGGCGGACTCCGAACCGGTCTTCCTGGTTTCCTTCATGGCCTGCCTTCTCTCCGAGCCCTCTCCGAGTTCTCTCCGGGCGGGCTTCCCGAACTGCTTCACACTCTAGGAACAAGCCGCCGGCTCCGGCTTCTCCGAAACTGCTCGACCGGCCCTTCCGGTCTGTTCCCACACCGCTACCGACGGTGACGACCGGCGGCGGCGCGGGCCGGGCGGTGGCACGCTGAAGGAAGGAGCAGGATCCGCGCCGACGAGTATCGGGAGGGTCCGATGGGTCGCGATGTCCCGGCGCAGGTGTTCACCCGTGAGGATCGTCGTCGGTTCCGTATCAGGCTGCACACCTGCCTCGACGTGTTCGCGCGCATGCTGCGCGAGTCACGCTTCGACGTCGGGCGGCTCCGGGTCGGTCTGGAGATCGAGCTGAACCTGGTGGACGAGACCGCCAGACCCGCCATGCGCAGCGCGGACGTCCTCGCCGCGATCGCGGACCCGGCCTGGTCCAGCGAACTGGGCCGGTTCAATCTGGAGATCAACGTCGCCCCGAGGCAGCTGACCGAAGGCGGCTCCGAGGACTGGGAGCGGGAGATCCGCGACGCGCTGAACCACGCCGAGGACAAGGCGGCGGCGGTGGGCACCCACCTCGTGATGATCGGGACGCTGCCCACCCTGGAACGCAAGGACGTGGACCACGCGGCGCTCTCCGAGAATCCCCGCTACCACCTGCTGAACGAGCAGATCTTCGCCGCCCGGGGTGAGGACCTGCTGATCGCCGTGGACGGGGTGGAGCGGCTGCGCACGTACGCGGACACGATCACGCCCGAAGCGGCCTGTACGAGTACGCAGTTCCATCTGCAGGTCGACCCGGACTCGTTCGCGGACTACTGGAACGCGGCGCAGGCCATCGCCGGCGTGCAGGTGGCGCTGGCGGCGAACGCCCCGTTCCTGTTCGGCAGGGAGCTGTGGTGCGAGACTCGCATCCCGCTGTTCGAACAGGCCACCGACACCCGGCCGGACGAGATCAGGGTCCAGGGCGTCCGGCCCCGCGTCTGGTTCGGCGAGCACTGGATCACCAGCGTCTTCGACCTCTTCGAGGAGAACGCCCGCTACTTCCCGGCGCTGCTGCCGCTGTGCGACGAGGAGGACCCGGAAGAGGCGCTGGACCGCGGCGAGACTCCGCAGCTCGGCGAACTCACCCTGCACAACGGGACGGTGTACCGCTGGAACCGCCCCGTGTACGCCGTCGTCGACGGCGTCCCGCACCTGCGCGTCGAGAACCGCGTCCTGCCCGCCGGCCCGACGGTGGCCGACGTCCTGTCGAACGGCGCCTTCTACTACGGCCTGATCCGGGCCCTGGTCGACGAGGACCGGCCGGTCTGGTCGCGGATGTCGTTCGCGGCGGCCGAGGAGAACCTCCACACGGCGGCCCGGCGCGGCATCGACGCCGAACTGTTCTGGCCGGGCATGGGCCAGGTCCCGGTCACCGAACTGGTCCTGCGCCGCCTCCTGCCGCTCGCCCATCGGGGCCTGGAACGCCTCGGCCTGGACGCCCGCTGGCGCGAGCCGTGGCTGGGCGTCATCGAGCAGCGCTGCGTGACCGCCCGGAACGGCGCGGTGTGGCAGTCGGAGATGTTCCACCACCTCCACGACATCGCCCACCTGGACCGCGCGGAGGCCCTGCGGCGCATGACCAGCCAGTACATCGACTTCATGCACCTGAACGCTCCCGTCCACACCTGGCCGGTGGAGTGAACCACCGACGGCACGCGCTGATGGCGGGGGTGACGCCGAGCGGGCCTCGGGCCGGCGATCACGTACGCTGGGCGCCTTCGAAGGGGCGGCGAGGGGCGGGGGCCACATGTCGACGGGCGCGGACACACGTACGGACGCAGGCGCTGACGGGGAGGCGGCGACGGACGCGGTTCCCGGGCGCCGCGCCGGACGACGCAGGCGGACATGGGTGGCCGCCTTGGCGGGCACGCTGGTCGTTCTGGGCGGCGCCGGCGCCATCGTCGGCGGCATCCTCTCCGACATGGGCCTGCTGCCCGGTGACTCCATGGAGCTCGCCTGGCAGGCCCCGATCGACCGTGGCGCTGCCGCGTACGGCAACGGCGACTGGCTCGTCGGCGACACCGTCGTCCGCAGCAGGTACGACGCCGTCACGGCCTTCGACGCCGGATCGGGGCAGCGGCGCTGGGAGTACGCCGTGCCCGGCCGCGACGAGATCTGCGCCGTCAGCAAGGCGGCCGACGGCTCCGTCGCCCTGCTCGCGCACGGCGAGAAGGCGAAGGCGGACGCCGACGGCGAGGTCGAACAGGGCGGAGGATGCGCCACCGTCACCGCCCTCGACCTCACCAGCGGCCAGGAACTGTGGCACACCCGCCGCGCTCCCGGGACCGGTGAGCTGACCGCCGAGCCCGACCTCGTCGCCACCGGCGGCGGTCTCGCCGTTCTCCGTGACGCCGACGACGACTGGCAGTACGAGCCGTCCGAGCATCGCCGTTCCCTGCGCGGCGACCAGGCCCTGCGCGCCTTCGACCTGCGCACCGGCACCCCGCGCTGGAAGGCCGCGGTCGCTGAGGGATGTGTCCCGCACCGGGTCGCCGCCGCCGCGCGGCAGGTCGTCGCCGTCCTCGTCTGCGAGCGCACCGAACTCACGCTTGCCGCCTTCGACCTGGCCGACGGGAAGCAGCGGTGGACCGTTCCCCTGGACCGGCGTTCGGTCGACCCGGGGGCCGACGTGACGTTCCTGTCCGCCGACCCGCCGGTCGTACGGGTCGTGGCGGCGGAGACGAGCGGACTGCGGGCCTACCTCGCGTTCGGCCCGGACGGTCGTCCCCGCGGGCGCGTCGAGTTCGACGGCGACGCGGGGAAGATCGGCGAGTACGAGCCGGCCCGCGTGGCCGTGGACGGGGACGGAGGGCGGCTCCTGGCCGTCACCAGCACCCGGTGCCGGAAGTGGCAGTGCGACCAGGTCGTCGCCTTCGACCTGTCGGACGGCCGTGAGCTGTGGCGCACGGCCCTGCACGACCAGGACGAGGGGCTCGCGCTGCGGCCCGCCGGCGACCGGGTGACGGTCCTGGTCGACCGTGGCCTCAAGCAGTCGAGGAAGGAGGGACTGTACGTCCTCGACGCCGCCACCGGAGACGAGAAGGACCGCCGCAGCTACTCGCAGGACGTCGACCACGGCAAGCCCGTCGCCGACCTGATCGTTCACGGCGACCTGGTCATCGCCGCGCAGTCGGGCGAAGGAGTGCGTCCCTTCGCGGCCTACCGCCCCTGGTGACCCGAAGCCCGATCCTCGCCTCCCGCGCCTGGCCCCGGCCCGAGCAGGGGCCACCGATTTCAAGGCGCGCCTCTCTCCGGGGCGCGTCGGCGTGGGCGGCGAGGTCTTCGACTGCCTGTTGCTGGGCGGCGTCGCCGAAACGCCGCCTACGCGCCCGTCAAGGCGGTGGCCGTCACGTCGAGTTGACCTGCCGCGCGCCGCCTTCCTCCTCGTCACCGATGAGTCAGGGCCCCGCCGCCGGTCTACCCTCCGCACGCCTCACCTCCCCGGCGCCACCGAAGGAGCACCAGATGACCGACCCGTCGATTGTCGACCTCGGCCCGCAGGCCCGGATCGTCGCCCGGCTCGCCGCCCGCATCCCCGACACCCGGCTCGGCGAACCGACGCCGTGCCCCGCGTACACGGTCGGCGGCCTCCTGGGGCATCTCGCGGGCCTTGCCGTCGCGTTCCGTGACGCGGCCCGCAAGAACCTCGGCCCGACGACGAACACGCCTCCCGACGCGGCCGCGACCACGCTGCCCGCCGACTGGCGCGAAGAACTGCCCCGGGCCCTGGACGAACTTGCCGAAGCCTGGCGTGACCCGGCCGCCTGGACCGGCATGACCCGCGCCGGCGGCGTCGACCTGCCCGGCGGCATCGCGGGCGTCGTGGCCGCCGACGAACTCGTGGTCCACGGCTGGGACCTGGCCCGCGCCACCGGCCAGGACTACGCCCCGGACCAGGCCGCGCTGCACGCCTCCCACGCGTTCCTGCTGGCCGCCGCCCAGGACAAGGGCGACGGCCAGGGCATCTTCGGGACCGTCGTGCCGGTCCCGGACAGCGCCCCGCTGCTGGACCGGGCGGTCGCGCTGAGCGGCCGCGACCCGGGCTGGACGCAGCCCGCCACCGTCTGAAGCGACCCGCCGCGGCCCGGGAACGCGGACCGCCGGTACGGGTACGGGCAGTCCGCGTTCTTCAGAGAGTCGGAGAGCCGGAGAGCCGGAGCATCGGAGGCGTGCCGGTTCGCGGGTCAGTGCCGCTCGGGCAGATCCCGTTCGGCCGGCCGGTCCGTCGCCGACGACGGCGCCGGCGACGCGGCCCGGGCCGTGGGCGCGGCGGCCACGGCCGGCTTCTTGCCGCAGAACGCCGCCTCCAGCGTGCCGCCGAGCGCCGTGTTCGCCGCGCCGTGGTTCGACGTGTTCGCCAGGGCGGACAGGCTACGGCGCCCGTCGCGGGTCGAGAACGCGTACGTGTAGAAGCCCTGGACCGTGCCGGTGTGGCCGAAAACCTGCGTGCCGCACGACAGGTCGTACCGGCGCAGCCCGAGCCCGTAGAACCGGGTGTTCGTGGCGTCGGTCGGGGTCACCGTCGTCATGGCCTCGAGCATGGCGGGGGACAGCAGCCGGCCCCGCATGAGCGAGCTCATGAAAGTGTTGAGGTCGGCGGGCGTCGAGATGACGGCACCAGCCGACTGCGCCCAGGACACCGTCTGTTCGGTCGAGTCCACGAGCGGCGCGCCCGCCTCGTCGGGGTGCAGGTAGCCGCGGGCGTGGAGCCCCTTGATGCGCGTGTCGGGGTGGACGTACGACGTCCCGCGCAGCTTCAGCGGCTTGAAGATGCGGCGCTCGTAGGCATCCGCGACCGGTCGGCCGGTGAGCTTCTCGATGAGCATGCCGACCACGACGAAGTTGGCGTTCGAGTACTTGTACGCGACACCGGGCTCCGTGGTGCGCGGCTCGGCGAGCGAGAGGTCCACGAGCTCCCGGTAGGAGAACACCCGGTTGCGTACGGCCTCGAAGCCCGGCACCGTCTTGTCGAACATGGCGTCCGTGTAGTCGGCCAGGCCGCTGCGGTGCGTGAGCAGGTGACGGACCGTGATGCGGTCGTCGGGCAGCAGACCCGGCAGGTAGCGGTTGACCGGCGCGTCGAGCTCCAGGCGGCCCTCCTCCACCAGCTGCAGCAGGACCACGGCCGAGAACGCCTTGCTGACGCTGCCGATCCGGAAGCGCGCGTGGATGTCCATCGGCGCCCCGGCCTCACGGTCCCGGACTCCGACGGTACGGCTGCGGACCCCGTCCGGACCGGAGTAGCGCGCCATCGCGCCGGGCGCGCCGTTCGCGAGGGCGGCGTTCAGCGCGGCGACCACGCCCTCCATGTCGGGCGCGACGTCGGTCCGCGCGGAGACGGAGGCGAAGGCGGCGGGGACCGGAGCGGCCGCGGTGGCCGGCGCGGCGGAGGCGGAGGCGGTGGTGGCCGGAGCGAGACCACCGGCGAGCGCGGCGACCAGCGTGGCGCCCACGGCCAGGCGTCGGCGTCGGTACGGCGAACGGAGCACGTCATTCCTCGACTTCTTCGTAGACGGGGTCGAGCCGGACGATCCGGTCGACTCGTTCACCGAGCATGAGTGCCAGGACGCGGGAAAGGTTCCTGCCGCGGACGGCGTGTTCCGGCCACATCGTGGCGAAGCTCTCACGGCATCGTCCGCCCGAGGACGAGCGGCCTTCGCGCGAGGACCTCACACCGGTTCAGCATCCTGCGAAACCGCGGCCGTCAACCCGACAGCCGTCCGAGTGACGGCCGCTGACCTGCCCCTTTGCCCGCCGGACCGGGAGGACGACCTCAGCGTGCGCTACACACGAGCCGCGGCCGGGCGAGACGGCCGACCCCGGTCGCACCGAGGACTGGACCCGTCAAGAGGAGCATCACCGCGTGACGAAGGCCGGCCACCCGATCCCCACCGCTCCCCGCGCGCTGCCCCTGATCGGGCACATCGTGCCGCTGCTACGCGATCCCTTGGCGTTCCTGAACTCGCTGCCCGCCCTCGGCGACCTGGTCCGCATCCGGCTCGGCCCGCTCACCGTCATCGTGATCTGCGACCCCGAACTGACCCGCCGGGCGCTCCTGGACGACCGGGTCTTCGACAAGGGCGGCCCGCTGTACGACCGGCTGAGGGAAGTGATCGGCGACGGCGTGGTCTCCTGCCGGCACCAGGCCCACCGCAGACTGCGGCGGCTCTCCCAGCCCGCCTTCCACCAGGCCCGGCTCCCCGAGTACGCACGCGCCATGACCGCCTGCGTCCAGGAGACGACCGACTCCTGGCGCCCCGGCCACGTGCTCGACGTGCCCGCCGAGATGATGACGACCAGCTCTCGGATCATCACCGCCACGCTGTTCTCCGACAGCCTGCCCCAGGCCGCGCACGGCCGGCTCGTCGACGACGTCACCACCGTCGTCACAAGCCTCTACCAGCGCATGTTCCTGATCCCGCCGCTCGACCGTCTGCCCACGCCCGGCAACCGCGCCCACCTCGCCGCCCGCGCCCGCCTCCACGCCACCGTCGAGCGCGTCATCGCCCGGCGCCGCGCCGACGGCGCCGACTACGGCGACCTGCTCTCGGCGCTGGTGACGGCCCAGGACCCCGAGGCCGACGGCCCCGGCATGAGCAGCGCGGAGATCAGCGACACGATCGTCTCCTTCGTCCTGGCCGGCATCGAGAGCACCGCCGCCACGCTGTCCTCGGCGCTCGACCTGCTGGCCCGCCACCCCGACGTCGAACAGCGGCTGCACACCGAGGTCGACTCCGTCCTTGGCGGCGCACCGGCCACCTACGCCGACCTGCCGCGCCTGGAGGTGACCGAGCGAGTGGTCACCGAAACCCTCCGGCTGCGTCCGCCGGGCTGGTTCTTCACCCGCAAGGTCACCGCCGACACCGACCTCGGCGGCCACCTGCTGCCGGCCGGCACCAGCGTCGCCTACAGCCCCTACCTCATCCACCACCGGCCCGACCTCTACCCGGATCCCGAGGCCTTCGTCCCCGACCGCTGGGCCGGCCCGCATTCCTCACCGCCGCGCCACGCCTTCCTGCCCTTCGCCGCGGGCGCCCGCAAGTGCATCGGCGACTCCTTCAGCATGGTCGAGGCCACCCTCGCGCTCGCGACCATCGCCGCCCGCTGGCGCTTGGAGCACGTGTCCGGCGACCGGGTGCGCCTCGCCCCGGCGGTGACGCTCGAACTCCGCGACCTCCACATGCGGGCCCGTCCCCGCACACCGGCCGCAGCGCCGTCCTGACCGGACGAGGCGCGGGTGGCCGCGCCACCCACGCCTCTTCTCGTTCCGGCCGGCAGACGCGTGCGCGCGGCGAGGCGGGCCGGGCGTTCCGGACGAAGGCGCTCGGCCTGGCGCTGATCCGACGGTCAGGGCAGCGGCGTTCCGCCTGTCGCGTTGACGATCTCGCCGGTGATGTAGCTCGCCTGGGGCGAGGCCAGGAAGACGTACGCCGGCGCCATCTCCGCCGGCTGCGCCGCCCGGCCCAGCGGCGACTGGCGTCCGAAGTCCTCCGTGCTCGGCATCGTGGCCGGGATCAGCGGCGTCCACACCGGCCCCGGTGCCACGGCGTTCACCCGGATGCCCCGCTCGGCCACCATCTGCGCCAGGCTGTGCGTGAAGGAGATGATCCCGGCCTTGGTCATCGCGTAGTCGAGCAGGTGCGGGCTGGGCTGGTAGCCCTGCACCGAGGTGGTGTTGATGACACAGCTGCCGCGCGGCATGTGCGCCAGCGCCGAGCGGGTCAGCCAGAACATGCCGTAGAGGTTGGTCTTCATCACCCGGTCGAACTGCTCCGTGCTGATGGCCTCGATGCCGTCGGGCTGCGCCATCTGGTACGCCGCGTTGTTGACGAGCACGTCGATCCGGCCGAGTTCGTCGACCGCCCGCCCGACCAGCTCCTCGCACCGCCGCTCGTCGCGGATGTCGCACTCGACGGACACGGCCCGGCGGCCCGCCTCGTGGACCAGCCGGCTCGTCTCCGCCGCCTCCTCCTTCTCCTCGGGCAGATGGGTGAAGACGACGTCCGCGCCCTCCCGCGCGAAGGCGAGGCACACCGCCCTGCCGATCCCGGAGTCTCCGCCCGTCACGAGCGTCGCCCGGTCCTGCAGCAGGCTGTTGCCGCGGTAGGACTCCTCGCCGTGGTCGGGGCGCGGGCTCATCTCCTCGGTCGCGCCGGGGTGGCTCTGCTCCTGTTCGGGATACGGCGGTTGGGGGTGGCGGCTGACGGGGTCGGGCCGGTGCCCGGAATTTTCGTTGGTGTTCATGATCCCCGACTACCCGTATTCGCTCGCCTATCACCCGTTTCATCCGCTTCCCACTCCGGCCGGCTCACCGCGCCACGCTGGATAAATCGAGCGCAAATCCACGGGTAAATTGCGCTAGGGTCGGCGCTGGAGGTGACGCATGGCGACGCAGGACGAGCTGTTCGCTGCCGTGGACGCGCTGCTGGAAGGAGAGCCCGAGCTGCCCGGCCCGGCCGAGCGAGCCCGGCTCCGTGAAGCCGCCGGCATCACTCAGGCCCGGCTCGCACAGGTGCTGCAGACGACGCCCCAGACCGTGAAGAACTGGGAGGCCGGCCGCTCCGAGCCGCGCCCACCGCGTCGCCAGGCCTACCAACGACTGCTCGACGGCTGGGCGCAGAAGTTCCCCGCGGACGCCGACGACTCCGGCGCCGCGCGGGACACCGCGGCCGCCGTCCCGCCCACCGCCCCGACGGCCCCGGCCCCGGCCCCGGCCCCGGACACGCGGATCCCGCCCGTGGACACCGCCGCCACCCCGGCCACGCCCCACCGCCCGAACACCCACCCCGCACCCGACGCCCTCGACGCACCTGAGGCCCCCGCCGTACCCGACGCCCCGGCAAGCACCACGCCCCGCACGGCGCCACCGCCGCCCCGTGCGTCGACCTCATCCCGTACGTCGACCTCACCCCGTACGCCGGCGTCACCCCGTACGTCGACCTCGCGCCGCCCCGGCGCCCGCACCCCGGCCCCCGCCGGGGCCGGGACTCCGACGCCCGCCACCGGCGTCGACCCGCGCTTCGCGAACGGCCCGCTCGCCGTCGTCGACGTCGACCAGGACGACCAGGTCCTGGCCTACTGCCCCGGCGGCCTGGTCCTCGACGTGCCCGCGACCTCGCTCGCGGCCCTGGTCGAATGGGCGCTCACCGACGCACGGCTCGGGCAGCCGAGGCTCTCCGGCAGCGGCAAGGACGCCGATCCGCTCCTCGTCCTGACCGAGCCCGCCCTGGAACGCTACGGCCTCCCGCCGGCCCTCACCGACGAGGAACGGCTCGCCGGCCGCATCCCCGACGCCCACCCGGCGCTCAAGCAGCTCACCCGCGCCGAATGGAGGCTCACGAAGCGCGGCTTCGGGCCGTGGGCGCGGATCTACCGCCCCGCACAAGGCTCGGAGCGGGCCTGCGTACAGCTGTGCATCCCGTCCTGGCATGCCCTCGACTCCCGCCACTGGGGCGACGCGGCGCACCTCCCGCCCGCCGAACTCGCCCGCGTCCTCGGCGTGTACGCCACCCGCGTCCTCACCCCGCGCGGCTCGACCGCGGTCACCGGCCTGGAACTGATGACCGCGCTGCACCCGCCGACCCGTGCCTCCGCGCCCGACGCCGACGGCCGCCGTCACTCCGAGCACAACCCCGGCTCCCTGGGCAAGGACCCGGTCGACCCGGCACCCTGCGAGGCGCCCGACGGACACCCGCTCCTGGCGGACCTGCCACGCTTCCACGTCCGCGGCCCCGCCGAGAAGCTCTTCGAGGAGGCGTACGACTGGGCCAGGCCCCTGACGGACGACGAATGCACCCGCCGGCACCTCGTCGGCATCGACGTGAACATGGCCTTCGCCGCCGGCGCCAACGGCCTCGTCGTCGGCCTCGGCGCACCGACCCACGTCAAGGAACCCGTCTTCGACCCGAGACTCCCCGGGAGCTGGCTGGTCGACCTCTCCCACGTCGACCTCTCCCGCGTGAAGGTCGCCAAGGACAGGTGGGCGGACCTCGACGCCTCCCTGCTGCCCAGCCCGTTCACACCGAAGGGCGAGCACCCCGAGGGCCCGGCCTGGTACGCCACGCCGACCGTCGCGTACGCGGTGGAGCTCGGCTACGACGTCGCACCGCTGGAGGCGTACGTACGGTACGACAACGGCCGCTACCTCGACGGCTGGTACAACCGGCTCCGCGACGCCTACCTCGCCACCATGGCCGACCTCGGCGTCGCCGCCGACACCTCGCCGGAGGAATTCCTCACCGCGATGAACGGCTACCGCGGCCGCGACCCGGAGCTCGCGCTCGTCGTCTCGGCGATCAAGGCCACCGTCAAGGGCGGCCTGGGCAAGCTGCGCGAGCGCCCGCGCGGCGAGGGCTGGCGGCCCGGCCGGCCGTGGCGGGCCCTGTCCCGCCCGACATGGCGGCCGGACATCCGCGCCGCGGTCATCTCCCGCACCCGCGTCAACCTGCACCGTAAGATCGTCAAGCACGCGGCCTTCACCGGGCAGTACCCGGTCGCGATCCTGTCCGACTGTGTCGTCTACGCGGCCGACGGGACCTCGCCGCTCGACTTCCTGCCCTACCGGGACGGCAAGCCGCTCCCGGGCGGCTTCAAGCTCGGCGTCAACCCCGGCCTCGTCAAGCACGAGGGCACCCAGACCGTCCTGTGGGGCGAAGGCGTCCGGGAGCAGTTCGACGCTCCCGAGCTCAACCTCGCCCGCTACATCAAGGACGGCGCCGTCACCGACGCCGACAGCGGAGAGTAGGAGCCTGCGATGACCCTGTTCGGGGACGGCCTCGAGAAGGCGGTGCAGAAGGCGTTCACCCGCCCCGCGCCCAAGAGCGCCGGCGCGCAGATGCGCTACCTGGTCAAGCAGCTCAAGGGCACCCGCGCCGTCGCGCGGATGCTGCGGGTCTCCCAGCGCACCGTGGAGCGGTACGTGAAGGACCAGATCAAGAAGCCGCGCCCGGAACTCGCCGCACGCCTCGACCGTGAGGTGAAGGCCCGCTGGCAGCCGCAGGTCAGGGCGAGGGCGAGGCGGCAGGCGGCCACCACCGACGGCATCGTCATCGACACCCGGGCCCGGCTCGGCTACACGGCGCCGATCGGTTCGACCGACGACGCCCGGATCCGGCACCTGACCGTCGCCCTGCCGCCGCGTTACGCGGCCCGCCTCTTCGACGCCCAGGAGGCCGGCGCATCGGACGCCGAACTGCAGCGGATCGCGGCCGAGGCGCTCAGGGCGGTCTACTTCCAGGACGACGGCCGCCGCGCCGGAAGCCTGGAGGAGGTCCGCTTCACCGACGTCGAACACGTGGAGTTCGACCTCTAGACCTCGGCGCCGCTGCGGTGCCGGCCGCTACGGCACCGATCACAGGCCTCTCACCCGGTCACGTACGGTCGCGAACGCCCGACGGTCCGCGTTCGTCCGCCTCGCCGCCCGCCGGGTCGGGCCCGTCCGCGCCGTCGAGGGTGAGACCCAGCCGGTCGGCCAGGGTGGTGAGGGCGCGGCCCAGAGGGAGCGCGACCCGGGCCAGGGCATGGCTGTCGCCGCGGGTGGGATCGCGGTTGACGATCAGGACCGGCTTCCCGGCCTTGGCCGCCTCCCGGACGAACCGGAGGCCGGACATCACCGTCAGCGAGGAGCCGAGGACCAGCAGCGAGCCGGCCTCACGGACCAGGGCGCGGCAGTGCTCCACCCGCTGGGCCGGGACGGCTTCGCCGAAGAACACCACGTCCGGCTTGAGGACGCCGCCGCACACCGCGCAGGGCACCACCCGGAAGTCGCCGACCTGGTCGTCGGTGAGGTCGGCGTCACCGTCCGGGTTGAGGCCCGCCGGCACCGGCGCGAAGCCCGCGTTGGCCTCCTCCAGCCGCCGGGCGAGTTCCCGCCGAGCGATGACGTCGCCGCAGGTGAGGCAGACGACGCGGGCCAGGTTCCCGTGGAGCTCCACGACATCGTCGCTGCCCGCGGCCTGGTGCAGTCCGTCCACGTTCTGCGTGATCACACCCGACAGCAGGCCGTGCCGCCCGAACGCCGCCACGGCGTGGTGCCCGGCATTGGGGCGGGCCCGGCCGAAGGTGCGCCAGCCGAGGTGGCTGCGGGCCCAGTACCGGCGCCGGGCGTGGGAACTGGCGGTGAACTCCTGGTACGTCATCGGCGTGTGCCGCCTCAGGCTCCCGCCCTCGCCGCGGTAGTCGGGGATCCCCGACTCCGTCGAGAGGCCAGCCCCGCTCAGCACGAGCACGTTCCCGGCGCGCAGCGCACCGAGGACCGGCTCCAGATCCGTGGTGCCCGGCCGCGGATCCCCGGGCGGGGTCCAGCTCAGGGTGGGGCGCATACGCATACCGTCAGGGTACGAAACAGCCGCCCGGGGCACCGGACCGCCGGCACCTAAGGGAAGCCGCCCTGCCGTGTCAGCGCCCGGCCGGCTCCAGCCGGACGCAGCACCGCCCGGGGCCGGGCGCCGGACACGCCTCCGTCCCGGTCTCGTCGAGACCCTTGAGGACACCGCGCAGAAGGTGCAGGTTCATGCCGCACACCGTCTGGGTGTGCGCCTGGGCCAGTGCGTGGAAGGGGCAGTTGCCCAGAACGACGGCGTCCTCCTCGCGGCGCGGCTCGAAGCCGTAGTGCTCCAGCAGGTCGAAGACGTCCGTCCGGTGCTGCTCGCCGATGTGCGTGCCGAGTTCCTCGGCCCCGCGATGCAGCGCCGCGCGCACCGGCTCGCCGGTCGCCTCGGACTCCTCCACGGCTTGGGCGAGGAGCCGTCCGGCCAGTTCGTAACGACGGTCGGGCAGGCTGACCGCCACCTGCTTCGCCGAGCGCCGGTAGAGCTTGGCCGGCCTGCCCGCGCCCGGGCCGGAACGTCCGCTGCGGCGTTCGTAGACGACGTCGAGCAGCGATTCGTCGGCCAGCCGGTCCAAGTGGAATGCCGCGGTCTTGCGGGCGAGCCCAAGGGCCGCGGCGGCCTCGTCCCGGCTCACGGCGCCGGACTGGCGCACGACGTGGTCGTACAGCCTCCGGCGGGTCGGCTCGTCCAGAGCGGCGACGGCCGAGACGTCAAGGTCGCGTCTCTCCTTCGAGGTGTCCACGAACACCAGTGTAAAACCCACAGCCATTGACTAAAGAGCGGAGCAGAGCTTCTATGGGAAATGAAACTTGCCGATAGAAGGGGTGAGGTCATGGCCTCCACAACCACCGGCACCAGCACCGGCTCCGCGTCCCGTCGGCGGGCGTCGTTCGCCGACCCCGGCTACCAGGCGTTCATGATCCTCCGTACCGGATTCACGGTCGCGCCGATCCTGTTCGGACTGGACAAGTTCGCCAACCTGCTCGTGGACTGGCCCACCTACCTCGCGCCGTGGATCGACGACATCTTCCCCGGCAGCGCCCAGGCGGCCATGTACACGGTCGGCGTGATCGAGATCGTCGCCGGGCTCGTCGTCGCCGTGGCTCCCCGCTTCGGCGGCTGGCTCGTGGCCGGCTGGCTGGCGGGCATCATCGTCAACCTGCTGACGATCCCGGGCTACTACGACATCGCACTGCGCGACTTCGGTCTGCTCCTCGCTGCCGTCGCCCTGGCCCGGCTCGCCCGGCGCTACCGCGCCGAGCGGCCGTGACAGGACGAAGACCGGTCAGATCCGTTCGGCCCATAGGAAGGTGACCGCTCGTCAGGTCCTTCGTTGCCCTCCTCGCACACGCACTCGGGCAGGAGGACCCATGACGGGCACGCACAGCGAAGACACGGCACGGCGGGACGGCGGGCGGTGGGCGTACATCGGCTCGTTCACGGCGGGCGGCGGCCGCGGCATCACCGTCGCGGCGGTCGACCCGGCCGACGGGACGCTCACACCCGTCCAGGAGGTCGAGCCGTTCGTGAACCCGTCCTGCCTGGCCCTCGCGAGGGACGGTGCCGTGCTCTACGCCACGAGCGACGCCGACCCCGGGCGGGCGGCGGCCTTCCAGACCGCGGACGGGCGGCTCACCCCGCTCGGGGCGCCCGTCGACGTCGGCGGCGCCGGCCCCGCGTACCTCAGTGTGACCGCCGGCCGGCTGCTGACCGCCAACTACGCCTCGGGCAGCGTGAGCAGCCTGCCGCTCCGCGCCGACGGCACACCGTCCGGACCGCCGGCCGTCCTCCCGCACCACGGGTCCGGCCCCGACCCGGAGCGGCAGACCGGCCCGCACGCCCACCAGGTGCTGCCCGACCCCACCGGCCGCTGGCTGCTCAGCGTGGACCTCGGCACGGACTCGGTACGGGTCTGCGCGCTCGACCCTGACTCCGGGGCGCCGCGCCTGCACACGGAGACCGCGCTGCGGGCCGGTTCGGGACCGCGGCACCTGGCCTTCCACCCGTACGAGGACGTCGTCTACGTGCTGCACGAGCTCATGCCGCAGCTGACGGTCTGCCAGTGGGACGCCGAGGCGGGCCGCCTCGAGCCGACGGCGGAGATCGCGGTCGGCGGCGACGACGCACCCGCCGACGTGCGGCCCTACCCGTCCGTGGTGCTCGTCGCGCCCGACGGACAATTCGCCTGGGCCGCGGTACGCGGCACGAACACGCTCCACACCCTGTCCCTGGCGGACGGCGCGCACAAGCCGCGCGTGACGGGCGCCGTGCCGTGCGGCGGGGACTGGCCCCGCGACCTGGTCCAAGACCCGTCCGGGCGGCTGCTGTACGTGGTCAACGAGTGGTCCGGGGACGTCACCTGGTTCGCGGTGGATCCGGTCGACGGACAGCCGCGCCGAGCCGGCTCGGTGGCCGTGCCGGCGGCGGCCTGTCTGGTGTTCTCCTCGGAAGTGGGCCTGGACGAGGTGTGACAAGCCCGGCACGGGATACGCGAGACATCACCGCACCCCGTGCGGCCCGGTCCATCGAGCAGAAGGGATTTGACCATGACGAAGGTCGAGGAGTCCGTCGAGGTCGAGGTGCCGGTGCGCGCCGCGTACGACCAGTGGACCCAGTTCGAGACGTTCCCGCGGTTCATGGAGGGCGTGGAGCGCATCGAGCAGCGAACGGACAGGCTGACCCACTGGGTCACCGAGATCGGCGGCGTACGGCGGGAGTTCGACGCCGTGATCACCGAACAGGTGCCCGACGAGCGCGTCGCCTGGACGACGGTCGAGGGCGAGGTCAGGCAGGCGGGCGTCGTCACCTTCCACCGGCTGAGCGACGCGCGCACGAAGGTCATGCTGCAGATGGACTTCGACCCCGACGGCTTGGCCGAGCAGGCCGGCGACAAGCTGGGCTTCGTCAAGCGGCGCGTGACCGGCGACCTCAAGCGCTTCAAGGGCTTCGTCGAGGAGCGCGGCGGCGAGACGACAGGGGCGTGGCGCGGGACGCTCTGAAGCCCGGTCGGATCTCCGAGGGCCGCGCGTGACCACAACTCCGCGCGGCCCTCGGGCCACGCCTCCCGCCTCTCGCCTCCCGGCGGCCACGGCTCGCGAAGCCGCCCGGGGCCTTCAAGCGGCCCGCCCCGGGGCCTTCAGGCGCCTTCAGGCCTTCAGGCGGCGGGCAAGGCCTGCTCCGCCCAGATCGTCTTTCCGGCGGGCATGTAGCGCGTGCCCCAGTGCTCGGTCAGCTGGGCGACCATGAAAAGACCGCGCCCGCCCTCCTCGTCGCTGCCCGCGTAACGGGCGTGCGGCGAGGTGTGCTGCGAGTCGGAGACCTCGCAGATGAGCGACCGGTCGCGGATCAACCGCAAACCGATCGGTCCCGAGGCGTAACGGATGGCGTTGGTGACCAGCTCGCTGACCACCAGCTCGGTGGTGAAGGCCAGATCGTCCAGGCCCCACAGGGCGAGTTGTTCCGTGGCCATCGAGCGGGCCCGGGCGACCAGGGCGGGATCCGGCGACAGCTCCCAGGCCGCCACCTGATGCGTCCCGAGCGCGCGGGTGCGCACGACGAGGAGCGTCGCGTCGTCCTGCACGCGCTCCGCGGCGAACTCCGAGACGATCTGCGTACACAGCCGGTCGGACGACGACTCCCGGTGCTCGCCGAGAACGGCGGCCAGTCGCTCCAGTCCCGCGTCGACGCCCTCCGCACGGGCCTTCACGAGCCCGTCGGTGAACAGGACGACCAGGCTGCCCTCGGCCAGCTCCACCTCCGCGCTCTCGTACGGAAGCCGCCCCACGCCCAGCGGAGGCCCCGGCGGCAGGCGGAGGAAGGTGACGGCGTCCTCGTGCGGCCTCACCACGGCCGGCGGCAGGTGCCCCGCCGCCGCCCAGGTGCTCGACCGGGACGCCGGATCGTAGATCCCGTACAGGCACGTCGCTCCGGTGACGGCGCTGCCGTCCGGCACGTCTCCGTCCTGCTCCGACGCCTCCTTGCCGACCTGGTCGTTCAGCCGGGCCAGGAGTTCGTCGGGCGTGAGGTCCAGCTCGGCCAGGGTCCGTACCATCGCGCGCAGGCGCCCCATGGCGGCGGCGGCGCCCAGGCCATGGCCCACGGCGTCCCCGACGACGAGCCCGACGCGCGCGCCGGAGAGCGGGATGACGTCGAACCAGTCGCCGCCCGCGCCGAGATGGCTGTCGGCGGGCAGGTAGCGGCTCGCCGCCTCGACCGCGCTCTGTTCGGGCAGCGACCGGGGCAGCAGGCTGCGCTGGAGCATGAGCGCGGCCGTACGCTCGCGACGGTAGCGCCGGGCGTTGTCGATGCACACGGCGGTCCGCGACGCCAGCTCCTCACCCACCGCCCGGTCGCCCTCGTCGAACGGTTCCGAGTCACCGTGGCGCGCGAACGTCACAAGCCCCAGCGGCGTCTCCCGCACGCGCAACGGGACGCACAGCCGCGCCGGGGCGGGCCCGTCGTCGGTCGCCGTGCGACGCGTGAGCAGGCTTCGGGCCTGCGGCGAGCCGGCGGCGTACTCGACCCGCTCCCGCACCCGGGAAGGGGTCCGGCCGGAGTCCGCCACGCGGACGAGGTCTCCTGCCGTGACCTCTTTCAGTTCCTCTCCTTCGAGCACTTCCGCCGCTACGTCGACGACGACGGCGTCGGCGTACTGCGGCACCGCGATCGTGGCGAGCTCCGCCGCCGTCTCGGACGGATCGAGTCGCGACCCGATCCGCGCACCGGCCTCCGCGAGGAGCGCCAGACGCTGTTGCGCACGGTAGTGCTCGGTGACGTCGATGGACTGCTCGCACACGCCCACCGCCTCGCCCTGCCCGTCCACCAGCCGGAAATACGACGAGGACCACACGTGCTCGCGGCGTGGATCGGCCGGGCCGTGCCCCCGGAACTCCAGGTCGATGACCGGTTCGCCGGTCTCCAGGATCTGCCGCACGAGCAGCTCCGGCGGCGCCTGGTGCTGCGCGGTGAGGACCTCGCCCGGAAACAGCTCGCCCATGGACCGGCCCACCAGCGACGCGAAGTCGCCGCCGAGCTCCCGGATGCTGGCCGCGTTCGCCCACAGGAGGCGCGTGTCGGGGTCGTAGATCGTCAAGGTGACCGGGGACTGCGAGACGAGCCCGCGCAGCATCGCCTGCCGGGTCTCCCACCAGCGCAGGCCCTCCAGCTCGGCCGCCATGAGCACGGTGAGGGAGCCCTCGCCCGACACGGGAGTCAGGGCGTGCGAGGTCACCGCGATGCGCACGGTGCCCCCGGACCCGTGCCGCACGGCGACGACGGAACCACGCGCCCGGCCGATCCGCGGCTCGGCCGACCCTCCGGGCCGAGCCCGCGGCGCCGCGAGCAGCTCCACCACCGGCCGTCCCAGCACCTGCTCGGCCGACCATCCCAGCAGCTCCTCGGCCTGACGACTCCACCCGACCAGCACGCCGTCCCCGTCGATCAGGGCGACGGCAGCCGGGGGCGGGCCGAACGCTTCGTCCGCCTCTCCCGCCCCGTCGGCAGCGGTGAAAGGCATCCCATCCATACTCTCCATCATCCTGCCGGCCGCCCCGCGGCGCAGTGCACGCCCTGGCGTACGGTCGAACCCATGACGCGCACCCTCAGATCCCAGCTGGTGACCCCGTGAGCGGCTGGTGGGCCTCCCTGGAGGAACGGACCCGCCGTGAGGTCGACGCCGACGTGCTGCGCGACCGCCGGCTGCCGGCGGTCAGATCCGTCCGGCAGGCACTGCGCCCGCTGGGAGCGGGCCTGCACGAAGCCGAGCGGGTGGTCGACGCGCGATACGAGGCTCTGGGCGAACGTGTACGGCGGACGTCGGCTGATCCGCTGGACCTCCCTTCGCTCGCGGCCCGGGCCGCGGCGCTTCCCGGCCGGCTTGAGGTGCCCTTCCACGTCGCGTCTCCGGACGTGCCGGACGACGACGCCCCGCGCTGGAGGACGATCCACTGAGAAGGACCTCCTCGACCGCCGGACCCGCACGGGTCGGCTTGGCCGCCGGTCGCCGTCCGCACCCGGGCGAGTGTGTGTGGTCGCCGTCCGCACCGGTGCGGGTGTGCGTGGTCGACGCCGGGCGTGTTGAGTGTGCCGAGTATGTTGAGTCGGGGATCGTTCTGGCGGAGGCCGGCGGTGACGTGGATCGAGTTGCGTGAGCATCAGGTGGCGGGTCTGGCCGCGATCCGCTCCTGGGTCGGCTGGCCGCACCGCAGGCCCACGGGGCCGGCGGGGGAGCGGGCGACGTTCGTGTCGGCGACGGGTTCGGGCAAGACCTACACCGCCGCCTTCGCGGCCCGCGACCTGTTCCCCGGCGGACGAGTTCTCGTCATGGTCCCGACCCTCGATCTCCTGGTGCAGACGGTGGAGGCGTGGCGCCGGGTCGGTCATGCCGGACCCATGGTGGCGGTCTGCTCGCTGGAAGGCGACGAGGTCCTCGACGCGCTCGGCGTCCGTACGACGACGAATCCGATCCAGCTCGCCCTGTGGGCGGGGAGCGGCCCGGTGGTGGTGTTCGCGACGTACGCCTCCCTCGTCGACCGCGACGACCCGACAGACCCGAGCGATCCGACCGACCCGACCAGGAGGGCCGACCCGACCGGGCAGGGCAAGGTCCGCGGCCCGCTGGAGGCGGCGCTGGCCGGCGGCGCGCGGCTCTACGGCCAGACGATGGCACCGTTCGACCTGGCGGTGGTGGACGAAGCGCACGCCACCGCCGGCGATCTGGGCCGCCCGTGGTCGGCGATCCACGACAACAGCCGCATCCCCGTGGCCTTCCGCCTCTACATGACCGCGACGCCGCGGGTCTTCGCCGCTCCGCGGCCGCGGCAGGGCGGGGGCGCGCAGGACGCGGACATCGCTTCGATGCAGAGCGATCCCGACGGCCCGTACGGGCAGTGGATCCACGAGCTCGGCCTGTCGGAGGCGATCTCGCGGGAGATCCTCGCCCCGTTCGAGATCGACGTCCTGGAGATCCGTGACCGGGGCCCAAGCCCGCACCCGGTCCCAGGCCCGGACCCGCACCCGGTCCCAGGCCCGGACCCGCACCCGGACTCTGGCCCCGGCCCGGACCCGGACCACGGCCTCCCGGAGGAGGCGCTGCGCGGGCGCCGTCTCGCGCTGCTGCAGACCGCTCTGCTGGAGCACGCCGCCGAGCACAACCTCAAGACCGTGATGACGTTCCACCACCGAGTGGAAGAGGCCGAGGCCTTCGCGGCCAAGCTCCCGGCCACGGCGGCCGATCTGTACGCGTCCTCGCAGCCGCCGCTCGACGTCTTCGCCGACGCCGAGCGGCTGCCCGACTCGTCGCTCGACGCCCGCTTCTACGACCTGGAGCCGGGCCGGCACGTGCCGCCGGACCGGGTGTGGGCGGCGTGGCTGTGCGGTGACCACCTCGTGTCGGAGCGCCGCGCGACCGTACGCCAGTTCGCGAACGGCGTCGACGCCTCCGGCCGCCGGGTCCACCGCGCCTTCCTGGCGAGCGTCCGGGTGCTCGGTGAGGGCGTCGACATCACCGGCACCCGCGGCGTGGAGGCGGTCTGCTTCGCCGACACCCGTGGTTCCCAGGTCGAGATCGTCCAGAACATCGGCCGCGCGCTCCGCCCCAACCCCGACGGTACGACGAAGACGGCCCGGGTGATCGTGCCCGTCTTCCTCCATCACGGCGAGGACCCGACCGACATGGTGGCCTCCGCCTCCTACGCGCCGCTGGTCGCCGTGCTCAACGGCCTGCGCTCGCACAGCGAGCACCTCGTGGCCGACCTCGCCTCCCGCGCCCTGACCCGCGGCCCGCGCGAGCGCCCCGTCCACGTCCGCCGCGACGAGACCGGCCGCATCATCGACACCACCTCAACCGGCGTGGGGCCGGAGGCCGGCGAGGGGCCGGAGGCCGGCGTGGGGCCGGAGGCCGGCGTGGACACCGGGGCCGCCGCAGAATCGGCCCTGCTCCACTTCGCAAGCCCCCGCGACCCGGCCACGATCGCCGCGTTCCTGCGCACCCGCGTCTACCGGCCGGAGTCCCTCGTGTGGCTGGAGGGCTACCAGGCCCTGCGCCGCTGGCGCGCCGAGCAGGGCATCACGGGCCTGCGCGCCGTGCCGTACGACACCGAGGTCGCCTTCGGCGTCACCACGTCGTTCCCGCTCGGCCGGTGGGTGCACCAGCAGCGCAAGGCCCTGCGCACCGGCGAACTGGACGCCTACCGCAAGGAGCAACTGGACGCCGAGGGCATGGTCTGGGAGCCGGGCGAGGAAGCCTGGGAGACCAAACTCGCCCTGTTGCGTTCCTACCACCGCGCCCACGGGCACCTCGCACCGCGCCAGGACGCCCTCTGGGGCGAGGCCGGCAGCGACGAGATCGCGATCGGCCGGCTCCTCGCGAACCTCCGCCGCCCCGGCGGCCTCGGCAAGAACCCCGCACGCGCCGAGCGGAGAGCCGCGGACCTGACGGCGATCGACGCGGACTGGAACTGCCCCTGGCCGCTCAACTGGCAGCGCCACTACCGCGTCCTGGCCCTCCTGGCGGCCGACGAACCGGGCGGCCGGCTCCCCGACATCGCTCCCGGCGTCCTGTGCGACGCCGACGACCTCGGCCGCTGGATCATCGGTCAGGCCCGCGCCTGGCCGGAGCTCACCGACGAGCAGCGCCGCCGCCTCACCGCCCTCGGCATCGAGCCGGCCCCCACCAGCGCCCCCACCACCGCGCCCGCCTCCGCGCCCGCGGCGACGCCCGCCACCCGCCCCAAGGGCGGCAAGGCGGCCGCCTCCTTCCAGCGCGGTCTCGCCGCCCTCGCCCAATACACGAGCCGCGAGGGCCTCGGCGCCGCCCCGCCCCGCAGCCACGTCGAAGTCCTCCACGAAGACGGCCAGACCCATGCGCACAAGCTCGGCGTCTGGTACGCCAACACCAAGCAGCGCCGCGACGCACTGGCCCCGACCGAGCGCGCCGCGCTCGCCGGTCTCGGCGTCGCCTGGGCCTGACGCCCGGATCTCGTGCCCGGGCGAATCGGGTTGCGGCGGGACGGCCCGGGCCGGTGAGGTACCTCCATGGACGGTGCCACGAGACCGGTGCGATCGACGAGGCCGCGAGGACACCGTACGACCGCCGCACAGCCCGCTCCACGGCGCGGGCTCGGGGTGCTCGCGGCCCTGATGCTGGCCGCCTTCACCTTCAACACCGCGGAGAACCTTCCCATCGGCCTGTTGGAGGTCATCTCCGACAGCCTGCGGGTCTCCCTGTCCGCCGTGGGGCTCCTGGTCACCGGCTACGGCACGGCGGTGGCCGTCACATCACTGCCGCTCGCCCACCTGATGCGGGCGGTGCCCCGCCGCCACGTTCTCACCGGACTCCTGGCCGCGCTGGTGGTGTCGAGTCTCGTCGCCGCGCTGTCCACCTCGTACGGGCTGCTTCTGGTCGCGCGGCTGGTGACGGCGCTCGCCCAGGCGCTGTTCTGGGCCGTCATGGGCCCGGTCGCGGTCGGCATGTTCGCGCCCGCGGTCCGCGGGCGCGTGGTCGGGGCGCTGTCCGTCGCCGGCTCGCTCGCCCTCGTGATCGGCGTGCCCGCCGGCACCTGGCTGGGCCGGCAGAGCGACTGGCGGGTGCCCGTCGCCGTCCTGGCGGGCCTGGGAACCGTCTGCCTGGTGACGATCGCCGCTCTGCTGCCCACCTCGCGGCCGGAGGAAGAACAGGCCGCCTACGCGCCCCGCCCCGACACCCGCCGCTTCGCGGTGGTGCTGACGGCCGGCGCCCTGTCCGCCACCGGGGCGTTCACGGGATTCACGTACCTCGTGAAGTTCCTGGGCGACGTGACCGGCTTCCCGCCCACCACGGTCGACGCCCTGTTCATGACCTTCGGCGTCGCCTGCCTGGCCGGAGTCGGCATCACCGGCGCCCTGCTGGACCGCTTCCCGCACGCCACGCTGACTGCCGCCGTCGCCACACAGACAGGGGGCATGCTCGGCCTCTACGCCACCGGCACCCATCCGGTGCCGGCGGTCGTGTTCCTGGCGCTGACGGGCGGCGCCCTCGGACCGGTGTTCATGACCACCCAGAACGCCATGCTCCACTGCGCCCCGGGCCGCACCGACATCGCCCTCGCGGCGAACTCCGGCGCCTACAACGCCGGCATGGCAGCGGGCGCCGCCCTCGGAGGACTGATCCTGCCGCTCGCCGGCGTACGGGCGACCTTCCTCACCGGCGGCCTGCTGTCCGCCGCAGCCTGCGCACTCCTCCTCGGCGCCCGACTACTACGCCACCGGCCCCAGCTCATCGCGTAGGCACGCCGCTACCCGGCAGCCACGACCTTCCCCGCGGTGACCTGAGGAGGGTTGGGCAGAAGGGACGCGAGATTGTCCCGTACGAAGTCCGCGGCCCTCGAGACCGACTCGTCGGCCCCGGCCTGCTCCTCGAAGACGCTGGTCGAGACCATCACACCGTCGCCGGCGTCCACCCAGTAGTAGGCCACGAAGCCGGGGACCTGACGCAGAAGAGGAACGAATCCCTCATCCACCCGGCGTCCCGCCTCGCCGGGGTCGGTGACTCCTTCGTATCGCCGAATCACTGCGTACACAGCTGATCTCCTCATGCGTCCCGTGGCCATCCTGCGCGAAACGACCTACCCCCACCACACGCCCCTCCCTCGAAGCACGCCCGGAATCGACCCGGATAGCCGCAGGCGCGACAGACACCGAGACCCTCCGCACCGCGAATTTCCGTGGCCGCCCTGAGGCCCGGCCGCTTACAGTGCGGCAATGAGCCACGTGAAGACGTCGTACGTGTGTCTGCCGTGCCGCGCCTCCTACAAGCAGCCCTACGGGCCGGAGCGCGAGCGGCGCTGTCCGCGCTGCGCGGGCGTCATGTTCTACGCGGGCTCGGCCTTCCAACCACCCCGCCGCCGAGACCGGCAGGCGTGGCGGGCGCTCTCGGTGGTGCTGAACGCCGGCATCGCCTTCCCCAGAAGCTGCTGCGGCGGCCCCGGCTGGCGCCCCCGCAGCCTGAGCGAGGTCAAGGAACGCACCACCTACGCCCGCCGCACCGGAGAACCTCTGGCCCGCGCGCTGCTGCGGCGCGAGATATAGCCGTTATATAGCCGTTCCTGTTTCCGGACGGCGCGCTGCAGTGCCGCCGTGGACATACCCGACTGGCTAATCTGGGCCACTCTCGGCCTGACCCTCCTGCAGGCCCTCGCCCTCGTCGCGGCCATCCGTCGCACGCTTGATCCCGACCCCGCGCTGCGCTCCAAGGCGCGTCTCGACCTCCTGGACACCACCGCCATCCTGCTTCTCATGGCCTCGCGTGCTCGGCAGATCCGGTGAAGACGTCGCCCTGGTTGCCCCGTTCCCCGTTCACGGCGCAGGCTGTCGTTGGCCCGGGCAGCGGGGCGGTTGACAAGGATGTGTTCCGTCTCCTGTCCCTGCAAGCCGCTGATCGCTACTGGGAACTCGCCATCCCGGCCGCGGACGTTCCTCTGGTCCGTGCCGCCCTGCGGGGCAACGGCACCGGAAGCTGACCGGAGCCCCCCATTTCTGGCGAGGCACCCACAGCACTCGTACCGTGGACCTCACAGCGTCACAGCGTCGAAGGGGGTCGTTCCGATGGTCCACCACAGCGCTCTGGACAAAGTCAGAGGCAAGATCAAGGAAGCCGTCGGCGAGCTCACCGGCAACGAGCGGATGCGGTCCGAAGGCAGGACCGACCAGGCGAAGGCGAAGGTACGGGCAGGCGTCGAGAAATTCCGCGACAGTGCCGCAGGCATGCGCGACTCCTTGAAGCGCCACACCGGCCGCCACTATTGAAGATGCGCGCAGGGCAATCGATGACTCCGCCGCGCTCCAGGACCTGGGGGCGGATTGGCCGAACCCCAGCGGTGCGGGTACGCGGTCGGGGCCCGGTACGCGTGTCGATGGTCGGGCATGACCGGCTACAAGGCTGCGGTTCGGCGAAGCACCGCTGGCTGCGATGTCAGTCTTCAGCAGGGGACAGGTACTCGCCGGTCGCGATCAGTCGTGAGCCGTCGTACAACCTCACGGGAGCTTCCGGACTGAACAGGTCCCCGTACTCGTGCCAGAAAACGATCTCGATATCGACATCGTAGGGGCGTTCCGGCTGGAACGAATCGATGCCCTCGGTCGACCGGACGACGCACGAGGTCAGGACTTCACCGAGCCGAAGAATCGGCCGAATCCCGCTCATTGCAGGTGTGGCCCGCCCTCCGGCAGAGGCCGGAAGGAAGGTCACGCTGGCACGCACAGTGTGTGGGCCCATGGTGGGGTCAGCAGTCACGTGCACTCCCGGGGGCATTGCGTACGGAACATCCTGTTCGACCGGCCGAATGGACGACGCCATTCTTCACCGCCGCCAGCCCCGTCTGCACCCCGCCCCGTCGGCAGCGGGTTCTGCCAGTCGGACGTCACCGACCTCACCCTCAAGTTCAGGAGCGAACGCAACCCACCCCTTTCGCGCCTTCTGGCTCGCGCCCGCGATCACGGGGGCGGGTGTTACTCAGGCTCTGTGACAAACCGTCGAGCTCCGCGCAGCGTGGTGCGCAGGATTCGCTGGGTGGCGGTGCTGTCGAGGCGTACGTCGAGGGCGCCGGGCAGCGGGCTCTCGGCTCGCAACCCCTTGGGCAGCCGAGAAGGATCGAGCCCGTTGCGTTGAGCGATGAGAACGCCGAGTTCGTACCGGCTTACGGCGTTGGGCCCGGCAAGGTGATGAACGCCGGCTGCCTCGGACGCCGCGACTTCCAGAAGGGCGGTCGCGAGGTCGGAGACATGCACGGGGCAGCGGATGTCGTCGGTGAACAGGGCGCCGTCGCGGCCGCCCGCCGCAAGATCGTGCACAGCCTTCTCGTGCGCCGACCGTCCGTGGCCGATGATCAACGAGGTCCGGACGACGACTGCTGCGGGGTGAAGGACGAGGACGCCGGTCTCCGCCGCGGCCTTCGCGGCACCGTACGGGGTGACGGGGTCGGGGAGGCAGGACTCGTCGTAGTGGACCTGGGCACCGGAGAAGACGGCGTCGCTGGACACATGGACCAGACGGATTCCATGCCGCGCCGCCGCCATCGCGAGCCGGATGGGGCCCTCTGCCGTAACGGCCCAGTCGGCACCGCCGCTCGACACGCTGAGGATCAGCTGCGGCCTCACCTCGGCCACGGCCGCCTCCGGCTGGCCCGCCTCCCGGAGGTCAAGGCGGTGCCACGCGGTGGGGGAGGCCTCACCGGGCCGGGTCGCATACGTCGCGACCGTCGTGTGCCCGGCTGCCTTCGCCTGCCGGATCAGCTCGGTCCCGAGGAAGCCACTGCCGCCAACGATCAGAACGGTCATGGACGACACCGTAGACCGGCTTCCGAGGGGCAATCGGCAAAGTCGACATCGGCCATGGCCTCGCACAGGCCGGCCTCGGTGGCCAGGAACGCGCCGCTGCGATCGGCGGAGTGAATGCGGCGTTCAGGAGCACGAGGGGGCTCACAGCACGGAACGAGCAACCAATTGCCCTTGGAATATGCCAAATCACCAACACACCGGCACCTCGATGCCCCACCCTGGGCGCGGGCGGACGCTCGCAACGCCCCGTGCCTACGAGGAGGCGAACCGGGATGACGTGGAAGCGCGACGGCTTCGAGTCGCATGAGGGCGAGGTCGGGGTACTGCTGGCGGACGGCAGCGAGCCGGGCCCGGTCTATTTCGATCTGGGCAGCAGTTCCCAGGTGCACAAGTCGACCGCCTGGTGGGCGTACGACGGCACGTTCCGCAGACCGACCGCGACGACGATGCGAGGCAGCTGCGCGTGCGGATGGCGCAGCGAGCGCACCTACCCGATCGACTGGCGCCAGGTCGACCGCCACAACCCCGACGCCTACGACGTCTTGGGGCCCGAGCTGGACTGGCAGACCCACCTGGACGAGGTCACCGCACGCGCGGTCCCGCTGCCCGAGGACCTGGCCGGCCTGCTGCGCCAGTTGCGCGAGCGCCTGGACGAACTCGTCGACGACAGCCCGCTCACCGTGGTGAAGGCGACTGCAGAACTGGAAGCGACCGTCGCGTTCTTCGCCCCTCTCGCCGCCAGAATCGTGGCCCGGAGTATGCAACTCCCTCTCGCCCACGTCGCGGAAGCCCTAGGCATGACCGAGCAGGCTGCCGGCTCCCGCCTCCGACGCTACGAGCACATGATGCCGTGACCGCACCGACACGCGCGCTCGCCGGGATTGCGAACGGACTCCGACAGGTGACCGGCCGCCGCGCCACGGCCTTGCCCGGCGCCCCGCCCACACCGCCCCCACGCGCCGGGCAGGGCCGCCAGGCCTCCAAGGAAATGCTTTGCGGGCGTCTGGACGTGCCAATCCACACCGACCCAGCGGATGCGCGGGCTGCGGCGGCGGTGATGGTGACGGAACTCGCACGCGAGTTTCACCGCGCCGACGTCGTGGTGAGCTGGGATCCGCCACAGGAGCTCTGGTCGTGGACCGCCCAAGTCGCCCTCGCTGCCAAAGAACCCCTTTCACCCGACGTCGATGATTGAACGGCAAGCTGAGGAACGCAGCAGGACCCCCGCGCAGGAAGGCGAAGCGGATCCCGCTGGATGCGACGTGCTCCCGAAAGCGGCATGCTCGGAGGCGTGATCGTAGGCTGCATGGCGTGTCCATGGGGCCGGATGGTGCCTGCGAGGGCTTCCGGCGGAGAGTGATGAGGCTGCAATGAGTGAACCGACGAAGCCAGAGATCGACGTTCCCGAGGGTGACGCTCCCACCGAGCTGACCATCCGGGACCTGGTCGTCGGGGACGGAGCCGAGGTGAAGCCAGGCACGGTTGTCAGGGTTCACTACGTCGGGGTGAACTTCCAGACCGGGAAGCAGTTCGATTCCTCCTGGGACCGCGGCGAGCCGTTCAAGTTCGCCCTGGGCGGTGGCAAGGCCATCAAGGGCTTTGACCGGGGGGTGCGGGGCATGAAGGTCGGCGGTCGGCGCGAGATCGTCGTTCCTCCGCGCCTCGGCTACGGCAAGCAGTCGCCCTCGCCGCTGATCCCGCCGGGCTCGACGCTGGTCTTCGTGGTGGACCTGCTGGACGCGTACTCCAGCACGACCGGGTGGGGCAACGCGTAGAGTCCACTGGGCCGTGCTGCGTCGTCTTGCTGGTGTTGGGGCCGCCGTGCTCTCCGCTCCGCTTCGGCATCGGCCGCCGCACGATGCGAACAGTCGCGATGTGGGTCCGCGTGCCGCCCGCGGCCCCAAAGCGACCGGCTTCCTTGACGACCTGCGTGAAGTCACTGGCGTCGAGCAAGCCGGCCAGGACCTGGGTCATCGGTCGGCAGGCACGTCGGAGAGTCTGCCTGACGCATGTCGGATACCGGCAGAGATACCGGTGTCGATGTGACTGGCGGCAATGGTCAGATTGGGTTCAGCGCCAGCCACCGTGACGCGGCTCCACGTGCTCGCCGAACGGTGGATCGAACTCCTGCCCTTCGCCGTCGGTCACGACGTAGTCCGGTTCGGTCTCCGAGGCGGCTGCGTGGAACCGGATGACGAGGTCGGCGACGGGCGGCATATGCAGCGACAGGGCTGCGGTCACCTGAGCAGCTTCGCTGTCGATGTCCGGGTTGTACTTGTCACGGGAGCGCGCGAGGTGTTGAGCGGAGATCTGCATGACCTCCACATCGCCACCGCCCGAGAATGTGAGGCAGTCCCGCCACTCCAGCCCGATGATGATTTCCAGCGCGTCCGTCAGGTCATCGGCGAGCAGCCCGCCTTCCCCTTCGGAGCTCGCGAACACCGCCGGTCGGCGACCGTTCCGCTCAGAGCACAGAAAGTACGTTCCACCGGCGGACTCTCAGGCGATCGCCTCCAGCGGCGCACCCGAGGCAAGCCTCAAGCCATCGCCGTTGTGCTTCCGGTGGATGTCGAAGCCGAACGATGACCGCAGCAGCAGATCGATCTCCGGGGTGGTCTGGATCAGGTCAAGCAGAACATCACTCGAGGTCATGGCACGGACGATAGCGAGTGCCACTGACGCATCAGCACCGAAGCGAACGCGCCCGTATCTGACGGTGCACGACTCCTGGATGGCTCTCCAGGCCGCGGCTCCCTCAAGCCGTTGCAGCCCATTCTGAAACCAACAGTTAGTGGGCTCCCCGGCGGGACGGGCGTGATCCATGACCGGTCCCGCGCATGCAGCACGCTCGCGGGGTCGGCATTCCCACCGTCAGGGGCGCCCGCCGGCGCAGAGTGCTCGTTCACGCCGCCGGCGTCCGGCCCCGCCGTACGATGACGGCGTGACTGAACGCCGCGGCCCTCGGCGCGGGGCCGCAGGCCACGGTCCAGGCTTGCCGAGGCTGGCCTCCTGCACGCACTGCCCGGCAACCGCCTGCCCGACCTTGCCGAGCTACTCGACCGCGCGGGCCACGGCGACCGTGATCCGCGTACGCCCGCCCCGCTCGGCAAGGTGGGCCTGCCCGGGGGGGCATATCGCTATCCGGGACCGGATTTGCCGGCCCCGAGGTCGTCGCGGAGATGGTCCACATCACGGACATCGCCGTCGCCCCGCTGGCGCAACCGGGCGAGCTCCACCTCGCCGCGGACCGGCAGTCCACAAGCTCCTCTACCTAGAGGGCCTGCAAGAGGCCCCAACGCCCGCGCGTCGACCGCCACCGTCTTCCGGCACCGATCCGGCCCTGGACCTGCGCGACGCCGTGCATGACTGGGCACGTTCACGTGTACGCCCTCAGGCACCGTGGCGATTCCTGGGATGCGTGCAGCCGTGTCCGTCACACGCCGTGGCTGATCCATCGTCGGAGCACTGCATGGGTGGCGTCATCCAGTGTGCACAGAGTTTCGATCGCGTCGAGGTCGCCCGGCAGGGGCGCGATGCCCGCGGTGGTCAGAGCGGCGTGCAGCTCCAGACGGCGCCGGTCGGCCGGCTCGAGCAGAGCGGACAGGCGGCTCGCCGGGGCCGTCGGCGCGGACTGGAAGTAGTCACCGGCTTCACCGCAGACCGTCGATGCGCCTTCCGATTCACCTACGACAGATGCGGCCGGGAACCGATACGGGTCGAGGTCCTGCAGCGCCGCGGTGCCTGGAGTGAATGCCTGAAACCCGGTCACGAGTGCCTCCTTTGTCGTTATACCACTGGGAAAGACGACTGAAAGGAGCCTGGCGAAGGTTGCGGAGTGCCGCGCGCTCCACTCGAATGTCCCCTACAGCATCTCGTCACAAGACAGATGAACCAACCGCGCCCGGATGCGGCCAACGCGATAAAGCGACCTCGGCCCGCCCTTGACGAGGAGGCTCGGCATGGTGATGGATCAGTCTCAGGAACATCTGTTGCTCAGCCGCGAAAGCCTCCTCTTTGAGGCGAGAGCGATGTCGCCGAGTTCTGAAAGCGCGTGGGTGCTTGCTTCGGGAGCATGGATGTGCACTGCCCACTAGGAGTCCGCCTAGGGTGGTCCCGTTAATCCCTAGCTGCGTGGGTGTAGGGCTGGCAGGATGTCGGCCATGACCGCAAACCGAAGGGCCGATGCCGCGTAGACGGCCTGGCGACCTGCGCGCCCAGCAGCATGGCCCTCGCATCTGGGAGGACCCGCCGAGTCGGATCCACGGGCTCTCAGCCCGTACCAGCTTGGCAATACACCGAGTAGAGCGCCTCTCGGAGAACTACTACGTCTTCCCTGGTTCCACGGCCCGCGCACTGCAGCGTTATCACGCGTTCTTGCAGCCGCCCGGGCGGCGGCCCTTGTATCCCCAGGATGCCCACTGCTCGTGCCGAGGCTGCTCCTTCGACGATGTGCGTCACGCCCGCGACGTGCTCGAGGAAGTTCTGCAAAAGCTGCCCTTCCGGCCCCGTGCCGAGCTGAAGCACCAGGTGGCCTCCCTGGACGCCGTATACGTCGACCGGACTCTGCCTGATCCCTTCGCCGACCGCCGGCAGTGGCGTGCTGACCTCTGGTGGCATCGCCGTCTCACGGTAGGCGGAGAGACGATGTGAGCTTCGTGGCCCGATCCAGGACTGAAAAGATCACCGCCTGACTGCTGTGATCACCGTGTCGGAGTCGTCCTGAGCTGAGTAGCCCCGTTCGCCGGGCTCGGCCCGCGGCAGTTCGGCAAGCTGGTGACGGCTCTGCGACGCAAGGGTGCCGGACGCCGTGCGCAAGGGCAAGCCGTGGAGTCTTCCGTCGGAGGATGATTGACCACCAGCGCTACTGGCGGCTGACCGGCGGCCACCTCATGCACCGCGACGAAGCGTGGGCGCGCCGGCTTTGTCCTCCTGCGTAAACGGTCCTACTGGCGGCCACGTCCTAGTCCGGCTCCTCGTACACGTCGGTCTCGGAGGGCACACGAGCAAGCAACGGCTTGAGGCTCCCCTCCATGGCGGCGAGCCAATCGGCGAGGTTCGCGTCGGCGTCGTGGAAGAACCAGGAGCTGAAGCTTCCAAGGGCGTCCAGGGCAGGTTCGCACTCGTAGCGGAGTTCGCAGTGAATTTGTACGTAGTGGTCGTCCTCACCGCCGTCGTCGCTGATGTCAAACTGTCGTGTGAGGGCCACCGTGAACATCGGACGCCCGCTGAAGGCGTACGTGCCGTACTGGAAGAGCAAGCCGTCTGAGTCCGGCGCGGGGCGGTGGCAAAGCGCTGGTTTGCGAATCGCAAGAAGGCCAGCCACGCAGCCCGAGTGGTCAACGCGCTGTTCGTCGATCGCTCGACCTCCAGCTCGGCACCCAGGACATTGAGGGCTTCCTCCGTTCGCAGTCTGTCGTGCACGCCAACTTTCCTCAGTTCGTCAATCGGCACCCTAACCTTGTAGAGCCGGAGCAACTACGGCCCGACCAGCGAGGCAGCAACCCCCCGGCGCGCTAGGCTCAGTCAGTGCTGCACGGACCGTGTGCCAGAACCACGATTCGTGAACACACCCACCTCCGGGGAGGGTGCTGATGTCTTCCGCCACCTGGGAGGCGAAGGCGCCTAGGAACGCAGGGCTGAAGCGGCGCAAGCCATGTCGGGCACCAGGTATTGGTGCGGGATGTCACCGTCTATGTAGTCGTCGAGGTGGTCCTAGCAGTTGCGTCGGCCGTCGAGCCAGGGCGTGCGCTGCCACGCTCACGTGCCCGATGACCTCGACCATGATCTCTTGGCCTCGAACCAGAGCTCATCGCTGCCGGTGCCGATGGCAGCGGCGCAGGCCATCGGCCAGGCGGCCTTTCTGACGGCACCAGCGGTAGCTGTCTCGGGGCCAGCGAGGTCGGCCGCGGTCCGGTGGGTGTAGCCCTCTGCCGAAACCCTGGCGGGGGAACCCTTCACGGTGGGCGGCTGGTGGTCAAGGATCCGTGAGCACTGACGATGCTCACGGATCCTTGTGCGCCCAGGCCAGCTGGTAGCCGTCTGGAGGTCGGCGCCCGTGAAGTTCCTGCGGTACGCGGTGCGCGGTGCGCGCTCGGGCGATCTGATGGGCGTCGTCCCATCACGAGCGCACGGCACGCGGCGCGTAGGGTGCGGATGGTGGTCGGCCTGGTGCCGGGCGGCGGTTCGGCTGTGTGGTGAGCGCGGCCAGGTTCACGGTGTATCCGGCGGGGGAGAAGTGTTCCTCTGCGTGGCTGGGCGCCAGTCTTCGTAGAGTGATGGAGCCTCTCCATGAGTGGACAGGCTTTCGCCAACAGGGGGTCTCTCTTGCGTACACGCCTTGCCGCTGCCGTCGCCACGTTTGCCTTGAGCGCCGGCATGCTCGCAGCCGCACCCGCCGCCAACGCGGTCGTCCCGGACAGCCAATTCGACGTCTACTACGGGGAGACGTACACCTGGGGCGACATCAAGTGGTACAACCGCTCGGTCGTAGTGGAGGGGACGCACAAGTCGGTGAGCCCGACGAGCTGTCGTGGCACCACGGTCTACACCCTGGACAGTCAGGGTCGGCAGCTGAGCGTGAGCTGGAGCATGTACGCCGTGTGCGGCGACAGTGCCCGATTCACCATGACCGTCCCCGCGGACGTTCCCGGCGGAGCGGCGTTCGTACGAGTCTGTCTCGACAACGGCCGTACGGACCCCCCGATCACGGCCCTCGCCTGCAAGCGCTACGGCCGCCCCTGACCGGCGGGGCACCAGCGGCGCCCGGAGCTCCGCTAACGGCGATGGCCCGCCGGTCCCGTTCCGGGGCGGGCGGGCCACCGCCGCGTGCACGGCCCAACGGGCCTTCCCCGTTCGGGACGGTACGGCAGGTACACGGACTCTCAGCTCCCGCTATCTCCTCTGCTGCTGTCGCCCAGTCAAGTCCGAGGTCGGCGCGCGCGGCGAGCTTGTTCGTACTCAGCTTTATGCCACGCGCAGGCCTCGTTCGAGTGCTCCAGGCGCGGCAGCCGTACCAGCGTCTGCGGCAACGGCGCAGCCTTGAGGGCCGCCGGCGAGGCTTCCTCCCGAAAACCCCGACAGCGGAATCGACTGCAATACCTACGCTGGTACTCCCTTCAGACCACCCAGGGAGCAGCGTGCCGCCGTTCGTCTACCGGATCACCAAGTACGACCCCGCCCACCGTGACGAGCGCGGTCACTACACCGGTGCCGAAGACACGGTCAGTGACCACGGGCCGGTCGAGGAGGCTTACCTTGAGGCAGTCGCGGCCTTCGCGGAGGCGGCAGGTACTGACCGGCTGGAGATCCGCGAGCCCCAGATCAGCGGCTTCGCTCACTTCGGCCTGGAGCCACCGGCCGACGGCTACGGCCTGGACGACCTGTTTCCGGCAGGCCCGGCCGGGTTCCACGACGGCGCTCTGGTGCCGATCGCCGTCGGCCTGGAACTCGTCCGCTCCATGCTCCGCGACAACGGCGCCTGGTGCCGATTGGAGACAGAGGGAGCGTTCGCCGTGCACGTCGGCTGGGACCAGTACCTCTACATCGGCAGCAGCCAGCCCTGCGAAACAGCACTGGCTCGCACCCGCGCACTCGGTCTGTTCCCGGAACGCCTGGACGCCTCGCCGTACGACTTCGCCCCGGACGACCCCGCGTACGTGCAGCGGCCGGCCGATGCCGACTTCTGGGCCCGCCTGCATTGGGCGGTCAGTGCCCACCGCGCGGTGTTCCTGGAGGAGGTCTTCGCCGGCAACGCCTCCCGGTGGCACCGCCTGACCCGCGACAACATCGAGACTGTGCGCTCCCAGCTGGCCCCACGTGCCCGGCTGGCAATCTGGCCGGACCTGCTCACCGACGTCGACGCGGCCATGACCGGCCTGCCCGACGAAGGCCTCGTAGAGATCGTCTGGGAGGACAAGGACGGGCAGATCACGAGTACGGTCGTGGACGAGACCCAGTTCGAGGCAGCGACCTCCCAGCTAGCCGGCGCGCGTGCTGCCGGCGTCGTATCCATGGATGCCGGTGAAGATCTCCCGCTGTTCACCGCTGTGCTGCCCGACAGCGACGGCGTTCTGCGCGCTCGCTGGCAGACCGAGCCGACGCCTAGCGACAGGGACTGGGCGTTCCTGAAGACCCTGCGGCGCGGCCAGATCGTCACTGGCACGGTCACGACCATCGCCAGCTTCGGCGTCACCTTCGTGGACATCGGCGGCTTCACCGCGATGATCAACATCCCGGAATTGTCCTGGCGCCCCTTCAACCACCCGTCAGACGTCGTCTGCGTCGGCCAGGAGGTCACAGCCGAGGTCCTCGACGTCGACATGGTCGGAGAACGGGTACCGCTGTCGCTCCGAGCAGTGCAGCAGGACCCGTGGCCGCGGGTAGCGCAGATGATCGGACAGGTGGTCATCGGACCGGTCACCAAGATCGTGCCGTTCGGCGTCTTCGTCCGTATCGAGGACCGAGAGGACGGCCTCCAGGGGCTCGTGCACACCAGCGAGCTGGATGAATCGACCGGAGACGTCGTCGAGGTCGGCGACTTCCTCACGGTGAAAATCATCGACGTCGATCTCGTGCGCCGTCGTATCGCCCTGTCACAGGTCCAGGCTCTACCCGCCACGTAGAGCGCTCAGCCACAGAATCCCCGAGGCCCATCACACGCGCTGATACCTGCGGCCGCGGCCGCGCCGCCGAGGACCCGGGCCGCGGTCGCGGCCTCCGCGTGAACCGGTCAGGCCGAGGACGACGACGGCGCCGACGGATACGGCGCTGACCTCAGGTCGACCCGTCACAGGCCGCCCCCCGGCGCTCCGCCCCCCCGACCGCGCGCCGCACCCTCGGCGCCTGCTGCGCGCCTCGGGCCGCCCGGCCGAGTTCGAGGGCAGCGAGAAGGTCGCTGAAGCTCGTGGCCTGGCACGGAGGCACTGGGGCCTGTCTGAACAAATGATCACCGAGTGGGGGCGTACCTGCTCGGTCCAATTGCCTTGCCGTCCTGACGCCGGCCAGTGATTCTGGGCAGGTGCCAGGACAGGGGAAGAGAAGGCGGCGGCAGGAGGACGCGCGGCAGCGGCTTGCTGCTCGCACCGCGCCGGACGCAAGACGGTGGGAAGTGGTCGTTGAGACACGGGACCAAGCGGAGATGCGTACGCGGTTGCGCCGTCTTCGGGAGGCAGGAGTCGACGGCTCGATGATCCGGATCGACACGCCGTGCGGGCGCCTGGGGCTGCCGACCACCTACCGGCTGAGCCGTTTCGTGACGGACCCCGCGCGGGAGTCCGAGCACGAGCACTCTGATCATTAATCTTGTGGCAAGTCGAGGTGAGTTGACGGATACGGCGTGGGAGCGAATAGAGCCCGTGTTTGCCCCCGCCCGGGGTGTGTCGTCCGTGGCGTGATCACCGGCAGGTGGTCAACGGGGTGCTGTGGCGGCTGCGGACCGGGGCTCCGTGGCGCGATCTGCCCGAACGGTACGGACCCTGGCAGACCGTCTACGAGCGGTTCGCCCGCTGGGAAGCGGACGGGACCTGGGCGAAGCTGCTGGAACACGTCCAGGTCCGCGACGACGCGGTGGGCCGAGTGGAGTGGACCGTCTCCATCGACTCCACGATCAACCGGGCCCACCAGCACGCGGCTGGCGCCCGCAAAAAGGGGCCGCAGACAAGGACGAACTGGAAGATCCGGGCCGCTCGCAAGCGCGCCAGGCCCTCGGCCGGTCCTGAGGCGGGCTGACCACCAAGGTCCACCTCGCCGCCGTCGGCCGAGGCCTCCCGCTATCCATCGTGCTCATGCCCGGCAACGTCAACGACGCCACCCCGCCTTCGGCCAGGTCCTCGACAGCATCCGCATCCCGCGCGCCGTTACGAGCTGACCTCGCACGACACCGGTGCGGGTGCTGGGCGACAAAGCGTATTCCAGCTGGGCAATACGCCACCTGCTGCGACGCCGGGGCATCGCTGCCACGATCTCCGAACGCCGCGACCAGATGGCCAACCGCCCACGACGTGGAACTTACGGCGGTCGCCCGCCCGCCTTTGACAAGGACATCTATCGCAACCGCAACGTGGTCGAACGGTGCTTCGCCCGTCTCAAGCGGTTCCGTGCGATCGCGACAAGGTTCGACA
Source organism: Streptomyces sp. NPDC053493 (assembly GCF_044544825.1). Taxonomy (NCBI): domain Bacteria; kingdom Bacillati; phylum Actinomycetota; class Actinomycetes; order Kitasatosporales; family Streptomycetaceae; genus Streptomyces; species Streptomyces sp. NPDC053493. The sequence continues at coordinate 724,978 of NZ_JBITXS010000003.1, forward strand.
AGCTCGCCGATCGCTGCCGGGCTGGAATCGTCGTGGCAGCTCTGATTCTGTCCCCTGAGCCGCGTGCTCACCCTTGCCGAACAGCCTGGCGTCCGGCCGTGTTCGCTGGGCGGCGCCGCTGCCGAGTTCGTCCCGGTACTCCACGGCTTTGACTACGCCTTCGACGGCGGACCGTTGAGGGTCGGCGCGTGCGCCACAACGGGGGGCCACGCGGGGCCGCGCAGCTGGCCGTCGGCTGCTTCTGCTGCTGGCAGTTCTGTCCCGACGGCGCGTAAGCCACCCCGCCAGACGGGGGGCGAGGCGCATGGCATTCCCTTGATCAAGAGGGTGTGTGTCTCCTTTGTGGTTTGGTCGTTTCGCGGGCAGGAGCCCGTGACCTTGGAGGCGGTTGTGGTGGATGATCGGATCGGACTGGCCGAGGTGCTGGCGGCAGCGGAGGAGGCAGCGCCGGTGGACTCCCTCGATGTCGTGGCGCGTAACCTGCGCGACCGGTTCGGGGCCCATTACGTGTCGTTTCTGTTCGTCGACGTGGTCGGCCGGCGTCTGCTGCGGGTCCATGACACGGCGCGGGCACTGCGGGAGGAGAGGGCCGTGCAGGTTCCGCTCGCCGGCAGCAGCGTCTACGACGAGGTTCTGCGCCGTCAGCGACTGATCCTGGCACCGGATGGCGGACAGGGGCAGCGTGTGCTGACGCCGGTGACCAACCGCGGTGACGCCATCGGCGTGCTGGAACTTTTCCTCACGGACCCCGCCCCTGACGTGCTGGAACAGATCCAGGAGGCCGCGCACGCGCTGGCCTACATCATCGTCACCGACCGCCGCTTCACCGACCTCTACCACTGGGGCAACCGCACCACCCCGGTCAGCCTCTCCGCGGAGATCCAGCGTCAGCTTCTGCCGGCCGCCTCCGCCTGCGAGGCCCCGCAGTTCGCGCTCGCCGGCGCCCTGGTCCCGGCCTCCGACATCGCCGGCGACACCTACGACTACAGCCTCGACGCCGACACCCTGCACCTGTCCATCACCGACGCCATGGGCCACGACGTCAACGCGTCCCTGATGGCCACCCTCCTCGTCAACGCCTCCCGCGGCGCCCTCCGTGCCGGAGAGCCCCTCGCCGAACAATCCCGCCAGCTCCACCAGGCGCTCCTCGACCACGGCCGCAACAGCATCGCCACCGGCCAGCTCCTGCGCATCGCCCTGGACGGCACCTACGCCCAGCTCGTCAACGCCGGCCACCCCTGGCCGTACCGGCTGCGCAACGGTGCAGTCACCGAACTCCGCCTGGCCGTTAACCTGCCGTTCGGCATCGGCCTGCAAGGCCCCTACCAGGTCCAGGACCTCGACCTGCGTCCCGACGGCCGCCTGCTCCTGCACACCGATGGCATGCAGGAGCGCGAGGCCGAATCCGTCGACCTGCCCGGCCTGCTCCGCAAGACGGCTGACGACCACCCGCGCGAGGTCGTTCGCACCCTGGTCGGCGCCGTCGTGGGCGCCTACGACGGCCGGCCGCCGAAGGACGACGCCACCGTGTTGTGCCTGGACTGGCACGGCCCCGAGACCACCGCCCCCATGACCATTTGAAACCCAGGCGAGTGCACCCGTATCCGCAGTGAGATGGGAATCCGCTGGGTCGGCAGGCCCGGGCGCGCTGTGTGAGGGGCTCCCGCCGCAGTGCTCACAGGACGTCTTCGGACGCCCAGGTGCGGAACAGGGTGAGTGCCTCGGTCAGGTTGCCGGGCCCACACGCAATGCGGAACGTCTTCTCCGACGTCCAGGCGGTCATCCAGTCGCGCTCATTCCGGGTGACCTGCTGCCGTGGATATTCCCGGTCTGCCAAGTCCGTCTCTTCCAGATTGATCTTGACGGTCCAGCCCGGGTTGTCCAGCGTTGCGATCGTCACGCCCCATTCGTGTTCCCAGTCGCCGTCGCATTGTGAGGCGTACCAGTTCTGCAACCAGCCAAGGACTTGCTCGGTTTCGGGCATGGATGCTGATGCTAAGCGAACCACGTGCGGACCGAGGAACCCGGTGAACCTTCACGGTCACGGCACGGCACTACTGAAGTGGAACTTGTGATGCCGCTGGTGTCGCAAGGACCGCTGAACTCGCCGTCCGAGAGCCAGAGTGTGTCTGCAGCCAGCGACGCGCGGCAGCCAGGGTCACTTCAACGTCGTCGCTCCAGGAACAGACTTCCAGCCACGACAGGTAGCCGCCTTGTGCGAAGACTAGGACCTCGCCTGGGCACTCGCCGGCCTCGGTGACGAGCTGCGCTTCGGCCGCCACGACAGTGCTGGGACCCGTGGGTGCGGGCTCCGCCTTGCTGGTGTCGAGTCCGAAATAGGCGGTTCCGCATCCGCATGTGCAGCGCGCACGCACACTGAGGTGCGGAACCTGCCTTCGGAGCGCGGCGTGAACCGGATTGTCCTTGTTCAGGACTGCCGCGAGCACGTCGGCCACGTCGACAGGCAGGCTCTCGGTCATTCCATCACCGTATCTGACCAGCAACTTTTCACTTGCCCTTGCGGCCAACCTTCGATCGGCCAGCCATCGCAGGCCGCTGCTGGCATCAGCCGTGGTTACGGCAGAGGTCGGTGCACTCGTTGAAGTGTTCGGCCAGGTGCGGATGAACGTGTTCAGCGTCGTGAGCGACAGGACGCCGGTTGTGTGGTGGGAAACTACAGGGCGGTGAGCCCTTGCCGTTGGGGCAAGGCGAACGCATGACCGGCTCATGGAGGCGCCGTCGAGGATGTCCCGGTGAACGTGGCCTGCTGGTGCGACACCGATCAAACTAGCCATGACGTGGACGCCCTCAGGCTTGTTGTCGGTGGGGAGCCTCACTGCCTCCCGCCTTCGAAGCTGGCGGTGAGCGTCTGATCGGATGGCTCACCGACCTCGCGACGCGGATTGCTGGTCTGCCTTGGCGGCTCTACCTCCCCGCCGGCCCGCCTAAGCGTCATCCATCGTTGCGGGTCCAAGACCAGAGTCTGCTGTCCTCCGACACCCTTCACAGGCCGCTAACAGGCTGCCCGTGACCAAATCTCCGGTACGACAGGAGGTGGTGCACGTACGGAGATACGTGCACCAGCAGGGAGGCTGTGTGAGCCAGTCACGTCATCCCGCGGGGCACGGCCGTTGAAGGGCGACGAACCTCTAGGACGACAGCGGTGCCGGCCACGGTTCTGTCCTCGTGCATGGTGAGCTGCTGGCCGGGACGGACGTGCGTCCAGTGGGAGGGAGTAAGGGGCACGAGGCGAACCTTGGCTCGACCGCCCGGCTCCAGAATGGGCATGTCCTCCACCCAGAGCGAGGCGATGCTGACGGCACGTCCGCCGGTGGGGGAGAGGTGGCCGACGTCCCACATGGGTCGCAGAACACCGGCTCCGGAGATTGGCGTCGTGCGTCGCACCTCGGTAGCAGTCCGGAGCGTCAAATCCGCCCGGATCACGCCGTTGCGGATCTCGGAACACCGCCAATGGCACCAGGCCGCGCTCCGCTCAAGCCGCAGCTGCTCAGCCGCTGCAGCGAGCTTCTCCCAGAACTCCAGAGGGAGAGACGCAGTGTCCCCGAACTCCTCCAGCAGGGTCAGGGCGATCTCCCAGTCGTCGTGGACGAGGTAGTCCCAGATGTCCCGCACCGTGACGTCGTTCTCCGTGGCGGTATCTTCCGGAACCAGCAGGGAGGCTGATTCGAGCAGCTCAGGGACGTCCATGTGCACATTGTCGACCACACGAGAAGATCGGTGCCCACATGCGCCCGACGTCCCTGCGACAATCTTGACGAGCGATCAGGCAGCGGCCCCGCGGGAAGGCAGCTGGCTGCGGCTCCTTGCCGTGGCGATGCATGAAGTGGTTGATCCATTGTGGTCGAGGTCGCGGCAGGGGCGCAGTGCATGCGATGGTCAGAGCGGCGTGCAGCGAGGGTCGGCCGGGTCGATCGAAGCGGACAGGCGGCTCGCCCGAGCCTGCGCAGTCCGGTCCTCCCCGTCACGTACGCCTGCGACGCCGAAACGCGACCTGTCTCCCCGACCGGCCGGGAACGACGGTCCGGCGGTGCGAACGTCAGCGAGACTCGCGAAGTGCCGACGCCTCGGAGGCTTCGGCACTTCGCGAGCTGACACGGGCCAACGTGCCAACGGCATCCCGGGTCAGCAGACTGGGTGCGGTCCGTCACTCGGCGACCGCGACTCCTTCGGCCTGTTCCGACAGCGGCCCTCCCAAGGCTGGGGCACGCGCGCGCTGCGGCCCACGGGTGGCGGGCGGCGCGGGTCCGGGTCAGTGACGGCGCAGCAGCCGCCCCGCCACCAGGTGCCCGACGACGAGGTAGACGACGGCGGCGAGGCCGTAGCCCGCCACGACCCGCGCCCATGCCTCGTCGAACGTGAAGAGGTCGTGCGACCAGCCGGCCAGCCAGCGGGCCACGCTCTGGACGAACTCCACGAGTTCGTTGCCCCGGTTGGCGCCCAGCAGGTACATCAGAATCCAGAGCCCGATGATCGCGGCCATGACATCGGCGAGGACGACGATCACCCTCGCCGCTTGCGTGGTGTTACTCCGTCCGGAAGTCATACTCCTCGGGTTACCGCGAGTCCGCCTTCAAAACCCCTCCCCCCGCAACTCGTTCGGCATCGGCCGGGTGGCGCGGCCCAAGGCGGGGAGAGGCTGACGCCAAGACTTGGTTCGTCGCCAACCCGGTCTCCCGGCGAGCGCTACGTAGTGGATCGTCAAGCCGTACCGGGAGAGCAAGTTCAAGATGTGCGCCGCCGGCCGAACCCTCGCCCTGGTGTCTCGCGCGAGCGTTCACGCACAACCGGCTCAAGGCGGCGGTGAACGACGCCAAGGCAGACGCGCTGCTCTCCAAGCCGGTGGCGCCTGAGGCTGGCATCGAGTCCCCGAAGGACTCGGCACCAAACTCCGCAAGGGCGAGGCCGCCGAGGGAGGCATCGGCGCCTTCGAGAACAGCCAATGGCTGAAGGACGCGGGGAAGAGCCCGGGCACCGAGGTCGTCGACAAGGTGCCGACCGCTTCCCAGCTCAGCGGCGGCTGACCGGCGGCCCTGGAGGACCGAAGGACGGCAGGCTGGTGGCTGAGCGGGCCTCCCTACGCGGGCGAGCTGCGGTGCCTAAGCGGCTGGCCTCGTCCGCGGCGGGGCGTGGGTGGGTTATTGCTGATGGAGATCGCGGAGCAGGTCGTGGATTTCCTGGGCTTCGGGGACATCGAGGGTGGTGTACAGGTCGAGGGCCTGTTGGGCGTGGTGGCGGGCGCGGTCGAGCTGGCCGAGGTGGCGGTGGGTGCGGGCCAGGCCGTCGTGGGCGCGGGCCTGTTCGGTGTGGTAGCCGACCTCCCAAGCGACGGTCAGGGCTGCTTCGTGGTGGTCTACGGCCTGAGCGAGCTGGCCCATGGAACGGGCGGTTTCGGCCAGGCCGTTGAGCGACTCGGCCTCGTCGCCGCGGAAGCCGAACGTGCGGCACAGACGCAGGGCGTCGCCATGGTGGTGGCGGGCTTGGTCATAGCTGCCCCGCCGCCGGCACACGAGCCCGAGGTTGTTCAGGACGACGATCTCGCCGATCCGAGATCCGGTCTCCTGATAGATGCGCAGCGCCTGGCGGTGGTGGTCGTGAGCTTCTGCGTAGCGTCCGTGGTGTTCATGGACGAGGCCGAGGCCGGTCAGGCTGCGGGCTTCGCCGGCGTGATCATCGAGTGCGCGGAACATGTCGAGAGACTGCTGGTAGTGGCCGCGTGACTGGTCGTACTCGCGCTGCCGCCAGTGGCAGGTCGCGAGGTTCTGCAGTGCGCGGGCCTGGGCGCCCTGGTCGCCGATGTCCGCGGACAGCCGCAGGGCGTGCTGGTAATTCTCGACCGCCTGCTCGTAGTGGCCGTACCACCAGTAGCGCACCTCGCCGAGGTCCAGGAGTGTGCGTGCCTCGGCCGCTGTGTCGCCGATGTGCCGACTTGCCTCAAGCGCCAGGCCGTGCAGGGTCAGTGCGTCGGTGTGGTGGGCGTGGCCGAGCAGGTAGCGGTGCAGGGTGGCGGCCAGATGGATGGTGTGGGCGTGCCGCCCGTGGCCCGCCGTGTGATGGCCGATGGCGATCAGGTTCGCGCGTTCGGCCTCCAGCCAGCCGACCGCCTCGGTCTCGTCGCACGGCGACGAGGTCACGGTGTTCGGCTCGGGGATGAGTGGCCGGCGGTTCTTGCCTTCGGGGTAGAGGTGATTCATGGCCGCGCTCGCGCCGTGCAGGTAGTAAGTGAACAGCCGGTCGAGGGCCGCACTCCGGGCCTCCGGTGGTTCCTGAGCGTCCGCGGTGGCGAGGGCGTGTTCGCGCAGCAGGTCGTGGAAGGTGTAGCGGCCGGGCCGGTGCTGGGCCAGGACGTGGGCATCCAGGAGGTCTTCCATGAGCTGCTCGGCCCGGTCGAGGGGGAGGCCGGTCAGCGCGGCGGCAGCCGCGGGGCCGATGTCTCGGCCCGGTTGGAGGCCCAGCAGCCGGAACATGCGCTGCTGCTCGGAATCCAGCTGCTGGTAGGACAGGGTGAACGCGGCCGCGACCCCTCGCTCCGTCGTGGCCAGTTCGGACAGTCTGCGGCGCTGGTCGCGGAGTCGGCCGGCCAGGTACTCGACGGTCCAGCGGGGACGGTGGTGCAGGCGGGCGGCGGCGATGCGCACGGCCAGCGGCAGGAAGCCGCACAGCTGGAGCACGTCGAGGACCGCGACCGGCTCCGCGGCCGCCCGTTCGCCGACGATGGCCGTGAACAACTCGATGGCCTCGGCGGCGGACAGCACGTCCATGGACAGGGCGTGCGCACCATCGAGGTCGGTCAGCCGCCGACGGCTGGTGATCACGACGAGGGCGGTCGTCGTGCCGGCCAGCAATGGCCGGACCTGATCGGCGCTCAGGGCGTTGTCCAGCACGGCCAGCACCCGGCGGCCGGACAATTCGGCCCGCCACAGCGCCGCGCGGTCGGCGAGCGACGCCGGTACGCGCTCCGCGGGTACGCCCAGCTGGCTCAGGAGCACCTCCAGCGCGGCCGAGGCGTCGAGCGGATCCAGGCCGGCGGTATGCGCCTGGAGGTCGACGAAGAGCTGCCCGTCGGGGAAGCGGTCGGCGAGCCGGTGGGCGGCATGCACCGCGAGGGACGTTTTGCCGATCCCGGCCATGCCGTCGATCGCCGAGATCGCCACGACCCCGCCGGCCCATGAGCCGGTGAGCCGGTCAAGCTCCTCTTCACGCCCGGTGAAGTCGGGGAGGTCGACGGGCAGGAAGTTCACCCGTGTTGCCGCCGCGGGCGCGGCCTCTGGAGGCCGCAGTGCAGGGTCGTCGCGCAGGATGGCCTGTTCGAGCGTCGTGAACGCGTGGCCAGGATCAAGGCCCTGCTGTTCGGCCAGCGTCGCCCGGAAGGTCCTCGCCACCTGGAGTGCGTCCGGTTGGCGTCCCGCGCGGTGCAGGGCGAGCATCAGCTGACCACACAACCGTTCCCGCGTCGGGTTGGCCGTCACGTGGACGGTCAGCTCGTCGACGAGGCTTGCGGAGTGGCCGAGGGACAGCTCCAGGTCGGCGAGGCGTTCGATGACGGTCATCCGCTGCCCGTGGAGCCGTGCCCGGGCGCCTTGGACGTAGTCGGCGGTGATGTCGGCCAGGGGCTCGCCCCGCCACAGCGACAGGGCCGCGCGGAGCTGGTCCGCCGTGGCCCGCTGATCGCCCGCGGCCTGGGTCGCGGCGGTCAGGCTGGTGAACTCGTCCAGGTCGAGCTGGCCGGTCTCGGGAGTGATCTTGTATCCGGCGGAATGCGTGGTGAGCATCTGCTCGGCCCCCGACGCGCGCAGCATCCGCCGGATCGCGGCGATCGTGGTCTGGATCTGCGCGCGAGCCGAGTCCGGCGGCAGCGGTCCCCACATCGCGTCGATCAGCCGATCGGTGCTGATCACCACCCCGGCGTGCAGCAGCAGGTAGGCGAGCACCGCCCGGTGACGGGGCGCCAGCCGCGGCGACTGCGCTCCGCTGGACGTCACCTCCACAGGGCCGAGAACCGTGAACCGCATGCCGCTCCCCCCAAAGCCGTCAGCGCTCGCATCGAGAACGCATCGGGAACCTATCAAGATCCATCGGCAGGATTTCCGGCATGCAAGTGCTTCCGAGCATCGACCCGGAGACCGCCGGCGGTGAGGCCGCGCAACTGCTCACCGCCACGCACCGGGCTCTGGGGGTCGTACCCAACCTGGCCAAGGTGATGGCCAACAACCCGGCTGTTTTGAAGGGATATCTAGCAAATGTCAATACTTTGGGCGACGAGGGAACGCTCCCGACGGGTGTGGCCGAGCGGATCGCCCTGCTGATCGCTCAGGAGCACAAGTCCGACTACTGCCTGTCCGCGCACTCGTTCCGCGGCATAAACCTGGCGGGGCTCTCCGTGGCCGAGGTCACCCGTGCGAGAGCGGGCGAGACCTCAGATCCGTGGGCCGCCGCCGCCCTCGCGCTGGCCACCGCCGTCGTCCGCCGTCACGGGGCGATCTCCGACGATCAGCTGGCCATGGCCCGGCACGCCGGCCTGTCCGACGGGCAGGTCGTCGAGATCGTCGCCCATGTGGCACTCAACGTGCTCACCACCTACCTCGCCACGGCGGCCCGCGTCGACATCGACTGGCCGCTCGTCCGGCACACCGACTAAAAGATCCCTTGAGGAGTACCCGATGCTCAGCGTTGCCCCGATCACTCACCTGTCGGCGGAGCAGGCCGCAGCCTGGCACGCGGTGGTCGTCGCCGCACTCGCCACGGACCTGCCCGACGAGCCACTGCCCACGCTCCAGCAGGTCCACGCCCGGCTCACCGCATCCGGGCTGGACAGCCGCCGACTGGCTTGGCTGGGCACCGCGCCCGACGGCGCAGTGATCGGCGTGGCCGGACTGCGGCTGTTCACCTCGCCCGGCCAGGAACACCTGGCCGAGCTGGAGCTGCACGTCCACCCGGAACACCGGCGCTCGGGCCTCGCATCGCGTCTGCTGTCCGCGGCCCGGCTCGCGGCAAAGGCGGAGCACCGGCGCAGCCTGATCACCGGCGCGGCCGACGGCGGTCCGGGCGATGCCTTCTGCGCTGCCCGCGGCTTCCGGCGGGTGCTGACGCTGAACCACCTCCTGCTCGACGTCGCGCGGGCCGACGACACCGCCGCGGACGCTGCGCACCCCGGCTACGAGCTGACCAGCTGGGTCGGCACCGTCCCCGACGAGCTTGCCGACGCCTTCGTCGCGGCCAAGAACGCGATGAACGACATGCCCACCGGCGACCTCGACTACGGCAACCAGGACTGGACCGCCGACCGGGTCCGCGCCATGGCGCAGGTGCTGGCCGACCGGGGGGACACGTTGCTGACGACCGCGGCGCTCCGCGGCGGCGAGATGGCCGGGTACACCGAGGTCGTGATCCGGGCCGGCGAAACCCGACGGGCCGCGCAGTACGACACCGCCGTCGTCCCCGCTCACCGCGGCCACGGCCTTGGCCTGTGGCTCAAGGCCGCCATGGTACGAGGGCTGCGCGCCTGGCACCCCGACGTCCGGGAGATCGAGACCGACAACGCCCAGGACAACACCCACATGCTCGCCGTCAACCAGCGGCTGGGCTACCGCACCCATCGGCGCACCCACGAATACCAGCTCGACCTGACCAGCGACTGACCACATCCGAACTCCCGGCGACTCGCGTCTTCCACAGCGAATGGCTGCCCGGTCCTCAGGACCTGACCCAGCAGAACCGACCTCGTGTTGACCACGATCCTCGTCACCACCGCAGCCGGCGCCGTAGCGCCGCTCATCGGTGCAACGGCGCTGGGACATGCGCGGCTCCGGCAAGGCCTTCGCGTACGGCGGCTGCGCCGGGCAGGGCGAGATGAGCCTGCGGCAGCTGGAGCGCGACGCGGCGGAAGTCATTGAGCACGTCCGGGCCCGGCTCGGCGTGGCCGAGGTCATCGTGGTCGGGTGCTCCTTCGGCTCGCTCGTCGGGCTCCGGATCGCCCGCAGCCGGCCCGAGCTGACCTCCGCCTACGTCGGCACCGATCAGAACATCAGTGGCGGCGGACGCAACCGCACGGCCTACGAAGCGCTGGTGGACCGGCTCACCCGGGCCGGCAAGCGCAAGATACTGGCCGCCGTCACCCTGATGGGACCGGACCGGTCGGTGTGGACGATCGAACCGTTCTCGCAGTTCAACAAGCACACCCTGGGCACCGACCCACGGACCCTCCACACCTTCAAGCGGGGTCTGCCACGTCGTGTGGCCAGTGAGGCCGCTGGGATCGTCTGCGCCACCGAAGCCCGGGCCGGGGCCCCATCCCGATCTGGGCTTTGGTGTGTTCGGTGTGCTGCTGTCAGTGGCGGGTGGCCGTCAAGATCCAGGCGAGGACAGCCGTCGCCTGTGTCGGGTTGGCGTAGAGCCAGGCGGTCAGGTGCTCTCGGACGGCCTCGGTGACGCAGGCGCGGACGGGTCTGTTGCCCAGCCGGTCGCGGGTTGCACCCTCGAACTCGGGCCGATCGAGCTTCACCGACACGACTGCGGTCAGACCCGCGCCGAGCTGAGCGGCGGTGAAGTCGGGGTCGGACGGGCTGAGCAGCTGTTGCTCCCGGGCGTAGCCGGTGAGCGCGGCTGCCAGGCCGTCTCGGAAGCCGAGTTCGTGCGTGCCGCCGCCGGTGGTCGGCAGGCTGTTGGCGTAGCTTGCGATCCGTTCCTGGCGGGACTCGCACCAGCGGAGGGCCACCTCCACTGTTCCCTCCATCTCGGAGTACTCGCGCTCGAAGCCGATCACGTCCGGGTGGAGTGGGGCGCTCTGTTCCGCGATGTAGTCCCTCGCGCCGTCCGGGAAGCGGAAGCGAATGGCCTGGGGCGCCGCAGGGTCGCGGTCATCGGTCAGGGTGATGTCCAGTTCGCGGTTCAGGAAAGCCAGTTCTTTGAAGCGCTCGGTCAGTGTGTCGAACGAGAACTCGAGGGTCTCGAAGATGTCGGCGTCGGGCTGGAAGGTGATAACGGTCCCGCTGCCGTCGGCCGGCCCGGTGCGGGCGGGCACCCCGACAGGCACGCCTTGCTCGTACTCCAGCACCCAGCGGGCGCCGTCGCGCCGGACCTCTGCCGTCAGGCGGCTCGACAAGGCGTTGACGACGGCCAGTCCCATGCCGAAGTAACCGCCGAACAGTGAGTGTCGGTCAGCGGGCGGTGCCCCGCACCAGAGCTCGGTCAACCGGGTCTCCAACGGAGGGTCGTCGGTGTGGCCGGCGTACCCGACGGCAAGACCCGTGCCGTCGTCGGTGACACGGACGCTGCCGTCGGCGGTGAGGGTGATCTCGACACTGCTGGCGGTGCCGCCGAGGATCTCGTTCAGCGCCCGCCCGGCGGCCTCGAGCACCAGCTGGTGAAGGCCGCGTTCATCGATCGATCCGATGTACATCCCGGGCCGCTTCCGAACGGCCTCCAGGCCCTGCAGAACCACAATCGTGCTGGCGTCGTACGTCGTGGATTCCTCGCTCATGGTGCCCCCTCCGAAGGTGTTCGACAGAGCCCTCCCAACCTAGGAGATTTTCAGGAAAACACCAGGTCAGAGCCGAAATGGCGAGGGCCCGGACGGGATCCTGCAGACCCATCTCGAGTGGTCAGGCGGGAAGGGGGCGCGCTGCTGCGGGAAGGGCGCCGCGGCCCTCCGTGGACCGTTTGCGGCACCGTTTTGGGTGGCCACGGGGACACGAATTCCAAGAAGTTGTCGCCTCGGCCCGGTGGGTCGTGGATGCCGAGTGAACCGTTCGACTCCGTGCCCAGATGGCTGCGCAATCGGGCGGTTTGACTGATCAGACCGTGCTTGAGGTCTCGTTGGCGTGTGAGAGGAGGTGTGGACCGGGCCGTGTGGCGGGTCTGCTCGGGTGAGCCGGCGGACCATGATGCCGATCATTGCCCAGCGGATCATCGTCTCGGAGTGGGCCAGCTCCAGCACGTACCGGGCGTGTGCGCCGCGCGTGGCCGAGGTCTCGCCCGCCTCCTGGAGCCGCTCGACGCCGTAGGCGCGGACCGTCTCCAGCATCCGCAAGCGCCCACCCGCCAGTTCCAGCAGGGACTTGTCCACCAGTGACTCCAGCACTTCGGACTCCAGCGCCTCGGGATCCGGCATCTGCGGCCGCAGTGCCTCCGGCGCCGATACCTCCGGCTCCGGCAGCCCCGACTGCGAGGCGCTGACCGCCTGGCATACCTCCAGCGCCGCGCGGGCCGTAGCGCCCGCCGGGCAGACGGTGAAGCGCCGGGCGGCTCGCTGCTCCCGCTCGGACAGTAGTTCCCAGCTCCAGGTGACCACTGCGCGCAGTGTGCGGTGTCGCTCGGCGGCGCCGCGGCTGGCCCGGGCGGCTGCCATCCCTAGCCGGTCGTCGAGCCGCCGTTCCAGGTCCTCCACGTCCATGGTGCGCAGCCGGGCCGCCGCCAGCTCGATGGCCAGCGGCAGGTGGTCCAGCGCCGCGCAGATCCGCTCCACCGGGCCTTGGGACGCCGTGAACCCGCGCCGCACGGCCGAGGCCCGCTCGGTGAACAGTTGCACGGCCGCGGCGCTGTCGAGCGGCCGGACCTGCCACAGGTGCTCCCCCGTGACGGCGAGGGGCTCCCGGCTGGTGGCCAGGATCCGCAGCCGAGGGCAGCGGGCCAGCAGGTGTCCTGCCAGCGCGGCGGCTTCCTCGGCCAGGTGTTCGCAGTTGTCCAGGACCAAAAGGAGCGGCCGGTCCGCCAGGGCCGCCGCCAGCCGTTCCAGGGTCCCGGCCCGCCCCCGTCGAGCCGGAGCCCGTTCTCGCGCAGCCCGAGCGCCGCCAGCACCGCTCCCGGCAGGCCGGCGCCCTCGCGCAGCGGGGCCAGCTCAACGAAGCACGCGTCATCGGCGGTGGCCCTCGCCACCTCCACGGACAGCCGGGTCTTGCCCACCCCGCCCGGGCCCACCAGCGTCACCAGCCGGGCCGCCCCCGGCAGCCCGCCCGGCCACCTCGCCGGCCTCGCCCGAGCGGCCCACGAACGAGGTCAGCTGGGCGGTCGGCCGCACCTGCGCGGGAGTGGGGTCCGACTCCAACAACTCGCGGGGCGGGGAGGTCAGTTCCGCCGAAGGGTCGCTGCCGAGTTCGTCGGCCAGCCGGCTGCGGGTCTGCTCATAGGCGGCCAGTGCCTCGGCCTGGCCGCCTTCGGCGGACAGGGCCTGGATCAGCAGGGCAGCGAGGCGCTCGCGCAGCGGGTGGCGGGTGACTGCCCCGAGCCTCAGTTCGGGCCGCGTCCACGTCCTGCGGATCCACGGCGGCCCGGTAGCCGGTCCCGGCCCGCTCGATCACGCCCGGCCCCAGCGCCGCGCGCAGCTGGGACACCTGGGACTGCAGGGCGTGCGCCGACACCGTGCCGTCCGGGGCCAGTTCGTCCGCCAGCCGTTTGGCGGCCACCACTTCGCGGGGGCGCACCAGCAGCAGGGTCAGCAGTGCCCGCCGGGCGGGCCCGCCGAGGGGGACCTCGGTGCCGTCGTCGCGCCGGGCGAGAGTCTCGCCGAGGACGGAGAACCGCATGCCGGCCATTGTCCACCGGAGTCGATCATCGGATGATCACCCGGAACTCCGCGGCCGTCGCCCGCCCGGCACCGGGCGGGAGGATGCCGGGGTCAGCCTAGGGGGCCGAGCCAGGTGCCCCCCCCCGAGACGTCCACGGTCTGGCCGGTCACCCACCGCCCCTGCGGCCCGGCCAGGAAGCCCACCACGTCGGCGACGTCCTCCGGCTCTCCCAGCCGCCCGAGCGCGGTGATCCCCTCCAGCGCGGCGACCACCTCGGGGACGGCCGTGTAGGGGGGGGCGCAGCCCGGCGCGGCGGATGCTCTCCGGTGCGTCCTCGGTGACTGCGCGCGCCTGGATGCGGTGATGGCGCAGGTACCGCAGCGCCTCGGACTGCTCTTCGTGGCCGAGGCCCGCCTCCCGTGGGCCAGGCGCCCGCATCGCAGCGGTGATCAGGAAATGGGTGTCTTCGGACCGTAGGACATGTCTGCTGCCAACCACCGTTCGGCGCGGCCCTGTGTGTCGGATTCTCCAGAGCGGCGGGCGTGCGCCAGCAGTCGGGCACGCAGTGGCTCGGGCAGGCTGGCGACGTCCCGCTTCTGGCGCGGGCGGGTCTTCCAGCCCAACAGATGCCGCACGGCCCCGGCATCGTGCCGCTCCTCGGCCTGCGGGCCGGACAGCGCGGCCAGCAAGTCGTCGATCGGCACCCTGCCGAGCAGTTCGTCAGGCACGCTCTCGTGCAGAGGGTGGCCGGAGCAGCGCCCGCTGCCGGAACCGTGCCAGGCGAGCAGGGCCAGCACCCGCTCCACCGGGTCGGGCAACGTCAGCCGCAGCCGGTCCGTGAGTTCCGCGAGCAAGTCGGGGGAGGGCCTGCCGCCCGTACGGGAGAGGGCGAGGATCCGCTCGGCGAGCCCCTCAAGTCCGGCGGGCATCGCGGCCAGCCAGTCGCGCTCCTCCTCGGCCTCTTTCTCCGCTCGCTGCCGGTCGGCTTCGAACTGCCGCACGGGGCCGGGCATGCCGTGCCCGTCCAGCCACTCCAGGAGCAGGCGTCCGTCGGTGAGGACGGCGTCGCTCTCCCACCGCCCCCACCTCAGTGTCGCCCCGTGGTGCAGGACAACGGCTGCAAGCCGCCGACCATCCCGGTCGAACAGCTCGAAGCGGACGTCCCCGAGGCACATGCAGTGGAACCCCGGCAGCGATTCCACGGCCATGGCTGTCCTGAGCCGGGCCGACTCCGCCGGATCGGAGAGGTCCACCCGGATCTCTCCGTCCATCCCTACCCCGCTCTCCGAGCTCACCCCGACCAGGTGTGCCTGCCGCAGCACGCTGTCCAGCGCTGTCGACCTGTCCATGAACCGATCCCTCCCCGCCCGGGCCGCAGATGCACAGGCCGCCCGATCCCACCGCAGCTCCCGACCGCCTCGCAACCCGGTCCCCCCGCGGCCGCAGTTCAGCGCGTACGCCGACGGGCCTCGCTGCACGAGGGGACTACGCCCCACTCCGGACATCCGGTGCATGGCATGGCGCTCGAACTCAACCGCCACGGGAACGCTTGACCACATCCATCGCGGGTCAGGGCGTAAGGAAATCCGTGGACGGGCCCGCGGTAGATCACTTAGTGTGTGGCTCCACGCCCTGAGATGGATGGAAGGAGGCGAGTGCCGTGCGGTTCACACCTTTCCAGCGCTCCCTTTTCCGCTGTCCCGGCGTGGTTCGTGAGTTCTGACCGGGAGCGCTCCAAGCAGCCTGTATCCCGGAGGAATCCATGACCGATCTGGTCATCCGCGCGCTCTCGGCGCGCGACGCTCATCTTTTCGACGCGCTCCCCGATCCCTTGGGTGCCCGTGAAGCCCATCGGCGTACCCAGTTCCGCCCCGACTGGAAGCGCGTCGCCCTGCGCGAAGGCGAGGTCGTCGCACGTGGCGCGTGGTGGGGCGGCCCCGACGACTCGGAGCCTGTCAACATCAACTGGTTCGACGTGGCCGAGGGCGAGGAGGAGGCCGGGGCCGAACTCCTTCGCTCCGCTCCCTGGCAGGTCGAGCTCGAGATCAACCTGCCCGGCGGTTGGCGGGAAAACACCGACCTGCGTGCCGGCGCCGAGGCGCGCTTCACCGCCGCACGAGCCGCAGGGTACGAACTCCTGGTGGAACGCTTCCTGTACCGCTGGACCCCGCAGCGAGGTCTGCCCGAGCGGCCCGGACGCCTGCGCTTCAGCGCCGAACCCGACGACACCGTGTTCTTCGACGCGTTGCGCCGCATCCACTCTGTCACTTTGGATGCCCACGCGCTGAGGGCCATCGAGGAGGGCGGCCTCGATCAGGCCGCCCAGGAGGAGCTCGACTTCTTCCACTGGTGCCCCTCTCCACGGGAGTGGTGGCAGATCGCGCACACACCGGAGGGCGATCTGGCCGGCATCCACATCCCGGCCCACAACCCCTCCGGCCCGACCATCGGTTTCATCGGAGTCGTCCCGGAACAGCGCGGTCGCGGCTACGCCTACGACCTCCTCGCGGAGTGCACCCACCTCCTCGTCGAGCAGGGCGCGGAGTCCGTCAGCGGAGCCACGGACCGCGGCAACTTCCCCATGGCCGCTAACTTCGCCAAGGCCGGCTTCCCCGTCATCCGTGAACGCATCAACTTCCACCCGGCGGGCCAAGCGGCCTAGCTGTTGCGGGACATGACGTGGGTGGCACAGGCCGATGTAAGTGAAACCAAGATGCTTCGACGGGCATCGGTCAGGTAGCGTGCGGGCCATGTCGAGTCCTGAGTCAGACAAGGTGGGGGCTTTCGGTCACGCCGTCAGCCCCCTGAACCACTGATCTTGTAGCCCAGTCGTCGCGCCGCGTTCTGCGGCCGGGCGAGTGCGCCCTTGGGGCTGGCCGCGGTGACGAGATGACCTCCTCGTGCTTCTCCTCACCTCGGAGCCACTCGATGCCTCTCCCGCTGTACCTGCTTGCCATGGCGGTTTTCGCCATGGGCACCTCGGAATTCATGCTCGCCGGCCTCTTGCCGGACATCGCCTCAGACCTCGACGTCACGGTCGGGACAGCCGGCACGCTCACCTCGGCCTTCGCGGTCGGCATGATCGTCGGTGCCCCCCTTGTGGCCGCGCTTGCCCGCAACTGGCCCAGGCGCTCCAGCCTTCTCGGGTTCATCCTCACTTTCGCGGCAGCTCACGCCGTGGGGGCCATCACCACCAGCTTCCTTATCCTGTTCGCCACCCGGGTCGTCGCCGCGCTCGCGAACGCAGGGTTCCTTGCCGTCGCTCTGACGGCTGCCGCCACGCTGGTCTCACCCGACAAGAAGGGACGTGCGCTGGCCGTGCTGCTGTCAGGCACGACGGTGGCCACGATCGCCGGTGTCCCTGGCGGCTCGGTGCTCGGCACGTTGCTCGGCTGGCGAGTCGCATTCTGGGCGGTCGCCGCTCTCTGCCTGCCTGCAGCTCTAGGCATCCTGAAGACAATCCCCACAGGGCGTGACGAGGATGAGGCAACTGGCAGGCCGGCGTTGCGAGCGGAGCTCGCCCAGCTCACACGGCCGCGGTTGATTCTGGTGATGCTGCTCGGCGCGCTGGTGAACTCGGCAACCTTCGGGAGCCTCACCTTCCTCGCCCCCGTGGTGACCGACAGCGCCGGGCTGGGCGAGTGGTGGATTTCTGTCGCGCTGGTGCTCTTCGGCGCCGGGTCCTTCGTGGGCGTCACCGTCGCCGGGCGGCTGTCCGACCGGCGTCCCGGTCTGGTCATCGCAGTCGGCGGTCCGCTGCTGCTCATCGGCTGGCCGGCCCTGGCGATGCTGGCAGGCGAGCCGGTCGCCCTGTTCACCCTCCTGTTCGTGCAAGGCGCACTGTCGTTCGCGCTGGGCAGCACGCTGATTGCGCGGGTCCTCTACGAGGCCGCGGGAGCACCCACGATGGCTGGCTC
Organism: Streptomyces sp. NPDC053493; assembly: GCF_044544825.1. Classification (NCBI taxonomy): domain Bacteria; kingdom Bacillati; phylum Actinomycetota; class Actinomycetes; order Kitasatosporales; family Streptomycetaceae; genus Streptomyces; species Streptomyces sp. NPDC053493. Next base: position 742,415 of record NZ_JBITXS010000003.1, read on the forward strand.
GTATGCGACCGCGGCGCTCAACGTGGGCGCCGCCGCCGGCCCCGTCATCGCTGCGTCCACCTTCGACACCGAAGCCGGGGACCTCGGGCCGCTCTGGGCGAGCGGACTCCTCGTCGCGGTCGCACTGCTCATCGCGTTCCCCCTCCTCACCGCCATCACGGCCGGCCGGAGCACTGAGGTGCTCCAGTGACACATGCGCACGCCCCCTTGAACACCGAGGGACGCCGAAGGCTAGTGGAGCGCTGCCGCAGTCGTCCGATCGCGCACGTCGCCGCCGAGGCCGGTGTTCCCGCGCCTGTCTGTCCAAGTGGAAATACCGGTACGACACGCATGGCGAACTCGGGCTGCAGGACCGCCCGATCGTCCCGCGATCCTCACCGACCCAGACCCCACCCGATGTCGTCGAACAGATCGAGCGGTTGCGGCGGGAGAACGAGTGGTCTGCCGGATCACTCTCGAACTCGCAGGCCAGGCAGTGCAGGTCAGCGAGCGCACCGTAGGCCGGTGGCCGGCGCGCTTGGGCATCAACCACCGCCGGTTCCTCGACCCCGAAGGCTAGGTCAACAGGCGACACCGAAGCCCTTCCCGGTGAGAAGGCCGCCACCGTGGCGTTCCTCAGCCGCGCCCGCGCGTTCTTCGCCGCCCACGGCATTCACGCGAGCGTCACCAACGTCATGGCCAGCAATATCTCGTCACCCGCAGAGAGCAGGCACGAATCGGGCCGGACGCGGCGGTAGGTTGCAGGGTCATGCCCGAGTTACTTCACCAGCAGCTCCTGGACGTCGAGGTCGCGTTCCGAGGGTTCGGATTCCAGGAGTCCGACGACAGCGCGGTTCCTGTGCCGTTCGGCGACGACTACGAGTGGGGTGTGTTCCTCCAGGGGCACGAGCGCCGCTTCGACTTGTTCAGCGCGGGCCATACCCACACCGCCGGCGTGGAGGTCAGGGTGTGGGCTGGGCAGCCGCTTGCCGCGCCGGGGGAGTGGGACGAGCAGGAGGAGGTCGACTTCGAGACCACCACGGGGGATGTCGCGGTGTGGACGATGACGCTGGGTCGCTCCGATCACCTGATCCGGCTGGGCAACCCGGGGCGGTGGCGGGTGCGGGTCGGGGGCACCGGACGTGCCGGCGTCGCCCGGGTGACGCAGACGCAGGGCGTCGCGTACGGCGTGGAGAAGTACCTGATCGACTTCTGGCCCAAGGCCTGACGCGTGTGGCCGGCGCCGTGACGCGCCGGCCACACACCTGATGTCAGTTGATCTTGACGATGAAGCCGTCTTCCAGTCCGTCGATGATCCGGTTGGCGTTGTAAAAGCCGCTCAGCAGATCGCCGGCGGCGCCGTTCTGCGCACCGGGTACGGGCAGCGGAGAAGTTGTTCTTCTCGACGTGCACGTCGAACTCGGAGGCCGCGGAGTCTTCATAGGTGCGGCGAAGGGGAACTCGTCGCACTCCTTGCCGCCGTCGGTGTAGTTCGTTCCCCACGCGCGGGTGCACTCGCGGACCGCGACCGCGCGGTTGCGGTCCCGACGCCGCTGGTCGAGGAACAGCCGGTGCAGCGGTTCCTTCACGTCGTCGCCCGGCACGTTTTTCAGCGCGTTAAGCGGCTTGGTGGCCCTGGGGTTGGTGAACGCCTGCTTGATGTGATCGGCCACGGCCTTCTCTGGGGCACCGGGCTGGGAGCTGTACTCGAGCGTGGCGATCATGCTGAACGCTGCGCCGCCCTTGTTGGCGGGGTTGCCGCCGCCCGTCGAGTTGCGCAGGTAGGAGGCCGCATCCCAGCGCGGGGCGAATGCCCTGCCCGGGCGCGTAGCGCAGGGTGTGGGTGTAGTGGGAGCTCGCCTGCATCGGCGGGAGCGTCTTGGTGACGGGCAGCGTGGTGCTCAGCACGGGGCGCGCGGTCGCGGGCCAGTTCTGGGGCACTACGCCCTTCAGGCCGATCCGCATGCCGGCCGCGCCGGTGCTGCCGACGGAGACGAAGTCGGTGAGGTCGTAGTCGAAGTACATGGTGCGGTCGGACTCCTTGGGGACCGTGCCGCGGATGTACACGGTGTAGGAGCTGGTGCCGACCTGTCCCTCGGAGCGCGTCCAGAGTGTGGTGACCTGCAGAGCGGTGCATACGGCGAACCGGGACTTGAGGTAGAGCTGCGCGGAGCCGCCCATGTTCGCCTTGCACTCGGCGAGCGACATGGTCCGGGCGGGTTCCGGATACGAGACGGCTGCGGCACCGGCGGCTGTCCTGGAGGCTGCAACCGGCGGCGCCGGGCGGGCGGTGACGGCGGGAGTGGCGGTCTTCCGGCCGTAGGCGGCGGCAGGACCCACGACCTCGAGCGGTGTGGTGGGGCCGGCTGAGGTCTCGGCGTCGGCGAGGCGCTGCTCAGCGGCGCCGGAGCGGAGTTCCGGAAGCGAGGGAAGCGGTGAGCCTGGCGGGACGACGAAGGTCTGGGCCCGCCCAGGGTCGGGTTCGGCGGGCGCCGCGGTGGCCTCGGACGGGGCCAGCGGCAGCAGTGTGGCGGCTGCGAGAGCGGCTAAGGAGGTACGTAAGCGGCGTGAATGCAGGGCGGTGCTGATGGTTCCCCCAAGGGTGTTTCGGTCGGATGGGCGCGCGACCGTGGTCGGCGGTCGGCGACATCAAGATCTTCCGAATGTTTGCTCGAATCTCTGGCCGGAAGGGGGCGCTTGTCCTGATGCATCACAAATCTGGCCGATCTTCCCTGCAACGGTGTGCGCCTTCGCGCTGATCCCAGACGATCCCTGACAGCACCCATCGCGTAGATCCTGGACGCCGACCGGTTCGCCCCGGGAGACACGAGCACCGCATTACGTCGCGCCCTTCGGTGCGGGCGCCGAGCCCGCTAGCGGCTGTGGTCTCCTCCGGGCAGCACGACGCAGCCCCCGGCGGTTGCCAGGGGCTATACGAGATCGTGGCTGCGGAGGTGTGCGAGGCGCTGGACCTGGCGACCGAGCCGGGCATCGTCATCTTGGGGCGCCGATGGGGATTGCCGGGATACCGCACGAGCTGATCTGCTGGACCGCCCGCCGCAGCGACCAGATCGCCGCCTGCCTGACCGAGCTGGAGCATGTCGCCTGATCCTGCCGTGAGAGGAGCGTCCACGGTATCGGCCTCGTCGTACTCACGGCGGCAGAACGAACACTTCGTCACGGCGCCCGAGTGTGCGGGACGAGCGAGTTCGCCTCTGGCGACAGCTCAATGGTGACGACTGGTGCACGTGCTCTGCGCGCTGACACCTCCGCGCGGAGGCGTCAGCGCGGAGGTGGCCGTGCGGCAGTGTCGGGTCAGCGACGGAGTTTGCGGGTGTCGAGGATCTGGTCGGCGGGGGGCGGGGTGGTGTCGACCGGCTTGTTGAAGTCGCTGAACTTGAGGGTGCCGGCGTCGGCGCTGCCGGTGTTGCTGATTTCGACGGGGTAGGGCTTGCCGGTCTTGGCGACGTGGATGGTGGTGACTTCGCTGCCGTCGCGGTCGTAGATGACGGCGAGGGCCTGGCCGGCGCGGATGATGTCGGCGTCGCGCGTGGTGGAGGTGTCGGTCGAGTCGTTTCCGAGCTTGTCCGCGAGTGCGCTGAGGTCACACACGTCCTTGCGGGTCATGGCCGCGGCTGCCTTGCTGTCGGCCTTCATCCAGCGGCCCTTGACGAGCTCGACGAACGCGTCGGCCTGCTGGGCGGTGGGCTTCCTTTTTGCGGAGGCGAGTGAGGCCCGCCAGAACTTCTCGTCACCCTTGATGAAAACGGTGCGGCGGTTCTTGATCATCTCGATGGTGCCGATGCGCGGCTGGGTGATAGTGCCGCGGCAGGAGCCTCGTGTGTCCAGGGCAAGGTCCATGCTGATGGTGCCGCCACGGCCGTCCGGCGCGTCGCCGACAACACGCAGGGAGGTGACGCCCTTGACCGCGGCCTTGGCCTTCTCGCTGATCTCAGGGCCACTCAGGCCGTCGAAGGCGTCCTTGGATTTAGCCGGGCTCGGACTAGCGCTGGTGTTCTTCGCCCCGGTATCGGTGGCGTCCGGGCCGCAGGCGGCGGCCGTGGTGATGACGGCTGCAATGAGCGCGGCCGCGGCGACGCGGCGGTTGGTGCGGTGGTTCACGTACTGGGTCCCTCCCCTATTGAACGCGTTCACGGTATGCGATGCGTGCGCCAGGGCAGCAATCAGCTTCTGACCCGCCCGTTCTTGTGATTGGCGCGTGGAGCGCGCGGGACGACACTGTCGTCCGGGGCGATCTCGGGTGGCGACCGCCGGTCGGCGCCGACGCCGTGGTGCTCGACCCACCACTCGATGAGCGCCTGGGCCTAAGAAGCCACCTCATTGGTGACTCTGCCGTAGCAGATGAGGGTGCAGGCGATGCTGGTGAAGGGCGAGAAACGGGCGGCTTGCGGAGCGGCACCGTTGAGGCTGCGTGTCAGCGGGGGATCCTCTGACCCGCTTCGGTGAGAGTCAGTGTGAGGCACCCCAGCCACGTGCCGGATGACGGATACTCCCAGTTCTCAGCCTCCGCCAGAACAGCGGGAAGGTCCTGCCTCGGGACAGGGAGCCCGGGCTGCTCTCCGACAGTGCCATCCTCCGCGGTCCAGGGAACGACCCGGCACACTTCGATCCACCCTCTGTCGACGAGGGAAAGGAGGATCGGGACGAGAGCCGAGGCGGGCCCTGAGACCAGCGGCTCGTCGAGGTCGCCCCAGACGCCGGGGAGGATGTCGATCTCGGTGGCGTTGATCATGAAGGCGCGTTCGGCGGAGGACAGCTGGTCTGTCGCGGGATAACTCACGCGCAGAGTGTCGCAGCTCAGGAGAACGGCCGACGAGAGCCCCGTTGGCTCTCTAAGGCACTGTGATTCCGCTGCCGGGTGCTGGACGACTTCCGGCACTGGTCCACCCCGTCGCCCACTTCGTCCAGGGCCGGATCGCGCCTTCCGCTGGGCACGTAAGCCGATGTGGCTGGTGTGATCACGGCGTCGAAGCCGTCCTGGATAGCCCCGCTCTCCGGCTGAGCCCGCGCGCCTTCGGGAAGCAGGTGACGGTGCTGCGTCGCGCAAGTGCGGACTCGGTCCGCAAGGGTCGGCCGTGGAGCCGTCCACTGGAAAACCGGCCCCTGCTGGTCACCGCCTACTGGCGGACGAACCTGACCATGCGGCAGCTCGCCCCGCTGTTCGGGATCTCGAAGTCGGCAGCGGACCGCATCATCGACCTTCTCGGGCCAATGCTCGCGCTCCAGCCTCGCGAAGGGTTCGCCAGGGACACTGCTGCCAAGGCCGCCGTTGGCAAGACCCTCACGGTCGCCTACGGCGGCTACCCGGGCACTGGCCTGGTCATCCCGCACCGCCGGAAGTTCAACCAGACCGAGCTGCCGCCTGGAAGGAAGAGCACAACACGTCCCACAAGCAGGTCCAGGTCCGCGTCGAGCACGTCTTCGCCCGCATGCAGACCTGGACGATCCTCCGGGACTGCCGCTTGAAGGGCGATGGTGTCCACCATGGCGTGCTCGGCATCGCCCGGCTGCACAACCTCGCCCTTGCCGGATAGGCCCACAGGCCACTGTGGCCGCCCTCGCCCGTGGCGACACGTAGATCATTTACGGGTAGGCCCTCAGTCTCAAGATGGTGCGGGGCCCGACGGGGAGCCCTCAACTGCTGTGCCACATTCGAGGGCCGAGCAGGTGGAAGTCGTCGCCTGCCGCGCGGCCCTGATCCCGTTTTCGGCTTCGCGGCGTGCCCTTCAACGATGACCGTCCCCTCGCCCTCAGCTAGGCCAGTCCGGTTGCTGCGTCAAGGACCTCATCCGAGCCGGCGATATGACCAAGCAGGTCGTCGCCCAGGCATGGAAGGAACGGCCGAGCGTCGGGAGACTCATTGCCAGCTCAGGCCCGCGGTCATCGAGGTCCGCGCTGAACAGGGCTGGAGGTCGCGTGCGGAGCCGATCGCGCGGCTGTACGCCCAGGGCATCCTTCCACCTCGTCGGCGAGTGCTCTCGCATGGAAGGCCGGCTCGTCCTTTGGATCCCCGGTATGGCTCATCGGCCGCATGGACGCGGAGGTCCAGCCCTCAGCGAGCTCACCGGCTCTGCGGCCGTCCCGTGCACTGGCGGCTCGTACGACGACCAGCGCCTCGCCCGGTCGTGGCGTGCACCCGGGCCGAGCGTACTGACGCCGGTCGCCTGCTTCCTGTTCGAGTGTCAGAGGTGCGTTCTACGGTTCGTTCGAGTTGGTGACGCGTGGGTTGTGTTCGCCGCTTTGCCTTCGTGCGCGCGTGATCGGGTGCGTATGTCGTTTCGTCATGTCCGTGGTTGTGGCTTGTATGTGCCTGTTGCGGCTGGTCAACGGGGTCAGGGGCGTGTGGACCGTGATGTAAGGGCCGTATAAGGTCGCGTGCGCTTCATGATTTCTTCAGATTGTGAGTCTCAAGTGAAAACGTTCAGGCGTCGCTGGGGAGCGGCGCGGGGGGTGGCCACGGCGGCGGTGTCGCTGCTGACCGTTGGCGGTATGTCGGTGCATGCGGCGGCTTCTGCCTCCGGCATGGAGCCGGGCTCGGAGTTTCCGGTCACGCCGGTGTCCTCTCCCGTCGCGGACGAGGCTGGGCGGGGCAAGGCGTTCTGGCAGGACGACGCTCTGCCTGAGGTCACGGCCGAGCAGGCGGCGTCGCGTAAGGCGGTGGCCTCGGGGCAGCGGGTCCAGGTTGATGGCCTGACCAGCGAGACGAGCGTGGTGTTCGCCAACACCGACGGCACGTTCACTGTTGAGACGTCTCCCGTGGTCGAACGCGTCCGCAAGGACGGCCGCTGGACGCCGGTCGACACCACCCTCGTGTCCCGGGCCGACGGCCTGGTGGAGCCGAAGGCGGGCCAGCAGGTCACATTCTCCGGCGGCGGCAACGGGCCGCTCGCCCGTATGACGAGGAACGGTCTCACCTACGAGCTCGGCTCGCCCTGGACACTGCCGCAGCCGACGCTCACCGGCTCCACCGCCGTCTACGCCTCGGTACGCCCAGGTATCGACCTGGTGGTCCAGTCCCGACCTGACGGATTCACGCAGAATCTCGTGGTGCACGACCGGACCGCTGCGGCCGATCCCGCGCTCAAGACCGTTCGCTTCCCGGTGAGGACCACGGGTCTGGATGTGCGGGAGTCCGCCTCCGGCGACTTGTCGCTGGTCGACAAGCAAGGCCGCGCGGTGTTTTCCAGCAGCGGTGCGCTGATGTGGGACGCCGGCAAGCCGCCTGCTACCCAGTCAGGGCTTACGACCATGAGTGTGTCGTCGTCGACGGACACGGTCACGTCCGCCGAGGCGGTGGACGCCTCCCCGGATGCTCGTACAGCGCTGGCCGACGTCACGGTTAGCGGCGACGCGGTGGCAGTCACGCCGGATCAGAGCTTCCTCGCGGACCCGGACACGACCTATCCGGTGGTGATCGACCCGCCGTCGGTGTCCGCGTCGCTGACGGGCTGGACGACGGTGTGGTCCAACGTCCCCTCCACGTCGTTCTGGAAGACCTCCCACACCCTCGGCGCCGGCTACGACGGCTGGGTCGACGGGAAGCTGACGCGCGCGCTGTTCCAGTTCGACACCCGCCGTGTCGCCGGCAAGAAGATCGTCAACGCCACGTTCACCGCCTACGAAACCTGGGCGGCGAACTGCACACCTCAGCCCGTGGACCTATGGCGTACGGGCACGATCTCCTCCAGCACCAGCTGGGCCAAGCAGCCGGCCTGGTCGTCCAAGGTCGCCACCGTTTCCACGGCCAAGGGCTGGAGCGTCGACTGCAAGGACGGCGACGTCGAGTTCAACGCCACGGCCGCCGTCGCTTACACCGCCAAGGCGGCAGCGACGACGACCACCCTGGGCCTGCGCGCCGGCGACGAGGGCGACAGGATGCAGTGGAAGCAGTTCATGTCACCCACCGACCCCGACAGCACCTCCTCGCGCAAACCGCGCCTGTCGATCACGTACGTCTCGCCGCCGGACGCCAAGCCCTCCTACGTGAAGCTCGCCGACCCGAACATGGCGTGTTCGGCGGCCTCCAGCCCCGCCGCGATCCGTGACACGACACCTCGGCTGACCGCGACGCCGACGTCCGCGGACGGTGCGAACGCGAGCCTGCGCCCGAACTTCGAGGTGTTCGACGCGGCCAACACCAAGATCGCTTCGCTGTCTCCGTCGACCTGGACGGCGAGCGGCACCGCCGGAAGCGTCACGACCGGCGCGCTCACCGATCAGAAGACCTACAGCTTCGCCGCCCGAACCGAATACCGCTACACCTACGGCGGCGCGACCACATCGCTGTACGGCCCGTGGTCGGCCCGCTGCTACTTCACCGTCGATACCACCCTGCCGCCTCCGCCGACGGTGACGGCCTCGCCGTACACCGAGTGCGCCAGCCTGAGCTGCGGCGCCGATCCCGAGCAGGGCAGCGTCGGCATGACGGGCAGCTTCACGATCTCCACCTCTGCGAGCGATGTGCGCCGGTTCGACGCCTTCCTCAACGGCGTCCTCGTACAGTCCAAGACCTACGCCGCGAACACGAAGTCGCACAGCTTCGAGCTCGCCCCGTCCAAGAAGGGGCTGAACACGCTCCGGGCCGTCACCTATGACGCCGCGGGCAACCCCAGCCAGACCGACTTCCAGTTCAAGGTGGCGGCCGGCAGCACACCGGTATCCGCCTGGGCCTTCGACGAGACCAGCGGAACGACGGCCGCCGACTCCGCCACGGGCGCCGCGCCCCTGACCTTTACGGGCACGACCTCCTGGACGACGCAGGGCCGCCTCAAGGGCGCCGTACACCTGGACGGGAACACGGCCGCCGCGCAGACCTCGGCACCGGCGGTCGACACCACGAACAACTTCGCCGTCTCCGCGTGGGTCCGCCTCACCGACCGATCACATGCCGCCGCGGTCGCGGGCCAGCCGGGGACCGTCATGTCGTCCTTCCAGCTCTACTACTCGGCCAACGCCGACCGCTGGGTGTTCGCCCGCTACTCCGCCGACACCACCTCCGGCACGACCATCGGTGCCTCCTCGCAAAAGCCGCCCGTGCTCGGCGCCTGGACGCATCTGCTCGGCGTCTACGACGAACAGGGCGGCAAGATCCGCCTCTACGTCAACGGACGTCTCCAGGCCGAGACGGCCTACACGACGCCGTTCGCCGGCAACGGCGCGCTGCGGGTCGGCAAGTGGGCGGCCGGCGCGGACCGCGACTTCTTCCCCGGCGACATCGACCAGCTGCAGGTGTGGAACCGGACCGTGTTCGCCGACGAGCTGGGCGCCGAGGTGAATCTGGAGGACGAGTCCTCCGGTCTCTACCAGCCCCGGCTGGAGGCGAAGTGGGCCATGGACGAGTCGGCCGGCACGACCGCTGCCGACAGCAGCGGCAACAACCGCACCATGACCCTCGACAAGACAGCCTCCTTCTTCAACTCCGAGGCTCAGGGGCACGACAACGTGCTGAAGCTGACCGGCGCGTCGGATTCCTCCGCGAGCGCTACGGTGCCGCTGGACAACACCGGCAGCTTCACCCTCGCCGGCTGGGTCGACGTCACCGACGACAACCGCCTGGACGACCTCAGCATCGGCCACTCCGCCACGGTCCTCGCCCACCCCGGCGCGCAGACGAGCGCGTTCCGCCTCGTCTACCACCAGCCCAAGGGCCAGCCGGACGGCTATTGGATCCTCGAGATGGCGGAGAACGACGTCGCCGGCGGCCCGCGGATGCTGCTGTACTCCGGGCTGACCGAGGCCCCCAAGGGCTGGGTCCACGTCGCCGTCACCTACGACTCCGTCACCGCAGCCGCGCGGCTCTACGTCGGCGGTGTCCGCCAGGGCGACGAGGACGGCGCACTGGTGAAGAACACCTACCAGCCCACCGGACCCCTCGTGACGGGCAAGTCCCGGATCTACCCGACGGGCGCATGGGGAGACACCCTCCTCGGCCAGGTCGACGACCTCCGCCTCTACAGCGGTGCCATGTCCCAGGCGGGCATCACCGGGCTCGCCCTCGAGAGCGAGCCCCCGATCGACATCGGCTAGCCCTCCCTTCAGACCACCCTTCTGCCACCTTCACCCACCCGGGGCGTGCCTCAGCGCACGCCCCGGCCTTCAGAATGCGGAGAACCACGTGTTCGGCACCAAACCAGTGCCCACATGGTCCTGGCGCAACGCGAGCCGGCGCCGCATGGCCGCCGTCGCCCTGCCAGTGACCACAGCCGTCATCACCACACTCCTGGGTGCAGCACCCGCCCAGGAATTCGAGCGCGACCACAACACGCTGCAAAAGGCCCAGTACGGCCGGGCGGAAACGTTCCAGCCCCGCACGAACGCGCCATCGGCCGACCCCGCCCGTGCCGCCGCGGCCAAGACCCGCCAGCGTGCCCACGCCAAGGTCGTCTGGCCGACCGCGGCAACCGCGCGCGTCACCCTGCCCACCACGACCGGCGCACCCGCTTCGGCCCAGGGCCTGCCGGTGAAGCTGTCGAAGCCCGCCCCGGCCAACGCGCCGCACGCGAAAACGCCGAAGGCCACCCCCGCCCCGCCCGCGCCGCAGGCCGCCCAGGTCCAGGTCCTCGACCGCAAGACCACCGCCAAGCTCGGCATCGACGGCGTCGTCCTCAGCGTCGCAAGGGCCGACGGCAAGACCGACGCCACCCATCTCGGCGTCACCGTCGACTACCAAGGCTTCGCCGACGCCTACAGCGGCAACTGGTCCTCCCGGCTGCGCATGGTCCAGCTGCCCGCCTGCGCGCTGACCAGCCCGGACAAGCCGGCCTGCCGCGCCACCACCCCGCTCGCCTCGGACAACAACACCGAAGAGCGCACGGTCACTGCCCAGGTCGCCACCCCGAAGACCACGTCGGCCGCGAGCGCGTTCACCGTGCTGGCGCTGTCCGCCGGCGCCTCCTCCGACCGGGGCAACTACGAGGCGACCCCACTGTCCCCGTCGGCCACCTGGGCAGGCGGCGGCTCCAACGGCGACTTCACCTGGTCCTACCCGATGGACGTCGTCCCAGCCCCTGCCGGCCCCGCCCCCGCGCCGTCGATCGGCTACTCCGCGCAGAGCGTCGACGGCCGCACCTCCGCCACCAGCGCCCAGCCGTCCTGGGTCGGCGAGGGCTTCGACCTGCCCACCTCCTACATCGAGCGCTCCTACGGATCTTGCGACGACGACGGGCAGAAGGACAAGGGCGACCTGTGCTGGCGCGAGGACAACGCCTCCATCGTCCTCAACGGCAAGTCCAGCACCCTCGTCAAGGATCAGACGTCCGGCGAGTGGCATCTGCAGTCCGACGACGGCGAGCGCGTCGTGCGCGGCACGGGCGCGAAGAACCCCGACGAGGGCGACACGGGCACCAGCGGTGACACCGGCGAGTACTGGACCGTCACCACCATCGACGGAACCCAGTACGTCTTCGGCAAGAACCAGCTGCCCGGCTGGACTAGCGGCAAGCCCGAGACCAACTCGGTGTGGACCGTCCCCGTCTTCGGCGACGACTCAGGCGAGCCCGGCTACTCCGCCGGCACCAGCTTCGCCACCCGCTCCAAGAACCAGGCCTGGCGGTGGAACCTCGACTACGTCGTCGACCCGCACGGCAACGTCATGACGTACTGGTACGACAAGGAGCTGAACTCCTACGCCAAGAACGGGACCACCGGCAACGGCACCGAGTACGTCCGCGGCGGCTACCTCAAGCGCATCGACTACGGCCAGCACTCCGCCGACAACGTCTTCTCCACCACCCAGCCGCCCGCCGCGCGGGTGAGGTTCGACGTCGCGGAGCGCTGCATACCCGTCGCAGGCGGCGAGACCTGCACCAACCTCACCGCCGCCAACAAGACCGCCTGGCCGGACGTCCCGTTCGACCAGATCTGCAAGAAGGACACTGTCTGCACCGACCAGGCCACCCCGTCCTTCTTCACCCGCAAGCGCCTGACCGACATCACCACCCAGGTCTTCAAGGGCACCGGCACCGGAGCGGACAGCGACTACCGCGACGTCAACAACTGGCACCTGCAACACGACTTCCCCGACCCCGGTGACGGCTCCAACGCCGGCCTGTGGCTCAAGTCCATCCAACACACCGGCAAGTCCACCAGCGGCACCCCGACCGACCCGCTGCCCCCGATCACCTTCGAGGGCACACAGCTGGCCAACCGCGTCGACAAGACCGGCGACGACGTCCTGCCCTTCATCAAGTGGCGTGTTCGCAAGGTCACCTCGGAGACCGGCTCCGTCCTGACCGTCAACTACTCCGACCACGAGTGCGTCGCCGACACCAACATCCCCACCGCACTCGACAAGAACACCAAGCGCTGCTACCCGGTCAAGTGGATCCCGCCGTCCAACCCCACTCCCGGCACCGACCCGCAGCCGCGCACCGACTGGTTCCACAAGTACGTCGTCACCCAGGTCACCGAGTCCGACCCCACCGGCGGTGCACCGCTGAAGGAGACGAACTACCTCTATGACCCGGCCGGCGGAGCCTGGGCCTTTGACGACGAGTCCCCGATCACCCAGGACAAGTACCGCACCTGGGGCACCTGGCGCGGCTACCAGAAGGTCACCACACTCGTCGGCGCGGCCGCCGGCGTCCGCTCCAAGACCGTCAGCCTCTACTTCCGGGGCATGAACGGCGACAAGCAGGCCGACGGCACCACCCGCGTGGAGAAGGTCACCGACTCCCAGGGCACCACCGTCAGCGACGGCGAGCAGTACACCGGCCAGCTGCGCGAACAGATCACCTACAACGGCACCACTGGCGCCGAAGTCTCCGGCACCATCACCACACCCGCCGCGCGCACCATGGCCACCGCCACCCAGCCCTACGGCACCCTCCGCTCCTTCCGGGTGCGCCCGAAGACCGAAGTCAAGCGCACACCGGTCGCCGGCGCACCGGCCATCACCTCCACCACCACGACCAACTACGACGCGAAGAACGGTCTACCGGTCAGCGTCGAGACCGAGGCCGGCGGCAAGAAGGACTGCACTCTTACCACCTACGCGCAGAACACCACGGCGTGGATCCTCGACAAGCGCCAGCAGGTCGAGAAGCTTTCCGTCGCCTGCAGCGCCACGCCCAAGCGGACCGGCGACCCGGCAACGACCGACGTCCTCTCCGACACCCGCATCTCCTACGACGGCCAGGCCTGGGGCACCGTCCCCACCAAGGGCGACGTCACCCAGACCGCCCGCGTAACCGGCTACAACACCGACGGGACCGCGAAGACCCCGCAGACCCTCGCCCGCGCGGCGTACGACGCCCTCGGACGCCCCACCGATATGTGGGACACCAAGGACACCCGCGTCAAGCACGTCGAATACACACCCGCCGCAGGCGGTCCACTCACCTCCACCAAGGTCCTCAACGCCCTCGACCACACCACCACCACCGAGCTCAACCCCGACTGGGGCAGCGACAGGGCCAGCGTTGACGCGAACAGCCGGCGCACCGAAATGGCGTACGACTCCCTCGGTCGTCTGACCGACGTCTGGTTCGCCGACCGCGCCCGCACCCAGACACCCAACAGGAAGATCGAATACGGAGCCCAGCAGGGCAAAGCTCCCTGGATCGCCACCAAAACCCTCAACAACGACGGCACCACCTACCAGACCACCTACGCCATCTACGACGCACTCCTGCGCCCGCGACAGACGCAGGCACCCGCGGCCGTCGGCACCGGACGCGTCATCACTGAAACCAAGTACGACACCCGAGGCCTCGCCGTCGAGACCGGTGTCGACTTCGTCGACACCACCACGCCCAACGGTGATCTCGCCAACCTGCTGACCGCCGCGCCCGCTGGAACGCAGACCATCTACGACGGCGCCGGGCGACCCACCACCGCCATCAACCTCGCCAACGGCAAGGAGCACTCCCGCACCACCACCACCTACGACGGCAACGCCACAACCGTCGAACCTCCCACCGGCGCCCCAGCCATCCGCGAACAGGTCGACAGCCGAGGCCTGCTCGCCGAGAAACGCGAGTACGACGGCAACAAGGCCACCGGCGCCTACACCAAACTGACCTACACCTACGGGCGAAGCGACCAGCTCACCAAGGTCGAGGACAGCGACGGCAACGCCTGGAAGTACGACTACGACTTCCTCGGCCGCCAGACCGGCACCACCGACCCCGACGCCGGCACCACGAAGACCGAGTACGACGAACTAGACCAGGTCGCCGTCACCGAAGACGCCAACGGCAAGGTCCTCAGCTACACCTACGACAAGCTCGGACGTAAGACAGGCAAGCTCCGCGACCGCATCGAGCTCGACGAGAACGGTCTGCCGAAACTCGTCGACGCCAACTATCTGGCGCGCTGGTCCTACGACACCGTCGCCAAGGGACAGCTCACCTCCTCCATCCGCTACGACGGAGGCAAGACCGGCAAGGTCTACGCGATCACCAACGCCGCCTACGACCCGCTCTACCGTGTGCTCAAAGAGCAGTACACGATCAGCACCGACGAAAAGGCCACCGCGGGCACCGGCGTCTACACCATCACCAACGCCTACAACCCCGACGGCACCCTCCAGACGCGGACCATCCCCGCGATGGGAGGCCTGGGCCTCGAAGTTCTCAGCTACAGCTACAACAGCCAGCGCCTGCCGACCAAGCTGCAAGGCCTGACCGGCATCGTCCAGGGCACCAGCTACCTGCCCGCCGGCGAACGCATCAACACGACCCTGGGCGTCTCCTCCACCGCCAAGTGGGTCGACATCAGCCAGTCCTACGAGACAGGCACCAAGCGGCTCGCCCGCCAGACCATCGCATCCGAAACCCACAGCGGCACGGACGCGGACATCTACTACCGATACGACCCGGCCGGCAACCCCGTCGAAGTCCAGGACAAGTCCACCGCCACCGGCGACCGCCAGTGCTTCACCTACGACGGCCACCGCAGGCTCCAGACCGCCTGGACCGCCACCACCGACTGCACCACCACACCCACCACAGACACCGTCGGCGGAACCGCCCCCTACTGGCAGTCCTTCACCTACGACACCACCGGCAACCGCAAAACAGCAACCAACCACCTCACCCAGGGCGGACCAACCACCACCACCTACACCTACGACCAGAAAAACCCCGACGGCACGGCGCGCCCCCACCTGCTCTCCAACACCGCCACACCGCCCGATAACCCGACCGGTCCCACCACCAGCTACACCTACGACAAGGCCGGCAACACCGAAACCCGTACCACCGGCACCAAGACCCAGACCCTCACCTGGGGACCGGAAAACGACCTCACCAAGGTCACCGAAGCCGATAGCAGCGAAACCACCTACCTCAACGACGCCGAAGGCAACCGGCTCATCCGCCGCGACAACACCGGCTCCACCCTCTACCTCGGTGAAACCGAACTCCGCTACGACAAAACCACCAACGCCGTCACAGCGACCCGCTACTACAGCCACGCCGGCCAAACCGTAGCCGTTCGGACATCACAGTCCCTCACTTGGCTCGGCACCGACCACAACGGCACCACAAGCGTCCAGATCGACGCCACCACCCAGACCCTCACCCGCCGCTACACCCAGCCCTTCGGCGAAGACCGCGGCGCTAACCCCACCGCCTGGGCCGGCGAAAAGGGCTTCGTCGGCGGGATCGAAGACCCAACCGGCCTCACCCACCTCGGCGCACGCGAATACGACCCCACCACCGGTCGCTTCATCAGCGCAGACCCCATCGCGGACCTCAAAGACCCGCAACAGATCAACGGCTACGCATACAGCAACAACAACCCCGTCAGCTCCGCCGATCCTGACGGCAAGTGGTTCAGTTTCGGAACCGTAATCAAGGCGATCCGCGCGAGGATAAGCGTCGGATGGTTCCGGATGGCGTATCGGACGCATCTGAATGGAACCCAGAGTTCTCTGAGCCCTTCCTACTGGAGGTCCTCTTTTGGCACGGGGAACTATGGAAACCTGAAAGACCTGAAGAGCGAGCCTTGCCGTACTTCGTGTCATGGGAACGGAGACTATAAAGACTACCTTGCCGGTTACGGTCACTATGCTGCATCAAGCCTCGACGACGCGGTAATGGTGGACCCTTGGTGCTGGATCGAAGGCTGCGGAGGATACGCAGACAAGTACGACGAGATTGTCGGCGAGAACGGCATTGACACCAAAGCCAAGTATTACGAACGGGGAGACCATGACGCTTGGTTTATCTCGGCCATCGCTGGCGGATGGGGCATTGTCAAGGGGCTAATTAAGGGAGGAAAGTGGATATTTAAGGGAGCTAAGAAGGCGGACGATGCCTCGCCGCCTAAGCCCGGATGTAAATGCTTCCTGGCAGGTACTGTCGTATTGATGGCCGACGGCAAGAATAGGCCAATCGAGAAGGTGCGCGTTGGTGATGAAGTAATCTCCACCGACCCTACGACTGGTAAAACAGCTCCTCGCAAGGTGGCCCGCCTGATCGTCACCGAAGATGACAAGCACTTCAATGAGCTGACCATCGCAACGAAGAACGGCCTGAGAAAGCTCACCGCGACCCACGAGCACCCCTTCTGGTCACCGTCCGCCAACCGCTGGACGGAAGCCGGCAATCTTAAGCCGGGCATGACCCTGCTCAGCGACGACGGCACCACCGTCACGGTCCAAGCGAACCGCCACTTCAGCAGGCACGCCCGAACGTATAACCTGACCGTCGACGACCTGCACACGTACTATGTGCTGGCGGGACAGACTCCGGTCCTCGTTCACAACTCTGGGGGGTGCGGATGGGCGAAACGTCAGGAGACGGCTGGTGATGTCGCCCAGAAATACACCCCGGGCCAGTCAACTCGGGATCCTGCATCGCAGTGGTATCACGAGGAGCTGAGCGACCGGGAGCTTCTGGACTCGATCAACAAGGCTGCGGAAGGGGACGGGATAGCCGTCTCACGCGGAGGAACCATCCTTGGTGGACATCATCGCTGGGATGAACTCCGCAGGAGAATCATGGATGGGCGTATCGACCCAGACACGCCGATTCGTATCGACGTTTTGGGTGAGGACTGATGCTGTGATGTCTGTGATTCGTGTGACTGACTCCGACTTCCGTGTGTGTCACATTAGTTTTGACACACTCCTCGAAATTCAACTGGAGGCGGAGGCACGCGGCTGGGCGACTCGGTGGACCTCGGTGAATGCACTCCGCCGCCAAGTCAAGGAAGGAAGCGCCGTCCTTCAAGCACTGATGCGGGAAGAGAGAGGGGGAGTTGTGCGAGCCTACCGATGCCTTCTTCTGTTCTCGACGATGGATGACGGAGCTTCTGGCGGAGTTGCCACAATCGATGTAGATCCGGCGAGGTACGAATCGTTGGATCGACTTGATCGAGACCCAGATGTACGGAAGGCGCTAGCCCGAATGTTCTCCCTTGCGATGGGGGGAATTTCAATGGTCTCGAAGAAGTAGCCGGACCTCGCATTGGAATGACGGATTATTGACATCTGTCAAGGAGGAGTCTGTCGTTCACAAGCGGGAAATCAGACGCTGCTGAGGTGTCTAGGATCGGGCAATCGTAGCCGATACACGAAGAATGGTCTGCTGGAGAAAATTCTGGCAGACCATTTTTTCGGTTGATGGCGGCAACGTCAGCGGACGTCTGCCGCTGCTGCTCGCGCAGGCGCGATGTGCTGGATTGGTGTCTGTAAGGGGGTGTCAGTGACGGCACGTCAGGGCTTGTCGGCGTACTCGCCTATGTGCAGAGCCGCGTACGGATGAGCGTGCAGAGCCTGCAGTCCTGTGAAGCGCGAGCGTCGTGGTTCGAGATGATGGAGAGGTGTCTCTTCGCTATTTCAATCAGACCGGCTGGACCGCGATCTTCAGCGGCACCGACACCGAGATCGGCCGCATGGTGCGTGTGGAGGGCTGGGACCAGGCGACCGGAACGGCCCTGGTGGTCGATCCCAAGCGTGGTGCCCTGCGTCCGGTGACGGACTACGAGGACTTCTCCCATTTGGAGCAGGCCGATCAGGTCGTGGCCGCGGTGCCTGGTGGAGGGTGGCGGGTGCACTGGAAGGACGAGGGACCAGGGGGAACGCCGCTGACGGAACAGGTGCTGGCCTGGCTCATCACATCGCAGGGGCGGGCGACGGCCATCACGGTCGATGCCCAGGGGCATGTCGAGGATGCCGATGGCGCAGATGTCTTCATCCCGCCGGGCGAGGACCCGGTGGCCTGATCACAGCTGGTCAGGCCACCTCGTTCTCCCGCTCGATGGCCTGGAGGCGATTCTTGAGTCGGTAGCTGGGGCCGTTGATGAAGATCACTTCGCAGTGGTGCAGGAGGCGGTCGAGAATCGCGGTGGCGAGGACCTCGTCGCCGAACACCTGGCCCATTCGCTCAAGGTCTTGTTCGAGGTCAGGATGATCGAGCCCTTCTCGTAGCGCTTCGAGATCACCTGGAAAGCGTGAGGCCCGTCGTTCCGTCTGCTGCGGGGTGCGGTTCACCGACGCCCGCTGGGAGGCGGTACAGCCGACGGACTGGGGAGCTGCGAAGGACTCCCACCCGCAGCTGTGCGCACCTGCAAGCAGAAGGTCGGCGCCGCCGTCGGCCCTGCGACTGACACCCAGGGGCGCCGGAAGCCGGTACGCGGTGAGGCCGGGGCGGACGACTTCTGGCCCGCCCCCGAGCGCCCTGTCTGCACCGAGTGCGGTGCCGCGTTCACCGACGAACGATGGAAGGCGACCGCGCGCGTCGCCGGGGGCCCTTCCCCGGCGACGCATCCGTCTCTGTGCGGGAACGGCGACCAGCGGTTCGAGGCCGACTCGGACCTGGCCTGGGGCGTGAGACCCCGACAGGAGGAGCGCGACCAGGAGCAGGAGCCGGCCGTGCCCAAGCAGAAGACCACCGGCTGGCTCTCGCGCCTGCGCGGCTGAGCCGGGCAAGCCGCCGGCGGCTGCGGGCAAGCCCAAGGCCACCCTGGGCAAGCCCGGCGAGGCCAGTGACCCGGCAACAGCGGGGCGGACAGGATCACCCGGCCCGGCCCCGCTGCCTCGAAGCGGGCCTCTCGGAGGACCGAACGACTCGTGAGCGGGGTCCCGGTGCCTTTCCCTGAAGGTGCGGGCCGTTGGTAGCGGGCAGGGGTTACCGCCGGGGAGGATTCCTGCCATGACCACTGACCAGACCCTCGCTCCGCTGCGCTCGGCGCACTCGATGCCCGTGGTGTTCGGGGCGGGGGCGGCGATCGGCGTGCTGGGCGGGATGATCGGTCTGGGCGGCGCGGAGTTTCGCCTGCCGCTGCTGATCAGCCTTTTCGGATTCGCCGCGCTCTCCGCCGTCATCCTGAACAAGGCGATGAGCCTGGTCGTGGTCTTGACCGCGCTGCCCGCCCGTATGGCGGCCGTGTCCGCCTCCGAGCTGGTCGCGCACTGGCCCGTCGCGGTCAACCTGCTCGCCGGCAGCCTGCTGGGCGCCTGGGCCGGCGCGTCATGGGCGGTGCGGATGCGCTCCTCCACCCTGTACAAGGTGCTGGCCGCGCTCATGGCGCTGATGGCCGCGGCCCTGGTGTTCACGCACTTCTCGACGCTCGGGACCCTCGACCTGCCGCTGTGGGCGCAGGTGCCGCTCGGGGTGGCGGCCGGGTTCGGCATCGGAGTGGTCGCGGCCGTCATGGGCGTGGCCGGCGGAGAGTTGCTGATCCCGTCGATCGTGCTGCTCTTCGGGCAGGACATCAGAACGGCGGGAAGCCTGTCTCTGCTGGTGTCACTGCCGACGATGCTGGTGGCCTTCGCCCGCTACAGCCGCGACGGCAGCTTCGCGGTCCTGGGCGCCAACCGCCGCTTCGCGGTGGTCATGGTCGCGGGCTCGATCGCCGGAGCTTTCCTGGGCGGCCTGCTGCTCGGGGTATTCCCCGACGTCGTCCTCATCCCTGCGCTGGCCGTGATCCTGCTCGTCTCCGCCGCGAAGCTCGCTCGCCACGACTGACCCCCCGCGCGATACGTCCAAGAACTACCCGTCCGGCCAGTGCCGCGTCCCCGGAGCGGCCAGGGCCCACGGGAAACGTTCCGCCGCCGCCAGGACGTCCTTCGCGTCCAGCTCCACAGCCGGGCCTCCTGCCTCCTGCGGGGCGGGGGAGGAGTTCTGCTGGAGGTGGGCGAGGAGCATGGCGCTGGACGCGGCGCGCCCCGCCCGGTGGTGGCGGTGGTGTCGGCGATGCGCCGCAGGTGGCTGGCGACGTCGCGGACACCGGCGAACCAGCCGTCCTCGAACCGCGGCTCGGCTCCGTGCGGGGCGCTGCTCTCGGAGATCCAGGTGTGGCTTTGTTCACGAGAACGGGGTTGTGGCACAGATCTTGGGGAGCGATCACGGATTGCGACGATGCAAGCAGTGCCGATGTGTCAGCGGGCCCACGTAGCTTTCGGTTGACCGCCCGGCCGGGTGGCAAGGAGGGAGTGAGATATGGAGTGGGTCAGGGACGCGCGGCTGGCAGCCGGGCCTGAGGCCACCTGGTACTTGGAGGCGGCTTTCACGCCCGGTGCTCACCTTGGGACGGTGTACGACGATCCGACGACGCCGGTAGTCGTGACGGGCGTCGGGGAGCTGACGACGATCCGCGTATCGAGCGGCCGGCTCGTCGTCGATGCGCCATGGCACGACGACCAGGTCTGGGAGTACCAGAGGGGGCTGCCGACCAGGCCCCCGCGGGAGCTGGCGGTGCGCATTCCCGCGGGCGTCTACCGGGTAGAGATCGCGTGGACGGCGGTCCCGTACGAGTTCATGGGCGAGCACGTTGACGGCGTTGAGTGCGCCGCAACGTGCCTGTGTATCAGCGACGACCGTGTCGTCGGATGGGAGATGGGCCTGAGTGTCGAGGACGACATCGCCCGGCTTCAGCCGGGTGAGGAGCCCCGCTTCTTCTCCGATGCCAATGTCGGCTGCTTCGCCGACGCAGGCGCGTGGACGACCTTGTCCGCACCCTTTCGCACGTTCATAGACGGGGTTCCTGCACCGCGCGACTCCGAGCAGTTGGCTGACGGTTGCGAACGGGTACGCGACGAGTCGCAGCAAGCCGATTTGGTCACGTTCGGGGCCGAGTCGGGCGGCGTCGTCTGGCTGGGCCGCACGAAGACCGGCGACGTGGCGGCGATCGTCGTTACCAGCGGCATGCCCGACGCCAAAGCATGACGTCGCTGCCGCCAGCATCGCGTTCACCGGCTCACCTCCGCTCGTGCGGAGTGGACCACGCCTTGCTTCCTGCGGACTGGCCGCCGTCGATTACCTCCCGCTTGCGCTGAAAGGACCCATCCACTACCTCCGCCGGCACTCGGCTGGCCTTCGGTTGTGCGGAGTGGTGTGCTGTGGGTTTTCGGGGGTTGGTCTGTGTGGGTGTGGGTCTGGTTGTCAGTGGTGGCTGCTATCTGTTGCTGTGTGATGCACGGTGAGGGCTTTTTAGGTTCAGGGGTGGTCGTGGACTGCCGGTTGTGGGGGAAGCAGCGGGGTTTGTCGCGGCCTTATCCGGTGGTGTGTCATCTGCTGGATTCTGCTGCGATGTTCCGGTTTTTGTGGGACGCGTTGCTGGGTGAGCGGACGCGGGAGCGTGTTGCCGAGGCGTTGGGGATGTCGCTCGGTGAGGCCCGGTGTGTGGTGTCGTTCTGGGCTGGTCTGCATGATCTGGGCAAGATCACGCCGGTGTTTCAGGCGCAGGTGCCGGAGTTGTTTGCCGTGCTGGATGGGGATCCGGGCTACCGGTGTGCGCCGGGTGCGGAGCGGGAGCGTGGTTTTCGTCATGAGATGGCGACGCATTGGGCGCTTGCGGCGCTGCTGGAGGAGGTGGGGTATCCGCAAGGCCGGCGGGTTGGGGGCGGTCGGCAGTTGATGAAGGGGGCTGTCGGCCATCAGGTGGCTCAGCTTCTCGGGGGGCATCATGGCTGGTTCGGCGGGGTGTTGCAGGAGCATGAGTTGCGGCAGGCCGGGGTGTATCAGCCGGGGCTGGGGGATGCGGGCTGGGATGAGCAGCGGCGGTTGCATTTTGCCGAGTTGCGCCGGGTGACGGGGGCGCGGGCGGTTCCGAAGGGTGGGTTGCCTGCTGATCTGGCGATGGTGGTGACGGGGCTTGTGGTGGTGTCCGACTGGCTGGTGAGCCAGTCGGATGTGGTCGAGTCGCTGATGCCGCCGCCGGGGTGGCGGGGGACTGGTGGCGAGGTCGATGCTCATTGGCGTCGGGTCTGCCGGATGGTGGGTGGTGTGGCGGCTCGGGCCGGGATCGGGCGCGCGGAGTTCGCGGTCGACCGGTTCGGGGAGATGTTTCCCTTCGAGCCGAACCTTCTGCAGGCCGATCTTGTGGCGAACCTGCCGGGGATGGTCAGGCGCGAGGGGCCGGGGCTGTTGCTCGTCACGGCACCGACCGGGGACGGGAAGACGGAGGCGGCTTTGTTCGCCGCGTCGGTGCTGGGCCGTGCGGCGGGGTGCCGGGGCGTGTATGTGGCGTTGCCGACGATGGCGACGGCTGATGCGATGCTCCCCAGGATTCGCAGGTTCAAGGACGCGGCGCTCACCGGGGCGCGGGCGTTGACGCTGCTGCACTCGATGGCCTGGCTTCGTCCGGCCGGTGCGGTGGAGGAGGACTGCGGCGCGGGGCAGGTGAGTGCCGGCTCATCGACGGCGGCGGAGGCGGCCGCGTGGCTGGCCGGCCCCCGGCGCGGGCTGCTGGCGCCGTTGGGTGTGGGGACGATCGACCAGGTACTCAGTGGCGTACTGCCCTTGCGGTACAACGCGCTGCGTCTGTTCGGCCTGGCGGAGAAGGTGTTCGTCGTCGACGAGGCTCACGCGTACGGGCCGTGGATGCATCAGCTGCTTGTCCGCCTGTTGGAGTGGCTGGGAGCGCTGGGTGTTCCGGTGGTGCTGCTGTCGGCCACGTTGAGCGGACGGACAGCCACGTCGCTGGTGGACGCATACCGGCGGGGAGCGGGGCACGAGGAGCCTTCCGTGGTGGAGCCCTGCTACCCGGGTTGGCTGTATGTGGGTGCCTCCTCGGGCCGGGTGTCGCAGCCGCGTGAGGTCGGCAGCAGGCGTGCGCGGACGCTGGACGTCGTGATCCGCGCGGTGGCATGGGACTGCGCGGACAGGCCGGACGCTCCGCTGAGGGAAGGCGGCCGGCGTGAAGCGCTGCGGCGGGAGTTGCAGGCGGTCGTCGAGGACGGCGGTTGTGCGCTGGTGTGCTGCACGACGGTAGCTGAGGCGCAGCGGACGTTCCGTGATCTGGCCGCGGCCTTTCCCGCGCTGGCGAAGCGCCCGGGCGGTTTGAGGCTGCTGCATTCTCGATATCCGGCGATCGTGCGGCGGAGGATCACCGAGGAGTGCGAAGCCGCCTACGGTAAGCCGGCGGGCGGGCAGGATCTCGAGCGGCCCCGTCCCGCGTCGATTCTGGTTGCCACGCAGCTCGTGGAGCAGTCTCTTGATCTCGACTTCGACCTGGTCGTCAGTGATCTGGCTCCGCTGGCGCAGCTGTTGCAGCGTGCGGGCCGGTGCCGGCGTCACGATCGTGGGGCGTCGGCGAGACCGTTGTGGGCCGTGGGGGAGGACCGGCCGAGGCTGGTGGTCCTCGATCCCCTTCACGAGGAGGAGGCGGTGAGGCCTCCGGTGTCGTGGGGCAGCGTCTACGACCCGGGCCTGCTGAAGCGGACCTCCCTGCTGCTGCAGCGGGAGCAGGCTGGCGGCATCCGGGTTCCGCAAGACGTGCAACGACTTGTCGACGAGGTCTATGCGCCGGTTTTCGTCGACTGCCTTGATCCTGCCGTGCTCCAGGAGCTGCAGCGGATGGACAACGAACGGCACGCCACGCAGGCCGCCGAGACCTACCTGGCGGACCTGGCCGCTATCTGTGCGCCGGCCGATGTCGTGGGTGACCTGCACCGGCTCAGCCGCAGGGACAGCGGCATGACGCAGGAGATGCTGACCACGCGCCTGGGGGCGGACTCCGGACGTGTCCTGTGCGTCTACGAGCAAGGTGACGGCGGGGTGACCCTGGATGCCGAGGGCTGTGTCCCGATGCCGACGAGCCGAGGCGGGCCGTCGAGGCAAGAGCTGCGCCTGCTGATGGAGCATGCGGCCCCTGTTCCCGGCCGGTGGCTGCGCGACGGCACCGAGTCGCAGCCGGCCCCGGCGGGGTGGGAGAAGCACCCGCTGCTTCGGGATCTCGTCGTGCTGCGGATGACGCAGAGCGGTGACGGGACCTGGAGTTCCCCTCGCGGCGGGCGGACGTTCACGGTCTCACACGTGGGAATCGAACGCCGATGAGGATTTCGGAGAAGTCACCCCTTCGTCCTGCTGACTTGGCTAGCATCAAATGCCGCCCCACCAAGGCCTGTTGCAACATTTTCAGGCTGCTGGTGGAGCGGCGTCGCCCGCTTGCGCGGGCATGGGGCCGGCCATGCCAAGGCGCTGCGTCCCGCTGACGGCTCACCCCCGCTCATACGGGGTCCCTGTCTCATTCTGGTCTATCGGATCGGATGTTCACCATGCCTGATGGCGTCTTCAACCTGATCGACGAGCCATGGATCCCGGTCCGGTGGCGCCCCGAGACACAGTCCGCGCAGCGCGAGGAGCTTCCCGATCACGTGGGCCTGCGCGACGTGCTGCTGCGGGCAGCGGAGATTTCCGGCCTCGCCGTCTCCGAGCCGCCCGCCCACTCCGCGCTGCTCAGAATCCTCTACGCGCTGACCGCCAGAGTGACCGGCCTCGACGAAGCCGGCCCCGGGGACTGGACCGACCAGCGCATCGACGTCCTGGAGGAAGGACACTTTCCGGCCGGTCGCGTCGAGGAGTACCTCACCCGCTGGCGCGGCCGTTTCTTCCTGTACGACCCCGCGGGCGGCCGCCCGTGGATGCAGGACGCGCGGCTCGCCGACCAGTGCGACCCCGGCAACACCGCCGGGGTGAACAAACTGGTCGTGACCCGCCCGGCGGGCAACAACCATGCCTGGTTCAGACACGGCCACGACGCGGCACCCGACCTGCCCACGTCGGCGCAAGCCACCTTGAACCTCCTGGCCTGGCACTACTACGGCCCCTCCGGACGGTGTTCGGTCCGCGACGTCGGCGGCGAGAAGACCGCCTCGGTGACAGCCGGGCCGCTGCGGACGGCGCTCTCCTACCACCCCGAAGGTGAAAACCTCTTCGAGACCCTCCTCGCCGGCCTCGTCCGGCCCGCGCGCACCGTGCGCCGACAGGACGACCTGTGCCCGTGGGAACGGGACGACCTGCCCGACCCGGCCGCCCCACCACAACTGCCCTGCGGACCCTGCTCACGCCTGACCGCCTGCTCCCAGCACGCGCTGCTCCTCGTCCCCGACCACGACGGCAAACACACCCTCGACGCCTACATCACCTGGGCCTACCGGGCAGGCCGGATCGAACGCGACGATCCCTTCCTGATCTGGCAGATCAGCCAGCAAAACAACCGCTACCCGCGGCCGGCCGACGCGAGCAGATCCCTGTGGCGCGACCTGGACGCCCTCCTGCTCCTCAAACCCTCGGGCACAACGCAGGCCAAGCGGCCCGAGATCATCGATTCGGCGCTGGAGATCTCACCGCACCTGCGGATCCGCGCCCTCGGTTTCGACCAGGACGGCCAGGCCAAGGACACCCAGTTCGTCGACGCGGTCACACCGCCGGTGTTCGACCTGGTGGAACGCGACGCCGCGGCGACGGCACCGGCCGTGGGCCGGCTGCGTCACCTGGGAGAGATTTTCGGCTGGCGGCTCCAGCGAGCGGTCACGCGGGCGTGGACCGACTACGTCCGTGACCCCAAGGCGGACGCCGACACCTGGATCGCCGACGCCACAGCCCGCTACTGGCCCCGGGCCGAGGCCGAATTCTGGCGCAGATTCCGCCAACTCGACCGCACCGGAACGCTGCCGGGCGCAGGGCTGGACACGGCAGAAGCACGCAAGGCATTCCTACGCCTGGCGGAGGAGGCCTTCGAAACGGTGACCGACAACGCCACCCGTACCCAGCGGGGAGCCAAAGCCGTCTCGCAGGCCCGTATCGAGCTCTACGGCGGAGCCCCCAAGAAACAGCCGACCACATGACGCAACCCTCGCCGTCCGTCCCCACGGAGGGATCCACCCAGATGACGATGACGACACCCCAGGCGCCGGACGACTCCAGCCTGCCGCAGCCGGCAATCCCGAAACAGGCCACCGCAGAGCACCGACGGCGCGAGACGGCCTTCGTGGCATGGGTCGAGCAACTCTGCGCCGCCGATCCCGGCGCACGCACCGCTCTGCGCAGCGGACTGAGGAAGAACCTTGACGCTGTCCCGCAGATGCACCGCGTCGTCGCCCCGTGGCTTCCAACCGACTCGACACCAACAGACACCCAGCGCGCCTACTACACCGTGGCCTCCATGATCGCGGCCCAGCCGAGCAGCGCCTTCGTCCTCCCCAACCCGCTCACCGACGACCACGACCAGCACGCCACCGTCGATGCCCCCCAGCCGTCCCCGCGGGGAACACCTGGCTTCGGCCAGAGCCTGGGCATCGCCTTCGCCAAGGCCGTCGTCCAGTCGCCGGGACGGGACAAGACGATGCGCGAGGCAACGGCCGAAAGCCGCCTCAACCTGCTGACCCGCCAGAGCGTTCCTGGTCTGCACCGCCACCTGCCGGCCGCCGTCGCCTACCTGCGCGCCTGCGACGTGCCGGTCGACTGGGCCCAGCTGTTGACCGACCTGACCCACTGGCGCCGGCACTCGGGCCGCATCACACGACGCTGGCTGCAGGACTACTACCGGCTGCGCGAGAAGGACAACCGCCAAGCGGCCGCACGCCGCGACGAAGAAGACACGCAAAACACCCCCGAGGACCCCGCCCCCTGACCGGCACCGAGCCGCCCCCAACCGTCCGGTCCCGCAGCACCGCCATAGCCCAGCTAGAAGAAGGAAACCAACCCATGGCCACAGCCGCCCGCTTCATCGACATCCACGTCCTGCAGTCCGTTCCGCTGGCCAACCTCAACCGGGACGACACCAACAGTGTCAAGACCGTCCAGTACGGCAACACCCTGCGTACCCGCGTCAGCAGCCAGTCCTGGAAGCGGGCCCTGCGCGGCTCGTTCGAGGAGCACATCGGCGAAGCCGCGCTGCGCACACGCCGCATCGGCGAGCGCGTAACCCGCCTCCTGGCCGAACAGCACGACTGGCCGCAGGACCTCGCCGAACGGGCCGGAGCGCACGTCGCTGCCGCCAGCAGCATCAAGTTCGAGCTGGCCAAGGAAGGAAAGGAGACCGTCGACAACAAGGTACTGACCAACGCCATGGTCTACGTGCCCGAATCCGCCGTTGCCGAACTGGCGAACCTCGCCCAGGAACACCGCACCGCCCTGGAAGCCGCCAAGGACATCAAGAAGCCTTCCGACAAAAGCGTCCTGCCCAAAGACCAGGTGGAAAAGATCCTGCGAACCCGCAACGCAGTCATCAACCTCTTCGGACGGATGCTCGCAGAAGTCGACGACGCCGGCGTCGACGGAGCCGTCCAGGTCGCCCACGCCCTGACCACCCACGAGACCGACGTCGAACTCGACTACTTCTCCGCCGTCGACGACGTCACCGCCCGCTGGAAAGACTCCGCCGGCAGCGGACACATGGGCCACACCGAATTCAGCGCCGGCACCTTCTACCGCTACGCCACCCTCGACCTGCGCGACCTCACCCGCAACACCGCCGCCGGCAACAACACCCTGCGCGAACTCTCCCACGCCTTCCTACGCGCCTTCATCCTCTCCCTGCCGCAGGCCAAGAAGAACTCCACCGCAGCCCACACCATCCCCGACCTCGTCCACCTCTCCGTCCGAACCGACCGCCCCCTGTCCTACGCCGCCGCCTTCGAAAGCCCCGTAACCTCCGCACACGAAGGCGGCTACGCCGCCCCCTCCCGGCAAGCCCTCGCCGACTACGCGCGCGCCGCCAACACCATGCTCGGCACCAGCAGCATCCTCACCTCCGGCTGGACCAGCCTGGAAACCAAGGACCTCGACGGCCTCGGCACCCGCCACGACGCCTTCGACGACCTCATCACCACCGCACTCGACACCGCGCTGGCCGCCACCCCGGAGGCCACCGCGTGACACCTCCCGCCGTCTCCCGCCCCACCGCCGAACACGGACTGCTGCTCCGCCTCGCCGGCCCCTTGCAGTCCTGGGGCACCCACAGCCACTTCAACGAACGCGACACCGCTCCCTTCCCCACCCGCTCCGCAATCATCG
Organism: Streptomyces sp. NPDC053493; assembly: GCF_044544825.1. Lineage (NCBI taxonomy): Bacteria > Bacillati > Actinomycetota > Actinomycetes > Kitasatosporales > Streptomycetaceae > Streptomyces > Streptomyces sp. NPDC053493. Next base: position 770,605 of record NZ_JBITXS010000003.1, read on the forward strand.
GCCTGCTCGCCGCAGCCCTGGGACGACAACGCCACGAACCGATCGACGACCTGACCCAGCTCTCACTGACCGTACGAACCGACCGGCCAGGCGTCCTCCTGCGCGACCTGCACACCGTCGGCGGCGGACTGCCGGCCAAAGCCACCGTCACCACCGCAGAAGGAAAAAAACGCAGCGGCCACCACACCACCCTCCTCACCCACCGCACCTACCTCGCCGACGCCGCCTTCACCGTCGCCCTCACCCACCCCGACGGCAACCACCCCATCCTCCACACCTGCGCCCAAGCCCTAACCCGACCCCAATGGCCCCTCTACCTGGGACGCCGATCCTGCCCACCCGAAGGACCCCTGCTCCTCGGCACAACCAACGACGCCCTCCACCACCTGCTCCACCTACCCATCGCCGCGCCCCCACCCAAGAACCACGACACCGCCCACGGCATCACCTTCACCAGCGACCGGACCCTGACCCACCTGCCCGCACCCACCAACTGGGGCCACCCCGCACCGCACGAGGCAGACCAGACAGCCGGAGAGATCACCGACCAGCCGACCACCTTCCACCCACGCCGGCGCACCTACCTCACCCGCATGCTCTACCAGCTCACCCTGCAGCCACCCCGCACCCAATACCACGGACTGGGAACCGCCCACCTGCAGGCCCTCTCCACCTACCTCAACCACCACATGAACACGACACAAAGGAGCGGACAGTGACGATCTGGCTCACACGCATCGTTCCAGACCTCCGCTCCCGCGACGCCCGCCGCGACACCCGCGACGCCGTCGCAACACACCGCCGCCTGATGTCCCTCTTCCCCGACCACGCCGGCCCCGACCCGCGCGCCCGCTTCGGCATCCTGCACCGCACCGACGACACTCCAACCGGACCCCACCTGCTCATGCAGAGCAACCAGGAACCCGACCCCGCCCAACTTCCCGCCGGCTACGGCACCGCCGTGACCCGCTCCCTGGACCCACTCCTGGCCGCCCTGCGCCCCGGCCTGACCATCCGCTACCGATGCGCCGCCAGCGCTGTCCGCAAGCCCGGAGCCACCACCCGAGCGGCCTACAACCTGCCCGCCGTCGTACCACTCACCGGAACCGCCGCCGAAGAGTGGTGGATGCGCCAGGCTGACACGGCCGGCCTCAAACTGCTCACCTTGCACTCCCAACCCCTCGACACGGCCCGTGGCCTTCGCGGAACCCGCAGCTCCGGCAGCAAACAGCACATCCGCCACGCGCGAACCCGCTTCGACGGAACCGCCACCATCATCGATCCCGACCAACTCCGAGCGAAGATCACCAGCGGCATCGGCCGCGGCAAAGCCTACGGATGCGGAATGCTCAGCATCGCACCCGCACCAGGGACAGATCAGTGAGCACCTCAGCCCCAAAGGCGACCACCGGACGTACCACCACCGACGGCCGACGCAAGCTCGCAGCGCCCACCGTTGCCATGCTGCCCCGCATCGCCGACTCGATCTCGTTCCTCTACCTCGACATCGTCCGTATCCATCAGGACGACACAGGCGTCTGCGCGGAAGTGACCAGCGAACACCGCGGCACCGAAACCGTCTACCTTCCCACCGCAGCCCTCAGCTGCGTCCTCCTCGGTCCTGGCACCTCCATCACCGCCCGCGCGCTGGCCACGTTCGCCCGACACGGAACCACCGTCCTCATCACAGGATCCGGCGGCGTCCGCTGCTACGCGGCAGCACCCCCCGACTCGCTCACCACCATGTGGCTCGAACGACAGACAAGGACCTGGGCAGACGACACTCAGCGCCTCGCCATAGCCACCGCCATGTACGAGATGCGATTTGGCGCCCGCACCGTGCCTCGAGGAACAACCCTTGAACAGCTGCGAGGCATGGAAGGCCAACGCGTCAAGGCGCTGTATCGCATCCTTGCCCAACAACACAAGATTGGCCGATTCCGCCGCGCATACGACCCCGCGTCCTGGGACAGCCAGGACCCCGTCAACCTGGCACTTTCCTCCGCCAACACCTGCCTCTACGGCATCGTGCACGCAGCCATCCTCGCACTGGGTTGCTCAGCCGCTCTCGGATACGTGCACAGCGGCAACCAACAAGCCTTCGTCTACGACATCGCCGACCTGTACAAAGCCGAACTCACCATCCCTCTTGCCTTCTCTCTTCATACCTCCACCAATCCGGAAGCCGAGGCCCGCCGCTCGTTCCGCGACGGCCTGCGGCTGTTCAAACTCTTGCCACGCATCGTGACTGACATCCAGACACTCCTGGACCCCACCTCCAAGCACGAGGCGCCAGATCCGGAGGAGCGACTTGTCGACCTGTGGGACCCCGTCACAGGAGCCGTCCCCGGCGGCACAAACCACGGAGTAACCACGTGATCGCAGAGCCGGAAGGCTACCCGTCGTGGCTTCGATGATCGTCATCGCTGTTACCGCCGTACCTGACCACCTTCGGGGAGCCCTGACCCGCTGGCTTCTCGAAGTCACGCCCGAACTGTATGTCGGCACTGTCTCTGCCCGAGTCCGGGATGAGCTGTGGAACTCAGTGGCCGACTACGCAGGAAGCGGAGTAGCCGCACTTGCCTACCCCAGTAACAACGAGCAAGGATTTGAACTCCGCACGGCTGGCTTGCACCGTCGAAACCCTCTCGATTTCGATGGGTTGACCTTGATCGGCTTCCAGCGTTTGGGTAAAGAGATGGCAAGGAAGGTCTAGAGTCCCAGGTCAGTAAGGGTCCTCTCCGCGCGAGCGGAGGTGAGCCGGTGAACGGGTACGTGAGCAGCGCCAGGCGCCGGTCCTCTCCGCGCGAGCGGAGGTGAGCCGCCCGCACACGTGGGGTGATCTCACAGGGTGTGGTCCTCTCCGCGCGAGGGGAGGTGAGCCGGCTCTGGCCGACAAGGGCGTCATCGACCTTGCGTCCTCTCCGCGCGAGCGGAGGTGAGCCGCTCCTCATCCATGTCCATCTCTCCGGGCGCCTGTCCTCTCCGCGCGAGCGGAGGTGAGCCGTTTCAGGAGGGGGACCGGTGGCTATGGGGCCCGTCCTCTCCGCGCGAGCGGAGGTGAGCCGCCTGCTGCAGGTCACCGATGTGCTCAGCGCGAGTCCTCTCCGCGCGAGCGGAGGTGAGCCGACCCGTCCTTCGCGCGAGTCCGGGCGGTCATGGTCCTCTCCGCGCGAGCGGAGGTGAGCCGCCCGAGTCGGCGCTCGCCGCGCAGCGGGTCACGTCCTCTCCGCGCGAGCGGAGGTGAGCCGTGTCAGACCCTGGCCGTAGGCTGACTCCATGCGTCCTCTCCGCGCGTACGGAGGTGAGCCGCTGCGGGTCCAGTGGACCACGGTCGGCGGGCCGTCCTCTCCGCGCGAGCGGAGGTGAGCCGCTGGTACCGGCGTCTGAGCCCTTCAGGCCCTCGTCCTCTCCGCGCGAGCGGAGGTGAGCCGAACGCCCGTCGCCGGCCGCAGGGCCGCAACCAGTCCTCTCCGTGCGAGCGGAGGTGAGCCGAACGTCGTGGGAGCCGAGGCGACGCAGAAGGCGTCCTCTCCGCGCGAGCGGAGGTGAGCCGTCGCCCTCGGGCGCGTCCGGGACATCGACCACGTCCTGTCCGCGCGAGCGGAGGTGAGCCGGCGCCGAGATCGCAGCGAACGCCATGACGGTGGTCCTCTCCGCGCGAGCGGAGGTGAGCCGGAGCGCAGCTTGGCACAGGGCTTGCCCTACCCGTCCTCTCCGCGCGAGCGGAGGTGAGCCGGTCCAGGGCGCCGGTGAGACGCGGATCGCGTCGTCCTCTCCGCGTGAGCGGAGGTGAGCCGGAATCGCCATGTGCCAGCACGCGCCCGCCTGCGTCCTCTTCGCGCGAGCGGAGGTGAGCCGCCGACATGAAGACCAGGCAGTGGCGTGGAGGAGTCCTCTCCGTGCGAGCGGAGGTGAGCCGCGAACCGCATCTGGCAGGAGAACAGCCTCGACGTCCTCTCTGCGCGAGCGGAGGTGAGCCGATGACGCTGAGGATGAGCACGAGGCCGGCGCCGTCCTCTCCGCGCGAGCGGAGGTGAGCCGCCCATGGCGGCGAGGAGCTTGCGCAGGCCGTTGTCCTCTCCGCGCGAGCGGAGGTGAGCCGTTGCTCAGGATCGAGACCCCGGCGACGGCGAGGTCCTCTCCGCGCGAGCGGAGGTGAGCCGCCTCCGACGACGGAGCAGCCGACGACTCAGCCGTCCTCTCCGCGCGAGCGGAGGTGAGCCGGTCCAGGGCGCCGGTGAGACGCGGATCGCGTCGTCCTCTCCGCGTGAGCGGAGGTGAGCCGGTCGTGGTGTACCCGCCGGACGCGTCCGGGGCGTCCTCTCCGCGTGAGCGGAGGTGAGCCGTACTTGGGCGTCCCATACGTCTGGGGTGGCGTGTCCTCTCCGCGTGAGCGGAGGTGAGCCGGTGACTGGGCAGGGGGTTGATGCGTTCTGGGCGTCCTCTCCGCGTGAGCGGAGGTGAGCCGGGTGCCCAGTTCAGCCACACCGACCGCGCGTAGTCCTCTCCGCGTGAGCGGAGGTGAGCCGTCGACCACGCGGCAGCCTTCGGGCAGGACGGTGTCCTCTCCGCGTGAGCGGAGGTGAGCCGCCGGTCGAGTAGGCGACGGCGAGGTACAGCGCGTCCTCTCCGCGTGAGCGGAGGTGAGCCGCCCCACCAGTTCTACGAACGTCGCACCGCACCGTCCTCTCCGCGTGAGCGGAGGTGAGCCGGCCTGTTCGGCACCTGGCGGCGGCCGGTAAACGTCCTCTCCGTGCGAGCGGAGGTGAGCCGCGGCTCACGGCCAAGGGCTGGGACCAGGTGGCGTCCTTTCCGCGCGAGCGGAGGTGAGCCGATCGGCACCGCGTTCACGGACGTGGCGAACACGTCCTCTCCGCGCGAGCGGAGGTGAGCCGACGGAGAAGGAACTTGCCGTCGACCCGGACCCGTCCTCTCCGTGCGAGCGGAGGTGAGCCGAAGCCGCCCCCGCCGATCAGCCCGCCGGCAGCGTCCTCTCCGCACGAGCGGAGGTGAGCCGACCCGGCTCGTCACCACGACCCGGACCCTGGCGTCCTCTCCGCGCGAGCGGAGGTGAGCCGCGGGGCCTGCACAGGGGCCTGCTGCAGCAGATGTCCTCTCCGCGCGAGCGGAGGTGAGCCGGACCGCGAAGAGCGGCGGCATGACAAGGCGCAGTCCTCTCCGCGTGAGCGGAGGTGAGCCGCAGCAGGCGTACAGAGCGAAGGTGGGCCGACGGTCCTCTCCGTGTGAGCGGAGGTGAGCCGGTCACCTGGTTCAACATCGCCGGCGGCGCCGCGTCCTGTCCGCGTGAGCGGGGGGTGGGTTGCTGATTCCGGGCCCGGGAGCGGAAGGCCGGTCGCCGGTAGGCGTTGGACATGGCGGCGCTGTGGGCGTTGCGGGAGTCCTGCATGGAGATGGAAGTCTTCGATCTCAAGGCCGACTGGCTGCGTCGTCTCTGGGATGTGTTTGCCGGGTTGGGCGACGGCGCCCGCGCTCGCTCGGACCGCCGTATCACGCAGGCTGGCGCCAGCGGGGTGGGCCTGGTGGGTCCGGTCGTCCTGCGGGCGCACCGTCCACAGCAGCCCGGACCGCACCGCGGCCGGGAGTTCGCCATTGAGTGGACCTGATGGCGCGGACCCGGCGCGGCGGCGCGCACCGACCTGCGGCAGTGGGCGCCACCGTGCTCGGCATCCATTCCGTTGAGTGAGCCCACCGCCGGAGTGGACGGCCCCGTGCTCGGCATCTACTCGAGCGAGTGGTCGTCTTGTTTGATCCGGTGGCTGACCAGTTCGTGTGCTGGGTGTCCTGGGGGCGTAGTAGATCTTGCAGGAAATTCATACCTTTTTCGGAGGGTCGCTTCCTGTTCTACCTAATGCTCGTTGGGCTGAATACGGGGCATTCAGTAATCTTTCCCGATCTGGTTTTCTATCCGTTTCGGGAGAGCACGGGGCGGCAGCGAAAGGCGGGACCACGCGCGGTCCTTGCTCACCGCGACCCGTTTGGTGAGCTGCGCGGGCGGGCTTGTCCGGGGTGTTCTCTCCGTCTGTGCTGCGCAGCTAGCGGGGGATGGCGGGGCGTGCTGGGTTTGTTCGTGTGCCGGGCGGTTGGTGGTCGGTCGGAGGACGGGCGCTGGGGTGATGGTGTCGGGGCGTGGTCGGGAGAGTGAAGAGGTTGCAGTGGTGGGAGGGGCGGTGTGCGCGGGGCGGGTGTGCTGGGGTGACCAGCAGTTCGGCCAGTGACTGTCTAGAGCGGCCTGTGTGGCGTTCTGAGCGCCGTGGACCCCTTCTCAAGTCTCGCTGGTCGTTCGGGGTGCTGATTGCCGCTCAGGTGGCCGTACAGCGCCTCGTATCGCCCGGGCCGCCCGCTTCCGCACGCGGGGTGCCGCGTGCACACGTGCACGTGCACCCCGTGCACCCGGCGGCCGCCACCCTTCCCAGCCCACCGGAGGACCGGACATGACCATCGACGCCGCGTTGACCGGCGCGTTCGCGGGCGCGTTCACCCGCCCCATACCGAAGAGCGCGGGTGCCCAGGTCCGTTACCTCGTCCGCCAACACCAGGGCAGCACCCGCGCGGTCGCGCAGCTCCTCGGTGTCTCCCAGCGCACCGTGGAGCGCTACGTCCGCGACCAGATCAAGCGCCCGCGCGCCGAGCTGGCCGACCGGATGGCCGCCGAGGTCCGCCGCCGCTGGCAACCCCAGATCCGTGCCAGGGCCCGCCAGGCCGCGGCGACGTCGGACGGCCTGATGGTCGACGTCCGCGCCCGCTTCGGCTTCACCGCCGCCCCGGGCACCACCGACGACGCACGCCTGCGCCACCTCACCCTCGCCCTCCCGCCCGCCCAGGCCGCACGCCTCCTCGAGGCCCAGGACGCCGGCGCCACTGACCGCGAACTCCAGCAGGCCACCGTCGACGTACTGGGCGAGGTCTATTTCCGCGAACCTTGCACTACGGGAGGCCGGCGCTATCCCGTCTGGTTTGGCCGCCTTGCTCTGTGCCTCGCGACTGCCTAGCGTTCAGGTGCCGTGATCAGGTCGTGCGTTTCAGCTGTGGGCTTGCGCGGGTCTTGGAGGAGGGCGGATCGGGCGGGGCACCAGCGGTCTGATGCTGGCTCACCCGGCTTGCAGAGGCGCTGTTCAGCGCGGGATCGACTCTGGCAGATTCGTGGTGTCCAGTCGTCTGCGGTCGTTCTTCTCGGAGAGAGCGAGGTTCCGGGTGAGCGGAGGGTGTCCTGTGTTTCCTCCAACCGAACATGCTGCATCAAAATGAGTCAGCACTTCCAGCGGAACCTGTCTCGAGCGAGTAACCCTGATCCTTGTAGCCAGCTTGGCCCGCGTCAGCGGGCCATCTGTAGGACTGGAGGCGTAGCCGGAAGGACTGTTGGGGCGAGGGAGCGCAGCGGACTCGCCCGGGCCTGGCTGGAGCGCAGCGTAAGCCGGGCCCGCGAGGCGGAGCCGAGCCGCTCCGAGGAGCGCAGCGAACGGAGCGTCATCCCGCCTGCGCAGCAGGCGGGATGGGCGGGAGGCGCAGCCTCCCGCCCACGCTCCCGCGGAGCGGGAGCGCAACCACCGTGCGCAGCACGGCGGTTCGCTCGCCCATCGCGCAGCGATGGGGTACCCGCTCCGCGGG
>NZ_JBITXS010000004.1:0-628828 GCF_044544825.1 Streptomyces sp. NPDC053493
CGACCCTCCCCCCCCCCCCCCCCCACCCCCCACACCCCCCCCCCCCCCCCCCCCCCCCCCCCCCCCCCGCCCCCCCCCCCCCCCCCCCCCCCCCCCCCCCCCCCCCCGCCCACCCCCCCCCCCCCCCCCCCCCCCCCCCCGGCGGCCCCCCCCCCCCCCCCCCCCCCCCCCCCCCCGGGGCCGGGTGGTCAGTGGAGGTAGTAGCCGGCGACGTCGGCGATCAGGTGGACCGAGCCGGCGCGGTTGTAGAACGTCACCTTGCCGTCCTTGACGGGGACGACGACCAGGTTGGGAACGGTCTGGCCGGCGGTGAAGTTCAGGTTGGACGCGGCGGTGCGCTGGGTGCCGTACGGGTAGACGGAGACGAAGCCGCCGGCCGTCGGGCCGGTCGCCGTCACGTTGAGGACGACGGCCGTGGCACCCGGTCGGGGGACGGACAGGCTGACGGTCTGGCCGCCGCCGACGGGACCCTGCGGCACGCCGAGGCCGGAGCGGGTGTCCATGAGGCGGGCCGGAGTGACCGACTTGTACTCGGCGCCGGCGGCGCCGGTCTTGTAGTAGCCGGCGACGTCGGCGATGAGGTCGACGGAGCCGAGGTGGTTGTAGAAGGTGACCTTGCCGTCCTGCACCGGGACGACGACCAGGTTCGGCACCGTCTGACCCGCCGTGAAGTTCAGGTTCGACGCGGCCGAACGCTGCGTCCCGTACGGGTAGACCGAGACGAAGCTCCCGGCGGTCGGGCCGGTCGCGGTCACGTTCAGGACGACCGCCGTGGCGCCCGGCTCGGTGACCGGGAGGGTGACGGTGCCGGCCGGGCCGACCTTGCCCTTGCGGACGCCGAGACCGGAACGGGTGTCCATCAGACGCGCCGGAGTGACCGGGGCGTAGGTGGAGCCGGTGCCGTCGGCGGTGAAGTAGCCGGCCATGTCGGCGATGAGGTCGACCGAGCCGAGGTGGTTGTAGAAGGTGACCTTGCCGTCCTGCACCGGGACGACGACCAGGTTGGGGACGGTCTGACCCGCCGTGAAGTTCAGGTTCGACGCGGCCGAACGCTGGGTGCCGTACGGGTAGACCGAGACGAAGCCGCCGGCGGTCGGGCCGGTCGCGGTCACGTTCAGGACCACCGCCGTCGCGTCCGGCTGCGGAACGGCCAGGGTGACCGTGCCGGCCGGGCCGACCTTGCCCTTGCGGACGCCGAGACCGGAACGGGTGTCCATCAGGCGCACGGGAGTGACCGGCTTGTACGTGCCGAGGTCGGCGGCCAGGCCGCCGCCGAGCAGCAGGTCGCCGTCCACCCGCAGGTCCGCGCCGGTGCCGTCGGCGGGCTTCGCCGTCAGCGTCCAGGTGTAGGCGCCGCTCATGGCGGGCCGGCCGCCGTCGTCCTTTCCGTCCCAGGCGGGGCCGAGCAGACCGCGGGTCTCGCCGCCGGTCAGCGTCCGTACGACGGTGCCGGTGGCGCGGTGGGTGAGGGTCAGCGACCAGGAGGCCGCGGGCTCGGACAGCCACCAGCGCGGCTTCCACGCCGTCTGACGGACGTCCACGGCGGCCGGCACGGCGGCGTCGGCCGCGACCAGGGCGGAGTCCGCCGCTCCGGCGGAGCCGGCGGGCACGACGTGGACGGCCTCGTCGGCGTCGGCGTACGCCACGGGCCCGCCGAAGCGGTCGACGGTCCAGTCCCGGCCCGGCTCGGTGCCGCGCGGAGTGCCGATCACCCGGGTGGCGGCCGCCGCGAGCGGGTCGGCGGCCCGCAGGTCGGTGGTCCGCAGCTCGCCGTCCTTCAGCCAGGCGACGTAGCCGTCGGAGAGGAGGGCGGAGGTGTGGGCGGGCAGCGGTACGGACTTCTGGGCTGCCGTGTCGTAGGCACCGGCCTCGCCGGTGGCGCAGCGCCAGTAGAGGAACGTTCCGGCAGCCTGAAGGTCCGTCACCGCGCAGTCGCCGACGACCGCGCCGCCGCCCGTGGCCCGGCCGGTGCGGACGTCGACGGCCCGCACCTCGGTCCCGCCCTCGTACGTCCACAGCGAGGCGCCGCTGAGCGCGGCCACCGGCCGGGCGGCGGGGCCCGTGTGGACGGTCCGGCCCGTGTCGAGGTCGACGACCTGGACGCGCTCGCCGGTCACCCGCACGGCCGCGTACCGGCCGGAGACGTCCAGCGCCTCGGGCCGCGGGTCCGTCCCCGCGACGGCGACGCCGCGGCCGGGCAGCGAGCCGTCCGCCGCGACGACGCCGAGACCGCTGCCGTCCTTCTTCCGGTACACCAGCCGGCCGTCGCCGGTGGCCAGCGGCACCGGGCAGCCGGCGGCCGGGACGCAGCCGCCCGGGAAGTCCGCCGCGTTCGCGCCGCGGTCCGTGCGCGGCCCGCTGGTCCGCGGAGTGCCGCCGGTCACGGTGAGGTCCTGGGTCCGCAGCCGGGCCTGGGGCCCGTCGAGGCCCGGCAGCCGGCCGACGGTGCTCAGCCGGCCCTGTGCGAGGGCGAGCCGGGTGGTCGCGACGGGCACGCCCGGGGCGTCGGCGACCTTGGTGACGGCGAGAGTGCCCGCCGTGGCGCCGGGCTTGACCGTGTACATGCCCTGGCCGGTGCCCTCGCCGGTGTCGGCGCGGGCGATCACCATGGTGCCGTCGGGCAGGAAGTCGGGCATGGCGGTGGCCCGCTCCAGGACGGTCTTCTCCGGCCCGCCGGTGAGCGGGACGGCGACGACGCGCCAGCTCAGCTCGGCGTACGCGGGCGAGTCGAAGCCCGGCAGCGGCCGGGCGACCAGCACCTGGTCGCCGACGACGCCGAGCAGCTTGGCCGTGTCCGGGCCTTCGACGGTCAGCGTGTGCGCCGGCTTCTGCAGATCGCTCGTCCGGAAGACGGTCAGCCGTCCGTCGTCGTGCCACTGGGAGACGAAGGCGCCGCTCACCTCGGTCTCGTACGGCACGTCCTCGAGCCGGGTCCTCTCCCGCCCGTTGCGGGTGAGGTGGTCCACGAGCGTGACCGGCCCGTACTCGGCGGCCGTGTAGATGCCGTCCCGGTCCCCGCCGAGGATGCCGACGAAGGTCTGGGAGCTGACTCCGTATTCCTCGTGCAGCTTTCCGTCCGAGCCCCAGCTGAGGATGCTCAGCGAGGCCGGGTACGGGGACGAGCTCTCCGTCACGACGGAGTCGCCGAAGGCCCAGCGCAGCCGGTGGCCCGCGGGCAGCTCGACGGTGCGCTCCGAGCCGTCGCGCATGTCGCGCTGGAGGACGGTCCTGCCGTCGCCGACGAAGGCGACGATGTCGGACGAGCTGCCGTAGACGGTCTTGTAGCCGGGCGGTACGGGGACGGGCCTGGTGGTCCCGTCGGCGTACGAGGTCCAGTGGAAGCCCTGCTGCCAGGTCCCGGTCAGGAAGCCGGTGTCGCCCGTCTGCTGGAGCACGGCGGCCTGCGGGTCGCCCGTGGTCTCGGCCGGGACGGTCAGTCCGGCCGGTGCCGGCGGCTCGTCCGCGAACGCGGCCGGCGCGGCGCCGCGGACGATGCCGGTGGCGAGGCCGAGCGCCGTGACGACGGCGACGGCACCCGTACGGGCGAGGTGACGGTTTCTCACTTCTGTTCAGGCCCCCCTGAATCGCATGGATCGGTGCATCAAGCGGAACGGCTGTCAGGACAGCGGAACACCCGCGCCCCGAGGGGACGCGGGTGTTCCGCTGCGGTTCCAGCCGTTCGGTCAGCCGTTCGATGACCGCTTCGGTCAGCCGTTGCGCTTCCAGCGCGGCTTGTCGTCGCGGCGGAAGCCGCCACGGTCGTCACGACGGTCGCGGTTGAACGCGGGGCGCTCGTCGCGACGGTCGCGGTTGAACGGACGGTCGTCGCGACGGTGGTCGCGGTTGAACGGACGGTCGCTGCCGCGGTGGCCGCCGGCGGGGCGGTCGTCGCGACGGTGGTCACGGTTGAAGGACGGACGGTCGTTGTCCCGGCGGAAGCCGCCACGGTCGCCGCCACGGTCACCGTCACGACGGTCGTCACGGCGCTCGAAGCCGCCACGGTCGTCACGACGGTCGCGGTTGAACGACGGGCGCTCGTCGCGACGGTCGCGGTTGAAGGACGGACGGTCGTTGTCGCGGCGGAAGCCGCCACGGTCGTTGTCCCGGCGGAAGCCGCCACGGTCGCCACCGCGGTCACCGTCACGACGGTCGTCACGACGGTCACGGTCGCGGTTGAACGACGGACGGTCGTTGTCCCGGCGGAAGCCGCCACGGTCGCCACCGCGGTCACCGTCACGACGGTCGTCACGACGGTCACGGTCGCGGTTGAACGACGGACGGTCGTTGTCCCGGCGGAAACCACCGCGGTCGCCGCCACGCTCACCGTCACGACGGTCGTCACGGCGCTCGAAGCCACCGCGGTCGTCACGACGGTCGAAGTCGCGGCGCTCCTCCTTCGCGCGCTCCGCCTCCGCGGCCGCGGCGGCCGCGGCGAGCTCCGCCTCGGCGGCCTCGGTCACCTCGGCGATCGCCGCGTCCGGGTCCTCGCCGCGCTCACGGGCGGCACGGGCCACCAGGCGGTCGGCCTCCTCGCGGAGCTCGACGGCACGGCGCTGCAGGCGCTCCAGCTGCTTGGTCAGGTCGGCGACCTCGCGCTCGGCCTGCTTGGCGGCGTTGTTCGCGGAGTCGGCCTGGACCTCGGTCAGGGACCGGGCGCCGGTGATCTCGGCGACCTCCGGGTCGAAGGCGCCGGCACCGCCGACGATGTGGCGCGAGGCGTCCACGCCCGCGTCCTCCATCAGGCGGAAGATCTGGCGGCGCTGGTGCGGCAGGGCCAGCGAGACCACGACGCCGGAGCGGCCGGCACGGGCGGTGCGGCCCGAGCGGTGCAGGTAGTCCTTGTGGTCGCCGGCCGGGTCCACGTTGAGGACCAGGTCGATGCCGTCGACGTGGATGCCGCGGGCGGCGACGTCGGTGGCGACGAGGACGTTGACGTAACCGTCCTTGAAGTCGGCGAGGGTGCGGGTCCGCGCGCCCTGGGTCATGCCGCCGTGCAGCGCGTCGGCCTTCACACCGGCGTCGCGCAGCTGCTCGGCGACGCGGTCGGCGCCCAGCTGGGTGCGGACGAAGATGATGGTGCGGCCCTTGCGGGCGGCGATGGCGGCGGTGACCGGGGCCTTGTCCTTCGGCTTCACGACCAGGACGTGGTGGGTCATGGTGGTGACGGCGCCGGCGGACGGGTCGACCTCGTGGGTGACCGGGTTCACCAGGTAGCGCTTGACCAGGCTGTCGATCTCGTTCTCCAGCGTGGCGGAGAAGAGCAGACGCTGGCCGCCGGCCGGGACCTGGTCGAGCAGCTCGGTGACCTCGGGCAGGAAGCCCAGGTCGGCCATCTGGTCGGCCTCGTCGAGGACGGCGACCTGGACCTGCTCCAGGGAGCAGGCGCCGCGGTTGATGATGTCGCGCAGACGGCCCGGGGTGGCGACGAGGATGTCGACGCCGCGCTCCAGGGCGTAGATCTGGTTGCCCATGGACGTACCGCCGCACACGACCTTCATACGGAGGCCGAGCACGTCGCCGTACGGCTGGAGGGCGTCCGCGACCTGCATCGCGAGCTCACGGGTCGGGGTGAGGATGACGCCGCGGGGCTTCTTCTTCTCGGTGTGGCCGTCGGCCAGGGTCGCGAGCAGCGGCAGACCGAAGGAGAGGGTCTTGCCGGAGCCGGTGCGGCCGCGGCCGAGGATGTCCTTGCCGGCCAGGGCGTCCGGGATGGTCGCGGCCTGGATCGGGAAGGGCGTGGTCACACCGTTCTGGGCGAGCTTGCGCACGACGCCCTCGGGCAGACCCAGGTCACCGAAGGTGATCTGCGGGGTCTCGTCGGCGTCGTCGGCCTCGGCGGCCTCGTCGAGGCGGACCGTCTCGACGATCTCGGTCACCTCGGTGACCTCGGCGACGTCGACGATCTCGTCGGTGTCGATGTTCTCGGCGTTCTCGGGCAGAACGGCGTGATCAGCACTGAAAATGGACATGCGAAATGCGAAACCTTCCGGAGTCTCGGCACGCGCCCGTCAACTCCGTGTTTCGCACAAGACCGCCTCGATGCGGTCAGCCACGGCAAGGGAGAGTACGCGCCAGTCGCGGCGCTCTTCGGTCGTGGCGCCGGGCAAATGGGATCAAACGATCTACCACCATACGCACTCTCCCCCGTCCAAGGCAAACCGAGCCGCGTCACATCCCCGTCACACCGGCCCGGCCTGCGGCGATGCCTCCGGCTCCGTCGTCCCGCCCGGCCCGTCCGCGGCCCGCATGGCGCCCATGTGGGTGTCCGCGCCGGGCGTCGTCGTGGGCGATTCCGTCACCGTCGGCTCGGGCGACGGCTCCTGCGTCGGCTCGGGCGGCTCCTGGGTCGGCGCCGGCGTCGTCGGGTCCACCGGCGGCGCCGGCGTCCCGCCCGGCTCCCCGGATCCGCCGCCCGCGGCCCCGCCCGCGTCCGTCCCGCCGCCCGGCGGCTGCTGAGGCTGCGGCGCCCCGCCCGGACCCGCCGGGCCGGCCCCGCCGGCCGGCGGCTGTGCCGGCGCGGACGCCGATCCGCTCGGCACGGGCGTCTCCTTGCCCTCGCCGTCCGGATCGGGCCCGCTCCGGCCCGTACGGTCGAAGCCGCTCCCGCCCGCACCGCCGCCGGCGAGTCCCCCGTCCTCGCCGGCACCGGCCCCGGCGCCCCGCTTTCCGGCAGAGGTGCTGGGAGCCGGCTTCGCGCCGTCCTCACCGACGCTCATACAGCCGCTGAGGCCCGCGCAGGCGGCGACCGCCAACGCGGTGGCGGCCCATCTCACAGGGGTGGGCAAATGGCGCACGGAGGCACCTCCAGGACACGACCGGCAGGAACGGGACGCGGTTCGAACGCGTTGCCCTTCCCAACTCCCTTTGTGCCACCGGGGACACGCCCACCACGGTGGTCAGCGGCCGAGGCCGAGCAGACCGCCGACGAAGCCGAGCGGCGCGAGCGCCTTGGCGGTGGCCTTGGCGGTGGCCGAGGCCGGCGTGGTGGTGGCGGGCGTGGTGGTGGCGGTGGCCGTGGTCGCGCTCGTGGCCGGCGTGACCGCGGCCGTGGCGGCCGTCGTGGTCGTCGTGGTCGTCGTGTTCGCCATCGCGGCCGGCGCCTTGAGGGCGTCGGCGGCGGCAGCGGCGGCCGTGTCGGTGGTGGCGCCGTTCGTGGTGCGGTCACCCAGGAGGCTCAGGCCCTCCAGGACGTCGTGCACGTCCACCACGTCGTCGATGTCGACCAGGTTGGCCACGCCGTGGACGTCGCCCGTGTCCGCGTGCGCGGTACCCGCCACGCCGAGGAGGGACACGACCGCGACGGTGGCGCCCGCGAGGGAGCGCGTGAAGGTGTTGTTCATGATCCGGAGAACCGCCGCGGCCCCGGCCTGGTCACCACTCGCCCGTGATCGCCACTCCAATGCCACTGCGGTTCACCGCCCCGGCACCGGACAATGGCGGTGTGCTGGAGATGACGCGCGACACGTTCGAAGAACTGGTGGCCCAGGCCCTGGACACGATCCCGCCGGAACTCACCCGGGTGATGGACAACGTGGCCGTGTTCGTCGAGGACGAACCGGACCCGTCCGACCCGGAACTCCTCGGCCTCTACGAGGGAACGCCGCTCACCGAGCGCGGCGAGTGGTACGCCGGCGTCCTGCCGGACCGCATCTCCGTCTACATGGGTCCGACCCTGCGCTACTGCGAGACGGAGGAGGACGTGATCCACGAGGTCGCCGTCACCGTCGTCCACGAGATCGCCCACCACTTCGGCATCGACGACGAACGGCTCCACGAGCTGGGCTGGGGCTGACGCCGGCGCCTCCGGGAAACCGTTTTGGCGATACCGCCCGCCATCCCATATGCTTCTCACGTCCCCGACGCGCTGAGAAGCGCCCAGGTGGGCCCTTAGCCCTCATCGTCTAGTGGCCCAGGACGCCGCCCTTTCAAGGCGGTAGCACGGGTTCGAATCCCGTTGGGGGCACGCACAACCCTGTGCGAGACTTGTCTCGCACACCATATGGTCCTGTGGAGCAGTTGGTTAGCTCGCCACCCTGTCAAGGTGGAGGTCGCGGGTTCAAGTCCCGTCAGGATCGCTGAAGCTGGAAACAGCTTCGTGGCTGGGTAGCTCAGTTGGTACGAGCGATCGCCTGAAAAGCGATAGGTCGCCGGTTCGACCCCGGCCCCAGCCACAGGAGAAGGCCCCGTTCGAAAGAGCGGGGCCTTCGTCGTGTCTCCCTCCCCGCCCTCGCCCAGCGGGGCGGCTCGCCGATCAGGCCGGACCAGACAGCCCGGGCCTGATCGGCGAGGGATGGCCTAGGAGGTCCGGCGGCGCCGGGCGCGCCAGGCCGACGCGGCCGCCACGACCGCGACCACGGCCACGAGCAGCGCCCCGTCGGGCACCGCGCGGCCGAGGCCCGCGACCCGCTCCTCCACGGCGAAGGAGTCGTCGACCGAGAGCAGCCCGGGCAGCGCGGTCGTGCCGTCGAAGACCAGGAAGAGGGTCCCGAGGGCGATGAAGAAGAGGCCCGACAGCAGCGAGGTCGAGTGCAGCTCGAAGCGGCCGGCCCGCAGCGGTCGGCCGCGCAGCCAGCGCCGCCGCCCCAGCTCGTAACGCTCCCAGAGCAGCGCGAGCACGAACAGCGGTACGGCCATGCCCAGCGCGTACACCGCGAGCAGCAGGCCGCCGTAGGCCGGGCTGCCGCTGAGCGCGGCCACGGTCAGGACGCTGCCGAGGATGGGGCCCGCGCAGAAGCCGGCCAGGCCGTACACCAGGCCCAGCGCGTACACGGAGAACGCGGTCGTGGGCCGGATCCGGCCGCTGGCCTCGGCCATCCGGCGGGAGGCGAAGCCCAGGCCGAGGATCTGGAGCAGCCCGAGGGCGACGATCAGCCAGCCGCCGACGGCCACCAGCAGGTCCCGGTGGCCGTAGAAGAGGCGCCCGGCGAAGGAGCCGGCCGCGCCCAGCGGGACGAGGGTGGTGGCCAGACCGGCGTAGAAGATCCCGGTCCGGGACACCAGCCGGGCGCGGGTGTCGACGGAGTACGCGAAGAAGGCCGGGAGCAGCAGGGCGCTGCACGGGCTGAGCAGGGCGAGGAGGCCGCCGAGGAAGGCGGCGAAGTAGCCGATGCCGCCGGTCACCGCGCGGCCCCGCCCGTCCCCGCGGCCCCACCCGACCGCGCGGCCTCGGACTCCGCGGCCCCGGGCTCCGCGGCCCCGGGCTCCGCGGCCCCGCTCGGTCCCGCGGCCTTGGGCGGCGCGGATTCCGGTCCGGCGGGGCGGCTCGCCGACGTCGGTCCGGGCGGCGTCGGCCGGGGCGACGTCGGTCCGGACGACGTCGGCCGGGCCGGGCGGGCCGTCCTCGCCGCCGCCTCGATCGCCTGGGCGAACGCCTCCGTCGGCTGGGCTCCGGCGATCGGCCGGCCGTTGACCAGGAAGGACGGCGTCGAGGTGGCGCCGAGCCCGTAGCCCTCCTCCTGGTCCCTGCGCACCGCCTCCCGGGCCGCCGCGCTGTCCGCGTCCCGCGCGAAGCGGGCCAGGTCGGCGACGCCCGCCGCCTTGGCGAGCTCGGCCAGGCGCTCCTCGCCGAAGCCCTTCTCCTTGGCACCCGGCGCGTACGCGGCCTTGTGGAACTCCCAGAACCGGCCCTGCCGCCCGGCCGCCCACGAGGCGCGAGCCGCCGCCTCCGACTCCTCGCCGAAGATCGGGAAGTTCCGCCACTCGATGCGCAGGGTGCCGGCGTCCACGTACGTCCGCACCAGCTCGGGCTCGGTGTCCCGGGCGAACTTCCCGCAGTAGCCGCACTTGAAGTCGGCGTACTCGATCAGGACGACGGGCGCGTCGGCCCGGCCGAGGGCGAGCCTGTCGGACGGGTCGCGGCGGGCGTAGGACTCCAGCTCGGGATAGATCCCGGCGGACGGGTCGGCGGACACCTCGGCCACCGAGTTCCCGGAGGAGGGCGAGGACGGCTTGGTGGCGGTGTACGAGACGACGGCGAGCAGCGTGGCGGCCAGCGCCACTCCGGCCACGGCGATGACGGGCTTCGACGTGGCGCCGGGCCGGGAGCCGGACGTCCGCCTGGGCGTGGACGTGGGCGTGGACGCGGACTTGGACGCGGACTTGGGCACGGACTTGGGCATGCTGAAGCGCTCCTGGGTACGGAGAAGTGGACGGACGGCGGGAACGAACGCCGACGTCTAAACCCTCAGGACCGACAGCTCCACCGGTGACGGCGGCAGGACGTCCGGCGGCTCCGGCCCCGGCACCGCGTCCGCCACCTCCTGGTCCGTGCCCCAGGCGCCGCACGGTGTCCGCTCCGCCGCGAGCGACGGCAGCAGCTCACCGAAGCCGTGCGGGCGCGGCGGTACGGCAGGGGCCGAGGCTCCCTCGCCGCCGTGGCTCTCGCCGCAGCCGGGCCCCGCCGGGGCGGCCGCGGCCGGCTTCCCGACCGGGGCCGGCGCGACCGTTCCGCACACCATCAGGCCCATGACCAGCCCCGCCAGCGCGGCGAAGGCCGCCAGCGCGCGCAGGGTGCGGGACATGCGGAAACCTTTCGGGGCGTGCTGGCCGGTGTGCCCGAAATATTACGCAGCGCGGCCGCCGCCGCTCGCGGACCCACTCGTAAATCGGTTCGCCGCTTCTCGGCCGCAGGTGCGATCCTGGATCCCGTATGTCTACTTCCTTCGCCGCCCTCCAGACCGTCCTGGCCGAGGTCTCGCTGCGGGACTCCCACCGGCTCGGCCGCCGTCTCGAAGGCGCCCGCCGCATCCGCAAGCCCGAGGCCCGCGAGGCCGTCCTGGACGAGATCGCCGCCGAGGCCGGCAAGGCCAAGGAGCGGGTCGAGGCACGCGCCGCGCGCGTGCCCACCGTCACGTATCCCGAGCAGCTCCCGGTCTCGCAGAAGAAGGACGAGATCCTGGAGGCGATACGCGACCACCAGGTCGTGATCGTCGCCGGTGAGACCGGCTCCGGAAAGACGACGCAGATCCCGAAGATCTGCCTGGAGCTGGGCCGGGGCGTCCGGGGCATGATCGGGCACACCCAGCCCCGCCGGATCGCCGCCCGCACGGTCGCCGAGCGCGTCGCCGAGGAGCTGCGGACACCGCTGGGCGAGGCGGTCGGCTGGAAGGTCCGCTTCACCGACCAGGTGAACCCGGACGCGACCTTCGTCAAGCTGATGACGGACGGCATCCTGCTCGCCGAGATCCAGACGGACCGCGAGCTGCGCGCGTACGACACGATCATCATCGACGAGGCCCACGAGCGGTCCCTCAACATCGACTTCCTGCTCGGCTATCTGGCCCAGCTGCTGCCGAAGCGCCCGGACCTGAAGGTCGTCATCACCTCGGCGACCATCGACCCGGAGCGCTTCTCCCGCCACTTCGGCGACGCGCCCATCGTGGAGGTCTCCGGCCGCACGTATCCGGTCGAGGTCCGCTACCGCCCGCTCCTGGAAGAGGACTCCGAGGAGGCCGACCGCGACCAGATCACCGCGATCTGCGACGCGGTCGACGAGCTCCAGAAGGAGGGGCCGGGCGACGTCCTGGTCTTCCTCTCCGGAGAGCGCGAGATCCGCGACACCGCGGACGCGCTGCTCAAGAAGAGACTCTTCAACACCGAGATCCTGCCGCTGTACGCGCGCCTCTCGCACGCCGAGCAGCACCGGGTCTTCCAGGCCCACTCCGGCCGCCGGATCGTCCTCGCCACGAACGTCGCCGAGACCTCGCTGACCGTCCCGGGCATCAAGTACGTGATCGACCCGGGCACCGCCCGCATCTCGCGCTACTCGCACCGCACCAAGGTGCAGCGCCTGCCGATCGAGCCGATCAGCCAGGCCAGCGCCAACCAGCGCAAGGGCCGCTGCGGCCGTACGTCGGACGGCATCTGCATCCGCCTCTACTCCGAGGACGACTTCCTCACCCGGCCCGAGTTCACGGACGCGGAGATCCTCCGCACCAACCTGGCCTCCGTCATCCTCCAGATGACCGCGGCCGGCCTCGGCGACATCGAGAAGTTCCCGTTCATCGACCCGCCGGACCACCGCAACATCCGCGACGGCGTGCAGCTCCTCCAGGAACTGGGCGCGCTGAACCCGGCCGAGAAGGACCCGAAGAAGCGGCTCACCGAGCAGGGCCGCAAGCTCTCCCAGCTGCCCGTCGACCCGCGGCTCGCCCGCATGGTCCTGGAGGCCGACAAGAACGGCTGTGTCCGCGAGGTCATGGTGATCGCGGCGGCGCTGTCCATCCAGGACCCGCGCGAGCGGCCGGCCGAGAAGCAGGCGCAGGCCGACCAGCTGCACGCCCGCTTCAAGGACGAGACCAGCGACTTCCTCGCGTACCTCAACCTCTGGCGCTACGTCCGCGAGCAGCAGAAGGAGCGCGGCTCCAGCTCCTTCCGCCGGATGTGCAAGCAGGAGTACCTGAACTTCCTGCGGATCCGCGAGTGGCAGGACATCTACGCCCAGCTGCGGACGGTCGCCAAGCAGATGGGGATCCACCTCAACGAGGAGGACGCCCCGGAGCAGTCCGTGCACGTCTCGCTGCTCGCCGGCCTGCTCTCGCACATCGGCCTCAAGGACGTGAAGGAGGCGAAGGACGCCAAGCGCGAGGGCACCCGGAACGAGTACCTGGGCGCCCGCAACGCCAAGTTCGCGATCTTCCCCGGCTCCGCGCTCTTCAAGAAGCCGCCGCGGTTCGTCATGTCCGCCGAGCTGGTGGAGACCTCGCGGCTCTGGGCCCGGGTCAACGCCCGGATCGAGCCCGAGTGGATCGAGCCGCTCGCCCAGCACCTGGTGAAGAAGACGTACAGCGAGCCGCACTGGGAGAAGGACCAGGCGGCCGTGATGGCGTTCGAGAAGGTGACGCTGTACGGCGTGCCGATCGTCGCCGACCGCAAGGTGAACTACGGGCGGATCGACCCGGAGGTCTCGCGCGAGCTGTTCATCCGCAACGCGCTGGTCGAGGGCGACTGGCGCACCCACCACAAGTTCTTCGCCGACAACCGCAAGCTGCTGACCGAGGTCGAGGAGCTGGAGCACCGCGCCCGGCGCCGGGACATCCTCGTCGACGACGAGACGCTCTTCGACTTCTACGACAAGCGGGTGCCCGAACACGTCGTGTCGGGCGCGCACTTCGACTCGTGGTGGAAGCACAAGCGGCGCGAGGAGCCGGAGTTCCTCGACTTCGAGCGCGAGATGCTCATCAACGAGAAGGCGGGTGCGGTCACCAAGGACGACTACCCGGACTCGTGGCGGCAGGGCGCGCTGAAGTTCCGGGTGACCTACCAGTTCGAGCCGGGCGCGGACGCGGACGGCGTGACGGTCCACGTGCCGCTCCAGGTGCTCAACCAGGTCACGGACGAGGGCTTCGACTGGCAGATCCCGGGCCTGCGCGAGGAGGTCGTCACGGAGCTGATCCGCTCGCTGCCGAAGCCGATCCGCCGCCACTACGTGCCCGCGCCGAACTTCGCCGCCCGCTTCCTGGACTCGGTGGTGCCGGTGCAGGAGCCGCTGACGACGGCGCTCGCGCGCGAGCTGCAGCGGATGGTCGGCGTCCCGGTCACGGCGGACGACTTCGACTGGGCGAAGGTGCCCGAGCATCTGAAGATCACCTTCCGGATCGTCGACGAGCGGCGCCGGAAGCTGGCCGAGGACAAGGACCTGGAGACGCTGCGGCTGAAGCTGCGCCCGAAGGCCCGCCAGGCGCTCTCCAAGGCCGCCGCGGCGGCCACGGGCGGCCCGGACGGCTCCGGGCCCTCCCTGGAGCGCACGGGGCTCAAGGAGTGGTCGATCGGCACGCTCACGAAGGTCTTCGAGACCCGGCGGGCCGGCCAGCCGGTCAAGGCGTACCCGGCGCTGGTGGACGAGGGCGACAGCGTCGCCGTACGGCTCTTCGACTCGGAGGCCGAGCAGGCGCAGGCGATGTGGCGCGGCACCCGGAAGCTGATCATGCTGAACATCCCGGTGAACCCGGCGAAGTTCGCCTCGGACAAGCTGACCAACCAGCAGAAGCTGGCCCTGTCCGCGAACCCGCACGGCTCGATCCAGGCCCTGTTCGAGGACTGCGCGACCGCCGCGGCCGACAAGCTGATCGCGGACCACGGCGGGCCGGTGTGGGACGAGGAGTCCTTCCGGAAGCTGTACGACAAGGTCCGCGCCGACCTCGTCGAGCTGACCGTGCGGACGGTGGGCCAGGTCCAGCAGGTCCTGGCGGCCTGGCAGGCCTGCGAGCGGCGCCTGAAGGCCACCGCCAGCCCGGCGCTGCTGCCGAACCTCCAGGACGTGCGGGAGCAGCTGTCCTGGCTGATGCCGGCCGGCTTCGTCACCCGTACGGGCCTGAAGCGGCTGCCGGACCTGATGCGCTACCTGGTGGCGGTGGACCGGCGGCTGCAGCAGATGCCGACGGGCGTGCAGCGTGACACCACCCGGATGGAGAAGGTGCACGAGATGCTGGACGAGCACGCCTGGCTGCTCGAGCAGCTTCCGAAGGGCCGGCCGGTGCCGTCGTCGGTGACGGACATCCGCTGGATGATCGAGGAGCTGCGGGTCAGCTACTTCGCGCACGCCCTCGGCACGGCGCACCCGGTGTCGGACAAGCGGATCGTGAAGGCGATCGACGCCGCCGTCCCGTAGCCGGTCCAGGGGCCGGTGCACCGGCCGGTCCACGGCCCGTCCGCGGGCCGGTGCACCGCCGGTTCGACCAGACCGCTGACCTGCTGTACAGTTTTCCTCGCAGCCACGCTTCAGAGGCTGCGAAGGTCCTGTGGAGCAGTTGGTTAGCTCGCCACCCTGTCAAGGTGGAGGTCGCGGGTTCAAGTCCCGTCAGGATCGCTCTCGAAGAAGGCCCGCACCGATCGGTGCGGGCCTTCTTGCGTTCCCACGATCGAGGGACCAAGGTCCCACCAAGGGGTGACCGACGGCGTGTTGGCGAACTCCGTGGGACTGGAAGGCTGTTCTGTGGCAAGTCTTCGGCAGTGTGACGGGTGTCACTGAATCCGTTTCAGAAAGTGCCGTCCTTACACCCTCCCTACACCGCCCCGATTTAATATGTGCAATTGCACGGGATCCGCGCGGGCGCAGGCGGGCAAAAGAAGATCGCGCTGGACCCGGCGGAGTCCAGCGCGATCGATGACGCAGAACCTGTTGGGGCAGGTACTCGTCGGCAGAGCTTGGGGTGGGCGGACCGGGTTGGGGGACCCGGGATGTGCCCGGTGTTACGGGGTGTCGCGTGCTTCGCGGGCGCCTCAGGCCTCGCTGCGCTGCTGCGGAATGCCCGCCAGCAGAGCGCGGACCTCGGCCTCGCGGTACCGGCGGTGCCCACCCAGGGTGCGGATGGACGTGAGCTTGCCGGCCTTCGCCCAACGGGTCACCGTCTTCGGGTCCACGCGGAACATCGTGGCAACCTCGGCAGGGGTCAGCAGCGGCTCGGCATCAGGGGTGCGAGCGGTCATGAGCGGCCTCCTCGGGAGAACCGAACCTTCTCGGTTCTTTCCTCTAAATTCTGCACCTTGACCCGCCTTGCCCGAAATGGCAGAAGCGGGCCGAGTCGGTTATAGGACGAACGGCTTGTCCTCGGCACTACAACTACACCATCCGTCCAGCCACGTCGGCCAAACCGATGGAATTGCCCTCGCAGGTGTTCATCAGCGGCGGAAGTCGATGGACCATGCCATAACGGACAGTCACGCCACTGTGACGATCAGTCACAGAGCGATCAGGAGTCCTCAGACCCCCCATAGAGTGCAATGCTGAGCGTTCCGCCCATACTTGGACGGAAGGAACCCTCCCCGGACTCCTTGTCCTATTTTGGCACGAGGGTGGGCGATGGGCGCAAGGGTACGGTAAGTGCTGTCCGTCACGCTTGAGCCAAAGGCCCGGATCGGGACCTACGTCCTGCCCCACCCGTCCCAAGGGCCCCACAGAGCACACCAAAGGTCCGAACAGGTGTCCAGAGCAGAAGATCATTTACATCAGGTGGACATGTCCTGCGGATGGTCAGCTGGCGAACTCCAGGTTGCGGACCGCCCGCCACCGCTCGGCGAACCGCCCGTAGGCCTCCTGCGCGAGCTCCCCGTCACCGTCCCGCAGCGCCGCGATGCCCTCCGCCACGTCCGCCGCCGACCGGTCCGCCGCCAGCGACTCCGCCGCCACCGCGTGCACCAGACCGCCGTAGTCCAGCTCCACCAGCGCCCGCGGATGGAACTCCTCCAGCCAGCGCCCCACGTCCACCAGACTCTCCGTCATCGGACCGTCCTCGATCGCGCCCCGCAGCGCCTTCAGGGCCCGCGCCAGCCGCCTGCGCGCCTGCGCCATCGACGTCCGGTACCGCAGCACGGGCGCCACGGCCGGCGCCCGACCCGGCTCGTACTCCCGCTCCTCGTCCGCGAAGAGCGTGAACCAGCTCAGCGGCACCCGCCACACCGCGCCCCGGATCCACGGCCGCGCGTCCGGGTTCCGCTCCCGCCACCGCTCGTGGTCCGCCGTCACCTGGGCCCGCACCACCGGCGGCAGCATCGCGTCCAGGACCGGCGCCGGCAGCGTCCCGCCGGTCAGTTCCGTCAGCGCCAGCCAGCCGCGCAGCCGGGTCCGCCACGGGCAGACGAGCACCACGCCGTCCCGCGTCGTCACGAACGCGTCCCCGCTCTCCCGCACCGGCACCGGGACCGGCGGCACCGGCACCAAGTCGGCCAGCGAGCCGCGCAGTTCGTCCTGCGCGTCCGGAGTGTCCGTACGGCGCGCGTAGCCCGCCCAGTGACTGCGCTCCGGCTCCGGGAACGCCGCCAGCGGCTCGTACACCCGGAGGTAGGAGGCATAGGGCACGAGCACCGAGGAGCGGACCGACATGTCGCAAATCCTTCCACGCACGTACTCCTGGAGGGGGTGATCCTCAGCACTGCGTCACTGCTACGGCCAGGTAGGACTTACCCTTCTGCCGACCTGGTCCCACCCCCACCCGCAGGGGGGACCTTCCGCCGATTCTTCTTGGGAGTCACCACCGTGACCGATGCGACCGGCGTTCCTGACGTACTGCACACCCTGTTCCACTCGGGACAGGGAGGCCACGAGCAAGTCGTGCTGTGCCAGGACCGCGCCACCGGCCTCAAGGCCGTCATCGCCCTCCACAACACCGCCCTGGGCCCCGCCCTCGGCGGCACCCGCTTCTACCCGTACGCCACCGAGGCCGAGGCGATCGCCGACGCGCTCAACCTCTCCCGCGGCATGTCGTACAAGAACGCCATGGCCGGCCTGGACCACGGCGGCGGCAAGGCCGTCATCATCGGCGACCCCGAGAAGATCAAGACCGAGGAGCTGCTCCTCGCCTACGGCCGCTTCGTCGCGTCCCTCGGCGGCCGCTACGTCACGGCCTGCGACGTCGGCACCTACGTCGCCGACATGGACGTCGTGGCCCGCACCAACCGCTGGACCACCGGCCGCTCCCCCGAGAACGGCGGCGCCGGCGACTCCTCCGTCCTGACCGCCTTCGGCGTCTTCCAGGGCATGCGCGCCTCCGCGCAGGCCGTGTGGGGCGACCCGACGCTGCGGGGCCGCAAGGTCGGCGTCGCGGGCGTCGGCAAGGTCGGCCACTACCTGGTCGAGCACCTGATCTCCGACGGCGCCGAGGTCGTCGTCACGGACGTCCGCGAGGAGTCGGTGCGCCGGATCACCGACAAGTACCCGCAGGTCACCGTCGTGGCCGACACCGACGCCCTGATCCGCACCGAGGGCCTGGACGTCTACGCGCCCTGCGCGCTCGGCGGCGCCCTCGACGACCACACCGTGCCGTTCCTGACCGCGCGGATCGTCTGCGGCGCGGCCAACAACCAGCTGGCCCACCCCGGCGTCGAGAAGGACCTGGAGGCGCGCGGCATCCTCTACGCGCCCGACTACGTCGTCAACGCCGGTGGCGTGATCCAGGTCGCCGACGAGCTGCACGGCTTCGACTTCGACCGCTGCAAGGCCAAGGCGACGAAGATCTTCGACACCACGCTCGAAATCTTCGCACGTGCGAAGTCGGACGGGATTCCGCCGGCCGCGGCGGCCGACCGGATCGCCGAGCAGCGCATGGCCGAGGCGCGCACGGCCTGAGCTTGACAGGGACGGCCCGCCGGCCGGCCGGGCGCTCGCGCGCGATTCGCGAGACTTCGCTCACGCCGATCGGCGGGTCGGACCTCAAGAAGAGGTTAAAATCGCGATTGACCAGCGAGGACAGGGCACCTCGATGGTTCTGTACCGGGGTATGTGATGCGCGCGGCGTACCGTAGACCGACGGAAACAGGTACCGTTGAAGCCCTACGGACCGGTCTCTCTTCGAGAGCCCGTTCTGGATCATGAACGCGTGTCAAGACTCTGGGGCCAAAGAGCCCCGTCACCGAGGGGGTCGAGCCATGGGGCGCGGCCGGGCAAAGGCCAAGCAGACCAAGGTCGCCCGCCAGCTGAAGTACAGCAGCGGCGGGACTGACCTGTCGCGTCTGGCCAGCGAGCTGGGCGCATCGACTTCGAGCCAGCCGCCGAATGGCGAGCCGTTCGAGGACGACGACGAGGAAGACGACCCGTACGCGCAGTACGCGGATCTCTACAACACGGACGACGAGGACGAGGACGACGAGTCCGGTCCGGCGTCCACTCAGCGTCGCGCTTGACCTTCTGAACACCGAAACCCGGTCCGGGGCACCCGGACCGGGTTTCTGCGCTGTCCGGACCGCCCCCTTTGGAGGAAACGCCGAAGGAGCAGCCTCCGAGAGGCCGCTCCTTCGTGGCTTTCGCCGATCGCGCTTCCGGTCCTACTTCGCGTAGTCCCCGACCAGCTCCGCGCCCGTCGCACGGTCGCCGCGCTCGGTGATCTCACCGGCCACCCACGACTCCACGCCCCGGTCCTCCAGGGTCGCCAGGGCCACGTCCACGGACTCGGCCGGCACCACGGCCATCATGCCGACGCCCATGTTGAGGGTCTTCTCCAGCTCCAGGCGCTCGACCTGCCCGGCCTTGCCGACGAGGTCGAAGACGGCGCCCGGGGCCCAGGTCGAGCGGTCGACCGTGGCGTGCAGCCCGTCCGGGATCACCCGCGCCAGGTTCGCGGCGAGGCCGCCGCCCGTGATGTGGCTGAAGGCGTGCACATCGGTCGTCCGGGTGAGCGCCAGACAGTCGAGCGAGTAGATCTTGGTGGGCTCCAGGAGCTCCTCGCCCAGGGTCCGGCCGAACTCCTCGACCTGCTGGTCGAGGCTCATCCCGGCCCGGTCGAAGACCACGTGGCGGACGAGCGAGTACCCGTTGGAGTGAAGCCCGGAGGACGCCATGGCGATGACCGCGTCACCCGTACGGATGCGATCGGCGCCCAGCAGCCGGTCGTGCTCCACGACGCCCGTGCCCGCGCCGGCCACGTCGAAGTCGTCCGGCCCGAGCAGACCCGGGTGCTCGGCGGTCTCGCCGCCGACCAGGGCGCAGCCGGCCAGGACGCAGCCCTCGGCGATGCCCTTGACGATGGCGGCGACCCGCTCCGGGTGGACCTTGCCGACGCAGATGTAGTCGGTCATGAAGAGCGGCTCGGCGCCGCAGACGACGATGTCGTCCATGACCATGGCGACCAGGTCGTGGCCGATGGTGTCGTACACGCCCATCTGGCGGGCGATGTCGACCTTCGTGCCGACACCGTCGGTGGCCGAGGCGAGCAGCGGACGCTCGTAGCGCTTGAGGGCGGAGGCGTCGAAGAGGCCGGCGAAACCGCCGAGGCCGCCGAGGACCTCGGGGCGCTGCGTCTTCTTCACCCACTCCTTCATGAGCTCGACGGCGCGGTCGCCCGCTTCGATGTCGACGCCCGCGCTCGCGTAGCTGGCGCCGCCCTCGGCATAGGGGTGCTGAGACATGACTTCAGAGCTTTCGTGTCGTCGTGCTCGTACCGCTCGCGCCGCGGGTCGCGGCGCGAGCGGCGGGGTCTTACGGGCGGCGCAGGGCGTCGGCGGCCGCGGTGGCGGCGGGGCCCGCGGCCAGCTCGGTCTCCAGGAGCTGCTTCCCCAGCAGCTCCGGGTCCGGAAGCTCCATCGGGTACTCGCCGTCGAAGCAGGCGCGGCACAGGTTGGGCTTCTGGATGGTGGTCGCCTCGATCATCCCGTCGAGCGAGATGTACGACAGCGAGTCCGCGCCGAGCGACTTGCCGATCTCCTCGACCGACATGCCGTTGGCGATCAGCTCCGCGCGGGTGGCGAAGTCGATGCCGAAGAAGCAGGGCCACTTCACCGGCGGCGAGGAGATCCGGATGTGGACCTCGGCGGCGCCGGCCTCGCGGAGCATCCGGACCAGCGCGCGCTGGGTGTTGCCGCGGACGATCGAGTCGTCGACGACCACCAGGCGCTTGCCCTTGATGACTTCCTTGAGCGGGTTCAGCTTCAGCCGGATGCCCAGCTGGCGGATGGTCTGCGAGGGCTGGATGAAGGTCCGGCCGACGTAGGCGTTCTTGACCAGGCCGGCGCCGAACGGGATGCCGGAGGCCTCCGCGTAGCCGATCGCGGCCGGGGTGCCGGACTCCGGCGTCGCTATCACCAGGTCGGCCTCGACGGGCGCCTCCTTGGCGAGCCGGCGGCCCATCTCCACGCGGGAGAGGTACACGTTCCGGCCGGCGATGTCGGTGTCGGGACGCGCCAGGTACACGTACTCGAAGACACAGCCCTTGGGCTTCGCTTCCGCGAATCGCGACGTGCGGATGCCGTTCTCGTCGATGGCGATCATCTCGCCCGGCTCGACCTCGCGGACGAAGCTCGCACCGCAGATGTCGAGCGCGGCGGACTCGGAGGCGACCACCCAGCCGCGCTCCAGCCGGCCGAGCACCAGCGGGCGGATGCCCTGCGGGTCACGGGCCGCGTAGAGCGTGTGCTCGTCCATGAAGACGAGGGAGAAGGCGCCCCGGACCTCGGGGAGGACCTTCGCGGCCGCCTGCTCGATGGTGAGCGGCGTGCCGTCCTCGGCCACCTGGCCCGCGAGCAGCGCGGTGACCAGGTCGGTGTCGTTGGTGGCGGCGACCTGGGTGGCCCGGCCCTCCTTCTTGGGAAGGTCGGCGACCATCTCGGCCAGCTGCGCCGTGTTCACCAGGTTGCCGTTGTGGCCGAGCGCGATCGAGCCGTGGGCGGTCGCCCGGAAGGTCGGCTGAGCGTTCTCCCACACGGACGCTCCGGTGGTCGAGTAGCGGGCGTGACCGACCGCGATATGACCCTGGAGGGAACCGAGAGAGGTCTCGTCGAAGACCTGGGAGACAAGTCCCATGTCCTTGAAGACGAGGATCTGGGAGCCGTTGCTGACCGCGATTCCCGCGGATTCCTGACCCCGATGCTGGAGGGCGTAGAGCCCGAAGTACGAGAGCTTTGCGACCTCTTCGCCCGGAGCCCAGACACCGAAGACGCCGCAGGCGTCCTGGGGGCCCTTCTCACCGGGGAGCAGGTCGTGGTTGAGTCGTCCGTCACCACGTGGCACGCCACCGAGTGTAGGCGAGATCGACCACCGGTCCGAATTCGCTCAGGAGCGTGATAACGCGACTGTGCGATCGCATGAACTGATCGTCGCTTGCTTGTGGGAGCCCACAAAGCATGCGGGGCAAGGGCTGGGGCCGGGTGGGGTGATCCCGAGCGGACGCTCGTACGCCACGGTCCGAACGGTCGGGATGTGACGGAGTCCACGACGGGACGGTGATCGTCCGCGGCGGGGCGGGGCCGGAACGACGGCGGGACGGCAGCGGGACGGCGGCCGGTGGGCGGTGGGATGACGGCCGGTGGGCCGCGGGCCGTCCACGGGGCGGGACGGGCGTTGACACCTCCGGCGGGGCTCCGCCACTCTTCGTGATCATGCAGCCCGTCAGCGACCTCGACCTCTCGGTCTCCCTCGTCGCGCGCCGGCACGTGGACCTGGCCCGTGTCGCGAGCGCGATCTGTCGCCGCGCCTGAAATCTCTCCCGCCCCGCTCGGGGCGCCCGCCCCACTCGGGGTTCCACCCCGCGCTAGGGGTGCCCGCCCCACTCGGGGTTCCGCCCCGCTCGGGGCGCTTCTTCAGGCAGTCCTGCATTCCACCAGGAGACACGTATGTCCTCGTCCCTGTCCCGCCGTGCCCTCGGCGGCGCCGCCGTCACCGCCGCCGCCGCGGCCGCCCTCGGCGCCGCCGCGCCCAGCGCCCAGGCCGCCCAGGCCGCCGCTCCGGCACCGGAGCGGCCGTTCCGCGCCGCGCCCGGTCGGCACTCCGCCCGCCCGAACATCCTGTTCATCCTCGGCGACGACCTCGGCTGGGCCGACCTCTCCTCGTACGGCTCCCCGCACATCCACACCCCGCACCTGGACCGGCTCGCCCGCCAGGGCGTGCGCTTCACCGACGCCTACTCCGGCTCCGCGACCTGCTCGCCCACCCGCTTCAGCCTCTACACCGGCCGCTACCCGGGCCGCACGAAGGGCGGGCTCGCCGAGCCCATCGCCGACCGGTCGGTCGGCCTCGAGCCCACCCACCCCACGCTCGCCTCGCTGCTGCGCGACGCCGGCTACACCACCGCCCTCATCGGCAAGTGGCACTGCGGCTACCTGCCCGACTACTCGCCCACCCGCTCCGGCTGGGACGAGTTCTTCGGCAACTTCGGCGGCGCGCTCGAGTACTACTCCAAGCTCGGCCTCGGCGGCGAGTACGACCTCTACGAAGGCGACGCCGAGTACAAGGACCTGCGCTACTACACCCGCGTCCTGACCGAGCGGGCGAGCGAGTACGTCGCCCGCGACCACGACCGGCCCTTCCTCCTCAACCTGAACTTCACCACGCCCCACTGGCCCTGGATCGCCGACGGCGACGAGGAGGCCAGCGCCGAGATCGTCCGCCGCATCAAGGCCGGCGACCGCTCCGCGCTCTGGCACCAGGACGGCGGCTCCGTCGAGAAGTACACGCAGATGGTCGAGGACCTCGACCGCTCCGTCGGGCAGGTCCTGGCCGCGCTCAAGCGGGCCGGCCGCGAGCGCGACACCCTCGTCTTCTTCGGCAGCGACAACGGCGGCGAGCGCTTCTCCTACAACTGGCCGCTCGCCGGCAACAAGGGCTCGCTGCAGGAGGGCGGCATCCGCGTCCCGTCGATCCTGCGCTGGCCCGCCCGCATCGACGGCGGCCAGGTCAGCGACCTGCCCGTGTTCTCGCCCGACTGGACCGCCACGCTCCTCGAGATCGCCGGCGCCCGGCCCCATCCCGCCTACCCGCTCGACGGCACCAGCCTCGCCGGGCACCTGCTGCGCGGCGAGCCGGTCCGCGAGCGCGACCTGTTCTGGCGGGTGCGCGGCGAGCGGGCGCTGCGCCGCGGCGACTGGAAGTACTACCGGGGCAAGAGCGGCCGCGACCAGCTCTTCCACCTCACCGAGGACGCCCGCGAGCAGGCCGACCGGGCGCCGTACGAGAAGGAGCGGCTGGCCGAACTGCGCGCCGCCTGGGAACGCACCGACGCCGGCCTCCTGCCGTACGCGAACTAGCGCGACGCCCCGGAGGGCGCCTGACCGGCCTGTCCGGACTGTCCGGCCTGCCCGGCCTCGCCCGCCTGCGCCGTGAAGCCCTGGCCGTCCGCGTCGGTGACGGTCAGGGTGCGGTGGTCGAGCCGGAAGGTCAGCGGGCCGTCGAGCGCGTCGTACAGCTTGGTCTCCAGGTCCATCTCCGGGCCCGTGCAGATCATCCGGGTCGTCGCGATCGCGCCCAGCGTGATGCGGGAGCCGGTGATCTGCGCGGGCGCGGTGACCCGGTTGCAGCCCAGGCTGCCGGTCAGCCGGCCGTCCTTGCCGAAGGTCAGCTTCGCCTTGCCCTCCGAGCCGGCCGGCAGCGCTCCCGCGGTGTCCCCGGCGAGCAGGGCGTTCACCGTCCAGGTGGTGCCGACGAGCGGCGCGTCGGGCTCGGCGGTCAGCTCGACGGTGCTGCGGCCGTCGGCCGAGGTGAGCGTGAGGGCCTTGTCCCGCATGCTGCCCTTCAGCTTCCCGTCGAGGGCCTTGAGCAGGGCGCGCTCGAAACGGTCCCGGTCGGGCGGGCAGCCGATCTCGGTGACCTCCTGCGGAGAGACCGTGAGGCTGTCGCCGTGCACGTCGACGGCGGCGCCGAAGCCGTTGCAGCCGGTGTGGCCCTGGGCGCGGCCCTTCTGCGTGATCTCCAGGTTCGCGCCGGGCGGGGCGGCCGAGCGGGCGCCGTCGACGGTGACCGAGGCGATCGTCCAGTGCGTGCCCGCGACGGGCAGGTCCGGTGCGTCCGGTGCGGCGTCGGAGCCCGAGCCCGGCTGGGCACCGCACGCGGAGAGGAGGACGCCGAGGACGGAGACGGCGAGGACGGCGGTCGTACGCGGCTTCTGCATGCGAATGGGACGGCCGCCACGCCCGTACGGTTCCGGGCGCCACGCCCGTACGGTTCCGGGCGCCACGCCCGTAAGGACCCCGGCGCGGACCCGTACGGGACCCGTACGCGACGGCCGGCGCCCTCCGCACGAAGACCGGCCTCCCGCGCTCAGCCCATGATCGGCAGCAGCCCCGCCAGGTCCGCGCGCTCGCCGCTCGCGCGCACCCGGGCCGCGTCCAGCTCCGCCGCCCAGCCGGAGCGGCCGGTCGCGAGCCGGATCCAGGTGAGCGGGTCGGTCTCGACCACGTTGGGCGGGGTGCCGCGGGTGTGCCGCGGGCCCTCGACGCACTGCACCACCGCGTACGGCGGGACCCGCACCTCTACCGCGCCGCCCGGGGCCTTCGCCGCGAGGGCGTCCGCGAGGAGCCGGGTGCAGGCGGCGAGCGCCTGCCGGTCGTAGGGGATGGCGGCGCCGGTCGCCGCGGCCAGGTCGTCGGTGTGGACGACCAGTTCCACAGTCCGCGTGACGAGGAAGTCGGCGAGCGTCATCGCGCCGAGGCTCACCGGCAGCAGCCGGCTGTCCGCGGCGCCGGCGACCGCCTGCCCGTACGCCTCGCGCGTCCGCTCGTACAGACCCGCGAGATCGGCGGAGTCCAGCGACCGGGTGTGCTCGTCGATCCTTCCGGCCGCCGCCGCGGTCGCGAACGGCCAGTCGAGCAGCGGGAGTTCCTGCTTCGCGGGCTCCGGCGCGGCGAGCAGCTGCGGCACGCTGTCGACCATCCACGCGATGTGCCCGGCCAGGTCCCGCACCGTCCATCCACCGAGCCGCGTCGGCCCGTCGAGCGCCGCCGGCGGCAGCGCGAGCACCGCGTCCCTGACGTGCCCGAACTGGGCGAGCACGGCGGCGCGGATCTTGGCGGAGTCGTAGCTGCGGGAGCGCTTCTTGGCGGGTGGCATGGGCAGAGGCTAGCCCCGAGACTTGGAGGAGGGGGCATCCCCTCACCGGAAGGCGGTGCCAGGGCCATGACCCATCACGAGCACCCCGATGCCGCCCTGGTCCGCCAGGGCTACGAAGCGTTCGAGAAAGGTGACATGGAGGCGCTGGGCGCGATGATGACCAGCGACTGCACCCACCACGCGCCCGGCAGCACCCGCTTCGGCGGGCACTTCAAGGGCCGGGACAACATCCTCGCCATGTACGCGGCCATGGCCGAGTACACCGGCGGCACCATGCGCATCGAACTCGGCAGCATCTGCGTCGACGGGCGCGGCCACGCCATCGCGAGCCACAAGTGGTTCGCCGAACACGGCGACCGCGGCATCGAGATGCCGGGCGCCCTCTTCTTCACGATCATCGGAGGCAAGGTCTCCGACATCGACGAGTGCGTCGAGGACATCGCGGAGCTCGACGCGTTCTACTCGCTGGACGGCTGACGACGAAGTCCTCGCCCGGAGGAACCGGGCGGGTTCTCCTCGCCGGACCGCTGACGACGAAGCCCCCGCCCCAAGGTCCCGGGCGGGGGCTCGTCACACCTCGGTGCCGATCAGGCCAGCAGGCCCGGGATCGTCGCCTCGTGCACGGTGCGCAGCTCCTCCAGCGTCACGCTGAACTCGCCCTGCACCTCGACCGCGTCACCGTCGACGACACCGATCCGGGTCGCCGGCAGACCCCGCGCACCGCACATGTCGGTGAAGCGGAGTTCCTCGCTGCGCGGGACGGCGACGACCGCGCGGCCGGCCGACTCGCTGAAGAGGAAGGTGAAGGCGTCCAGGCCCTCGGGCACGACCAGGCGCGCGCCGTTGCCGCCGCGCAGACAGGACTCGACGACCGCCTGGACCAGGCCGCCGTCGGACAGGTCGTGGGCCGCGTCGATCATGCCGTCGCGGGAGGCCGAGATCAGGATCTCGCCGAGCAGCTTCTCCCGGTCCAGGTCCACGGCCGGCGGCAGACCGCCGAGGTGCTTGTGGATCACCTCGGACCAGGCCGAACCGCCGAACTCCTCCTTGGTGTCGCCGAGCAGGTAGAGGAGCTGGCCCTCTTCCGCGAAGGCGATCGGGGTGCGGCGGTTGACGTCGTCGATCACACCGAGGACGGCCACGACGGGCGTCGGGTGGATGGCCACGTCACCGGTCTGGTTGTACAGCGACACGTTGCCGCCGGTGACCGGCGTGCCGAGCTGGAGGCAGCCGTCCGCGAGACCACGGGTGGCCTCGGCGAACTGCCACATGACGGCCGGGTCCTCGGGCGAACCGAAGTTCAGGCAGTCCGAGATCGCCAGCGGCTTGGCGCCGGAGGCGGCGACGTTGCGGTACGCCTCCGCCAGCGCGAGCTGCGCACCGGTGTACGGGTCGAGCTTCGCGTAGCGGCCGTTGCCGTCGGTCGCCATGGCCACGCCCAGGTTCGACTCCTCGTCGATCCGGATCATGCCCGCGTCCTCGGGCTGCGCGAGGACGGTGTTGCCCTGCACGAAGCGGTCGTACTGGTCGGTGACCCAGGACTTCGAGGCCTGGTTCGGCGAGCCGACGAGCTTCAGGACCTGGTCCTTCAGCTCGGCGCCGTTCTGCGGGCGGGGCAGCTTGCCGGCGTCGTCGGCCTGCAGCGCGTCCTGCCACTCCGGGCGCTCGTACGGCCGGTGGTAGGTCGGGCCCTCGTGCGCGACGGTGCCCGGCGGCACGTCCACGATGAGCTCGCCGTGCCAGAAGATCTCCAGGTGGTCGCCGTCCGTGACCTCACCGATGACGGTGGCGGTGACGTCCCACTTCTCGCAGATCTCCATGAAGCGGTCGACGTGCTGCGGCTCGACGATCGCGCACATGCGCTCCTGCGACTCGCTCATGAGGATCTCCTCGGGCGAGAGCGTCGCGTCGCGCAGCGGGACGGTGTCCAGCTCGACCCGCATGCCGCCGGAGCCGGCGGAGGCCAGCTCGGAGGTGGCACAGGACAGACCGGCGCCGCCGAGGTCCTGGATGCCGGCGACCAGCTTCTCCTTGAAGATCTCCAGGGTGCACTCGATGAGGAGCTTCTCCTGGAACGGGTCGCCGACCTGGACGGCGGGGCGCTTCGTCGGCTTGGTGTCGTCGAAGGTCTCCGAGGCCAGGACGGACACGCCGCCGATGCCGTCGCCGCCGGTGCGGGCACCGTAGAGGATGACCTTGTTGCCGGGGCCGGAGGCCTTGGCGAGGTGGATGTCCTCGTGCTTCATCACGCCGATGCAGCCGGCGTTGACCAGCGGGTTGCCCTGGTAGCACTCGTCGAAGACGACCTCGCCGCCGATGTTCGGCAGGCCCAGGCAGTTGCCGTAGCCGCCGATGCCGGCGACGACACCGGGCAGCACGCGCTTGGTGTCGGGGTGGTCGGCGGCGCCGAAGCGCAGCGGGTCGACCACGGCGACCGGGCGGGCGCCCATGGCGAGGATGTCGCGGACGATGCCGCCGACGCCGGTGGCCGCACCCTGGTAGGGCTCGATGTAGCTGGGGTGGTTGTGCGACTCGACCTTGAAGGTGACCGCGTAACCCTGGCCGACGTCGACGACGCCGGCGTTCTCGCCGATGCCGACGAGCATGGCGTCGTTCTCGGGGGCCTTCTCGCCGAACTGCTTCAGGTGGATCTTGCTGCTCTTGTAGGAGCAGTGCTCGGACCACATGACGGAGTACATGGCGAGCTCGGCGCCGGTGGGACGGCGGCCGAGGATCTCGCGGATGCGCTCGTACTCGTCCTGCTTGAGGCCGAGCTCGGCCCACGGCTGCTCGACGTCCGGGGTCTCGGTGGCGTGCTTGACGGTGTCGAGGCTCATCAGGCGTTGACCAGCTTCTTGAGGATCGAGGTGAAGAAACCGAGGCCGTCGGTCTTGCCCGTGCCGACCAGCGGCTCGACGGCGTGCTCGGGGTGCGGCATGAGGCCGACCACGTTGCCGGCGGCGTTGGTGATGCCCGCGATGTCGCGCAGCGAGCCGTTGGGGTTCATGTCGAGATAGCGGAAGGCCACCCGCCCCTCGGCCTCCAGCTCGTCGAGCGTGCGCTCGTCGGCGACGTACCGGCCGTCCATGTTCTTGAGCGGGACCTCGATCTCCTGGCCCTGCTCGTAGTCGGCGGTCCAGGCGGTCTCCGCGTTCTCCACCCGCAGCTTCTGGTCGCGGCAGATGAAGTGGAGGTGGTTGTTGCGCAGCATGGCGCCCGGCAGCAGGTGGGCCTCGGTGAGGATCTGGAAGCCGTTGCAGATGCCGAGGACGGGCATGCCCGCCTTCGCCTGCTCGATGATCGTCTCCATCACCGGCGAGAAGCGGGAGATGGCTCCGGCCCGCAGGTAGTCGCCGTAGGAGAAGCCGCCGGCGAGGACCACGGCGTCGACCTGCTTGAGGTCCTTGTCGCGGTGCCAGAGGGAGACGGGCTCGGCGCCCGCGAGGCGGGCGGCGCGCAGCGCGTCGCGGTCGTCGAGCGTTCCGGGGAACGTGACGACGCCGATGCGTGCGGTCACGACTCCACCTTCACGATGAAGTCCTCGATCACGGTGTTGGCAAGGAAGGT
The DNA here is from genome assembly GCF_044544825.1 of Streptomyces sp. NPDC053493. NCBI lineage: Bacteria > Bacillati > Actinomycetota > Actinomycetes > Kitasatosporales > Streptomycetaceae > Streptomyces > Streptomyces sp. NPDC053493. The sequence continues at coordinate 28,811 of NZ_JBITXS010000004.1, forward strand.
TTCGGCCATCTCATGGATGCGGGCGAGGGCGGCCTCGTCGACCGGTCCCTCCACCTCCAGCTCGAAGCGCTTCCCCTGGCGGACGTCGGCGATCCCCTGGAATCCGAGGCGGGGCAGTGCACGCTGCACCGCCTGTCCCTGCGGGTCGAGGATCTCCGGCTTGAGCATGACGTCGACTACGACGCGTGCCACTGGCACTCCCGGTGGTGTGTTGCGTGGGCGGTTCCTTCAGCGTACCTGCCTCCAAATTCTACGCGAGTAGAAGTCTGAAGGATCCTACAAAGGGCGCCCAAACAGCGCCTCGATGAATTCAAGCGGAATATTGCGAGCACGCCGAGACACGCGGAAACAATTGCGTGGGCTTCCCCCTGCGCCACCCGCCGCTGTACAAAGGAATACAGAGGAACGCAAAATTGCCCCCGGAGGGCCGCAGTATCGGCATCGCCGCACGTCAGAAGCGTGCCCGCGTCGATACGGCAGGCAATCCGCAGGAAAGGACCGATATCCGTGGCTCAGCGTGTGGTGGTCACCCTCTTCGACGACATCGACGGCGGAGAAGCGGCGGAAACGGTCGCGTTCGGCCTGGACGGGAAGACGTACGAGATCGACCTGAATCCCGCCAATGCAAAGAAACTGCGCACCGCGCTCGCGCCCTACCTCGCCGCCGGCCGCAAGCTGAGCGGCCGGTCCGCCGGCCGGCCGGGCCCGTCCACGAACGTCCAGAAGCACACCGTGCTCGCCCCGGACCCGGCCGCCGTCCGCGCCTGGGCCCAGTCCAACAAGATGGACGTCCCGGCCCGCGGCCGGATCCCGAAGCGGGTCTACGAGGCCTTCCGCGCGGCGAGCTGAGACGGCGGGGGCGGCAGGGAAGCGGCGGGGAGACGGCAGAGGTCGCGGCCCGCACCGGCCCCGGGTCAGGGCCTTCGCGTCGGCCGATTTGCATGACACCCCCCATGATCCGCTAGAGTCTGGATCACGCCGAGGGGCGAGGCCGCAAAGCCGAACCTCACGCAGCGTGCGGGTGTAGTTCAGTAGCAGAACAGCCCCCTTCCAGGGGGAAGGCGCAGTGTGCGATCCCTGTCACCCGCTCTGCATCGCATTACCGAGCACTCCGGTGCATCAGGTAGAGTGGTGCTCGCACCGCCCGGTGAAAGCCGGTCGGAGGCATGCGGACGTGGCTCAGTTGGTAGAGCATCACCTTGCCAAGGTGAGGGTCGCGAGTTCGAATCTCGTCGTCCGCTCAGGGAAACGAAGGCCCCGGTTCTTGGAACCGGGGCCTTCGTCGTTCTCCGGGCAAAGCGGAGTGACCACCGCCACAGAGGGATTTGCCATCCGCCCGGGAAGCTTGGGTATAGTTAGCAGCGCGCTACGGCGCATGCGGACGTGGCTCAGTTGGTAGAGCATCACCTTGCCAAGGTGAGGGTCGCGAGTTCGAATCTCGTCGTCCGCTCCATGAAGAAGCCCCCGGTCGATCCGACCGGGGGCTTTCTCGTTCCTCGGCCCCGGACCTCAGGACCAGGCGTGGCCGGTCAGCAGCTCGTACGCCTCGATGTACTTCGCCCGGGTCGCGTCCACGACCTCCTGCGGCAGCGGCGGCGGGGGCTGCTCGCTCTTGCGGTCCCAGCCGGACGCCGGCGAGACCAGCCAGTTCCGCACGAACTGCTTGTCGTACGAGGGCTGGGCTCGGCCCGGCTGCCACTGGTCGGCCGGCCAGAAGCGGGACGAGTCCGGCGTGAGGACCTCGTCGGCGAGGACGAGACGGTCGCCGTGCGGGGTGCTCTCGAAGCCGAACTCGAACTTGGTGTCGGCCAGGATGATGCCGCGCTCACGGGCGATGTCCCGGGCCCGGCTGTAGACGGCCAACGTCATCTGACGCAGCATCGCCGCGGTCTCCGCGCCGATCTGGCGGGCGACCTCCTCGTACGAGACGTTCTCGTCGTGGTAGCCGACGGCGGCCTTCGTCGCCGGGGTGAAGATCGGCGCGGGCAGCTCGGAGCCGTCGCTCAGGCCCTCGGGAAGCGCCAGGCCGCAGACCGTGCGGGACTCGTTGTACTCCAGCAGGCCGGAACCGGTCAGATAGCCGCGGGCCACGCACTCGACCGGCACCATGTTGAGCGACTTGCACACCAGGGTGCGGCCCGCCCAGTCGGCGGGCGCGCCGGCCGGCAGCTCGGTCGACAGGACGTGGTTGGGCGCCAGGTCGGCGAGCTTGTCGAACCACCACAGCGACAGCTGGGTCAGCACCCGGCCCTTGTCGGGGATCTCGGTGGGCAGCACCCAGTCGAACGCGGACATGCGGTCGCTCGCCACCATGACGAGGTCGCCCGCCTCGTCGCGGTAGAGGTCGCGAACCTTGCCCGTGTGGAGATGGGTCAGGCCCGGGACCTGGACGGGTTCGGGCTTTTCTACGAATCCGGACACGGTTCCTCCGCGTAGGTTGATCCAGGAGCGAGTCCGATTCTCTCGTACATGCGGGCGGGTCCGTCCGCCGGGCCGTGTGAGCCCGCGCTCAGTCCCTCTTACAGATCCGGTCCAGCAGGTTCGCGGTGGCGCGCTGGATCCGGGTGTCCACATGGCCCGGCCGGTCCAGCGCGGGCGACCAGGCGAAGGTGCCGGAGGCGAAGACCCAGGCCCCGGACGGCGCCCGGTACAGGCTCGTCTCCTGGTGCCGCAGCGCGCCCTCGCCGTCCCGGTAGGGCGAGTGGGCGAGCAGGATGCGGCCCTGGTGCTCGGGCAGCGGGGTCCGCGGGAAGTAGCGGTCGGCCTCGCCCGCGACCAGGCCCGGGATCTCGTCGCCCTCGCCCGCTCCGGTGGCCTCCCAGAGCCAGTGCTCCGCGTTCCGCACGACCAGCGGGTGCGGTTCGGGCACCCGCCCCGCGTACTGGATGCCGAGCAGCTGCTGCTCCGGCCGGTCGACCTCCCGCCACAGCGCCGGCCGGCCCGGGCCTCGGCGCTTGCGGCAGGTCAGCAGCCGGTCCGGGGCACCGGACGGCGAGGGCGCGAGGTCCACCTGCCAGTACATGGTGTTGGCGGACAGGAACACCAGCGACGTGCCCTGGTCCCGGGCGAGCTCGGCGGCACGGCGCATCGGCACCGACCAGTACTCGTCATGGCCCGGGAAGACCAGGCCCCGGTAGCGGCTCGGATCCACCCGGCCCGCGTGCAGGTCACGGGTCTCCGCGTACGCCAGGTCGTAGCCGTAGCGCTCGGCCCAGCGGATGAAGTCGTAGGCGTGCCCGACGTGCAGCGGCAGGCCCGCGCCCGCGTACGGCCGGTCGAAGGAGACGGTCACCGCCGCCTCCTCCTCGCCGAGCAGCCGGCCCTCCTCGTCCCAGGCGTGGTAGAGGCTGGCGCCGGTGCGGCCGTCCTCCGGATAGAGGTTGTACGCCTGCCAGGTCACGTCCGGCAGGACGAGCAGCAGGTCCGCCGGGTGGCTGTCGCGGACCGTGAAAGGAATGTGGGAGCGATAGCCGCCGGCCGTGGTCAGCACGGCGACGTACGCGCCGATCGACCAGTACGAAGGGACCTGGAGGCGCCACGACTGCCACCAGTGGTGGCAGGACACCGTCCGGTCGGCGGTCAGCGGAGCGGGCTGGACGATGCCGGACAGCCGCGGGCTGGTGGTGATCTTGGCGGCGCCGTCGCCGGCGTAGTGCCCGATGCGGTAGATGTCGACCGAGAACTGCTGCGGCGGGTCCACGGTGACATGGAAGTCGATCGCCTCGCCGGGCGCGACGGCCCCGCTCGACACGAAGCCCTTGATCTGGCCGTGCACGTCGTCGGCCGTACGCGGCCCGCCGGCGCCGCCGCGCGCCAGCGTCTCGTCCGCGTACCAGGGCACCAGCTGGCCGGTGCCGTCGAAGTAGTTCTCCGAACCGCGCAGCCAGGGCAGCGGGCCCTGGCCGAAGGGATCCGAGACGGCGTGGGCGAGCGCGCCCGACTCCCAGCGCCCGATCTGCTGCTCCGCCCCCATGGTGCGCCCCTCCCTCGACTCCCCCGGTCGGCCGGTCGACTGGTCGGCTGGTCAGTGCCTCTGGTGTCTGCCTCTGTCAGTGCCGGTCTCCAGCACATCACATAACGCACGCACTCCGTCACCGTTCGTCGCGAATTGACGGGAGTGGAACGCGGTCTTCCGTCTGGAGCCTCGCCGTCAGACGAGCCGGACCGGCTTCTCGGGGCGGACTCCGGTCCTGGTCAGCCAGGCCCGCAGCGGCTCCGGATCGCCGTCCTCGACGAGCGCGAGCACCACGGCCGTCAGGTCCGTGCTCCGCACGCCCCGCACGAACAGCGCGGGCCCGTCCAGCCAGTCGAGGCCGGGCGCCGCCTCCGCCGTGTCCACGGCGGCGCAGCACACCATGGCCACCACGTGATCGGCCAGCAGGTCCCGCCCGGTGCGCGGCGGCTGCAACGGGAACAACGGCAACGGCCCGTCGGGCCCCTCCGCCGCCGGCGCCACCGGCCGCATCCCTTCCTCCCGCGCGGCCTGCGCGGCCAACGCGGCGGCGAGCGCGTCGACGGCGGCGCGGTCACGGGGGGCGGCGAGGTCGTCGTCGACGGGGTCGTCCTCCGCGAAATGGTCAGCAGGACCGGCAAGGCCGCGGTCGGCAGGGCCGCCGTCCGCAAGGGCGCCGTCCGCGGGGGCGCCGTCCGGCGACGTCGGGTCCGGCGGATCGACGGGGCCCGCGCTGAGGGCGCCGTCCACACGGGCATCGTCCCGTTCCGCCGGGGCCGTCAGGGTGTCGGGCTTCGCTCGCGGGGTCGCGAGGTGGGACATGATGCGGGTGAGGGTCGGGCCGTCGGACGGCGGGCCCGTCGTCGGGCGGGTGTCCAGAGGGCTGACCCCGAGGCGGTCGAGCACCTGGTGGAGGCGGGCCGCGTCGGTGCGCCACTTGCGGTCGACGACCTCCTCCGCGTACTCGCTCCACTCCACCGGCGCCCAGTCCGCGCCCGGCTCCGCCGGGGCGCCGTGGAAGAGGCGGGCGGCGAGCAGCGAGGTGGCCTCGTCGACCGCGCCCGGCTCCTCCAGGAGGTCGCACGCGGGCCGCTCGCCGAGCCGGGAGCCGAAGCTCTCGGCGAGCCGGTCGCGGCGCGACAGCTCGGTGAGCGCGGAGACCACGCCCGCGTCCAGGCGGGCCGGCCAGCGGCCCATCCGCCAGGCGGGCAGCGCGACCCGGGTCAGCAGCCGGTCCCAGCCGGCGTAGGCGAGGCCCACCTGCTCCTGGGCGACGATCCGTACGCCGTAGTCGACGGCTTGGGCGCGCTCGGAGCCCGCCGCCGCGACGCCCCGCTCCATCTCGGCGGCATGCCCGCGACAGCCCTTGAGCAGGATCCGGGCCAGCCGGCCGACGCCCTGTGCGCCGAGTCTGCTGACCGGGTCGAGGCCGGGCCGGCGCGGCACGGCGACCGCCGCGTCGAGCCCGCGGACGAAACGCCGGGCCGCCGCTATGTCCGGGTGGGCCGCCGGTCCCGTACCGGCGACGACCGGCGCGAGGACCGCGCGCAGCTCGCCGACCCGCATCCACCACAGGAAGGGCGAGCCGATGACGAGGACGGGCGCGTCGCCGCCCGAGCCGCCGTGGTGCCGGCGGTGCGTCGGGTGCGAGCGGTCCTCCAGCCAGCTGTCGCAGTCGGGCGTGAGGGCTATCCCGGAGGGCGCGGGCACGCCGAGCCGGTCGGCGAGGTCGCGCACCAGTCGGTAGAGGTCGGGAGCCGCGCTCTCGGCGAGCTCCACCGTCGGCGTCACGGCCGGCCGGGAGCGCACGACGACGATCGCGACGGCCGCCGCGACGAGCAGCACGACCACCGCGAGGGCGGTCACCAGCCAGCGGGCGGTGTCCCAGCCCGGGCCCGTGAAGTGGCCGGTGACGCCGCCCGCGTACAGCACGACGGCGACGGCGGCGGGGAGCACCGCGATGCCCAGGGCCCTGCCCCGGACGCGCAGCACGGCGAGGGCCCGGGAGCGCGCGGCGCGCGCGCCGAGCTCCTCGCCGGCCGCGGAACCGGTACCGGTCACGCCGTACATCACCCCCTCCTGCCCTCGTCGGGACTGCCCGTGGCGGTGTTGCTCACTCCCCCACTGTGGCACCCGCCACTGACATCGCAATGTCGGTGGGCCAAGTGCCGGACCGCCTTCGCCGCACCCTAGTTGGGGTGTCGGCGGGCGTCATCCGGATGGCCCCGTCGTCACTCGATGGAATGGCTTTGGGCAAAGGTGATGACGGTGGCGCGGCCGTACGCTTCACTGTGCGACCGCGCCGCCGGGCGCCGGGCTCAGCCGCGGGCGGCCTTCTCGGCGATGTCGGTGCGGTGCTGCGAACCGTCAAGGCGGATACGGCCGACCGCCGCGTACGCCCGCTCGCGGGCCTGGGCCAGGTCCGTTCCGGTGGCGGTGACCGACAGGACGCGGCCGCCCGCGCTCACCACGGCGTCGCCGTCCCGCTTCGTACCGGCGTGCAGCACGTACGCGTGCGGCGCGTCCTTCTCCGCGACCTCGGCGAGGCCCTCGATCGGGTCGCCGGTGCGCGGGGTGCCCGGGTAGTTGTGGGAGGCGACGACGACGGTCACGGCCGCGTCGTCGCTCCAGCGCAGCGGCTCCTGGTCGGCGAGGGTGCCGTTGGCGGAGTTCAGCAGGACGCCGGCCAGCGGGGTCTTCAGCCGGGCCAGCACGACCTGGGTCTCCGGGTCGCCGAAGCGCGCGTTGAACTCGATGACCCGCACGCCGCGGCTGGTGATGGCCAGACCCGCGTACAGCAGACCGGAGAACGGCGTGCCGCGGCGGCGCAGCTCGTCCACGGTGGGCTGCAGGACGGTCGCCAGGACCTCGTCGACCAGCTTCGGGTCGGCCCACGGCAGCGGCGAGTAGGCGCCCATGCCGCCGGTGTTCGGACCCTCGTCGCCGTCGAGCGCGCGCTTGAAGTCCTGCGCGGGCTGCAGCGGGAGGACGGTGGTGCCGTCGGTGATGGCGAAGAGGGAGACCTCGGGGCCGTCGAGGTACTCCTCGATGACGACGCGGTCGCAGGCGAGCGCGTGCGCGCGCGCCTCGGCGAGGTCGTCGGTCACGACGACGCCCTTGCCGGCCGCGAGACCGTCGTCCTTGACGACGTACGGGGCGCCGAACGCGTCCAGCGCCTCGTCGATCTCCTCCGCCGTGGTGCAGACGTAGCTGCGGGCGGTGGGAACGCCGGCACCGGCCATGACGTCCTTGGCGAAGGCCTTGGAGCCCTCCAGCTGCGCCGCCTCCTCGGAGGGGCCGAAGGCCGGGATGCCGGCCGCGCGGACGGCGTCGGCGACACCGGCGACGAGCGGGGCCTCCGGGCCGACGACGACGAGCTCGGCGCCGAGCCGGGTGGCGAGCGCGGCGACGGCGTCGCCGTCGAGCTGGTCGACGGGGTGGAGCTCGGCGACCTCCGCGATTCCGGCGTTGCCGGGCGCGCAGTGCAGAGCGGTGACGTCGGGATCGAGGGAGAGAGAGCGGCACAGGGCGTGTTCGCGGGCGCCGCCGCCGATGACGAGGACCTTCACGCCAGCCAGGGTAGCCCGCGGGGCGGGCCGCTCCTTGTGCGGGCCACCGAGCGAGACGCTCCTACTCGTTCGTGTATTCCTCCAGGACCGTGGCGCCGAGCTCGCGCACGATCAGCTCGTGACCGGACAGCGCGGAGTCGACGAGGTCCGGGTCGTCCTCCTCGGGCACGTCGTCCTCGGGCGCGACGGGCGGCGGCGCCTGGGGCGAGTGCGGCGCCGGTGCGTGCGAGGGCGCCTGCGGGGCGGGCGGCGGAGTCCGTACGGGCGCGGGCGCCGGAGCCGGGGCCTGCGGCTGTACGGGCGCGGGGGCCGGGGCCTGGTGCTGCGCGGGCGCGGGCGCGGGCTGGTAGGCGGGCGCGGGGGCCTGCGCGGCCGGGCGGCCGCCGCCGAAGCCTCCGGCGGCGGGCGGCGGGTTGGCGCCGCCGGAGGGATCGATGATCGCCTCGATCCGCCAGTGCACGTTGAACTGCTCGGCCAGCGCCGACTTCAGGACGTCCTCGCTGCCGCTGCTGGCGAAGTTGTCGCGGGCGCCGGCGTTGAGGAAGCCGAGCTGGAGCGTGGTGCCGTCGAAGCCCGCGACCTGCGCGTTCTGCGAGAGCAGGATCCAGGTGAAGCGGCGGCGGTTCTTGACCGCCTCCAGGATCTGCGGCCACATGGCGCGCACCTGCGCGGCGCCCGCGGCCGTGGAGCCGGCGGCGGGCGCGGCGGCCGGCGCGGCCTGCTGCGGCGCGGGAGCCGCGGCCGGAGGCTGGTGCTGCGGGGCGGGCGCGGGCGCTCCGGGCCAGGCGCCGGGCGCACCGCCGCCGGGCTTGGCGGCCCCGGGCCAGGCACCGGGCCGCTGCCCCTGGGCCGGCGCGGCCTGCGGCGCGGCAGCCTGGGGTGCCGCCTGAGGCGCGGGAGCCTGGGGTGCCGGCTGCGGCGCGGGAGCTTGGGGCGCGGACTGGGCGGGCGCCTCCTGGACCTGCGGTGCGGGCTGCGCCGGGGCCGGCGGCGGGACGTGCGCCTCGGCCGTCGGCACGTAACCCATCTGCGGCGCGGGCGAGGTGGTCGTGAAGACGGCCGGCGGCGCGGCGGCGGCCCCGCGCTCCAGCCGGTCGAGGCGGGCCTGCAGCGACCGCTCGTCGTCGAAGGCGGCGGGCAGCAGCACGCGCGCGCAGATCAGCTCCAGCTGGAGCCGCGGCGAGGTGGCCCCGCGCATCTCGGTCAGACCGGCGTTCACGAGGTCGGCGGCCCGGCTCAGCTCGGCCGCGCCGAACACGGAGGCCTGCGCCTGCATGCGCTCGATGACGTCGACGGGCGCGTCGACGAGCCCCTTCTCGGCGGCGTCCGGCACCGCCGCCAGGATCACCAGGTCACGCAGCCGCTCCAGCAGGTCGGCGACGAACCGGCGCGGATCGTTGCCGCCCTCGATGACCCGGTCGACGACCTCGAAGGCCGCGGCACCGTCGCCGGCGGCGAAGGCGTCCACGACGGAGTCGAGCAGCGAGCCGTCCGTGTAGCCGAGGAGCGACGTCGCCATGGCATACGTCACACCGTCCTCGCCCGAACCGGCCAGCAGCTGGTCCATCACCGACATCGAGTCACGCACGGACCCGGCACCGGCCCGCACGACCAGCGGCAGCACGCCGTCCTCGACGGGGATGCCCTCGCGCCCGCAGACCTCGCCCAGATAGTCCCGCAGCGTGCCGGGCGGCACGAGCCGGAACGGATAGTGGTGCGTCCGCGACCGGATGGTGCCGATGACCTTCTCGGGCTCGGTCGTCGCGAAGATGAACTTGAGGTGCTCCGGCGGCTCCTCGACCACCTTCAGCAGGGCGTTGAAGCCCGCCGAGGTGACCATGTGCGCCTCGTCGATGATGTAGATCTTGTAGCGGCTGGAGGCCGGCCCGAAGAAGGCCTTCTCCCGCAGGTCACGGGCGTCGTCCACACCACCGTGCGAAGCGGCGTCGATCTCGATGACATCGATCGAACCCGGCCCGTTGCGCGCGAGGTCCCGGCAGGACTGGCACTCCCCGCAGGGCGTCGGCGTGGGACCCTTCTCACAGTTCAGACACCGGGCGAGGATCCGCGCACTGGTCGTCTTGCCACAGCCACGGGGCCCGCTGAACAGGTACGCGTGATTGACCCGGTTGTTCCGCAGCGCCTGCTGCAGCGGGTCGGTGACATGCTCCTGCCCGATGACCTCGGCGAAGGACTCGGGGCGGTAGCGGCGGTACAGCGCGAGAGACGACACGTATACGAGGTTATAGGCGCCCACTGACAACCCGGGCACCCGCAAACGCAAGCGCCCCCCACGCACCCGCCAGAGCCGACCTACCCTTGCTGCCTTCCGGCCCTGGGGGAGTTCAGTCAGATAGCGCCACGTGAGGGGCTCCGCCCAGAGTACCCGATCCCGACCCCCGCTCGGCCCCCTCCCCCACCTCCCCACCCACCTGCGACCTTCGCCCCACCCTCCGCTCCGGATCACGTGCGCGAGCACCCTCCCCGGTCATGTAATGTTCTCCACGGAGGATTCGCCTAGAGGCCTAGGGCGCACGCTTGGAAAGCGTGTTGGGGGCAACCCCTCACGAGTTCGAATCTCGTATCCTCCGCCAGCCCAGAGGGCCGGACCGCACAAGCGGTCCGGCCCTTTGGCGTTGTCCCGTCACGGCGGCGGCGTCAGGTCGGGCGCGCACCCGCCGCGCCGCTTTCTCCCTCAGACCGGGCAGGGGCGGTACTCGAGGCTCAGCTCGCGGTCCACGGCGTAGCTGGTGCGCATGGAGGCGTCCGTGACCTTTTCCCAGGAGCCGTACTTCGCGTAGAGCTGGTCGGCCGTCGGGCCGAGCGGGTTGCCGTACTTGGCCTGGTTGCGCTCCTCCAGGACGCGGACCTCGTCGGGCGTCATGCCGGCGCGGGTGATCTCCTTCGCCTGGTTGCGCATGTCGACCATCTCGCGGGCGATCTCCTCCTCGGTCGCGCCCGCCGCGCGCATGTCGGCCTCCGTGCGGTGCATGTCCTCCAGGAGGTCGTGGTAGCGGATCCGGGTCCGCTGGGCGTCGACCTTCTCGTCCATCGGCATCACACGGATCCGGCACACGACCGGGTCGGTGCTCGGACACGGGTCGTCGGCCGGGACCGGCGGGGCGAGCGGAGCCGTGATGATCGAACCGCAGGCCTCGGCGGCGGTCGCGGTGGCCGAAACCGCCGTGGTCAGCAGGGCGACGGCCGCCACGAACGGCGCGAGCGCGGGCAGCAGGGCACGGCGCGGGAGCGAGGAGGAAAGGCGCATGGGCGCATCCTCGTCAGCCGCGCCGTGCCCGATCACGCAGGCACACCGGTGATCACCTCTACCGGGTGATCACCCCACCGGCGTGGTGATGGTGGCCGTGTTGTTGTCCTTACTCGGGTCCGGGGTGTCGCTGGTGGCCGAGGCGCTGTCGGTGACGCCGCCGCCGGCCGCCCGTACCCGCACGGAAAGCGTCACCGTCGCCGTTCCGCCCTTGGGAACGGTCCCCAGATGGCAGACGACCGAGTCCGTCGACCCCGCCGCCGGGGTGTCGCAGTTTCCGCTGGACGTCGACGCGCTCACGAAGCGGACGGTCGCGGGCAGGTGATCGGTGAGGACGACCTTCTCCGCGGCCGTCGGGCCGAAGTTGCGGACCCGGATCGTGTAGACGAGCGTGCCGCCGTCGGCGACCGGCTCCGGGCTCGCGGAGATCGAGGTGGCCAGGTCGGCGAGCGGCCGGAAGACGGCGGCGCTGAAGTTCGAGCCGGCACTGATCGCCGTGACACCCTCCAGGAACCGGGTGCACGGCGCCGTCTGGCCGACGGCGCAGACCGGCACCGGCCGCAGGCGGTGGATGCTGGTGCCGTCGCCGAGCTGACCGTTGAAGTTGGTGCCCCACGCGCGCACCGATCCGTCGAAACGCAGCGCCAACGAATGGTCGCCGGTGCTGCCCGCGGCGACGGCGGTGACGCCGGACAGCGTGGTGACGCAGTCCGCCGGCGCGCAGACCTGGACCGGCACCGCGCTCGGCGTGGTCGTGTTGTTGCCCAGCTGACCGCCGTCGTTGACGCCCCAGGCGAAGACCGTCTCGTCGTTCCGGAGGGCCAGGGTGTGAAGGGCGCCGGCGGCCACGGACGTCACACCCGACAGGTACGAGGTGCAGGGCGCGGTCGCCCCGGGCGCACAGACCCGTACGGGAAGCGTGGTCAGCTCACCGACACCGTCGCCCAGCGCCTGGCCCTCGCCCCAGGCCAGGACGGAGCCGTCGTCCCGGGCCATGACGCTGTGGAAGACACCGCCCGCCACCGACACCCCGCTGAAGGCCGCGCCGCCGACGTGGACGGGGACGTTGCGGTTCGTGGTGGAGCCGTCCCCGAGGGCGCCGGAACCGTTGTAGCCCCAGGCGTTGACCGAGCCGCCGGTACGCAGCGCGAGACTGTGCACGTACCCCGCGGAGATGCTGGTGACGTTGCTCAGGTACGAGCCGCACGGCGCCGTCGCGCCGACCGCGCACACCTGCACGGGAGACGTCCGGTCGGGGGCCGCGGTGCCGTCGCCCAGCTCGCCGTACGTGTTGTCGCCCCAGGACACGACCGTCCCGTCGGCGAGCAGCGCGAGGCTGTGCGCGTTGCCGGCCGAGACGGCGACGACGTTCCTCAGAAACGCGGCACACGGCGCCGGCTCACCGACCGCGCACACCCGGACCGGCGTGGTGCGAGCCGTCCGGGTCCCGTCGCCCAGCTGGCCGTGCCCGTTGTCACCCCAGCTCAGCAGGCTTCCGTCGTCGAGCAGGGCGACGCTGTGGAGACCGCCGGCCGCCACCTGTACGACCTTGTCGAGCGCCGTGGTGCAGGTGGCGTTCCCGCAGACCCGCCCGGGAACGCGGGAGTCCACCGGCGTGTTGCCGTCTCCGAGCTGCCCCGAGCCGTTGTAGCCCCAGGTCAGGGCGGTGCCCGGCGGGCCCGTACGGATGTCGAGGCCGCCCTTCGTCACCGCGTCGTCGGCGTACGCGGGAGCCGGGACGGTCAGGACGACGTTGCCCATTACAGCGGTGACGAGAGTGGCGACGGCCGCGGCGAGGAACCTGGCGGCGAACCATCTACGCGGGCGTCGAGGGAACGGCCTGCGGCGGACCTCGCCGGGCCGGGCGTCCGAGACGGACATACACGCTCCTCTCCGGGGCCGGGCCGGACCGCGGCGCGATCACCGACGGCTCCGACCGACGCGCCCAACATGCGGGCGCGCCCGGACGCGCACGCGTCAGCGACACCTCGCCTTCACCCGATCAGCGCGCGCGGCGGAGCCGGGTGGGCGCGCGGGGAGGGCCGGTGGAGGTACGGGGCGGACGCGCCGGAGCTGCCGTCTCTCCCAGCGCCGGTCAGAAGCTGTCGTCGCTGGCCAGCCGCAGCGCCAGCTCCTGCAGGATCGCCTCGGTCGCGGGCTTGGCACCCGAGCCGTCGTGGGCGTCGGCGACGGCCTCGAACGCGAGGATGAAGCCGTTGACGAGCGCGCTGAGCGGATCGGACAACTGGGCCAGCACCGCCAGGCCCACCTCCTCGGTGGTCGCCTCGGACGGCACCGCGAACTGCCCGGGAATCACCTCACCCAGGAGGTCCGAAACGAGTCCCTCGTCGACTCCGCCGCGCAGCGCCGTCAGTGCGGCGATGGCCTTGAGCTTGATCTCGTTCTCGGTCACGGACCGAGCGTAGGAGGCGGCGCGAGCCGGGGGGCGGAAATGGCGCGACACGCGGGGCAGGCGGGGCGGCTCTGGGGCCTTGCGCTTGGAGCGGCCTCGCGCGCCCTGCGCGACCGGCGGGGTGGTGGGGCGCCGTTGACGGCGGTCTGCTCGTCGGTTCACCGGATGGTGGGAAGGAAACGATCCACCATTTCACTACGGAGCGCTATCACCTCGATACTCATGGCGACGACCCGTCGGGGCCGTCTTTCCCGAGTTGGAGGCGCTATGCGCAGGTGGGTTTCGGTGGCGGTGGCTGCCGGGTTGTTCATGGGTGGGGCGAGCGGGGCCGTGGCCGCGTCTTGGACGACCATTCCGCATCAGTACACCGGCGGGGCGGAATTCCGCGGTGGCCAATACGTCTTCGAACCCAAGGGCAGGAACCACGGCGGCTTCCATCTCAAGGGCGACCTCGCGGACATCGAGCCTGGCGACGGTCACAACGTCTACCTCGAGGTGAAGGTCGAGGGATACGACTGGAATCGCCTCAAGGGCACGCAGAAGAAGACCGTGCACATCGACAAGGTCGTCTACGACGGCCAAGCTCAGTACACCTCGGACGCCTGGCTCCACCTGTGCCGTGACCGTGGCTCGCTGCGCCCGGACAACTGCACCACCACCCTCTACTTCCATCGAGAGGGAAACGGGACGTCATGAGTGCCGTTCTCCGCGCCGAGGGCGTTGATCTCTACTACGGGGCCCACCGGGCCGTTCACGGTGCCGACTTCGCTCTTCGGCGCGGAGAAGTGGCCGCCGTCATGGGCAGCAGCGGGTCGGGCAAGTCCTCGCTGCTGTACTGCCTCGCCGGGGTGTTGGCACCCACGAGCGGGCGGGTCGTCTTCGACGGCGTCGATCTCAAGAGCCTCGACGACGAGGAACTGAGCACGCTGCGGCGGGAGCAGTTCGGGTTCGTCTTCCAGTACGGGGAGTTGCTGCCCGAGCTGACAGTCGAGGAGAACGCGGCTCTGCCGCTGCGCCTCGCGGGCCAGCGCAAGGCCCCCGCGCACGAGGCGGCCGGCGAGGTGCTGGGGCGCCTCGGAATGACCGAGCTGTTACAGCGCAGGACCTCACAGCTCTCCGGCGGCCAGAGCCAGCGGGTCGCCGTCGCGCGGGCGCTGGTGCACAGGCCGGCCGTGGTCTTCGCGGACGAGCCAACGGGCGCACTCGACAGCGCCAACGCGGCGGCGGTGCTGGACGAGTTCCTCAGGCTCGCCCGCGACCAGCGCACGTCTGTGGTGATCGTGACCCACGACCAGAGCGTCGCCGCTCAGGCCGATACGAGCTACACGATGGTCGACGGAGTCCTGAAATGAGTGGCTTCCTTCTCGGCCTGAGGTTGCTGTGGCGCACCGGACGCCGAGGAAGGGCCCGGTTCGCCCTGATGACGGCAGGGTGCGCACTCGGGGTCGCCTGCCTGGCTGCGGTGCTCACGATTCCGACGATCCTCGATGCCAACGCGGCTCGCGACGCTGCCCGGAATCCCCTCTTCGTCACGCCGGAAATGCAACCGCGTCCCGTCACAACGATCGCGGTGGCCGAGCGCGACGACGCCTACGGATCCGAGCCGCTTTACCGGCTCTTCGTCGCACGGACGGCGCCGGGGGCGGCCCCGGTGCCTCCAGGACTGAAGCGGCTGCCTGCTGCGGGCGAGGCCATCGTCTCTCCTCGGCTGAAGGACATCCTGGCCCAGGAGCCAGCGCTCTCCGGGCTCGTGCCGGGCAGGATCGTGGACGTGATCGGGCCTAGCGGCTTGGCCGGTCAGGACGACCTCTACGCCTACATCGGTCGTACGGTGAAACAACTGCCTTCGGACGCAAGCGCAGTGGTGTCCTTTGGAAAGCCGTATCCCCGCCACGACGTGGTGGAGGAGTCCACTCTCGACATCCTGCGCTTCACTCTCTCCTGCGTCGTCCTGCTGCCGCTCGCCGTCTTCCTCTCCGTCTGCGCCCGGCTGTCCGCCGAGTCGCGGGCCCGTCGGCTCGCCGCGCTGCGGTTGGTCGGGCTGAGCGTGAAGGACACGTTGCGGGTCAACGCCGGGGAGACGGTCGCCGCGGCCGTTCTTGGAGCCCTGCTCGGAATTGTCGGGTACCTCGGCTTCAACGAGGTCATGGCGCGGGTGGGGCTCCCGGGGCTCCACTGGTTCCCGGCCGACGGGCGGCCCGAGGCAACGACCGTCGTCCTGTGCCTGGTGCTGTGCCCGGCGCTGGCGTGGTTCGTCGGGCGGAGGTCCGCGCGGGAAGCCGCGCTCACGCCGCTCAACGTGCGTCGTACCGCGCAGGGAAAACCACCGCGGAAGTACGGAACGCTTCTCTTGCTGCCCGGCCTAGGGGTCATCGGGGGATACTGCGCACTCAGCGTTCTGGGACGTGACCCGTCCGGCGGCAGTGGCAACACCGTCCTCGTACCAGCAGCTGTACTGCTGACAGGCGCAGGGCTCGTGCTCGGGCTCGCGCCGATCACGGCATGGCTTGCCCGTCTCCTGGCCCAGAGAGTGCAGTCATTGCCGCTTTCACTCGCGATGCGCCGGGCTGAGGTCGAGCCCGGAAGTGCCCTGCGAGTCGTGACCGGCCTGGTGCTTCTCGTCTACGCGACCTCGCTGACGCAGGGTGTTCTGGTCGAACTCGATCAGGTGAGCCGACGGACCGCGCCCGTGCAGGAATTCGAACTGCCCCTCGAAGAGTTGGACAACGGGCAGCGGACTCGACTCACTCGCGTCGAGGGAGTGGGCGGTCACACCATCACCGCCGACTCGTGGATCCGCAGCCTCGACGAGGACAATCCGCCTCGCCTCTATGCGGCGGTGGCCACGTGCGCCCAATTGAAGGCCTTCGTCAAAGCGTCCAGCGGCTGCATCGACGGTAAGGTGATCCGCCTTCACGACCCGGTCATTGCCGAAGACGCGGCGGCCGTGCCCGGGCGAAGCTTCCCGTTCCTTCTCAGTGATGGAACGAAGCTCAACGTTGCCGTTCCCCGGGAGGTCGTGACGGTGCACACGTACCAGCCCTCCGCCTTCACCAGTGCGAGCGTGCTCATCCCTCCCTCGCTGCTACCTCGCGGCACTGTCCTGGCGGAGGGTCGCATGCATCTGGTCACCGCATCCGACCCCGCCACCGTCCGCGCCACCCTCGATGCCATCGGTGCCATCGCGCCCACCGCGCACGTCGAGCCCGTCGGCATCGTCTTCAGCTCGCTCCACCAGCTCACCGTGATCCGCAGTCTGCTCGCCTCCGGCATGGTGCTCGGGCTGGTTGTCGGGGTGGCGGCGTTCGTGGTGTCGGTGGCGGATCGGGCGATGGAGCGGCGGGGGCAGGTGGCCGCGCTGGTGTTGTTGGGGGCGCGGGGTGGGACGTTGCGGGTGGCGCAGGCCGCGCAGGTGGTGTTGCCGCTCGGGGTGGGGCTCGGGGCGGCGGTGGTGACCGGGTGGCTGGCGGAGTCGAGTTACCTGATCACCGGCGGCGGGGCCGTGCACTGGGACTGGGAGGGACTGCCCCTGCTGGTGGTGTGCGCGCTCGGGGTGCTGGTGGCCGGTGGAGTGGCCTCGTTGCCCGTCGTACGGCGGCATGTCGATCCCGAGCACATCCGGCGGGACTGAGCCGGAGCCGCAAGGAAGCGGGAAAGATCTCGGGGCCACCGATGAGTTTTCGGTGGCCCCGACGTCTGTTCGTATGTCAGCCGTTCCGCGGCCGCTTCGAAGAGACGAGGTCTCGCATGTCCGCCAGCCCCGCCGTCAAGGGTCCCGCCAGCTACTTTCCCGCCATCGAGAAGAAGTACGGGCGTCCCGTCGCCGAGTGGCTCGAGCTCATCGACGCCTCCCCGCTCGTCCAGCACATGGAGCTCGTGGCCTGGCTCAAGGCCGAGTTCGGGCTAGGCCACGGCCACGCCAACGCTCTCGTCGCTCACGCTCGTCAGCGCTGACTCGGTCCGGGCCTCGACCCGGCGGCGTACGGCCAGGGTGGCGGCGGAGGCGGCCAGGCCCATGACCAGGGCGGACCACCAGAGGGTGGCGGCGCCGAGGCCCGTGTAGACGGTGACGCCCACGGTGAGGGCGGCGAAGCGGGCGACGCCCCAGGTCCAGCTGTAGGCGCCCTGGTAGCGGCCGCGGGCGTGGGCCGGGGCCAGGTTGGCGACGACGGCCGCGCCGATGCCGGCGACGACGACCTCGCCCAGGGACCAGACGACGACCGAGACGGCGAAGCCGAGCGGGCCGTCCGCGAGGCCGGTGAGGGCGACGCCCACGGCGATCAGGGCGCTGCCCGCGACCTGCACCGGGATCTGGGGCAGGCGGGCGAGGCGGGCGGTCGTGAAGGGCTGGAGGGCGACGACGAGGACGGCGTTGACGGCCGCCATCGCGCCGTACACGGCGGGCGAGAGGCCGCTGTCGTGGATCGCGAGCGGCAGGGCGACCTCGGTGAGGGAGTAGACGAACAGCTGGACGCCGAAGATCGGCAGCAGCAGCACGGTGAGACGGTCGCGCAGGACGACGCCGTAGCCGAGGCCGTCCTTCTCGGGGCGCGGCCCGCGCGCCGGCTCGGTCAGGCGGGTGGCGACGACGACCGCGTAGATGAGCATCGTGCCGGCGTCGACCGCGAACAGCAGCCAGTAGCCGTGGGCGGCGAGCACGCCGCCGAGGACGCCGGCGACGGCGGTGCCGATGTTGACGCCCCAGCCGAAGAGGGCGTACGCGCGCTGCCGGCGCTCGGCGTCGACGGCGTCGGCCATCAGCGCGTACGCGGCCGGCGGGACGACCGTGCTGGCCGAGCTGATCAGCAGCGCCGCCGCGGCCATCGTCCACACGCCCGGCGCGACGAAGAGCGCGCCCTGCGCGACCGCCGCGCCGATCAGGCCGATGAGCATGGTGGGGCGGCGGCCGAGGCGGTCGGCGAGGACGCCGCCGACGGCCGGTCCGAGGAGGTTGCCGGCGCCGAGCGCGCCGAGGACGTAGGAGGTCTCGGTCCCGGTCACGCCCCGCGCGGCGAGGAAGAACACCAGGAACGGGGTCACCATGTGACCGATGCGGTTGACGATCGTGCCGCCGAAGACCGTCCACACGGTGGCCGGGAGGGCGGTGAACGACGAGGGCAGGAGCGAGGTCCGGGAGGAGGGCATGCGGTGAGACTGCGCCTCTGCCCTGCCCGCCCTCCAATGATTAAGCTCAGACCGAATCCGGGCGCGGAAGCGCGGGGCCTTGGGAGGTAGGAACGCGTGGAGACCGAACTCAGCTTCTCCGCGGCGGACCTCGCCCAGACCCGCTTCGCCGTCTCCCCGATGTGGGAGGTCGTCACCAGTTTCCGGCTGCTCCGGGAGCCGGTCGACCCGCCGCTCCACCGGCGTTGGGCCTCCCAGGTGCGCCCGAGGGTCGTCCGCGCCGGGCTCGACCGCGGGCTGCTCGCCCGACTGGTCCCCGGTGGCGGCTTCCTCGCCGACTTCCTCAACCCGACACCTACCGGGCCGTTTCCGACCCTGGACGGCGAACTCGACGCCATCCGGCGCACTCCGCCCGACCTGATCGCCCGCGACCTCGGCAAGCTGGGCCGGATCGCCTCCGGCGCCGCGGCGGCCGGCGCTGCCGGCGCCGGCGACGACCTCGGTGACGGGCCGGGCAACGACCTCGCGGGCGAGCCCGGCATCGACCTCGAACGGCTCTGCGACGAGATCACCACCTACTGGGAACTCGCCCTCGCCCCCTACTGGGCCCGCATCCGCGGCCTCCTGGAGGCGGACGTCTTCCACCGCGCCCGCCAGGTCGCCGAGCACGGATCGGCGCGCGTACTCGGCGAACTCCACGAGACCGTACGGTGGGACGACGGCACCCTGCGGCTCGTGCGGCGGGCCTGCGGGATCACCCGCGACCAGGCCGGCTCGGGGCTGCTGCTCGTGCCCAGCGCCTTCGCCTGGCCCAAGGTCCTGACCCGCTCGGTCGCGCCCGACCCGCCCCAACTCGCCTATCCCGCCCGCGGAATCGGCAACCTCTGGGAGCCGCGCACCACCACGACCGCCACCGACGCCGTCGCCGGCGTCCTCGGCCGCTCGCGCGCCCTGCTGCTCGCCGAACTCGACACGCCCGCCTCGACCACCCATCTCGCCGCCGCCTTCGGCCTGTCGGCGGCCGCCGTCTCCCAGCACCTCACCGCCCTCAAGAACGCCGGTCTCGTCACCGCCCACCGCAGCGGCCGGTCCGTGCTCTACGCCCGAACCGCCGTCGCCGACGCCCTGCTCTGCCCCAAGGAACTCGTATGACACGGACGGCCCCGCCCACCGCGCACTGGACCGAGCGCACTCTCGTACGCGACGGCGTACGGCTCTCCCTGCGCGACTGGGGCGGCGACGGTGACGGGGCCGGCGGCACCGGACGGCGGCCCGTCCTGCTGCTCCACGGGCTCGCCGGGCACGCCGGCGAATGGGACGGCGTCGCCCGGCGGCTGCGCGCCGACGGACACCGGGTCCTCGCCCTCGACCAGCGCGGGCACGGCGCGAGCGAACGGCACCCGGGCGACGTCTCGCGGGCCGCGTACGTCGCCGACGTCCTCGCCGTACTCGACCTCCTCGACGAACTCCACGACGAACCTCACGGCGAACACGGTCACGACGGCGCCGTGCTAGTGGGGCAGTCGTACGGCGGGCATGCCGCGCTGCTCACCGCCGCCGCGCACTCCGACCGGATCGCCGGCGCCGTCCTCGTCGAGGCCGGGCCGGGCGGCGCCGGACCGGAGGTCGTGGCGGAGGTCGGCGGCTGGCTGCGGGCCTGGCCGGTGCCGTTCGCGTCGCGGGAGGCGGCCGTCGCGTACCTCGGCGGCGGACCCGTAGGGGAAGGCTGGGCGGACGGCCTGGAGGAGCGCGACGGCGGGCTGTGGCCCCGATTCGACCCCGAGGTGCTGATCGCCTCGCTGGCCGAGAACACCGGGCGCGACTGGTGGCAGGAGTGGGCGGCGATCCGCGTGCCCGTCCTCGCCGTCGTCGGCCAGACGGGGATCATCGGGCAGGCGGAGTACGAGGAGATGGCGCGCCGGCTGCCCGCGCTGCGCGGTGTCTGCGTACCCGGCACCGGGCACGACCTGCACCTGGAGCGGCCGGAGGTGCTGCACGCGCTCGTCGCCGGATTCCTCGCCGAGGACGTGGCAGGGCCTTGCGCTGGAGTGGACTCCAACACCTAGGGTGCGGCGCATGCGCTATCGGGTACTCGGCGGGACCGGGATCGAAGTCAGCACGTACTGCCTCGGCACGATGATGTTCGGGGCCGTCGGCAATCCTGACCACCAGGATGCCGTGAGGATCATCCACGCCGCCCTCGACCAGGGCGTCAACTTCGTCGACACCGCCGACATGTACTCGGCGGGCGAGTCCGAGGAGATCGTCGGCAAGGCGCTGCGCGACCCGCGCCGCCGCGAGGAGACGGTGCTGGCGACGAAGGTCTACTTCCCGGTCGGCGGCGAGGGCCCCAACCGGGGCGGGTCGTCACGGCGTTGGATCACGCAGGCCGTGGAGGCAAGCCTCAAACGGCTCGGCACCGAGTGGATCGACCTCTACCAGATCCATCGGCCCGACCACCGCACCGACATCGAGGAGACCCTCGACGTCCTCGGCGACCTCGTCTCCCAGGGCAAGATCCGGGCCTTCGGCTGCTCGGCCTTCCCCGCCGAGCAGATCGTCGAGTCGCACGCCGTCGCCGAACGGCGCGGCCTGCGCCGTTTCCGTACCGAACAGCCGCCGTACTCGCTGCTCGCGCGCGGCGTCGAGACCTCCGTCCTGCCCGTCGCGCAGCGGTACGGGATGGGCGTGCTGACCTGGGCGCCGCTGGCGTCCGGCTTCCTCACCGGCAAGTACCGCAAGGGCCGGGCGACCGATCTCGGCACCGGGCGGCCCGCGCTCACGCCGCACCGCTTCGACCCGGCCCTGCCGGCCAACGCGGCGAAGATCGACGCCGTGGAGGAGTTCGTGGCGCTGGCCGAGGAGATCGGCTGCACGCTGCCCGAACTGGCCGTCGCCTTCGCCGCCGCGCACCCGGCCGTCACCTCGGTGATCCTCGGGCCGCGCACGATGGAGCAGCTGGAGGGGCTGCTGAAGGGTGCGTCCCTGGTCCTGACGGACGAGGTCCTGGACCGGATCGACGCGATCGTCCCGCCCGGCACCGACCTCTACCAGGCCGACGGCGCCTGGCGGCCGCCCGTCCTGACCGACCCCGCGCTGCGCCGCCGCCCGGCGGGCGAGCGGGCGGCGGCGGACTGAGCCGGGGCCGGGGCCGCTGTTGAGGCCCCAGGTCCTCGCGGCTGCCCCGCCGGCCCTTGTTTCCTGTCCCAGGAACCGCCGGGCGGCGTCATCCTGGTCCCATGAGGAAGAGCACGGGCAGGAGCACGGGCACGAGCACAAGGACCATCGGTGCGGACGAACGCCGGGCCCGGCTCGCGTCGCGGCACCGGCTGGCCGGGGCGGCTCGGGCGGCGACGGCGGAGGAGGTCGCCGGTTCGCTCGTGGCGCTGCACGCGACGGACGCGGCGACGGTCTTCCTCGCGACCGGCGCTCGCCTTGCCGGCGGCCGCGACCCGGTGGCGGAGGTCGAGCGGGCGCTGTACGAGGAGCGGACGCTGACCCGGATGCACGGCATGCGGCACACGCTCTTCGTCGTGCCGACCGCGCTCGCCGCCACCGTCCACTCCTCCACCACGGACGCCGCCTCGGCGCGCGAACGCGCCATGCTGGTCAAGCAGTTGGCGGCCGGCAGCGACTACGACGCCGACTGGCTGGCCGAGACCGAGCGCCAGGTGCTCGCCGAGCTGGCGACCCGGGGCGAGGCGACGGGCGCCGAACTCGGCAGCGCCGTACCGCGTTTGCGTGCGCAGTACGTGTACGGCGTCGGCACCAACCAGGAGGGACCGCAGTCCGTCTCCAGCCGCGTCCTGCGGGTCCTCGGCATGGAGGGCCGGATTGCCCGGGGCCGGCCGCAGGGCGGCTGGACGTCGAGCCGCTTCCGGTGGGCGCTGGTGCCGCCGCACGCGGACCTGCCGGTCGAGGAGGCGCGGGCGGAGCTCGTACGGCACTGGCTCACCGCGTACGGTCCGGCCACCGAGGCCGATCTGAAGTGGTGGACGGGCTGGAAGGTGACGGACGTACGGCGGGCGCTCACCGGCGTCGGCGCGGTGGAGGTGGTCCTCGACGAGGGACCGGGCTACGTGCTGCCGGACGACCTCGATGCCCTCGATGCCCTCGATGTCGTCGGCGGGCCCGCCGACCCCACCGGCGCCACCGGCCCCACCGGCCCCGCAGGCCCCGCCCGCGCCGGGCAGTCCTGGGCGGCGCTGCTGCCCGCGCTCGACCCGACGCCGATGGGATGGCAGTACCGGGACTGGTTCCTGGACCCGGAGCACCGGCCCGCGCTCTTCGACCGCAGCGGCAACATCGGCCCGACAGTGTGGTGGAACGGCCGGGTCGTCGGCGGCTGGGCGCAGCGCGCGGACGGCGAGGTCGTGTGGCGGCTGCTCACCGACGTCGGGAGCGAGGCGGTGCGCGCGGTGGAGGCGGAGGCGGCCCGGCTGAGCGCCTGGGTCGCCGACGTACGGATCACGCCCCGCTTCCGTACGCCGCTGGAGCGGGAACTCTCCTCGTCATGAGGCTCAGAGGCTCATGCGGCGCCCGCGGTGAGGCTCGTACGGCGCCCGCCCTGAGGCTCGTACGGCGGCCGCGGCCGCACCTTCCTCCCTCCGGGTGAGATCGGGCTCGGTCCGGGCGGTGTGTCGAGGATCGCGCACCGGCTCCGACGTCTCTTGTGTAGGAACCGGCACACGGTGACAGGCGGTCACTCCGGTTCGCCGAAGGAGGACGTCATGAAGTACCTGGTGATGGTGCAGGGCGCTCAGGCCGACTACGCCGCGATGAACGGCAAGGCCTCCGAGCACAGCCCGGCGTGGAGCGAGCAGGAGCTCAGGGCGATGTTCGCGTACATGAACGCGATCAACGACGACCTCGCCGAGACCGGTGAGCTCGTCGACGCGCAGGGCCTGGTCGAGCCCGCCAGGACGCGGTTCGTGACGGCGGACTCCGAGGGACGGCCGGTCGTCACGGACGGGCCGTACGGGGAGACGAAGGAGGTGCTGGCCGGGTACTGGGTGCTCGACTGCACGAGCCTGGACCGGGTCACCGAGATCGCGGCGCGTGTGGCGCAGTGCCCGCAGCCGGCCGGGGCGCCGGAGTACCCGGTGGTGATCCGGCCGATCGACGAGGCGGGCGGGAGCGACCTCGGGTGACCGCCGCGCACACCTCCGCGCACACCGGCGGGCACACCGGCGGGCACGGCGTCGAGGACCTGCTGCGGCTGCACGCGCCGCAGGTCCTCGGCGCGCTCGTACGGCGGTACGGCCACTTCGACGCCGCCGAGGACGCCGTGCAGGAGGCGCTGCTCGCCGCCGCCGCCCAGTGGCCGGACGGCGGTGTGCCGGCCAATCCGCGCGGCTGGCTGATCCGGGTGGCGTCCCGGCGGCTGGCGGACGCGCTGCGGTCGGAGGCGGCGCGGGCGCGGCGGGAGGAGACGGCGTTCCGGCTGCAGCCGCGCGAGGTACGGGCGGCGCCCGCCGACGACGACACGCTCACCCTGCTCTTCCTGTGCTGCGACCCGGCGCTGCCGCCCGCCGCCCGGATCGCGCTGACGCTGCGGGCGGTGGGCGGCCTGACGACGGCCGAGATCGCCCGGGCGTTCCTGGTGCCGGAGGCGACGGTGGCCCAGCGGATCAGCCGGGCGAAGGCGAAGCTGCGCGCGGCCGGCGCCGACCGGCCCTTCCGCCCGCCGCGCCCGCAGGACCGGGACGCGCGCCTCGCCTCCGTCCTCCACGTCCTCTATCTGATCTTCAACGAGGGCTACACCGCCACCTCCGGCCCCGCCCTCCACCGCGCCGACCTCGCCCGTGAGGCGATCCGGCTGACCCGCGCCGCCCGCCGGCTGCTGCCGCGCGAGGGCGCGGTGACCGGGCTGCTCGCCCTGATGCTGCTGACCGAGGCCCGCAGCGCCGCCCGCAGCGGGCCGGAGGGCGAGCTGATCCCGCTCGACGAGCAGGACCGCACCCGCTGGGACCGGGCGGCGATCGCCGAGGGCACCGCCCTGGTCGAGGAGGCCCTCGCCGAGGGCCCGCCCGGCCCGTACCAGCTCCAGGCGGCGATCGCCGCCCTCCACGACGAGGCCCCGGACCACGGCAGCACCGACTGGCCCCAGATCCTGGCCCTCTACGACGTCCTCGTCACCCGGACGCCCGACCCGATGGCGGAGCTGGGCCGGGTGGTCGCCCTCGCGATGGTCGACGGCCCGGAAGCCGGCCTCGCGGCCCTCGCCGCCCTGGAGCCCCGCTTCCCGGACTCCCACCGCCTCCCCGCCGTCCGTGCCCACCTCCTCGAACGCACCGGCGCCCGCCGCGCCGCCGCCGACGCCTACCGCGCCGCCGCCCGCGCCACCCTCAGCCTCCCGGAACGCCGCTACCTCCAAACCCGCGCCGCCCGCCTGGACCCCTGACCACGGCTTTCCTCCCGGCGGCTCCGTCGTCGCGGCAGTGGCCGGGGCGAGGGAGTGGGAAGAAGGGCGAGGGGGCAGGCGGGTGTCATCCTTGGACGTCGACGGGACCCCGGGCCGGGGGAGCGAAGTACCCGCTGGGGTGTCTGTGGAGGAGTGGTCGTGGAACTGGATCTGGCGGGCGCTGAGCTCAAGGCCGTGCTGAACCGGCTGCGCCGGGCGCAGGGGCAGATCTCCGGCGTCATCCGGATGATCGAGGAGGGCCGCGACTGCGAGGAGGTCGTGACGCAGCTCGCCGCCGCCTCGCGGGCTCTCGACCGGGCCGGGTTCGCGATCATCGCGACGGGGCTCCAGCAGTGCCTGTCCGAGATGGAGAACGGGCGGGGCGACGGCGAGGATGCCGACAAGATGCGGGCCAGGCTCGAGAAGCTGTTCCTCTCGCTGGCCTGACGCACTCCCGGCGCCCCGGGCGGCCGATGGAGGTGTCGGGTCAGTCGACCGCGAGGCCCTTCAGGCGCTTGGCGATCTTCGTCAGGCGCTCGCCCTGGTAGCGGGCGGCCGCCAGGACCTTCTCGTCGGGGGCGCCGTTGGTGCCCGGGTGGGCGGTGCCGTACGGGTTGCCGCCGGCCGCGTAGACGGACTGGTCGGTGAAGCCGGGCGAGACGATGACCGATCCCCAGTGGTGGAAGGTGTTGTAGAGCGCGAGCAGCGTCGACTCGTTGCCGCCGTGGGTGTTGTACGCGCTGGTGAAGGCGGTGGCGGGCTTGTCGGCCATCACGCCCTGCTGCCACAGGCCGCCGGTGGTGTCCATGAACTGCTTGAGCTGGGCTGCGACGTTGCCGAAGCGGGTCGGCGAGCCGAGCGCGTAGGCGTCCGCCCACTCCAGGTCGTCGAGCGCGGCGACCTCGACGGCGTCGGCGGTGGCGTCGACGTGCGCGCGCCAGGCCGGGTTCGCGTCGATGGCCGTGTCGGGCGCGAGCTCGGCGACCCGGCGGAGGCGGACCTCGGCGCCGGCCTTCTCGGCGCCTTCGGCGACGGCCTGGGCGAGCTGGTGGACGTTCCCCGTGGCCGAGTAGTAGATGACGGCGACCTTGACGGACATGACGAGCCCTCCAAAAACCGGACGACAAACGGATTACTTTCCGTTTCAATGCCATCAGGCTAAGCGGACAGCTATCCGCTTCGCAAGAGGTGCGGGTATGCTCGGGAAGGAACGGAACGGACCGAGGGGGGAACGGGCACCGAAGGAAAGGCGGGCGGCGGGTCATGAGCACGAGGAAACCGGGCACCGACGAGGCGGCCGGCCGGCCCGGCCCGGGCGCGTCGGCACCCCTGCTCAACCTGCTCCCGACCGTCGGAGGCCCGGCGCCCGAACGCGCCGACGCCGCCCGCAACCGGCGCAAGATCCTCGACGCCGCCGCCCGCATCGTCGCCGAGCAGGGCCCCGAGGCCGTCACCATGAACCAGGTCGCCCACGCCAGCGGCATCGGCGTCGGCACGGTCTACCGCCGCTTCGGCGACGTCTCGCAACTGCTCTGGGCCCTGCTCGACGACCGCGAGCGGCAGTTCCAGGAGGCCTATCTCGGCGGGCCGCCGCCGCTCGGCCCCGGCGCGCCGGCCGCCGAACGTCTCGACGCCTTCCTCGACGCGCTCGTGGACCGCGTCGTCGAGCAGCGCGCGATCCTCCTCGCCGCCCAGACCGCAGCCCCCGTCGCCCGCTACACCAGCGGCGCCTATCTCGCGATGCACGCCCACGTCACCCTCCTGCTCGCCGAGGCCCGCCCCGCCGCCAACGCCGCCCTCGTCGCCCATCTCCTCCTGGCCCCGTTCTCGCCGAGCCTGATGCACCACCTCTCCGAGGAACAGCGCCTCTCGGCCGCCGAACTGAAGGCGGGCATACGCCAGTTGCTCGGCCTGCACGCCTCCTAGCGCTCCCAGGGCTCCCAGCGCTCCCAGCGCGTCCATTCCTCGGAACCGCTCTGGACCGTCCGGGCCCGGGCCCGGACGATCGGAGCCATGACGACCACTCCCGGGCCCGCCCCCTCCAGGGCCACCGCCTCCGCGACCACCCCCTCCGCGACCACCCCCTCCAGGGCCACCTACCTCGTCCTGCACGGCTTCCAGAACCACCGGCCGCCCGGCCACTGGCAGCACTGGCTCGCCGGGGAACTGCGCGGGCGAGGGCACGAGGTGCGGTATCCGCAGTTGCCGGAGCCGGACGCGCCCGTGCTCGCGCACTGGCTGGACGCGCTGGAGGAGCACGGCCGACGGCCGCGGGAGGGCGAGTTCGTGGTCCTCGCGCACAGCCTGGGAGTGCTGCTGTGGCTGCGCGCGGTGGCCGCCGGGCGGGCGCCCGCGGCGGACCGGGTGCTGCTCGTGGCGCCGCCCTCGCCGCCGGTGACCGCGTCGATCCCCGAGATCGCCGGCTTCGCGGACGGGCTCGATCTGACCCTGACGGCGCCCAAGGCGACCGCCCGGCTCGTGTACGGCGACGGCGACCCGTACTGCCCGGAGGGCGCCGACCTCCACTACGGCCGCCCGCTCGGCCTCGACCAGGACCACGTGCCGGGCGGCGGGCACCTGAACCCGGACCACGGCTACGGCCCCTGGCCGTCGGTCCTTGAGTGGTGCGAAAACCCGGCGACGCGGGTGCGGGGCACCCACTAGCGTCGGCCGGATGTTCCCGGAGATCACACCGTACGACGAAGGCATGCTCGACGTCGGCGACGGCAACCGCGTCCACTGGTCCGTCGCCGGCAACCCGCGCGGCAAGCCCGCGCTCGTGGTCCACGGCGGCCCCGGCTCGGGGTCCTCGCCGAACTCGCGCCGGCTCTTCGACCCCGAGCGCTACCGGATCGTCCTCTTCGACCAGCGCGGCTGCGGGCGCTCCACCCCGCACGCGAGCGACCCGGCCGCCGACCTGTCCGTCAACACCACCGCCCACCTGGTCGCCGACATGGAACGGCTGCGCGTCCACCTCGGGATCGACCGCTGGCTGCTGTACGGCGGATCCTGGGGCTCCACGCTGATCCTGGCCTACGCCGAGGCCCACCCGGAGCGGGTCAGCGAGATCGTGATCGCGGCCGTGACGACCACCCGCCGCTCCGAGACGGCCTGGCTCTACGAGGGCGTCGGCCGTTTCTTCCCCGAGGCGCACGAGCGCTTCCGCGCCGGTGCCGGGCACGCAGAGGACGTCGTCGGGACCTACGCGGCCCTGATGAACCACCCGGATCCCGCCGTACGGGAGCGGGCCGCGGCCGACTGGTGCGCCTGGGAGGACGCGGTCCTGTCGCCGGAGGGCCAGGGCACCCCGTACACCGACCGGGTCGACGACACCCGCCTCGGCTTCGTACGGATCTGCTCGCACTACTTCGCGCACGGCGCCTTCCTGGAGGAGGGCGCCCTGATCAGGGACGCGCACCGGCTGGCCGGCATCCCGGGCGTCCTGGTGCACGGCCGGGTCGACATGGGCGGCCCGCTGATCACGGCCTGGGAGCTGGCCCGCGCCTGGCCCGACGCCGAGCTGCACGTGGTGGAGCGGGCCGGTCACCTGGGCGGCGACGAGACCCGCCGTCTCGTCCTGGACGCTCTCGAACGCTTCGCGAAAGAGTGAGCCGCCGGGCGAGCCCTCCCGCCCGGCGGGATGATCGGAACATGAGCCCCGAGATCCACCTCGCCCAGCACCCGGAGGCCGACGAGCTCCTCGGCCGCTCCCCGCTCGCCGCGCTCGTCGGCATGCTCCTCGACCAGCAGGTGCCCATGGAGTGGGCGTTCTCCGGCCCGTACACGATCGCGACCCGCATGGGCCACGACGACCTGGACGCGCACGAGATCGCCGCCCGCGACCCGGAGGAGTTCGCCGCGCTGCTCTCCGAGAAGCCGGCCGTGCACCGCTATCCCGGCTCGATGGCCAAGCGGATCCAGCAGCTCTGCCAGTTCCTGGTGGACGAGTACGGCGGTGACGCGGAGGCCGTGTGGCGGGACGCGGACGGCGGCGCGGAGCTGCTGGCCCGCCTGGAGGCGCTGCCCGGCTTCGGCAGGCAGAAGGCGCAGATCTTCCTGGCGCTGCTCGGCAAGCGTTACGGCGTACGGCCGGACGGCTGGCGGGAGGCGGCGGGCGCGTACGGCGAGCAGGACTGCTACCGCTCGGCGGCCGACATCACCGGACCGGAGTCGCTGGCGAAGGTGCGCGCCCACAAGCAGGAGATGAAGGCCGCGGCGAAGGCGGCCAAGACCACCCAGGCCACCAAGACCGCCAAGCCTGCCAAGACCGCCAAACCGGCTCGGGTGGCCAAACCGGCGCAAAAGAAAGGGAATTGATAATTCCTCATGTCAATCCTGTTCTACCTGACAGGAATTGTGTGAGATGTGTTCACAGAGGCACCCGGCGATCGCTAACTTCCCCTCAACCTCGTACGCATCGGGAAGGACTTCTGTGAACGCATCCCAGCGCAGAGCCGCCGCCGTTCTCGCCGCCGCGGCACTCGCCACCCCGCTCGTGCTCGCCGCGCCCGCCACCGCCACCCCCGCACCCGGGGCCGCCGAGGCCCGCGACGCCGCGAAGCTCGCGCGGAAGCTGGTCCGCGAGACCACCGCCCAGGACGCGTACAAGCACCTGCAGAAGTTCCAGGCGATAGCCGACTCGGCCGGCGGCCACCGCGCCGCCGGCTCCCTCGGGCACGACGCCTCGGCCGCGTACGTCTACACCCAGCTGAAGAAGGCCGGCTACGCCGTCGCGTACCAGAAGTTCGACTTCATCTACACCGAGACGCTCGCCGAGAAGGCCGCCGTCCTCTCGCCCGCCCCGCGCGACCTGCCGATCCGGGCGATGAGCTACACCAAGTCCACCCCGGTCGGCGGCATCAAGGCCGACCTGGCCGCCGTCCCGGTCGACGCCGACGGCACCACCGGCTGCGAGCCGGGCGACTTCGCCTCCGGCACCTTCACCGGCAAGATCGCGCTGATCAAGCGCGGCGGCTGCACCTTCGCCGCCAAGCAGCAGAACGCGGCCGCGGCCGGCGCCGTCGGCGCCATCGTCTACAACAACGCGGACGGCGTGCTGTCCGGCACCCTCGGCGACCAGGCCTCGGCGAAGATCCCGACCGGCGGCATCACCCAGGCCGAGGGCGAGAAGCTCGTCGCCGACCTCGCCAAGGGCCCGGTGAACCTCTCCTTCGAGGTCCGCCAGCTCCAGGAGAAGCGTTCCACCAACAACGTCATCGCGGAGACCAAGGGCGGCAACGCCGCCAACACCGTGGTGCTCGGCTCCCACCTCGACTCCGTCACCGCCGGCCCCGGCATCAACGACAACGGCTCCGGCTCCGCCGGCCTCCTCCAGACCGCCCTGGAGCTCGCCAAGTCCAAGGACAAGGTCCGCAACAAGATCCGCTTCGCCTGGTGGTCCGCCGAGGAGAACGGCCTGCTCGGCTCCGAGCACTACGTCGAGAACCTGAGCGACCTCGGCAAGAAGGAGATCAAGCTCTACCTCAACTTCGACATGATCGCCTCGCCGAACTACGGACTCTTCGTCTACGACGGCGACAACTCCGACGGCGTCGGCGCGGGCGCCGGGCCCGAGGGCTCCGCCCAGCTGGAGCGGGACATCAACGACTTCCTCGGCAAGCGCGGAGTCCCGCACGAGGGCACCGACTTCACCGGCCGCTCCGACTACGGCCCGTTCATCGAGGTCGGCATCCCCTCCGGCGGCACCTTCACCGGCGCCGAGGGCATCAAGACCGCCGCGCAGGCGCAGAAGTTCGGCGGCCAGGCGGGCGTCGCGTACGACGTGAACTACCACGCCAAGGGCGACACCCTCGCCAACATCAACATGACCGCCTTCGACGTCAACATCGACGTCATCGCCAACGCCGTGGGCACCTACGCCCACGACCTCAGCTCCCTGAAGAAGCCGGTCGTCTCCGTCCCGACCACCGGCGACGCGGGCAGCGGCGGCGGTCTGCACGGCGACCACGACGAGGTGACCGAGTAACGACCGGAGTGATCACCTCAGCGTGATCACCTCCGCCTGCGCGCGGTCCCGAAGAGCGACCGGGTGATCTCCCGGCCCAGCTGGGTGCCGACGGACCGCGCCAGGGACTTGAACAGGCCGCTTCCCACAACCTGTTCGGCGAGCGAGGGCTCCTCCTCCGGCGGCTTCCGCCGCTGCGGGGCCCTCGCCGCCTCCTTCTCCGCCGCCGCCCGCTCCGCCGTCTCCTTCTCCGCCGCCGCCCGCTCCGCGGCGGCCTCCGCCGCCCGCTGCTCGGCCGTCAGCTTCTCGTACGCCGACTCCCGGTCCACCGCCTGCGCGTACCTCCCGTAGAGCGGCGAGGCCTTCACCGCCGCCTCCAGGTCCGCCGCCGGGACCGGGCCCATCAGCGACTGCGGCGCCCGCAGCCGGGTCACCGCCACCGGCGTCGGGGCGCCCTTCTCGCTCATCACGGTGACCACCGCCTCGCCCGTGCCGAGCCCGGTCAGGGCTCCCTCCAGGTCGTACGCCGACCTCGGGAAGGTCCGTACGGTCGCCTTCAGCGCCTTCGCGTCGTCCGGAGTGAACGCGCGCAGCGCGTGCTGGACGCGGTTGCCGAGCTGGGCGAGCACGTCGGAGGGCACGTCCTTCGGCGTCTGGGTCACGAAGAAGACGCCCACGCCCTTCGAACGGATCAGCCGCACGGTCTGCGTGACCGACTCCAGGAACGCCTTCGACGCCCCGTTGAACAGCAGGTGCGCCTCGTCGAAGAAGAAGACCAGCTTGGGCTTGTCGACGTCACCGACCTCCGGAAGGTCCCCGTACAGATCGGCGAGCAGCCACATCAGGAAGGTCGAGAACAGCTGCGGCTTGTCCTGCACGGCCGGCAGCTCCAGTACGGAGACGATGCCGCGCCCGTCCTCGGCCGTGCGCAGGAACTCGGCCGTGTCGAAGTCCGGCTCCCCGAAGAAGCCCGCCGCGCCCTGCTGCTCGAAGGCCGTGATCGACCGCAGGATGACTCCGGCCGTCACCGTCGACAGCCCGCCGATGCCCTTCAGCTCCGCCTTCCCGGCGTCGGAGACCAGGAACGCGACCACCGCCCGCAGGTCCTTGAGGTCGATCAGCTCCAGGCCCTTGCTGTCGGCGTAGTGGAAGATCAGGCCGAGCGACTGCTCCTGGGTCTGGTTGAGCTGGAGCACCTTCGACAGGAGCACCGGGCCGAAGCCGGTGACGGTGGCCCGGATCGGAATGCCGGTGCCGAGGCCGCCGAGCCCGTAGAACTCGCAGGGAAAGCCGGTCGCCGTCCACTCCTGGCCGACCTGCCCGGCCCGTTCGCGGACCCGCTCGCCGTCCTGGCCGGGCGCGGAGACGCCGGAGACGTCACCCTTGATGTCGGCGAGGAAGACGGGCACGCCGTTCGCCGAGAGCTGCTCGGCGATCAGCTGGAGCGTCTTCGTCTTGCCGGTGCCGGTCGCGCCGGCGACCAGGCCGTGCCGGTTGAGCATCGGCAGCGGGATGCGGACCTGCGCGTCCGGGTGACACACGCCGTCCCAGAGCAGAGCCCCCAGATCGAGTGCGGCTCCGTCGAAGGCGTACCCGGCGGCGATCTCCGCCACGGGGGTGGTCGACGGCTGCTCGCTCACGCTCATGACGGTCCCCTGTCCGGGTTGCATCCGATTTGTCCCAGCATCGCACCGGGGCCGCGTGGCTGCGCCGGGAGCCGCTCGCCCGGTAGGCTTTCCGTGTGATCTTCAAGCGCATCGGAAACGGCCGGCCGTATCCCGACCACGGCCGGGAAAGCACCCGGCAGTGGGCGGACGTGGCGCCGCGCCCGGTCCGCCTCGATCAGCTGGTGACCACCAAGGGCCAGCTGGACCTGGAGACGCTGCTCGCCGAGGACTCCACCTTCTACGGCGACCTCTTCGCGCACGTCGTGAAGTGGCGAGGCGATCTCTATCTGGAGGACGGACTGCACCGGGCGGTCCGCGCCGCGCTCCAGCAGCGCCAGGTGCTGCACGCCCGCGTCCTCGAGATGGACTGACCGGCCACCGGCGGACCGTCCCGACAGCCCTCCCCGACGGACCCTTTGATCCTTTCGGGGCCTCTTCGCGCCCATCCGGACGCGATCACATGATCATCCAGTAGGCATCCTCCGCGGGCGGCATTACGCTGCGTTCATGAGCATGCTCACTCCCCCCGGAATGGGCGGAAAGTACCGCATCACGGGGGATGTCTACCCGCGCATGCGCCGCCCCCACCGCCGGCGCAGGATCGTCCTCGGGGCCACGGCCGCCGTGCTCGTGCTCGGCGCGGCCGGCTGGGGGACTCTGCAGCTCGTCGACGTCTTCTCGGGCGGCGACGGGAAGACGACCACCGCCGCCGGCAAACAGGCCGACTGCAAGCCCGCGCCCAAGGCGACCGCTCCGCCCGCCGCCGCCCTGCCCAAGCCCGCCCAGATCACGGTCAACGTCTACAACGCGACGCCGCGCGCCGGTCTCGCCAAGACGACCGCGGACGAGCTGAAGAAGCGCGGCTTCCTCATCGGCAAGGTGGGCAACGCGCCCGCCGCCTACGACAAGAAGGTCCCCGGCACCGGGCTGCTGCTCGGCGCGCCCGGCGCCTCCAAGGGCATCTTCTCCGTCGTCGGCACCCAGCTGAAGGGCGCCACGACGAAGGTCGACGCCCGCACCACGGCGGACGTCGACCTGATCATCGGCACGGCCTTCAAGACGCTGGACCCGAAGGCGGCGGCGGACGCGGCGCTCGTGGCGCTCAACAAGCCGAAACCGGTCCCGGCCCGCTGCTGAAGTGAAGCAGCCCTGTCGGTCGCCGCGTGTGCGTCTCCGCGTACGGGTGTACGCGGAGGACGCGCGGGCGTCACGGGTCGGGCCCGGCTAACGGGGCGTACGGGTCGTACGGGTCGTACGTACGGAGCGGGCGGCTACTCGGCCGTGCCGTACATGCGGTCGCCCGCGTCGCCGAGGCCCGGCACGATGTAGCCGTGCTCGTTGAGCCGCTCGTCGACCGAGGCCGTCACGACCGTCACCGGCGTGCCCGCGAGCTCGCGCTCCATGAGCTCGACGCCCTCCGGGGCGGCGAGCAGCACGACCGCCGTCACGTCGTCCGCGCCGCGCTTGATCAGCTCCTGGATCGCCGCCACCAGCGTGCCGCCGGTCGCGAGCATCGGGTCCAGGACGTACACCTGGCGGCCGGACAGGTCCTCCGGCATCCGCGTCGCGTAGGTCGACGCCTCCAGCGTCTCCTCGTTGCGGATCATGCCGAGGAAGCCGACCTCCGCGGTCGGGAGCAGCCGCACCATGCCGTCGAGCATGCCGAGCCCGGCGCGCAGGATCGGGACCACCAGCGGTCGCGGGTACGACAGCTTCACGCCGGTCGTCGGCGTGACGGGGGTCTCGATGTCGACCTGCTCGGTGCGCACGTCCCTGGTCGCCTCGTAGGCGAGCAGGGTGACCAGTTCGTCGGCGAGCCGGCGGAAGGTCGGGGAGTCCGTGCGCTTGTCGCGCAGAGTGGTGAGCTTGTGTGCGACCAGCGGGTGATCGACGACGTGGAGACGCATGACTCAACAGTATCCGGGTCAGGGGCCGGATCCGGGACATGGGCCGGGGCTGGCGTCAACCCGGGCGGGCGAGGGAAGGTGGGTGGCACAGGGACCCTCGTCACGAGGTGGTGTGGCCCATGCCCGACCCGGAAGACCCGACCGGCGGAGCGACTCCCGAGGAGCCCCGCCAGGAGACGGACGCGGAGCGCCGCCGGCGCCGCGCGCAGTTCCTGCGCGAGCTGAACGAGGCGAAGGCGCTGCGCGACCGCGTCCAGCCGCGGCGCGCCCGGGCGGCCCGGATGCGGCAGGCGATGCGCATGCGGACCTTCCGGTGGTGACCGCCCCGCACACGGCCGTGCCGGCGGCCGCGAGACCGACCGCGCCGGCCACGACGACAACCGCGGCGACAGCCACGAAGACAGCCGGATGGACAGCCGGACGGACGGCCGGACGGACGGCCGGGAACGACGCGTGGCCTGACCCGCGCGCCCCGCGACGCGCCCCCTCCGTGCGCCGGGGTCGCACGCCCGCCCGAACCGGGCGTCGTTCAGACTGATGCACGACGCAAGAGCCGAAGACCTCTCCTGAGGCCGAGGTTTCTGTCACGATGCCGATTGGGCGGGGCATCAGGAGCGCGCCGCCGGATCATCACACCTCTGATCAGTGGGAGAGTCAGGTGTACTTCGCCGCACTGCTCGCGCGCACCGAAGACGGGTGGGAAGCGAGCGATACAGAGCTCGACAGTGTGGAGACGCTGGCGGACCTGGCCGATCTGGCCCGCGAGTCCGCCACCGACGACGGGGAAACGGTGATCGTCTTCATCGAGCAGGAGGATGCGTGGTTCGGCATCGTCCGCGTCGACGGCGAGGACGACCCCCGGGTCTTCGTCTCGAACGCGGCCGCCGCGGCCCGCTCCTCGTACGGGGAGATCCTCACCTCGGAGATCCTCGGCGACGACGACCAGGACGGCGCGCTCGACGAACTGGTGGACCTGGACGGCACCGAGGACGGTGAGCCGGAGGCGGACGTGGACGACGAGCCGGCGGACGCGGCCGGTGTCGCGCCGGCCGGGCCGCTCGGCGAGACCAGGATCCTGGCCGACCTCGGCCTGCCCGAGAAGGAGCTCCTCGCCCTGACCGACGACGCCCTCGGCGAGATCGCGGAGGCGATCGGCGCCTCGGACATCCTGGAGGCCGTGCGCTAGTGGCGCCCCTCGCGACACCCGGCCCGGATCGCCACCAGGATCAGGGCCGGGGCCAGGGTCAGGACCTGGGCCGGGCCCAGGACCAGGCCCACGACCAGGGCCGGAGCCAGGGCCGGCACCCCGATCCCGTACGAGATCCCTGGCGGGATCCGATGCGGCGCG
Organism: Streptomyces sp. NPDC053493; assembly: GCF_044544825.1. Classification (NCBI taxonomy): domain Bacteria; kingdom Bacillati; phylum Actinomycetota; class Actinomycetes; order Kitasatosporales; family Streptomycetaceae; genus Streptomyces; species Streptomyces sp. NPDC053493. The sequence continues at coordinate 64,427 of NZ_JBITXS010000004.1, forward strand.
CGCTCGCCGAGGCCGACCGGGCCGCGCTGGCCGGGGACGTCCCGGTCGGCGCGGTCGTGCTCTCCCCGGACGGCTCGGTCCTCGCCGTCGGCCACAACGAGCGCGAGGCGACCGGCGACCCGACCGCCCACGCCGAGGTGCTGGCGCTGCGGCGGGCGGCCGCGGCGACCGGCGAGTGGCGGCTGACGGGCTGCACGCTCGTCGTGACCCTGGAGCCCTGCGTGATGTGCGCGGGCGCCCTCGTCCAGGCGCGGGTCGAACGGGTGGTCTTCGGCGCCTGGGACGAGAAGGCGGGCGCGGCCGGCTCGCTCTGGGACCTCGTACGCGACCGCAGGCTCAACCACCGTCCCGAGGTGGTCCACGGGGTCCTCGAGGCGGAGTGCTCGGCCCAGCTGACCCGGTTCTTCCGGACGCGCTGACCTGCGAAGGGATACGGATTTCAGTCCACGGGCACCTTTGGGCTAAGCTCTCTCTCGGTAGCGTGTCCGAGCGGCCGAAGGAGCTCGCCTCGAAAGCGAGTGTGGGGAAACTCACCGAGGGTTCAAATCCCTCCGCTACCGCTCAGATCGAAGGCCCGGTGCATCGCACCGGGCCTTCGGCGTTGCCGGACTTCCGAGTTCGGGGAGACGGCCGGAGAGACGGCGAGGACGCGGCCGGACGAGGGCCGAAATGACGACCGAGGAGACCGCCGGAGAGACGGCCGGAGAGACCGTCGGAGAGATGACCGGGGAGTTGGCCGGGGGGAACGGCATCGGGGGGACAAGCCGCTCCCCCCGATGAGAGCCGGCCCTGTCAGCCCGGCGCCGCGGTCAGGGGGAAGCACGCGGCGCGGACCCCGCAGTGAGGGCCGGTTCCACAGCCCCGCGGACTCCTGCCAGACCCGCCGGGCTCGACATCCATCCTGCGCTTCCGTCACTCTTCCGGGGGCCGGCAAAAGGCCCCGATCACCGGGCCCTTGGTCCATAAAGGCTCGGTTAGACTCACGCGACCAGGGGAGGGCAGACGCATGGCGCAGGCGAAGAAAATCGCACTCTACGCGGTCGTGGTCTTTGTGCTGTACACGATCATCACGTCCCCGGCCCGGGCGGCGGACCTCGTCCAGGTAGGGTTCGAGGGCATATCGAGCGCCGCTCAAGGCGTCGGCCAGTTCATGACCGAGCTCGTGAACTAGCGACCAGCGTCACCACGGTCGCCCGGCACCGCGCGCCAGGACTACCAGGAGTACCGCCGTGATCCGCCATCTGGTCCTCTTCAAGCTCAACGACGGCGTACAGCGCGACGAGCCGCGCGTGGTCGCCGGCGTCGAGGCCTTCCGCGCCCTCGGTTCGCAGATCCCCGAGCTGACGTTCTGGGAGTGCGACTGGAACATCACCGACCGGCCGATCGCGTACGACTTCGCCATCAACTCCGCCGTCGAGGACACGGACGCGCTCCAGCGCTACCTGGACCACCCGGCCCACCAGGCGGGTGTCGCGCAGTGGCGAGAGTTCGCCACGTGGGTGATCGCCGACTACGAGTTCAAGGGCTGAGCCCCTCCCCTTCCCCTCCGGGCCCCTCGCCGTCCACCGGCGAGGGGCCCGGATTTTTACCCGCCCAACGTGCCCTCAACACGTGGTTATACGGTGCTTGCACACAGTGGACATGTCTTGTGATGCTATGACCGCTTTTGACGGATGAGTCGACCGAAGTTGACATGAAGGGGTGGCGTGAACGTGCCGGCCAGTGCAGCGCCTCAAGTCCCGCCCCAGAACGAGGCCGGGGCCCCGGACACCTCGCGCCCGCAGACCCGGCCCCAGAGCAGCCGTGGCGCCGACACCCGCGCCCTCACCCAGGTGCTCTTCGGCCAGCTCAAGAACCTGGAGCCGGGCACGCCCGAGCACCACCGCGTGCGCGGGGCGCTGATCGAGGCCAACCTGCCGCTCGTGCGCTACGCCGCCGCCCGCTTCCGCTCCCGCAACGAACCGATGGAGGACGTCGTCCAGGTCGGCACGATCGGCCTGATCAACGCCATCGACCGCTTCGACCCCGACCGTGGCGTGCAGTTCCCCACCTTCGCGATGCCGACCGTCGTCGGCGAGATCAAGCGCTACTTCCGCGACAACGTCCGCACCGTCCACGTCCCGCGCCGCCTCCACGAACTGTGGGTCCAGGTCAACGGCGCCACCGAGGACCTCACCACCGCCCACGGCCGCTCGCCGACCACCGCCGAGATCGCCGAACGCCTCAAGATCGGCGAGGACGAGGTGCTGGCCTGCATCGAGGCCGGCCGCTCCTACCACGCCACCTCGCTCGAGGCCGCCCAGGAAGGCGACGGACTGCCCGGCCTGCTCGACCGGCTCGGCTACGAGGACCCGGCGCTCGCCGGCGTCGAACACCGCGATCTCGTACGGCATCTGCTCGTCCAGCTCCCGGAGCGCGAGCAGCGCATCCTGATGCTGCGTTACTACAGCAATCTGACCCAGTCTCAGATCAGCCAGGAACTCGGGGTCTCGCAGATGCACGTGTCAAGGCTCCTCGCCCGGAGCTTCGCCCGATTGAGATCCGCAAATCGGATCGAGGCGTAACCGGAACGGGTAGACCGTTTCGGAGCAGTTTTTCGGCACCCCAAATGCCGCACACCCCTTGTTTCCTGCGGAAATTCGCCGCCAAAGTGTCGACATGTCACTACAGCGTGTTGCCGACATGTGACATTCTGCAGAAACCGCGTTTGCCGCAGCCCCGCCTCCGGTATTCAGGTGGAGGCTGCGTTCCTCAGATGGTCGTGGCCGCCACGACCATCCGCGACCTCAAGGGGGTGGCATGTCCGCAGAACAGGGCAGCTCGAAGGTGCTGACGCTCACGCCCATGCCCACGCAGACGACGGCGCCGTCCGCCGCCGTGCGCGCCGACGCCGGCGCGCACGGCACGGTGACGGCCACGGCCACCGCCCCGGTCACGGACCCGGCGGCCACGACGACGGCCGAGCAGGACGAGACGCTCGTCGCCACGCCGCCGGCCGTCACGCCCGAGGCCATCGACACCCGCACCCTCTCCCGCTCCCTGTTCCTCCGGCTGCGCGCCCTGGACGAGGAGGGCGCCGCCGCGGACAGCCCCGAGCGCACCTACGTCCGCGACACCCTCATCGAGCTCAACCTCCCGCTCGTGCGCTACGCGGCGGCCCGCTTCCGCTCCCGCAACGAGCCGATGGAGGACATCGTCCAGGTCGGCACCATCGGCCTGATCAAGGCGATCGACCGCTTCGACTGCGAACGGGGCGTGGAGTTCCCGACGTTCGCCATGCCGACCGTCGTCGGCGAGATCAAGCGCTTCTTCCGCGACACGTCGTGGTCGGTGCGCGTGCCGCGCCGCCTCCAGGAGCTGCGCCTCGCCCTCACCAAGGCCAGCGACGAACTCGCCCAGAAGCTCGACCGCTCGCCGACCGTGCCCGAACTCGCCGTGGTGCTCGGGGTGTCGGAGGAGGACGTGGTCGACGGCCTCGCCGTCGGCAACGCGTACACCGCCTCCTCGCTCGACTCGCCCTCGCCCGAGGACGACGGCGGCGAGGGCTCGCTCGCCGACCGCTTGGGCTACGAGGACGCGGCCCTGGAAGGCGTCGAGTACCGCGAGTCGCTCAAGCCGCTGCTCGCCAAACTCCCGCCCCGGGAGCGGCAGATCATCATGCTCCGCTTCTTCGCGAACATGACCCAGTCGCAGATCGGCGAGGAGGTCGGCATCTCGCAGATGCACGTCTCCCGGCTCCTGACGCGGACGCTGGCGCAGCTGCGCGAGGGCCTGATCGCGGACTGAATCCGGTGATTTCGCTTCCTAGCTGACGGCTCGTCAGACACACTGGCGAGCATGTGGCGAAGGAAGCGGCCGGGACTCGTGGTGGTCGCGCTCTGCCTCGGCGGAGCGCTGACCGCGTGCGGCGCGGGCGGCGACAGCGACGGATACGCGGCGGTCGGCGCCGGCTCCACGCCGAAGGGCGCGGTGCCGCCGTCCGGATCGGTGACGCTGGTCCCGCTGGACCCCGCGCACTCCGGCGACCCGGCGGGTCCGGGCCGCACCTCGAGCACGTCCCGTCCGTCACCGGGGCCGCCCGGTGCGCCACGGGAGGCGACCGCGCCGCCACCGGTGTCCTCGCCGGACACCGAGCCGGGCACCCGGCCGGGGACCGGGCCAGGGACGCCGGCCACGGCCGGACCGGGAAAGCCGGCGACGACCGCACCACCGACAGCACCGTCACCCGCCCCGGGCCCGGGCACGGGCACGAAACCGCCGGCCTCGCCCTCGGCCCCGCCACCGGCTTCGCCGCCGCCCGCGCGCCCGGCCGCCCTCACCCTCTCCGCGCCCGTGCTCACCGACACCGACAAGCGCTGGTGCGAGAACGTCACCGTCACCTTCCGCAACACCGGTGGCACGGCCGCCCGTTCGGGCACGGTCGAGTTCGCCACGCACGTGATCGGGGCGCTGGGCCTCGACTGGGCGACCGTACGGACCAGTCAGCCGCTCCCGGCGCCCCTCGCCGCCGGAACGGCGCGGACCCACACGTACACGGTCTGCGTGGACTCCTGGCGGGTGCCGCTCGGCATGCACGTCGACACCCGGCAGGTCACGGCCTCATGGCAGTGAGCAGCAGGCCGGCGAACTCCTCCGGATGCTCGACGCAGCCCACGTGCCCGCCGGGGAACGCGACGACCGGGGCGCCGGTCAACTCGGCGAGCCGCCGCGCCGGCCCCACCAGCGCCACCTGATCGTCCCCGGTCTCCCGCCCGACGCCCAGCACCAGCTTGCCGGCGGCGGCGCGCAGCCCGTCGAGATCGGGAGCGGAGGAGGAGAAGGAGCACAGGACGTGCTCCAGGAAGACCGGCATGTTGGCGGCCATGCGGGAGGCCATCGGCCGGACGGAGGCCGGGAGTTCGCCGCTGTGTCCCTCCGGCTTCCGCACCTCCGGCTTCCGGCCGTCCGGCGTCTCGGAGAACCGGGCCATCGCGGGCCCGAGGCCCTGCGTACGGAGCAGCTCGCGCACCTCGGCGAAATGGGCGCGGTACGGGGCAGGGTCGGCGAGCAGGCCGAGCAGCGGCGGCTCGTGGGCGACGAGCCGGCGCACCCGGTCCGGGCGGGCGGCGAGCAGCGCGAGCGCGACGATGCCGCCGGAGCTGCCGCCGAAGACGGCGGCGGGCTCGTCCGGCGAGACCGCGTCCAGGACGGCGAGGGCGTCCGCGGCCCAGTCCTCGACCCGCTGCTCGGCCGGCGGCCCGTCGAGCGGGCTGCGCGACAGGCCGCGCTGGTCGTACGAGACCACCGTGTGCCCGGCGGCCGCGAGCCGGTCCGCCATCCCTTCGTACATTCCCGCGTCCCCGGCGCCGCCCGGAACGAGCAGCAGAACGGGTCCGCTGCCGCGGACCTCGTAGCGGAGCGTCGCTCCGGGGACCTTCACCGTGCCGGTGCCGACCGTCATTCCTTGCTCCCCCAGTTCTCCAGAAGGTGGTGCAGCGCGTCGAGCGAACGCGCCCAGGACGCGGCGACGGGCCGCGAGTGCGCGAAGCCGCCGCTCAGTTCGAGGTGGATGTAGCCGTGGAAGGTGCTGCGGAGCAGCCGCCCGGCGTCGGTGAGGTCCGGTTCGGCCAGGCCGTAGCCGCGGAGCATGCCGTACGTGAGCTCGACGGCCCGCACGAGGACGGCGGTGTCGGTGATCTCGTCCGCGTCGATGCGCTGCTGGGTGGCGGCGTAGCGGCCGGGATGGGCGAGCGCGTAGTCGCGGTAGGCGTCGGCGAAGGCGACGAGCGCGTCCTTGCCGGACCGGCCGGCCACGGCGGCGCCGATGGCGTCGTTCATCTCGCCGGAGGCGAGGAGCGCGAGCCGGACGCGCAGGTCGCGGAGGTTCCTGATGTGCGAGTAGAGGCTCGCGTCCTTCACGCCGAAGCGACGGGCGAGCGCCGAGACGGTGACCTTCTCGTAGCCGTCCTCGTCGGCCAGCTCGGCGGCGGCCCGTACGAGCCGCTCGACGGTGATCCCGGCACGCACCATGCCCGCGCTCCCCTTTCCTAGCCTTCCTAGGTATCAACCTAGCATCCCTAGGAAGGGGTTGCGCGGGCCCGTACTGCACGGCACGGCCGGTGAAGCGTCACGCCGCCAGGGCGAGGACGGCGACCGCCGGAGCCATGTAGATCAGCGGGAACGGGGCGTGGGCGTAGGCGCGGGCGTGGACCACGGTGATGACGGCGCCGGTGAAGTAGAGGACCAGGCCGATCGCGGCGGCGATGCCGATCGCCGGGACCGCGTAGCCGACCAGGAGGCCGATCGCGCCGGCCAGCTTGGCGGCGCCGAGCAGGTTCCAGATGCGGCGCGGAACGCCGTACTCGGCGAGCGGCTCGACCACGAACTTCGCGCGGACGAAGACCGACACACCCGAGAAACCGGCCATGAAGGCGGCGACGGCGGTGACGATGACGGCGGTGGTGGACATCTCGGGCTCCTCGCTCGAACGGCGGCGAGCGCTTCTCGCTCGCTTCATGGCACTGACACCGCGCGCGCCGCACGTGTGACGGCCCGAGGAACTTTTTTGGTGCCCGTCTCTCGACCGGGCGGGTGGGGGCGGGGGTGGAGGTGTGGTGCTGGGGGCGGGAGTTGTGGGTGTGCTTCTGGTGCGGCCGCCCTCTTTTCCGAGAGTCGTGCCTTCCGGCGCCGCGTCAAGGGCGCTCCCTTCGGTCGCGTCGCTGCGCGATGGCCTGCGGCCACCCTTGACCCGTCACCTCCAGACACGTGAAAACTCTCGGAGGGCGGCCGGGGGGCGGGGCCGGCGGACCTCGTCCTGCGCGCTCCCGCCGGACGCGGGCTGCGGGCCGGTCGGTGGTGCGCGACAGTGGAATGGGGTGCCCCATCCCGGCTCAGCGACTGCTGGCTGTTGTGGGGCTGGGGCTCATGCCCCGCTGGTCACTCCCGGTACCAAGGAGGACATCGCGGCCCCGCCCACGGGTCGGATCGCCTCTGGAGTCACAGGAGTTGTCTCCCGTCCCACGCGGGGTGGGGATGTGTCACTTAGCACCGAGGCGGCGGGTCTGAGGCCGCTGCGGAAGGGACGGGCCGCCTCAGTCGTCACACGAGGGCGCTCCCGTCCCCGCGCGGGGCAAAGTCGCCCCGCGCGGGCCCGAGGCCGCCTCAGTCGTCACACCCGTGCACTCCCGTCCCACCCCGGGCCGGGATGCGTCACTTAGCACCGCACACCGCACCCCAGCCCTCTCCCCACCCACCGGGAGTGACCAGCGGGGCATGAGTCCCGGCCCCACGGCGGCGGTCAGCCGCTAAGGCAGGATTGGGCACCCCACTCCACGACCGCGCACCACCCACCGGCCCGCGGCCCGGCTCGCGGCCCCGGGCACTACCCGGCCCCCGCCGGCCCCGCCCCCCGGCCGCCCTCCGAGTGGGAAAAGGCACCCGGAGACGGCCCGTCAAGGGTGAAGCGCAGCGACATCGCGAAGCGACGCGACCGAAGGGAGCGCCCTTGACGGGACGACGGAGGGGGCCACACTCGGAAACAGGGCGGCCGCACCAGAAGCACACCCGAAACTCCCGCCCCCAGCACCCGCCCAGCCCAGCCCCATCCCGCCCCCCCCATCACCCCCTACGCCGGCTCCCCGAAGCCCTCCATCAGCAGCTTCGCCGTCCGCTCCGCGCCGTCCGTGCGGATCGTGGCCGCCACCTCCTGCGCCCTGGCCCGGGTCTCCGGCGCCAGGGCCGTCGCCAGGGCGGCCGAGAGGGACTCGTAGGTCGGGACGGGGCCGTCGTGGGCCGCGCCGATGCCGAGGGCGGCGACGCGGCCGGCCCAGTACGGCTGGTCCACGAGCTGCGGGACGACCACCTGGGGCGCGCCGGCGCGGGCGGCCGTCGTGGTGGTGCCGGCGCCGCCGTGGTGGACGACGGCGGCGACCCTGCGGAAGAGGAGCTGGTGGTTCGCCTCGCCCACCGCCATGCAGTCGTCCCGCCCGTCGATCAGGCCCAGGTCGGCCCAGCCCCGCGAGACGAGCACGCGCCGGCCCTGGGCCCGTACCGCCTCGATCGCCACCTGGGCCGTGTCACCCGAGCCGTTCATCGACATGCTGCCGAAGCCCACGTACACCGGCGGCTCGCCGGCCCGCAGGAACTCCTCCAGGGCGGCCGGGAGCGGGCGCTCGTCGGGCACGATCCAGGCGTCGGTCGGCAGCACGTCGAGGTCGGCCGGCCGCTGCCACGGGCCGAGGACCGTGTCCGCGGCGAGGAGCGGGCGGGCGGTGATCGCGTACGGGCGGACGTCGGCCACCGGCGGCAGGCCGAGCCGGGTCCGGAGGGCGGCGAGCCCGGGGCCGTAGACGGCGTTGCCGTTCTCGACGTCCAGGTCCCACAGGATCCGGTTGTCGGTGACGCCCTCGGGAAGGGGCCGGCCGGGCAGCGGGTACGGCGGGTGGTGCGGCGAGGGCAGCATCCCGGAGAAGAAGGTGACGTACGCGTAGCGCAGGCCCAGCTGCTCGGCCGCCGTCCGCGACCCGGTCACGGCCGGGAACAGGCCCGTCGCCACGACGACGTCGGCTCCCTCGGCCGCCTCGGCCACCGCCTCGTACTGCGCCGCGGCCAGCGCGGTCACCCGCTCGGTCATGGCCTCCGGCGATCCCGGCTTCGCCGTGGCCACCAGCGCGCGCACCGAGAGGCGGACCGGCACCATCTCCACCCCGACGCCGGCCAGCCGGTCGGCGAACTCCTCGTCCTCGGGCGCGCACACCCGCACCTCGGCGCCGAGCTTGCGCAGCTCGACCGCCAGAGCGGCCAGCGGCTCGACGTCCCCACGCGATCCGTAAGACGACAACACCACGCGCATATCGGTGGCTCCCCCTCGAGTTGATCTTCCGATGTCTCCGGTGATCTTCCTCCAACGGCCGCCGGTCCTGCGCCTTTCCCCCCGAAGAGGAGCCCAGCCAAGCGAAGAGGGCGGCCGGGCCGAGGTCCATGAGAGACGTCGGTCCCGGCCGCCCTCTACCAGGCGCGGTCGCGGTCAGGCGCGGTCGCGGTCAGGCGCGGTCGCGGTCAGGCGCGCGTCGCGGTCAGGCGCGCGTCGCGGTCACGCCAGTGCCAGCCAGGCCACTCCCGCCAGGACCGCGATGACGGCGATCACGCCGACGATCAGGCCGACGCGCGGGCCGGAGGAGGAGGGAGCGGCGGTCTGCGGCTGCCGCTGCGGGGTGCCCTCGTCGACGAAGGCGCGGAACATCTGGGTGCTGCCGGCGGGGTCGTAGGAGCCCTCGGGGGCCTGTCCGCCCTGGCCGTACGGTGCTTGGGGGTTGTGTGCCATGGTTCGGACCCTAGCGAAGTCGGCCTTCCGGCCCCAAGCCCCGGTCATCTCCCCTGCCCTGGACCTGCACGTTCTCTCCGCGCACGGCCCTCGCTGCCTCCCTTTGCCGATTCTTTAGCGCGCTTTGACCGATTTAGTTTGCCTGAAGCAACCATCCATCTCTATGGTTGCCCTAAGCAACAAGATGGGAAGCTCGATGGAGACGCTGAACCGGTACGAGGAGCTCGCCCGGGCGGTGAGCGCCATCGGCGCCGTGAAGCGCGGTGTCGCCCGTGTGCTGCCCGCCCACTGCCAGGGCGGCGCAGCGGCCGTGCTCACCCTCGTCAAGCACCACGGCGACATGCGGACGAGCCGGCTGGCCGAACTGATGGCCGTCGACATGTCCGTGTGCAGCCGCCATGTGGCCCACACCGTGGAGCACGGCTGGATCGAGCGGCTGCCCGACCCGGACGACAAGCGCTCCCGGATCCTGCGGCTCACCACCGACGGCTACGCGATGCTCGACGAACTCGACCGCCGGGTCACCGAGGCCTTCACCCGCCACCTCGCCGACTGGTCCGACCAGGACGTCGCCCTGCTCACCGCCCTGCTCGGCCGCCTCCGCGACTCCTTCGGGGACTGCCGGGCCCACCACGCCTGATCGGACACCCGATCGCGCGCCTGAACGCCCGCCTGATCGCACGCCGATCGCCCGCTTGATCGCCCGCCTGACCGAAGCAGACTTCACGCAAAGGAAATTCATGGCTACCACCGCACCTGCCACGGGTGCTCGGGAAGGCAGCACCGACACCTCCGGTGCGCCGATGACGCACCGGCAGATCATGGAAGCGCTGTCCGGGCTCCTGCTCGGCATGTTCGTCGCCATCCTGTCCTCGACGATCGTCTCCAACGCCCTCCCGCAGATCATCACCGACCTCGGCGGCGGCCAGTCCGCCTACACCTGGGTCGTCACCGCCGCCCTCCTGTCGATGACGGCCACCACGCCGCTCTGGGGCAAGCTCGCCGACCTCTTCTCCAAGAAGCTGCTCGTCCAGATAGCCCTGATCATCTACGTCGCGGGCTCGGTCGTCGCCGGTCTCTCGCAGAACCCCGGCATGCTCATCGCCTGCCGCGTCGTCCAGGGCATCGGCGTCGGCGGTCTGACCGCCCTCTCCCAGATCATCCTGGCCGCCATGATCGCCCCGCGCGAGCGCGGCCGCTACAGCGGCTACCTCGGCGCCACCTTCGCCGTCGCCACCGTCGGCGGCCCGCTGCTCGGCGGCGTCATCACCGACACCGACTGGCTCGGCTGGCGCTGGTGCTTCTACGTCGGCGTGCCCTTCGCGATCATCGCGCTGCTCGTGCTGCAGAAGACCCTGAAGCTCCCCGTCGTGAAGCGCGAGGTCAAGGTCGACTGGGCCGGCGCCTTCTTCATCAGCGCCGCCGTCTCCCTGCTCCTCATCTGGGTCACCTTCGCCGGTGACAAGTACGACTGGATGTCGTGGCAGACCCTCGCCATGGTGGGCGGCGCCGTCGCCCTCGGCGCGCTCTTCCTCGTGATCGAGTCCCGGGCCGCCGAACCGATCATCCCGCTGCGCCTGTTCCGCAACCGCACGATCACGCTCGCCTCGACGGCCTCGCTGTTCGTGGGTGTCGCGATGTTCGCCGGCACGGTCTTCTTCAGCCAGTACTTCCAGCTGGCCCGCAACGAGTCGCCGACGATGTCCGGCGTCCTCACCATCCCGATGATCGGCGGCCTGTTCGTCTCCTCGACGGTCTCCGGCATGGTCATCACCAAGACCGGCCGCTGGAAGGCCTGGCTGATCAGCGGCGGCGCCCTCGCCACCGGCGGCCTCGGTCTGCTCGGCACCATCCGTTACGACACGGAGTACTGGCACATCGCGATCTTCATGGCGGTCCTCGGCCTCGGCCTCGGCATGATGATGCAGAACCTGGTCCTGTGCACCCAGAACCAGGTCGCGCCCTCCGACCTCGGCGCCGCCTCCTCCGTCGTCACCTTCTTCCGCTCGCTGGGCGGTGCGATCGGTGTCTCGGCGCTCGGCGCGGTCATGGCCCACCGGGTCACCGACTACGTCAAGGACGGCCTGGCCGAGCTCGGCCCGAAGGCCGCGGCGGCCATGGGCCAGGGCGGCGGCGGTGGCATCCCCGACATGGACAAGCTGCCCGCCCCGATCCGTACGGTCATGGAGAGCGCGTACGGGCACGGCGTCGGCGACGTCTTCCTCTACTCGGCGCCGTTCGCGCTGCTGGCCTTCCTGGTGACGCTGTTCATCAAGGAGGTCGCGCTGAAGAGCCACACCGCCGAGAAGGCGACGGCGGACCACGCCGGAAAGGCCGACAAGGCGACCGCCGAGAAGGCCACGGCGGACAAGGCCGGACAGGTCGGCAAGGCCGGCGAGTAAAAAACTCCCGGCCGCGCTTCGAGCGGAGGCGCGGCCGGGTGAGGTACGGAGCGGCGGGCAGGGGACGGCCCGCCGCTTCGTCATTCCTCCTGCGCTTGCGTACGGCTGCGCTCGACCATCACCTCGATGCCGGCGATCAGCACGTCGATCGCGTACTCGAAGTCCCGGTCCCAGATCTCGGTGACGCTGCCGTGCGAGGCCCGCTCGTCGAGGATCTCCACCATCGGTTCCATCGCCTCGAGGAACTGCGGGTCGTCGCGGAAGGCCTTCATCGACTCGCCGTAGAAGTCGTCCTGCGACATGCCGGCCTCCGCCGCGCGCCGCTGGAACTGCGACTCGATCGTTCCGTAGCCGTACACGAACTGGAAGACGGCCGACATCGCGCTGGGCTGGCGCTCCAGCGGCAGGCCGGTGTCCCTGATCGCCTCCTGGATCTTGGTGCCGACGGCGATCGCGTTCGGACCGATGTTCAGGTACTGGCCCGCGCTCGGCGACATCCACGCGTGGCGCACCAGCATCCGGCGGTAGTCCAGGGCGATCACCCGGATCCGGTCCCGCCAGCCCTCGGCGGCGTCGACCGCGGCCAGGTCGATCTCGGCGTAGCAGGTGTCGACGGCGTACTCGATGATGTCGTCCTTGGTGTCCACGTACCAGTACAGGGACATCGCGGTGACGTTCAGCTCGGTCGCGAGCTTGCGCATCGACAGCTTGGCCAGGCCTTCCTCGTCCAGGATCCGGATCGAGGCGGCCACGATCCGGTCCCGGTCGAGCCCGGCCGGGCCGCCGCCGCTGCGGGCGGCCCGGTTCTCCAGCCAGACGCTGGAACGCGCCGGGTTCTTGGCCCTGTCCGCTGCCTTGACCATCGCGTTCCTCCGTCTGTCAGTGGTCCGTGACCATGCTAGGCAGCCATCGCGGGCTGCTTCGCCCGCTCCTCCGCCCGCTCGGCCCGCTTGAGCAGGGCCGCGGCGAGCAGACCGCCGGCGAAGACGGCGACCGCGCCGACCAGCTGGCTGGTCTGCAGGCCGGAGGCGAAGGCGTCGGAGATCTGCTGCCGCTCGGCGTCGCCGCCCGCGGCCGCGAGGGCGGCCGGGAGCGAGGTCGCGGTCACGGCGACGAGCGCGGCGAAGCGGGCGTTGAGCACGGCACCGAGGACGGCGACGCCCAGGCCGTTGCCGAACTCGGCGAGGGTGCCGTTGATGCCGGCGCCCACGCCCGCCTTCTCCGGCGGGATGGCGCTCATCACCGCGTTGGCCATGGCCGGCGAGGACACGGCGATGCCGACGCCCATGAGGACGAGGCCGAGCAGCATGCCCCAGTAGCTGCCGTCCGTGCCGCCGCCGAGCAGCGAGATCGAGGTGAGGCCGGCGGCGACCAGCGTCATGCCGAGGACGACGGTGGGCGGCGTACCGAGCTTCATGACGATCTTCGGTCCGACACCGGTCAGGTTGAGGCCGACGATCGTCAGGGCGAGCGGCGCCATCCGCAGACCGGCTTCGAGCGGCTCGTAACCGAGGACGAACTGCAGGTGCTGGGTGAGCAGGAAGAGCGAGCCGCCCATGCCGAAGACGACCAGGATCGAGCCGCCGATGGCGCCGATGAACTTCTGGTTCCGGAAGAAGTGCATGTCGAGCATCGGGTACGGGGTGCGCAGCTCCCACAGCGCAAAGGCACCGAGGCCGAGGACACCGACGGCGGCCGGGACCAGGACCTGCGCGGAGAGCCAGCCGTGCCCGGGGCCGCTGATGATCGCGTAGACGACGGCGGTCATGCCGATGGTGGAGAGCAGCGCGCCCAGCAGGTCGGGCCGCTCGCCCTGCGGGTTCTTGGACTCGGGGACCAGCTTGAGGACGGCGACCAGGCCGATGACGGCGACCGGGATGTTGATCAGGAAGATCATTCCCCACCAGAAGTGGTCGAGGATCACGCCGCCGATCAGCGGGCCGCCGGCGAAGCCGAGCGAGGCGACCGTGGACCAGAGCGCGATGGCCTTGACCCGCTCGGAGTCGTCGAAGATCTGCATGACGACGGCGAGGGTCGTGGTCATCAGGAGCGCGCCGCCGACGCCCATGCCGGCGCGGGCGGCGATCAGCTGGCCGGTGGACCCGGCGAGTCCGGCGGTGAGCGAGCCGAGGCCGAAGAGCGCGAGGCCGAGGGCGAGGAGCTTCTTGCGGCCGTAGCGGTCGGCGGCGTTGCCCGCGGTGAGGAGCAGACCGGACTGGACGAGCGAATAGGCGTTGATCATCCACTGGATGTCGCTGGTGGACGCGTGGAGTTCGGTGGTCAGCGACGGGATGGCGACGCTGAGCACGGTGTTGTCGAGCAGCACGGTGAGCTGGGCCAGGCAGATGACGCCGAGGATCAGCCAGCGCTGCGGGTGGCCGCCGGTGGCGGCCGGTTCGTTCGCGGCGGTCGACGCCGTCATGGCAACTCCTTATACGGTGTACGAGGCTCAAGGACTCGTACACCGTATAGGAACCCTCGTACGCTGTATAGGGATTATTTCTTCCGGGTCAGGTCGTAGAAGGTGGCGCCGTCCACCGTGGACTTCTCGAAGGTGGCCTCGACCCACGAGGTGATCGCGCTGCCGCCGCCCGTGCCGCCACCGCCCATACCGCCGCCGCCCATGCCGCCGGAGGCGATGAAGTAGTGGATCCTGCCCTCGGCGACGTACTGCTGGAACTGCGCGAGGGTCGGCGACGGGTCGCTGCCGTTGAAGCCGCCGATCGCCATGACCGGCTTCTCGGTGGCGAGCTGATAGCTGGCCGCGTTCTGGGCGCCGACGGTCGCGGCGGCCCAGGTGTAGTCGTCGGCGCCGGCGAGCAGCTTGGCCTTGGCGGCGCTACGGACGTTCGCGCCGTTGAGCAGACCGCCGACCGTGCCGGGCCGCACGCCCTCCGGAAGCCGCGCGCCACCGCCGGGGGCCTGGCCACCCTGCCCCTGGCCACCCTGCCCCTGCCCGCCGGGAGCCTGGCCACCGGGAGCCTGACCGGGAGCCCGGCCCTGACCGCCGGGACCGGCGGGACCGGCGGGACCGTTGGCGCCGCCGGGACCGCCCTGGCCGGCCGGTGCCTGGCCCTGCCCGGCCGGGCCCGGCCCGTACAGGACGAACATCGGCATGCCGCCACCGCGCATGCCCGGGCCGCGGCCGCCCGTCGCCGCGCCCGCCGCGCCCGCCGGGCCCGCCGTCACGATCGAGCCCTGGTGCCCGTCGGCCAGCGTCGCCAGCGTGTACGCGAAGGGGCCGGCCAGGCTCGCCGCGAGGCCGAGACCCGCCGCCGCGAGGCCGACGCGCCGGCCGAGGCGTCCCGCGAGGAACAGCGCCACCGCGGCCGCGCCGCCCGCGACGAGCACCGCCCACCGCAGCCACGGCTGCCAGTCCGGCGTACGGCCGAGCAGCACCCAGCCCCACACCGCCGTCCCGCCCGCCACCAGCGCCAGGGCGGCCGAGGCGGGCAGCCGGCCCCGCTCCTCCCACAGCACCGCCGCGCCCATGCCGACGAGGGCCGCGAGATACGGAGCCATCGCCACCGTGTAGTACTCGTGGAAGATGCCGGCCATGAAGCTGAAGACGGCCGTCGTCATCAGCAGCGCACCGCCCCACATCAGGAACGCCGCCCGCGCCGTGTCCGTACGCGACGCCCGCCAGGTCACCACCAGGCCCGCGACCAGCAGGATCAGCGCGGCCGGCAGCAGCCAGGAGATCTGGCCGCCGACCTGGTCGTTGAACATCCGGCCGAGGCCCGTCTCGCCCCAGCCGCCGCCACCACGGCCACCGCCGCCCGGCCCGCCCGGTCCGCCCGCGAACTCGGCGCCCGGCGGCAGCTCCAGGCCGCCCGGACCACCGCGACCGCCGCGGCCTCCGCCGCCGACGCTGCCGACCTCGTCGCCGTTGAGCCGGCCCAGCCCGTTGTAGCCGAAGGTGAGCTCCAGGAAGCTGTTGTTCTGCGAGCCGCCGACGTACGGGCGGGAGGACGCGGGCCACAGTTCGACCAGGGCCACCCACCAGCCCGCCGACACCAGCAGCGCGAGCCCGCCCAGGCCGAGCCGGCCGAGCCGCCGCCCGATGCCGCCCGGCGCGCACACCACGTACACGAGCGCGAGCACCGGCAGGATCAGGAAGGCCTGCAGCGTCTTGGCGAGGAAGGCGAAGCCCAGCGCCACGCCCGCCCACACCAGCCACCGCGCCGCCCCGCCGTCCAGCTCCACGGCGCGCAGGACGCAGTAGACGGCGACCGTCGTCAGCAGCGCGAGCAGCGCGTCCGGGTTGTTGAAGCGGAACATCAGCGCGGCGACCGGGGTGAGCGCGAGCACCGCGCCCGCGATCAGACCGGCGCCCGCGCCGAAGCGGCGGCGGACGGCCGCGTACAGGACGGCGACCGTCGCCACGCCCATCAGCACCTCGGGCACCAGGATCTGCCAGGAGCCCAGGCCGAAGAGCCGCACCGACAGGGCCATCGGCCACAGCGCGGCCGGCGGCTTGTCGACGGTGATGGCGTTCGCCGCGTCGAGCGAGCCGAAGAAGAAGGCCTTCCAGCTCTCGCTGCCGGCCTGGACGGCGGCGGAGTAGAAGGAGTTGGCGTAGCCGCCGGCGCTCAGGTTCCAGAGATAGAGCACGGCGGTGGCGAGCAGCAGGCCGTAGAGGGCGGGCCGCACCCAGGGCGCGTCCTCGGGGCGACCGCGCCACAGCCGCCGCGGCAGGGTCGGGGGCGGGCTCGGGGTTGGGGTCGGGGCCGAGGCCGGGGTCGGGGCCGGGGTCGGAGCCGGGGTCGGGGAGGTCATCGTGTGGAGGTCCTTGTACGGGAGGCGCGCTCCGGGAAGACCCAGAGGCGGAAGAGGAGGAAGCGCACGACGGTCGCGGCGAGGTTGGCCACGACGAGCACGGCGAGCTCGGTGGAGTGGGCCAGTCCGGTCGAGTGGCCCGGATCGCCCGTCGCCGCCCCGAGCGCGGCGAGCGAGCCGCTGGTCAGGGCCAGGCCGATGCCGAAGACGACGAGCCCCTGCGCCTGGTGGCGGGCGGCCCGGTCGCGTCCTCGTACGCCGAAGGTGAGCCGGCGGTTCGCGGCCGTGTTGGCGACGGCCGAGACCAGCAGGGCGGCGGCGTTGGCGAGTTGAGGGCCGGCGCCGAGCCGGAAGAGGGAGTAGAGGGCCAGATAGAAGAGGGTGGACAGGGCCCCGACGACGCAGAAGCCGACCAGCTGGCGGGCGAGACCGCCCGGCACGCCGCTCAGTTCGCGGTCCCGGGGGTCGTCGCCGAACGGCCGGGCCAGCCGGTCCAGCGGCAGCGACCCGGTCGCGAGCGCCCGCCCCACCCGCCACACGCCCTTCAGGTCGTCGGTGGCGGTGCGCACGATGTGCACGCTCGAGTCCGGGTCGTCGACCCAGTCGACCGGCACCTCGTGGATGCGCAGCCCGGCCCGTTCGGCCAGCACCAGCATCTCGGTGTCGAAGAACCAGCCCGTGTCCTCGACCATCGGCAGCAGCCGCTCGGCGACCTCACGCCGTATCGCCTTGAAGCCGCACTGCGCGTCCGAGAAGCGGGCGGCGAGCGAGCCGCGCAGGATCAGGTTGTAGGCGCGGGAGACGAACTCCCGCTTGGGGCCGCGCACCACCCGCGAGGAGCGGGCGAGACGGGAGCCGATCGCCAGGTCGGAGTGACCGGAGATGAGCGGCGCGACGAGCGGCAGCAGCGCGTTGAGGTCGGTGGACAGATCCACGTCCATGTACGCGAGGACCGGCGCCTCCGACGCCGACCACACCGCCCGCAGCGCCCGGCCGCGGCCCTTCTCGTCGAGCCGTACGGAACGGACGGTGCCGGGCAGCCGGCCGGCGAGGTCACGGGCCACCTGCGGAGTGGAGTCGGTGGAGGCGTTGTCGGCGACGGTGATGCGGAAGTCGTACGGGAAGGTGCGGTGGAGGTGCTCGTGGAGCCGCAGGACGCACGGCTCCAGGTCCTTCTCCTCGTTGTGGACGGGGATCACGACGTCGAGGACGGGCCGGCCGGCCGCGCCCACGGGAAGGTGCTCCCGGGCGGGAAGGGTTTCGGCGGACACTGTCGTTTGCATGCCCCCGACCCTCGCCGGGCCCGCTGTCACGGCCGTGTGCCGAGCCTGTGGCGGGGCTGTGAGTCGACCGGTCAGCTGTGAGTCCGCGCGTCCGCCGGCGAGCCGACCGGGCCGACCGGGCCGACCGGGCCGACCGGGCCGCCGAGAGTCGGCGGGCCCGCCGGTGAACGGTGGATCGACCGCGCCGCCCACCGCCTCAGCGGGCCCGCCGGTCCGCCCACCGCCTCAGCGCGTCCTCGGCAGGGACACGGTGAAGAGCGTGCGGCCGGGCGCGCTGTCGGCGGTCACCTCGCCGCCGTGGGCGAGGACGACCGCGCGGACGATGGCGAGCCCGAGACCGGTGCTGCCCGCGGCCCCGGGGCTGCCGGCCTGCCGGGACCGTGAGGCGTCGCCGCGGGCGAACCGCTCGAAGACGGACGGCAGCAGCCGCGCCGGGATTCCCGGCCCGTCGTCCTCGACCTCGACGACCGCGCGGCCGGCGTCGGCCCGCAGCCGGGCCGTGACGGTCGTGCCGGGCGGCGTGTGGGTGCGGGCGTTGGCGAGCAGGTTGACCAGGACCTGGTGAATTCGGGCGTCGTCGGCCGGGATCTTCACCGCCGCGCCGCCGTCGGGCAGTTCGAGGCGCCAGTGGTGGGCCGGCCCGGCGGCGCGGGCGTCGGAGACGGCGTCCACGACGAGCCGGGAGAGATCGGTGCTCTCGTACGAGAGCGGGCGTCCGGTGTCGAGCCGCGCCAGCAACAGCAGGTCCTCCACCAGACCCGTCATCCGCGTCGCCTCCGACTCGATGCGGCCGAGCGCGTGGCGGGTGTCGGGCCCGCACTCCTCCCCGCCCCGGCCCCGGCCGCGCCGGGTCAGCTCCGCGTATCCGCGGATCGAGGCGAGCGGCGTGCGAAGCTCGTGGCTGGCGTCGGCGACGAACTGCCGGACCCGCGTCTCGCTGCGCTGACGCGCCTCCAGCGCCGAACGCACGTGGTCCAGCATGCGGTTGATGGCCGCGCCGACCTGCCCGACCTCGGTGCGCGGATCGGCCTGCGCCTCCGGCACCCGGTGGTCGAGCGCCACCTCGCCGCTGTGCAGCGGCAGCCGGGACACCTGGGCGGCGGTGGCGGCGACCCGGCGCAGCGGCGTCAGCGCGATCCGTACGAGCACGGTCCCGGCCAGCGCGGCGGCGACGAGCCCGGCGCCCGTGACGCTCAGTTCGACCACGACGAGCGTCGCCAGGGCGTCCTGGACGTCGGCGAGCGGCAGGCCGATGAGGTAGTCGCCGTTCTTGCCGGTGGCGTACTGCACGCGGTAGTCGCCGAGGCCGCCGGGCAGCGCCACGGTGTGCGGCTCGCCGTCGCGCGGCACGGTCGCGAGCGCGGCGGTCTGGGCGGCGGCGAGCGGCTCGATCCGGTACCGCGGCCCGTACACGCCGTCCTCCGGCCGTACGGAGACGTCCGCCGAGGTCAGCTGCCCTGACACCACCCGCGCGCCGACGGTGCCGAGCGGCGCGCCGGGTCCGATGACGAAGCCGAGCGGCGTGTCGAAGCCGCCCGGCGAGGGCCCGGCAGAGGTGGGCGGCGGGCCGGCGGCCCGGTTGGCGACCTCCCGCAGCCGGGTGTCCGCCTGCTCGTACAGATAGGAACGGAACGCGATCGTCGTCACCGTCCCGATCACCGCGCAGACGACCGCGATCAGCGCGACGGCGGAGACGACGAGCCGGGTCCGCAGCGACCACGGCCGCCGGCCGCGGCGCCCGGTGACCGAGCCGGGAACGGGCACGGCGGACTACTCTCCCGGCTTGATCAGATAGCCGGCCCCGCGCCGGGTGTGGATCATCGGGCTGCGGCCCGCGTCGATCTTCCGACGCAGGTAGGAGATGTAGAGCTCGACCACGTTGGCCTGGCCACCGAAGTCGTACGACCACACCCGGTCCAGGATCTGCGCCTTGCTCAGCACCCGGCGCGGGTTGCGCATCAGATAGCGCAGCAGCTCGAACTCGGTGGCGGTCAGATGGATCGGCTCGCCGCCGCGGGTCACCTCGTGACTGTCCTCGTCGAGCGTCAGGTCCCCGACCGTGAGCAGCGACTCGCTGCGCGCCTGCGCGGCCCCGGAGCGCCGGATCAGGCCGCGCAGCCGCGCCACCACCTCCTCCAGGCTGAAGGGCTTGGTGACGTAGTCGTCGCCGCCCGCCGTGAGCCCGGCGATCCGGTCCTCGACCGCGTCCTTGGCGGTCAGGAACAGCACCGGCACCTCGGGCAGCTCGCGCCGCAGCCGCCCGAGGACGGAGAGCCCGTCCATGTCGGGCAGCATCATGTCGAGCACGACGACATCGGGCCGGAACGAGCGGGCCACCCGCAGCGCCCCGGCCCCGTCGCCCGCGCTGTGCACCTGCCAGCCCTCGTAGCGCAGGGCCATCGACAGCAGTTCGGCGAGCGAGGCCTCGTCGTCGACGACGAGGACGCGGACGGCGGATCCGTCGGCGCGCAGCAGGCCGGCGCGCTGGTCGGTACGCGGACGAGGAGTGGTCGCAGTCATGGCGGACACGCTGTCCGGGCCGGCTGAGACGGGTCTTTCGCTCAGCTGTGAATTCCCTGAGAAAGCGCGAAGAGGCGGGCGCCGTTGTCGTGGCAGACGGCCCGCAGCCAGTCGTCGCCGAGCCCGAGGCGTTCGAGGGCGTGGAGCTGATGGACGTACGGGTAGGGGATGTTGGGGAAGTCGGAGCCGAGCAGGATCCGCTCGCCCAGGTCCCGCAGGCGCTTGAGCAGCTCGGCCGGGAAGGGCGCGAAGCGTTCGCTGAAGTCGGTGAAGGCCATGGTGGTGTCGAGGTGGACGCCCTCGTACCGCTCGGCGAGGTCGAGGAAGTCGGCGTACTCCGGCATGCCCATGTGCGCGACGACCAGCCGCAGCCGCGGACGGCGGGCGAGCAGCCGCCCGACCGGCCCCGGCCCGGTGTACGCGCCGGGCGCGGGCCCCGAGCCGCAGTGGATGACGACGGGGACCTCCGCCTCCTCGATCGTGCCCCACACGTCGTCGAGCAGCGGGTCGTTCGGGTCGAAGGCGCCGACCTGGAGGTGCACCTTGAAGACGCGGGCCCCGCGGTCGAGGGCCTGGCGGACGTAGCCGGCGGCGGCCGGCTCGGGGAAGAGCGTGGCGGTGTGGAGGCAGTCGGGCGTGCGGCGGGCGAAGCCGTCGGCCCAGTCGTTGAGCCAGGCGGCCATGCCGGCCTTGTGCGGATAGAGCATCGAGGTGAAGGCGAGGACGCCGAACTCGCGGAGCAGCGCGACCCGCCGGTCCTCCTCCTCCCGGTAGGTGATGGGCCACTCCAGGCCGGTGAGGGGCCCGGCGGAGTCGAAGTAGGCCCACACCTTGTCGAGGACGTTGCGGGGCATGAAGTGGGTGTGGACGTCGACGAGCCCGGGAATGCCGAGGCGCCGCGCGAAGCCCCTGATCTCGCCGGCCTCGCCGGCCTCGCCGACCGGGGCGTGTGGGGCGTGTGGGGCGGCCTCGCCGGCGTGGGCGGCGGGGGCGGCGGGGGCGGCCGGGCCCGGTGGGGAAGCCTGGCCGGCCTGGTCAGCCCCGCTCAAAGCCGTAGGTCCTCTCCACCTTGCCGATGTGGACGCGGTAGCTGTCGTACCAGTGCTCGCGCCCGTGCTCCTTCGCGGCCAGGTGCTCGGGGTGGTGCCGCCAGGCGGCGATCCCGTCCAGGTCGCGGAAGTAGGCGACGGTGATGCCGATGCCTCCGGGCGTGCGGGCCGACTCGTATCCGAGGAAGCCGGGCACGTCCTGGACGAGCTCCTGCATTCGGGCGCTGGTCTCGGCGTAGCCCTCGGGGTCGTCGGGTCGGACGGAGGTGAAGACAGCGGTGTAGTAGGGCGGTTCGAGGCCCGCCACCAGGCTCTGGGTCATGTGATCACCCTGCGCGGGCGGCCCGGGCGGTGTCCATGGAGACCGCCGGAAGGGATCCAAGACTTTACGGTTCACACCTTCGGCGGCCCCTGGACGGCTCAGAAGAGCTGGTCCTGGAGGTCCTCGCGGGTCAGCGGCACGCTGACCGGCTCGTCCGGGGCGGCGCTCACCAGCTCCCAGCCCGTCAGCAGCCGGGTGTCGAGGACCAGCGGCCGCCGGCCGGGCGCGAGGAGATGGAGATCGGGTCCGGCGGCGGCGAGCAGCCGCCCGGCGACGACACCGCCGTCGACGAGCTCGGTGACCACGTGCCCGGCGACGGGCCCGGCCGCGTACGGGACGAGGGCGTCGAGCCGGAAGGCGGCCGCGTGGTCGTGCACCCGGCAGGGCAGCGCCTCCAGGGTCTCGGCCCAGGCGGGGACGCCGGCGGCCCGCCCGTACAGCTCGGCGAGCGCGCGCTCCCGCTCGGCGGCGGGCGGCAGCGCGTGCCGCACGGCGCGCTTGCGGGCGTACGGGATGCGGTCGGGCACGGCGAGCGCGTGCCGCAGCACCTCCTCGGTCCGGCGCGCGGCCATCAGCGGCCCGCGGCCGAGCCAGCTGAAGGCGACCGCGCCCTGTTCGAGGAGCCGGGCGTCGCCGCGCTCCTCGGCGGTGATCCCGACCTTGAGGAGTCCCGGTCCGAACCAGGCGAGATAGACGCGGTACGGGCGGGGGTCGTCGGCGACGGTGTCGGCGGCCACGGAGTGCGCCCGGTCCAGGCGCGCGCACTCGGCGCACCGCCCGCCGGTGGCGCGCCCGGGCACGACGGCGCGCAGGGGGCAGGGATTCCCGCGGGCGCCGCCGCACCGCCGCTCGCCCACGGCCCGGAAGGCGATGTCCCTGCCGTACGCGAGGGAGCTGACGCGGCCGCCCTCCCAGCGCAGGCTGGGCGCACCGCCGCGCCACGAGATCCCGGCACTCCGCCACACCATGGGTCCAGTGTCGTACGCGGCACCGACAACGCGGCAACGGCAAAGGGGTCCCCCTAGGGCAGCACGTACAGCAGCCCGCCGTCCGAGCCCGACCGGCCGGCGTAGCGCATGCAGCCGCGTTCGACGAGGACGCGGACGCAGTCGCGGACGCGCTCGGCGCTCAGGCCGGTGCGGCGGGCGACCTCGTCGAGGCGGTAGCGGACGCCGCCCCGGACGAGGGCGGGCGCGAGACAGGCGGCGACGGCATGGACGTCGTCGCCCACGACGGCGTTCCGCTCGCACCAGGAGTCGAGGAGCTGCTCCGCGGTGAGCGCGGGCCCGGACCGCTGGGCGGGCACCGCGACCCGCTCCACGCAGGCGGCGACGCCGACGGTCTCCTGCTGGTCGCACGCCTCGTCGCGGAGTTCGTCGCTCAGTCCGTCGCGCGCCTCGTCGCGCAGTTCGGCACGCAGTTCGTCGAGGTGGTCGTCGAGGTGGTCGTCGAAGCTGTCGGGTCGCTGAAGATCGCGCGCCTCGCGCCGTACGAGTGCGTCGAGAAGGGGCTGGGGCTGCACGAACCCGGCGTGCCCGGGCGCCGGTTCGAGCCCGTAGGACCCGTCGCGCTGCACGGCGGCGACGAGGTGGGCGACCCAGGACTTGAAGGGCGCGGCTTCCGTCCGGCCGGAGGCGTTGACCAGCTGCACGAGCCCTTCGAGGCACACCATCCGGGTGGAGTGCCGGAGTTCCGTTGTCGGGCGGTGCCGGGTGACGGGCAGTTCGGCGAGCGTGGTGTGCAGGGCGTCGTCGACGTGCGCGCGGAGGGCCTGCCGTGCGCTGGCGTATCCGAGCTGACGGGCCACGTCCACGGCCGGGAACCAGTGGCTCCCGTCCTCCAGGGTGAGCCGGCGCAGTCGGGCTCCGGTGGCGGCGTACACGAAGTCGTCGATGTCGAGGGCGTTCATCGGACATCACCTCCACCTGCACGGTAGGCCGAGGGCATATTCAACTGACATGGAAATCAGTCCGGTTCACCCAAAGGTGTGGGAATCGGGCGCGTCGCCCTCACCGTCCTTGCGTTCCGCCTCCGGCATCAGGGCGAGGACCGCCTCGGCCGTCCAGCGCCCCGCCGCTCCCGGGCAGGCGGCCACGTAGTCGGCGATCTCCTCGGCCGCCCAGGCCCCGGACTCGCGCAGCCCGGCGGCGATGTGCCGTACGTACGCCTCGGCCGGCTCCCGCAGCTCCACCTCGTCCACCGCCCAGGGCGCGGTGAGGGCGACCAGGGGCACGCCGTCGATACGGCCGGGGCAGACCACCGTCTCG
This sequence comes from Streptomyces sp. NPDC053493, assembly GCF_044544825.1. NCBI lineage: Bacteria > Bacillati > Actinomycetota > Actinomycetes > Kitasatosporales > Streptomycetaceae > Streptomyces > Streptomyces sp. NPDC053493. Next base: position 88,350 of record NZ_JBITXS010000004.1, read on the forward strand.
TAGCGCCCGGGCCCGAGTTCGGCCCGTCCGCTCGTCACGGCCTCGCTCAGATCGAGGTCCGTGCCGGGCTCCCGGTACATCTCCAGGGCGAGGATGTCGGAGAACTGCCCGGCGGTGACGAGGTGCGCCCGCGCGAGCACCTTCCCGCCGGCCTCGGGATCGTAGAAACCGCGTCCGCCGCCCCAGACGGGCGACTCGGTGGCGAAATACACCGCTCCGCCCAGCTCCAAAGCCCGTGACTGGCGGGGCTCGTCCGTCTCCCGGCACCTCACGAGATACGTACGCAGCCGCGCCCGGTGCGTGTTGGAGCCGTACGCCGCGTACCAGACGAAACCGTCCTCACCGCTCATGCCGGCCGACGTTATCGCCTCCGGCCCGTCGTACCGGCGTGCGAGGATCGCGGCGGTCCGGGAGCGCCCGGAGAGGTTCAGCCGACAGGGGGACAGGGATGACGACGCCGGTTGCCGAAGCCCGGGAGGACCGGCGGTCCGGGCCGGGGCGGGTCCTGCTGTGCGCGGTGACCGCGCTCGTCGCGGCGGCGGCGGGAGTCGGCGGCACCTTGCTCTACCAGCGGATCTCCGCACCGGACACGTCCGGCGTCGAGGCCCAGGCGGCCGAGATCGCCGAGGAGCTGCGGGCGGATCTTCGGGTGGGCCTCTCGTCGGGCGGCCGGAGCTACGGCGGGCGGTTCACCGAGGGCACGCTCGTCGCCCATGTCGAGGCGCACGGCGGAGTGCTGCTGAGTTCCGGCAACGAACGCAACCGCGGCGCGGGCGACCTCCACACGGCGGAGGTGATGCTGGGACTGACGCCGCCGGGCACCGGGACCGTGGCCGTGACCGCCTATCCGGTCCGCTGCTACCGCTACACCTTCGGCGTCGGCGCGCACAGCGTGCGGCAGTCCGGCATGCCGTGCCCCGCACGGACCGACGGCCGTCCCGGCAGCCTGGCGGCACAGATGGGCGTCCTGCTCGCGCGGCAGCCGGCCGGCGTGACCGCCTACCGCCCGCTGCCGACCGCGGGCCACGCCCACACCCCGGAGGGCGCGGTGGACTTCCTGAAGGACCAGCGCCTGATCGCCGCCGGCGACACGGTGACCGAGGTCTCCGGCCGGCCCGCCGGCCCCGGAACGTACGCCGTCGCCCTGCGCCTCAACGGCGCCTGCCACTACCTGCGCATGGACTCCTCGCCCACCGCGTCCCGCCGGATACCGCTCTGGCTGGCCCCCGCCGACGAACAGCAACCCTGCGCCGCCCCCCAGGCCGCCTCCGCCGCCACCCTCCACGGCACCGACCCCTCCCAACAGGGCTGACCGGCCCCGGCCGCCAGCCGTCTCCCGTCCGGCCGTCGCACCTGGCGCCCGAGATCGCGCGGCACGATGCCCACAACGCAAGAGGCCCGGACTCTCGTCCGGGCCTCTTGTCTCTGTGCACTCGGCAGGATTCGAACCTGCAACCTTCTGATCCGTAGTCAGATGCTCTATCCGTTAAGCTACGAGTGCTTGTTTTTTGTTTTCCGCCTCCGCTCCCCGGCCTTTCGGCCCGCTCGCGGCGACAGGAAGAACATTACATGACTGCCGCCGTCATGTGAAATCCATTGGCCACACCCCTTGCGACCTGCGAAAACGTTCCAAGGGTGGCTGGCGGGCCCGGAGAGGACGTGGCGTCCGGCGGGGCTGGAATCGGGGAAAAGAGACCGGGGTCACAGGCGGGCGGTGGAGATCGCGCGCGGGCCGGTCCGGGAACGGGCGAAGCCCCGGTCGGGTGGACCGGGGCTTCGGTGAGGGCGGAGGCGGAGGGATTTGAACCCTCGATGGGCTTTAAGACCCAAACCGCATTAGCAGTGCGGCGCCATAGACCGGACTAGGCGACGCCTCCCTGCACTCCGCGCGTGCGCGGAAGGTGCGTGCAGATGATGACACAGACGAGCCGGGTGTCACCAATCGCTTTCACCGTACTAGGCCCCGGGGGCCCAGGGCAAAGCCCCGGCCCGGTCCGCGTGCCCTGCCCGGGGCACACCGGTTGCGCAACGCAGCCCGGCCCGGAGCGTTAGGGAGGGAGGAGCGCCCGACCGCTCCGCCCGCCCCGACGTCCAGGCACCGCACCGTGCCTCACCGCACCCCGACCGGAGTCCCCATGCTGCGTCCCCTCCTCCTCACCGCTCTCGCCGGCACCGCCCTCGGGGTCGGGCCGCTGCCCCCGCTGCCGCTGCTCTCCGCGCCCTCGCCCGACTCGCTCACGGTGACCATCGAGAAGAGCGGCCACAAGGAGGCCGACGGCACCTTCAAGCTGGAGTGCGGCAGCACGCCCGGCGGCACCCACCCCGCCGCCGGAAAGGCCTGCACGCGCCTCGACCAGCTCGCCCGGCCGGGCGGCCCGGACCCCTTCGCACCGGTGCCCGCGGACCAGATGTGCACCCAGCAGTACGGCGGCCCGGCCACCGCGCACATCACCGGCACCTGGCAGGGACGCGCCGTCGACGCCCGCTTCTCCCGCGCCGACGGCTGCGAGATCGACCGCTGGGAGAACCTCCGTCCCGTCCTCCCGCACGTCAAGGGCTGATCACAGAACCCCCACCCCATGTCCAGAGGCGGAGCCCCGGCCTCCCTTAGACTCCCTCCGTGACAGGCCGCGGCCCGAGGGGCAAGATGGATCCCGCCGGCCACTAGGCACCAGCGGCACCAGAGGCACCAGGCAAGGGCTGCAGGCAACTGCAGTGGGTTCAGGGAGGAAGCGTCTCGTGAGCAGCAGGCCATCCCGAGGCGCTGCTCGCCTCGCAGCCATACTCGACGCGCTTCCCGACGGACTCGTGCTCGTCAACTGCAACGGCACCGTCGTCAACGCCAACACCATCGCCCTCGGCATGTTCGAGACGCCCGGCACCGCGCTCGTCGGCCGCGGCCTGCTCGACCTCCTCCCGGACTTCGACTCGCGCCTGATCCCCGGTTCGATGCGCCGCCCCGAGGGCGCCGACGACCGCGGCCGCACCCGGCCGACCCGGATGATGGCCCGCCGTACCGACGGCAGCGAGTTCCCGGTCGAGGTGACCAGCGCCAGCCTCGAGGACGGGCGCGAGGCCTACGACTCGTACAGCGGCTACACCGGCGACGAACTGCTCATGCTCGTCGTCCGCGACCTCACCGGCACCCTCGACACCGAGGCCGAACTCGCCCGCTCCCAGCGCCAGACCGAGATGATCCTGCGCGCGGCGTCCGAGGGCGTCGTCGGCACCGACACCGACGGCCGGGTCGTCCTCGTCAACCCCGCCTTCGCGCAGATCCTCGGCTACCGCGCCGGCGAGCTCGGCGGCGCCGAACTGCACCCGCTGATCCTGCCCAAGCGCGCCGACGGCGAGCCCTTCCCGTACGAGGAGTCGCCGCTCGCCGACACCCTCAAGTCCGGCCGCAAGCACCGCGTCCGCGGGCAGGTGCTGTGGGCGAAGAACGGCCGGCGGGTGCCGGTCGACCTCACCACCGCGCCGGTACGGGACGGCGACCAGCTCGTCGGCGCCGTCATGACCTTCACCGACCGCAGGCCGTACGAGGAACTGGCCGAGCGGCACGCCGCCGAGCTCGCCGACCTCACCGAGCGGCACGCGGCCGAGCTGGAGCAGCGGGCCGAGCGCTACGAGAACGAGCTCGCCCGGCGGACCGAACTCCACGAGACGGAACTCGCCGAGCGGACCGAGCGGTACGAGACGGAGCTCGCCGAGCAGAAGGAGCGCAACGCCGCTCTCGCCTCCCGGCACGCGCAGCTCACGGCCGTCCTCGGCGAGTCGCTGCGCGGGCCCCTGGAGGAGCTGCGCACCGAACTCGGCACGCTCGCCGCCGACGACGCCGGGCAGCTGTGGCCCGAGGCCAACCAGCTCCTCCACCACCTCGCCGCCGGGTACGCCCGGATGACCACGCTCGTCGACAACGTCCTCGGCTACCAGCGGCTCGACGAGGGCGCCGAGTCGCTGGAGAAGCGGACGGTGCTGCTCGACGGGATCGTGACGGCGGGCATCGACTCCTCGGTGGAACTGATCGGGCCGGGCCGGGCGCAGTTCGCCGTCCACGCGCCGCCGATCGAGGCCGAGGTGGACGCGGAGCGCCTCACGACCGCGCTCGCGCACCTCGTCGCCGACGTCGCCGGTGTCGACGCGACCGGCAAGAGCGTGGCGGCGGCGACGCAGGGCGGCGGGCCGGCCGACTCGACGATCGTCGTCGCGGCCGCGCAGCGCGGTGACGTCGTACGGATCGAGGTCCGCGGCCCGTACGCGGGCGGCGACCCGGTCCACCAGCCGATCGTGCGCGGCATCGTCGCCGCGCACGGCGGCGTCGTGCAGACCCACGAGGTGCCGGGCACGACGGGCGGCGCCTACGTCGTCGAACTGCCGCTCGGCACCGGGCGCGGCACGGTCACCCCGCCGCCGGCGCCTCCGGCCACGGCCGGGCAAGGACATGGCGGGCACGACGGGCGCCTCGGCGGCCCGGACCGCGCCCAGGCGGCCCCCGCGCCCGGCGTCCACGCCCTGCCGGCCGGCCCGACCGCGGGCCGGCGGGAGAGCACCGCCGTACCGGCCGACGGAGAACTCGGCCCGGTCCAGCCCGGCGGCCTGCCCGCCGCCCAGGCCCCGGCGGCGCAGTCGGGCCCGGCGCCTTTGCAGCTCGGCCCCGGCCAGGCCGGGCAGGGCATGGGACAGGCCGGTGTGGTGCCGGCTGGTGGCCATGCCGTGCCGGGGCAGACGGACCGGTCGGGCGGAGCCCTTGGGCCGATCCCGGCGAGCGGGCAGGGCCAGTCGGGCCCGCAGGCCGGGTCGAACGGGTCGAACGGGTCGAGCGGGTCGGCCGGACAGGTGCAGGCCGGCGGGCACGCCGTACCGGGGCAGACGAACCAGCCGGGCGGGCCTCTGGGGCCGATCCCGGCGACGGCGCACGGCCAGGCGGGCCCGACGTCCGGTCCGACCGGACAGGCGCAGCCCGGCGGGTATCCCGTGCCGGGCCGGATGGAGCAGCCGGGCGGGGCCCTTGGCCCGGTTCCGGCGAGTGGGCAGGGCCAGCCGGGCCCGCAGGCCGGAGGGCACGCCGTACCAGGCCAGACGAACCAGCCGGGCGGGCCTCTGGGGCCGGTCCCGGCGACGGCGCACGGCCAGGCGGGCCCGTCGACCGGTCCGACCGGACAGGCGCAGGCCGGCGGGCACGCCGTACCGGGCCAGATGAACCAGCCGAGCGGGCAGGACCGGCCGGAGCAGGCCGGCGTGCCCGGGCAGGGTGGCCGGGCGGCCGGTTCGGCGACCGCGGACGCGGACGGGCACGCCGCGCAGGGCACCGGCGGAGTCGCGCTGCCCGCGCAGGCGGCGGGCGCCGACGCGACCCACGGCGGTGGGCGGCGGCGGGCGCGACGGTCGTCCACCGACGCGTTCCTGGCGAGCCCGCTGGCGCCCGAGGGCGGCCAGGACGGCGCCGACGGGGCCGTACCGCCGCCGACCGGCCGTCGACGGGGCCGTACGGGCGACACGCCTCCCGCCGGCACACCGGCCCCGGCACCTGCTCCGGCCTCGCCCGCCGAGCTGATTCCCGCGCAGAGCGAGGGCGCCGCCACCGGCACCGGCCGGCGTCGTGGCCGGCCCGCCGAGGGCGCCGTCGTGACCGCCGCCGAGAGCGCGCAGAGCCGGCCGGCGCTGGGTGACACGGTGCCGCCGCAGGGCGTGCCCGCCGAGGCGCAGACCGCCGCCCCGGCGGCGCTGTCGCCCGCGCTGGCGCTGCCCGCCGTCGCGTCGGAGGAGCCGCCCGCGCAGCCCACCGGACGCCGTCGGCGTGCGCTCGCGGCCGCGCAGGAGCGGGCCGCCGCGCAGGAGGCGGGGCCGCGGACGCCGTTCGCGCTGGGCCCGGTCGAGCCGGACCGGGCGGAGGACGGCGAGGAGCGGCACGAGGCCGTACGGGCGCTGCCGGAGGACGATCACACGCCGCCGCAGCCGCACCCGCTGCCCAAGCCCGCGCCCGCACCCATGCCCGCCACGACGAGCGGGACCGGTACGGGTTCCGTGCCGCTGCCTCCCGAGATGCCCGCTCCGAAGGAGTCCGGACAGGCGCGCGCGTTCAGCGTGCGGACGCTCGGGCAGGGCGTGCCCTTCGTCCAGGCCGCCGCCGCGCCGGCACCCGCACCCGCACCCGCACCCGCGTCCTCCGGCCGGCGCCGCAAGCTCGGCATCCCGGCCGAGGAGAGCCGCCCGCACCCGGCGGCGGAGACGCCCGTACCCACGCCCCCGCCCGCACCCGCTGCCGCGCCGGCGCCCGCTCCCGCGCCCGAGGGCCGTGCCTATGCCATAGGAGCGCCCGCCGAGGGTTCGGCGGAGGGGCCGGAGCCGCTGGACGGCCCCGGCGGCGCCGTGGAGGTGTCGAACCAGCCGCTGCCGCAGCCCGTCGACGACGAGCTGCCGCCCGAGCCGCTGGACAACCCGCGCCGGCTGCTCGTGTGGCCCGCGCCGGACGTGGCGACGCAGCAGGCGCTGAGCGACCGCGGCTACCGGCCGGTGATCGTGCACTCCCGTGAGGAGGTCGACGCGCAGATCGCCGCCTTCCCGGCCGCGCTCTTCGTCGACCCGCTGACCGGTCCCATCACCCGCACGGCCCTGCAGTCGCTGCGCCAGGCGGCCGTGGCCGCCGAGGTGCCGGTGCTGCTGGCGGCCGGGCTCGGGCAGGCGACGCGGGAGGCGGCGTACGGCGCCGATCCGGCCGTCCTGCTGAAGGCGCTCGCGCCGCGCGACAGCGAGCAGCATCCGTCCCGGGTGCTGCTGATCGAGGAGAACGAGGACATCGCGCAGGCGCTGGCGGCGACGCTGGAGCGGCGCGGCATGCAGGTGGCGCGCGCGGCGACCGACACCGAGGCGGTCACGCTGGCCACGCAGACGCGGCCGAACCTCGTGGTGATGGACCTGATGCAGGTGCGCCGCCGCCGGGCCGGGATCATCGACTGGCTGCGTGCCAACGGCCAGTTGAACCGTACACCGCTCGTCGTCTACACCTCCGCCGGCCTGGACGAGGCCGAACTGCCCACGCTGGCCTCGGGCGAGACGGTGCTCTTCCTCGCCGAGCGGTCGACCAGCACCGAGGTGCAGGCCCGGATCGTCGACCTGCTCGCGAAGATCGGCACGAACTAGCACCGCACGGGGAGGGCGCCCGCCCTCCCCGTACCACCTGCGCGGCCACGGACGCCGCTCCAGCGCGCCTACAGCAGCGTCACGTCCAGGTCGCCGTCCGCGTACTGCTTGCGGATCACCTTCTTGTCGAACTTCCCGACGCTCGTCTTCGGGACGGCCGGCACGATCGCCCAGCGCTCCGGGAGCTGCCACTTGGCGATCCCGCCCTCGGCGGCGAGGAAGGCCCGCAGCTCCTCGTAGTCCGCGCTCGCGCCCTCCTTGAGGACGACGGTCGCGAGCGGGCGCTCGCCCCACTTCTCGTCGGGGACGGCGACGACGGCGGCCTCGGCGACGGCCGGGTGGCCCATCAGGGCGTTCTCCAGGTCGACGGAGGAGATCCACTCGCCGCCGGACTTGATGACGTCCTTGGCGCGGTCGGTGAGGGTGAGGAAGCCGTCGGCGCTGATGACGCCGACGTCGCCGGTCTTGAGCCAGCCGTCGGCGCTGAACTTGTCGTCCGGGCGGAAGGCCTCGCCCGCGGCGCCGCCGTAGTACGCGCCCGCGATCCAGTTGCCGCGGACCTCCAGCTCGCCCGCCGACTCGCCGTCCCAGGGCAGGATCTCGCCGCCGGGGCCGACCAGGCGGGCCTCGACGCCGGCCGGGAAGCGGCCCTGCGTGACGCGGTAGGGCCACTCCTCCTCGGGCGTCAGGCCGGCCGGCGGGTGGGCCATGGTGCCGAGCGGAGAGGTCTCGGTCATGCCCCAGGCGTGACAGAGGCGGACGCCCAGCTTGTCGTACGCCTCCATGAGGGAGGGCGGGCAGGCGGCGCCGCCGATGGTGACCTGGGCCATGGAGGTGAGGTCGCGGGGCCGGGCGGTGACCTCGGCGAGCAGGCCCTGCCAGATGGTGGGCACGGCGGCGGCGTGGGTCGGCTTCTCGCGCTCGATCATCTCGGCGAGCGGGGCCGGCTGGAGGAAACGGTCCGGCATCAGCATGTTGATGCCGGTCATGAAGGTGGCGTGCGGCAGGCCCCAGGCCAGCACGTGGAACTGCGGGACCACGACCAGGGTCGTGTCCTTGTCGGTGAGACCCATCGACTCGGTCATGTTGACCTGCATGGAGTGCAGGTAGATGGAGCGGTGGGAGTAGACGACGCCCTTGGGGTCGCCGGTGGTGCCGGAGGTGTAGCACATGGCGGCGGCGCTGCGCTCGTCGAGCTCCGGCCAGTCGTACGTGTCGGGGCGGCCGGCGATCAGCTCCTCGTAGTCGTGCACGCGCGGCGCCACGCTGTCCAGGACCGAACGGTCGCCGGGGCCCGACACGACGACGTGCTCGACCGTCGGCAGGTGCGGGAGGAGCGGGGCGAGGAGCGGCAGCAGCGAGCCGTTGACGATGACCACGCGGTCGGCGGCGTGGTTGACGATGAAGGCCAGCTGCTCGGCGGGCAGGCGGAGGTTGAGGGTGTGGATGACCGCGCCCATGGCGGGGATCGCGAAGTACGCCTCGACGTGCTCGGCGTTGTTCCACATGAGGGTGGCGACCCGCTCGTCCCGCGTCACCCCGAGTTCGTCACGCAGCGCGTTGGCCAGCCGGCCGGCTCGGGCGCCCGTCTCCGCGAAGGTGCGGCGCTGCGGCTCGGCCTCACCCGTCCAGGTGGTGATGGTGGACTTCCCGTGGATCCTCGTCCCGTGCTCGAGGATGCGGGTGACGGTCAGCGGTACGTCCTGCATGGTGCTCAGCACGGCGTCCTCCCGGTGGGCGCTACGCGGCAGTAGTAAGGGGTGCTGCGATTCTGCGCGCGTACCACGCGGTATGTCACTACCCGAGAGTACTGAAATTGCCAGTGTTTACTGGCGTAACTGATGGTAACCCTGGGGAAACGGTCGCGGACGGCCTGAATCCGCCGTCGCCCGCCGTCGCCCGCCGTCGCCTGACCGCACCGCTCACGGCGAAGCTCTCCGTGGAGGTCTCCACAGAGGTCTCGGCAGAGGTCTCCGCAGAGGTCTCCGCGAAGGCGTCCGCGGCTCGGCGGACGTCTGCGCCGGACGTGTCCGCAGAGGTCAGCGCACGGGTGACAGCTCCGGGTCCTCGCGGAGCTTGCCCAGGGCCCGGGACACGGCGCTCTTGACCGTGCCGACGGACACGCCGAGCACCTCGGCGGTCTGCGCCTCGCTCAGGTCCTCGTAATACCTGAGGACGACCATCGCCCGCTGCCGGTCCGGAAGCTTCATCACCGCGCGCCACATGGCGTCGTGCAGCACCTGCCGCTCGGCCGGGTCCGGCTCGGGCAGCCCGGCCGGCTCCGGCAGCTCCTCGCAGGCGAACTCGTCGACCTTGCGCTTGCGCCACTGCGACGTACGGGTGTTCAGCAGCGCCCGCCGGACGTAACCGTCCAGCGCGCGGTGGTCCTCGATGCGCTCCCAGGCCATGAAGGTCTTGGCGAGCGCGGTCTGGAGCAGGTCCTCGGCGTCCGACGGGTTCGCGGTCAGCGAGCGCGCGGTGCGCAGGAGGACGGGGCCACGGGCCCGTACGTACGAGGTGAACGACGGGTACGCGGCGTGCGGCGCGTAGTGCGCGGACGCGTGCCGTGCCGGGCCGGTGGCGGCCTTGGAGGCGCCGGCGCAGACGGGGCCAGAGGGTGGCGGGGTCATGGCTCCACGCTATGAGCGGGCACCGGTGCCGGGGATCGGCCCCAGGTCCCGAACCGTCGTCCCTCTCAGGTTGTAGGGGTGGGGACACCTGCACCTCCTGAAGGTGGAGCCGAAGGGTTCGCGCATCAGGGTCGCGACCCGCGGACGGCGGCCCTGCGGGACGCCAGGGACCCGAGGGACGCGACGGACGCGACGGACGCGAGGAACCCGACGGATGCGAGGAACGCGGGCGCGGGCCACCGCCGGCGGATTCCCGTCAGCCGTCCGTGCCCAGGATCAGCCCCGACGTCGGTACGCCGGTGCCGGCCGTGACCAGTGCCCTGGCCGCGCCCGGTATCTGGTTCACAGACGTGCCGCGCAGTTGCCTGACCGCCTCCGCGATCCCGTTCATCCCGTGCAGATACGCCTCGCCCAGCTGACCGCCGTGGGTGTTCAGCGGCAGCGCGTCCGCCGCGACGAAGTCGGCCGCCTCGCCCGGCTTGCAGAAGCCGAACTCCTCCAGCTGCATCAGCACGAAGGGAGTGAAGTGGTCGTAGAGGATGCCGACGTCGATGTCGCCGGGCGCGAGCCCGGACGTCCGCCAGAGCTGGCGGGCCACCACGCCCATCTCCGGCAGCCCGGTCAGCGCGTCCCGGTAGAAGCTGGTCATCGCCTCCTGGTTGCGTCCCGCGCCCTGGGCGGCGGCCAGGATCACCGCGGGCGGACGGCGCAGATCGCGGGCGCGCTCGGCGGAGGTGACGACGATCGCCTGCCCGCCGTCGGTCTCCTGGCAGCAGTCGAGCAGCCGCAGCGGCTCCGCGATCCAGCGGGAGGCCGCGTGGTCGGCCAGGGTGATCGGCTTGCCGTAGAAGTAGGCGGCCGGGTTGGTGGCCGCATGGCGCCGGTCGGTGACGGCGACATGACCGAAGGCGTCCGGCGTCAGCCCGTAGGTGTGCAGATAGCGCTGGGCGGTCATCGCGACCCAGGACGCCGGTGTGAGCAGCCCGAACGGCAGCTGCCAGCCGAGCGCCGCGCCCTCCGCCGACGGCTCGCGGTGCTGCACGCCGGAGCCGAAGCGGCGGCCCGACCGCTCGTTGAACGCCCGGTAGCAGACGACGACCTCGGCGACTCCGGCCGCGACGGCGAGGGCGGCCTGCTGGACGGTGGCGCAGGCGGCGCCGCCGCCGTAGTGGACCCGGGAGAAGAAGGACAGCTCGCCGATGCCGGCCGCCTGGGCGACGGTGATCTCGGGGCTGGTGTCCATGGAGAAGGTGACCAGGCCGTCGACGTCGGCGGGCACGAGCCCGGCGTCCTCGAGCGCCGCGTGCACGGCCTCCACGGCGAGGGTGAGCTCGCTGCGGCCCGAGTTCTTGGAGAACTCGGTGGCGCCGATCCCGGCGACGGCGGCCCGCCCGCCGAGCGAGTCCCGGCTGTGGACGCTCATCGGGCCTCCTCTCCCGGCAGCTCGACGGTGACCGTGCCCGTGACGTGATGCCCCAGTCCGTTGGCGCCCACGACCCGCACCTGGACGAGCGGGCCGTCGACGTCCGTGACCGTGCCGGTCAGCGTCATCGTGTCTCCCGGGTAGTTGGGCGCCCCGAGCCGGATGGCGACCTTGCGGAGCACGGCGCCAGGGCCGTAGTGGTCGGTGATGTACCGCCCGACCAGGCCATTGGTGGTGAGGATGTTCATGAAGATGTCCGGCGATCCCTTCTCCCTGGCCAGCTCGGCGTCGTGGTGCACGTCCTGGTAGTCGCGCGAGGCGACGGCCCCGGCGACGATCAGGGTGCGGGTGATCGGCACGGCCAGCGGCGTGAGCACGTCTCCCGGCCTTGCGGGAGTCGCGGGCGGCGCGGGCGGCGCGGGCGCGAGGGTCGAAGGCGTCGTCGACTTCGTCGAGCTCGTCGAACTCGTCGAACTCGTCGAACTCGTCGGCTTCTCGGTCGTCATGCGAGGTCTCCCTTCGAGGGCTCGGCGAGCAAGTTGCCCAGTTCGGCGAGGAGTTCGGTTCCGCAGCCGAGATACGCGTCGAGCTGCCGTCCCCAGAGGAAGTGACGGTGCACGGGATGGTCCAGGTCGGCGCCCATGCCGCCGTGCAGGTGCTGGCCCGCGTGCACGACCCGCTTGCCGGCCTCGGAGGCCCACCAGGCGGCCGTCAGGGCGTGCTCGGCCGCGGGCAGCGCCCGGTCGTGACGCCAGGCCGCCTCGTAGGCGGTGACCCGGATGGATTCCGTGTCCATATGGGCGTCGGCGGCGCGGAGTTGAACGGCCTGGTGCGAGGAGAGCGGCCGACCGAACTGCTCCCGCACCGAGGTGTACGCGACCGCCCGGGCCAGCGACCCGGCGCAGACGCCCGCCTGGAGCCCCGCGAAGGCGATCCGCGCCGCGGCGAGCACGTCCTCGTACGGCCCCGAGTCCGCGCCCGCGCCCTCGGCCCCGCCCGCGCCCCTTTCCGCTTCCGCTTCCGGCCCGGTGGCACGGCCCAGCCGCTCGGCCGGGGCGCCGGCGAGCACCAGCCGCCCGGCCGACCAGGGCGCCGTGAGCTCGACCGCCTCGACCGGCCCGGCGTCCGCCGTCCGGACCAGCCACAGGGCCCGCGCCTCGTCCGGCACGAGGACATGGGTGGCGTCCCGCAGCCAGGGCACCCACGGGACGGTGCCGGTGAGCCGGCCGCCGCCGTCCGCCCGTACCGCTGCGTGCCCCTGACCGGCCGGAAAGGCACCGGTGACGACCGTCGTCCCGTCCCGGAGCCCCGGCAGCAGCCGGGCCCGCTGCTCCTCCGTACCGTGCCGGGCGACCGCGAGCAGGCCGTAGACCAGGCTCGCCGTGAACGGCACCTGCGCCGTCGTGCGGCCCTGCTCCTCGGCGAGCAGGACCAGTCCGAGCAGGCCGGTCTCCTCGACGGCCTCCGGCAGGCCCGCCGCGCACAGGGCCTTCCACAGCTCGGCGTCCGTGCCGGTCCCGGCGGCGGCCAGCCGCTCGTGCGTGGAGAGGTCGCCGAAGATCCGCGCGGCCAGCTCGCGGGCCGCCTGCTGCTCCTCCGTGGGTGTGAAGTCCATGTCAGGCCTCCCCGCCGGCCGTCAGGGAGCGGAACACGGGCAGTTCGAGCTCGTCGTCCACCTGGAGGAACTCCAGCCGGACCGGCATCCCGATCCGCACCTTGTCGTAGGGCACCCCGACGACGTTGCTGATCATCCGCACGCCCTCGGCCAGCTCGACCAGCGCGACCGCGTACGGCGGGTCGAAGGCGGGGAAGGGCGGGTGGTGCATCACCACGTACGAATAGACGGTGCCCTCGCCGCCCGCATCGACCGTGTCCCAGGCGCGCGAGCCGCACGCGTTGCACCCGGGCAGCCACGGGAAACGCAGGGTCGCGCAGTCCGCGCACCGCTGGATCAGCAGCCGGTGCTCGGCCACGCCCGCCCAGAAGCCGGCGTTGTCCCGGTTGATCACGGGCCGGGGCCGCTTCGGCTTCGCGCCCGCTTCCGGAAGCTGGCCGGGCTTCGGAAGCGAGCCGGGTTTCGGCGGGCGGGCGGCGGGCGCGTACTTGAGGACACGGAAGCGGTGGGTGCCGGCCAGCTCGCCGCCGGCCCGCACGTCCATGCGGGTGGTGATGAAGTGCCCGGTGCCGAGCTTGGTGGTCTTGCGCGGCGAGACGGACTCGATGACGGCGTCGAACGTGATCGTGTCGCCCGGCCGCAGCGGCCGCAGATACTCCTGCTCGCAGTCGGTGGCGACGATCGACGTGAAGCCGGCCTCGTCGAGAAGGGCGGACAGCTCCTCGTACGCCCCGGAGCGGTCCGGATGACCGGACAGGCCGCCCATCGTCCACGCCTGGAGCATGGTCGGCGGCGCGACGGCGTCCGGCCCGCTGTAGGCCGGGTTGGTGTCGCCCATCGCCTCGCACCAGTGGCGGATCATGGGCTCGTTGACCGGGTCCTTGCCGACGGCGGCGTTGGACGTCGGCCGGCCCTCGTACGCCCTCAGCCGCTCGAACAGCGGGTCGCGCTCCTCCCGCCCGGTCGCCCCCTCGCGCCCGGTCACCTCCTCCCGGCCCGTCACCGCATCGCGCCCCGTCACCGCCTCGCGACCCGTCTGCTCCAGTCCCGTCGGCTCGTGTCCCGTCTCCGGGCTCGTCGACCGGCTCGACCGGTTCATCGACGTCCCCTCCCCTTCATGCCGAGCCGCATCGTCGCGACGATCTCGCGCTGCACCTCGCTCACCCCTCCCCCGAAGGTGTTGATCTGGGCGGCCCGGTTCATCCGCTCGAGCTCGCCGCCGTCGAACGCTCCCGGCGACCCCGCTCGGACCAGTCCGGCCCCACCCGCGATCTCCTGACACATTCGGTACACCTCGACCGCCGATTCGGTTCCCGCGAACTTCACTCCGCTCGCGTCGCCGGGAGTCAGCCGGCCGGCCCCCACGTCCCCCACCAAACGCCAGTTGAGCAGGCGCGTTGCCGCCAGCCGGGCATGCGCTTCGGCGGCCCGGATCCGCACCCACGGCTCGTCAATCCGCCGCTTCCCCGTCACCGGATCGGGTGTACGGGCGGAGCGGAGCGCCGACGCGTAGAAGTCCTCGGCCTGCATGCCGATGGCGGCGAGCGCGACCCGCTCGTGGTTGAGCTGGTTGGTGATGAGGCCCCAGCCGCCGTTCTCGGGCCCGACGAGGTTGCCCGCCGGGACGCGGACGGAGTCGTAGTAGGTGGCCGTGGTGGTCAGGCCGCCGACGGTCTCGATGGGCGTCCAGGAGAAGCCGGGCGCGTCGGTGGGCACGAGGATGATCGAGATGCCGCGGTGGCGGGGCGTCGCCGGGTCGGGGTCGGTGCGGCAGGCGAGCCAGATCCAGTCGGCGTTCTGGGCGTTGGAAGTGAAGATCTTCTGCCCGTCGATCAGCCAGGAGCCCGCGGCGCCCAGGCCCCCGGCCTCCCCTCCGCCCCCGCTTCCTGTCCCGGTCCCGCCCGCGGTCCCGCCCTCGTCGCGTACGGCCTTCGTGCGGAGGGAGGCGAGGTCGGTGCCGGCCTCGGGCTCGCTGTAGCCGATGGCGAAGACGGTCTCGCCGCGCAGGATGCGGGGCAGGAAGAAGCTCTTCTGCTCGTCGGTGCCGTACTTCATCAGGGTCGGGCCGACGGTGTTGAGCGTGACCATCGAGACGGGTGCGCCCGCCCGGTAGGCCTCGTCGAAGAAGACGAACTGCTCGTCGGGGCCGCGGCCCTGGCCTCCGTACTCCTCGGGCCAGCCGAGCCCCAGCATGCCGTCGCCGCCGATGCGGCGCAGCAGCGCGCGCTGGGCGGCGGTGTCGGTGGGCGGCGGAGGCCCGTCGGGCATGAGAGCGCGGAAGTACGCGCGGAGCTCGGCGCGCAGCCGTAGCTGCCGTTCGGTCGGGGCGAGGTGCACGGCGGCGGCCCTCTCGTCGGGACGGCTTACCTTCCGGGGAGTTCAGGTTTCTGACTGTCCGTCAGATTCCAGCGCCCTGTCAAGGTCACGGCACGCGACGACGGCCACCGGGCCGCAACGAGGACGGCCTGCGCGCCGGCGCCGAAGTACCGCCGCGCGGACCGTTCACCCTCTTCCCTTATTCGAACCCGTGTACGAAAATGGGCGCATGGCCGCTTCTGCCCGGCAGACCGCCGCCCTGGCCCTCGCGCACGCCCTGACGGCGGCGGAGCGCGGCCTTCCCGTCATCCCGCTGTCCCGCACCAAGCTCCCGGCCCTGCGCTCACCGCACCGGGGCGAGCACCGGGCGGTGCCCTGCCGCGGCGAGTGCGGCCGGCCCGGGCACGGCGTCCACGACGCCACCACCGACCCGGCCGCCGTACGGGCCCTCTTCGCGGCCGCGCCATGGGCCACCGGATACGGCATCGCCTGCGGGCGACCGCCGCACCGCCTGATCGGCGTGGACCTCGACGTGCGGGAGGACGGTACGGACGGGGTGGCCGCGCTCGACGCGCTCGCGCGGGAGCACGGCTTCACGGTCCCGCCCACCGTCACGGTCCTCACCCCGGGCGGCGGCCGCCACCTGTGGCTGGCCGGCCCGCCCGGCACCGTGGTCCCGAACTCGGCGGGCCGGCTCGCGCCCGGCGTCGACGTCCGCGGCGCGGGCGGCTATCTCGTGGGCCCCGGCTCGACCACGCCGCGCGGCACCTACCGCCTCGCCCCGGCCACCGCCGACCTGCCACCGGCGCCCTGCCCGCCCGGCCTGCTGGCCCTCCTCGTCCCGCCCGACCCACCGGAACCGCCGGACCGGCCGGACCGTGGGCGCCCTCCCGAAGGCTTCTCCGGCGAGGGCCTGGTCCACTTCGTCCTCGCCTCCCCGCGCGGCCAGCGCAACACCCGCCTCTTCTGGGCCGCCTGCCGCGCCTACGAGAACGGCGCGCCCGCCGACCTCCTCACCGCCCTCACCACCGCGGCCCTCACCACCGGCCTCGAGGAACCCGAGATCCGCGCCACCCTCGCCTCGGCGTGCGCGATCACCGCGCGGGTCTAGCCGGGTGTGGCGGCAGTGCGGGTCAGTGGAAGAGCCACCACAGGGCACCTCCGAGCCAGGGGCCGCAGAAGGCCAGCGCGAGAACGCCGCCTCCGATCCCGGTCCCGGGGCTCTCGTCGAATGTCTCGGGATGACGGGGGTCGTACACCACGCTGATCGTGTCCGGCGCCCCGTACTCGTTGATGCGGGCGTACGACTCGCCCTGGACCGCTTCACCGCCCGGGAGCGTGAAACGAAGGATCGGGTAGAAGTGCACGTCGCCGTCACCGTCTTCGTGCTCCCGCACCCCGACGACCTCGGCGTCCACGCGGATGCCTCGGCGCTTCAGTCCGATGCCGGACCAGATCACCGCCACTCCGGCCACGCAACCGGCGACGCTGACGATGACGGCCACCCAAACCGCTATCAGGTCCCCCACAGGCGCCATCGTAGAGGCGAGGCACTCTCCGCCGAGGAGCTGAGCCGGGTGCCGATACGGATCAGAGGGCGGGCCCGGAATCCCGGGCCCGCCCTCTGAGCTGCTGCTTCTCTGACCTGCAAGCGGTGGGTGTGGGATTTGAACCCACGGTGACTCTCGCCACGACGGTTTTCAAGAGAGCGCTACGGGAAGCGTCCCTGGCACACCTGACCTGCCCGTTCCCCGCCATCCGGGCCCAGCACCGCCGTTGGCGGTCCACGCCTGGTCCACCGGGTCGGCTCAGTCGCCGGAGAAGCCCCAGAAGTAGATCTCCTGCGGCTCCCCCTGGTCGTCATGGAGCACGGCGCACCGCCCGTACCAACGCCAGTGGTCGAACTCCTCGAACCTCGGCACGTGCGCCCGGGTGAGCTTCCGCGTGCCCAGGACACGCAGCGCCTCGTCCTCGGTCACCTGCTTCATCGTGGAGTAATCCGGCTCCTCGTCTGGTCCGATGATCCGGAAGATGTCGAGAATCGAGTGCGTCCCGGCTTCCTGGGCCATCTCGTCAGCCCACAGCTCCTCCTCAGTCTCGGGCCACGGCAGCCGTTCATTCTCCGGCCTCCAGTCAGCGCCCGAAACCCAGTAGTACTCCCGCTCCTCGAAGACCCTCCGCCGCAGCGCATCGAACGCGCCGCCGAGATCCTCCTGATACGGCACTGAGTAGTCCCACCCTGACGCGCCCATATGCCGGCCCCTCCCCACAGCTCTTCCAGATCGGCCGGACGCTAACAGCGGCCACTGACATCACCCCCTATGGGGGCGGGCGGGGAGCAGCTGCTGCCGCGAAGTGGCAGAGGCCGGTGTGGTCGCTCTGCGTCGGTACCGGTATCACCGTGGCCGACGAGCGTGTCGTCCAAGGTCGGCAAACCGTGGCAGCTCCACCTCGAAGCCACTCCGTCGACCTACTCCTGGATTGGCAGGTCCGGATGGGTGAACACAAAGAGCATGTACGCAACGGCAGCTGCCGTACCCACCGACGAGAGCGCCAGGCTGGTCAGAGGCTGCGCGCGGCTGACGCCCTGTCGTGAGGCAGCGCGGTATTCGATGGCACCCAAGACGAGGCCCGTGAGGCCGAGCGGCAAGGCCAGAGCCCAGACGAGCATCCATAGCGGGCAGCAGAACCAGAACGCAACGGAAGCCGCACCGAAAACGACGGAACGGCTCATCCGCCCAGATCTGTCGCCAGCCGGATCATCAGAGTGGGTCATGCTCTGATCAAAGCAGCAGGGCAGGGAGCTCAGCAGCCGCCCTGACAATCGCCATGCCCCTCGCGTGCCCGATCCAGCGGGGAGTCACGGGGAACACCAGGCGATCGCAGGGCCGAAGACGCCGACGGCCCCTGACCATCGATCCTGGTCAGAGGCCGCTTCACCTGGCGGTGGGTGTGGGATTTGAACCCACGGTGACTCTCGCCACGACGGTTTTCAAGACCGTTCCCTTAGGCCGCTCGGGCAACCCACCCTCGCTCCGCCTCACCTGGCGCGGAGCGGCTACAGCCTACCGGCTGGAGGGCGGGTGCACCGAAGCGTGACGGGAGGTGGGGCGCGGGGCTCATGCGTCAGCTGTCGCCGGTGCGTTCGCCGAGGGTGACGGTGGCGGTGGCGGACTTGCCGCCGCGTTCGTAGGTGATCTTGACGGTGTCGCCGGGCTGGTGGGTCCAGATCTCGCTGATGAGGGTCGGGCCGCTGTCGATCTGGCGGTCGTCGAAGCCGGTGATGACGTCGCCGGGCTTCAGGCCGGCCTTGGCGGCGGGGCCGTTCGGGGTGACGGCCGGGGTGCCGCCGGAGCCCTGGTCGGCGATGGTGGCGCCCTCGCCCTTGTCCTGCATGTTCACCGTGGCGCCGATGACCGGGTAGACCGGCTTGCCGGTCTTGATGAGCTGCTCGGCGACGTTCTTGGCCTGGTTGACCGGGATGGCGAAGCCGAGGCCGATCGAGCCTGCCTGGGACTGGCCGAAGCCGCTGCCCGTCGACTGGATCGCGGAGTTGATGCCGATGACGGCGCCGCTCGCGTCGAGCAGCGGGCCGCCGGAGTTGCCCGGGTTGATCGAGGCGTCGGTCTGCAGGGCGCTCATGTACGAGCTCTTGCCGCCTCCGCCGTCGCCGGAGGCGACCGGACGGTTCTTGGCGCTGATGATGCCGGTGGTGACCGTGTTGGACAGGCCGAACGGCGCGCCGATCGCGATCGTCGAGTCGCCGACGGCGACCTTGTCGGAGTCGCCGAGGGCCAGCGGCATCAGGTTCGACGGCGCGTTCTTCAGCTTCAGCACGGCCACGTCGTAGCCCTCGGCACGGCCCACGACCTCCGCGTCGTACGTCTTGCCGTTGGAGAAGGTCGCGGAGAGCGTGCCGCCGTCCGCCGCCGACGCCACCACGTGGTTGTTGGTGACGATGTGGCCTTCCTTGTCGTAGACGAAGCCGGTGCCCGTGCCGCCCTCGCCGTCCGTGCCACCGGACTTGGCCTGGATGGTGACGACGCTCGGCAGCGCCTTCGCGGCGACCGCCGCGACCGTGCCCGGGTCGCGCTTGAAGGAGGCGGGGGAGTCGCCCGAGGAGACCGTGGTCGAGCTGGTCGGGTTGTCGTCGCGCTGGGACGCCGCCCAGTAGCCGATGCCGCCGCCGACGCCGCCGGCGACCAGGGCCGCGACGAGGACGGCCGCCACCAGGCCGCCGGTGCGCTTGCGCGGGGCCTTGGGTGCGGGCGGGACGGGAACGCCCCACGCCGGCGTCACGGGCGGAGGCGGCGGCCAGCCCTCCGCCGCGCCGGGAGCAGGCGCGGGCGCGGGGGCGGGGGCTGCTGCGGGAGCGCCGGCGGGCGTGGCGTGAGCCGGGGTGTGGCCGGGAGCGGGAGAGCCGACGGGCGCGGCCGGAGCCGGGGTGGGCTCCGGCGCCGGCTCGGCGGCGGCCTCCGCGGCCGGGGCAGGCGGAGTCGCGGGCGTCGCGGGCGGAGTCACAGGCGGGGCGGGCGGGGTCGCGGGGGCCGCAGGAGGGGCGGACGGGGCACTCTGGTCCGCCGGAACCGCCGTGCCCTCGTTCTCGGTGCTCACAGCTGTCTCCTCGTTCACTGTCCACTCATCCACTCACTGCACGGTCGCTGCGATCAGCTTTTCCCACAGCGCGTCAGGCCACTGTAAGCCGGAGCTGTGCATCCGCACTCCTTCCTTTATATAGGGGCATAACGGACAGCCGTACCATGACGCGGTGACCCACGCACCGCAGCAGCCGAGCCCGCCCCTCCCCGTCCGGGTGGTCGCCCACCGCGGAGCCTCCGAGGACGCCCCCGAGCACACCCTCGCCGCCTACGTGAAGGCCATCGAGGACGGCGCCGACGCCCTCGAGTGCGACGTCCGGCTCACCGCCGACGGCCACCTCGTCTGCGTCCACGACCGCCGCGTCAACCGCACCTCCAACGGCCGCGGCGCCGTCTCCGCCCTCGAGCTCGCCGATCTCGCCGCCCTCGACTTCGGCACCTGGAAGGGACGCGACGAGGCCCGCGAGGTCCCCGACTGGGGCGACTCCCAGGCCACCTCCGTGCTCACCCTCGAACGCCTCCTGGAGCTGGTCTCCGACGCGGGCCGCCACATCGAGCTGGCCATCGAGACCAAACACCCCACCCGCTGGGCCGGGCAGGTGGAGGAGAAACTGCTGCAGCTCCTCGGCCGCTTCGGCCTGGCCGCGCCCGCCGCGCCCGAGGAGTCCCCGGTCCGCGTCATGAGCTTCTCGGCCCGCTCGCTGCACCGCGTCGCGGCCGCCGCGCCGACCCTGCCGACGGTCTCCCTCTCCCAGTTCGTCACCCCGCGGCTGCGCGACGGGCGGCTGCCGGCCGGCGCCCGGATCGCGGGCCCGTCGATCCGGATCGTGCGCCACCACCCCGCCGTGATCCTGCGGCTGCAGAAGGCCGGCCACCAGGTCCACGTGTGGACCGTGGACGATCCCGAGGACGTCGAGCTGTGCGTACGGCTCGGCGTGGACGCGATCATCACCAACCGTCCCAAGCAGGTGCTGTCCCAGTTGGGCCGCCTTTAGCCCCTTGTGCCTCGTCCGTCACGGGCGTGCGGGGAGTGCACCGGCGCGTTCGGGGCGTACGCGATCGTCACGAGTGCGTCACCGGAGTCGTACTGGCCGGTTTCCGGTCCAGGCCATTGGGGCATCCACACCGTGGCGTGGGGCAAAGGAGGTCTCGGGGGTGGCGTTGGTGGTGGCACAGGAGGTGCCCACGTCGTCGAGCATGGCCGTGCCCCATGGCCCTGCGGGCGTGGGGGAGGCGCGACACCGGATGCGGGAGCAGTTGAGCCGCAGCGGGATGTCCGAATCGGTCGTCGACGACGCGGTGCTGATCCTTTCGGAACTGCTGAGCAACGCCTGTCGGCACGGAAGACCGCTGGGCCGCGACGCGGACGTGGGCGAAGGTGACGTACGGGCGGCGTGGAGCATCGACAAGCGGGGCGCGCTGACCGTCGAGGTCACGGACGGCGGCGGGCCGACCCGGCCCGTTCCGGCCACGCCGTCGGTCACGGCGCGCGGCGGCCGCGGGCTGAACATCATCAGCGCGCTCGCCCAGAAGTGGGGCGTACGGGACAGCGCGACGGGCGAGGTCACGGTGTGGGTCCAGGTCACCGAGGGCCATCGCCGCGAGGACTTCGCGGCACGGGTCGGCGGCGGCTCCGGTCTCGACTTCCTGGACGCGTACGACGATCTCGACTGAAGGACCTGCAGGTCTGACGACCTGAAGGGCATACGGGCGCTGCCGCGGTGCGGGCCGGCCGCGGGTCGCCCCGGGCGCGGGTCGTCCCGGCCGCGGGTCGTCCCGGGCACGGGCCGTCCCGGGCGCGGCGTCCGAACCCCGCCGTACGGCGCCCGGACCCTGCCGTACGGCATCCGGCCGTTCCGGATACGGCCCTACGGCCCCGCGGTCGCGGTACGGGATGACGGCGCGGCCGGCGTCGGTCCCGCCCGCAGCCCCGCCCGGCACGAGCCGCATCGCCATCCCGGCATGCGGGACCGCGTGCGGCTAGGCTCGCGCCCGACACAGCACCGCCGCGATCGGGAGAAAGCCACCCATGGCCAAGAAGCGTCCCCAGACGAAGCCCAGCAAGGCCGGCAAGACCGGTCAGGCACAGGTCACGAACGGTGAGATCCCGGTCGTCGGCGCGCGCGAGCCGTGCCCCTGCGGCTCGGGCCGCCGCTACAAGGCGTGTCACGGCCGCGCCGCCGCGCACGCCGTGACCGAGCTCGTCCACCGTCCCTTCGAGGGCCTGCCCGGCGAGTGCGACTGGGTCGCGCTGCGCGAGCTCGTGCCCGCCGCGACCGTGCCACTCACGCTGAAGGGCGGGCTGCCCGAGGGCGTGCCGTCCGTGACGCTGGCGACCGTGCTGCCGATGGCGTGGCCGGCGCTGCGCCGCGACGACGGCTCGGTGCTGCTCGCGCTGCAGAACGACACGTCCTCCGGTGACCTGGCCCGCGACCTGGCCGACACCCTGGAGCGCGCCCTGGTGGCCGAGCCCGGCACGCCGGTCGCCGCCCGTCGCGTACCGGCGGAGGGTCCGCGACTTCAGGATCTGCTCGACGCGGACAGCGATTTTGCGCCGGTCGTGCACACGGGATTCGAATTCTGGATTCCGGAGTCCGCCGACAATTCCAACCCCGAGGTCGCCGCCTCCCTGGAGCGCGCCAACGCAGCCGCCATCCCGACCGTGAAGCTGACCGGTGTCGACGCCGCGTACTGGTGCGAGACGCCGGACAAGAACCACCTGCGCTGGGTCATGCCGCACCCGGAGGAGCAGCTGCTCGACGCCCTGGCCCGGCTGCAGGCCGCGGGCACCTCCTCGCTGGGCCCGGACACCCGTCTCGTCGGCTCCTTCCGGGCGCACGGCCTGATGGTGCCGGTGTGGGACCTGCCGACCTCGATGACGGCGGAGGACTGCGAGAAGCCGGCCGCCGAGTTCGCCGAGCGGCTCGCCGCGGCCCTCGCCACGGACACTCCGCTGACCACCGAGGAGCGCCGGGCGCGCGGCGGTCTCACCAACCGTCAGGTGACGCTCAGCTGATACCCCAGGCGGTATCCGTGACTGACAGACCGACCAGTCGGTGATGTCCGCCACAAGTACTCGGCCAAGGAGCGAAATCCCTGTCCGAATAACCGAGATCGAATTTGCGAACGGCAGATCTCTTGTTACCGTTCTGGAAGCCCGGTCGCTGGTGCATCCCCCGTCGCCAGCGACCGGGCCTTCTCATGCCCGGCTCAACTGCCGTTCGACTCGGTCGTGTTGCTTCCCGACCGCAGCAGCAGCGGCGTACTGGCACCCTCTCCCGCTCCGGCGAATTCCGCCACGGCCGAATAACGGTCCGCGGCGCCGCGACTGCGCTCCTTCGGCGTCTCGCACGTTCCCGGTTCGTCCCGCGCCTCGATCGAGCACCGCACTTGTACGGTCCGGCCGCCGGGCGCCATCAGCGTGAGCACGGCCTCCAGCTCCTGGCCGGTGGCGTTGCGGTAGTACGTACGCGCCCAGGTGTCGGGTCCCTCGGTCACCACACAGGTCTGCGCCTCGACGCCGTCGGGCGAGGCGAGTTCGGGTCCGCAGCGGCTGACGGCGGGCGGCGGCCCGGCGGCGTGGTCGGCGGCGTGGTCGGAGGAGGCGGGCGATCCGGCCGGCCCGGAGGACTCGACCCCCAGGTCCGAGAGCAACCCGCCGCGCTTGGCGGGCTTGGCGTCACCGGCGGACCCGGCCTCGGCCTTCGACCCGGCCGCCGGCGCCGGCTCCTCGGCCGAAGGCCCCGCCGACGCCGCGATCGGTACCAGTACGGCGATCACGACGGCGGCACCGAGCCCCAGGCCCCGGAGCTTCGCCGCACTCATGCGCCCCATACGTCGGCCCACCTGCTTCTCAGGAACGGAATCCGCTGGAAGGAAATCCTTCCGGCGAAGATATCCGCGGCCGACGCGCTCCCGGCCGGCCGCCGCGCGTTTCTCCTGGATGCCGCGCCGTTCCACACCCGTTCGGGTGAGGCCGAGCAGACCCCGCGTACGGCGCCGTCCGCATGCGGCTCGCAGGCGGCTCGGTACGCGGGTCAGTACGCGAGTCTGCTGCCGCCGCCCGGCATGCTCGTGCTCGCCTCGATCAGCGCGTCCACGACCGCCTCGACGTCGGGCAGCCACGGCCGCGCCGAACCGTCCGCCGCGGAGTCGTCCAGCGGCGCCCGCTCCCAGCGGACCTGGCCGGTCCCCGTGGTCGAGGGCGGCAGCGGCAGATAGCCGCCCTCGCCGTGGAAGCGCAGGGAGCTGGGCACGCTGTCCTTCGCGTAGAGCAGCTCGCCGAGCCGTTCGAGGCCGTACGGGGCGACGAGCAGCGCCCAGCGGGTCGGTGTGGCCACGACCGGGCCGAGTCGCAGGCCCTGCGCGTCGAGCGCGGCGAGCGCCCGGGCGCCGGCGACGGCCGGCAGGCTCACGGCGCAGGGCGCGCGGCCGCCGGTGGCCAGCAGGACGGGCGCGTCGGGCCGGCGGTCCCACCACCAGCCGATCATGCGGGCGTCGGTGGTGGCCGCGAGGAGGCCCGGGTCGAAGGGGTGGGCGCCGGGCACCACGCATTCGGGGTCGGGGCAGGCGCAGGCGGCCGGTCCGGCCGGCTTCGGCGCCGCGGCGGGCCTCAGGGTGAGGGTGCGCCGAGGCGCGCCGGCCGGAGCGCCGGCCTGGCGCAGTCCCACGCCGGGCACCACGGGCCAGCCCCATGCGCCGGCGTACCGCAGGGCCGCGTCGCGCCGTGCCGTGTCGAGCCCCGCCTCAGGAGTCTCAGGAACCACCGACACCTCAGGACCCGCTAGTGCCTCAGGAACCACCGACACCTCAGGACCCGCTGGTGCCTCAGGAACCACCGACACCTCAGGAACCGCCGGCGCTTCAGAGGCCTCGGGCACCTCCGGGATCACCGGCACCTCAGGAACTGCCGGCACCGCGGGAATCGCCGGCGCCTCGGGCACCTCGTGCCTCCCGTGCCCGACGCCTTCCGAAGCCGTGCCCCGGTCGGCCGCGCCGCGGTCGACCGCGCCCGGGTCGGCCATTCCCGCCTCGCGCTTGCCGCGCCGGAACCGGAGCCTGCGTCGCCTTCCGAGGATCTCGCGCATGAGCGCTCGTTCCTTTCCGTTGAACGCCGAATCCACATGACACCACGTGCACATCACACCACGTACACGTGTCTTCACCGTGCGTATCACTACCGTGCGAATCACTGCGCGTTTCAGCGCGGGCGCTCCTGGCGGTCGCTCCCGGCGGTCTGGCCTGCCGGAGCACGTTCCCCGCCACTCAGGGGTAGGGGTGCGGTCTGCGGTGAGGCGGACGCTCTCGTTCCGCGTCCGTGTCCAGGGGCGCGTCCAACTGCCCCTGCCCGTCACCGATTACGTACCCGTCACGCACTAAATGACGCGCTTTCAAACGACGCCAGTCGACCGCGAATGGTGCACACCGGGGGCAATTTTCGGCCAACTTCCCCTAGTCTTCAACCCTCTCGCCAGATCTCACGGACACCAGAAGTCCCATGGTGACAATGCTGGACATCGATCCACATGTGCGTGTAGATGTGGATCGATGGATAGCGGCGCAGAATGACTTGGGGGTTTGCGATGCTATTGCATGAAACGCGCAGGTCGGAAAGCCGAGTGCGATGACTACCCCACGTGCGCCGAAAGTGGCCGGAATCGATTCCACTGTTCCTTCTCCCCCGCACACTGCGGCCCACGCCGCCTCCCTCACGCCGCTGGCGGCCGACGAGCTGTCGCCCGGCGGACCTCTCCAGGACCGCCTCGCCGGCTGGGTCTCGGACCTCACGCTCCTCCACGAACTCACCGAGTCCCTGATCAGGACCGCCTCCCTCGACGACGCCCTGCGCGAACTGCTGCGCGCCGGCGCCTCGCTGGTCGGCGCCCGCCGTGGCATGGCTGTCCTCGAACCGGCCGACGGCCTCGGCCCGGTCAGCAAGGTCGGCCTCGGCCTCGCCCACGCCGACCTCGGCACCATCGAGACCGTGCCGCGCAGCGTCACGTCGTACGGCCGGATCCTCGAGGGACTCGCCCCGCTGACCGAAGGCGCCCTGCCCCGCCCCATCGCCGTCCCCGACCTGTGCGGCGAGGAGGACCTCGACCCGCGCCACCGCGAGGTCGCCGCCCGCCTCGGCTACGCCGCCAGTTACGCGCTGCCGCTGGCCACCGCGGAGGCCGGGAAGCTCGGCGCCGTCGTCTGGCTCTACGACGAGCCCGCCGAGCCCGCCGAACGCCAGCGCCACCTCGTCGGCCTCTACGGCCGCTTCGCCACCGAGCACCTCGCCCGCCTCCTGGAGGTCGAGCGCGCCCGCGCCCAGGTCTCCACCGTCGCCGAGGAGCTGCTGCCCAGCCGGCTCCCCCGCGTCCCCGGCGTGCAGCTCGCCGCCCGCCACCGCACCGGACCCCGGGGCGGCGGCGACTGGTACGACGCGCTGCCGCTGCCCGAGGGCGCGCTCGGGCTCGCCGTCGGCTCCGTGTCCGGGAACGGGCCGAGCGCGCTGGCCGCCATGGGCCGGCTGCGGGCGTCGCTGCGCGCGTACGCCGTGATGGAGGGCGAGGACCCGGTCGCCGTCCTCTCCGACCTGGAGCTGCTGCTCCGCCTCACCGAGCCCGCCCGCACCGCGACCGCGCTCTTCGCCTACTGCGAGCCGCAGGCCCGCCGGATCGTGCTCGCCGGCGCCGGCCACACCCCGCCGCTGGTGATCGGCGAGGACCGCACCGAATTCGTGGAGACCTCGCTGTCCGCGCCGCTCGGCATGCTGTCCTGCTGGGAGGCGCCCAGCGTGGAGCTGTCGCCGGCACCCGGAGAAACGGTGCTGCTGTACACCGACGGACTGCTGCGGCGGACCGGCGATCCCATGGACCGGGCCTTCGCGCGGCTGCACGCCGCCGCCGCGAGCGTGCCGAAGGCGGACCGGGCCGACCCGGGCGCGGTCGCCGACCACGTCCTGCGGACGGTCCTGCCGGACGGTCTCGACGCCGCGGCGGCCGACGGCGAGGACGTCGTCCTGCTCGCCGCGCGCTTCGAGTGAGCCGCGCCGCGGGTGTCGCCGCGGGCCTCGAGTGAGCCGCGCCACGACCGCCACCGCGGGCCTTGAGTGAGCCGCGCCACGGGTGCCGCCCGGTGACCCGGCGGTAATGGGTCTTCCGCCTCTGGGACCCTTCCGCACGACCGTACGATGGTGATGGTTCAGTGTCGTACCACAAGGAGGCAGACCCGTGGCCGAAGAGCGCACGCCGGAGAACCCGGAGACCCCGGAGACCCTGGCGGAATCGGAAGAGCAGGCGATCAAGCAGCGCAAGAACGGCCTGTACCAGGGCGTCTCCGACGAGCTCGCCGAGAACATGAAGTCCGGCTGGGCCGACACCGAGCTGCACGACCTCGAGCCGATCGCCCAGGCCGACCGGACCGCCGCTCGCCGCGCCGCGCTCTCCGCCCGCTTCCCGGGCGAGCGCCTGGTGATCCCGGCCGGCAATCTGAAGACCCGGTCGAACGACACCGAGTACGCCTTCCGCGCCTCCACCGAGTACGCGTACCTGACCGGCGACCAGACGCAGGACGGCGTGCTCGTCCTGGAGCCCGTCGAGGACGGCCACGAGGCCACCATCTACCTGCTGCCCCGCTCCGACCGCGAGAACGGCGAGTTCTGGCTCGACGGCCAGGGCGAGCTCTGGGTCGGCCGCCGCCACTCCCTCACCGAGGCGGAGCAGCTGCTCGGCATCCCGGCGAAGGACGTCCGCGAGCTGGCCGAGTCGCTCAAGGAGGCCACCGGCCCGGTCCGCAACGTCCGCGGCCACGACGCCGGCATCGAGGCCGCCCTCACCGACAAGGTCACCGCCGAGCGCGACGAGGAGCTGCGCGTCTACCTCTCCGAGGCCCGCCTCGTGAAGGACGCGTTCGAGGTCGCCGAGCTGCAGAAGGCCTGCGACGCCACCGCGCGCGGCTTCGAGGACGTCGTCAAGGTCCTGGACAAGGCCGAGGCGACCAGCGAGCGCTACATCGAGGGCACCTTCTTCCTGCGCGCCCGCGTCGAGGGCAACGACGTCGGCTACGGCACCATCGCCGCCGCCGGCCCGCACGCCTGCACCCTGCACTGGGTCCGCAACGACGGCCCGGTCCGCTCCGGCGACCTGCTGCTGCTCGACGCCGGCGTGGAGACCACCGAGCTCTACACCGCCGACGTCACCCGCACGCTTCCCATCAGCGGCACCTTCACCGACGTGCAGCGCAAGATCTACGACGCCGTGTACGAGGCGCAGGAGGCCGGCATCGCCGCGGTGAAGCCGGGCGCCGCCTACCGCGACTTCCACGACGCCGCCCAGCGCGTGCTCGCCGAGAAGCTCGTCGAGTGGGGCCTCGTCGAGGGCCCGGTCGACCGCGTCCTGGAGCTCGGTCTCCAGCGCCGCTGGACCCTGCACGGCACCGGCCACATGCTCGGCATGGACGTCCACGACTGCGCCGCCGCGCGCACCGAGGCGTACGTCGACACCACCCTGGAGCCGGGCATGTGCCTGACCGTGGAGCCGGGGCTCTACTTCCAGGCCGACGACCTGACCGTGCCGGAGGAGTACCGGGGCATCGGCGTCCGGATCGAGGACGACATCCTCGTCACGGCCGACGGCAACCGGAACCTCTCGGAGGCGCTGCCGCGCCGTTCCGACGAGGTCGAGGCGTGGATGGCCGGCCTGAAGGGCTGACCTGGCCGCCGTACCTGGACGCGCCTGGACGAGACACCGCGGGGCCCCGCCGATTCGGTCGGCGGGGCCTTCGGCGTACTGCGACGGTTGTTCGTCAGCCTCCGCCTCCGCCTCTGCCCCTGCCCCTGCCCCTGCCCCTGCCTCAGGTGAGGGCGAGCGGCGCGTCCGCGCGCCACTTGATGATCTTGTCGAAGCTGACGAGCGCTCCGCCCCGGCCCGTACGGCCGAAGTGGACGTGGTCGGCGAGCTCCTCGATCAGCCGCAGCCCGCGGCCGTGCTCGGCGTCCGCGGGAGCGACGGCACAGGGGCGCGGCGCGGCGCCGGAGAAGCCCGGACCGGCGTCGGCCACCTCGATGCGGCAGGTCTCGCCGTCGAGATAGGCGGTGACCCGGTACGCCTCCGATCCCGCGCCCCGGCCCCAGGAGCCGCCGTGCTCCACGGCGTTGGCGCACGCCTCGGTCAGCGCCACCGACAGCTCGTAGGACACGTCCGGGTCGACACCGGCCGTCTCCATCGTGCCGAGCAGCAGCCGCCGGGCGAGCGGAACGCTCGCAGCCTCGCGCCGCAGATGCAGGGACCACCAGATGCTCATGCTCCAGCCTCCTGGCTGCGGCTCGACATGCTGCGGCACGACATACCGATACGTATTGCCGGGCCCGGAGGTCCATAAGCGCCCGAAGGCGGCAAGAGCGCCCGTTCGGCGGATGACGCGTCACCGGTGCCGGTGTATGTCGCCGCGAAGACCGGCCCCAGGACGACCCCTGGACGACCCCAGGTCGCCGCCGAGACGTCCCCAGGAGGTCCCCGGGACGTCCCCAAGACGCCGCGAAGAGGTCCAAGGGTGACCTTCCGGACCTGCCGTATGGGAGGCGTGAGGCTGGTGCGATGATGGGGCCCGCCATGTCTGCCCCCGCGCTCGCGCCACGCCTGCTGAGGGCCGCGGTGTTCGCCGCGGTCTGCGTCGTGCTGTCCGCGCTCGGGCACGCCTTGGCCGCCTGCGCCGGGATCGCGCTGTGGTCGCTGGTCGCCGGATTCCTCGGCGTCTTCGGGATCGCGGTGCTCTTCGCCGGACGCGAGCGCACCCTGCCCTTCATCGTCGGCGCGCTGGCCGGCGGACAGCTCGCCCTGCACGCCCTGTTCGGGCTCGGGCAGCGCCGCCTCGTCGTCGCCCCGCACCCGGACGACAGCCTGCTCCGGCTCGCCGCCAAGCTGGTGTGCGGCGGCGGTGCCTCCGCCCTGAGCCCGGCCGACGCGGTCCGGATCGTCAGCGAGGCCGGCCTCGCTCCCGCCGCCCCGGCGGCCACGGGCACGGGGGCCGGAGCGCACCACCACCTGGCCGCGATGGCGGGCGCCGCCCAGACGGCCGGGACGAGCGCGACCGCCGAACTGGTGCCGAGCCTGCCCATGCTGCTCGGCCACCTGCTCGCCGCGCTCGCCACCGGATGGCTGCTGCGGCGCGGCGACCTCGCGCTCGGCCGGCTGGCCACGCTGTCCGCGCAGGGCGCCACCGGTCTCGCCGAGGCCGCCCTTGTACGTTCCCTGCGCGCCGCGCTCACCCTGGTACGGGCCCTGCTCGCCGGCCTGCCGGGCGCTCCGGCCACCGGGCCGCGCGACCCGGCCCGTACCCCCTTCGACGTCCCGCCCCCGCCGGTGGCCGGGGCACTTCAGCACACGGTGATCAGGCGCGGCCCGCCGGCCGCCGCCCGCTGCGTCCTCGCAGCCTGACGCGGACCGCTCGAAGGGAGCGGATCCGCGGTCGTCCACGCCCGGCCCCGCGCTCCGTCGACCGGCCGCCGGCCGTTCCTCGTCCGGCACCGCCGGCCCGTCGGACCGGCCCGCACCGCCGACACCGCCGGCACTGTCGGCACCGCCGGCGGCGATCGCACGCCGCCGGCATGCACCGCGCGTGGACCGAGCAGACCTGTCTTCGGCCGTCCGTCCGGGATCCCTGTCCTGCGGACGCCTTCCGCACCTCTCCTTCGAGCTGGAGTGTCTTCTGCCATGAGCGTTTCCCGTACGCACCTGTCCCGCACCTTCCTCTCCCGCGCCGCCCTCGCCGGCACGGTCGCCGCCTCCTCCGTGCTGCTGCTCTCCGGCACGGCCTTCGCGCACGTGAGCGTGCAGCCGCAGGGCGAGGCCGCCAAGGGCGGGTACGCCACCGTCAACGTCAAGGTGCCGAACGAGCGCGACAACGCCTCCACCGTCAAGGTCGAGGTCAGCTTCCCGACCGACCACCCGCTGGCCTCCGTGATGCCGCAGCCGGTCCCCGGCTGGAAGGTCGAGGTCACCAAGGCGAAGCTCGCCAAGCCGCTGGAGATGCACGGCAAGAAGATCAACGAGGCCGTCGCCAAGGTCACCTGGACCGCGGACGGTTCGAAGATCGGCCCCGGCCAGTTCCAGCAGTTCCCGCTCTCCCTCGGCCAGCTGCCCGAGGACACCGACAAGCTCGTCCTCAAGGCGATCCAGACCTAC
Source organism: Streptomyces sp. NPDC053493 (assembly GCF_044544825.1). Classification (NCBI taxonomy): domain Bacteria; kingdom Bacillati; phylum Actinomycetota; class Actinomycetes; order Kitasatosporales; family Streptomycetaceae; genus Streptomyces; species Streptomyces sp. NPDC053493. The sequence goes on from NZ_JBITXS010000004.1 coordinate 119,240, forward strand.
GACAACAACGAGGTCGTGCGCTGGATCGAGGAGCCCAAGGAAGGCGCGGCCGAGCCCGAGAGCCCGGCGCCCGTCCTGAAGCTGTCCGCCGCGACCGGCGACCACCACGGCGGCGGCGCCGCCCCGGCCGCCGACGACGACAAGGACGCGCACGGCAAGGACGAGCACGCCAAGAACGGCGCCCACGAGGACGGCGGCCACGACGAGGCCGCGGCCTCCTCCTCGACCGACACCGCGGCGCGCGTGCTCGGTGTCGTCGGCATCCTCGTCGGTCTCGCCGGAGTCGCCTTCGGCGTCCTGGCCGGCCGCCGCCGCCAGGCCTGACGTCCGCCCGTCACCTCACCCGAAAGACACACCTCACCATGTCTGACACCACCACGGGCAGCACGGCGAAGGACGGAGCGGCGCAGGGCGCCGGCCGGCCCGGCCGCCGTGCCCCGCTGATCATCGCCGGCGCGGCGATCGTCGCCGCGATCGGCGTCACGGCCGCCGTCGGTCTCGGCGGCGGCGACGCGTCCTCCGGCAGCAAGGCCGGCCCGGTCGCCGAGGTCTCCGGCGGCAGCGACGACACCAAGGCCGCCACCGTTCTCGACCGGCCCTTCGCCAAGCCCGCCCTGGTCCTGACCGACACCAAGGGCCAGAAGTTCGACCTCCGCGAGCGGACCAAGGGCAAGCCGACCCTGATCTACTTCGGCTACACCCACTGCCCGGACGTCTGCCCGCTGACGATGAGCAACATCGCCATCGCGCGCAAGCAGCTGTCCAAGGCGGAGCAGGACAAGCTCCAGGTCGTCTTCGTCACCACCGACCCGGAGCGCGACACCGCCGCCGAGCTCGGCAAGTGGCTGCCGGCCGCGGGCGATCCGTCCTTCACCGGCCTCACCGGCGACTTCTCCACGATCCAGGCCGGCGCCCGCTCCATGGGCATCGGCATCGACCCGCCGAAGAAGGAGAAGGACGGCTCGGTCGTGTCCATGCACGGCGCCCAGGTGATGGCGTTCTCGCCGTCGACCGACCAGGGCTACGTCGTCTACGGCGAGGACACCACCGCCGACCAGTACGCCAAGGACCTGCCGAAGCTCATCAAGGGGGAGAACCCGTGAACCGCCGCACCACCACCCTGTCCGCCGCCGTGGCGCTCGCCGCCGCGCTCGCGCTGACCGGGTGTTCGTCCGACAGCTCGTCCAACGGCTCCTCCGGCGGTTCGTCGGCGGGCCGGCCCGAGCTGAAGGTGAGCGGCGCGTTCATGCCCCAGCCCGTGATGGACATGGCGGGCGGCTTCCTCACCATCACCAACAGCGGCGACACCGCCGACAAGCTCACCTCCGTCACCAGCGGCATCTCGGACGACGTCACGATCCACGAGACGAAGAACCAGAAGATGCAGGAGGTGAAGTCCTTCGACATCCCGGCGAACGGCGAGCTCAAGCTCGAACGCGGTGGCAACCACATCATGTTCATGGAGCTGAAGAAGCAGCCCAAGCAGGGCGAGAAGGTCGGCATCGAGCTCCACTTCGAGAAGTCCGACCCCATCAAGGTCGAGCTTCCCGTCGAGGCGCCCAACCACAACCCGAAGCAGCACTGAGCCCGCCCCGGGAGTGACAGGAACGATGACAACCACCGCCCCGCGCCTCGGGCCCGCCCTCACCAGGCTGCTGCTCGTCGCCGCCGCGCTGCTCGGCGCCCTGCTCGCCACCGCGGGCCCCGCCTCCGCGCACGCGGCGCTGACCGGCAGCGACCCGCAGGACGGGGCGGTGGTCGCCACCGCTCCCAAGGAGGTCAACCTCACCTTCTCCGAACAGGTCGCCATGAGCGGCGACTCCATCCGGGTCCTCGACCCGGCGGGGAAGCGGGTCGACACCGGCGAGATCCGCGACCTGTGCAGCGGATCCGTCGTCCGCTACGGCGTCGCGCTGCTGCCCGGACTGCCCGACGGCACCTACACCGTCGCCTGGCAGACCGTCTCCGCCGACAGCCATCCCGTCTCCGGCGCCTTCACCTTCTCCGTCGGCGCCCCGTCGAAGACCGCCGTCGCGCTGCCCGACACACCGGTCGGCGGCGGGCTGGTCGGCGCGCTCTACGGGATCGCGCGCTACGTCTCGTACGCCGGTTTCGTGGTCCTCGTCGGCGGCGGCGCCTTCGTGCTCGCCTGCTGGCCGCGCGGCGCCGCCATGCGGCCGGTGCAGCGGCTCGTGGTCCGGGGCTGGCTCGCGCTGACCGCCGCCACTCTCGCGCTGCTGCTGCTCCGTCACCCGTACACCAAGACGGGCAGGCTCGGCGACGTCTTCGACCTCGGCGGGCTGCGCGACGTCCTGCAGACGAAGACCGGTGCCGCGCTCTCCTCGCGGCTGCTGCTGCTCGGCGCGGCGGCGCTCTTCGTGGCCGTCCTCTTCGGCGCGTACGCGCGGCGGCGGGACGAAAAGGAGCACAAGGACCTCACCTTCGGCCTCGCCATCGGCGGCACCGTCGTCGCCGCGGGCATCGCCGGCACCTGGGCGCTCGCCGAGCACGCCTCCACCGGACTCCAGCCCGGCATCGCCATGCCGGTCGACATCCTGCACCTGCTGGCCGTGGCCGCCTGGCTCGGCGGACTCACGGCGCTGCTCGTCGCGCTCTACCGGGCGCCGTCGGTCGAGCGCTCGGCCGTCGAGCGCTACTCGAAGGTGGCCTTCGGTTCCGTCGTCGTCCTCGCGGCCACCGGCGTCTACCAGACCTGGCGGCAGGTCGGCACCTGGTCGGCCCTGACCGACACGCGGTACGGGCAGCTGCTCCTGGTGAAGGTCGGTCTGGTCGCCGTCCTGGTCGGCATCGGCTGGGTGTCGCGGCGCTGGGTCAAGCGGCTGGCGGCGCCGACGTCGACGTCGACGGCCGGCGAGGGCGTGGCGGGTGCGGGCGCGGGCGCCTCGGGCGAAGACGTGGCGGACCCGTCGCTGGAGCCCGAGGACGACGAGGCCGAGACCTCCGAGGCCGAGGGCGCCGACGAGGAGGCCGTCGGCGCGGAGGCCGCCGGGGACGGTGTCGACGCCGAGCGGGCCGCGCAGCTCGCCCGGCAGCGGGCCGCCGTCGCGACCGCGCGCCGCAAGAAGGCACGGGACGCCGATCCCGAGCGGACCGGGCTGCGCCGTTCGGTCCTGACCGAGGCCGCCGTCGCCGTGGTGCTGCTCGCGGTCACGACCGTGCTGACCTCCACCGAGCCCGCCCGTACCGAGGAGGAGGCGGGCAAGGGCCGGGCCTCGGCCGGCGCGTCCGCCGTACCGAACCGGCCGATCGACGTGCGGATCCCGTTCGACACGGGCGGCGTGGACGGCAAGGGCACCGTGCAGCTCACCCTCGACCCGGGCCGGACCGGCGCCAACGCGCTGCACCTCTACGTGCTGCGGCCCAACGGGCGGGCGCTCGACGTCCCCGAGGTGAAGGTCTCCTTCACCCTCAAGGAGAAGGACATCGGCCCGCTGCCGGTGCTGCCCGACCGCATCCAGACCGGACACTGGACCGCGAGCGGCGTCCAGCTGCCGATGCCGGGCGAGTGGCTGATGCAGGTGACGGTGCGCACCTCCGACATCGACCAGACCACCATCGAGAAGAACGTGAAGATCGGCTGAACCCGTGAGCGAGACCGAGAACGACTCCGTGAACGACACCGCCAGCAGCGGCACCGCGGGCAACGGCACCGCGGCCGACGGCACCCTTCAGATCTCCCGGCGGCGCGTTCTCGGCACCGTCGGGGCGGCCGGTGCGGCCGGTCTGGTGATCGGCGCGGCCGGCGGCGCCGGGATCTCGGCGGCGGTGTCCGGCGACGGCTCCGGCGGCGGTACGGGCTCCGCCGGCTCGCCCGCCCTCACCACGGTCGGCTCGACCGAGGTGATGTTTCACGGGAAACATCAAGCGGGGATCACCACTCCGCTTCAGTCGCGGGGCCACCTCGTCGCCTTCGACCTCGCCCCGGGCGCGGGCCGCAAGGAGGCCGCGGCCCTGCTGCGCCGCTGGTCGGCCACGGCGAAGGCGCTGATGGCGGGCGAGCCGGCGACCGAGGACACCGGCATCGCGCTCGACGCCGGCCCCTCGTCGCTGACCGTGACCTTCGGCCTCGGCCGCACCTTCTTCGACCGGACGGGCCTGGTCGCGCGCCGTCCGGCGCAGCTCGACCCGCTGCCCGCCTTCTCCTCCGACGCGCTCGACCCGAAGCGCTCGGAGGGCGACCTGTGGGTGCAGATCGGCGCGGACGACGCGCTCGTCGCCTTCCACGCGCTGCGCGCGCTGCAGAAGGACGCGGCCGGCGCGGCCCGGGTGCGCTGGCAGATGAACGGCTTCAACCGCTCGGCCGGCGCCACCGCCCGGCCGATGACGGCCCGGAACCTGATGGGCCAGGTCGACGGCACCGGCAATCCCAAGCCGTCCGATCCCGACTTCGACCGGCGGATCTTCGTGCCGCAGAGCGCGTCGCGCGCCGAGGACTGGATGGCGGGCGGCTCGTACGCGGTCGTCCGGCGGATCCGGATGCTGCTCGACGACTGGGAGAAGCTCCCGCTGGACAAGCAGGAGAAGGTGATCGGCCGGCGGAAGGCGGACGGCGCGCCGCTGACCGGCGGGACGGAGACGACCGAGCTCGATCTCGACAAGATCGGCCCGGACGGCAGGACCGTCATCCCCGACAACGCCCACTCCCGTATCTCCGCCCCCGAACAGAACGGCGGTGCGGCGATGCTGCGCCGGCCTTTCTCCTTCCACGACGGGATCGCGGCCGACGGGACGCCGGACGCCGGGCTGCTCTTCATCTGCTGGCAGGCCGATCCGCTGCGGGGCTTCGTGCCGGTGCAGCGCAAGCTCGACCGGGGCGACGCCCTGTCGCCGTTCATCCGGCACGAGGCGAGCGGCCTCTTCGCGGTCCCGGGCGGCCCGGCGGAGGGCGAGTACGTGGGCCAGCGGCTCCTGGAGGCCTGAGACCGGGGCCGGAGGCCGAGGGCCGGGAGCCTGAGGCCGAGGGCCGGGAGCCTGAGGCCGAGGGTCGGGGGCCGGAGGCCCAGGGCCGGGGCGCGAGACCGGAGGCCTAGGGCCGGGGCCTGAGGCCCAGGCCGGAGCACGACACCGGGCCCAGGACCCGCGCGGCAACGGCAGCGGGCCGGGCCGGCGCCCGCCCTCGTGACCGCCCTCCGAGACGGCGGGCGCGGAGCCGCCGTCCGTGAGCCGCTGCCATTAGGGTGACCGTATGTCAGCCACCCGGTATACGTATCTCGGTCCCGAAGGCACCTTCACGGAAGCCGCGCTGCGTACGCTGCCCGAGGCCGCGACGCGGGAACTCGTCCCGATGGTGTCGGTCCCGGCCGCCCTGGACGCCGTGCGCAACGGCGAGGCGGCCGCGGCGCTCGTGCCGATCGAGAACTCCGTCGAGGGCGGCGTCACCGCGACCCTCGACGAGCTGGCCTCCGGCGAGCCGCTGATGATCTACCGCGAGGTGCTGCTGCCGATCGCCTTCGCCCTGCTGGTACGGCCCGGGACCAAGCTGTCGGAGATCAAGACGGTCACGGGTCATCCGGTCGCCCAGCCGCAGGTGCGCAACTGGCTGCGCGCGCACCTCCCGGACGCCGTGTGGGAGTCGGCGGCCTCCAACGCGGACGGCGCCCGGCTGGTCCAGGAGGGCCGTTTCGACGCCGCCTTCGCCGGCGAGTTCGCGGCGACGACCTACGGTCTGGAGCCGCTGGTCACCGAGATCCACGACGCCGAGAACGCGGAGACGCGCTTCGTGCTGGTGGGCCGGCCCGCCCGGCCGGCGGCGCCGACCGGTGCGGACAAGACCTCGGTGGTGCTGTGGCTCGGCGACGACCACCCGGGTGCCCTGCTCGAACTGCTCCAGGAATTCGCGGTGCGCGGGGTGAACCTGATGCTGATCCAGTCGCGGCCCACGGGCGCCGGAATCGGCAACTATTGCTTCGCGGTCGACGCGGAGGGCCATATCTCGGACCGCCGGGTCGGCGAGGCCCTGATGGGTCTCAAGAGGATCTGTCCGAAGGTGCGCTTCCTCGGCTCCTATCCGCGGGCGGGTGTGGCGACCGAGGACGTGCGGCCGCTGCGGCGCGGGACCTCGGACGCGGAGTTCACGGCGGCCTCCGACTGGCTGGCGCGGGCCCAGGACGGCCGGTCCTGACCGCTGCCCGCCGCGGGCCCGCAAGTTATCCACAGGAGCGGCTCTCGACCTGGGGACAAGTCGACAAGCCGCTCGGGCGAGGTCGACAAATCGCCGTCATCCCTGCTCCGGGACTCCACTCTTGAGGAGAGGAATTCCCACTCGAAGGAGTGGGAAAGGGACATCCAAGATCGACGCCCCGCGCCATCCACAGATCTTTCGCACAGCCTGTGGATAACTTCCCTCGTATAGAGGAGAAGGAAAGCACGAAAAACAAAGCAATTCGGGCAAAGTGACACGCATTGCTATATCGGCTAGGGCGCCCTCAGCCGCACCGGTAGCCTGGTGGGGTGATTGACCTTCGCCTGCTCCGTGAGGACCCCGACCGTGTTCGCGCCTCCCAGCGCGCCCGTGGAGAGGACGTCGGCCTCGTCGACGCCCTGCTCTCCGCCGATGAGCGGCGCAGGTCGTCCGGCGTCCGCTTCGACGAACTCCGCTCCGAGCAGAAGGCGCTCGGCAAGCTGATCCCCAAGGCCTCCCCGGAGGAGCGCGCCGAGCTGCTCCAGAAGGCCGAGCAGCTCAAGACCGACGTGAAGGCCGCCGAGGCCGAGCAGAACGAGGCCGACGAGACGGCCCGCGCCCTGCTCCTCCAGCTGGGCAACCTCGTCCACCCCGACGTGCCCGTCGGCGGCGAGGAGGACTTCGTCGTCCTGGAGACGCACGGCACCATCCGCGACTTCGCCGCCGAGGGCTTCGAGCCCAAGGACCACCTGGAGCTCGGCGAGGCGCTCGGCGCCATCGACGTCGAGCGCGGCGCCAAGGTCTCCGGCTCGCGCTTCTACTACCTGACCGGCGTCGGCGCCCTCCTGGAGCTCGCCCTGGTCAACGCGGCGATCGCGCAGGCCACCGAGGCCGGCTTCATCCCCATGCTCACGCCGGCGCTCGTCCGCCCGCGCGCCATGGAGGGCACCGGCTTCCTCGGCCAGGCCGCCGAGAACGTGTACCACCTGGAGAAGGACGACTACTACCTGGTCGGCACCTCCGAGGTCCCGCTCGCCGCGTACCACATGGACGAGATCATCGAGGCCGACAAGCTGCCGCTGCGGTACGCCGGCTTCTCGCCGTGCTTCCGCCGCGAGGCCGGCACCTACGGCAAGGACACCCGCGGCATCTTCCGCGTCCACCAGTTCGACAAGGTCGAGATGTTCTCGTACGTCGCGCCGGAGGACGCCGAGGCCGAGCACAAGCGGCTCCTGGACTGGGAGAAGCAGTGGCTGACCTCCCTGGAGCTGCCGTTCCAGGTGATCGACGTCGCCACCGGCGACCTGGGCGCCTCCGCCTCCCGCAAGTTCGACTGCGAGGCCTGGATCCCGACCCAGGGCAAGTACCGCGAGCTGACCTCCGCCTCCAACTGCGACGGCTTCCAGGCCCGCCGCCTCTCCGTCCGCATGCGCGACGAGAAGAACGGCAAGAAGGTCGTGCAGCCGCTGGCCACCCTGAACGGCACGCTGTGCGCCGTACCGCGCACGATCGTGGCGATCCTGGAGAACCACCAGCTGGCCGACGGCTCGGTGCGCGTGCCGGAGGTGCTGCGGCCCTACCTCGGCGGCCGTGAGGTCCTGGAGCCGGTCTCCAAGTGAGCTCCTTCCCCTACCGCCTGGTCGCGACGGACCTCGACGGCACGCTGCTGCGGGCCGACGACTCCGTATCCGACCGCACGCGGGACGCTCTCGCCGCCGCCACGGCGGCGGGAGCGGCGCACATCGTCGTCACCGGCCGGGCCGTGCCCTGGACCCGGCACATCCTCGACGACCTCGGTTACGAGGGCCTCGCGGTGTGCGGGCAGGGCGCGCAGGTCTACCACGCCGGCGAGCACCGGCTGCTGACCTCGCTGACGCTCGACCGGCAGCTCGCCGGGCTCGCCCTCTCCAAGATCGAGGCGGAGGTCGGGCCGCTGGCCGTGGCCGCCAGCCGCGACGGCCTGGAGGGCGACGTCCTGATCGGCCCCGGCTACCGGACCCACGAGGGCCCGCTGCCGTACGTGCCGTACGAGGACCCGAGGGAGCTCTGGTCGGCGCCGCTCACCAAGCTCTACATCCAGCACCCGGAGCTGGGCGACGACGAGCTGACCCGGATCGCCCGCGAGACGGCCGGCGCGCTGGTCGGCGTGGTCATGGCGGGGCCCGGCATCGTGGAGATCGTGCCGCTCGGCCTCAGCAAGGCCACCGGGCTGTCCCTGGCCGCCCGCCGGCTCGGCGTGAAGGCCGCGGAGACCATCGCCTTCGGCGACATGCCCAACGACATCCCGATGTTCGGCTGGGCGGCGCACGGCGTGGCCATGGCCAACGCCCACGAGGAGCTGAAGGCGGTCGCCGACGAGGTGACCGGCTCGAACGAGGAGGACGGCATCGCCGTCGTCCTGGAGCGCCTGCTCGGAGCGTGAGCGCCGGACCGGGCGCGTAGGGAAAGGCACGAGGCGTAGGGAAAGGCACGAGGAGCGGGGCGGCCCGCGCGGTTCGCCTCCGCGCGCTCGAAGCGGCCGCCCCGTTCTCGTACCTTCAGTGTGCGTCCGGGCGGCCCGTGCCCACCAGCGGTTTTCCTCGCGTGAGCGGCCAGAAGGCGAGGCCGATGACCAGCGAGATCGCGTGCCCGAGATCGGTGTACGTGTGGTTCGTGACCAGCGGTACGGCGAAGAAGGCCACCGCGCCGGCCAGATACGGCAGGCGCCAGGGCCAGGGCAGCCGGTAGGCGAGGATGCCGGCCGAGGCGGCCAGCCCGTAACTCACGCCGATGTCGACGACGTGCGCCATGCTGCGCGGCACGTCGTGGTCCTGGATGGCCTCCAGGACGACCTTCTGGCTGATGAGGGTGGCCGCGACGTGCGCGGTGGCGACGACGACCAGCCATTTCGCCGTGCCGAGCCAGCGCTCGACCGGCGCGTGGAAGAGCTCGAAGAGCACCGCGTAGAAGGGCAGGCCGGCGGGATCCTCGATCCAGAAGGCGCTGCCGAGCAGCGCGCGCACCGGGTGCCGGGAGAGCTCGTGGAGATTGCTGCTGTTGCGGTGCAGCAGATAGTGCTCGACGCCCTCCGAGGAAAGCGCGATGACCAGACTGGTGACCGCGATGATCGCCAGCCATACATGCGTTCCGGGTGACGAACGCACCCACGACCTGATCGGCCGGGACGGTTCGCCACCCGGGGCATGAGAAGAGGTTTCGCTCGGCACATGTCCGTGCCTATCACCCCAGGCGGGGTGATACAGGGGAGAAGCCTCAGAAATTGATCATGTGTCCGGCGATGCCGTGGACGGCTTCCTTGACGGCCTCGCCCAGGGTCGGGTGCGCGTGGACGTTGCGGGCGACCTCGTGGACGGTCAGGTCCCACTGCTGGGCCAGGGTGAGCTCGGGCAGCAGCTCGGTGACGTCGGGGCCGATCAGGTGAGCGCCGATGATCTCGCCGTACTTGGCGTCGGCGATGATCTTCACGAAGCCGGTGGAGTCGCCGAGGCCGTGGGCCTTGCCGTTCGCCATGAACGGGAACTTGGCGACCTTGACGTCGTAGCCCTTCTCGCGGGCCTGCGCCTCGGTCCAGCCGAAGCTGGCGATCTGCGGCTGGCAGTAGGTGGCGCGCGGGATCATCGGGTAGTCGAGTTCCATCGTCTCGGCGTCCGCGATGGTCTCGGCGGCGATGACACCCATGGCCTCGGCGGTGTGCGCGAGCATCAGCTTCGCGGTGACGTCGCCGATGGCGTAGATGTGCGGCACGGAGGTGCGGCAGCGGCCGTCGACGTCGATCGCGCCGCGCTCGGTGAGGGCGACACCGGTGTTCTCCAGGCCGTAGCCGGAGACGTTCGGCGCGAAGCCGATGGCCTGCAGGACCTTGTCGGCCTCCAGGACCTTCTGCGCGCCGTCCTTGCCGGTGACGGTGACGCGGACCTGCGGGCCGGACTCGTCGATCGTCTCGACGCGGGTGGAGGTGAGGACGTCGATGCCGAGCTTGCGGTACTGCTTGGCGAGCTCCTTGGAGACCTCCTCGTCCTCCAGCGGGGCGATGCGGTCGAGGAACTCGACGATGGTGACCTTGGTGCCGTAGTTGTTCAGCACGTACGCGAACTCGATGCCGATCGCGCCGGCGCCGGCGATGACGATCGACTGCGGGGCGTCCTCGGCGAGGATCTGCTCCTCGTAGCTCACGACCCGGTCGCTGAGCGAGGTGCCGGGCAGCAGACGGGCGCTCGCGCCGGTGGCGATGATGCAGTTGTCGAAGGTGATCGTCTGCGTCGTGCCGTCGGACTTCGCCACCTGCAGGGTGTTCGCGTCGAGGAAGGTGCCCCGGCCGTCGAACTCGGTGATCCCGTTCTTCTTCATCAGGAAGTGGACGCCCTTGACCCGGCCGTCCGCGACCGTGCGGCTGCGGCGGAACGCCTCGCCGTAGTCGAAGGAGACGGTGCCGTCGACCTTGATGCCGAAGGTCTTCGCCTCGTGGTTGAAGATGTGGGCGAGTTCGGCGTTGCGCAGCAGCGCCTTGGTGGGGATGCAGCCGACGTTCAGGCAGACACCGCCCCAGTACTTCTCCTCGACGACCGCGACCCGCTTGCCCAGCTGGGCGGCGCGGATGGCGGCGACGTAGCCGCCGGGGCCAGCTCCGAGTACGACGACGTCGAAGCGGTCTGACATGACTGACTCCCGAGGGTGATGAGGGTGTTCGGTCGCGTACGAGTCCACGTACGAGCCCACAGTAGTCCGGTCGCCTCCGACTGCTCCGAAGAGCCAGTTGTAGGATGACTGGGCAACCGGGTGAATGAAGGAGTGGTGATGGCGGCGCTGAAGGCGGCGGGACGGACCTCCCTGGTGGATTCCGTGGTCGAACAGCTGCGGGCCCAGCTCGCGGAGGGCGAGTGGGCCGTCGGCGACCGCATCCCCACCGAGCACGAGCTCGCCCAGCAGCTCGGCGTCGGCCGCAACACCGTCCGCGAGGCGGTCCGCGTCCTGGTCCACTCCGGGCTCCTGGAGTCCCGCCAGGGCAACGGCACCTTCGTCAGGTCCACCGCCGATCCGGCCGCCGTCCTCAACGGCGTACGGCACGCGGGCGCCCGCGACGTCCTGGAGCTGCGCGCCGCACTGGAGGCCGAGGCGGCCCGGCTCGCGGCGGTCCGGCGCGACACCCACGACCTGCTGCGGCTGCGGGCCGCCCTGGCCACCCTGCGCGAGGAGGGCGACCGCGACGCCGACGCCGACCTCGCCTTCCACCTCGCGGTCGTCGAGGCCACCCACAACACGGCCTTCCGCGAGGTCTACCGCTTCTTCTCGACCCAGGTGCACGAGGTCCTGGTGCACGGGCTCGGCGACCGCGCCATGCCGCCGGTCGACATCGACGCCCACGAGGCCCTGGTCGCGGCCATCGAGGCCGGGGACGCGCAGGCCGCCGACGCGCAGGCGCGCGAGCTGCTGCGGGTGCCGCTGGAGACGCACGCGGCGCTGGCCGCCGAGACGGCGGAGGAGTCCCGGTGACGGCGGAACCGAAGCTGCTGGTCGACGCCGAGGCCGGCGTCCGGACGACGCCCGAAGGGGCCGCCGCGCGGCGCGCGCTGCTCGCGCACCCGGTGCTGCTCCTGGTCGGCATCGTGCTGGCCTCGCTCAACATGCGGGCCGCTCTCGCGAGCGTGTCGCCGCTGGTGAGCGAGCTGGCGGAGGCGTACGGGCTGTCCTCGGCGGCGAGTTCGCTGGTGACCTCGGTGCCGGTGCTCTTCCTGGGGCTCGGTGCGCTGGTGGCCCCGTGGCTCGGCCGGCGCTTCGGCGCCGAACGGGTGCTGTTCGCGGCCCTGTTGCTGCTCGGCGCGGGCATCCTGGTGCGGGTCCTGCCCGCCGCGGCCGCGCTCTACGCCGGCGGCGTCCTGGTCGGCACGGCCATCGCCCTGCTCAACGTCCTGATGCCGGGCCTGATCAAGCGGGACTTCCCGGACCGGGCCGCGTCGATGACCTCGGTCTACACCGGCGCGATGATCGCGGGCGCCACGGTCGTCGCGGCCTGCTCGGTGCCGCTGGAGCGGGCGCTGGGCGGCTGGCAGGCCTCCCTCGGGACCTGGTCGCTGCTCGCGGTCGTGGCGGCCGGCGCCTGGCTGCCGCAGGTGCTGCTCGCCCGGGGCCGTACGGCGCGGGAGGCGCACTCCGGGACCGCCCCGGTCGCGGGTCGGGCCGGCGGCGCGGGTCAGGACGGCGGGCCCGCCCGGTCCGTGTGGCGGTCGGCGCTGGCCTGGCAGGTGACGCTGTTCATGGGACTGCAGTCGCTGTGGACGTACGTCCTGATCGCCTGGATGCCGACGATCTTCACGGACCACGGGATGAGCCGGTCCACCGCCGGTGTGATCTTCGCCTTCAACAACCTGCTGCAGGTCGTCGGCGCCTTCGCCGTGCCGCTGCTGGCCGGCCGGATGCGGAGCCAGCGCCCGCTGGTCGTGCTGGTGACGGGCCTGGTGGCCGCCGGATACGCGGGCCTCATGGTGGCCCCGGTACAGGGCGCCTGGCTGTGGTCGGCCGTCCTCGGCGTGGGCCAGGGCGGGGCGGTGGGCCTCGCGCTCACCCTGATCGTGCTGCGCTCCGGCGACGCGGTCACGGCCGCCCGCCTCTCCGGGATGGCCCAGACCGTCGGCTATCTCCTCGCCGCGGCCGGTCCGCTGGCCGCCGGTGCCCTGCACCAGGCCACCGGCTCCTGGACCCTGCCGATCGCCGCCGTGCTCGGCGTGTGCGCGGCCGCGCTGTCGGTGGGCCTGCTGGCGGCCCGGAACCGTACGGTCTGATCCCACGGCCCGTGGATGCGGGCCGCCGTACGCCTCCGGGCCACGGCGGCTACTCCTCGCCCGCCAGGGTCATCGTGCGCAGCTTCCGGCCGGCGAACCAGGTCGCCCCGACCGTCACGGCCGCGAGCAGCACCACCGCGGTCGGCAGGGCCACCTCGGAGCTGATCAGGGCGTCGCCGGTGACCTTCTCGGCGAGGGCGAGCGCCCACTGCTGGACGCTGAGGGTGCGGGCGCCCGCGATCAGGGAGCCGAACAGCGCCTCCCAGACGAGGGCGTAGACCAGGCCGATGACGACGGCGTGCCTGCTGACCGTGCCGAGGAGCAGGAACAGCGCGCTGTACGCGATGGAGGCCACCAGGGCCGCCACGGTGTAGGCGACCGCGACCTGCTGCCCGTTGCCGTTGAGGATGAAGCCGGCGATCAGGGTGGGCACGGCGGAGAAGACCATCGTCACGGCGACGGCGACGATCAGCTTGGTGAAGACGATCGTCGGCCGCTTCACCGGCTTGGCCAGGAGATAGACGATCGAGCCGTCGTCGATCTCCGGGCCGATCGCGCCGGTGCCGGCGATCACGCCGATCAGCGGCACCATCGTGGCGAGCGCGAAGCCGCCGAGGACGTCGGCCGCGACCTGGTCGTCGGCGCCGTTGAACGCGCGGATCGCGGCGGCGATCACGATCAGCAGGGCGGGCAGGGCGAAGAGGATCAGCGCCCGTCGGCGGCCGAGGAGGGCCCGGTAGGTGAGCCGGGCGACGGTGGGGTTGTACATCGGTCGGACTCCTTTCAGGCCGCTACGAGATACGAGAAGACGGACTCGAGGGACTCGTCCGAGGGCGAGACCGTGAGGAGCCGGATGCCGCGCTCCCGGGCGACCTTCGGCAGCAGCTCGGTGAACCGGCCGAAGTCGACGGCCTGGACGCGCAGTCCGCCCTCGCCGTGGTCGACCTCGATGCCGGCCGTCGAGGGATCGGCGATCAGCGCCGCCGCCAGGGCCCGGTCGTCGCTGGAGCGGACGAGATAGCGGTGCGGCCGGTCGGTCATCAGCCGGCGGATCCGGCGGAAGTCGCCGGAGGCCGCGTGCCGTCCGGCCACGATCACCTCGATGTGCGAGGCGAGCTGCTCGACCTCCTCCAGGATGTGCGAGGAGAACAGCACCGTGCGGCCGTCGGCTCCCATCCGGCGCAGCAGGTCCATCAGCTGCATCCGCTGGCGCGGGTCCATGCCGTTGAAGGGCTCGTCGAGCAGCAGCACGGACGGCTCGTGGACGAGGGCCGAGGCCATCTTCACGCGCTGCCGCATGCCCTTGCTGTACGTGGAGATCTTGCGGTCCTGCGCGTACTCCATCTCGACGGTGGCGAGGGCCTGTTGGGCCTCCTTGTCGCCGAGGCCCTGCAACTCGGCGTTGGCGACGACGAATTCGCGTCCGGTGAGGAAGTCGTACATCGCCTCCCGCTCGGGCACGACGCCGATCTGCCGGTAGACCGACTCGTTGCGCCAGATCGGCTCGCCGTCGAGCGTGACGGTGCCCGTGGAGGGGGCGAGGAAGCCGCCCATCATGTTGATGAGGGTGGACTTCCCGGCGCCGTTCGGGCCGAGCAGTCCGGTGACGCCAGGGCCGACCGTCATGGTGACGTCGTTGACGGCCACGACGTTGCCGAACCAGCGCGAGGCGTGGTCGATGTGCAGAGTGCTCATGGGCGCGGCCCATTCTCGGGAAGGGTGGTGGTGGGCGACGGGAGGGCGGTCACAGCCCCACCTTTCGGTAGCGGCGCATCAGCACACCGTAGGAGCCGGCGATGAGCGCGAGGACGACCAGCAGATAGACCACGCCCGCCCCGGTGCCCGGCGCCGCGTCCTCCCCGCCCGGGAAGGAGGTGGGCGCGCCGAGGAAGGCCGACTGCACGCCGACGATGAGGGTGATCGGCGAGAACAGGCCGATCCACTTGACGGCTTCGACGTTGTCGGTGCCGTAGGCGATGCCCTGGAGGGTGGAGACCGCTCCGTAGGTGATCACCAGGGTGGCGATCACGGCGGCGACACCGAAGCCGCGGCGCGGGGTGAGGGCCGCCATGACGAGGCCGATGCCGCCGAAGAGCAGCGAGAGCAGCGCCACGGACGCCAGGCCCTGGCCGAACATCTGGGTCTGGTCGGCGAAGTCCATCTTGGCGAGCAGCGATCCGATCCAGAGGATCAGCAGGGGCGAGGCGGTGAGGATGAACAGCGCCGAGGCCATCGCCCCGTACTTGGCGAGGACGTAGTCCACGCGCTCGATCGGGCGGGCGAAGTACAGCGGCACGGTCCGGAACCGCAGGTCGCGGGAGACGGACTGCGGGGCCTGGGAGGCCACGTAGATCCCGATGACCATCTGGAGGAAGACCGCGTACTGCGTGTACTCGATCGACAGCTTCGAGGACTTGGTGACGACCGCGACCGCGACGATGATCAGCGCGGGCACGCACATCACGGCGAAGAGCAGCATCGGCAGCACCTTGGACTTGGCGCTGCGGCCCAGTCCGTAGGCACCGCGCAGGGACTGCGAGAACAGCGCCCGGCGCGCCGAGGAGCGGCCGAGCCGCGGCCCGTCGTAGCTGCGGTAGCCGATGTTGTGGATGCGGGTGGTCTCGGGGGCCTGGGCGGGCCCCGGGGTCCGGGTGCTCATCGCGCCGGCACCTCCTCCTGCTGCTGGGCCGGCGCCTTGAAGACCTCGGCGATGTGGTGACGGCGCTGCTCCATGCGGACGAGGCCGAGACCGAGGCCGGCGACGGTGTCGCGGACCAGGTCGTAGGTCTCCTCGCCCGGGGCCTCCAGGAGCAGGATGTGCCCGGCGCCCGGCAGCCCGTCCTCCACCCCGGCGTGCAGGGTGACACCGGCGGCGGTGAGGGCGGCGCGCAGAGCCTCCGTGCCGTCGGGGTGCTCGTCGGAGTCGGTGACCTCGACGGCGAGGGTCGTGGTGGTGCGGGTGAAGTCGCTGGTGGAGCTGGAGCGCAGCAGCCGGCCGCCGTCGATCACGACGACGTGGTCGCAGGTGCGCTCGAGCTCGCCGAGCAGGTGGGAGGTGACGAGGACCGAGATCCCGAAGTCGGTCCACACCCGCCGGATCAGGCCGAGCATGTCGTCGCGGCCGACCGGGTCGAGGCCGTTGGTCGGCTCGTCGAGCAGCACCAGCTGCGGGTCGTGGACGAGGGCCTGGGCCAGCTTCACGCGCTGCTTCATGCCGGTCGAGTAGCCGCCCATCGGGCGGTAGCGCTCCTCGTACAGGCCGACGTGGCGCAGGGTGTCCGCGGTCCGCTCGCGGGCGGCGGTCGCCGGCAGCCCCGACATGCGCGCCATGTGGACGACGAACTCGGTGGCCGAGACGTCGGGCGGCAGGCAGTCGTGCTCCGGCATGTAGCCGACGCGCTCGCGGATCTGGGCGCCGGAGGTGGCGACGTCGAGTCCGAGGACTTCGGCGCGGCCCTCCGTGGCCGGCGACAGACCGAGCAGAATCTTGATCATCGTGGACTTGCCGGCTCCGTTGGCACCCACCAGTCCGGTCACACCGGGCCCGATGTCCAGGGAGAGCCGGTCGAGAGCGGTCACCCGGGGGAACCGCTTGCTGAGGCTTTCGGTCGCGATCACAGTCACACCTCGACGGTAGTGGTCTGCGTCACGCACGTCGTCAGACCAACGGCTCGGTCCGTGTCCGACTCCAGGTGTACAAGCCCGTAGGGGAGTCGCGACGAAGGTCTCGTTTTCCACAGGGCCGGCGCACACCTCTTGACGCAGCCGCCGTGCATTGTCACATTCATCGATGTCAAGTTACGGACGCGTAGCGCAGCCGGGCGCTCACGCGGACGCGCTCACACAGGACGGGCGGGGTGGCATGGCAGCGGCAGGTACGGCAGCGGGCGCGGCGGTGACGCGGGAACTCACCGAGGAGCTGCGGGGATTCAGAGAGGTCCAGCGGCTCTCCTACGCGTGCGCGGAGGCCGTCGCGGCGCAGCTCAAGCCGGGCGTGACCGAGCGCGACGCGGCGCGGATGCAGCGCGAGTGGCTGTACGAGCGCGGAGTGCGGGACTGGTTCCACCGCCCGTTCGCCTGGTTCGGCGACCGCACGGCCTTCGTCGGCTTCCGGATCCCGCTCCAGTTCTTCCCGACGAACCGGCGGCTGGAGGCCGGGATGCCGTTCATCCTGGACATGGCCCCGGTCTACAAGGGCTACACGGCCGACATCGGCTACTCCGGCTGCCTCGGCCTCGACCCCGTGCACGACAAGCTGCTCGCCGACCTGCGCGAGCACCGCGAGCTGATCCTGCGCGAGGTGCGCGAGCGCCGCACGCTGCGCGAGATCTACGAGGACGTGGACCGGCTCATGGTCCGCCAGGGATACGCGAACCGGCACCGGGCCTATCCGTTCGGCGTGATCGCCCACAAGATCGACCGGGTCAAGGAGCGCCGCTGGTCGCCGACCCTGTTCGGCTTCGGCACCCAGTCCCTGAAGGGCCTGGCGAGCGACGCCCTGCACGGCCACCGGGACGGCTGGTCGCCGCTGTGGTCCCCGTACAAGTTCTCCGACCACCCTCCCAGGCCGGGCCTGTGGGCGGTCGAGCCGCACCTCGGATTCCGGGGGACGGGCGCGAAGTTCGAGGAGATCCTCGTCGTCACCGACTCGAAGGATCCCGAGCAGAGCGCGTTCTGGCTGGACGACGACCTGCCGCACGTGCGGCGCTGGAACGAGGAAGGGGCGGCGGCCTGATGACGGCGATCGCGGGACTCGAGGGGACACGGGAGCGCTGGGTCCGCACGGGCGGAATCGAGCTGTGCGTGGCCGAGCTGGGCGACGAGAGCCGGCCGACGGTGCTGCTCGTGCACGGCTATCCGGACTCCAAGGAGGTCTGGTCCGAGGTCGCGGCCCGGCTCGCGGAGCGGTTCCACGTCGTCCTGTACGACGTCCGGGGACACGGCCGGTCGACCGCGCCGACCCCGCTGCGCGGCGGGTTCACGCTGGAGAAGCTGACGGACGACTTCCTGGCCGTCGCGGACGCGGTCAGCCCGGACCGCCCGGTGCACCTGGTCGGCCACGACTGGGGCTCGGTGCAGTCCTGGGAGTTCGTGACGGTCCCGCGCACCGAGGGCCGCATCGCGTCCTTCACCTCGATGTCCGGGCCGTCGCTCGACCACTTCGGGCACTGGATCAAGAGCCGGATGGCCCGGCCCACCCCGCGCCGGGTCGGTCAGCTCCTCGGCCAGGGAGCCAAGTCCTGGTACGTGTACATGCTGCACACCCCGGTCCTGCCGGAGCTCGCCTGGCGCGGGCCGCTCGGCAGGCGCTGGCCGCGGATACTCGAGCGGGTCGAGCGGGTGCCGGCCGGCGACTATCCGACGCCCTCCCTGCCGAACGACGCGGCCCACGGCGCCTGGCTGTACCGGGACAACGTCCGGGCCCGGCTGACCCGTCCGCGCGCCGACGCGTACGCGCACGCGCCGGTGCAGCTGATCACGCCGACCGGCGACGCCTTCCTGTCCGAGCGGCTCTACGACGACCTGGCCGACTGGGTGCCCGACCTCACCCGGCGCACCCTGCCGGCCAAGCACTGGATCCCGCGCACCCGGCCCGACCGGCTGGCCGCCTGGATCACCGAGTTCGTCGAGGCGAACGAGGACCCGGCCACCAAGGCGCCCAGGACCGCGGCGAGGAGCGGCGTGCGCCCGGAGTACGCGGAGCGCTTCGGCGGGCAGCTGGTCCTCGTGACCGGCGCGGCCAGCGGCATCGGCCGGGCCACCGCCTTCGCGTTCGCCGAGGCCGGCGCCCGGGTCGTGGCGGTGGACCGGGACGGCGAGGGCGCGGCCCGCACGGCCGAGATGTCCCGGCTGATCGGCGCGCCCGAGGCATGGGGCGAGACCGCCGACGTCGCCGACGAGGCCGCGATGGAGAAGCTGGCCGCGAAGGTGGCGAGCGAGTACGGCGTGGTCGACGTGCTGGTCAACAACGCCGGAATCGGCCTGACCGGCTCCTTCTTCGAGACCTCGACGGAGGAGTGGAAGCGGGTCCTCGACGTCAATCTGTGGGGCGTCATCCACGGCTGCCGGGCCTTCGGCGCGCAGATGGCCGCGCGCGGCCAGGGCGGCCACATCGTCAACACCGCCTCCGCGGCCGCCTTCCAGCCCTCGCGCGCCCTGCCCGCCTACAGCACGTCCAAGGCGGCGGTGCTGATGCTGAGCGAGTGCCTGCGGGCCGAGCTCGCGGGCCAGGGCATCGGCGTCTCGGCGATCTGCCCGGGCATCGTGAACACCAACATCACGGCGACCGCGCGGTTCGCCGGGGTGACGGACGAGGCCGAGGAGAAGCGGCGCCAGAAGAAGGCCTCACGGCTGTACGGGCTGCGCAACTACCCGCCGGAGAAGGTCGCGGACGCGGTCCTGCGCGCGGTGCTTCGCGACCAGGCCGTCGTCCCGGTGACGCCGGAGGCCCGCGGCGCCCACCTCCTCGCGCGGCTCGCGCCGGGCGCGCTGCGGGCGCTGGCCCGCTGGCAGCCGCCGGCGTAGGAGGGGCCTCGCGCGGGTCGGTCGTACGATCCCCTCGCGGGAGGGCGTCGCGGCGGCGGGGTGAAGGGAGCGGTCGGTGGGAGCGGGTTTGTCCGAGCAGTCAGCACAGCCGGAGTACCGGATCGAGGATCTGGCCCATCACAGCGGGGCCACGGTCCGCACCATCCGCGCCTACCAGGACCGCGGCCTGCTGCCCCGCCCGGAGCGGCGCGGCCGGTCGAACGTGTACGGGGACACGCATCTGGCGCGGCTGCGCCAGATCGCGGACCTCCTGGACCGCGGCTACACCCTGGCCTCCATCAAGGAACTCCTGGAGGCCTGGGACGCCGGCCGCGGGCTCGGCGGCGTGCTCGGCCTGGTCGCCGAGGTCGACGGGCCGTGGACGGACGAGGAGGCCGACCGGATCTCGCGGTCCGAACTCGACGCCCGCTTCGGCGGCACGCCCGACGAGGACGCCGTCCGGGAGGCGATCGAGCTCGGTGTCCTGGAGCGCATTCCGGACCGGGACACCGAGGAGTATCTGGTCCCCAGTCCTCAAGAGCTGGCGGTGGCCGCCGAGTTGCACGCGGCGGGCGTGCCGCTGTCCGCGATCACCGGTCATCTGAGGGAACTTCGCGATCAGGTCGAGCACATCGCCGCCCGCTTCCTGGAGTTCACGACCGAGCACGTCTTCGCCCGCTACCTGGAGCACCGGCCGCCGACCGACGCCGACGCGGAGGAGGCGGCGAGCATGGTGCGGCGCCTGCGGCCGCTCGCCCAGCAGACCGTCGACGCCGAACTCGCCCGCGCGATGCGTTTGCTGGCGACCCGTCACCTCCAGTTCCACCTGTCGCCCGGAGCACCGCCGCCGGTCGACCGCGAGCCCCGTTCGGTGCCCGTGCCGCCGGAGACGATTCGGGCCGTGGAGCGGCTCGTTGGCGCGGAAAACGTCGCCGCGTTCGTCACTGCCGCCACCGAACGAGAGGTACAGACAAGGACATTGGACACTCTTACCTCAAATGCCGCAGACAGCAGCTAAATCGGTCAAGTTACCTGTTGATCCACGGCCGTTGTCCACAGAAACGCCAACTAGCCTGTGGATAAATGTACTTGGCTGTGGATCAAACCTATGGCTTCAATGAATTCATGAATGACGAGAAACGCACCGTGAAGGTGTCGAAGTACCTCTCGAAACACCTGCGCCACCAGCCCGAACGCATCGGGCTCGTGCTCGATCCGCACGGCTGGACCGAGATCGACACCCTCCTCGCGGCCGCCGCCGCGCACGGCTTCCCGATCACCCGCGCCGAACTCGACCACGTCGTCGCCACCAACGACAAGAAGCGCTTCGCCGTCGAGGGCACCCGCATCCGGGCCAGCCAGGGCCACACCGTCCCGGTCGACCTCGGCCTCCCGGCCGCCGAACCGCCCGCGTACCTGTATCACGGTACGGTCGCCGCCCGGCTCCCCGCCATCCGGGACGAGGGCCTGCGCCCGATGGCCCGCCACCACGTGCACCTGTCGCCCGACCGCGAGACCGCCACCCGGGTCGGCGCCCGCCGGGGCCGCCCCGTGGTGCTGAGCGTCGACGCGGGCGCCATGCACCGGGCCGGCCACGTCTTCCGCCTCAGCGCCAACGGCGTCTGGCTCACCGACGCCGTACCGCCGGAGTTCATCCGCTTCCCCGACCCCCACGGCCCTAAGGCATGATCGTCCCCATGGGAGCCGCACACCCGCACCTGCCCACCACCGAGTCGGCCGTCGCCGCCGTCCGCGAGATCGCCCGGGAATTCGGCCTGGAGATGACCGTCACCGACGACATCGGCGCCGACCAGACCTCCCGCCGCACCTCCGCCGGCGCCTTCGCCGTCCTCGACCCGGACGGCTCCCTGCCCCACGAGGCCTACGTCGAACTCGGCGGCACGCCCTCCGTCACCGTCCAGCTCTACCCGGAGGACGACGCGAGGATCACCGTCGAAGGCGTCGTCTTCGACGACGTGCCGCGCGACTCCGTGCCCGCCTTCCTCCGCTCCGTCCACGGCGGCCTCGCCCATGTGAAGGGCCGCTTCTTCCCGCCCGGCTGGTGGCTGATCGTCCCGCTTCCCGGCGACGAGACCTACAAGGAACTCGTCCTGCGGCCCACCCTCAGCCCCTGGCTCTCCCGCAAGACACGCTGACCACGCACGTACGCTCGTCGGTATGACTCTGCGCCTGAGCACCGTGATCCTTCCCGTCCACCGCTGGCACGAGGGCGGCCGCGCCGCATGGCAGCGCGCCGAGGAGCTCGGCTTCCACGCCGGCTACACCTACGACCACCTGTCCTGGCGCTCCTTCCGGGAGCGCACCTGGTTCGGCGCCCTGCCGACGCTCACCGCCGCCGCCACCGCCACCGAGCGGCTGCGCCTCGGCACGCTCGTCACCTCGCCGAACTTCCGGCACCCCGTGACCCTCGCCAAGGAGCTCCTGTCGCTCGACGACATCTCCGGCGGCCGCGTCACCCTCGGCATCGGCGCCGGCGGCAACGGCTTCGACGCCACCGCGCTCGGACAGGAGGCCTGGACGCCGCGGGAGCGCGCCGACCGTTTCGCCGAGTTCGTGCCGCTGCTCGACCGGCTCCTCACCGAGCAGTCCGTGACGCAGCACGGCGACTTCTACACCGCGGACGACGTCCGCACCATCCCCGGCTGCGTCCAGCGGCCCCGGCTGCCCTTCGCCGTCGCGGCGACCGGCCCGCGCGGCCTGAAGCTCGCGGCGCGCCACGGCCAGGCGTGGGTCACGACGGGCGACCCGAAGCTGTACGAGGAGGGGACACCGGAGCAGTCGCTCGCGGCGATCCGCGGCCAGATCGAGAAGCTCGGCAAGGCCTGCGCGGAGATCGGCCGGGACGCGACGGAGCTGGACAAGATCCTGCTCGCCGGCTTCACGCCCGAGCGGAACACCGTCCTCGACTCCCACGACGCCTTCGTCGACTTCGCCGGCCGCCACCAGGAGCTCGGGGTCACCGAGATCGTGATCCACTGGCCGATTCCCGACTCCGTCTTCGCCGCCGACCAGGCCGTCTTCGAGAAGATCGCCACCGAGGCCGTCGCCCAGCTGGGCTGAGAACGGCCGGATCCGCCACTGCGCAGGGTGGCGAGGGGGCCACACAAAGCCACTCAGATGTGCGCCCCCTCGCACGCCCGTGCACAAGGTGCGGAACAATGGACCGGTGACCTCATCCCACTCCGCGCGCCCCGAAGCCCGGCCCGCCCGGCTGATCGCCACCGACCTCGACGGCACCCTGCTGCGGGACGACAAGTCCGTCTCGGACCGCACGGTGGCCGCGCTCGCCGCCGCGGAGCGCGCCGGCATCGAGGTCTTCTTCGTCACCGGCCGCCCGGCCCGCTGGATGGACGTCGTCAGCGATCACGTGCACGGCCACGGCCTCGCCATCTGCGCCAACGGCGCCGCGGTCGTCGACCTCCACGCCGGCGGAACGTTCCTCGAGGTCCGCCCGCTGGAGCGGCCCGTCGCCCTGGACGTCGTCCGGGCCCTGCGGGCCGCGGCCCCCGGCACCAGCTTCGCCGTCGAGCTCACCACCGGCATCCACTACGAGCCGGAGTACCCGCCCTTCTTCCTCGACCCGGGCGCCACCGTCGCCACCGCCGAGAAGCTTCTCTTCGAGGAGAACCCGGGCGCCGCCGCGCCCGTGCTCAAGCTGCTCGCCCAGCACCCCGAGCTCGACCCGGACGTCTTCCTCGCCACCGCCCGCGAGGCCGCCGGCGAGCTGGCCTCCTTCACCCGCTCCAGCCCCACCGCCCTCATCGAGATCAGCGGCCTCGGCGTCTCCAAGGCCTCCACCCTGGCCCACTGCTGCGCCGAGCGCGGCATCACGCCGGAGGAGGTCGTGGCCTTCGGCGACATGCCCAACGACATCGAGATGCTCAGCTGGGCGGGCCGCTCCTTCGCCATGGGCAACGCCCACCCCGACGTGATCGCCGCCGCCTCCGGCCGTACGGTCGGCAACAACGACGACGGCGTGGCCGTGATCATCGAGGAACTCGTCGCCGAGGCCGCCCGCGCCGGCATGGCCTGACAGACGGGCGGGCCCTTCGGCCGCGGCCCTCGGTCCCGCCACCCCGGCCGCGCCCTCGCTCCCGGCTCCTGGAGGTTCCTCCGCCGTGCCCGTGGCGCCTAGAGCGGGGCCTGCCACACCACCGTCGTACCGCCGCCGGCCTCGCCGAGGCCCGGGCCGCACCAGCTCGCGCCGCCGAGCGACTCGGCCCGCCGGGCGAGATTGCGCAGACCGCTGCGACGGCCGTCCGCCGGGATGCCCACGCCGTCGTCCGCGACCGAGAGCCGGACGCCCTGGGCGCCGTCCGGCAGGGTGACGGTGGCGTCGACGACCACCTCGATCCGGGCGGCCTCCGCGTGCCGGAAGGCGTTCGAGAGCGCCTCGCGCAGCGCGGCGATCAGGTTCTTGCCGGTCAGGTCACCGACCGTCGAGTCGATCGCGCCGATGAAGCGGTGGGCCGGCTTGAAGCCCAGCGGCACCGCCGCCATGTTGATCTCGCGCAGGACCCGGGTGCGCAGCCCCGACGGAGCCTCGGCCGGCCCCTGCTGGAGCGCGAAGATCGCCGTACGGATCTCCTGGATGGTCACGTCCAGCTCGTCCACCGCCTTGCCGACGCCCTCCTGCACGGCCGGCACGAGCGACCTGCGCTGGGCGCTCTCCAGCATCATCCCGGTGGCGAACAGCCGCTGGATGACCAGGTCGTGCAGGTCGCGCGCGATGCGGTCGCGGTCCTCGAAGACGGCGAGCCGCTCACGGTCGCGCTGCGCCTCGGCCATCATCAGCGCGAGCGCCGCCTGTGAGGCGAACTGGGTGGCCAGGGTCCGCTCGGCCTCCGTGAACTGCCGCTCCCCGCGCGCCCGCGGCGTGGCGAGCGCGCCGAGCACCCGCCCGCCGCTCTGCAGCGGCAGCAGCATCGCCGGCCCGTACGCGGCGGAGAGCCGGGTGAGCATCCGCGGATCGGCGGAGGCGTCGGACACGAACACCGCCTCGCCCGCCATCAGCCGCTCCACCACGGGGCTCTCCGGCGGGACGACCACGCCGAGCGACGTGGTCGCGCGCGGCGAGGAGACGGCGACGATCTCCAGGCCGCCCTCCTCGGCCGGCAGCAGCACGACGCCCGCGGCCGCGTCGGCGAGGCGGCGGGCCTGCTCGGCGACGACCGTGAGCGCGTCGTCGGCGTCGCCGCCGGACAGCAGGGCGGTGGTGACGGCGACCGAGCCGTCGATCCAGCGCTCGCGCTGCCGGGCGGCCTCGTAGAGCCGGGCGTTGCCGATGGCGATCCCGGCCTCGGTCGCGAGCACCCGGACCATGTGGACGTCGTCGTCGTTGAACTCGCCGCCGCCGTTCTTCTCCGCGAGGTAGAGGTTGCCGAAGATCTCGCCCTGGACGCGGATCGGGACGCCGAGGAAGGTCCGCATCGGCGGGTGGCCGGGCGGGAGGCCGGCCGCGCGCGGATCGGCCGACAGGTCGGCGAGACGGATCGTCCGCGGCTCGCGGATGAGCGCGCCGAGCAGCCCCGCGTGCCCGTCGGGCCGGTGCCCGATCCGGTGGGCGACGTCCTCGCCGACGCCGTACGTGACGAAGTCGGACAGGCCGTCGCCCTCCTCGTCGACCACGCCGAGGGCGGCGTAGCGGGCGTCGGCGAGTTCGGCGGCGGTCTCGCAGATCCGGTCGAGCGTGGAGTGCAGCTCCAGGCCGGTGCCGACCGAACGCATCGCCTCCAGGAGCTGGGGAACGCGGGCGGTGAGTTCGGTGGACAGGCCGTGCAGGCTGCGCGCGGCCTGCGTCGCGGCGTCCAGCGGATCGGCTTGCGGCGGGCCGGCGTGGAGCGGGTCCGGGGCGTCGGGCACGGCGGCGGTCATGAGCCCGAGCCTAGTAAGTCCTATTTGGCAAGAAAAGTCGGGGTGTTGCCGGTCGTCAGCAGCAGATCGCTCTCCCGCTCCTGCTCCAGCATCCGCCGCAGCGGCCCGTCGGCCGCCGCCAGCTCCTCGTACGTCCCGCGCTGCACCGTCCGGCCGCGATCGAGGACCACGAGCTCGTCGACGGCGTCGAGACCGTGCAGGCGGTGGGTGATGAGGACGGTGGTGCGACCCTCGGTGGCCCGCAGCAGGTCGTCGGTGAGCGCGTCGGCGGTGGCCAGGTCCAGGTGCTCGGCCGGCTCGTCGAGGACAAGCACCGGGAAGTCGGCGAGCAGCGCGCGGGCGAGCGCGAGGCGCTGGCGCTGTCCGCCGGACAGCCGCGAACCGTGCTCGCCGACCAGGGTGTCGAGGCCGTCGGGCAGCCCGTCCACCCACTCCAGGAGCCGGGCCCGGCCGAGCGCCTCGCGCAGCTCGGCGTCGTCCGCGCCGGTCCGGGCGAGGCGCAGGTTCTCGCGCAGGGTGCTGTCGAAGAGGTGGGCGTCCTGCGCGCACAGGCCCACGAAGCGGCGTACGTCGTCGCCGTCGAGCCCCTCGGCGGCCATCCCGCCGAGCCGGTACGTTCCCGACTCGGCGTCCAGGAAGCGCAGCAGCACCTGCGCGAGCGTCGTCTTGCCGGACCCGGACACGCCGACCACGGCGACCCGGCGCCCGGCCTCCAGCGTGAGGCCGAAGTCCGCGAGGGCCGGCCGCACCTGCCCGGCGTACCGCGCCGAAAGCCCGGCCAGCTCCAGCGGGAACGGACTCGCCGGGGGAGTGGCGGGCGTCGCCGGCTCGTGTACGGGGACGGGCGCGTCGAGCACGTCGAAGACCCGCTCGGCGCTACGGCGGACCCGCTGGCGGTACTGGACGGCGAGCGGCAGACCGGTGACGGCCTCGAAGGCGGCGAGCGGGGTCAGCACGACGACGGCGAGCGCCACGCCGGCCAGCCGGCCCTCGCCTACCGCCCGCACACCGACCAGCGCGGCCGCGGCCACCGTGACGCCGCAGACCAGGGCGGACAGGCCCGCTCCGAGCGCGGTGGCGGCGGACTGCCGGGAGGCGATGGCGGTGAGCGTACGGTCGGCCGCCGCGGCCCGGGCGACCCGGCCCTTCAGGGCGCCGGCCACGGTGAGTTCGGCGCAGCCCCGGAGCAGGTCGACGACGGAGGTGGTGAGCGCGCCGCGCGCGGGTGCGAGCTGCCGCTCCGCGCGACGGGCGAGCGCGCCGCCGGCCACCGGCACGGCCACACCGGCGACCAGCAGGCCCGCGGCGAGCACGGCTCCGGCCTCGGGCAGCAGCCACGCGGTGAAACCGACGGATCCGATGCCGACGACGAGCGCGGCACCGGCCGGCAGCAGCCAGCGCAGCCAGTAGTCCTGGAGCGCGTCGACGTCCTGGACCAGCCGCGCCAGCAGATCACCGCGGCGCGTGCGGCGCAGGCCGGCGGGCGCGATCCGCTCCAGCCGCCGGTAGACCGCGACCCGCAGGTCGGCGAGCATCCGCAGCACCGCGTCGTGCGAGACCAGCCGCTCCGCGTACCGGAACACGGCCCGCCCGATGCCGAAGGCGCGGGTGGCGGTGACGGCGACCATCAGATAGAGCACGGGCGGCTGTTCGGAGGCCCGCGAGATGAGCCACCCGGACACGGCCATGAGACCCACGGCCGATGCCAGCGCCAGGCTCCCCAGCAGCAGCGCGAGCACGACCCGCCCGCGCAGGGCGCCGGCCGTCGCCCGCACGCGCCGCAGCACGGAGCCCGCGGCCCCGCCGGCCCGGCCCGGCCCGGCCCCGTCCGGACCGTCGCCCACCGGCGCCACCGACATCGCGGGGCCGCCCTGACCGGCCGCCGCCGGGCCGTCGCCACCCACGGGGCCCCCGGCCTCGGTCGCGGCCTCATCGGCCACCACCGCAGCGGCAGCATCGGCAGCGACAGCAGGCGCAACGGCCTCGACCGGCGCCGGAGCGCCGTCCGACAGCAGACCCGCCACATGCGCCGGGCCCGCGCCCGCCTCGGTCGCGGTGTCGGCTCCCGCCGCCCGCGACGACTGCGGGGCGAGCCGGACCACCCGGTCCGCGAGCGCGAGGAGTGCCGGGCGGTGGACCACGAGGAGGACGGTGCGGCCGACGGAGAGACGGCGGACGGCCGAGACCACGGCGGCCTCGGTGTCACCGTCGAGCGCCGCGGTCGGTTCGTCGAGGAGCAGTACGGGCCGGTCGGCCAGGAAGGCGCGGGCCAGGGCGAGCCGCTGGCGCTGGCCGGCCGAGAGTCCGGCACCGTCCTCGCCGAGCAGGGTGTCCGCGCCGTCCGGGAGGTCGGCGACGAAGTCGTCCGCGCCCGCGTCCCGCAGGGCCTGCCGCACGGCGTCGTCGGAGGCGTCCGGCCGGGCGAGCCGGACGTTGTCGGCGATCGTCCCGGCGAAGAGATAGGGCCGCTGCGGCACCCAGGCGATCCGGGACCGCCACTCCTCCAGGTCGAGCGCGGCGAGGTCCACGCCGCCGACCCGGACCGAGCCGCCCTGCTCCGGCGCCGTGAAGCCGAGCACCACGTCCAGGAGCGTGGACTTGCCGACGCCGCTCGGCCCGACCAGGGCCACGGTCTCGCCGGGCTCGACGGTGAGCGAGGCCGCGTCCAGCGAGGGCTCGGCCCGCCCCGGGTGCCGGACCGTCACCCGGTCGAGCTCAAGCCGTACGGGCGAGGCCGGCACCGCTCCCGTACCGCCGCCGCGCAGCGGGCTCTCCAGGACCTCGAAGATCTCCTCCGCGGCGGCGAGCCCCTCCGCCGCCGCGTGGTACTGCGTCCCCACCTGCCGCAGCGGCAGATACGCCTCGGGCGCCAGGATCAGGATGACGAGCCCGGTGAAGAGGTCGAGTTCGCCGTGGACCAGCCGCATGCCGATGGTGACCGCGACCAGCGCGACCGACAGGGTCGACAGGAGTTCCAGTGCGAAGGAGGACAGGAACGCGATGCGCAGCGTCCGCATCGTGGCCCGCCGGTACTCGCCGGTGATCGACCGGATGTTCTCGGCCTGGGCCTTGGCCCGGCCGAAGACCTTGAGGGTGGGAAGGCCGGCCACCACGTCGAGGAAGTGCCCCGAAAGCCGGGACAGCAGCTTCCACTGGCGGTCCATCCGGGCCTGGGTGTACCAGCCGATCAGGATCATGAAGACCGGGATGAGCGGCAGCGTCACCACGATGATCGCGGCCGACACCCAGTCCTCGGTGACGATCCTCGCCAGCACCGCCACCGGCACCACGACCGCGAGGCCCAGCTGCGGAAGATAGCGGGCGAAGTAGTCGTCGAGCGCGTCCACGCCCCGGGTCGCGAGCGCGGCCAGCGAGCCGGCCCGCTGACCGCTGAGCCAGCCCGGTCCGAGCCGCGCGGCCTGCTGGAGCAGCCGGCCGCGCAGTTCGGACTTGACCGCCGCGCTCGCCCGGTGGGCGGCGAGCTCGGTGAGCCAGGAGACCAGGCCCCGCCCCACCGCCACCGCGGCGAGCAGCAGCAGAGGCGTGCCGAGCTCGGAAACCGACCGGCCCTGCTGGAAGGCACCCACCACGACCTCGGCGATCAGCATCGCCTGGCCGACGATGAGCGCCGCCCCGACGAGGCCGAGCACGACCACCGCCCCGAGGAAGAAGCGGGTCGCCCTGGCGTACCGCATGAGCCGCGGATCGATCGGTTTCACGTGAAACATGCTCCCCTGGCAGAGGGTCGGCCGGTGTGCGTCGGCTAGTGCGCCGCGTCGGCGATGTGCTGCGTGCCGATCCGCTTACGGAACACCCAGTAGGTCCAGCTCTGGTAGAGCAGCACCAGCGGGGTCGCGATCGCCGCACACCACGTCATGATCTTGAGCGTGTACGGGCTGGACGAGGCGTTCGTCACCGTCAGGCTCCACGCGGGGTCGAGCGAGGACGGCATGACGTTCGGGAAGAGCGTCAGGAACAGCATCGCCACCGCCGACGCAATCGTGACGCCCGAGAGCGCGAACGACCAGCCCTCGCGCCCGATCCGGATCGCCCCGATCGCTCCGACCAGCGCCACCGCCGCGATCACCAGCGCGATCAGGCTCCAGCTGTCGCCCTTGTCCGCCTGGGTCCACAGGAGGAAGGCGAGCGCGAGCACGGCCGTGACCAGACCCAGCTTGAGCGCGAGCGAACGGGCCCGGGTCCGGATGTCCCCGACCGTCTTGAGCGCCGCGAAGACCGCGCCGTGGAAGGTGAAGAGGGTGAGCGTGACCAGGCCGCCGAGCAGCGCGTACGGGTTGAGCAGGTCGAAGAAGCCGCCCACGTACTCCATCTCGGCGTCGATCTTCACACCGTGCACGATGTTGCCGAAGGCCACGCCCCACAGGAAGGCCGGGACGAGGGAGGTCCAGAAGATGGCCTGCTCCCAGTTGCGCTGCCAGTTCTCCTCGGGCCGCTTGGCGCGGTACTCGAAGGCGACGCCGCGGACGATCAGGCACACGAGGATGATCAGCAGCGGCAGGTAGAAGCCGGAGAACAGCGTCGCGTACCACTCGGGGAAGGCGGCGAAGGTGGCGCCGCCCGCGGTGAGCAGCCACACCTCGTTGCCGTCCCAGACGGGTCCGATGGTGTTGATGAGGACCCGCTTCTCGGCCCGGTCACGGGCGAGCAGCTTGGTCAGGACGCCGATCCCGAAGTCGAAGCCCTCGAGGAAGAAGTAGCCGATCCAGAGGACGGCGATGAGCACGAACCAGACGTCGTGGAGTTCCATGACTCGGTCTCCTGATCTCCTGAGCCTCAGTACGAGAAGGCCATGGGGCGGTCGGCGTCACGGTCCCCGCCGATCCGGGTGGGCGGGTTGAGGTCGTCCTCGGTGAGCTCCGGCGGACCGGCCTTCACGTACTTGACGAGCAGCCGGACCTCGACGACGGCGAGGACGGCGTAGAGCAGGGTGAAGACGATCATCGAGGTGAGCACCTCGCCCTGCGAGACACCGGGCGAGACGGCGTCCCGGGTGCGCAGCACGCCGTAGACGACCCACGGCTGGCGGCCCATCTCGGTGAAGATCCAGCCCCAGGAGTTGGCGATCAGCGGGAAGGCCATGGTCCAGAGGGCGACGATCCAGTACCAGTGGGTCAGCCGGGGGCTGAGCGCCTTCCGCTTGAACAGGACCAGATGCGGCACTTCGTCCTCACCGGTCCGCAGCCCCGGCGCCAGCATGAACTTCTTGCGGGTCAGCCAGAGCCCGACGACGCCGATGGCCAGCGAGGCCATGCCGAAGCCGATCATCCAGCGGAAGCCCCAGTACGCGACCGGGATGTTGGGCCGGTAGTCACCGGGCCCGAACTTCTCCTGCTCGGCCTTGTTGACGTCGTTGATGCCCGGGACGTACGAGCTGAAGTCGTCGTTGGCGAGGAACGACAGCAGGCCCGGGACCTCTATGGCCACCGTGTTGTGGCCCTTCTCGACGTCGCCGTAGGCGAAGACGGAGAAGGGCGCGGGCGCCTCGCCGTCCCACAGCGCCTCGGCGGCGGCCATCTTCATGGGCTGCTGCTTGAACATGACCTTGCCGAGCAGGTCACCGCTGACGGCGGTGCCGAGGCCGGCGATGATCAGCGTGATCAGGCCGAGCCGCAGCGAGGTCCGCATGATCGGGACGTGCTTCTTGCGCGCCAGGTGGAAGGCGGAGATGCCGACCATGAAGGCGCCGCCGACCAGGAACGCCGCCGTCATCGTGTGGAAGAACTGGGTGAGGGCGGTGTTCTGCGTGAGGACGTGCCAGAAGTCGGTGAGCTCCGCCCGCCCCCGCCGAGCGTCGTACTTGTAGCCGACCGGGTGCTGCATCCAGGAGTTGGCGGCCAGGATGAAGTACGCGGACAGGATGGTGCCGATCGACACCATCCAGATGCAGGCGAGGTGGATCTTCTTCGGCAGCTTGTCCCAGCCGAAGATCCACAGCCCGATGAACGTGGACTCGAAGAAGAACGCGATCAGCGCCTCGAAGGCCAGGGGCGCGCCGAAGACGTCACCGACGAAGCGCGAGTAGTCGGACCAGTTCATGCCGAACTGGAACTCCTGCACGATGCCGGTGACGACGCCCATCGCGATGTTGATCAGGAAGAGCTTGCCCCAGAACTTCGTCGCCCTGAGGTACTTCTCCTTCTCGGTGCGCACCCACGCCGTCTGGAGGCCGGCGGTGAGCGCGGCGAGGGAGATCGTCAGCGGGACGAAGAGAAAGTGGTAGACGGTGGTGATCCCGAACTGCCAGCGCGCCAGAGTCTCTGGCGCAAGAGCTAGGTCCACGACGTTTCTCCTTACATCGCGTGGTCACATCGGCAGTTTGCCCCTTTATATCCACCCATCCAGGGAGGAATCGGGACACGCTTGTGAACGCGTTCACATTCACAAGCATTATGGCTCATACGAAATCCGTACCGCCAGGCGGGGTCCCCCTACGGACCCTCCTCCCGAAGGTGGCCTCTTCCCAAGACCTTCAACATATTGTTGAATCCGGGCCATGACCCTTCGGATTCGCATCTCCTGGCCCGCCGGTCACACCACGGCCGCCATCGACGAAACCCCCACGAGCAAGGCGCTCGTGGGGGCTCTCCCGATCTCCTCCACCGCCCGGACCTGGGGCGAGGAGGTCTACTTCGACACACCGGTCTCCGTGCCCGTCGAGCCCGACGCCCGTCAGGTGGTCGCGCCGGGCACGGTGGCCTTCTGGACGGAGGGCGACGCGCTCGCCCTCCCCTACGGACCCACGCCGATCTCGCGCGGGGACGAACCGCGGCTCGCGAGCCCCTGCAACATCCTGGGCACGCTGGAAGGCGACCCGCGGATCCTGGCCACCGTCAGGGACGGCGACCCGATCCGGGTCGAGGTCGTCGACTGACCTGACGAACTCGGACCCGCCTCGGACGCTAGACGTCCTTGCGGAAGCCCTCCGCCGCCTTGAGGAACAGGTCGTTCGCCTCGCACTCACCGATCGTGACGCGCACGCCCTCCCCCGCGAACGGCCGCACCACCACGCCGTGCCGCTCGCACTCCGCCGCGAAGTCCATGGTCCGCTCGCCGAGCCGCAGCCAGACGAAGTTCGCCTGGGTGTCCGGCACGGTCCAGCCCTGGGCCACGAGCCCCGCATGGACCCGCTCGCGCTCGGCCACCAGCGAGCCGACCCGCCCGAGCAGCTCGTCCTCCGCCCGCAGCGAGGCCACCGCCGCGTCCTGCGCGAGCTGGCTCACTCCGAACGGCACCGCCGTCTTGCGCAGCGCCGCGGCCACCGGCTCATGGGCGATCGCGAAGCCCACCCGCAGGCCGGCGAGCCCGTACGCCTTCGAGAAGGTCCGCAGCACCGCCACGTTCGGCCGGTCACGGTAGATCTCGATGCCGTCCGGGACGTCCGTGTCGCGGACGAACTCGCGGTACGCCTCGTCGAGGACCACCAGGACGTCGGAGGGCACCCGGTCGAGGAAGCGCTCCAGCTCCGCGCGGCGCACGGCGGTGCCCGTGGGGTTGTTGGGGTTGCAGACGAAGATCAGCCGGGTCCGGTCGGTGATCGCCTCGGCCATCGCGTCGAGGTCGTGCACCTCGCCCTCGGTCAGCGGCACCTGCACCGAGGTGGCGCCGCTGATCTGGGTGATGATCGGGTACGCCTCGAAGGAGCGCCAGGCGTAGATCACCTCGTCGCCCGGGCCCGAGGTGGACTGGAGCAGGGACTGCGCCACGCCCACCGAACCGGTGCCGGTGGCCACGTGCGAGACGGGCACACCGAAGCGGTTGGCCAGCTCCTCCGTCAGGCCCGTGCAGGCCATGTCCGGGTAGCGGTTGAAGTTCGCGGCCGCGGCCAGCGTGCTCTCCATCACGCCGGGCAGCGGCGGATACGGGTTCTCGTTGGAGGACAGCTTGAAGGCGACCGCACCGCCCGCGGCGGCCGGCTTGCCCGGCTTGTAGGTGGGGATGCCGTCCAGCTCGGCGCGCAGCTTCGGGCTGGGCGCGCCCGCCCCGCCGGCCGTCCCCGTGCCCGTACCGCTCGTCTCGCTCACTGTGTCCTCCTCGACCGTCCGTACCACCAATACTCCTCACCTTATGAGGATTCGGCCCCGCTGCGAATGGCCTGTGGACAACGGAGCGGCAACGAGGGGAGCGCGCGCAGGGGTGGCGCGCGCCGGTGGCGAGCGCCGTGGCGCGCATCGCCCGTAGAGGTGAGTTGAGACCTCTTCGAGACCTCGTCCTCTCGCCAGGCTCATGGGCATCGATGTCGGCAGGTCCCATGCCTTATCCCCGAACTACCTTATTTTCCAAGGTGATTGACCGTATTCGATCTTGCAGAAACGTGCCTGTCAATGCCTGCATATGCGACCGGCTCGACCCACCCCCATCGCCCTACTATCGGCTCGCCATGACAGCAGCAGGGAAGCACCAGGTGAGCCGGGCACAGACCCGGGGAAGCCGGCAGGGCCGGGCGGGCATCCGGGACGTGGCCGCCGCCGCCGGGGTCTCCATCACGACTGTCTCCGACGCGCTCAACGGCAAGGGCCGGCTCCCGGACGCCACCCGCCGTCACGTCCGCGAGGTCGCAGACCGGCTGGGCTATCGCCCGTCCGCCGCGGCCCGCACCCTCCGTACCGGCAAGTCGGGACTCATCGGCCTGACCGTGACGACGTACGGGGATGAACCTTTCACCTTCACCGAATTCGCGTACTTCGCGGAGATGGCCAGAGCCGCCACCTCGGCCGCGCTCGCCCGCGGCTATGCCCTGGTCATCCTCCCCGCCACCTCCCGACACGACGTCTGGTCGAACGTCGCCCTCGACGGCACCGTCGTCATCGACCCCTCCGACCACGACCCCGTCGTCACCGAACTCGTCCGCCAAGGGCTTCCCGTCGTCTCCGACGGCCGCCCGGCCGGCACCCTGCCGGTCACCGCCTGGGTCGACAACGACCACGAGGCGGCCGTCCTCGACCTGCTCGACCACCTCGCCGCCGCCGGCGCCCGCCGGATCGGCCTCCTCACCGGCACCACCACCGACACCTACACCCGGCTGTCCACCACCGCGTACCTCAACTGGTGCGAGCGCGTGGGCCAGGATCCCGTCTACGAGGCCTATCCGGCGCACGACCCGTGCGCGGGCGCGGTCGCGGCCGACCGGCTGCTCGCCCGCCCGGACCGGCCCGACGCCGTCTACGGGCTCTTCGACCCCAACGGCACCGACCTGCTCGCGGCGGCCCGCCGCTACGGGCTGCGGGTGCCGGACGACCTGCTGCTGGTCTGCTGCAGCGAGTCGACCGTCTACGCCAACACCGAACCGCCCATCACGACGCTCTCGCTCAAGCCGCGCCGGATCGGCACCGCCGTCGTCCAGCTGCTCATCGACGCGATCGAGGGCATCGAGACGGACGGGCCGGTCGAGCGGGTGATACCGACGGAGCTGATCGTCCGCACCTCCTCGCAGCGAAGGTCGCCGCGGACGACGGTCAGCCCGCCGCGCTCTCCCTCGAAGGACTGATCCCTGGGGTAGGGCCGTAGGGCCCTACCCTGGCCTGGACCTTCTCAATTCGGGCGAAACAACCGGTGAACCCGGAGTGGACCCGGATTCACCACCCCTGGTGCGTCACACAGGAGGACCCTCATTCCTATGATGGGCGGACGACACCGCGGACCACCACGACCAGGACGGTCCGCGATGTGCAGGGCATCGCGACGGTGGTGGAGGGGTCGATGACACAGGGGGCCGGTCAGGAACCCGTGGTCCGCACGGCGACGTTGCGTGACTTCCGTGTACCTCCGTACGCCCGGGTGCCTGTCCAGGGTCACGCGGTCGAGCCGCTTCCGGCCGACGCCACGCTGCACCTCGGCAGCCCGGCCGAGGGCCACGGCGCTCCCGCGGCCCCCGCCGCACCCGCCGCGGCTCCCGCTCCGGCCTCGCCGGCCACCCCGGCCGCACCCGCCGCACCCGCCGCGTCCGCCGCCGCCCCAGCTGCCCCCACCGCCCCCACCGCCGCGGTGAGCGGCATCGTCGCGGTGGCCACGGGCGCCGCACCGGCCCCGCCGGCCCAGCCCGTCGCACCCGCCCAGCCAATCGCCCCCGCCCAGCCGGCCGCCCAGCCGGTCGGGTCCACCGCGCCGGTCGGACAGCCGGTCGGGTCCGTCGACGCCGGGCACCCCGGCAACGCCTACCCCGCCGACGAGCCGCCCGAGGGCTACACCCCGACCGAGCGCGACCTGCCCGTCATCAACCGCGGCGACACGGTCCAGGTCCACGTGCCCGCCGCGCCTCAGCCCGCCGCCGCGCCCGCGCCGGCCCAGGGCGACGGCCCCGGCCCGCTCTACGTCGTCGGCGACGTGCACGGATACCTCGACGAGCTGCTCCAGGCGCTGCACGCCCAGGGCCTGATCGACGAGAACGGCGTCTGGTCCGCCGGCAACGCCCGCCTGTGGTTCCTCGGCGACTTCACCGACCGCGGCCCCGACGGCATCGGTGTCATCGACCTCGTCATGCGCCTGTCCGCCGAGGCCGCCGCCGCCGGCGGCTACTGCAAGGCCCTGATGGGCAATCACGAGCTGCTGCTCATCGGCGCCAAGCGGTTCGGCGACACGCCCGTCAGCTCGGGCGCCGGCACCGCCACCTTCCAGGCCGCCTGGCTGCTCAACGGCGGCCAGAAGCACGACATGGACCGCCTCCAGGACGTCCACCTCCAGTGGATGTCCCGCCTCGACGCCGTGGTGGAGGAGGACGGCCATCTGCTCCTGCACTCGGACACCACCGCGTATCTGGAGTACGGCGGCACCATCGAGGACGTCAACGACAAGGTCCACGAGATCCTCAACCGCAACGACGCCGACGAGGTCTGGGACCTCTTCCGGAAGTTCACCAAGCGCTTCGCCTTCCGCGACGAGGCCGCCGGCCCGCAGGCGGTGCAGGAGCTGCTCGGCACCTACGGCGGGCGCCGGATCGTGCACGGCCACAGCCCCATTCCGTACCTTCTCGGCCAGGTCGGCACGGAGGACGGCGAGGAGGGCGAGCGCCCGGTCGTCGACGGACCGCACGTGTACGCGGACGGCCTCGCCATCGCGATGGACGGCGGTGTGACCATGGCCGGAAAGCTGCTGGTCGTCCAACTCCCCCTGCCCGCCTGAGGCATAACCGTACGCATCCGGGGAAGGCGATTTCCCGAAACACCCTGTCAACGCGTGTCGTAACCGCAATACCATCGGCTCATCCGTAGCAGGCTCTCCTCCGTTTCCGCCCGACCTGCCGTTCCGCACGGCCGGTTCCGGCCCTTACGGAGCATCGGGGGATGCACATGAACGTGGCTCCGCACCTGCTGACCGAGGACCGCGCCGAGTTCGAGCGGGTCCTCGACGACGCACTGCGCAACGCGCATGACCATCCGGATCTCGCCGAGGTCGGGAACCGGCTCACCACCACCCAGCTGCGTGCGATGGCGCTGAACGCGACCACGCTCATCACCACCGCCGCCGCGACCGAGTACGACCACTTCGTGAAGGTACGCGAGCAGGTCCGCGAGCAGGTCCGCTCGACCGGCACCGCCGGCGGCAGCGGCAGCGGTACGGGCGAGCTCCTGGGAGAGGCGGGCGGCGCGGGCTTCGTCGCCGTCGTCACCGTCCTCGCCCCGATCCTCGCGGGCACCGCCGCCGTGATCTTCCTGCTGGTCGGCGCCGTCCTGAAGATGCTGAACCCGGCGCCCGCCTTCGCCGACACCCTGCTCACCGCGGGCCTCTTCTTCGGCGTGGTCGCCGCGGCCGGACTGCTCTGCGCCGCGGTGGGACTCCTCGTCACGGCGCTGCGCAACAGCGCCACCGAAGTCCCCGCCCAGGCTCCCGACGACGAGCTGTCCCGCGCCCGCGCGGCCTGGTGCCGGGCGCTCCTCGAACGCGGCGTGCTGCCGTTCCTCCGCGACGCCCTCGCCGCCGCGCCGCCGCCCCTGCCGGACCAGTCACCGCCGCCGGCCGGCCGTATCCCCAAGGTGGGATACAGCGGGCCGGACTTCACCAGCCCGGCCGAGGGCGCGCCGGCCCCGCGCCCGGCCTACGCGAGCCCCGACTTCACCGGCCCTGACTTCACCAGCCCCGGCTTCACCGGCCCGGGCTTCGCCGACCCCGACCTCACCGGCCCGGACGCCGGCCCGCCCGAACAGCGCACCGGCTGAGGACGCCGGCCCACCGAACAACGCACAGGCGGACAACGCCGGCCCGCCCGAACAGCGCACAGGCTGAGGGCGCCGGCCCGCGACTCCCCCGGGACGTCGCGGGCCGGCCCCTCGGTTCGAAGGCGGTCCGGCTACTCCGCCATCGGCAGGTAGACCCGGTTGCCGGCCGCCGCGAACTCGGCCGACTTCTCCGCCATGCCCGCCTCGATCTCCTCGGCCTTCAGGTCACCGCCGTGCTCGCGGCGGATGTCCTGGGAGATCTTCATCGAGCAGAACTTCGGCCCGCACATCGAGCAGAAGTGCGCCGTCTTCGCGGGCTCCGCCGGCAGCGTCTCGTCGTGGAACTCCCGGGCCGTGTCCGGGTCGAGGGCCAGGTTGAACTGGTCCTCCCAGCGGAACTCGAAGCGCGCGTCGGACAGCGCGTCGTCCCACTCCTGCGCGCCCGGGTGCCCCTTCGCCAGGTCCGCCGCGTGCGCCGCGATCTTGTAGGTGATCACGCCGGTCTTCACGTCGTCCTTGTTCGGCAGGCCCAGGTGCTCCTTGGGCGTGACGTAGCAGAGCATCGCCGTGCCCCACCAGGCGATCATCGCCGCGCCGATGCCCGAGGTGATGTGGTCGTACGCGGGCGCGACGTCCGTGGTCAGCGGGCCGAGCGTGTAGAACGGCGCCTCCTCGCAGATCTCCTGCTGGAGGTCGATGTTCTCCTTGATCTTGTGCATCGGGACGTGGCCCGGGCCCTCGATCATCGTCTGGACGTTCATGCGCTTGGCGATCGTGTTCAGCTCGCCGAGCGTGCGCAGCTCCGCGAACTGGGCGTCGTCGTTGGCGTCCGCGATCGAGCCGGGCCGCAGGCCGTCGCCGAGCGAGTACGTGACGTCGTACGCCGCGAGGATCTCGCAGAGCTCCTCGAAGTTCGTGTAGAGGAAGTTCTCCTTGTGGTGCGCGAGGCACCAGGCGGCCATGATCGAGCCGCCGCGCGAGACGATGCCGGTCTTGCGGCGGGCGGTCAGCGGCACGTACGGCAGCAGCACGCCGGCATGCACCGTCATGTAGTCGACGCCCTGCTCGGCCTGCTCGACGACCGTGTCCTTGTAGATCTCCCAGGTCAGCTCCTCGGCCTTGCCGTCGACCTTCTCCAGGGCCTGGTAGAGCGGCACGGTGCCGATCGGCACGGGGGAGTTGCGCAGCACCCACTCGCGGGTGGTGTGGATGTTGCGGCCGGTGGACAGGTCCATGACCGTGTCGGCGCCCCACTTGGTCGCCCAGGTCATCTTCTCCACCTCCTCCTCGATGGAGGAGGTGACGGCGGAGTTGCCGATGTTGGCGTTGACCTTCACCAGGAAACGCTTGCCGATGATCATCGGCTCGATCTCCGGGTGGTTGACGTTGGCCGGGAGCACGGCGCGGCCGGCCGCGATCTCCTCGCGGACGACCTCGGGAGCGACGTTCTCGCGGATCGCGACGAACTCCATCTCCGGCGTGATCTCGCCACGGCGGGCGTACGCGAGCTGGGTCACGGCCTGACCGCCGCGGCCCCGGCGGGGCAGCCGCGGCCGGCCCGGGAAGACCGCGTCGAGGTTCTTCAGACCGCCGCCGCGCGGCGAGGTGTGCTTGATCCCGTCGTCCTCGGGACGGACGGGACGGCCCGCGTACTCCTCGGTGTCGCCGCGCGCGATGATCCAGTTCTCGCGCAGCGGCGGCAGGCCGCGTCGGACGTCGGTGTCGAGGGTGGGGTCGGTGTACGGACCGGACGTGTCGTACAGCGTCACGTCCTTGCCGTTGGTGAGGTGCACCTGGCGGACGGGCACCCGGAGGTCGGGGCGGGAACCCTCGACGTATCCCTTGTGCCAGCCCGGCGTGCGCTCCTGCTGGTCACCCGAGCCGTTCTGGCCGGAGGCAGGCGTGCGTGCATCCTGAATGGTCATGAGACCGAATCTCCCTACGCCGGCATTACCCGGTAACAGGTTCGGCGGTCGGCGCAGCGAATCGTCAGCGCCCTCTCAGCCCGGTGCTCCGAGCTCCCGCGTGTGCAAAGGTGCCACCACGCTAGCGTCATCCCTGGCGTGCTGAACAGTGGGGCCCCACCTGTTCTTGCGATGATCGACCCGTGACTCCCACGCATCAGACCCCCGAACCGCACGGCGAACCGCACGGCCACGGCCACAGCCACGGCCACGGGCCCGCCGCGCCCGTCTCCCGGCATCTGCGCAGAGTCATCGCCGCCGTCCTGATCCCCTTCGCCACCGCCGTGGTCGTCGGGCTCGTGGTGCTGTGGCCCGGCGGCACGCCCGCCCACCAGCGCACCGGCGTCGGCTTCGACCGGCAGACCGAGCAGGGCAAGGTCGTCTCCGTCGAGCACGTCGACTGCAAGGACGTGAACGCCGCCCAGGTCCCGCCGACCGGCGACACCTCGACACCGGAGGGCCGCGAGGCGGTCAACTCCCAGCAGGGCCAGTGCGCCAAGGCGAACGTCGAGGTCACCACGGGCCCGAACAAGGGCCGTACGTTCACCGAGATCGTGCAGCCGGACGCGCCGCGGCAACTCCACGAGGGCCAGGGCGTGGTGGTGGCGTACGCGCCCGACGCCCCGCGCGACCTGCAGTACTCGGTCACCGACGTGAACCGGAAGGTGCCGATCGCGGTGCTCGCCGGCATCTTCGCGCTCGCCGTCGTGGTCGTGGGCCGGATGCGCGGCGTGATGGCGCTGATCGCGCTCGCCGTGAGCTTCCTGGTGCTGACCCTCTTCATCCTGCCGGCGATCCTCGAGGGCTCGAATCCCCTGCTGGTCGCGGTCGTCGGGTCGAGCGCGATCATGCTGATCGCGCTCTACATGTGCCACGGGCTGTCCGCCCGCACCTCGGTCGCGGTGCTCGGCACCCTGATCTCGCTGCTGCTGATCGGTCTGCTGGGCTCGGTGTTCATCGACTGGGCCTCGCTCAGCGGCAACACCGACGACAACACCGGCCTCATCCACGGCCTCTACCCGGAACTCGACATGTCCGGCCTGCTGCTCGCCGGCATCATCATCGGTTCGCTCGGCGTGCTCGACGACGTGACGGTCACGCAGACCTCGGCGGTCTGGGAACTCCACCAGGCCGACCCGACGATGGGGCCGCGGGCGCTGTACCGGGCCGCGATCCGGATCGGCCGCGACCACATCGCCTCGGTGGTGAACACCCTGGTGCTCGCCTACGCCGGCGCCGCGTTGCCACTGCTGCTGCTGTTCTCCATCGCGCAGAGCAGCGTGGGGACGGTGGCCAACAGCGAGCTGGTCGCGGAGGAGATCGTCCGCACGCTGGTCGGGTCGATCGGCCTGGTCGCCTCGGTCCCGCTCACGACCGGCCTCGCGGCGCTGGTGGTGTCGGCCGACCGGCCGGGAGCCGCGGACGCGGCGGGGGGCGCGGGCGATGGTCGTGGCGGTGGCGTACGGAGCGGTCGCGGCGTCCGGGGCGGCGGGGGCGGCCGCCGCCGGAGGGCCAAGTGACCGCGTGAGGGCAGGGCGAAGGCCGGGTCGGGCCCGGGTCAGGGCGGAGTCGGGCCCGGGTCAGGGCCTACGTGTCGGGCGCGGCCGCCGATCCGGTCGTGGGGTCCGGTCGGGCCGCTTGAGCGGTCAGCCCGCGTTCTCCTCCGCCAGGATCCGCCCGAGCGCCGCCTCCAGGTTGTCCTCGAAGTCGCCCAGCGTCCGTTCCTGACCGAGCGGGACGAGCTTGTCCGTACGGTCGAGGAAGGCGACCAGCGGTGGCGCGCTCGCCCGGAACAGGGCGCGGTCGCTGCCGACCTGGAGCCGGATCGTCACGTCGGAGAGCACCTCGGGATCGGTCGGGGCGATGTGCACATCGCCGTCCCCGCTGGGCCGGTTGATCCCGTCGAGCAGCAGCTCACGGCCGAACGCCCAGGTGACGGGCGCGTCTCCGGGCAGGTGGAAGGTCATCCGCACCGCATAGGGGTCGCGGGTCTCGTACCGCAGTTCCACCGGGATCCTGAAGGCGAGCTCCTCGGAGACGAGGAAGCTCATCAGAACCTCGGCCTGAACCGTCTCTCGCATCATGTACCCCGCATTAGATGGGCAGTTGTGTGAACACGCCGCTTGAAGGAGTGGTCGAAACGGCCAGGAATGATCCCTCTTGGCCCTCTTGACGCAATCGTGCTCGAAGCGCTAGCAGATCACAAGGAGTGATTTTTCAGATACTGATAGAGAACGCGAGGGAGCTGAAGAGCTTCCCGATCTCATTCTGTAGCCGGTCGATCGCGGGGAGCAATCGCTCTTCCTGGTGGAGTGGGAGTGAAATCGCCATCGCGGCCGCTGTGGACCCCGCGGTGAGGGGAATGGCGGCGCAGACCGTGCCGAGCGCATATTCCTGACGCTCCACCAGGGGTTCCATTCGCCCCATACGACCCAAACGGTCCAAAAGGGACCGGCGATTACGCACCGTGTACGGAGTGATGGCCTCCACCGGGTGCCGCTCGAGGTGGTCTTGACGGCTCTTCAGATCGAGTTGGCTCAGCAGGCACTGCCCGATCGCGTGCGCGTGCCCGGTCTCCCGGAAGTCGGCCCACTCCTCGACGGCGGGCGCGGTGGGAGTGTCGGCGACCGAGACGAGCTCGATCTCGCCTTCGCGGTAGACGGCGAAGTAGACGGGCACGCCGATGGCGTCCCGCCAGTGGGCGAGAGAGTCTTCGATCTTGGTGCGACGATTCTGCAGAACTCCGCCGCCGACCAGACGGCCCGCGGCGTCGC
This sequence comes from Streptomyces sp. NPDC053493, assembly GCF_044544825.1. Taxonomy (NCBI): domain Bacteria; kingdom Bacillati; phylum Actinomycetota; class Actinomycetes; order Kitasatosporales; family Streptomycetaceae; genus Streptomyces; species Streptomyces sp. NPDC053493. The sequence continues at coordinate 161,486 of NZ_JBITXS010000004.1, forward strand.
CGAACACGAACACACCCTTCTCGCGGCGCAGATAGCCTTCGTGCGTCAGGGTGCGGAGCAGGTGGTACGCGGTGGGAAGCGGGAGTCCCGCCTCGCGCGCGAGCTGTTTGGCGGGGGCCCCGTCCTCGTGGGAGCCCACGGCCTCGAGCAGTCTCAGGGCGCGCTGCACCGAGCCGATCAGCGTAGGAGCAGCGGGCTGCGAAGCAGTGGCCAAAGGTCACCCCCAGGCGTGACGACGAGTGCGTCGCACCCGCCCGCGGGGGCCGCCCCCGCGCGCCCGCCGCGGCCTGGGACCCGTGGGGTCCGGTGGCGGACCCGGCGGGGACAGGCACGATCACGCCGGTCGGTGCGGGTCTACGCCTGTGGTTCCCGGGGCGGCAGAGGTTTTCACTCTAAGGGCAGGCCCCTGGGCCACACGGGTTTCGTCCGGTGCGTTCCCCCTGCCGGGCTAATGGCCGGCAGGGGCGTCATACCAGTGGGTAACTCGTGCTACCGGCGCCGGCGTCACCAGTCCCCGCGCGAGCTCGACGAGGACGTGAACTTCCGGACGACGAAGATCAGACCGCCGACCAGCGCCACGAAGATCAGCAGCTTGAAGAGCAGGCCGACCACGAAGCTCAGCACGCTCGTGATCAGACCGCCGAAGACGACCAGAGCGATGACGGGTATGGCGATCCACTTCACCCACCACGGCATCCCCGCGAGAATCTCCTTCACCGCCATTGCGCGTACCTCATCTCCGATGGATTCGCCGCCGCGTCGTGCGCCGGACACCTCCGATGCTAGGGGCGGGCACCAAGCGAACGGGGGCCTCACGGCCCCCGCTCTTCCCTGATCCGACCCCTAAGGGGCCTGGCCCCGCCTCGGGGGCGCGAGTCAGGGATCAGGCGGCAGACCTCTCGTCTCAAGCCTCGAGCCTCAGGCCTCAGGCGGCGAGAACACCACCATCACCCGCAGGTCCTCGGTGACGTGGTGGAACTTGTGCGGCACACCCGCCGGCACATAGACCACGCTGCCCCGCGCCACCTGGGTCGTCTCCGTCCCCACCGTGATCGCGGCCCGGCCGCTCACCACGAAGTAGACCTCGTCCTGACCGTGCGGTTGCTGCGGGTCGAGCTGCCCCGCGTCCAGCGCGTACAGGCCGACCGACATGTTGCGCTCCCGCAGGAACTGGAGATAGGCACCGTCGTTCGCCGCCCGCTCCGCTTCCAGCTCGTCCAGTCGGAATGCCTTCATTGCTCGTCCGCCCCTGCCGTTGGCCAGATCATGTCTGCCACGATCTGACACATGAAGAATTTCGTCGTCAAGACGCTCGCGAACGCGGGCGCCCTGGGTGTGGCCATCTGGCTGGTCCAGGACATCACCCTGACCGGTGACAGCACCGGCAAGAAGGCCTGGACCCTGATCCTGGTCGCCCTGGTTTTCGGACTGGTGAACTTCCTGGTGAAGCCGGTCGTGAAGCTCCTGACGTTCCCGCTCTTCATCCTGACCCTCGGTCTGATCACCCTGGTCGTCAACGCGCTGATGCTGCTCCTGACGTCCTGGCTGGCCGAGCAGCTCGACCTCAGCTTCCACGTGGAGGGCTTCTGGACCGCCGTGCTCGGCGGCCTGATCATCTCCGTCGTCTCGTGGGCCCTGAACGTCGCCCTTCCCGACGGCGACTGAGGGCCGGCCATGACGTACCGCGTCTGTTTCGTCTGCACGGGCAACATCTGCCGCTCGCCGATGGCCGAGCACGTCTTCCGCGCCCGCGTGGCCGAGGCCGGACTGGCCGGCGCGGTGGAGGTGGACAGTGCCGGCACCGGCGGCTGGCACGAGGGCGACGGCGCCGACCCGCGCACGGTCGCCGTCCTCGACGACCACGGCTACACGTCGGAGCACACCGCCCGGCAGTTCCGCGCCTCCTGGTTCCCCACGCTCGACCTGGTGATCGCGCTCGACGAGGGCCACGTCCGGGAGCTGCGGCGGCTCGCGCCCACACCCGCGCAGGCCGCCAAGATACGGCTGCTGCGCTCCTACGACCCGCGGGCGGGCGCCGGCCTCGACGTGCCCGATCCCTACTACGGCGGCCGCGAAGGCTTCGAGGACTGCCTGGAGATGGTGGAGGCGGCGAGCGAGGGACTCCTCGCCGCCGTCCGGGCCGCGCTCGACGACGAGCCGGCCGAGCGGATGGAGGAGCGGTCGGCATGAGCGACGACGACACCCACGACACGGGCCGGTCCGGCCGGCCCGGCGACGCGCCCGCCGGACCCGGCGACGCGTCCGGCGGGCAGCTCGGCGACGGCACCCGGGCGGTACGGGCCGGGCTCCCCGAGCCGGTGAAGTACGAGCCCACCCTCCCCGGGCCGGTCTTCGCGGCCCACTTCCACCTGCCCGGCGACCCGACCGGCCCGTACACCTACGGCCGCGACGAGAACCCGACCTGGACCCATCTGGAACGCGCCATCGGCGAGCTGGAGGCGCCCGGGCAGAGCGGCGTCGAGACGCTGGTCTTCGCCTCCGGGATGGCCGCCGTCTCCGCCGTCCTGCTCTCCCAGCTGAGGAGCGGCGACGCCGTCGTGCTGCCCGACGACGGCTATCAGGCGCTGCCGCTGCTGCACGAGCAGCTGCGGGCGTACGGGATCGAGGTCCGCACCGCGCCGACCGCCGGGGACGCCCAGCTCTCCGTCCTGGCCGGGGCGAAGCTGCTGTGGCTGGAAACGCCGTCCAATCCCGGCCTCGACGTGTGCGACCTGCGCCGTATGGTCGCCGCCGCCCACGAGGCCGGCGCCCTGGTCGCCGTCGACAACACCCTGGCCACCCCGCTCGGCCAGCGTCCGCTCCAGCTGGGCGCCGACTTCTCCGTGGCGAGCGACACCAAGGGCATGACCGGGCACGGCGACATCCTGCTCGGGCACGTCAGCTGCCGCGATCCGCGGCGGGCCGCCGAGGTACGGCGCTGGCGCAAGATCGTCGGCGCGATCCCGGGCCCGATGGAGGCCTGGCTCGCCCACCGCTCCCTGGCCACGCTGCAGTTGCGGATCGACCGGCAGTGCGCCACGGCGCTGGCGCTCGCCGAGGCGCTCGCCAAGCACCCGACGGTGACCGGGCTGCGCTATCCAGGACTGCCCGGCGATCCCTCGCACGAGGTGGCCGCCCGCCAGATGCGGCGCTTCGGCTCGGTCGTCTCCTTCGTCCTGCCCGACCGGGCGCGGGCCGACCGCTTCCTGGACGCGCTCCGGCTGGTCGACGACGCGACCAGCTTCGGCGGGGTGCGGTCCACGGCCGAGCGGCGCGGGCGCTGGGGCGGGGACGCGGTGCCCGAGGGCTTCGTCCGCTTCTCGGTGGGCGCGGAGGACCCGGAGGACCTGATCGCGGACGTCCTGCAGGCCCTCGACAAGGCCGGCGCGGCCGCCGGGTAGCGTCCCGGCGAGCACGCCAGGGCATGCCCCGGAAGCATGCCCGGGCGAGCGGAAGGGGCGTTCCGAACCTCCCCCCTCGTGGCTCGGAACGCTCCCCGTCCGCCGCGGCCCGCGCGACGGACGACCGCCTGAACCAGGCTAGTTGACTGAGCGTCAGTGTCCAATCACGCTAGCGACAGCGACCTATCGACTTATTTATAGTTGGACGGTCCTGAGGCGCGGGCTCCGGCACCGCCGGCTCCGCCTGAGTCGACGGCCGCACCGGCCGGGAGGGGGCGGACATGGATCTGACCCTGCTGCGCACGTTCGTCACGGTGCACCGGGCCGGCTCCTTCACCCGCGCCGCCGCGCTCCTCGGTCTGTCCCAGCCCGCGGTCACCAGCCAGATCCGCACCCTGGAACGCCAGCTCGGCCGGCCGCTCTTCCTCAGACGGGCCCGCGGCGTCACCCCGACGACCATCGGCGACGAACTCGCCCAGCGCGCCGCGCCGCACCTCGACGCCCTGGTCGAGATCGCCGGAGCGGGCCTGGACGAGCGCAGCGGGGTGCGCACCCTCCATGTCGCCGGGCCGCCCGAGTTCACCTCGGCCCGGGTGCTGCCCGCCCTCACCCCGCTGATCGCCCAGGGCCTTGCGGTCCGCGTCTCCCTCGTCGGCAACGCCGAGGAGACCCTCGAGGGTCTCGCCGCCGGCCACCACGACCTGGCCGTCGCCACCGCCCGGCCGCGCGGCGGGCTCTTCTCCGCGACCCCGCTCTGCGACGAGGAGCACGTCCTGGTCGCGGCGCCCCGCTGGGCCGCCCGGCTCTCTCCCGGGCTGCTGCGGCGCGAGGGCGCGATCGTCCTGGAGCAGCTGCCCGTGGTCGAGGTGCACGAGTCGCTGCCGTTCGTCGGCCGCTACTGGTCGGCCGTCTTCGAGACCAAGCCGGCCGCGGCCGCGACCGTGATCGTCCCGGACCTGCGGGCCGTTCTGGAGTCCGCCGCCTCGGGCGCCGGGCTCGCCGTACTGCCCCGCTATCTGTGCGAGGAGGCGCTGCGGCGGGGCCGGCTGGTGGCGCTGCTCGATCCGCCGGTGCCGCCGCTGCGCACCTATTTCCTCGTCGTCCGCACCGGCACCCTGGCGCTCGCGCACATCGCCCGGGCCCACGAATGGCTGCTGCGTGCCGCGGGGGACTGGTGAGTTTCAGGACACCGGGGCGTTTCAGGACAGCGGGGGCGGGCCATTTTCTTCCCATGACCGAACGACCAGTGGTCAAGCGCACCGCACGCGCCATCCTGCTCGACGGGGACGACCTGATCCTCATCAAGCGCACGAAGCCGGGAATGGATCCCTACTGGGTGACGCCCGGCGGCGGTGTCGAGCCCACCGACTCGACCGTCGTCGAGGCCCTGCACCGCGAGGTGCACGAGGAGCTGGGCGCCAAGATCACCGACGTGGTGCCCTGCTTCGTCGACACCGTCGAGCACATCGTGGACGGCGGTGTCTCGGGCGTGAAGGTGCAGCACTTCTTCGTCTGCCGTCTGGAGTCCATGGACACCGCTCAGCGCCACGGCCCCGAGATCGAAGAGCCGCTGGGCGAGTACGAGATCGTGCGCGTGCCCTTCAGCCGCGTCGGGATCGCCGCCGTCCATCTCGTGCCGCTCTCGCTGCGCCACTATCTCGACGGCAACATCGAGGGCGTCCGCGCGATGCACGCTCCCGACCTGGGCTGACGGCTGCCTTGGCACCTCCTTAGGAGGCCTGGGGAACGAGCTCCGCGAGATAGTCGTGGCGGATCCGGTCGGTGGGGATGCCGACGCCGCGCAGGGCGTCGACGCCGCTGCGGATCATGCCGAGCGGTCCCGAGAGATAGGCGTCGTACTCGGCCCACGGCCCGTAGCGACGCACGGCGTCCGGGAGCCGTCCCTCGTCCTCGGTGACCGGCCGGACGGCGAGCCAGGGAAAGGTCTTCTGGAGCCGCATCATCGTGTCGATGTCGTAGAGGTCGTGGCCGCTGCGGGCGCCGTAGAAGACCTCGACCGGCCGCCGGTCGCCGTGCTCGGCGACGTCCTCGACCAGGGCCTTGATCGGCGCGATGCCGGTCCCGCCGCCGAGGCAGAGCAACCCGTTGTCGGTGGTGTGGTCGACGGTCATCGAGCCGGCCGGTGGGCCGAGCCGCAGCACGTCGCCGGGCCGCGCGCGATGGACCAGGGCGTTGGACACCCAGCCCGCCGGGACCGCCTTGACGTGCAGGGACAGCAGCCCGTCCGGCCGGGGCGCGGCGGCGAAGGAGTAATGGCGCCATATCCGCGGCCACCACGGCGTCTCCAGCGTCGTGTACTGCCCGGCGAGGAACGGGTACGGCTGGTCGGGCCGGAGCGTGATCACGGCGATGTCGGAGGTCCGCAGGTCGTGGCTGACCACCTCGGCCTGCCACCAGGCCGGCGCGCTCTGCTCGTCCTCCGCGGCCGCGTCGATCATGATCTGCGAGATCGTGGTGTACGTGCGGACCCAGGCCGCCTCGGTCTCCGCGTTCCAGGTCGTCGTGGCGTACCGCTCGAGGGCCCCGATCAGCGCCTCGCCGACGGCCGGATAGTGGGCCGCTTGGGTGCCGTACTTGCGGTGCCCGCGCCCGAGGTTCCGCAGGTATTCGGTGAGGACCTTCGTGTCGTCCAGGTGCTCGGCCGCCGTGAGCAGGGCCTTGAGGAGCCGGTCGCGCTGGGTGTCCATGGCGGCCGGGAACATCGCCCGCAGCTCGGGATGGCCGAGGAAGAGCAGGGCGTAGAAGTACGAGGTCACCCGGTCGGCCATCGGGCCGATCTCGGCCAGCGTGCGGCGGATCAGCCCCGCGTCGGGCGACGGCTCGGCCGGCTCGGCCGCCGTGGCTATGAGGGGCGGCGCGTCCGTGTCCGCGGCCGGAGCATCCGTCATGTGCTTGCCTCCCCGAAGTCGGCCTCCGTGGTCGCAGGATGGCAGTCCTCTGGGGACTTCGGGCAGAAAGTGGGATTCCCGGCCATTCGCCCCGCCGCGAGGACTAGGCTGCGCTCTTTCGGACCAATGCGTACGCCTCCCGGAGATCGGTGCCGACATAGCGGTGGCGTGCCAGGTCCACGAGGTGGTGGTCGGCGTTCACGGCGACGGTCTCGGGCACGATCGCGAAGAGCTCGGCGTCGGACATCGAGTCGCCGTACGCCACGCAGTCGGCCGGCTCGACCCCGAAGCGCGCGCAGAGCTCGCCGGCGATCCGGACCTTGGCCGAAGCGTTGAGGATGCCCGGCCGGTGGATCGGCTCGGTGAAGGGAACGGCGGGCCAGCGGGATCCGTGGGCAGCGTCCGCTCCCCACTCCAGGAGCCGCTCCACGAAGAAGTCCGGCGACAGGGAGATCACCGCGCAGTGGCCGCCGTCCTCTCGGATCTCGGCCCACACGTCCCTGATCCCGGCGAGCCAGGGTGCGCCCTCGAAGGCCGCCGTCACCTGATCCGGAGTGAGCGCGCCCCACAGCGCGTGCGCCCGCACCGCGAACTCGTCCGGAGTGAGCCCGCGCAGCAGGAACTCCTGCTCCAGTTCCTCGATCTCCCGGCTCACTCCGAGCTGCCGGGAGATCTCGACCGCGGCGGCCGAGCCGCGGATCAGCGTGCCGTCGAGATCGAAGAGGTGCAGCCTGCGCCGGCCGGGAAGGGTCGTCATATACGCCGAGGCTAGTACGGCCGGTTACTCCCACGGGCAGACGCGAAGCCCACCGGGCCTACGGCACGGTGTTTCACGTGAAACATCTCCAGCGGCCCGTACGGCGGGCGCTCCTCGTCGTCCATGTGGCGGTCTCGGTGGCCTGGCTGGGCCTCAGCCTGGGCCTGCTGACGCTCGGCATCACCGCCTACACGACCCAGGACCTCTCGCTCACACAGGCGGCCTATCGGGCCATGAAGGTGTTCGCGGACTGGCTCCTGGCTCCGGTCGCCCTGGTGACCTTCGGCAGCGGCCTGGTGCTCTCGCTCGGTACGCCATGGGGCCTCGCCCGGCACCGATGGGTCTGGATCAAGTTCTGGATCACCCTGGCCACCGCCACGGCCACGATCTTCGCCCTCCGGCCCGAGATCGCCCACGCGGCGGCGGCCGGGGTGCCCGACAGCAGCCTCGTGGCCGCTCCCGTGGTCTCCACGACCGCCTATCTGTTCATGACCGCGCTCTCGGTGCTCAAGCCGTGGGGCCTGACCAGGCGGGGCCGCCACCTGCGGGAATCCGCCGGGCCGCGGGGAAAGCGGGGTCTGGCGACTTCCCGTAAAGCGGTGGACGCGTCGGTGTCCGTTCGGTCAGCCTGACCTCCATGGCCCTTCCGCAGACCGCGCTCGACCAGCTGCCCATCCGACGCCTCACCCACGACGACCTCGGGGCGTGCGCCGATCTCTCGGAGAACCGCGGATGGCCCCGGGAAGAGCACAAGTGGGGTCTGCTGCTCAGCGCCGGAACGGGATACGGCATCGACGACCCGTCCGGCGACGGCCTGCTCACGGCCTGCGTCCTCACCTCGTACGAGCCCGGCTTCGCCGCGATCGGCATGGTCCTGGTGGCCGAGCGCTACGCCCGCCAGGGCGTGGGACGACGGCTGATGCGGCACGTCCTCGCCGAGACCGGAGATCTCCCGCTCAGTCTCTACGCCACGAGCAACGGGCAGCCGCTCTACGAGGAGCTGGGATTCGCCGACATCGGCCGGTCGGAGATGCTCATGGGCCGCTTCACCTTCACGGAGCCGGCGCCCGCGCGCACGGTCCGGCCCGCCACGGCGGACGACCTCCAGGACGTCCTGCGCCTCGACCACGAGATCTTCGGGGCCGACCGGACCCACCTCATCGCCCGGCTGCCGGCCTTCGCCGACCATCTGCGGGTGGCGGAGCAGGACGGCCAGATCTCCGGGTTCGCCGCCCTCTGGCCCAACATGGACACCCATGTGGTCGGCCCGCTGATCGCCGCCGACGCCGCCACCGCGCAAGCCCTGGTGGCCTCCCTGGCCGTCGCCACCGACCGACCGCTGCGCACCGACGTCGACGCCCGCCACTCCTCGCTGGTCACCTGGCTGAAGGCGAACGGCCTGGAGCAGATCGCCACTCCGGCCGTCATGATCCGCTCGCTGCCCGACCTGCCCGGTGACTGGACCCGCCGCTTCGCGCCGCTGACCGTCGCCGCGGGATGAGCCGAAGAGAATTAATTGCACACGCGGCTTTTTGCGCTTCATCGACTACTCTGAGAAGGAGCCGAGGAAGCGAGGAGAGACCATGACCGCGACGGATCCCGCCCTGACGGCCCTCTCCCCGGGCTGGTGCGCCCTCTCTCTGCTGCACGGCAGGATCGAGTCGCACATCGAGCGAGCCCTGGAGTCCCGCCACGGTCTCAGCGTCCGCGAGTTCTCGCTCCTCGACGTCCTCAGCCGGCAGCACGACGGGCCCGGCGGGCACCTCCAGATGAAGCAGGTCGCCGACGCCGTCGTGCTCAGCCAGAGCGCCACCACCCGGCTCGTCACCCGGCTCGAGGACCGCGGGCTGCTCACCCGGTATCTGTGCGCCACCGACCGCCGCGGCATCTACACCGATGTCACCGAGGCCGGTCTGAAGCTCCTTGCCGAGGCCCGCCCCACCAACGACGCCGCCCTGCGCGAGGCCCTGGACGAGGCCGCCACGAACCCGGAGCTGGCCCCGCTGGTACGCGTCGTCGAAGGGCTCGGCGTCCCGGTCTGAGGCCGATCCGCCCGGGCGGACGCGTAGCCTGCCTCCATGAGCGATCTTGAGATCCGGCCCGCCGCACCGGGCGACCTTCCCGCGATCGTGGCGATGCTCGCCGACGACCCACTGGGCGCGCAGCGCGAGTCGCCCGACGACCTCACTCCGTACACCGCCGCTTTCGAGCGTCTCGCCCAGGACCCGAACCAGCACGTGGTCGTCGCCGTCCGGGCGGGGAAGGTGGTCGGCACCCTCCAGCTCACGGTCATTCCCGGACTCTCCCGCCGGGGCACCACGCGCTCGGTCATCGAAGGCGTGCGCATCCACGCCGAGGAACGCGGCAGCGGGCTCGGCAGCCGGCTCATCGAGTGGGCCGTCGAGCAGTCCCGGGCTCAGGGCTGCCGCCTGGTGCAGCTGACCTCCGATGTGACCCGCACCGACGCCCACCGGTTCTACGAACGGCTCGGCTTCGAGCCCTCGCATGTCGGCTTCAAGCTGAGCCTGTGACCAGACGCGCGCTGTTTCACGTGAAACAGCGCGCGTCACCGCGACCGGTCAGAGCCCGCGCCAGCCCGCCTCGTCCACGCCGCCGGGCACCGCGTCGCCCTGCTCGTACGGCTCCCGGGTGAAGACGAAGGAACCCAGGTCGAGGTGGCTCACCGAGCCGTCCGGGCGGCGCACCACCCGCAGCGTCTCTCCCTGGTAGTAGCCGTCGAGGCCGATCCAGCCGCCCTCGGGAAGGGCCCGGAAGGTCGCCCGCCGCCCGACACCGCGCAGCGGCTCCAGGGTCACCGAGCGGCCGGCACCGATCCGCAGACCGTACGCGTAGGTGCCCCAGTACCAGGGGCCGGTGAGCGCGAGCAGTTCCTTGTCCACTTCCGCCTCGGGAAGGGGCCGCCAGGGCGCCGGGATACGCGGCTCGGCCTCGGCCACGATCCGCACGAGATCGGCTGCCACGGCGGACGTCAGGGGCCCGGAGGTGGCGTTCGCGAGCGCCACCGCGGCCAGACCGTCCTCGACGCTCACCCACAGGCCGGCGACGAAGCCCGGAAGCGAGCCGGTGTGCCCGATCAGGGTCCGACCGCCACTGCGCCACACCTGGAGCCCCAGTCCGTAGCCCCACTCGCCGTCACCGGCCGCCGGAGGCGCCGAGGGCACCCGCATCTCCTCGACCGACGCCCGGCACAGCACGCGGTCGTCGCCCTCGGCCAGGAACGCGGCGAACCGGCAGAGGTCTTCGACCGTCGACCACAGCTGCCCGGCCGGCGCCATGATCCCGAGATCCTCCGACGGCTCGGGCATCATCACATCGGCCCAGGGATGCACCGCCCAGCCGCCGGCGTACGGCGCGACCGGAGAGACCGTCGTCCGGCCGAGCCTCAGCGGCTCAAGGATCTCCGTCCGCAGGGCCTCCTCCCAGGAGACGCCCCGCAAGGCCTCGACCAGCGAACCGAGCAGGGTGTAGCCGGGGTTGGAGTAGTGGAAGAGCCGCCCGGACGGATGGACCGCCGGCCGCTCCCCCAGCACGTCGGCAAGCTCGGGGCGGGTCGTCCCCGGCGTCCGCTCCCACCACGGCGAGGGCGTCTCGGCCGCCAGTCCCGAGGTGTGCCCGAGGAGTTGAGCGATCGTCACCTCGCCCACGCCGGTGCCCTTCAGGTGCTTCTCCAGCGGATCGTCCAGCCCGAGGAGCCCCTCGTCCCGCAACCGCAGCACCAGAACGGCGGTGAACACCTTGGTGATCGAGCCGATCCGAAACTGCGTCCCGGCGTCGGGCGCGTGTCCGTCGACACAGGTGCGCGACCCGAACCAGGCCATGGTCCCCTCCCGCACGAGGCCGGCCGCGAACGAGGGCGAGCGGCCCTCGCTCTGGGCGACGGCGATGCGGTGGGTGAGGGCGCGTTCGGTGCTGGGCAGCAGGGCTTCGAAGGATGAGGTCATGCGGTCATCCTCGCTCCGCCCGGCCGCACCGTCGCTCCTGTTTCGCGGTGCGCTGAGGAGATGTCCCGCGCCGCGCGGTATATACCGGACACCCACGGACGGAAGGCTGGCTCATGCGGAAACTCATCTACGGCATGAACGTGACCCTGGACGGCTACATCGCCGCGGCCGGCGACGACATCAGCTGGGGTGGACCGCCGAGCGAGGAGCTGTTCCAGTGGTGGCTCGACCACGAGCAGGCGTGCGACCTGTCGCTGTACGGGCGCAAGCTGTGGGAGACGATGAGCTCCTACTGGCCGACCGGCGACCAGCAGCCCGGCGCCACCGCCGCGGAGATCGCGTTCGCGCGGAACTGGCGGGACACGCCGAAGGTGGTGTTCTCCTCGACGATCGACGCGGTCGACTGGAACACCCGCCTGGTCACCGGCGACGCGATCGCGGAGATCACCCGGCTCAAGGCCGAGGACGGCGGACCGATGAACATCGGCGGCGCGACGCTCGCCGGGGCGGCCCTGCGCGCCGGGCTGATCGACGAGTACGTGATCGCCACCCATCCGGTGCTGGTGGGCGGCGGCACTCCCTTTTTCACCGCGCTGGACGGCTGGGTGAACCTGAACCTGGTGGAGACGCGGACGTTGCCCGGCGGCGTGGTCCTGACCCGCTACGAGACCAGGCGCTGAGCAGCAGCACGCAGGCGTCGGCCACGGCGTGGATCAGGTCTGCGCCATGTCCACGAAGCGCGAGTAGTGGCCCTGGAAGGCCACGGTGATGGTCGCCGTCGGACCGTTACGGTGCTTGCCGACGATGATGTCGGCCTCGCCCGCGCGGGGCGACTCCTTCTCGTAGGCGTCCTCGCGGTGCAACAGGATGACCATGTCCGCGTCCTGCTCGATCGAGCCGGACTCACGGAGGTCGGAGACCATCGGCTTCTTGTCGGTGCGCTGCTCAGGGCCACGGTTCAGCTGGGACAGCGCGATCACCGGCAGCTCCAGCTCCTTGGCCAGGAGCTTCAGGTTTCGCGACATGTCGGAGACCTCCTGCTGACGGCTCTCGGCGCGCTTGGAGCCGCCGGACTGCATCAGCTGGAGGTAGTCGATGATCACGAGCTTGAGGCCGGCCCGCTGCTTGAGTCGACGGCACTTGGCGCGGATCTCCATCATCGACAGGTTCGGCGAGTCGTCGATGAAGAGCGGGGCCTGCGAGACATCGGGCATCCGGCGCGCGAGCCGGGTCCAGTCCTCGTCGGTCATGGTGCCGGACCGCATGTGGTGCAGCGCCACCCGGGCCTCGGCCGAGAGCAGACGCATCGCGATCTCGTTGCGGCCCATTTCGAGCGAGAAGATGACGCTGGGCAGGTTGTTCTTGATGGAGGCGGCCCGGGCGAAGTCCAGCGCGAGCGTGGACTTACCCATGGCGGGACGGGCGGCGATGATGATCATCTGGCCGGGGTGGAGCCCGTTGGTGAGCGCGTCGAGGTCGGTGAATCCGGTGGGCACACCGGTCATCTCGCCACTGCGGGAGCCGATCGCCTCGATCTCGTCGAGCGCGCCCTCCATGATGTCGCCGAGCGGCATGTAGTCCTCGGTCGTGCGCTGCTCGGTGACCTGGTAGATCTCGGCCTGCGCCCGGTTGACGATCTCGTCGACGTCTCCGTCGGCCGCGTATCCCATCTGCGTGATCTTGGTGCCCGCCTCGACCAGGCGTCTCAGCACGGCCCGCTCGTGGACGATCTCCGCGTAGTACGAGGCGTTGGCCGCGGTCGGCACGGACTGGACGAGCGTGTGCAGATAGGAGGCGCCGCCGACCCGGGTGATCTCGCCGCGCTTGGTGAGCTCGGCACCGACCGTGATGGGGTCGGCGGGCTCGCCCTTGGCATACAGGTCGAGGATCGCGGAGTAGACCGTCTCGTGGGCCGGCTTGTAGAAGTCGTGGCCCTTGATGATCTCGACGACGTCGGCGATGGCGTCCTTGGACAGCAGCATGCCGCCCAAGACGGACTGCTCGGCGTCCAGGTCCTGCGGAGGAACGCGCTCGAAGCCGGAGAGGCCGGCGTCCCAGCCGCCGTCGCTGCCGCGCTCGTGCTGGTCCTCACGGCCGCGCCCGCGGCCACGTGTCTCGGCACGGGTACGGGTGGGCAGCCGGTCGCCGGGTCCGCTGTCGGCCCAAGGATCGTCCATGGGCTCGGGAATGCTCACCCGGCCACCTCCTCCCGTCCGCATCGCGGACTCACCGTGCCACTCTTTTCTTACGCCACGGCTCGGACAAACAAGAGGCTTTGACTCCGCTTCTGACGCGTCGGGCGCCGGACCACGGTAGGCCCGCGGGCACCTTCAGCCAATCTGGTTATCCACAGGGCCTGTGGGTGAAGGCCCAGATGCTGTGGAGAACTCCCCGGAACCTGTGCACGGACCGGGGGACAGTGATGTGGACAAACTCATAGCTACCTGCGGAAAGCACCTCTGACCTGCGACTTTTCCGTCCACTGGCTGTGGGGGAGAAAAACTTCGCCGCCTGGATCAAGATCAGAACAAACGGCGCACACCCGAAGGGCCCGACCCACCTTAAGTAAGGGTCATTGCAGCATTGCATCTCTTACCTGTGGAAGATTAGATTGAGCCCATGCACCAGGCTCCCGCGCCCTCCAAGGCTGCCCGCCGGCAACATGACCGCGAGATCCTCTCGCTCGCCGTCCCGGCCTTCGGCGCACTCGTCGCCGAGCCCCTCTTCCTCATGGCCGACAGCGCCATTGTCGGCCACCTCGGCACCCCGCAGCTCGCCGGACTCGCGATCGCCTCGACACTGCTGTCGACCGCCGTCAGCGTCTTCGTCTTTCTCGCCTACGCCACCACCGCGGCCGTCGCCCGCCGCGTCGGCGCCGGCGACCTCCGGTCCGCCATCCGCCAGGGCGTCGACGGCATCTGGCTCGCCCTTCTGCTCGGCGCCGCCGTGGTTGCCCTCACCCTGCCCGGCGCGCCCTGGCTCGTCGACGTCTTCGGCGCCTCGGACACCGCCGCCGACTACGCCGTCACCTATCTGCGGATCTCCAGCCTCGGCATCCCCGCCATGCTCATGGTCCTCGCGGCCACCGGCGTGCTGCGCGGCCTCCAGGACACCCGTACACCGCTCTACGTCGCCATCGCCGGCTTCGCGGTCAACGGCGCCCTCAACGTCGGCCTCGTCTACGGAGCCGGGCTCGGCATCGCCGGCTCCGCGTGGGGCACCGTCATCGCCCAGTACGGCATGGCCGCCGCCTATCTCTTCGTGGTCGTCCGAGGTGCCCGGCGCCATGGAGCGTCCCTCCGCCCCGACGCCGCAGGCATCCGGGCCAGTGCCCAGGCAGGCGCCCCGCTGCTGATCCGTACGCTCTCGCTGCGGGCCGTCCTGATGATCGCCACGGCCGTGGCCGCCCGCCTCGGCGACGTGGAGGTCGCCGCCCACCAGATCGTCCTGTCCCTGTGGAACCTGATGGCCTTCGCCCTCGATGCGATCGCCATCGCCGGGCAGGCCATCATCGGGCGCTATCTCGGCGCCGACGACGCGGACGGCGCCCGCCAGGTCTGCCGGCGCATGGTCCAGTGGGGTGTCGTCTCCGGTGTGGTCCTCGGACTGCTGCTGGTCCTCACCCGGCCGCTGTTCATCCCGCTCTTCACCGACGACTCCGCGGTCCGCGACGCCCTGCTGCCCGTACTCGTCGTCGTCGCCCTCTCCCAGCCCGTCTCCGGGGTGGTCTTCGTCCTCGACGGGGTCCTCATGGGCGCGGGCGACGGGCCCTATCTCGCCTGGGCAATGCTGCTGACCCTGGTGGTCTTCGCTCCCGCCGCCCTGCTGGTCCCGGCGCTCGGAGGCGGCCTGACCGCCCTCTGGGGAGCGATGACCCTGATGATGACCGTGCGCCTGGCGACGCTCTGGCTCCGGGCGCGCTCCGGCCGGTGGATCGTCACCGGCGCCACGCGCTGATGTTTCACGTGAAACGGCGGAAGGACCGCACCCCGAGGGGTGCGGTCCTTCCGTACTGCTGTGTGCGCACTGCCCAGGGGCAGCGTCAGCCGGCGACGACCTCGACGCCGACCTGCGCGGCGACATCGGCGTGCAGGCGCACGGACACCTGGTGCGAGCCCAGGGTCTTGATCGGCGAACCAAGCTCGACGCGACGCTTGTCGACGTCCGGGCCACCCGCGGTCTTGATCGCCGCGGCGATGTCGGCCGGGGTCACGGAGCCGAAGAGACGGCCGGCGTCGCCGGAGCGAACGGCCAGACGCACCTTCGTGCCCTCGAGCTGAGCCTTGATCTCGTTGGCCTGCTCGATGGTCGCGATCTCGTGGATCTTGCGGGCGCGGCGGATCTGCGCCACGTCCTTCTCGCCACCCTTGGTCCAGCGGATCGCGAAACCGCGCGGGACCAGGTAGTTGCGAGCGTAGCCGTCCTTGACGTCGACGACATCGCCGGCGGCACCGAGGCCGGAGACCTCGTGGGTGAGGATGATCTTCATTTTTCGGTCACCCTTCCCTTATCGCGCGGTGGACGTGTAGGGCAGCAGCGCCATCTCACGGCTGTTCTTGACGGCCGTGGCGACGTCACGCTGGTGCTGCGTGCAGTTGCCGGTCACGCGACGGGCACGGATCTTGCCGCGGTCGGAAATGAACTTCCGCAGCATGTTCGTGTCCTTGTAGTCGACGTACGCGACCTTGTCCTTGCAGAACGCGCAGACCTTCTTCTTAGGCTTGCGCACAGGCGGCTTCGCCATGGTGTTTCTCCTGTGTGATCAAGAAGTTTGGGTGCGAGCTGCTTCCGGGGCCTGAGCCCTAGAAGGGAGGCTCGTCCGAGTAGCCGCCGCCGGAGTTGCCACCCCAGCCGCCACCGCCGCCACCCTGCTGGCCGCCGGACGGGGCGCTGGAGGCCCAGGGGTCGTCGGAGGGAGCTCCGCCGCCCTGCTGGCCGCCGCCGGAGTTGCCACCCCAGCCGCCACCGCCGCCGCCACCCTGCTGGCCGCCGCCGTAGCCGCCCTGGCCACCGCGACCGGTGGTGCGGGTGACCTTGGCCGTGGCGTTCCGCAGGCTGGGGCCGACTTCCTCGACGTCCAGCTCGTAGACCGTGCGCTTGACTCCCTCACGGTCCTCGTAGGACCGCTGCTTCAGACGGCCCTGCACGACGACGCGCATGCCCTTCTGGAGCGACTCGGCGACGTTCTCCGCCGCCTGACGCCAGACCGAGCAGGTCAGGAACAGGCTCTCGCCGTCCTTCCACTCGTTGGTCTGCCGGTCGAAGGTGCGGGGAGTGGACGCGATGCGGAACTTCGCGACCGCCGCACCGGACGGGGTGAAGCGCAGCTCGGGGTCTTCGACAAGATTGCCGACGACCGTGATGACGGTCTCGCCTGCCATGGGTGAACCTCTCGGCGGGATTGCTTCTGGCTGCTTACTGCTACTCGGACCCGAGAACCTTTGAGCGGAAGGCTCAGTGGGTCTCGGGGCGGAGGACCTTGGTCCGGAGGACCGACTCGTTCAGGTTCATCTGGCGGTCGAGCTCCTTGACGACCGCAGGCTCGGCCTGCAGGTCGATGACCGAGTAGATGCCCTCGGGCTTCTTCTTGATCTCGTAGGCGAGACGACGACGGCCCCAGGTGTCGACCTTCTCGACCTTTCCGTTGCCCTCACGGACGACGGAGAGGAAGTTCTCGATCAGCGGGGAGACAGCGCGCTCCTCGAGATCGGGGTCGAGGATGACCATCACCTCGTAGTGACGCATGTGGAACCCACCTCCTTTGGACTCAGCGGCCACGGTCGTTCCGTGGCAGGAGGGTCGTGATGCGTGAGCAACGGTATCGGCCGCCACTGACAGTCCCCCCGACGAGCGAGGGGGCCGCCGTCGGGTCCGGGACGGACCTGGGCAGACACCGGTGCAGACCGTACAGAGTACCCGCACATCGCCCTGCGGTTGAAATCCCGTGGTGGGGGGACGCAATCTGTACGGAACGGATGTGGGCGGTGTCACAAGGCGCCGCCCTCCGGACGGCACGCCAGGAGGTGCCCCATGGCACAGGCAATGCGACCCGAACCCGGCCACTCCCTCTTCGCCACGGACGGCAAGCCCCACCCGCTCCAGGACACCCTGATGGTCGTGACCCTGGTGCTCGGTGCGGTCTCCTTCATCACCGCCCAGTTCCACAGCCTGTATCTGCTCAGCTCCTGGACGGGGCTCATCGGCATCCTCGTCGGCGGATACGGCCAGTTCATCTCCGCCACGACCCGCGAGCGCTTCCTGCTGATCATCGGCCTCGGCCTCGCCGGTGTGGGCTTCTACCTCGGCATGGCCCACGGCGGGCTCTTCAACGGCGTGATCAACTAGACCGGCCCCGCCACGCGGGCCGACAGGACCGTCACGCCCATTCGGGGTGCTCCCAGGTCGCAGTAGGCTTCGGCGCGAGAGCCGGAGCCCCTGAACCGATGGGGACACACCTGCCGAGGAGCGCCCCGCATGAGCCTGACCCTGAGGACCATCAGCCGTGAGCAGCATCTGGCATTCATCCAGAGCCAGCCCGCGGCGAGCCACTGCCAGGTCCCGGCGTGGGCGGATGTGAAGACCGAGTGGCGCTCGGAGAACCTCGGCTGGTTCGACAAGTCCGGCGAGCTCGTCGGCGCCGGCCTGGTGCTCTACCGCCAGCTCCCCAAGATCAAGCGCTACCTGGCCTATCTGCCCGAGGGCCCGGTCATCAACTGGTACGCCCCGAACCTGGACGACTGGCTGCAGCCGATGCTCGCGCACCTGAAGCAGCAGGGCGCCTTCTCCGTGAAGATGGGCCCGCCGGTCGTCATCCGCCGCTGGGACGCCGCCGCCATCAAGTCGGGCATCCAGGACCCGGACGTCAAGCGCCTGCGCGACGTCGAGGCCACCCACATCGAGCCGCGCGCCTTCGAGGTCGCCGACCGGCTGCGGAAGATGGGCTGGCAGCAGGGCGAGGACGGCGGCGCCGGCTTCGGCGACGTCCAGCCCCGCTACGTCTTCCAGGTCCCGCTGGCCAACCGCTCGCTCGACGACGTCCTCAAGGGCTTCAACCAGCTGTGGCGCCGCAACATCAAGAAGGCCGAGAAGGCCGGCGTCGAGGTCGTCCAGGGCGGCTACGAGGACCTCGCCGAGTGGCAGCGCCTCTACGAGATCACGGCCGTCCGCGACCGCTTCCGGCCCCGCCCGCTCTCGTACTTCCAGCGCATGTGGACCGTCCTCAACAACGAGGACCCCAACCGCATGCGGCTCTACTTCGCCCGCCACAACGGCGTGAACCTGTCCGCCGCCACCATGCTCGTCGTCGGCGGCCACGTCTGGTACTCCTACGGCGCCTCCGACAACATCGGGCGCGAGGTCCGGCCCTCGAACGCGATGCAGTGGCGGATGCTGCGCGACGCCTACGCGATGGGCGCCACCGTCTACGACCTGCGGGGCATCTCGGACTCGCTGGACGAGACCGATCACCTCTTCGGTCTCATCCAGTTCAAGGTCGGCACGGGCGGCGAGGCGGCGGAGTACCTCGGCGAGTGGGACTTCCCGCTCAACAAGCTCCTGCACAAGGCCCTGGACATCTACATGTCGCGTCGCTGACGTCCAACGCGAGGCTTGCGTAGTCTCGTACACACCTTTGATACACCGCAGCCACCAGAAAGGTTCCGGGCCGGCCCATGGCGCTCTCCCTCTATGTCGACACCGCGCGCTGGCGGGCGCACCAGAAGACCGTGATCGAGCAGTTCCCCGGCCTGGTCCCGGTCTGCAAGGGCAACGGCTACGGCTTCGGCCACGAGCGCCTCTCGGAGGAGGCCGCCCGGTTCGGCGCCGACATGCTCGCGGTGGGCACCACGTACGAAGCCGCCCGGATCAAGGACTGGTTCGGCGGCGACCTGCTCGTCCTCACCCCGTTCAGGCGGGGCGAGGAGCCGGTGCCGCTGCCCGACCGGGTGATCCGCTCGGTGTCCTCCGTGGACGGCGTGCACGCCCTGGTGGGTGCCCGCGTCGTCATCGAGTGCATGAGCTCCATGAAGCGCCACGGCGTCCACGAGGAGGACCTCGGCCGGCTGCAGGCCGCGATCGAGGACGTACGGCTCGAGGGCTTCGCCCTGCACCTGCCGCTCGACCGCACCGACGGCACGGACGCCGTCGAGGAGGTCATCGCCTGGATGGACCGGCTGCGCAACGCCCGGCTGCCGCTGCACACGATGTTCGTCAGCCACCTGCGCGCCGACGAGCAGGCCCGCCTCCAGCAGCAGTTCCCGCAGACCCGCTTCCGCGCCCGGATCGGCACCCGGCTGTGGCTGGGAGACCACGACTCCACCGAGTACCGCGGCGCGGTCCTCGACGTCACCCGCGTCGCCAAGGGCGACCGCTTCGGCTACCGCCAGCAGAAGGCCGCCTCCGACGGCTGGCTGGTGGTGGTCGCGGGCGGCACCTCGCACGGCGTGGGCCTGGAGGCGCCCAAGGCGATGCACGGGGTGATGCCGCGCGCCAAGGGCGTCGCCCGCGCCGGCCTCGCCACCGTCAACCGGAACCTTTCTCCGTTCGTCTGGGCCGGCAAGCAGCGCTGGTTCGCCGAGCCGCCGCACATGCAGGTGTCGATCCTGTTCGTGCCGGCCGACGCCCAGGAGCCGCGGGTCGGCGACGAGCTGGTCGCCCACCTGCGCCACACCACGACCCAGTACGACCGGATCGTCGAGCGCTGATCCGGCGCGGCTGCCGTGCCGCCGCCGCCCGGCGCGGCGCCGGCACGGCCACCACGCGGCGAGCGGCCCCCGGGGACATCCCGGGGGCCGCTCGCCGTTCACAGGGTCACCTCGCGCGGCTCACTCCCGCGGGACACCCCAGTCCACCCGCGGGCCCTCCACCACCGGCGCCGCGTGCCGTGCCGGGTGCGCCGCCCTGCCCAGGACGACGACGTCCTCGGCGCCGTCCAGGACGCCTCCCGAGGGATCGTCCGAGCCGTCCCGGCGCACCGGGTCCCGGTCGGGCACCAGGATGTCGCGCACCACCACGGCGCACAGGAACAGCGTCCCGAGCAGGTGCAGGACGATCGCGAACTGGTAGCCGTCCGTCGGCAGCCCCTGCTTGTTGCCGCTGCTGGTGTAGGCGAGGTACATCCAGATGGCGAGGAAGTACATGACCTCGCACGCCTGCCAGACCAGGAAGTCCCGCCAGCGCGGCCGGGCGAGCGCGGCCAGCGGGATCAGCCACAGCACGTACTGCGGCGAGTAGACCTTGTTGGTGAGGACGAAAGCGGCCACGATCAGGAACGCCAGCTGGGCCAGCCGGGGCCTGCGGGGCGCGTTGAACACCAGGTACGCGATCCCGGCGACCACCAGCATCATCAGGAACAGTGCCCAGTAGTTGGCGGTCTCCGGCCGGATCGACTCGCCCGTGATCTGGCTGATGAGCAGCCAGAAGGAGCCGAAGTCGATGCTCCGCCTCGAACTGAAGACGTAGAACTGCTTCCAGCCCTCGAACGCCGCCAGCATCACCGGCAGGTTCACCACCAGCCAGGCCCCGGCCGCGCCCAGCAGCGCCGTACCGAAGGCACGCCACTTCCCGGCCCGCCAGCACAGCAGGAAGACGGGGACGAGCAGCAGTATCGGGTAGAACTTGGCGGCGGTCGCGAGCCCGATCAGGACGCCGAAACCGAGCGGCCGGCCCCGGGACCACATCAGCAGCGCGGCGGCCGTTATGGCGACGGCCAGCAGGTCCCAGTTGATCGTGGCCGTGAGCGCCAGCGCGGGCGCGAGGGCGACGAGCAGGCCGTCCCAGGGACGCCTGCGGTGCGTACGGGCCACACAGACCGCGAGGACAGCCGCGCACACCATGAGCATGCCGGCGTTGACCAGCCAGTACGTCTGCTCGCGCTGCGACGCGTCCGTGCCGCCGGGCGTCAGCCAGGCGGCGACCTCCATGAAGAGGCCGGTCAGGACCGGGTACTCCAGGAACGGTATGTCGCCGCCCAGCCGGTCGAAGTACGGGACCAGGCCCTCCGCGAAGCCGCGCCCGGAGAACAGGTGCGGGATGTCGGAGTAGCAGGCGTGCGTGTACTGGGAGGTCGAGCCCCGGAACCAGGCCCAGTTGTAGCAGGGCAGCTTCTGCACCATGCCGAGGGCGAACATCCCGAGGGCGACGAGGACGACGACCCGCACCGGCGTGAGCTGCCCGGCGCCGAGCAGCGCCCGTCGTCCGACCGGCCCGCCGATCAGCTCGCTGCCCGCGGCGGCCACCTCGTCGGTGCGGGTGGGGCAGACGACCGGGTCCTGCGGAGGGCTCGTCTTCTGGAGGCTGGGCATGGGGGACATCCTGCCGTACGGGCCCGGGAAAACGGGGAGGGCCGCCGTGTCCGGTGCCGTACGGGTGGTACGGACCGGGCACGACGGCCCTTCTCAGGATTCAGGAGCCGGGCGGCGGGTCAGCCGCCGAGGCCCCAGGTGGTGCCTCCGTTGGGTTTTCCACCGCCACCGCCGCTGTCGGTGGACGGCGTCGTGGTCGGAGTCGTCGGCGTGGAGGTGGGCCCGGTATTGGTCCCGCCGTTGTCCGTGCCGGAGCTGGTGCCGCCGTTGTTCTGGTTGCACGGCCAGTCCCACACGCTGCAGGTCTTGCCCGGGTCCGCCGTCTTGGTCGGCTTCTGCGTGGGCGCCTCGGTGGACGGGGTCATGGTGGGCGTCGGCGGGGCCGTGGTCGCCGTCGGCGTCGGCGTCGGGCTGACCGCGCCGCCGCCGAAGACCGCCTCGGCGTCGTCCAGCTCCTCGGGCTCGGGGAAGCTCTTCGGCTCGGTGTTCTTGAGCGCCTCGGTCATGTAGTCGTGCCAGATCCGCGACGGGAACGAATTACCGTGGATCTTGGGCTGGTTGCCCGTGCCGTACATGGACTCGAACTTGCGGTTCTTCTTCGTGTCGTCGTCCGAGAAGCGGTACATGTCGATCGCGGTCGACAGCTGCGGGGTGTAGCCCACGAACCAGGCCGAGTTGTTGCCGTCGGTCGTACCCGTCTTGCCGGCTGCCTCGCGGTCGTCGAGCGCGGCCTTCTTACCCGTGCCGTTCTTGACGACGCTCTTCAGCACGTCCGTGACGTTGCTGGCCACGGCCGTGGAGAACGCCCGCTTGGGCGCCGCCTTGTGCTCGTAGATGACCTCGCCGCGCTGCATCACCTTGGTGACGGAGAACGGGTCGTTCTGCTCGCCCTGGTTCGCGAAGGTCGCGTACGAGCCGGCCATGCGGATGGCACTCGGGGAGGAGATACCGAGCGAGAACGACGGCACGTTCGACTTCACCAGCGAGGACTCCAGCAGACCGGCGTCCATCGCGGCCTTGCGGACCTTGTCGATGCCGACGTCCATGCCCAGCTGCACGTACGGCGAGTTCGCCGAGTGCTCCATGGCCTCACGCAGGCTGATGTTCTTGTAGCTCGCGTTGTCGTCGTTGGTCTGCAGCCACTCGTTGCCGTTCTCGTCACGCCAGATCGAGCGGTCCCACCTCTTCACCACCAGCTTGTTCTGACCGTTGTACCGGCTCTTGTCCGGGTCGACGATCGTGCGCGTGGAGGCGTCCTGGACCTCGGGGCCCTTCGGGTCCCGCACGCCGTCGCGCATGGCCGCGGCCAGCACGAAGGGCTTGAAGGTCGAGCCGACCTGCGCACCGGTCTGGTCGGCGTTGTTGGTGAAGTGCTTGGTGGCGTCCTCGCCGCCGTAGATGGCGACGATCGCACCGCTCGCGGCGTCCACCGAGGCACCGCCGAACTGGACGTCGGTGTCCGTGTCCGGCCGCTTCTTCGGGTCGATGTACTCCTTGCGGACCTTCGAGACGGCCGTCTCGAGCGCCTTGACCTTGTCCTTCTTGAAGGTCGTGTGGATCTCGAAACCGCCCTTGGCCAGCTGCTGCGCCGTGATGCCGCGGTCGTTGTTGTTCAGGAAGTTCGCCTCGGCGGTCCGCACCAGGTAGCCGATCTGGCCGCCCAGCTGGGCGCCCTGGGAGCGCTTCTTCGTGGTGGGGAACTCCGTGTACTTGGCCCGCTCGGCCGGCTTGAGCTTCCCGTCGTTGACCATCTCGTCGAGGATCCACTTCCAGCGCAGCTGCGCGCGGGCGGTGTTCTTCTCGGGGGTGGCCTCCGGGTCGATCTCGGGATAGCCGGCCGGGTCGTAGTAGGTCGCGCCCTTCAGCACGGAGGCGAGCAGCGCGCACTCGCTCGGGTTGAGGTTCTTGGCGTCCTTGCCGAAGTACGCGCGGGCCGCGGCCTGGATGCCGTAGGCGCCCCGGCCGTAGTACGAGGTGTTGAGGTAGCCGGCCATGATGTCGCGCTTGTCCATCTCGTTGCCGACGCGCATGGAGATGAAGAGTTCCTTCACCTTGCGGGTCAGCGTCTGGGACTGGTCGTCGAGCCGGTTGTTCTTCACGTACTGCTGGGTGATGGTCGAGCCACCCTGGGTCTGGCCGCCCTTGGCCATGTTCCACACCGCGCGGCCGATGCCCATGGGGTCGATGCCGGAGTCGGTCCAGAAGGTCTTGTTCTCGGCCGAGACCACGGCCTCCTGCATGGCGATCGGGATCTGCTCGATGCCGATGATCTGCCGGTTGACGTCACCGCCGGTCGCGGCCATCTGGGTGCCGTCGGCCCAGTAGAAGACGTTGTTCTGCTGCTTGGCGCTCAGCGCCACGTCGGGCATGCCCACCATGGCGTACGCGATCGTCGCCGCGCCCATGAGGCCGCCGGCGAACGTCAGGAACAGGCCGGTGACGAGCTTCCACGAGGGCACCCAGCGGCGCCAGCCGTACTTGCCGTACCGCGGGTAGTCGATGATCCGCTTCTTGCCGGGCGGACGGCCGTTGCCCCGGCCCCGCCCGGGACCGCCGCCCCGTCCGCCGCCTCCGCCGCGCCGTCCGCCGGGACCGCCCGGACCCCCGCCGGCCTCGGGCGCGCGCCTGCGCCCGCCTCGCTGGGCCGCGCGCCGCGCCTCGGCCCGGCCACCGTAGGGACGCTGCTCCTCCCCGTAGGAGGACGGCGGCCCGTACGACGCCTCAGGGGACCCCGTACCGGCATCACGGCCGTGGACCGACCGGCGGCCCATGGGCTGCTGGGCGGCGCGCCGGGCCGCAGCACGACCGCCCGTCGGCGGCTGCTGCTGCGGCAATTTGCGACGATGCTCGCTCATCGAACGACTACTCCTCGGGCAGGCGCGTACGCCTGGAAGCGGCAGTTGAGTTCCGGTCCCCCCGAAATGCACACGGCCGGGACCTCGGACAAGACCCCACCGTGCCGCAGCCGGTCACCCGGTTCACTGACGCCCTGCGGCTTCGCTCGGTTCCCGGTGGTCTGCATGCCGCACAGACTACGCACGGCCAAAACCCGCCTAGGGCCGAAGTTCACCCCAAATCAGACAACTCGAGCCCTGTGAATTGACGATGTGACGCCGGTCACCCGAGTCCCGCTTGTCGCATCCGTGGGGCCGTTCTATCGTCGGGATGTATCGAGTCGATACATCAGTGCGGCACATCGGCTCGGCATATGGATGTGCACGACGAGGTCCGGCAGACGAGTCCCGCGGAGCGGAGGGAGGCGACACATGAGCAGGCGCTCAGGAATCCTCGAGTTCGCCGTTCTCGGCCTGCTCCGCGAAGCACCGATGCACGGGTACGAGCTGCGCAAGCGGCTCAACACCTCGCTGGGCATCTTCCGGGCCTTCAGCTACGGCACCCTCTATCCCTGCCTGAAGACGCTGGTCGCCAACGGCTGGTTGATCGAGGAGCCGGGCAGCGCGCCCGAGGAGGCCGTGGCGGCTTCACTCGCAGGACGCCGCGCCAAGATCGTCTACCGGTTGACGGCCGAAGGTAAGGAGCACTTCGAGGAGCTCCTCACCCACGCCGGCCCGGACGCCTGGGAGGACGAGCACTTCGCCGCCCGCTTCGCGTTCTTCGGTCAGACCGAGCGCGAGGTGCGGATGCGGGTGCTGGAGGGCCGTCGCAGCCGGCTGGAGGAGCGCCTGGAGAAGATGCGCGCCTCTCTGGCCCGCACGCGCGAGCGCCTCGACGACTACACGCTTGAGCTGCAGCGCCACGGAATGGAGTCCGTGGAGC
Organism: Streptomyces sp. NPDC053493; assembly: GCF_044544825.1. Lineage (NCBI taxonomy): Bacteria > Bacillati > Actinomycetota > Actinomycetes > Kitasatosporales > Streptomycetaceae > Streptomyces > Streptomyces sp. NPDC053493. The sequence continues at coordinate 186,593 of NZ_JBITXS010000004.1, forward strand.
GCGAAGTGCGCTGGCTGAACGAGCTCATCGAGAGCGAGCGGGCGGGACGGGATCAGCGATCCGGCCCCGACGCCCCCGAGGGCGCCGCTCAGCGGAACAAGGAATCTGGAGAAACGGGCGGCCTGCCCCGGCACGGGGGCAGTACCCGGCCGGATCCGTCCGACGACACCGCCAAGTGAAACCCTGCGTTCGCAGGGCTTCCACGACACACAGGGAGCAACCGGAAATGGGTTCGGTTCGCGTAGCCATCGTCGGCGTGGGCAACTGCGCCGCCTCGCTGGTGCAGGGCGTCGAGTACTACAAGGACGCCGACCCGGCGTCCAAGGTGCCCGGCCTGATGCACGTCCAGTTCGGCGACTACCACGTCGGCGACGTGGAGTTCGTGGCCGCGTTCGACGTGGACGCGAAGAAGGTCGGCCTCGACCTCTCCGACGCCATCGGCGCCAGCGAGAACAACACCATCAAGATCTGCGACGTCCCGAACAAGGGCGTCACGGTCCAGCGCGGCCACACCCTCGACGGTCTCGGCAAGTACTACCGCATGACGATCGAGGAGTCCTCCGAGGCTCCCGTGGACGTCGTCCAGGTGCTCAAGGACAAGCAGGTCGACGTGCTCGTCTGCTACCTGCCCGTGGGTTCCGAGGACGCGGCGAAGTTCTACGCCCAGTGCGCCATCGACGCCAAGGTCGCCTTCGTCAACGCCCTCCCGGTCTTCATCGCCGGCACCAAGGAGTGGGCGGACAAGTTCACCGAGGCCGGTGTCCCGATCGTCGGCGACGACATCAAGTCCCAGGTCGGCGCCACCATCACGCACCGCGTGATGGCGAAGCTGTTCGAGGACCGCGGTGTCCGTCTCGAGCGCACCATGCAGCTCAACGTCGGCGGCAACATGGACTTCAAGAACATGCTCGAGCGTGACCGCCTCGAGTCCAAGAAGATCTCGAAGACGCAGGCCGTCACCTCGCAGATCCCCGACCGCGACCTGGGCGAGAAGAACGTCCACATCGGTCCGTCGGACTACGTGGCCTGGCTCGACGACCGCAAGTGGGCGTACGTGCGCCTCGAGGGCCGCGCCTTCGGCGACGTCCCGCTGAACCTGGAGTACAAGCTCGAGGTGTGGGACTCCCCGAACTCCGCGGGTGTCATCATCGACGCCCTGCGCGCCGCGAAGATCGCCAAGGACCGCGGCATCGGCGGCCCGATCCTCTCCGCGTCGAGCTACTTCATGAAGTCCCCGCCGGTCCAGTACTTCGACGACGAGGCCTTCGCCAACGTCGAGAAGTTCATCAAGGGCGAGGTCGAGCGCTGACCTGACGGTCCAGCCGCTCACTGACGAGGGTCCCCGTGGCACTGCCCGGGGGCCCTCGTCGTATGTGAATCTTGCTGCCATGCCCGTCGTGCGTGATCTACGCGTCCTGCTGCGCCTGCAGGGTTTCCGCCGCCTGCTCGCCGTCCGCCTGCTCTCCCAGGGCGCCGACGGCGTCTACCAGGTCGCCCTGGCCACGTACGTCGTCTTCTCACCGGAGAAGGAGACCAGCCCGGCCGCCATCGCCTCGGCCATGGCGGTCCTGCTGCTCCCGTACTCCCTCGTCGGGCCCTTCGCCGGCGTCCTGCTCGACCGCTGGCGGCGGCGCCAGGTCTTCCTCTACGGAAATCTGCTCCGCGCCTGCCTCGCCGGCGCCACCGCGGTGCTGATGCTGCTCTCGGTGCCCGACTGGCTCTTCTACGCCTCCGCCCTCACCGTCACAGCCGTCAACCGCTTCGTCCTGGCCGGCCTCTCGGCCGCGCTTCCGCGCGTGGTCGACGACGAGCGGCTCGTCATCGCCAACTCGCTCTCCCCGACCGCCGGCACGCTCGCCGCCACCGCGGGCGGCGGACTGGCCTTCGGCGTGCGGCTGATCGCCGACGACTCCGACGCCGCCGTCGTCCTCCTGGGCGCCGTCCTCTATCTCTGCTCCGCGCTCGCCTCTCTGCGGATGTCGCGCGAGCTGCTCGGTCCCGACCCGGAGCTGCTCCATCCCCGGCTCGCCACCGCCCTGTCCTCCACCGCACGAGGACTGGTCGGCGGACTGCGGCATCTCTCCCAGCGGCGGCTCGCCGCCCGGGCACTCGCCGCGGTCACCCTCATGCGCTTCTGCTACGGCGCCCTGTTCGTGACGGTGCTGATGCTCTCGCGGTACGCCTGGAGTTCCACACAGTCCGACGGCCTCGCCGTGCTCGGGGTGGCCGTCGCCGCCTCGGGCGCCGGATTCTTCGCCGCCGCCGTGCTCTCTCCGTGGGCGGTCGGAAGGCTCGGCGCGCTCGGCTGGATGACTCTCTGCACGGGTGCCGCCGCCGTCCTGACGCCCGCGCTGTGCCTGTCCTTCGCGCGCACACCGTTCCTGGTGGCCGCCTTCGTGCTCGGCCTGATCACCCAGGGCGCGAAGATCGCGACGGACACCGTCGTTCAGACCTCGGTGGACGACGCCTACCGCGGGCGGGTCTTCTCCCTCTACGACGTCCTCTTCAACGTCGCCTTCGTCGGCGCCGCCGGAGTCGCTGCGCTGATGCTGCCGCCGGACGGCCGTTCCGCCGCTCTCGTGACGCTGGTGTCCGCGCTCTACGCCGTCACCGCGCTCTTCCTGGTCCACGCCAGGAGAAGCGCCCGCAGAGAGGCCGACGAAAAGGGGTGATGTTTCACGTGAAACATCACCCCTGCCCGAGCGATCCGGTCGATGTTTCACGTGAAACATCGACCGTGAAACGCCGGCCTCGCGTCAGTCGGCCTGCGTCGCCCACCACTCCTTGAGCGCGGCGACAGCCGCGTCGTGCCCCATCGGCCCGTTCTCCAGCCGCAGCTCCAGCAGGAACTTGTAGGCGCGGCCGACCTCCGGACCGGGACGGATCCCCAGGATCTCCTGGATCTCGTTGCCGTCGAGGTCCGGACGGATCGAGTCCAGCTCCTCCTGCTCCTGGAGCCGGGCGATGCGCTCCTCCAGACCGTCGTACGCCCGGGAGAGCGCGGCGGCCTTGCGCTTGTTGCGGGTGGTGCAGTCCGAGCGCGTCAGCTTGTGGAGCCGGGACAGCAGCGGTCCCGCGTCGCGCACATAACGACGGACGGCCGAGTCGGTCCACTCGCCCGTGCCGTAGCCGTGGAAGCGCAGATGCAGCTCCACCAGACGCGAGACGTCCTTGATCATGTCGTTGGAGTACTTGAGCGCCGTCATGCGCTTCTTGGTCATCTTCGCGCCGACCACCTCGTGGTGGTGGAACGAGACCCGCCCGTCCGACTCGAAGCGGCGGGTGCGCGGCTTGCCGATGTCATGGAGCAGGGCCGCCAGGCGCAGCACCAGGTCCGGGCCGTCCTCCTCCAGGTCGATGGCCTGGTCGAGCACCGTGAGCGAGTGCTCGTAGACGTCCTTGTGCCGGTGGTGCTCGTCGCTCTCCAGGCGCAGCGCCGGAAGCTCCGGGAGGACGTAGGCGGACAGGCCGGTGTCGACGAGGAGCCCGAGGCCCTTGCGCGGATGGGCGGAGAGCAGGAGCTTGTTGAACTCCTCACGGATGCGCTCGACGGAGACGATCTCCAGCCGGCCCGCCATCTCCTTCATGGCGGTGACGACCTCGGGAGCCACCTCGAAGTCCAGCTGGGCAGCGAAGCGGGCGGCCCGCATCATGCGCAGCGGGTCGTCGGAGAAGGACTCCTCGGGCGTGCCCGGCGTGCGCAGCACCCGGGCGGCAAGGTCCTCGAGACCGCCGTGCGGGTCGATGAACGCCTTCTCGGGGAGGGCCACGGCCATCGCGTTGACGGTGAAGTCCCGCCGGACCAGGTCCTGCTCGATGGAGTCGCCGTAGGAGACCTCGGGCTTGCGGGACGTGCGGTCGTACGCCTCGGAGCGGTAGGTGGTGACCTCCACCTGGAAGTTCTGGACAGCGTCTCCGACCCGGGCCTGCTTCTGGCAGCCGACGGTGCCGAAGGCGATCCCGACCTCCCAGACGGCGTCGGCCCACGGACGGACGATCTTCAGCACGTCCTCGGGGCGGGCGTCGGTCGTGAAGTCCAGGTCGTTGCCGAGACGGCCAAGGAGAGCGTCGCGTACCGATCCGCCGACCAGCGCGAGGCTGAACCCGGCCTCCTTGAAGCGGTTGGCGAGGTCGTCGGCGACGGGGGACACGCGCAGTAGTTCACTGACCGCGCGGCGTTGCACCTGGCTCAGTGCAGTCGGGTTGTCTTCGTTGGCGTTCGGCACAACAGAAAAGGGTACGTGCCCCCGCTCACCGCGACGTCCCCCGTTTTCCCGTGGGCGCCCGGCGGGCGGCGCCCCCGCGGGCCCGCTCACGGCCACGTCCGCTCGCACCGGCTGGAGCAGTCCCCGGCACTTGCCCCCCGCGTGCCTCGTTACCATGCCTGGACACAGCAACCGGGAACCACCGACACCACTGACACCACAGACAACGACGAGGACGGGCGACGCGTGGCCGAGGCGGCAGCTATCCAGGGGACCGTTCCCTCACCTGCCCGCCGCTGGCTGCGGCGCATGGCCTCCCTCGCCGTCGCGGCCCCGCTGCTGGCCGGCCTGGTCCAGGTCGCACCGGCGCCCGCGGCCGCCGCCGCCGAGAGCCCCAGCGGCTCCGGGACGGTGGATGTGTCGGTCGACACGCTGACGCCCAGCGCTCCGGTGGAGAGCGACACCCTCACCATCACGGGAACGGTCACCAACGAGGGCAAGCAGGCCGTGACCAATGCCACGGTCGACCTCCGCGTCGGCCCCCAGATGACCAGCCGGAGCGAGATCGAGGACGTCTCCGGCCGCGGCGCCTACCGCGACGGCCGCGACCCGGCGCCTCTCGGCGAGCCCTATGCCGTCAAGATCCCGTCGCTGGGAGCGGGACTCAGCAAGGAGTTCACGCTCTCCGTCCCCGTCTCCAAGCTGGAACTGGACGACGCCGGCGTCTATCAGCTCGGGATCTCCCTCACGGGCGAGACCGCGAGCCGCCCGTACGGCCGGGTCCTCGGCATCGAGCGGACCTTCCTGCCGTACCAGCCCGAGGACACCGAGAAGAAGACCCAGCTCACCTACCTCTGGCCGCTGATCTCCACCGCCCACGTCTCCGCCGAGACGGGTGCCGATCTTCAGCAGACGCCGGTCTTCGAGAACGACGACCTCGCCGCCGAGCTCGCCCCGGGCGGCCGGCTCCACGAGATGGTCGCGCTCGGCAAGGACCTCCCGGTCACCTGGGTGATCGACCCGGACCTGCTGGCCAGCGTCAACGCCATGACCGAGCCGTACATGGTCAAGAGCGGGACGACCGAGGTGCCGGGCAGGAACCAGGACGTGGCCGAGCGGTGGCTGGACGCCCTGGAGAAGGCCGTGCAGGGCCACAAGGTCGTCGCCCTGCCCTTCGCCGACCCGGATCTGGCCTCCCTCGCCCACCACGGCAAGTCGGTCCCCGGGTCTCTCAGCCACCTCCAGCAGGCGACCGCGCTCGCCTCCACCACGGTCGAGACCATCCTGCACGTGAAGCCGTCCACCGACTTCGCCTGGCCCGTCGACGGCGCCGTGGATCCCTCGATCATGGCCGTGGCCACCTCCGCGGGCGCGCGCAACGTGATCGCGCGCAGCGACAGCTTCCGCGACGACCTCTCGTACACGCCCACCTCGGCCCGTCCCATCGGCGGCGGCACCACCGCGATCGTCAGCGACGCCGTCCTGTCGAAGGCCTTCCAGGGCGACCTCATCCGGGCCGAGAACGCGACCCTTGCCGTCCAGTCCTTCCTCGCCCAGTCGCTGGCCGTCACCCTGGAGCTGCCCGAGGAGCAGCGCAGCGTCGTCGTCGCGCCGCAGCGCATGCCCACGACCGCTCAGGCCCAGAGCATCGCCACGGCCTTGAAGGGCCTCGCCGCCCAGCGCTGGACGCAGCCGCAGGACCTGCTGGCCGCCGCCACGGCCACGCGCGACCCGGACGCGTCGACCCGGGTGCCGGGCAGCGGCTCGTACCCGAAGAAGCTGCGCGCCCAGGAGCTCGACACCACGGCCTTCGAGCAGATGAAGGACACCCGGGACGAGCTGGACGACTTCAAGGTGATCCTCACGGCGCCGGACCGCGTGGTGCCGCCCTTCAGCAACGCGATCAGCCGGGAGATGTCGACCTCGTGGCGCGGCCAGGCCCCGTCGGCCGCCTTCTACCGCGCCGAGGTCCAGCGCTACCTGGGCGGCCTCACCGAGGAAGTCCAACTGATCAAGAAGTCGGACCTCACCCTGTCCGGCCGCAGCGCCACCATCCCGGTGACCGTGCAGAACCGGCTGCTTCAGGGTGCCGACCACCTGGTGCTGCGGCTGACCTCGGGCAACAAGACCCGCCTGCAGCTGAACGACGGCGCGGCGATCGCCGAGCTGCCGGTGAAGATCAACGGCGGCCACAGCCAGTCGGTGAAGTTCCCCGCCTCGGCCAACGCCAACGGCCCGGTCCCGATGAAGGCCCAGCTGTACACGGAGGACGGCACGCCCTACGGGGCCCCGATGACGTTCACCGTGAAGGTCTCCGAGATCACTCCCACGGTGATGCTGGTGATCGCCGGCGGTGTGCTGCTGCTCGTCCTCGCCGGCGTCCGGATGTACAGCCAGCGCAAGCGTGCCGCCGCCCGGAACGCCGAGGCGGAGACGGACGCGGAGACCGACGCGGAGGCGGAGAAGGAAGCCGAGGCCGGCGACGAGACGGCCTCGGAGCCCGGGGCCAGGACCCGGGACGAGGCGGACGGCGTGCCGGACGCCGGGCCCGGGCCGGATCCCGAGCAGCCGAGTGACCCGACACCGGACACCGGGCCCGAAAGCGGCAACCCGTCGGGCCCGGGTGAGAAAGTGGACCGTTGAGCGATGTCGTGGCCGGTCGGCCGGGGACGATGAGGTGGGGTAACCATGAACGCGCCGTACGACGGTGACCGCGGCCAGAGCGTGGGCGGCAACGCGCCGTCCGGTGACACGCCCGCGGCACCGGCACCCGGCCACCCGCCGGTGCCGCCGCCGCAGCAGGCCGCCCCGGATCCGTACGCACCTGACCAGCAGAACCCGTACGCCCAGGATCCCTACGTGCAGGACGCCTACGCCCACGACCCCTTCGAGGGACGTGACCTGTCCGCGCAGGATCCGGTCACCGAGGCGCTCTACGACCGCGCCGCCCACCCGCCGCCCCCGCCCGGCACCTACGCCGAGCCGCAGCCGCTCTACCAGCAGCCGGCGGTGCCTCCGCACGCTCCGGATCCCCGTGTGTGGGCCCAGACGCCCGCTCCCGAGCCCGACGGGCCCTCGCGCCACCTTCCGTACGGCGACGACGCCCGGACCGTCCAGTTCACCGGCGTCGACGACCTGGTGACCCGCGCGGGAGAGGAGGAGCCGGAGCCCGACGCCTTCGCCCACCTCTACCGCGACCAGCAGACGCCCGGCCAGGTGCCTCCACCCGCCCCGGAGCCGAACCCCATGCCCGCGCCCGCCCCGAAGAAGAGCGGCCGCGCCTCCGGGCTGCTCAAGTCGAGCGCCGTGATGGCGGCCGGCACGCTCGTCTCCCGCCTCACCGGTTTCGTCCGCAGCCTGGTGATCACCGGTGCCCTCGGTGCCGCGCTCCTCGGTGACACCTTCACCGTCGCCTACACCCTGCCGACGATGATCTACATCCTCACCGTCGGCGGCGGCCTCAACTCTGTCTTCGTGCCGCAGCTGGTCCGCTCCATGAAGAACGACGAGGACGGCGGCGAGGCCTACGCCAACCGTCTGCTGACCCTCGTGATGGTCGCGCTCGGCGCGATCGTCGCCCTCGCCGTCTTCGCGGCCCCGCTGCTGGTCCGGCTGATGTCGAACACCATCGCCGACGACGCGGCGGCCAACAGCGTCGCCGTCACCTTCGCCCGTTACTGCCTGCCCACCATCTTCTTCATGGGCGTGCACGTGGTGATGGGTCAGATCCTCAACGCCCGCGGCAAGTTCGGCGCGATGATGTGGACCCCGGTCCTCAACAACATCGTCATGATCGCCACGTTCGGCCTGTTCATCTGGGTCTACGGCACCTCCGCCGAGTCCCACATGGGCGTCCAGACGATCCCGGACGAGGGCGTCCGCCTGCTCGGCGTGGGCACCCTGCTCGGCCTGGCCGTGCAGGCCCTGGCGATGATCCCGTACCTGCGTGAGACCGGCTTCCGCTTCCGTCCCCGGTTCGACTGGAAGGGCCACGGCCTCGGCAAGACGGTCAAGCTGGCCAAGTGGACCGTCCTCTTCGTCCTCGCCAACCAGGCCGGTGTCCTGGTGGTCACTCAGCTCGCCACGGCGGCCGGTGAGGAGTCAGGCAAGAACGGCGCCGGCTTCCTCGCCTACTCCAACGCCCAGCTGATCTGGGGCATGCCGCAGGCCATCATCACCGTCTCCGTCATGGCCGCGCTGCTGCCGCGCATCTCCCGCGCCGCGTCCGACGACGACCCGGGCGCCGTCCGCGACGACATCTCGCAGGGCCTGCGCAACTCGGCCGTGGCGATCGTGCCGGTGTCCTTCGCCTTCCTCGCGCTCGGCGTGCCGATGTGCACCCTGCTCTACGCCTCCAGCGGCGTCGAGGCCGCCCAAGGCATGGGCTTCATCCTGATGGCCTTCGGCCTCGGCCTGATCCCCTACTCCGTGCAGTACGTGGTGCTCCGCGGCTTCTACGCCTACGAGGACACCCGGACGCCCTTCTACAACACGGTGATCGTGGCCGCCGTCAACGCGGCCGCCTCCGCCGTCTGTTACGTGGTGCTGCCCGCCCAGTGGGCCGTCGTCGGCATGGCCGCCTCCTACGGCCTGGCCTACGCGGTCGGCGTCGGCGTGGCCTGGCGCCGGCTGCGCAAGCGCCTCGGCGGCGACCTGGACGGCGCCCACGTGATGCGCACCTACGCCCGGCTGTGCCTGGCCTCCGTGCCGGCCGCGATCGTCGCGGGAGCGGCCGGCTTCGGCCTGCTGAAGGTGCTCGGCGAGGGCGCCCTGGGCTCGCTCGTCGCCCTGGTGGCCGGCGGCGCCGTCCTGCTCGGCGTCTTCTTCGTCGCCGCCAAGCGCATGCGGATCGCCGAGCTCAACTCCATGGTCGGCATGGTGCGCGGGCGCCTGGGACGCTAGTCGGACACGGGCGCGCGGGGTTCGCACAACCATCGCCTGCCGACGCGTGTCGTGCATAGGGCCGGACTGTGGGCACAATTGGCATGGCTGTTGGATGTGGCGCAACGGATGGGGAGGCAGGAACGACGGTGGCGGAACGTAGCACGGCTGCCGTCGACGTGGCCGACAACAGCGGTGACGACCCGCTGACCGCCAAGGCGGACAAGGCCGCGACCGACGGGGTGGCGGAAGCGCAGAAGAAGGCGGGCACACCCGCCGAGGCCACGACGAGCAAGGCGGTCGAACGACAGAACGGCGAACAGCCCTCCATCACGGCACCGGAGCTGCACAGCGGCCACAAGCTGGCCAGGAGGTACCGGCTGGAGGAGTGCGTCACCCGACTGGACGGATTCAGCAGTTGGCGTGCCGTGGACGAGAAACTCCGCCGGGCCGTCGGTGTCCACATCCTTCCCGCCGACCACAGCCGGGCCCGGTCCGTGCTGGCCGCCGCACGCTCCGCCGCGCTCCTGGGCGATCCGCGGTTCGTGCAGGTCCTCGACGCCGTCGAGGAGAACGACCTGGTCTACGTCGTGCACGAGTGGCTGCCCGACTCCACCGAGCTCACCGCGCTGCTCGCGGCCGGCCCGATGGAACCGCACGACGCCTATCAGCTCGTCAGCCAGGTCTCGCAGGCCATGGCCGCCGCCCACCGCGAGGGGCTCTCCCACCTGCGGCTCACCCCGAGCGCGGTGCTGCGCAGCTCCACCGGCCAGTACCGCATCCGCGGCCTCGCCGTGAACGCCGCCCTGCGCGGCATCAGCGCGGAGCGCCCGCAGCGCACGGACACCGAGGCCATCGGCGCCCTGCTCTACGCGGCGCTCACCCAGCGCTGGCCGTACGAGAACGACGCGTACGGCCTCACCGGCCTCCCCAAGGGCGTCGGGCTGCTTCCGCCCGACCAGGTGCGCGCGGGCGTCCACCGGGGCCTTTCGGAGATCGCCATGCGGGCCCTGGCGAACGACGGCGCCACCGCATCGCGCCAGGAACCGCCCTGCACCACCCCGGACGAGCTCGCGAAGGCCGTCGCGGCGATGCCGCGCATCCGGCCGCCCGAGCCGGAGTTCCCGCTCCCCGCGCCGCCGGAGTACCAGCGCACCACGTACCAGCAGGGCACGTACGGGCGTCCTCAGCCGCGCCCGGTGGTGACCCAGCCGATCGTGACCCCGCCGCCTCCGCTGCAGAGCCGTGCCGGCAAGGCGCTGAAGTGGGCCGTCTCGGCGCTGCTCATCGCCGCCCTGGGCCTGGGCAGCTGGCAGATCGCGGACCGTCTCCTGGACCAGAACAAGGCGCCGGAGAGCCCGCAGAACATCCAGCCGCAGCAGGAGCAGGACGAGAAGGAGCCGGCGGCCGACGGGAAGCCGATCGCGATCGTCGACGCGCACGACTTCGACCCGCTCGGCGACGGTGCCGAGAACCACGACCAGATAAAGAACGCCTACGACGGCGACCCGAGCACCTCGTGGAAGACCATGCGGTACGACGGGTCCTCGAAGTTCGGCAATCTCAAGGACGGCGTGGGCATCGTTCTGGACCTCGGCAAGGTCCAGCAGGTCGCCAAGGTCGAGGTCACCTTCCAGGGCTCGACGTCGGTCCAGCTGCGGACGGCGCCCGAGAGCGCCTCGTCGTATCCGGACCAGCCCGGCGCCTACGCCACGCAGGACTCGAAATCCGGCACCCAGGTGTCGCTCCAGCCCGCCAAGGCGGTCACGACGCGATACGTCCTCGTCTGGCTGACCGACCTGCCCGTCGGCGGAGGCGGCTACCAGGCCCAGATCTCCAACATCAAGATCACCAGCTGACGCGACACGGGGGGAGGGGCTCACCGTTGGACAACGCCGCACACGACGAGCGCAGTGACCAGGAACTGCTGGCCTGCCATGTGGCCGGCGATCCGGACGCCTTCGGTGAGCTCGTCCGACGCCATCGAGACCGGCTGTGGGCGGTCGCCCTGCGAACGCTGGGCGACCGCGAGGAGGCCGCTGACGCCGTCCAGGACGCCCTGGTGTCGGCCTTCCGGGCCGCCCATACCTTCCGGGGCCAGTCGGCCGTCACGACCTGGCTCCACCGCATCACCGTGAACGCCTGCCTCGACCGGGCCCGCAAGACCGCCTCTCGCCGGACCTCACCCGTGGACGACACCGACCGCTTCGAGCAGCTCCTCGAACCGCACGAGTCCGCCGAGGCGCCCGCCGAGCGCCAGGACCTCCACCGCCAGCTGCTCGCCGCCCTCGCCACGCTGCCCACGGAGCAGCGCGCGGCCCTCGTCCTCGTGGACATGCAGGGATATCCGGTGGCCGAGGCCGCTCGTATCCTCGATGTCCCCACCGGAACGGTGAAGAGCCGGTGCGCCCGAGGACGGGCCCGACTGCTGCCGATGCTCACTCATCTGCGCGGTGACACGGTGGATAACGAAGACCTCGACCGGGGAAGGAACCGGACGCGGGGGGCATCCGTCCCACCGGTGCCGGGACCGACGGATACCGGACCGAGCAATCCAGCGGCTGTGAAGGGCGGAGGTGGGCGCGCGTGACTTCCACGGCCGACATGACTCAGCACCCGGACGTCTCGGAGATCTCCGACCTCACCGAAGGACTGCTCTCACCCTCCCGCAGCGCGGCCGTACGGCAGCACCTCGACGGCTGCCCGCTGTGTGCCGACGTGCGGACCTCCCTGGAGGAGATCCGGGCCCTCCTGGGCACTCTTCCCGGGCCGCCCCGGATGCCCGCCGAGATCGCCGGGCGGATCGATGCCGCACTCGCCGCCGAGGCACTGCTGAGCGCGACCGCCCCGGACACCGATGCCGCCGTTTCACGTGAAACATCGCGCAGCCGTCCCGCGGCATCCGTGTCGACCGCCGACCGGCCGGCCGGCCACTCCTCCGCCGCCACCGGCCCGGGCCGCCCTCGCAGGTCCCGCCGCCGGGTCGCGGTCGTCGGCGCGGCCTTCGGCGCCGCCGCTCTGGGTCTGGGCCTCTTCTTCGTCCAGTCAGGAGCTCTGGACCTCGGCGGCGCCACCGCGTCCGGTGACAAGAAGTCCGATGTCGCGGTCTCCTCGGCCGCCGCCCAGTTCGACGGCCGGACCGTCGACTCCACGGTGCAGAGCCTCCTGCGCCAGGACAGCACCTTCAAGGCCCCTCAGGACCGAGGCGGCTCGCCCGCGCCGCTCACCGCGGAAAGCGGCGGCGACGGCCGCCAGCGGTCCACGGAGGCCCTGCCGGACTGCGTCAAGGCCGGCACCGGCCGCCCCGAGGCGGTCCTCGCCTTCCAGAAGGGCGACTACCAGGGCACGCCTGCCTACCTTCTCGTCCTCCCCGACACCACGGACGGCACACGGGTCCAGGCCTATGTGATCGATGCCTCCTGCGCCTCCGGAGGCGGGAACACCCCGGCCGAGGTGCTGCTTCAGGAGTCCGTGCCTCGCTCGTGACCTCGACGCCGCGCCAAGCGGCGGTCTCGGGAATGCTGGGCCCGTAGGATCGGTTGGGTGGGGTGAAAGTCCCGATCCGATCGCCCCGTAGGCAGTAGGCAGTCTGCAGAGACGAGGAAGAAACCCGTGAGCGACGTCCGTAACGTGATCATCATTGGCTCCGGGCCCGCGGGTTACACCGCTGCGCTCTACACGGCCCGCGCGTCGCTGAAGCCGCTCGTTTTCGAGGGTGCCGTCACCGCTGGTGGCGCCCTGATGAACACGACCGACGTGGAGAACTTCCCGGGCTTCCGTGACGGCATCATGGGCCCGGACCTGATGGACAACATGCGCGCCCAGGCCGAGCGCTTCGGCGCCGAGCTCGTCCCGGACGACATCGTCGCCGTCGACCTCACGGGCGAGATCAAGACCGTCACGGACACCGCCGGCACCGTGTACCGCGCGAAGGCCGTCATCGTCACCACCGGCTCGCAGCACCGCAAGCTCGGCCTGCCGAACGAGGACACCCTCTCCGGCCGCGGTGTCTCCTGGTGCGCCACCTGCGACGGCTTCTTCTTCAAGGACCAGGACATCGCCGTCGTCGGCGGCGGCGACACCGCGATGGAGGAGGCCACCTTCCTGTCGCGCTTCGCCAAGTCGGTCACGATCGTCCACCGCCGGGACACCCTGCGCGCCTCCAAGGCGATGCAGGAGCGTGCCTTCGCCGACCCGAAGATCAAGTTCGCCTGGGACAGCGAGGTCGCCGAGATCCACGGCGACCAGAAGCTCACCGGTCTGACCCTGCGCAACACCAAGACGGGCGAGACCAGCGAGCTCCCGGTGACGGGCCTCTTCATCGCCGTGGGCCACGACCCGCGCACCGAGCTCTTCAAGGGCCAGCTGGAGCTGGACGCGGAGGGCTACCTGAAGGTCGACGCCCCGTCGACGCGGACCAATCTCCCGGGTGTCTTCGGCGCCGGCGACGTCGTCGACCACACCTACCGTCAGGCGATCACCGCCGCCGGCACCGGCTGCTCCGCCGCGCTCGACGCCGAGCGCTTCCTGGCCGCCCTCGCCGACAGCGAGAAGCTGGCCGAGACCCCTGCGGTCTGACCGCTCTCTACTCCCCTCAGCCCACACCCCGTTTGTGAATTAAGGAGGCCGCCGTGGCCGGCGCCCTGAAGAACGTGACCGACGCTTCCTTCGAAGAGGACGTCCTCAAGAGCGACAAGCCCGTCCTGGTGGACTTCTGGGCTGCCTGGTGCGGCCCGTGCCGCCAGATCGCCCCGTCGCTCGAGGCCATCGCCGCCGAGCACGGTGAGATCGAGGTCGTGAAGCTCAACATCGACGAGAACCCGGCCACCGCTGCCAAGTACGGCGTCATGTCCATCCCGACGCTCAACGTCTACCAGGGCGGCGAGGTCGTGAAGACGATCGTCGGCGCCAAGCCCAAGGCCGCGATCCTGCGCGACCTCGAGGGCTTCGTCGAGGCGAAGGCCTGACGCCTCCGCTGTTTCACGTGAAACAGCGACGGCCCGCCCCTTTCCGAAGGGGCGGGCCGTCGTCGTCTGTGTCCTCGTCCGTCAGAGCGGCCGCAGCACGGGCTCCTTCTGCACGGCGCCCAGGAGTCGGTCGAGGGCCATCTCGACGTCCTCCTTCCAGGAGAGCGTCGTCCTCAGCTCCAGGCGCAGCCGAGGAAAGGTCGGATGCGGCCGCACGGTCTTGAAGCCCACGGCGAGCAGATGGTCGGCCGGCAGCACACAGGCCGGCTCCTTCCAACGGGCGTCGCCGAAGGCCTCGATCGCCTTGAATCCCCGCCGCAGCAGATCCTTCGCCACGGTCTGCACCATCACCCGGCCCAGCCCCTGCCCCTGGTAGCCCGGCATGATCCAGGCCGTCATCAACTGCGCGGCGTCCGCGGCGACCGGGCTCGTGGGAAAGGCGGTGGAGCGGGGCACATACGCCGGAGGCGCGTACAGCACAAAGCCGACGGGGACGTCGTCGACATAGACCACCCGGCCGCAGGAACCCCATTCCAGGAGCACGGCGGAGATCCAGGCCTCCTTCTCCAGCTCCGGACGGCCGGCCTTGACCGCGGCCTCTCCACTCACCGGATCGAGCTCCCAGAAGACACAGGAGCGGCATCGCTTGGGCAGATCCGGAAGGTTGTCCAGCGTGAGCGGTACGAGCCGACGCCCCACGGCTGTTCCTCGCTTCCCTCGGCCATCGCTGTACGCATTCGCCCTTCCGATCGTAACGACGGGCCGAACAGGGCGATACCGCGGAGAGGCAAAGGGCGGAGCGCGTTCCGGTGAATGCCGCAACGCGCTCCGCCCTCGAGGCGAAGAGAGATCAGTCCTCGGAGTCCTGCTCGGAGCCGCCCTGCTCCAGAACGCGTCCCTCGCCCGGGGCCAGCGTCGTCAGGATCCGCTCCAGGTCCTCCATCGAGGCGAACTCGACCGTGATCTTGCCCTTCTTCTGGCCCAGGTCGACCTTCACCCGGGTCTCGAAGCGGTCGGAGAGCCGCGTCGCCAGATCGCGCAGGGCCGGCGACACCCGGGCTCCCGCCCGCGGTCCCTTGGGCTTGACCGGAGACGAGGGCTCCGAGCCCATCAGCGTCACGATCTCCTCCACCGCCCGCACCGACAGTCCCTCGGCGACGATCCGGTAGGCCAGCTTGTCCTGAGCCTCCGGGTCCTCCACGGACAGCAGCGCGCGGGCGTGACCGGCCGAGAGCACACCGGCGGCGACACGGCGCTGCACGGGCGGCGACAGACGCAGCAGACGCAGCGTGTTGGAGACCTGCGGACGCGAGCGCCCGATGCGGTCCGCCAGCTGGTCGTGGGTGCAGTTGAAGTCCTTGAGGAGCTGGTCGTAGGCAGCGGCCTCTTCCAGCGGGTTCAACTGCGCCCGGTGCAGGTTCTCCAGAAGGGCGTCGAGGAGCAGCTTCTCGTCCTCAGTGGCCCGGACGATGGCCGGGATCCGCTCCAGGCCGGCCTCACGGCAGGCCCGCCACCGGCGCTCGCCCATGATGAGCTCGTAGCGCTCGGGACCGAGCTGACGGACGACGACCGGCTGGAGCAGACCGACCTCCTTGATGGAGGTGATCAGCTCGGCCAGGGCGTCCTCGTCGAACACCTCGCGCGGCTGACGCGGGTTCGGCGTGATGGAGTCCAGCGGCAGCTCGGCGAAGTGCGCACCGGCCGGCGACTCCGGCTCGGCCACCGGCTCGGGCTCGACCGCGGGCACCACGGAGTCGGGAGACTGCGGGCTGGACGGCAGGGTCGCCAGCTTCGCCGCGGCCACGCCCCGGTCCGAGCCGAGCGCCGGAAGGGCGCCGGGAGAACTCGTGGCCGAGGCGGCGCCCACTCCGACGGCCGACGCCGGTCGCTCCTGGGGAGCAGCGGGGATCAGCGCACCGAGCCCACGCCCCAGCCCCCTTCGTCGCTCACTCACTGCATCCCCTCCGACATTCGCTGGCTGTTCTGGTGGCCCATGTGCGGGTGTGCTCCGTGGGCCTGGGTGGCGTCATAGCGGACGTCGACACCGCGCAGGGCGATCTCGCGCGCCGCTTCGAGATACGACAGGGCACCACTGGAGCCCGGGTCGTAGGTGAGCACGGTCTGCCCGTAACTCGGTGCCTCCGAGATGCGTACGGATCTCGGGATGCTGGTCCGCAGGACCTCCTCGCCGAAGTGGCTGCGCACCTCGTCGGCGACCTGCGAGGCGAGCCTCGTCCGGCCGTCGTACATGGTGAGGAGGATCGTCGAGACATGCAGCGTGGGGTTGAGGTGCCCCCGCACCAGATCGACGTTCCGCAGCAGCTGACCGAGGCCCTCCAGCGCGTAGTACTCGCACTGGATCGGGATCAGCACCTCGGCTCCCGCCACGAGGGCGTTGACCGTCAGCAGACCGAGCGAGGGCGGGCAGTCGATCAGGATGTAGTCGAGCGGCTGCTCGTACGCCTGGATCGCTCGCTGCAGGCGACTCTCCCGGGCCACCAGCGACACCAGCTCGATCTCCGCACCGGCGAGATCGATCGTGGCGGGCGCACAGAAGAGGCCCTCGACGTCCCGGACGGGCTGGACGACCTCGGAGAGCGGCTTGCTCTCCACCAGGACGTCGTAGATCGAGGGGACCTCGGCGTGGTGGTCGATGCCGAGCGCCGTGGAGGCGTTGCCCTGCGGGTCGAGGTCGATGACCAGGACACGGGCGCCGTGCAGCGCCAGGGAGGCAGCAAGGTTGACCGTCGTGGTCGTCTTGCCCACGCCGCCCTTCTGGTTGGCGACGACCATCACACGGGTCTGCGCAGGCCGGGGAAGTCCCTCACCGGCACGGCCCAGGGCCTCTACGGCCAGCTGGGCAGCACGACCGATGGGGGTGTCGTCCATCGGAGGCGGTGTTTCACGTGAAACATCCGCCCCTACCGATTCGGTTCGGGGACCGGGGACCGGATCGGTCATCGGTCCCGCGATGTTGGCGTCGGACCGCAAGGATTCACTCTCCTCGGCTTCAGGCTCGCGATGCACAGAGCCTGCCATGCTTTCGGGGTCGTGAACCAGCGAGGCCCGTGGTTCTGTGGATGAATCCACCTCTGTGGACAACCCCCTCACCCTCACGGGGGGCTTCAGCGGCGGCGTGCGGTCCTTGGGCGTGGCAGCCGCGCGGCCGCGGCTGATGATCCCCTGCAGCAGTGAGCGACGTTTCACGTGAAACACGATGCACGCGCCGCAGGGCCGGGACCGCTCGACACTCCGAAATCTGTACGTATCGCAGCTTGTACGGATCAGTGGAAGGAATCGGCGAGGCCGAATCAGCGGCGACGGCGGGGCCGACTGGTCCTGGCCGCCTTGGCGCGCTTCGCGGCGAACCTCACACCGCCGGGGCTCTCACCCACCTCGACCCGGACCACCGTGGTCAGCGGATCGACGACGCCGTCGCCGACCTGAAGCACGGAGGCCTCCACCACACCGAGCTTGGACAGCGCGGAACGGGCGCCGTCGATCTCCTCCTCCGCCGTGTCGCCCTTCAGGGCGAGCAT
This sequence comes from Streptomyces sp. NPDC053493, assembly GCF_044544825.1. Lineage (NCBI taxonomy): Bacteria > Bacillati > Actinomycetota > Actinomycetes > Kitasatosporales > Streptomycetaceae > Streptomyces > Streptomyces sp. NPDC053493. Next base: position 204,185 of record NZ_JBITXS010000004.1, read on the forward strand.
CTCGCCGTAGGGACGGAGCAGCGGAACGCCCCAGCCGGCCAGGCGGTCGAGCGGCGCCACGGCACGGGCGGTCACGACATGCACGGGCTGGAGCTTGCCGAGCATCTCCTCGGCGCGGCCGCGGACCACGGTCACATGGTCGAGGCCGAGCAGCTCGACGGCCTCCTGGAGGAAGTTCGTCCGGCGGAGCAGCGGCTCGAGCAGGGTGATCTTCAGATCCCGCCGGACCAGGGCCAGCGGAATGCCGGGCAGGCCGGCGCCGGAGCCGACGTCGCAGACCGTGACGCCCTCGGGGACGACCTCGGAGAGCACGGCGCAGTTCAGGAGATGGCGCTCCCACAGCCGGGGAACCTCGCGCGGGCCGATCAGACCGCGCTTGACCCCGGCGTCCGCCAGGAGCTCCGCATACCGGACCGCCTCCGGGAAGTACTCGCCGAAGACTGTCCGCGCCTGCTCCGGCGCCTGGGGAAGCTCCGCTGCCTCCGTCACGGGGAACCGTCCTTCCGTACCGCACGCGTTCCGTGCGACGCACTGTGGTGGCTGACTATCAGGCTGACAAAGTTCGGCCCCGCCTGCGAACAGACGGGGCCGACACTACGAGAGGGTTCAGGCAGGAAGCACGACGACGAAGCGCTGCGGCTCCTCGCCCTCGGACTCGCTGCGCAGACCGGCGGCGGCGACCGCGTCGTGCACGACCTTGCGCTCGAACGGCGTCATCGGGTCCAGCTTGACCGGCTCTCCGGAGGCCTTGACCTCGTCGGCGGCCTTGGCGCCCAGCTGGGCGAGCTCGGTCCGCTTCTTGGCCCGGAAGCCCGCGATGTCGAGCATCAGACGGCTGCGGTCACCGGTCTCCCGGTGCACGGCGAGCCGCGTCAGCTCCTGAAGGGCCTCCAGCACCTCTCCGTCGCGGCCGACCAGCTTCTGCAGGTCACGGCTGCCGGAATCGCTGATGATCGAGACCGAGGCCCGGTCCGCCTCGACGTCCATGTCGATGTCGCCGTCCAGGTCGGCGATGTCGAGCAGGCCCTCGAGGTAGTCGGCCGCGATCTCACCCTCCTGCTCCAGGCGGGTCAGGGTGTCGCCACCCTCGGCGGCGGCGGAGGTGGTGCCTTCCGTCACGGATGGACTCCTTCTTGCTTCGTGGAGGCTTACTTCTTGGAGGAGGGGTGCTTGGGCCGCTGCTGGCCCTTGCGCTGCTGGCCCTTGCCCTGGCCCTGGCGGGAGCCACCGGAGTTGGCCCGGCTGGGCCGCGCCGGCTTGTCGGCCGCCTCCTGGGAACCGGCCTTGGTGCCCTTGGCCTGCGACTGGGGCTTCTTCTCCAGCGAGGGAGCAGCGCTGTCCTGGGCCTTGTCGTCGGAGGACTCGGCCGACTGCTCGGCCTCCTTCCCCGCCGTCTGCTGGGCCGCGGCGGCCTGACGCTGGGCCTTGGTCTGCCGCTTGGGCTGCTGACGCCGGGTGGCGGCGCCGCCCTCGGCCTCGACGGAGACGGTGTCGCTCTTGAGGACGGTGCCGTCGGTCTGGGCCGCGAAGCCCGCCTTGGCCAGGCCCACGAAGAAGCGGCGCTCGTTCTCGTTGCGGTCGCTGCCCTTGGCCACGATCGCCTTGATGACGTTCTTCCGGCGGCGGCCGCGGACCTCACCGTGGTGCGTGACGCTCTTGAGCAGACGCTGCAGGTAGGCGTCCTGGGCCTTGCTGCCCGGGGTCGGGTTCTGGTTGATCACGTACATCTGCTGGCCCATGGTCCACACGTTGGTGGTCAGCCAGTAGACGAGGACACCGACGGGGAAGTTGATGCCCATGCCGGCGAAGATCAGCGGGAAGATGTACATGAGCATCTTCTGCTGCTGCATGTACGGGGTCTTCACCGAGAGGTCGACGTTCTTCATCATCAGCTGGCGCTGGGTGAAGAACTGCGAGGCCGACATCAGGACGATCATCACCGCGGTGACGATGCGCACATCGGTGATCGAGGCACCGAGCGCCTCGACCTTCTCCGGGCTGTCCATGAACTTGGCGGCCAGCGGGGCGCCGAAGATGTGGGCCTGACGGGCGCTCTCCAGGAGCGGGCCGTCGATGACGCCGATCTCCTTGCCCGAGGCGATCGCGGAGAGCACGTGGTACAGGGCGAAGAAGAACGGGGACTGCGCCAGGATGGGAAGGCACGAGGAGAGCGGGTTGGTGCCCGTCTCCTTGTACAGCTTCATCATCTCTTCGGACTGACGCTGCTTGTCGCTCTTGTAGCGCTCCTGGATCGCCTTCATCTTCGGCTGGAGCGCCTGCATGTTCCGCGTCGACTTGATCTGCTTCACGAAGAGCGGGATCAGGCAGATACGGATCAGCACCACCAGGGACACGATGGACAAGCCCCAGGCCCAGCCCGTGTCAGGGCCGAAGATCGCCCCGTACATCTTGTGGAACTGGACGATCACCCATGAGACAGGTGTGGTGATGAAGCTGAACAGACTGGCAATCGTGTCCACTAATCAGGCTCCTTGAGCATTGGGCGAGGTCTCTGCGGCCGGGCTCGTCTCGGCGGAGAACCCGCCCTTGTCTCCGCGCAGGGCGTTGCGCAGCATCTCGTGCCAGCGCGGTCGCTTGCGCGGGGGAACATGGTCCACGCCGCCCGGCGACCACGGGTTGCACCGGAGGATGCGCCAGGCGGTCAGGGCAGTGCCCTTGATCGCGCCATGCCGGTCGATGGCCGTGAATCCGTAGTGGGAACACGACGGGTAGTACCGGCAGACGGGACCCAGAAGCGGGCTGATCGTCCACTGGTACAGCTTGATGAGAGCCAGCAGCGGGTACTTCATCGCGTGCCCCCTCCCAGCAACCGCTGGAGAGCGGCATCCAGGTCTCGGGCCAGCTGAGCGTGGTCGGCGTCGCCGGCTCCGGGCAACGCCCGTACGACCACCAGGCTACCGGGGGGCAGCTCGGTGAGCCGCTCGCGCACGAGATGGCGCAGGCGACGCTTGACCTGGTTGCGGACGACCGCGCCGCCTACGGCCTTGCTCACGACGAAACCCGCACGCGTCGGGGGAGCGCTCTCCCCAGGCGCGTGCGGGTCCGTTGCACCGCTGCGTAGATGGACGACGAGGAGCGGGCGGCCAGCCCGGCGTCCTCTGCGTACCGCGGTCGCGAAGTCCTCGCGCCGCCTCAGCCGATTCTCGGTAGGCAGCACGTCATGACCTGTTTAGACAGATCAGGCGGACAGGCTCGCGCGACCCTTGGCACGGCGGTTCGCCAGGATGGCGCGGCCGGCACGGGTACGCATGCGCAGGCGGAAGCCGTGGGTCTTGGCGCGACGACGGTTGTTCGGCTGGAAGGTGCGCTTGCTCACTCGGGGGCTCCAGAAATGATTCGTTGGTGGCGGGACATCGCCTGGCTGTCACCGTGCGCCCACGAGTAGCTCGCATACGCCCGAGTGCACCGCTTCGCGATCACATATGGTGATCTTCGCCCATCGGAGGCAGGCGGCAGCAGCCATCGACAACTCGACCTGGTTACGGTACGCGCGGCTACGCCATCCGGTCAAACCGACCGCACGCCGGGGCCCTCTGTGCACAGGCTGTGGACAACAACTTGAACCTGGTCAGCCGCCGCGACTACCGTGGCTGGACTCCGCAATCTTTTCCGTTCTGTCCTTACCTGTCCTTACGGACTTCGACCCACCGTCCCGAGAACCACACATTCGTGGGACCTGCGAGGAAGCGTGCCCCGTGGCTGACGTACCTGCCGATCTTGCCGCAGTGTGGCCGCGCGTCCTCGATCAGCTCCTGGGCGAGGGCCAGGGTGTCGAACCCAAGGACAAGCAGTGGATCGAGCGCTGCCAGCCGCTGGCACTGGTGGCCGACACCGCGCTCCTCGCCGTCCCCAACGAGTACGGCAAGCAGGTCCTGGAGGGCCGGCTCGCCCCGCTGATCGGCGAGGCGCTCACCCACGCCTGCGGCCGGCCGATCCGGATCGCGATCACCGTCGACGACTCCGTCGGCGAGCCCTCCCCGCCGGCGCCGCCGGCCCGGCCCGCGCCGCAGCCCCAGCAGCCGCGCTACGACGAGCGCCCCTCACCCGAGGCGTACGGCTCCTACGAGAAGTACGAGAAGTACGACGAGTACGGTCGGCCGATGCCGGACGACGGCCTGCCGACCGCGCGCCCCGCCTACCCCGATTACCAGCAGCAGCGCCCCGAACCGGGCTCCTGGCCGCGCGCCCAGGACGACCTGTCCTGGCAGCAGCAGCGGCTCGCCGGTTTCCAGGAGCGCGACCCGTACGCGACGGCCCGGCCGCAGTCCCCGCCGCCGCGCTACGACGAGCGCCCCTCCTACGAGCAGCAGCCGCAGCGCCCGGAGCGGGCCGAACTGCCGGATCCGCAGGGTCCCGGCGCCGGCCCCGGCCACCGTCCGGGCGGCGGACCGGTCCCCGGCACCGGCCTGGGCGGCTCCTCCTCCGGGCAGGGCGGCGGAGCCGGCGCGCCCGGCGAGCAGCACGCGCGCCTGAACCCGAAGTACCTCTTCGACACCTTCGTCATCGGCTCCTCGAACCGCTTCGCGCACGCCGCGGCGGTCGCGGTGGCCGAGGCACCCGCGAAGGCCTACAACCCCCTGTTCATCTACGGGGAGTCGGGCCTCGGCAAGACCCATCTGCTCCACGCGATCGGCCACTACGCGCGCAGCCTCTACCCGGGCACCCGGGTGCGGTACGTGAGCTCGGAGGAGTTCACCAACGAGTTCATCAACTCGATCCGCGACGGCAAGGGCGACGCGTTCCGCAAGCGCTACCGGGACGTGGACATCCTGCTGGTCGACGACATCCAGTTCCTCGCGAGCAAGGAGTCGACGCAGGAGGAGTTCTTCCACACCTTCAACACGCTGCACAACGCCAACAAGCAGATCGTGCTGTCCTCCGACCGGCCGCCCAAGCAGCTGATGACCCTGGAGGACCGGCTCCGCAACCGCTTCGAGTGGGGCCTGACCACCGACGTGCAGCCGCCGGAGCTGGAGACGCGGATCGCGATCCTGCGCAAGAAGGCCGTGCAGGAGCAGCTCAACGCCCCGCCGGAGGTGCTGGAGTTCATCGCCTCGCGCATCTCGCGGAACATCCGTGAGCTGGAGGGCGCGCTGATCCGGGTGACCGCGTTCGCGAGCCTCAACCGGCAGCCGGTGGACCTCGGGCTCACCGAGATCGTCCTCAAGGACCTGATCCCGGGCGGCGAGGACTCGGCGCCGGAGATCACCGCCGGCGCCATCATGGCGGCGACGGCCGACTACTTCGGGCTCACGGTGGAGGACCTCTGCGGCTCCTCGCGCAGCCGCGTCCTGGTCACCGCCCGGCAGATCGCCATGTATCTGTGCCGCGAGCTCACGGACCTGTCGCTGCCGAAGATCGGCGCGCAGTTCGGCGGCCGCGACCACACCACCGTCATGCACGCGGACCGCAAGATCCGCGCGCTGATGGCCGAACGGCGCTCGATCTACAACCAGGTCACCGAGCTGACCAACCGCATCAAGAACGGCTGAGAACGCCTCCGCCGGCCTCACGAAGGGCGCTCCGGGACACCTCCCGGGGCGCCCTTCAGCGTTCCCGGGTGACGGTGCACACCCGTGTACGAGCGGCCGCTGTTCGATTACGCCGTTGCGGTGGCGGGTTCTCCACAGATTGGGGGATGATCTTCCGTCCACAGGGTGGGGACTGCCGAGTTATCCGGATTGTGTCCACAGGCCGGTCGGGTGACAGATCATCATCCCAGGTCACCGGGGTGTGGAATTGTTGGCAAACGATCTCCACAGGCTGTGGACGAAAGATCCGTCCACAGGCGGCCGACTCGGTTGTCCACCGGCAACCCACAGGGCGGCGGTGGTTGCCCACAGCTTCTCCACACCGCTGTCCACTGTTCGGCAACGAAACGCACCCGCTCACCGGGCCGAGTGAAAGCGGTCACACCAAGGGAGACGTTTGGGCTGTGGGGAACCTGGGGAAAGCTGGGGACAGCACTGGGGAGAACTCCCCATGCCCTGTGAATCGGGTGTGCAGAACTTTCGGGTGTCCACAGAACACCCCGGTTGTCCACCGGCTCCGCCCACAGGACCGGTGGACAAAAAACAGGCACTGACCTGCGCAGACGACGTTATCCACGGTTTCCACAGGCCCTACTACTACTCCCACTCATAGTTAGCCCGGAATCCGCTTCGAAGTGGGGCCTGTGCACAACTCGAGCCCGGAGCCTCGGCGACCTCTTGTCGCGACTTGACCCCGAGCCGCACCGAGTGTCGGTGGCGTGCGTCAGACTGGTTCCCTCAGTCGACGAAGAGCCAGCAACATGCAGGAGGCGGTTCCGGTGAAGATCCGGGTGGAGCGCGATGTACTCGCGGAGGCGGTGGCGTGGGTGGCCCGCAGCCTTCCGGCCCGTCCGCCGGCGCCCGTGCTCGCGGGCCTTCTGCTGAAGGCCGAGGACGGCGCGCTGAGCTTCTCGAGCTTCGACTACGAGGTCTCGGCCCGCGTCTCCGTCGAGGCGGAGGTCGAGGAGGACGGCACCGTCCTGGTCTCCGGCCGCCTGCTCGCCGACATCTGCCGCGCCCTGCCCAACCGCCCGGTGGAGATCTCCACGGACGGTGTGCGGGCGACGGTGGTCTGCGGCTCCTCCCGCTTCACCCTCCACACCCTGCCTGTGGAGGAGTACCCGGCGCTTCCGGAGATGCCCACCGCGACCGGCACCGTCCCCGGCGAGGTCTTCGCCGCGGCCGCCGCCCAGGTGGCCATCGCCGCCGGCCGTGACGACACGCTGCCCGTCCTCACCGGTGTGCGCATCGAGATCGAGGGCGACACGGTCACCCTGGCCTCCACCGACCGCTACCGCTTCGCCGTCCGCGAGTTCCTGTGGAAGCCGGAGTCCCCGGACGCCTCCGCGGTCGCCCTGGTGCCCGCCAAGACGCTCCTGGACACGGCCAAGTCCCTGACCAGCGGCGACACGGTCACCCTGGCGCTGTCCGGCTCCGGCAAGGGCGAGGGCCTGATCGGTTTCGAGGGCGCCGGCCGCCGCACCACCACCCGGCTGCTCGAGGGCGACCTGCCGAAGTACCGGACGCTGTTCCCCACCGAGTTCAACTCGGTGGCGGTGATCGAGACCGCGCCGTTCGTCGAGGCCGTCAAGCGCGTGGCCCTGGTGGCCGAGCGCAACACCCCGGTCCGGCTCAGCTTCGAGCAGGGCGTGCTCATCCTGGAGGCCGGCTCCAGCGACGACGCACAGGCTGTGGAGCGGGTCGACGCGCAGCTGGAGGGCGACGACATCTCGATCGCCTTCAACCCGACCTTCCTCCTGGACGGCCTGAGCGCGATCGACTCCCCGGTGGCGCAGCTCTCCTTCACGACCTCCACCAAGCCCGCGCTGCTCAGCGGCAGGCCGGCGGTCGACGCGGAGGCGGACGAGGCCTACAAGTACCTGATCATGCCGGTGCGTCTGAGCGGCTGACGGCGTCGACTGAGCGGCTGACCCCACAGGTGTGCACCGAGGTCCGGGCGTAGGCTCGGACCCGGGTACGAACCGCACACGACGCTAAAGGAATCTCTGATGGAGCTCGGTCTCGTCGGTCTCGGCAAGATGGGCGGCAACATGCGCGAGCGCATTCGCCGCGCCGGCCACACCGTCATCGGATACGACCGCAACCCGGACCTCGCCGATGTCCACAGCCTCGAAGAGCTTGTGGGCAAGCTCAAGGGTCCGCGCGTCGTGTGGGTCATGGTCCCCGCCGGCCAGGCGACCCAGTCGACCATCGACGAGCTGGCGGAGCTGCTCTCGCCCGGCGACGTCGTCGTGGACGGCGGCAACTCCCGCTGGACCGACGACGAGAAGCACGCCGAGGAGCTGGCCGCCAAGGGCATCGGCTTCGTCGACTGCGGTGTCTCCGGCGGCGTCTGGGGCCTGGAGAACGGGTACGCGCTGATGTACGGCGGCGACGCCGAGCACGTGGCCCGGGTCCAGCCGATCTTCGACGCGCTGAAGCCGGAGGGCGAGTTCGGCTCGGTCCACGCGGGCAAGGTCGGCGCCGGCCACTTCGCGAAGATGGTCCACAACGGCATCGAGTACGCGATGATGCAGGCCTACGCCGAGGGCTGGGAGCTCCTGGAGAAGGTCGACTCCGTCACCGACGTCCGCGAGGTCTTCCGCTCCTGGCAGGAAGGCACCGTCATCCGCTCCTGGCTGCTCGACCTCGCGGTCAACGCCCTCGACGAGGACGAGCACCTGGACAAGCTGCGCGGCTACGCGTCGGACTCCGGCGAGGGCCGGTGGACCGTCGAGGCCGCCATCGACAACGCCGTACCGCTGCCGGCGATCACCGCGTCGCTGTTCGCCCGGTTCGCGTCGCGTCAGGACGACTCGCCGCAGATGAAGATGATCGCCGCGCTGCGCAACCAGTTCGGCGGCCACGCGGTCGAGACGAAGAAGTAATCCACAGGCTGTGCACCCCGCGGTGCACAGCAGCCGGGGGAAGGTCGGCGCCCACCATGCATGTCACGCATCTGTCGCTGGCCGACTTCCGCTCGTACGCCCGGGTCGAGGTCCCTCTCGATCCGGGCGTCACCGCTTTCGTCGGGGCGAACGGCCAGGGCAAGACCAATCTGGTCGAGGCCGTCGGCTATCTCGCCACCCTCGGCAGCCACCGCGTCGCCTCCGACGCCCCGCTGGTGCGGATGGGCGCCGAGCGGGCCGTCATCCGCGCCGCCGTCACCCAGGGCGAGCGCTCCCAGCTGGTCGAGCTCGAACTCAACCCGGGCCGCGCCAACCGCGCCCGCATCAACAGGTCCTCGCAGGTCAGGCCGCGCGATGTGCTCGGCATCGTACGGACGGTGCTGTTCGCGCCCGAGGACCTCGCCCTGATCAAGGGCGACCCCGGCGAGCGCCGGCGCTTCCTCGACGAACTGATCACGGCGCGCGCGCCGCGCATGGCGGGCGTGCGCTCCGACTACGAGCGGGTGCTGAAGCAGCGCAACACGCTTCTGAAGTCCGCCGCCATGGCCCGGCGGCACGGCGGCCGCGGCATGGACCTGTCCACCCTCGACGTCTGGGACCAGCACCTGGCCCGGGCCGGCGCCGAGCTGCTCGCCCAGCGCCTCGACCTCATCGCCGTGCTCCGCCCGCTCGCCGACAAGGCGTACGAGCAGCTGGCGCCGGGCGGCGGCCCGGTCCAGCTGGAGTACAAGCCGTCCGCGCCCGGCTCCGGCCACACCCGCGAGGAGCTGTACGGGCAGCTGATCGCCGCGCTCGCCGACGTACGCAAGCAGGAGATCGAGCGGGGCGTGACCCTCGTCGGGCCGCACCGCGACGACCTGCTCCTCAAGCTCGGCGACCTGCCGGCCAAGGGATACGCGAGCCATGGCGAGTCCTGGTCGTACGCGCTCGCGCTGCGGCTCGCCTCGTACGACCTGCTGCGCGCGGAGGGCAACGAGCCGGTCCTCGTCCTCGACGACGTCTTCGCCGAGCTGGACGCGCGCCGGCGCGAGCGGCTCGCGGAGCTGGTGGCCCCCGGCGAGCAGGTGCTCGTCACGGCGGCGGTGGACGACGACGTGCCGGGAGTGCTGGCGGGCACCCGGTACGCGGTGGCCGACGGCGCGGTGGAGAGGGTGGCGCAGGCATGACGGGCGCGAGCGGCGAAACTTCCCCACAGCCTGTGGACAAGCCCGCGGCTCCCGAGCCGTCCGGTGTGGATCTCGCCCGGGTCGCGCTGCGCGCCGCGAAGGAGCAGGCGAAGGCGCGCGGCGCGGCGGCGGCGCAGAAGAAGCAGGCCCGGCGCGGCGGCGGCCTGCGCTCCGGCGCGCGCGCCGACGGGCGCGACCCGATGGCGCTCGGTGCCGCGATCAACCGGCTGATCACCGAGCGGGGCTGGGAGACGCCGGCCGCGGTCGGCGGTGTCATGGGCCGCTGGCCCCAGATCGTGGGCGAGGACCTCGCCAAGCACTGCGTACCGCTGAAGTACGACGAGGACCCGCAGGAGCGGGTGCTGACCGTGCAGTGCGACTCGACGGCGTGGGCGACGCAGCTGCGGCTCCTGGCGCCGCGGCTGGTGGCCCGGCTCAACGAGGACCTGGGCCACGGCACGGTCCGGATGATCAAGGTCCTCGGCCCCGGGGGCCCGCGCCGGGGCTACGGACCGCTGCGCGCGCCCGGGTCGACCGGGCCCGGCGATACCTACGGGTAGCCCCGCGGCGGCGGCTCAGGGCGAGGCGCCCACGCGCCGTCACCACCCGAAGCGCTAGGTGGCCGTCTACGGCCTCTGGAGCCCCTTCCCGGATATGGGGAGTCGTCTCGCGCCCGTCGAGGGCGGCACATGAGCATTCAGGTACCGGCAAACCCCCATGAGTGTCAGTGGTACCGGTAGACTGGAAGACAATCCCGCCACCCTGCGGAACATGTCGAACGACGCAGCCGCTCCCGTATGCCCGGAGAACGGCCTGTGCTGTGCCAGAAAGGGCGCTTCGTGGCCGATTCCGGCAACCCCAACGAGAACAACCAGTACACCGCCAGCAACATCCAGGTACTCGAGGGTCTGGATGCGGTGCGCAAGCGCCCCGGCATGTACATCGGCTCGACCGGTGAGCGCGGTCTGCACCACATGGTGCAGGAGGTCGTCGACAACTCCGTCGACGAGGCCCTGGCGGGCCACGCGGACACCATCGACGTGACGATCCTGGCCGACGGCGGCGTGCGCGTCGTCGACAACGGCCGCGGCATCCCGGTGGGCATCGTCCCCTCCGAGGGCAAGCCGGCCGTCGAGGTCGTGCTGACCGTGCTGCACGCGGGCGGCAAGTTCGGCGGCGGCGGCTACGCGGTCTCCGGCGGTCTGCACGGCGTCGGCGTCTCGGTCGTGAACGCCCTGTCCACGAAGGTCGCCGTCGAGGTCAAGACCGACGGTTACCGCTGGACGCAGGACTACAAGATGGGGGCTCCCACCGCGCCCCTCGCCAAGCACGAGGCGACCGACGAGACCGGCACCTCCGTCACGTTCTGGTCCGACCCGGACATCTTCGAGACGGTCGAGTACTCCTTCGAGACGCTCTCGCGCCGCTTCCAGGAGATGGCCTTCCTCAACAAGGGCCTCACCATCACGCTCACCGACGAGCGCGAGTCCGCCAAGGCGACCGTGGGCGCCGACGACCCGGACGCCGAGGCCGCCGCGGAGCCGACCGCGCGCACGGTGAAGTACCACTACGAGGGCGGCATCGTCGACTTCGTGAAGTACCTCAACTCGCGCAAGGGCGACCTGATCCACCCCACCGTGATCGACGTCGAGGCCGAGGACAAGGAGCGCATGCTCTCGGTCGAGATCGCGATGCAGTGGAACTCGTCGTACAGCGAGGGCGTGTACTCCTTCGCCAACACGATCCACACCCACGAGGGCGGTACGCACGAGGAGGGCTTCCGCGCCGCGCTGACGACGCTCGTCAACAAGTACGCGCGCGACAAGAAGCTGCTCCGCGAGAAGGACGACAACCTCACGGGCGACGACATCCGCGAGGGTCTGACCGCGATCATCTCCGTCAAGCTCGGCGAGCCGCAGTTCGAGGGCCAGACGAAGACCAAGCTGGGCAACACCGAGGCGAAGACCTTCGTACAGAAGGTCGTCTTCGAGCACCTCACGGACTGGTTCGACCGCAACCCGAACGAGGCCGCGGACATCGTCCGCAAGGGCATCACCGCCGCCACCGCGCGCGTTGCCGCGCGCAAGGCCCGCGACCTGACCCGCCGCAAGGGCCTGCTGGAGTCGGCCTCGCTGCCCGGCAAGCTCTCGGACTGCCAGTCGAACGACCCGACCAAGTGCGAGATCTTCATCGTCGAGGGTGACTCCGCCGGCGGCTCCGCGAAGTCCGGCCGCAACCCGATGTACCAGGCCATCCTGCCGATCCGCGGCAAGATCCTGAACGTCGAGAAGGCCCGGATCGACAAGATCCTGCAGAACACCGAGGTCCAGGCGCTGATCTCCGCCTTCGGCACCGGTGTCCACGAGGACTTCGACATCGAGAAGCTCCGCTATCACAAGATCATCCTGATGGCGGACGCCGACGTCGACGGCCAGCACATCAACACCCTGCTGCTGACCTTCCTCTTCCGCTTCATGCGTCCGCTGGTCGAGGCCGGTCACGTCTACCTCTCCCGCCCGCCGCTCTACAAGATCAAGTGGGGCCGGGACGACTTCGAGTACGCCTACTCGGACCGCGAGCGCGACGCGCTCGTCGAGCTGGGCAAGCAGAACGGCAAGCGGATCAAGGAAGACTCGATCCAGCGCTTCAAGGGTCTCGGCGAGATGAACGCCGAGGAGCTGCGCGTCACCACCATGGACGTCGAGCACCGCGTGCTCGGCCAGGTCACCCTGGACGACGCCGCCCAGGCCGACGACCTGTTCTCGGTGCTGATGGGCGAGGACGTCGAGGCGCGGCGCTCGTTCATCCAGCGCAACGCCAAGGACGTTCGCTTCCTCGACATCTGAGTCGGTCTCAGCTGACCGTACGAAAGGACTGACGACCAGCAATGGCCGACGAAAACACTCCCGCCACGACCGAAGAAGAAGACACGCAGCTGCGGATCGAGCCCGTCGGGCTCGAGACGGAGATGCAGCGCTCGTACCTCGACTACGCGATGTCCGTCATCGTGTCCCGCGCGCTGCCCGACGTCCGTGACGGCCTCAAGCCGGTGCACCGCCGCGTCCTGTACGCGATGTACGACGGCGGCTACCGGCCCGAGAAGGGCTTCTACAAGTGCGCCCGCGTCGTCGGCGACGTCATGGGCAACTACCACCCGCACGGCGACACCTCGATCTACGACGCCCTCGTCCGCCTCGCCCAGCCCTGGGCCATGCGGATGCCGCTGGTGGACTCCAACGGCAACTTCGGCTCCCCGGGCAACGACCCGGCGGCCGCCATGCGCTACACCGAGTGCAAGATGGCGCCGCTGTCGATGGAGATGGTCCGCGACATCGACGAGGAGACCGTCGACTTCACGGACAACTACGACGGCCGCTCCCAGGAGCCGACCGTCCTGCCCTCCCGCTTCCCGAACCTGCTGATCAACGGCTCCGCCGGCATCGCGGTCGGCATGGCGACCAACATCCCGCCGCACAACCTGCGCGAGGTCGCCTCCGGCGCCCAGTGGTACCTGGAGCACCCCGAGGCCACCCACGAGGAGCTCCTCGACGCGCTCATCGAGCGCATCAAGGGCCCCGACTTCCCCACCGGCGCGCTCGTCGTCGGCCGCAAGGGCATCGAGGAGGCGTACCGCACCGGCCGCGGCTCCATCACCATGCGCGCGGTCGTCGAGGTCGAGGAGATCCAGAACCGCCAGTGCCTGGTGGTCACCGAGCTGCCCTACCAGGTCAACCCGGACAACCTCGCGCAGAAGATCGCCGACCTGGTGAAGGACGGCAAGATCGGCGGCATCGCCGACGTCCGCGACGAGACCTCCTCGCGCACCGGCCAGCGCCTGGTCATCGTGCTCAAGCGGGACGCCGTCGCCAAGGTCGTCCTCAACAACCTCTACAAGCACACCGACCTGCAGACGAACTTCGGCGCCAACATGCTGGCGCTCGTCGACGGCGTGCCGCGCACCCTCTCGATCGACGCCTTCATCCGCCACTGGGTGACGCACCAGATCGAGGTCATCGTCCGCCGGACGAAGTTCCGGCTTCGCAAGGCCGAGGAGCGCGCCCACATCCTGCGCGGCCTGCTCAAGGCGCTCGACGCCATCGACGAGGTCATCGCCCTCATCCGGCGCAGCGACACGGTCGAGGTCGCCCGCGAGGGCCTGATGGGCCTCCTCCAGATCGACGAGATCCAGGCCAACGCCATCCTCGAGATGCAGCTGCGCCGGCTCGCCGCCCTGGAGCGCCAGAAGATCGTCGCCGAGCACGACGAGCTCCAGGCGAAGATCAACGAGTACAACGCGATCCTGGCCTCGCCCGAGAAGCAGCGGGCGATCGTCAGCGAGGAGCTCGCGGCGCTGGTCGACAAGTACGGCGACGACCGCCGCAGCGCGCTCGTGCCCTTCGACGGCGACATGTCCATCGAGGACCTGATCGCCGAGGAGGACATCGTCGTCACGATCACCCGCGGCGGCTACGTGAAGCGGACGAAGACCGAGGACTACCGCTCGCAGAAGCGCGGCGGCAAGGGCGTGCGCGGCACGAAGCTGAAGCAGGACGACATCGTCGACCACTTCTTCGTCACCACCACCCACAACTGGCTGCTCTTCTTCACCAACAAGGGCCGGGTCTACCGGGCCAAGGCGTACGAGCTGCCGGACGCCGGCCGGGACGCCCGCGGCCAGCACGTGGCCAACCTGCTCGCCTTCCAGCCGGACGAGCAGATCGCCGAGATCCTCGCCATCCGCGACTACGAGGCCGCGCCGTACCTGGTGCTCGCCACCAAGGCCGGTCTGGTGAAGAAGACCGCGCTGAAGGACTACGACTCGCCGCGCTCCGGCGGCGTCATCGCCATCAACCTGCGGGAGCGGGAGGACGGCAGCGACGACGAGCTGATCGGCGCCGAGCTGGTGTCGGCCGAGGACGACCTGCTGCTCGTCTCCAGGAAGGCGCAGTCGATCCGCTTCACCGCGACGGACGACGCGCTGCGCCCGATGGGACGCGCCACGTCCGGCGTCAAGGGGATGAGTTTCCGCGAGGACGACGAGCTGCTCTCGATGAATGTCGTCCGGCCCGGTACGTTCGTCTTCACCGCGACCGACGGTGGCTACGCCAAGCGCACCCCGGTCGACGAGTACCGCGTCCAGGGTCGCGGCGGCCTCGGCATCAAGGCCGCCAAGATCGTGGAGGACCGCGGCTCGCTCGTGGGCGCGCTGGTGGTCGAGGAGACCGACGAGATCCTCGCCATCACGCTGTCCGGCGGTGTGATTCGTACGCGAGTCAACGAAGTCAGGGAGACCGGCCGTGACACCATGGGCGTCCAGCTGATCAACCTGGGCAAGCGTGATGCCGTCGTCGGCATCGCGCGCAACGCCGAGGCCGGCAGCGAGGACGAGGACGCCGAGGACGCGATCGACGCATCCGAGGCGGTCGAGACGGCCGAGGCGGTCGAGGGCACGGAGCCCGCGACCGGGGAGCACGAGGAGTAGAGCGTGAGTGGAGCCACGGGCGCCGGTTCGGCCGACGGCCGGTCCGCAGGATCGAGCGGTGCCCGTGGCTCCGCCACGGACTCCCAGGGGGTTACGGTGACGGACACTCGGGGGCAGGGGCCCTCGTACGAGACGTACAGCGGGCCGCTGCCCGGCGACCGCGGAGGGGCACAGCCGCAGAGCGGGCCCTACCACCCGCCGCAGGCCTACGGCGCCCCGGCGCAGGGCACTCCCGCCCAGGGCGTGCCCGCCGGCGGCCAGAGCGCCGCGCGCAAGCCGCGTACGGGAGCGCGCACCACGCCGCGTACGCGCAAGGCGCGGCTGCGGGTCGCGAAGGCCGACCCGTGGTCGGTGATGAAGGTGAGCTTCCTGCTCTCCATCGCGCTCGGCATCTGCACGGTGGTGGCCGCGGCGGTGCTGTGGATGGTCATGGACGCCATGGGCGTCTTCTCGACCGTCGGCGGCACGATCAGCGAGGCGACCGGCTCCAACGAGTCGAACGGCTTCGACCTGCAGTCCTTCCTGTCGCTGCCGCGGGTGCTGATGTTCACCTCGGTCATCGCGGTGATCGACGTCGTCCTGATGACCGCTCTGGCCACGCTGGGCGCGTTCATCTACAACCTGTCGGCCGGTTTCGTGGGCGGTGTCGAGCTCACGCTCGCCGAGGACGAGTGACCTGCGCGGGGGCCGGTCGGGAACCGATTTTGGGACTGGCCCCCACGTGCGCTAATCTTCAGGAGTCAGCGCGCGGGACACACACCGCAAAGCGCGGCGGGGCTATAGCTCAGTTGGTTAGAGCGCATCCCTGATAAGGATGAGGCCACAGGTTCAAATCCTGTTAGCCCCACATCGAAGATCGGCCCGGACGGTTCACCCGTCCGGGCCGATTGCTTTGTCCGGACGCGTTGTCGGCCTAGGTCACTGATCGGTATCGACCGGTGTGTAGAGTGGGCGTCAGAAGTCTCCTACGTCAACGAAAGACGAGGTCGCGCGGTGAAGAAGCTTCTCCTGGTCGCACTGGCCGCCATCGGCGGGCTCCTCGTGTACCGCCAGATCCAGGCGGATCGCGCCGAGCAGGATCTGTGGACGGAGGCGACCGACTCCGTGCCCGCAGGTTCGGGTGTGTGAGACGAAGATCGTCCAAGGGTGAGGCCCCGGCCGCGACATGCGGCCGGGGCCTCGCTCTGTTCGCCGCAGCGAACAGAAGGCTTGCTCTCGCAAATCTGTAGGGTCTCGGCCGGCCGGGCGGGCAGGATGGCCCGGCACGGACTCGACGAGGGGATGAGCGTGACGAGGCAACGGGGTGCCGGACGCACGGCAGGAGGGCGTACGGCGGCAGCGCGGACGGCCGGGTCGCTGGCCGCGGCGGTCTGCGTGGCCGCCCTGCTGCCGGGCACGGCGTGGGCGGCCGACGGGGCCGGCACGGACGTCGGCTACGCCTTCGACGGCAGCGCCCGGCGGGTGAAGGGCGCCGTCTCCAACCTGGACGCCGAGCTGTTGACGCCCGGGCAGAGCTATCGCGACGCCATCAAGAAGGACGGCAAGCTCTACTACCGCGTCGACCTCGACGCCCAGCAGAACGCCTACGTCTCGGTCGTGGCGATTCCCAGGGCGGCCACGGCCGCGGTCGGGTACGGCGACGGCGTCAAGGTCACCCTGCAGGACGCCTCCGGCGCCCGATGCGGCTACCAGGACGTGAACTTCGGCGCCTCCGAGGTCGCCCGGCCCCTCACCGCCTACGCCGACCGGACGATCGAGCCGGGCAGCACCACCTGCCAGGCGGCCGGGGCCTACTACGTCCTGGTCGAACGGACGTCGAGCCCCGGGGCCGACGCCGGGGACTGGGACCTGGAGATCCTTCACCTCACCGAGCCGGGCGTGCGGACGACCGGCCCGACGGCGCTGCCCGAGAACTGGCCCTCCGGCACGCCCGCGCCGCCCACCGGCGGCCCGAATCGACGGGACGGCGGCGCCGGCTTCCACGGCGCGACCGCGCTGAAGCCGGGCGAGTGGCGGACGGACATCCGGCCCGGCCAGACGGTGTTCTACCGGGTGCCGGTCGACTGGGGACAGCAGATCTTCGCCGGCGCCCAGCTCGGCAGCAGCCCGGTGAGCGACACGTACATCGGCAACGCGCTCGTCCTCTCGCTCGCCAACCCGGCCGGCGGCCACGTCGACCGGAACACCCTGAACTACGACGGCCAACCCGCCACCGTGAGCCTGGAGCCGTACCGGCCGGTGGCCTTCGAGAACCGCTTCTCCTCGAACGGCGCCACGAGCGCGCTGCGCTTCGCGGGCTGGTACTACGTGTCGGCCACGCTCAGCCCGGAGGTCGCCACGGCGTACGGGGACAAGCCGCTGCCGATGACGGTACGGATCGACGTGACCGGGCAGCCGAAGGCGCCGCCCGCGTACGACGGGTCGCCGGGGCCCTTCGCCGTCAGCGAGGCCGACCGGGACGCGGCGGCCAGCGGCGCGCGCGGGTCCGCGACGGCGGCCACGGAGGTCGCGAGCGGCACCTGGCGGACGGTCGGGTTCGCCGGGATCGGCCTCGGCACGGTCCTGGTCCTCGGGCTCGGCGCCTGGTGGCTGCTCGCCCGCCGGGCGGCGACGGGCGCGGGCGGCGGGCCTACGCCTGGATGAGCGCCCAGATGCCCACGGCGAAGCAGACGGCCGCGGTGAGGAGCACCGGGATCGCCACCTTCGCGGGTGGTCCCGGGCGCCGGGCGGGAACCTGAACGGCCTGAGCGGTGTATGGACGAGTAGAGAACTGCTCGTGCGGCACCGCGGCCGTGGGGGCCTGGGCGAGGGAGGCGGGGACATGCGGGGGAGCCGGGGTGGAGACCGGGACCGAGGGGCCCGGGAGCGGTGGGGCGACCCGCTGGGTGGGCGTCCGGGCGGCGGCCGGGGCCGCCGGCGGCGCCGGAGGCGGCAGGTGGAAGCTGCCGGTACGGGACGGGTCCGAGGGCCCGGACGCGCTCGACGGACCGGAAGGGCTGGAGGGGCTGGAGGGACCGGAAGGGCCTGGCCGGCTCGACTGGTCCGAGGGTGTCGGCGGCTCCGACGGGTCCGAAGGGACCGACGAGGTCGACGGGTTCGGCCGGCTCTGACGGTGGGTCTGCTGGGCGGGCTGCGCCTGCTGCTGGGGCTGTTCGGGCCGGGCCTGTTCCTCGGGCCGGGCCGGGTGCGTCGCTCGCTCGGCACCCGGGCCGCCCGGCACGCCGGTGTCGCCAGGGCCGCCGGTGTCGCCGGGGCCGGCCGGGCCGAAGCCGGCGGGCAGCGGGCCGATCTGGTCGAAGATCTCGACCGGCTCCTCGTCGGGCCCGGCCGGCGGCAGCAGTTCGACCGCCGCGTGCAGCGCCTTCCGCGCGCCCGTGGCCGTACGGAACCGGGCCTGCGGGTCGGGCTGGAGCAGACCGGCCAGGACCTGCCACAGCGGCTCCGCGATGCCCTGCGGGGCGCCCGGGGTGCCGTTGGCCCTGAAGTACTCCACCAGGGCCTGGGAGTCCGGCTTGCGGCCCTGGAGCAGATAGAGCCCGACCAGGCCGACCGCGAAGAGGTCGGCCGTGAAGTCGGGCTCGGCACCCATCAGTTGCTCGGGCGCGAAGTAACCGGGCGTCCCCATCACGTAGTTGGTCTCGGTGAGGCGGGGCTCGCCCTTGCGCATCGAGATGCCGAAGTCGGACAGCCGCAGGTGCGGCCGCCCGGTGCCGGTGACCTCGAGCAGGATGTTGGCCGGCTTGATGTCGCGGTGCACGACCCCCTCCGCGTGCACCGCGGCGAGACCGGACAGCAGCTGGTCGAGCAGGGTGCACACGAAGCGGGGCGGCAGCGCGCCGTAGTCCCCGATCACATGCGCCAGGGAACCGCCCGCCACGAGGTCCATGGTGAAGAGGACCTTGTCGTCGTCCGCGGCCCAGCTGGCCGGGGCGAGGACGTGCGGGTGGTCGATCCTGAGCGCCTGCTCCCGGACGAAGCGGAGCAGGGTGTGGGCGTCGCTCTGCTGGAGCACCTTGGCCGCCACATAGCGGCGCCGCCGGTGGTCCCAGGCGCGCCAGACCGCGCCGACCCCGCCGCGGCCGATCGGGTCGATCAGCTCGTACCGACCAGCGAAGACCTCACCCATGGCGCCGCGCCCCGCTCCCCCTCGTGCCGGTCTAGTTCTGGTGCGACTCGTAGTGGGCGACCGCGTCGGCGGTCCGCCCGGCGCCGTACACCCGGAGGAACTCTGCCAGTTCGGGGTGTGCGGGCGCGAGGGAGTCGGCCGCGTCGATGATGTCGCCGGCCGCGGCCACGGAACGCAGCAGGGACTGGATCTCGCGGACGACCCGGCGCACGGTGGGCGCGCCGCTGCTGGTCGTGGTCTGGCTGCCGGCGGTCAGGACGGAGCCGCCCTGGGACTTCTTGATCTCGTCCATCCGGTCGGTGGCCTCGGCGGCGCTGACGCTGCCGTCGGCGACCTGGCCGGCGAGCTCCTGGAGGGCCTGGACGCGCTGGACGACAGCGGGATTGCCGATCTTTGCCCGCTGGCCGCTCATCAGCTGGGAGAGCATGGGTGCCGAGAGCCCGAGCACGGCCGCCAGCCTGGCCTGATTCAGCCCGAGATCGTCGATCAGCCGACGGAAGAGCGCCCCCAACGGCTCCCCGTACCAACTGCGCTGAAGCTCGCGGGCTCTGGCCGTGGCTTCCTGCTGCGCTGTATCCATTACTACTTCTCCCCATCCCTTGGGTTCGCCACTGCGAACCCCGATCAGCATCTTACGGAGGGTGGTCGTTTACGGGGAGTCCCAATCCTTTTGCGGGATACGGGGGGTGACCCGGTACTCTGTTGTCGTTCCGGGGCCTTAGCTCAGTTGGTAGAGCGCTGTCTTTGCATGGCAGATGTCAGGGGTTCGACTCCCCTAGGCTCCACTCCGGAAAGAGGCTCCCTGACCTGCGGAAACGCGGGCAGGGAGCTTTTTCGTGCGAAGGGTGGCGCGGGCCGGCGGATTGGCCCAGTGCCACCGTGCCGGAATGGACCAGAGGCCATGGGCCACCCCGCCATAACGTCGTGTGCATGACGAAGACGAAGACGAAGGTGGACCCGGGGACGGTCCGGCGGGCGCTGCTGGCCGCCCAGCTCGGCAACTCCGTCGGCGACGGAGCCTTCTATGTGACCTCCGCCCTCTACTTCTCCCGGATCGTCGGCCTGTCCGCCCCGCAGATCGGCGCCGGGCTCGCCGTGGCCTGGGGCATCGGCTCGCTCGCCGGCGTGCCGCTCGGGCACCTCGCCGACCGGCGCGGGGCGCGCGGCAGCGCCGTCCTGCTCGCGCTCGCGACCTCGGCGGCCGTCGCCTCCTTCCTCCTCATCCGTTCCTTCGTGCCCTTCCTGCTCGCCGCCGCCGTCTACGCCACCGCCCAGAGCGGGCTGGCCGCCGCCCGCCAGGCCCTGCTCGCGGGCCTCGTCGAGCCGGCCGAGCGGGTCGGCACACTGGCCAGGCTCCAGGCCACGCTCAACGCCGGCCTCGCCGTGGGCGCCGCGCTCGGCGGCCTCGCCCTCAGCGCCGGGACCCGCACCGCCTATCTCGCCGTCCTCGCCCTGGACGCGCTCGGCTTCCTGGTCTGCGCCTTGGTGCTGCGCGGGCTTCCGGCGCTGCCCGGCGCCCCGGCTCCGGCCGGCGGCGAGCCGCGGCTCGTGGTGCTGCGCGACCGCCCGTACGCCGTGCTGACCGTCCTCAACGCGCTGCTGCTGCTCCGGCTGCCGCTGCTCAGCCTGGCCCTGCCGCTGTGGATCGTGGAGCGGACGGCGGCGCCCGGCTGGACGGTCTCGGCGCTCTTCGTGCTCAACACCGGTGCGGTGATGCTCTTTCAGGTACGGGCCGCCCGTGCGGTGACCGGGCTGCCCGAGGCCACCCGGGCGGTGGGCCGCGCCGGCTTCGTGATGCTCGCCTCCTGCGCGGTGTTCGCGGCGACGGCGGCCGGCTTCGGGACCTGGCCGACGGTCGCGGTCCTGGTCCTGGGCGCCGTGCTCCAGGTGATCGCCGAGATGCGCCACTCCGCGGGCTCGTGGCAGATCGGCTTCGCGCTCGCGCCGGCCGATCGGATCGGCCAGTACCAGGGCTTCTACGGCACGGGCGTGCCGGTCGCGAGGACCCTGGGGCCGCTGCTCGTCACCACGCTGCTGATCGGCTGGGGCGTGGCGGGCTGGCTCGTCCTCGGCGGGATCTTCGTGGCCGCCGGGCTCGCGACCGGACCCGCGGTGCGCTGGGCGGAGCGCTCCCGCGCCGCGGCGGCCGCGGTACCGGCGGCCGAGAAGCCCGTGGCCGAGAAGCCCGTGGCGGAGAAGCCGGCGGCGGAGGAGACGGTCAAGTCCTGCTGAGCCGGACGGGTGGTGTTCATCGGAAGAACTGCACGGCGGCTGCGTGCCTCCCGGGATCGCGGATGCGCGTCCCCATCATGAGGAAGGTACGAAAAACGCGCAATCCGAAATGAACCATTCGAGAACGCCCGCAACGTCACGAAAGTGAGAGGTCATGGCCACCGCCAAGGTCAAGCAGATCTGGACCGCCTTCGTCTCCGTCCTCTTCGCCCTCTTCGCCTCCCTCGGCCTGGCGTCTCCCGCCACCGCCGCCGCCGCGCCCGCCCTCCGCCAGGGCGAGGAGCCGGCCGCCGCCGGTGCGCCCGAGGCCATCGCCGCGCGTCCCGCCGTCTCCGTACCGGCACAGCGGAGCGCACCGCGCTGGAACGCGGCGCGGGACCGCGCCCTGCCGCCCACCATCAAGCAGCGCATCAGCGCCGAGGCGCACGGTTCCTCCCCGTCCGTACGCCACCTGCGCGCCGACGCCCCGGCCGCCCTGGACGCCCCGGCCGACCTGACGGGCCCCGCGCTCACCACGAAGACCGCCGCCACGACGGCCGGCGCCGGTGAGGCCGTCGGCGCCACGAAGGCCGCGCAGGCCGTCTAGGGCGCGGCGGAGGATTCCGCCGCGCCCTGTGCCCGTACCCCGTAGAGCGACCGGCCGATGATCAGCGACGGCCTTCGTCGCGGTCCGTGGCCTCCGCCTCGGCCTCCTTGGCCACCACCTCGGGATCGAGGGACGACACCGCCGTCTCCTCGTCCACCTCGGTGGGAGCGGGCGGTTCGACCAGCCAGTCGGGGTTGGCCTGCTTGTCCCACCACTTCCACGCGGCGAACGCGCCGCCGACGACCACGCCGAGGATGACGAGTCCCTTGGCGAGGCGACCGGCCCTGGCCCGCCGCTGGTGCTTCCTCACGATCTTCTGAACGTCCTTCGGCGTCACCTGTCCGCGCAGCGCGGCCCAGGCGGCGGTCGAACGCGATCCGGCCTCCTCCAGGACGGGACCGGTCACCGCGACCGCGTGCTCGACACGCGGAACGGTGTAGTCGGTCGCCTGACGGGCGGCCTTGCGGGTCATGGCCGCGGCACGCTGAGCGGCCTCGTCGACCCGCGGTGGCACATGGGGTGCGACCAGGGTGTCGTACTGCTGACGTGCCTGAACACGGGCCTGCGAAGCGGCCTTCGAGACTTTCGGGGCGAGCTTGCAGCGCGCCTCGTGTGCATAGTGAACGGCCTGGTCACGGGCCGTGCCGGCGTACGGCGCCACCACTTCCGCGGCGTGCAGGACGCTCTCCTTCGCCGAACCTGTCGCGGCGCGCACGCTGTCCATGCGGGTCACGGGATTCCTCCTCCTCGGTGGCGATGTCGGTTTTTCACCTTTCCATCCTCTTCGGAATCATGCCTGTCCGACCACGCTCCGGCATGCGGGGCGGGCATCCGGGGCATGCGAGGATCGGACGTGCCGGTGCGAGCGCGCCGTGCCGACATGTGAGAAGGGCGGATCGTGGCCGATCAGCTGTACGCGACTCTGAAGACCAGCCAGGGTGACATCGAGATCCGGCTGCTGCCGTTCCACGCTCCGAAGACGGTCAGGAACTTCGTCGAGCTGGCGCGCGGCGAGCGCGAGTGGACCCACCCGGCGACCGGCGAGGTGTCGAAGGCGCCGCTCTACGACGGCACGGTCTTCCACCGCGTGATCAAGGGCTTCATGATCCAGGGCGGCGACCCGCTGGGCAACGGCACGGGCGGCCCGGGCTACGAGTTCGCCGACGAGTTCCACCCCGAGCTCTTCTTCGACAAGCCCTATCTGCTCGCGATGGCCAACGCCGGGCCGGGCACCAACGGCTCGCAGTTCTTCATCACGGTCGGCGCGACGACCTGGCTCAACCGCAAGCACACGATCTTCGGCCAGGTCGTCGGCGAGGCGAGCAAGAAGGTCGTGGACGCGATCGCCGCCGTGGAGACCAACCCGCGCACGGAGCGCCCGGTCGAGGACGTCGTCGTCGAGAGCGTCGTGATCGAGAGCCGCTGACCCCGGCCGGTCGCCCGTTCGGGTGGCGCGCCCCGGGAACCTTCGCGCCCCGCCCGTCCGTCAGGAGGGCGGGGCGATGTGCTGATCCGTGCTCGCCGACCGTCCTCGGAGGAACTCATGCACTGCTATCGGCACCCGGACGTCGAGACCGGCATCCGCTGCACCCGCTGCGAGAAGCCGATCTGCCCGAAGTGCATGATCCCCGCGTCCGTCGGTTTCCAGTGCCCCGACTGCGTCCGGAACGGCTCGGGCACGGGCCACGCCCCGGACGCCAACCAGCCGCGGACCCTCGCGGGTGGCCGGGTCGCGAAGGACGGGCGCTTCGTCACCAAGATCCTGATCGCGGTGAACCTCGCGCTGTTCATCGCCGCCCAGGTGGCCGGCGACCGGTTCGTCGACGAGCTGGTCATGATCGGCTACGCCTACAACCCGCTGCTCGGCGAGGTGGTCGGCGTCGCGGACGGCGAGTGGTACCGGCTGATCACCTCGGCCTTCCTGCACCAGGAGGCCGCGCACTTCGTCTTCAACATGCTCGGTCTGTGGGTGATCGGCGGGATCGTCGAGCCGGAGCTCGGCCGGATCCGTTACGCCGTCCTGTGCCTGCTCTCCGGACTCTCCGGCTCGGCGCTCGTCTATCTGCTCGACGCCCCGAACCAGGCCTCGCTCGGCGCGTCGGGCATCGTCTACGGCCTGATCGGCTCCTGGGTGGTGCTCGCCCGGCGCCGTCGCTACGACATGCGGCCGGTGCTGCTGTTCGTGGCGATCTCGCTGGTGTTCACGTTCGCGCGGCCCGGGGTGTCCTGGGAGGCGCACATCGGCGGACTGGTGGCGGGCGCGGTGGTGACGTACGGCCTGGTGCACGCGCCGCGGGCCCGGCGCGACCTCGCCCAGTACGCGGTCTGCGGGCTGATGCTGCTCGTGGATCTGGGGATCGTGCTGGGCCGCAGCGCCGTGCTCACCTGAGCGCACAGGGCTGTGGACGAGCTTCAGGGGAAGCTTTCCCCAGAGTTATCCACAGTGTGTGGTGGCCTTGCCACGCTGGTGTGGACATGACCACGCCCCCCGCCTCCGACCAGGCGTTCTCTGTCGGAGGAGAGGGGCGAAGTGTTCCCGCACAGGCGTTCTCGCGGTCGTACCGGCGTCAACACCGTGGGAGTTATCCACAGATCTTCGTAAGTTATCCAGTGCTGTGCACAACACTGTGGATAACTCAGGGCAGAGCTTGCCCGGTCACTTCCACTGCGTGGACACACCGAAGCCGGCGGCGATGAAACCGAAGCCGACCACGATGTTCCAGTTGCTGAGGGACTTGAGCGGCAGCGTGCCGTCGGTGACGTAGAAGACCACGATCCACACGAGCCCGATCGCGAACAGCGCCAGCATCAGCGGCGCCACCCAGCTGCGGTTGGACAGCTTGAGGGACGCGGCCTGCTTGGTGGCGGGCGGCGGCGTGTAGTCGGCCTTCTTGCGGATCCGTGACTTCGGCACGAGGGACTCTCCTGTCGATGCGCTGCGTGACCGCGCAGGGAACTGGGCTGGCGCCGGGACGAGACGTACGGGATGTGACACACAGGACCGCTGCGTCCCCCGGGCGTCCGTTAGCGTAGTGGTTCCGCGGCACCGAAGGGGATCAGGGTACGTTGAGCAATTCCGCCGACACTCCCGCAGAGCCGGGCCGAAGCCTCAGGTGGCGCCCGGTCCGGGTGCTCACCGCTGCCGTCTTCGCGCTGGCCGGGCTGATCTTCGTCACCAGCTTCAACACCGCCAAGGGCACCAACCTCCGCACCGACGCCTCGCTCCTGCGGCTCTCCGACCTGATCCAGGAACGCAGCCACAAGAACGCCGTCCTCGACGAGTCCGCCGCCGGCCTGCGCCGCCAGGTCGACTCCCTCGCCGCCCGTGACGACGGCTCCACCGAGGCCCAGGACCAGCGGCTGCGCGCCCTGGAGACCGCCGCCGGCACCACCGAGACCAAGGGCCCCGGCGTCACCGTCACCCTCAACGACGCCCCGCCGAACGCGCAGGCCGCGCCCGGCTACCCCGAGCCCCAGGCCAACGACCTGGTCATCCACCAGCAGGACCTCCAGGCCGTCGTCAACGCCCTGTGGCAGGGCGGCGCCGAGGGCATCAAGGTCATGGACCAGCGGCTCATCTCCACCAGCGCCGTGCGCTGCGTCGGCAACACCCTGATCCTCCAGGGCCGCGTCTACTCGCCGCCCTACAGGATCACCGCTGTCGGTGACCGCGACCGGCTCACCAAGGCCCTCGCCGACTCCCCCGCGATCCAGAACTACCGGCTGTACGTGAAGGCCTACGGCCTCGGCTGGAAAGTCGACGAGCACAGGGCGGTGACTCTGCCCGGCTACTCGGGCACAGTGGACCTCCACTACGCCAAGCCTGTGGGCTGAGCATGCGCTGACCGGGAGGGGAGCCGGGTCCGTGACGGTGCGACTGGTCGTACGCAGCCTCAGCGAGCTGTGCATCACCGTCGGCGCCCTGATCGTCCTCTTCGTCGTGTACGTCATGTACTGGACGGGCGTGCAGGCCCAAGGCGCCACCGCCGGCCAGCTCGACCTCCTCCAGCGGGAATGGGTGGACCGGCCCGTCGAGCCCGCTCCCGGGACCGGGACCACAGCCGGGAGCGGGACCGGGACCGCCGGCGCACCGCGCGCCACGCCGGGCCCGCGCCCCACCCCGTACAGCCCCGGCAAGGGCTTCGCCGTCATGTACGTGCCCCGCCTCGGCAAGAGCTGGGAGTGGCCCGTCCTGGAGGGCACCGGCGCCGGCACCCTCAAGAAGGGCCTCGGCCACTACACCGGCACCGCCCGCCTCGGCGAGACCGGAAACTTCGCCGTCGCCGGCCACCGCCGCACGTACGGAGACCCGTTCAAGGACTTCCCCCGGCTGCGCCCGGGTGACGCCGTCGTCCTCACCGACGGGACGACCTGGTACACGTACCGGATCGACCGCGCGCCCTACCGGACCGTGCCCACCGACGTCGCCGTCGTCGACCCCGTCCCGCGCAAGTCCGGCTATCAGGGCCCCGGCCGCTATCTCACCCTCACCACCTGCGACCCCGAGTGGGGCAGCAGCCACCGGCTGATCGTCTGGGCGCATCTGGACGCCACCCGGCCCGTCACGGCCGGCCGTCCACAGGCTTTGGACAGCTGACCCCCGACCGCCCCGGCGACCCGTACTCTGGTGCCGTAACGAACGGAAGGGGCAGCGGACGTCATGTACGGATGGATCTGGCGGCATCTGCCGGGGAACGCCTGGCTGAAGGCGATCATCTCGGTCGTGATGGTCCTCGCGGTCGTCTACGTCCTCTTCCAGTACGTGTTCCCCTGGGCGGAGCCGCTGCTTCCGTTCAACGATGTGACGGTGGACGGCCAGTGAGCGCACGAATTCTCGTCGTCGACAACTACGACAGCTTCGTCTTCAACCTCGTTCAGTACCTCTACCAGCTCGGCGCCGAGTGCGAGGTGCTCCGCAACGACGAGGTGGAGCTGAGCCACGCCCAGGACGGCTTCGACGGCGTCCTCCTGTCGCCCGGCCCCGGCGCGCCCGAACAGGCCGGTGTCTGCATCGACATGGTGCGCCACTGCGCCGCGACCGGCGTGCCCGTCTTCGGCGTCTGCCTCGGCATGCAGTCCATGGCCGTCGCCTACGGCGGTGTCGTCGACCGCGCGCCCGAGCTGCTGCACGGCAAGACCTCCCTCGTCACCCACGAGGGCAAGGGCGTCTTCGCCGGCCTGCCCTCGCCGTTCACCGCCACCCGCTACCACTCGCTGGCCGCCGAGCCGGCCGCCCTGCCGGCCGAGCTGGAGGTCACCGCGCGCACCGAGGACGGCATCATCATGGGGCTGCGCCACCGCGAACTGGCCGTGGAGGGCGTGCAGTTCCACCCCGAGTCCGTGCTCACCGAGCACGGCCACCTCATGCTCGCCAACTGGCTGGAGCGGTGCGGCGACAAGGGAGCGGTCGCGCGGTCGGAGGGACTCGCGCCGGTGGTGGGCAAGGCCGTCGCGTGACGAGCGGGTCGCCGTGGTTCCGGGCGGCGAGCCTGCCGGAGGGGGAGCCGGAACACGAGCCCCGGCCTCCGCAGCCCCGTGACGAGGCCGAGACGGCCGTCTACGAGCCGATACCCGGCCCGGGCGGCTACGAGCCCGCCCAGCCAGCCCCCGCGCCGTACGAGCCCGCCCAGCCAGCCCCCGCGCCCTACGAGCCCGCGCAGCCGTCCCCCGCGCCCTACGAGCCCGCGCAGCCGTCCCCGACGCCGTACGAGCCTGCCCAGCCGTCCCCGACGCCGTACGAGGCCTACCAGGCGCCGTACGACCCGGCGGCCTACGCACCGGCCCCCGGGCCTGCCCCCGAGGCGGCCTCGGCCTACGGGCCCGCGTACGGAGAGACGTACGACTCCTACGAGGCAGGGCCGACGGTCGCGAGCCCGGTCGCCGGCCCGGACGCCGGTCCCGGCGGCCCGCCCGGTGCCGGGCCGGTCACCGTGCCCGACGACGAGACCATGGCCCTGCGCAGCGTCGAGGAGAGCCCGGCCGCCTCCGGGACCACGCCGCTGCCCGGCCCCGGCCGGGCCGAGCGCCGCCGCGCCGCCCGGCGCAAGGGACGAGGCACCGCGCCCGAGCCGGCCGCCCCGCCCTCGCCCGCCGCGCCGCTCTCCCGGGTCGAGGCCCGCCGCGCCGCCCGCGCCGCCAAGGACAGCGTCGGCGTCGTCCTCAGCCGTGTCGTCGGCGAGCTGTTCATCACCTTCGGCGTCGTCATGCTGCTCTTCGTCACCTACCAGCTGTGGTGGACCAACGTCCGCGCCGGGCAGGAGACCGACAAGGCCAAGGAGGAGATCGAGAACTCCTGGACCCACGAGGACAGCGCGCCCGAGGCCTTCGAGCCCGGCAAGGGCTTCGCCATCATGTACATCCCCAAGCTCGACGTCGTCGTGCCCGTCGCCGAGGGCATCAGCAAGACGAAGGTCCTCGACAAGGGCATGGTGGGCCACTACGGCGAGGGCAAGCTGAAGACGGCCATGCCCTCCGACAAGCAGGGCAACTTCGCCGTCGCCGGCCACCGCAACACCCACGGCGAACCGTTCCGGTACATCAACCGGCTCCAGCCGGGCGACCCGATCGTCGTCGAGACCGGGGACGCCTACTACACGTACGAGATGACGAGCATCCTCCCGCAGACCTCGCCGTCCAACGTGTCGGTCATCGACCCCGTGCCGAAGGCCTCCGGTTTCACCGGGCCCGGCCGCTACATCACGCTGACCACCTGCACGCCCGAGTTCACGAGCACGTACCGCATGATCGTGTGGGGAAAGCTCGTCGAGGAACGCCCGCGCAGCAAGGGAAAGCCCGAGGCGCTCGTAGGCTGATCCCCGGTACCGAGACCACCCACCTTCGGACGGGAAGACCTAGTGGCACGTGCGCGCAACCGGATCGCCGGGATCATCAGCGTCTTCGGCGAACTCCTCATCACCGCGGGCCTGGTGCTCGGCCTCTTCGTCGTCTACTCGCTGTGGTGGACGAACGTCCTCGCCGACCGGGCCGCCGACAAGGAAGGCGACCAGGTCCGTGACCACTGGGCCGGCAGCGGCCCCGGCGCGCTCGACACCAAGGACGGCATCGGCTTCCTGCACGTGCCGGCCTTCGGCGGCGGCGAGGTGCTCGTGAAGAAGGGCACCGACACCGAGATCCTCAACGGCGGCGTCGCCGGCTACTACACGGAGCCCGTCAGGTCCGCCCTGCCGCAGGACAAGCGGGGCAACTTCACGCTCGCCGCCCACCGCGACGGGCACGGCGCGAAGTTCCACAACATCCACAAGTTGAAGACCGGTGATCCGATCGTCTTCGAGACCAGGGACACCTGGTACGTCTACAAGGTCTACAAGACCCTCCCGGAGACCACCAAGTACAACGTGGACGTCCTCCAGCCGGTCCCCAAGGAGTCCGGCAGGACCAAGCCGGGCCGCTACATCACCCTGACGACCTGCACCCCGATGTACACCTCGGACTACCGCTTCATCGTCTGGGGCGAGCTCGCCCGCACCGAGAAGGTCGACGCCCGCCGCACCCCGCCGGCGGAGCTGCGCTGACCCGGACGAAGCAGCGCACATGTAAGCCCCGGCATCCTGGATGCCGGGGCTTACCTGCGTCGGTGACGGGCGGGGCCGTCAGTTGAACCAGCCGCCGCCGTTCTTCTCGGTCTTCACGTTGACGACCTGGTTCGGCTGGCCCGGCGTGCCGGGCTGCGGGTCCTGCTCCTTGACGCGGGCGTCGCCGCCGTTCGGGCCGTCCACGGTGCCGAGCTGGTAGCCGAAGGCCGCGAGGGTCGCCCGGGCCTGGTCGACGGTCATGCCCGTGACCGGCGGGACCGGCTGCTGCGTCTGCTGCGGGCCCTTGGAGACCTTCAGCGTGATCTGGACGTCCTTGGCCTGGTCGGTCTGGCCGTTCGGCGTCTGGCCGATGACCGTGCCGGCGGGCTGGTCGGAGTCCACGTCCTGCCGCGCGACATTGCTGAAGCCGAGCGTCTGGAGCTGCTGGACGGCGACGTCGTAGCTGCGGCCGGTGACGTCAGGCAGCTGCGACTTCTCCTTCTTGGCCACGGTGATCTTGACCTCGGAGTTCTTCTCCGCCGGCGTGCCGCCGTCCGGGGACTGCTTGAGCACCCGGCCGGGCTCCTGGTCGGACTCCTCCGTCACCACGGTGACCTTGAAGCCCTTCTCCTTCAGGAGCTCCTCGGCCTTGTCCTGGAACTTGTCCGTGACGTCCGGGACCTCGACCTGCGGAGCGCCCTCGGAGACCACCACCGAGATCGTCTCGCCGACGTCCATCTTCGCCGTGCCGTCCGCCGCCGGCGTCTGGCTGCAGATCAGGCCCTTCGGCTGGTCACAGCGCTCGGTGCCGGACTGCTGCACCTTGACCTGCGAGTTCTGGGCCAGGCTTTCGGCGTCCTTGAGCGACTTGCCCACGAACGACGGGACCGGCACCTGCTCGGCGCCGTCCTTGGTGTCGAAGATCGAGCGGCCGATCAGGATCGCGCCCACGAGCACCAGCAGACCGGCGAGCACCAGCAGGATCGTCGAGGTGTTCGACTTCTTCTGGCGGCGGCGGTCCGGACGGTCGTCGTAGCCGTAGCCGCCGTCGTCCGGGTTCATCGGCGGCAGCATCGTCGTCTGGCCGCCCGGGTCCGCCTGGCGCAGGGCCGTCGTCGGCTGGTCCTCCGGCGCGTAACCGCCGTAGCCGCCGCCGTACGCGACCGCGCCCATCGCGGCGGTCGCCGCGACCGGCTGGCCGTCGAGGCAGGCCTCGATGTCCGCGCGCATCTCGTCGGCGGACTGGTAGCGGTAGTCGGGGTCCTTGACCAGCGCCTTCAGGACGATGGCGTCCATCTCGGGCGTGATCTCGGGGTCGAAGGAGCTCGGCGGCTGCGGCTCCTCGCGCACGTGCTGGTAGGCGACGGCGACCGGCGAGTCGCCGATGAACGGCGGCCGGACCGTCAGCAGCTCGTACAGCAGGCAACCGGTGGAGTACAGGTCGGAGCGGGCGTCGACCTGCTCGCCCTTGGCCTGCTCGGGCGAGAGGTACTGGGCCGTGCCGATCACCGCGGCCGTCTGCGTCATGGTCATGCCCGCGTCGCCCATGGCGCGCGCGATGCCGAAGTCCATGACCTTGACCTGACCGGTGCGCGTCAGCATGACGTTCGCCGGCTTGATGTCGCGGTGCACGATCCCGGCGCGGTGGGAGTACTCCAGCGCCTGCAGGATGCCGACGGTCATCTCCAGCGTGCGCTCAGGCAGCAGCTTGCGCCCGGAGTGAAGAAGCTCACGCAGGGTCGACCCGTCGACGTACTCCATCACGATGTACGGGATGGAGACACCGTCGACGTAGTCCTCGCCGGTGTCGTAGACGGCGACGATCGCCGGATGGTTCAGCGAGGCGGCGGACTGGGCCTCACGGCGGAACCGGGCCTGGAAGGACGGGTCACGGGCAAGGTCCGCCCGCAACGTCTTCACGGCGACGGTGCGGCCGAGCCGGGTGTCGTGCGCGAGGTAGACCTCGGCCATGCCACCACGGCCGAGCACCGAGCCCAGCTCGTACCGGCCGCCGAGGCGACGCGGCTCTTCCATAGCTTCTCCAGCCCTCTCCGTCTGTCCCGACCGCACCCGTGTGTGGTCCGGCGGTGTGTGCTGTCCGCGCATACGCTACCGGCCGCGGCAGGGCGCTTCGTCCGCCGACCGCCACCTGATACCCGACCGGTATGCGGCCCGCCCGCTCGCCCGCCCACCGGCCGAGAAGATCAGCTCCTGCTGTTCAGCACCGCCTTCATCACGGCCCTGGCGATCGGCGCCGCCAGGCCGCCACCGCTGATGTCCTCGCGGTCGGTGCCCTCGGAGTCCTCGACGATCACGGCGACCGCGACCGGCGAACCCTGGTCGGTCTTCGCGTACGAGATGAACCACGCGTAGGGCCGCTTGGAGTTCTTCTCGCCGTGCTGGGCCGTACCCGTCTTGCCGCCGACCTTCACGCCGTCCATGTGTAGATCGGCGTTGGCACCGGTGCCGTTCTCGACGACGTTCTCCATCATCGCCTGCAGCTGCTGCGCGGTGCCCTGCGAGACCGGACGGCTCAGCTCCTCCGGCTCGGTCTTCTTGATCAGGTCGACGTTCGGCGCCCGCAGCTCGTCGATCATGTACGGCTTCATCAGCTTGCCGTCGTTGGCGATCGCGGCCGTCACCATCGCCATCTGCAGCGGCGTGGTCGCCGTGTTGAACTGGCCGATCGACGACAGCGCGTTGCCACCGCGGTCGGCGGTCTTGTCGTACACGGACGCGGCGGAGCGGACCGGAGTGAACTGCTCGGCGTTGAAACCGAACTTCTCGGCCATCTCGACCATCTTGTCGCGGCCGACGTCGTCACCGAGCTTCGCGAACACCGAGTTGCAGGAGATCCGCAGCGCCTCGTTCAGGCTGGCGTTGGCGCAGCCGTTCGCGTGGTTCTTCATCGGCACCCGGGACAGCGGGATCTTCCAGCCCTCCGGAGTGTCGGTGGCCGCGTTGATGTCCTTGACCTTGCCGCTCTCCAGCGCCGCCGCGGCCGTGACGACCTTGAAGACGGAACCGGGCGGGTAGATCTCGCGCAGCGCGCGGTTCAGCTTCGGCTTGTTCTTGTCCTTCTCCAGCGCCTGCCAGGCCTTGGCGTCCTTGTCGTGGTAGCCGGCGAAGGAACCCGGGTCGTACGACGGGGTCGAGGCCAGCGCCAGGATCTTGCCGGTCGACGGCTCGATCGCGACGACCGCGCCCGTCTTGGAGCCGAGACCCTTGAACGCGGCCTTCTGCGCCGCCCCGCTCAGGGTCGTGACGACGTCGCCGCCCTTCTTCTTCTCGCCCGTGAACATAGCCATCGTGCGGTCGAAGAACAGCCGGTCGTCGTTGCCGGTGAGGATGCCGTCCTCGATCTTCTCGATCTGGTTGGCGTCGAAGGCCTGCGAGGCGTAACCGGTCACCGGCGCCCACATCTTGCCGTCGACATAGGTGCGCTTGTACGTGTAGAAGGTGTCGCCCGAGTCGACGGAACCGGTGATCGGCTTGCCGTCGACGATGATGTTGCCGCGCTGGCTGGCGTAACGCTCGATCGTGACCCGCTTGTTCTTCGGGTGCGCGTTCAGCTCGTCGGCGCGGACGTACTGGAGCCAGTTGTCGCGCAGCAGCAGGGCGAGGACCAGCAGGCCGCAGAAGATCGCGACTCGGCGCAGCGGCTTGTTCACGGACGGACCACCTGCGTCATCTCGGCGTCGGGATTCGGGGCGGGGGCGGGCGCGGGACGGCGCGCGGTGTCGCTGATCCGGATCAGCACACCGATCAGCGCCCAGTTGGCGATCACGGACGAACCACCGTAGGCGAGGAACGGCATCGTCATACCGGTCAGCGGGATGAGGCCCATCACACCGCCGGCGACGACGAACACCTGCAGCGCGAACGCGCCCGACAGGCCCATCGCCAGCAGCTTGCCGAACGGGTCGCGGGCCGCGAGCGCGGTACGCACACCGCGCTCGATGATCAGGCCGTACAGCAGCAGGAAGACCATGACGCCGGCCAGACCCAGCTCCTCGCCGACCGTGGCGAAGATGAAGTCGGAGTTGGCGGCGAAGCCGATCAGGTCCGAGTTGCCCTGGCCGAGACCCGTGCCGAGGATGCCGCCGGAACCGAACGACATCAGCACCTGCGTCATCTGGTCACAGGCGTTGGCCATGTTGGAGCCCTCGGGAGCCGTCTTCAGACAGCCGAACGGGTCGAGCCAGGCCGCCACACGCGACTGCACGTGGCTGGCGGTCGAACCCACGACCACCGCACCGCCCGCGGACATCAGCAGACCGATCACGATCCAGCTGGTCCGCTCCGTCGCCACGTACAGCATGATCACGAACATGCCGAAGAACAGCAGCGACGTACCGAGGTCGTTCTCGAAGACCAGGATGAGGAGGCTGACCGCCCAGATCGTCACGATCGGGCCCAGGTCACGGCCACGCGGCAGATAGAGCCC
Source organism: Streptomyces sp. NPDC053493 (assembly GCF_044544825.1). Taxonomy (NCBI): domain Bacteria; kingdom Bacillati; phylum Actinomycetota; class Actinomycetes; order Kitasatosporales; family Streptomycetaceae; genus Streptomyces; species Streptomyces sp. NPDC053493. The sequence continues at coordinate 238,217 of NZ_JBITXS010000004.1, forward strand.
CATGAAACGGCGGCTCGCCAGCGCCAGCGCGTCCCGCTTCACCATCAGATAGCCGGAGAAGAACACGGCCAGGACCAGCTTGGCGAACTCACCGGGCTGGATCGAGAAACCCGCGACGTTGATCCAGATCTTGGCGCCGAACACGTCCGAGCCGAGGCCCGGCACCAGCGGCAGCAGCAGCAGCACCAGCGCCGCCGCCATCGAGATGTACGTGTAGCGCTGCAGCACCCGGTGATCCTTCAGGATCAGCAGCACGCCCACGAACATGGCGATGCCGATCGCCGAGTACATCATCTGCTTCGGAGCGTCCGGGCTGAACGAGCCGTACGCGCTCGTCGCCCGCTGGATCAGCCGCGGCGACTGGTCCAGCCGCCAGATCAGTACCAGACCCAGCCCGTTCAGCAGCGTGCCCAGCGGCAGCAGCAGCGGATCCGCGTACGGGGCGAACTTGCGCACCACCAGGTGCGCCACGCCCGCGAGCAGGGTCAGGCCGGCCCCGTACCCGAGCATGCCCGGCGGCACCGATCCGTCGATCGCCAGACCGACGTTCAGGTACGCGAACACCGGGATGGCGACGGCGAAAGCGAGCAGCGCCAGCTCGGTGTTACGGCGGCTCGGCGCCTCGATGGCGCCGATGGTGGTCGTGTTGGTGACAACGCTCATGGTGGTGAAAGGCCCCCTACGGGTCTGCTTACTGCTTGCCGCAGTTCGAGGCCAGCTTCTGCTCCTCCGACGACAGGGTCGGTCCGGGGGACGGCGCGGCTGTGGTGGGCTTGGGGTTCGGCGCGGCGGCACCCTCCGAGGCCGGCGGCGGCGTGCTCGCCTTGTCCGCGGCGTCGGCGGCGGCCTTCTGGCGCTGCTCGGTCTTCTTGCAGGCCGAGGCCTGCAACGCCAGATCGGAGATCTTGGTCCGCGCCTTGGCGAGGCTGCCGCTCGTGATCGTGTCCTCGACCTGCTTGCGCTGATACGTCGGCAGGTACTTGAGTTCGATCTCGGGATGGTCCGTCTCGACCTCCGACAGCTTCACCCACGCCAGGTCCTGGCTGATGCCCCGGTACAGCGCCACGTGGTCGTCCTTCGAACCCACGTAGTACTGGGTCTGCGTCCAGCGGTACCCGCCGTACAGCCCGCCGCCGACCACGGCGATCGCCAGCACCAGGAAGAAGGAGCGCTTCAGCCACCTGCGACCCTTGCGCGGCTTCACGAAGTCCTCGTCCGCGTACGAGCCGAACGAACCCTGCGGCGGCATCCCGCCGTAGCCGTGGTCCTCGCCGCTGCCGGGCGGGCCGAAACCGCCCGCGGGCGGCTGCTGGTGCGGCGCGGGCCGGCCGAGCCCGGAGGCGCGGCCCGCCGGCGTGTGCATCGCACCGCCGTCGTGCAGCTGCGCCTGGTTCTCGGCCACCGCGCCGACGATCACCGGCGTGTCGCTGAGATGACCGGCGAGGGTGTCGCCGCCGTCGACGTCGAGGACGTCGGCGACGATCACCGTGATGTTGTCCGGGCCGCCGCCGCGCAGCGCGAGCTGGATCAGCTCCTGCACCGTCTCCTGCGGGCCCTGGTAGCTGGCGAGGGTCTCCTCGAGCGTCTGGTGCGACACCACGCCCGACAGGCCGTCGGAGCAGACCAGATAGCGGTCGCCGGCCCGCACCTCGCGGATCGACAGGTCCGGCTCGACGTGGTCGCCGCTGCCGAGCGCCCGCATCAGCAGCGAACGCTGCGGATGGGTGGTCGCCTCCTCCTCGGTGATCCGGCCCTCGTCGACGAGCCGCTGCACCCAGGTGTGGTCCTGCGTGATCTGCGTGAGGACGCCGTCGCGCAGCAGATACGCGCGCGAGTCGCCGACGTGGACGAGGCCGAGGCGCTGGCCCGTCCACAGCAGGGCGGTGAGCGTGGTGCCCATGCCCTCGAGCTGCGGGTCCTCCTCGACCATCATCCGCAGCTGGTCGTTGGCGCGCTGCACCGCCGTACCGAGCGAGGTGAGGATGTCGGAGCCCGGGACGTCGTCGTCGAGCGTCACCAGGGTGGAGATCACCTCGGACGAGGCCACCTCACCGGCGGCCTGGCCGCCCATGCCGTCGGCGATCGCGAGCAGCCGCGGACCGGCGTAACCCGAGTCCTCGTTGCCCTCGCGGATCATGCCCTTGTGCGAGCCCGCGGCGAAACGCAGTGACAGACTCATGCCCACCTGCCCTGTCGGCGCCTCGGGGTGCCGCCGGTCTCGAGCCACACTGCCCACCCTCCGGTCGGGAGCCCGCACGCGCCCTGGCCCGCTGCCCTGGCTGCCGCGCGGTCCTCGGGTCGGCCCTTCGTGGGGACCGTCCCGCCGCGCTCGCTCCGCTCGCGCTTACTCATGATGTAGCACTACTTCCGAAGCTCGATGACGGTCTTGCCGATGCGGATCGGCGCGCCCAGCGGAATCGGTGTGGCGGTGGTGAGGCGGGTCCGGTCGAGATACGTGCCGTTGGTGGACCCGAGATCCTCGACGATCCACTGGCCGTCCCGGTCCGGGTAGATCCTGGCGTGCCGGCTGGAGGCGTAGTCGTCGTCCAGCACGATCGTCGAGTCGTGCGCCCGGCCCAGCGTGATGGTCTGGCCCTGGAGGGCGACCGTCGTGCCGGTGAGGGTGCCCTCCGAGACGACCAGTTTGGTCGGGGCGCCGCGGCGCTGGCGGCCGCCGCCCGCGGCCTGCTGGCCACCCCGCTGCTGCGGGGGCGCGGCAGGCTGGCGCCCGCCCTGCTGGGACCGCGCCTCCTGGCGGCGCGAACCGCGCTGGGTGACCCGCGTGCCGAACAGGTCGCTGCGAATGACCTGGACGGCCACGATGACGAACAGCCACAGAACGGCCAGGAAACCCAGCCGCATGACCGTCAGGGTCAGCTCTGACATTGCCCCCGCTTCACCCTTCGGCTTGCCGGTAAACGATGGTGGTGCTGCCCACGACGATCCGCGAGCCGTCGCGGAGCGTAGCGCGGGTGGTGTGCTGCCCGTCCACCACGATGCCGTTGGTGGACCCGAGATCCGTGATCGTCGAGGGCGTTCCGGTCCGGATCTCGCAGTGCCGGCGCGAGACGCCGGGATCGTCGATCCTCACGTCCGCTTCGGTGCTGCGGCCGAGGACCAGGGTCGGGCGGGAAATCTGGTGACGGGTGCCGTTGATCTCGATCCAGCGGCGGACCTGGCCGCCGGCGGCGGGCGCCGGAGCAGGGCCGCCGGGGCGGCCGGCGGCCGGAGCCGTCGGACGGTGCCCGGGCATGGCCGGGGCACCCGGCGGCGGGGCCGCGGGCATCGGCGGGGCACCGGCCGGCGGGTAGCCGTAGCCGCCGCGGGGCGGCTGCTGGTGACCCTGGCCCGGATGCTGCCCCGGATGCTGGCCCGGGTGCTGGAGGTGGCCGGCGGCGGGCGGCTGCGGCTGTGACGTACTCGACGCGAGCGTGCGGCTGCGCACCCGGTACAGACCGGTGTCGAGGTCGTCGGCCTTCTCCAGATGGACCTTGATCGGGCCCATGAAGGTGTACCGCTGCTGCTTGGCGTAGTCCCTGACCAGGCCGGCGAGCTCGTCGCCGAGCTGACCCGAGTAGGGGCTGAGGCGCTCGTAGTCCGGCGCGCTCAGCTCCACGATGAAGTCGTTGGGGACGACCGTCCGCTCGCGGTTCCAGATCGTCGCGTTGTTGTCGCACTCGCGCTGGAGCGCGCCGGCGATCTCGACGGGCTGGACCTCGGACTTGAAGACCTTGGCGAAGGTGCCGTTGACCAGACCTTCGAGTCGCTGCTCGAACCGCTTCAGGACTCCCATGGGGCACCTCCTCCGTCGTTGTCGTCCTGGTACTGCTTACTGATCGTATCCACGCGTCGGGAAATCGGCTGGTTCCCCTTCTCTGCCCTGTGGACGAGTGTCACCTCTCACAGGCCTTCCGCGGTCCGTCAGAGACGGATCGTAGAGGTGGCCTGCGGACAGTGTCCCGCACGCGGGAGCGGAGCAGGAGGGGCCCTCGCGTCACGTCGCCCACTCCTCTTCCTCTTCCTGTTCCCCGGCTCGGTCTCAGGCCTGGTTCTCAGGCCTGGTTCTCAGGCCTGAGTCTCAGGCTCGCTCACCGGCCTGGTTCACCGGCCTGGTTCACCGGCCTCGTTCTCCTCCTCTCTCCTCGTCCGCGAGACAGGGGTCGAAACCGGGGCCGCGGGAACGGATGTGAATCCACGGTCTGCGACGTGCTAATCTTCAGATGTCGCCAGGCGAACGAACCGAAAAGGTGAGGGAGCCGGGAGATCACCCAATGCGCGGGTGGCGGAATAGGCAGACGCGCTGGATTCAGGTTCCAGTGCCCGCAAGGGCGTGGGGGTTCAACTCCCCCCTCGCGCACCAGACGGAAGCCCCGTAGGTCATCGACCTACGGGGCTTCCGCGTTGTTGTGGTGTATCTCGCAGGGAGCTTCGTCGCACACCTCGTCGACGTTCGTCGATGAGCTGCGCGACGAAAGAGGACGGCGGGCGGGCGGACCGCGCGCCTATCGTGCCGGCGTGGAAGCTCCTACGAAGATCGGGACCGCCGGTGCGGGCGCTGGTGAAGCCGCCGGTGCGGGCGCCGGTGCGGGCACCGGGACCGTCCGTGCGTGGCCGGCCGCCGGGACGGTGCGCACCTGGCCGGGCGCCGCGTGGCGCTGGTTCGCGGTGCCCGGGCAGTGGTCGCGGCGCAGGACCGCCGGCGAGATCGTGCTCGCCCTCGTCCTGGCACTGCTGGCCGCCGGAAGCCAGGACATGCTCGGCGGCCACGGCCCGGCCCTCCCGGCCGTCGCCCTCGCCACGGCCGTGCTGTCGCTGCTGCGGCGCCGGCTGCCGTCGGCCGTGCTCGTCGTCACCTCGCTCCTCGCCCCGTTCGTCCCCGGCTTCCTGGCGCTGCTGATCCTCGTCGGCTGGTCCTCCGGGCGGTACATCGCCGGCGCCGGGCGGGCCCTGGCCGCGTACACGGCCGCGTACGTGCTCAACATCGCGGGCACCGTCGTCGAGTCGTGGGACCTGAACCGGATCCTGACGATCGCCTTCATCTCGACGCTGTACTTCCTGGGGACGACGCTCGCGCCCGGCCTCGCCAACCGCTACTGGACCCAGCGCCGCACGCTGCTGCACGCGCTCCAGGAGCGCAACGTGCAGCTGCTGCGCGAGCGGGCCATGGTCGTCGGCCAGGCCAGGATGCGGGAGCGGCAGCGCATCGCCCAGGACATGCACGACAGCCTTGGCCACCAACTGGCCCTGATCTCCGTGCACACCGGCGCCCTCGAAGTGGACCCGAACCTGACCGACCGCCAGCGGGAGGTCGTCGCCGTGCTGCGCAACGCCTCCATGGACGCCATGCACGAGCTGCGCGAGGTGGTCGGCATCCTCCGCGACGGTGTGGAGGCCCCGGACGACGGGGCGGGCGGCGAGGCGGTGCCGCCCGGCGACGAGACGGGCCGGGCGGCGCGAGGCACCGCCGGCATCGAGGGGCTGGTGGCGGCCGCGCGGTCGGCCGGGACCACGATCGGCCTGAGCCGGAGCGGCGAGACCCGCGCGCTCGCGCCGGCCGTCGACCACGCCGCGTACCGGATCGTCCAGGAAGGCCTCACGAACGCCTACAAGCACGCGCCGGGCGCCCCCATCACGGTCGAGGTGCGCTACGAACCGGACGCCTTCGTCGTCGAGGTCCTCAACGAGGAGACGGCCGAGCGGCCGGAGGCCGTCGTCAGCGGCGGGCAGGGCCTGACCGGACTGCACGAGCGGGCCCGCCTGGTCGGCGGCATCGTGCACGCCGGGCCGGCGGACGGCGGCGGCTTCCGGGTCGCCGGAGTCCTGCCGTACGGGGCGGTCGAGGCCGCGCCGTACGTGGACCCGTTCCCGGATCCGTTCGCGGACGCCCCGGCCGGTCCGTCGGCCAACCCGTACGCCGCGCCTTTCGTCGATGCCGCCGACGACTTCCGGCAGCAGTCGAAGAGGCCCCGGCGCGGCCACCGTGGTCGGGTCGCAGTCGGACCGTCCGACTGGACGGTGACCGAGCGGGAGCTGGCGATGGCGATGCAGGCGGGCAGGGGCAGCACGGGCGGCGGAATAGCCGTGGGATGCGGGATCGCGTTCGCGGCGCTCGTCCTGTTGCTCGTGGCGGGCGGCTTCGGCGTCTGGTACATGGTTGGCTCGCTGGGCGACGGCATGATCGACCCGGGGCAGTACGACGCCGTCAAGGTCGGGCAGAGCGAGAAGGAGGTCCGCGACCGCCTCCCTTCGGGCGACAGCATCGCCACCACCGGACTCCACGGCAAGGGCCCCAAGGAACCCGAGGGATCCGCGTGCCTGGTGCTGATGAGCTCCGACATGGGCGAGGACCCGGAGAAGGAGCCGGTTTTCCGGTTCTGCTTCAAGGACGGCAAGCTGATCGAGAAGAAGGCGTACGACGTCGTGCGCTAGGCGCGTCGTAGCGGTCGTATCGGTAGCCGTTGGGGAGTGGCTGTGACTGGGGCAGGGGCTGGGGTCGGGGCCGGGGCCGGAACGAGGGCCGGGTCCGCGGCGGCGGGCAGGAGGATCAGGGTCGTCATCGCCGACGACGAGCCCCTGATCAGGGCCGGGATCCGGATGATCCTCACCTCCGACCCGCAGATCGAGGTCGTCGCCGAGGCCGTGAACGGCCGCGAGGCGGTCGACCTGGCCCGCGCGCACGCCGCCGACGTGGTGCTGCTCGACATCCAGATGCCGGTGCTCGACGGCCTGTCCGCCCTGCCGGAGCTGCGCCGGGCCGCGCCCTCGACACGGGTGATCGTGCTGACGACCTTCGGTGAACGGGAGAACGTGCTGCGGGCCCTCGAACACGGCGGGGCAGGGTTCCTCCTCAAGGACACGGCGCCGGCTGAGCTGATCGGCGCCGTGCGGGCCGCGGCGGCCGGCGACGCGTATCTCTCTCCCGCCGCCACCCGGCACGTGGTCGAACAGCTCGCCTCGGGCCGGGAGGCGGCGCGCGCCGAGCAGGCCCGCTCCCGACTCACCGCGCTCAGCGAGCGGGAGCGCGAGGTGCTCGCCCTGCTGGGTGAGGGCCTTTCCAACGCCGACGCCGGGCGGCGCCTGCACATGAGCGAGGCCACGGTGAAGACGTACGTGAGCCGGATCCTGGCCAAACTGGGCTGCGAGAACAGGGTGCAGGCCGCGCTGCTCGCCCGCGACGCCGGCCTGTAGGCCCGCTCGGCGTGCGGCGGACGGCGTGCGGCGGACGGCGGCCGGGAGGGCCGCCGCCCTTGGGTGGTTACGGCTTGGTGCCGGGCAGACCGGCGTCGCCCGCCGCGTTGTAGCGGAGCAGATACGACGCGAACGCGGCCAGGTCGTCGGCCGACCAGTCCTTGAGGCGCTCCTCGTACGCGGCGAGCCGGCTCGCCTGCGTCGAGGCGAGGAGCTGGGTGCCGGCGTCGGTCGGGTGCAGCACCTGGACGCGGTGGTCTTCCGGGTCGGGGCGCCGTTCCACCAGGCCGAGCTTCTCCAGGGCCGCGATCTGGCGGCTGACCGTCGACTTGTCCAGCAGGTAGTGCGCCGCGAGATCGGTGGCCCGGCAGCCGTGCCGGTCGTCGATGTGGGCGAGGAGCGTGTACGAGACCAGCGGGAGCTCCGGGTGGAGGCGGGCCGCGGCGGCCCTGGCCCGGCGGGCGAACGCCGTCAGTTCCCGCTGGATGGTGTCGAGGGATGTCTCCCGCGCGCCGCCGCTCATGGTGCGCTCCTTGTCGCCGCAGGCCGGACTCCGCTGGCCGGACCTTCCCTGTCGGTTGTATAGTACAACGGTTGTTTAGTTGTAAAAGCCAACCATGGAGGTTCCGGTGTCCGCAGGACCGTCCGTAGGACCGCACACCAAGGGAGCACTGCGCCACGTCCTCGGCCACCTGCTCACGCCCCTGCTGATGTGCATCGGCATGGGCCTCGCCTACCTGGGCGCCTTTCACGCGCCCGAACCCCACGACCTGCGCGTCGACGTCGTCGGCTCCGGGCCCCAGGCCCAGGTCCTCGCCCAGACCCTCCAGGACAAGGGCGCGGGCGCGCTCGACGTCCGTACCGTTCCCGACCGCGCCACCGCCACCGACGCCCTGCGCGACCGCTCCAGCTTCGGCGCCTACATCCCCGGCCACACCGGCTCCGCGGACCACGCCGGCTCCGCGGACCACGCCGGTGACGCCGGAGGGGCGGCCGCCGGTGCGGCCGCCGGCCGGCCCGAACTGCTCGTCGCCTCCGCCTCCTCCGACACCAGCGCCATGGCCGTCGAGAAGGTCTTCACCAAGGTCGCCGCCACCCAGGGCCAGCCGCTCAAGATCACCGACGTCGCTCCCGTCTCCTCCGGCGACCCCACCGGCCAGGGCGTCTTCTTCCTCCTCGTCGCCCTCAGCATCGGCTCCTACGCCTCCGTCGCCGTCATCGGCGGCGCCGGAGCCGTCCTGCCCATGCGGATCAGGGCCCTGCTCGCCGCCGGCATGTCCCTCGTCGTCAGCGCCATCGGTGCCGTCTTCGCCGGACCCCTCTTCCACCTCGTCGACCACGGACTCGGTGGCGTCTGGGCCCTGTCCTGGCTCTACTGCGCCGGCATCCTGCTGATCGGCGTCGGACTCCACACCTTCCTCAAGCGCTGGACCACCCTCGGCGTCATGGTGCTGTTCGTGATGCTGAACTTCACCAGCTCCGGCGGCATCTACCGGCCCGAACTCCAGCCCGGCTTCTTCGGCTCGCTGCACGCCTTCTGGAACGGCGCCGGATTCGTCGAGGGCGTCCGCGGCCACGTCTACTTCGACGGCCACGCCCTCGGCGGCAACGTCCTCGTCCTGACGCTCTGGCTCCTCGCCGGCATCGCCCTGGCCGCCGTCGCCGGCATCACCGAGACCCGCCGCCGGGCGGTCGCCGCCGCAGCCCCTTCGGCCGCGCACCCCGCCGCCGTTCCCGCCACCGTTCCCGCCGCCGGCGCCCGGCACCGGGCCGGCGCCACGGCCGACGCGGACGCCGAGGAGGAGATGGAGGAAGCGGTCGGCGTCTGACGTCGACAGAGTTGTCCACAGGCCGTTTTCCACAGGGGGAGACGGCCTCCCGCTCCGCCTGTACCGTCATGCCCAGTCGACAGAGTTGATGTTGACGAGAGCAGCGAACGGCGGGGGGCGTCCCATGGGCGAGACCATGACAGCGGTACCGGAACAGCGCGACCACACCACGACCGGCGAGGGCCACGTGCGCGTGCCGCACGTGCCCGGATTCGCCCGGCGCGGCACCGGCGGAGCCGCCTCCGCCAAGCAGCGCGGAAAAGCACTCCGCGACCTCGTGCCCCGCGCCGCCCACGCCCTCGTCGACGCTCCGGCAGACCGCCCCGACGCCGTCCGCGCCGTCGAGGAGTCCAGCCGCGGCCGCGTCCCCGAACTCACACCCATCCGCGTCGGCAGGATGTCCGCCGGCCCCTTCGCCTTCCTGCGCGGCTCGGCCGGGCTCATGGCCCATGACCTCGCTGGCACACCCGTCACCGGCATCGCCGCCCAGATATGCGGAGACGCGCACGCCGCCAACTTCGGCCTCTACGGCGACGCCCGCGGCCGGCTCGTCATCGACCTCAACGACTTCGACGAGACCGTCGTCGGCCCCTGGGAATGGGACCTCAAACGACTCGCCACCTCCCTCGTTCTCGCCGGACGCGAAGCCGGCGCCGACGAGGACACCTGCCGGGCCGCCGCCTTCGACACCGTCGGCGCCTACCGGCGCACCATGCGCCTGCTCGCCCGGCTCCCCGCACTCGACGCCTGGAACGCCATCGCCGACGAGGAACTCGTCTCCCACACCGACGCCCGCGACCTCATAGGCACCCTCGAACGCGTCTCGGCCAAGGCCCGCAACAACACCAGCGCCCGCTTCGCCGCCCGCTCGACCGAGCCCGTGCCCGAGACGGAAGGCGGCGGCAGACGATTCGTCGACGCACCGCCGGTCCTGCGCCGCGTGCCCGACGCGGAGGCGGCCGCCGTCACCGCCTCCCTCGGCCCCTACCTGGAGACCGTCTCCGAGGACCGGCTGCCGCTGCTCGCCCGCTACGCCGTCCACGACGTGGCCTTCCGCGTCGTCGGCACCGGCAGCGTCGGCACCCGGTCGTACGTCGTCCTGCTGCTCGACCACCGGGGCGAGCCGCTCGTCCTCCAGGTCAAGGAGGCCCGACCCTCCGTCCTGCTGCCCCACCTCCCGGCCGCCGGCTTCACGGCGGCGGACGCGGGGCACGAAGGGCGACGCGTGGTGCTCGGACAGAAGCGGATGCAGGTCGTCAGCGACATCCTGCTCGGCTGGACCACCGTCGACGGGCGGCCCTACCAGGTCCGGCAGTTCCGCAACCGCAAGGGCAGCGTCGACCCGGCCGCCCTCACCGCCGACCAGTTCGACGACTACGGCCGCATGACCGGCGCCCTGCTCGCCCGCGCGCATGCCCACAGCGCCGACCCGCGCCTGATAGCCGGCTACTGCGGCAAGAACGAGGAACTCGACGAGGCCATGGCGTCCTTCGCCGTCGCCTACGCCGACCGCACCACCGCGGACCACGCCGACCTCCTGTCGGCGATCCGCACCGGCCGCATAGCGGCCGAACCGGGCGTCTGACCCCGGGCGTCTGACCGCGGGTGTCTGACCCCGGGTGTCTGACCCCGGGTGTCTCGCCTCGGGTGTCTGACCGCGGGTGTCTGACCGCGGGGTGTCTCGCCTCGGGTGTCTGACCCCGGGTGTCTCACCTCGGGCGTCTGGCCTCGGGGTCCGACCTCAGGCGTGTGACCTCAGGGGTCTGGCCTGGGCCGGCCACCCGGGGCGACGGGCGCCCGCTCGACGGCGCGAGCCCGGCTGGGGCGGGCGCGGTCGCGGCGAGCGCGCCGACGGCGCGAGCCCGCTTGGCGCGAGCTGGACGGCGCACGCACCGCAGTTCACGGGGGGAGGGGAGGGGGAGGGAGGGGGGAGGGGCCCCCGGAGGATCGTAGGGTGGGTGGGACAGCCGGAACGAGGACGTGGGCGGGCGTGACGTGAGCGTGGACCAGGGCGTGGATGGCGGGTCCGAGGAGCGGCCCGAGGCGCGGCTCGACCAGGCCGTGCGGGTGGCCGAGCAGGCGCTGATCGAGTTCGAGATCGCGGTGGAGACCTTCCGGGTCGAGGTGGAGAACTTCTCCCGGCTGCACCACCAGAAGCTCGGCCCCGTGTACGCGCGGCTCGACGAGCTCGACGCGCAGATCGCCGAGGCCCGGGCGGCGCGCAGTGGGGATCCCGAGGACCTGCGGCGGGCCCAGGAGGCGCGGGCGGCGGTCATGCCGATGCCCGGCGTGGAGGAGCTGTTCCACGACTGGGTCGACTCCGACGGGCTGTCCGCCGAGGCGGCGGCGATGCTGACGGACCGGCCGGTGCAGCCGCCCAAGCGCGTACGGCCCTCCGACGAGGTGCGCCGGCTGTACCGGGAGCTGGCGCGCAAGGCGCACCCGGATCTGGCGCGGGACGAGGACGAGCGCAAGCGGCGCGAGGAGTTCATCACGCGGGTGAACGCGGCCTACGCCCGTGGTGACGAGGGTCTGCTGCGGGACCTGTCGGAGGAGTGGGCCGCGGGGCCGGCGCCGGAGTCGCGGCTCAGCGAGAGCGAGGAGCTGTACGCACGTCTGGAGTGGCTGGCGCAGCGCAAGGAGATGCTGTCGGTGGTCGCGCGGGAGCTGGAGGAGAGCGCGATCGGCGCGATGCTGCGGATGGCGCCGGACGATCCGGACCGGCTGCTGGAGGAGATCGCGGAGCAACTGCTCGCGCAGGTCGCGGAGCGTGAGGCGGAGCTGGCGGGGCTCGTCGGCTGAGTCGGTGCAGTAGGTTCGACAGTGGTGCGCCCGTGTGGGCGCCGAGTTCTCAGAGGGAAGGCCAGGTCCATGAATTTCGCCCCGCTGCCGTCGGTCGACGCGGCTTCCGTGCCGGCGGACGCTCTGGTTCTTGACGTCCGTGAGGACGACGAGTGGGCGGCCGGTCATGTCGAGGGTGCGCTGCACGTGCCGATGAGTGCTTTCGTGGCGCGGTTCGGTGAGGTGACCGAGGCGGTGGCCGACGGGCGTCGGGCGTTCGTGATGTGCCGGGTGGGTGGCCGGTCGGCGCAGGTCACGCAGTATCTGGTGCAGCAGGGCATCGACGCGGTGAACGTGGACGGCGGGATGCTGGCCTGGGAGGGTGCGGGGCGCCCGATGGTGGCGGACGGCGGGAGCCCCGCGTACGTGCTGTAGCAGCGCGGTGTTCTTACGCGAGGGGGTGGGCGGCGAGGAGGTCGCCGAGTTCCTCCTCGTGGCGGGCGGCCGGGCCGAGGGACAGTTCGAGGTGTTTGGCCCAGGCGTGGTAGCGGTGCAGCGGGTAGTCGGTGTCGGCGCCGAAGCCGCCGTGGAGGTGCTGGGCGGTCTGGACGACGCGGCGTACGCCTTCGGAGGCCCAGATCTTGGCGACGGCGATGTCCGCGGCGGCGGGCAGGGGTCCGGCGGCGTCGGTGGTGATGCGCCAGGCGGCCTGCCAGAGGGTGGCTTCCATGGCGCGTAGGTCGATGTAGCGGTCGGCGGCCTGGACGGCGACGGCTTGGAAGGTGGCCACGGGGTGGCCGAACTGTTCCCGTTTGCCGGTGTACCGGCTGGTCATGGCGAGGACCTGTTCGCCGAGGCCGAGGGCGAGGGCGCAGGTCCCGGTGGTGAGCAGGGCGTGGAGTCGTTCCCAGGCGCCTTCGGTGTCGATGACGTCGGCCGGTTCGAGGCGGACGTCGTCGAGGTGGAGTGCGGCGAGGTGTTCGCCGTGGGTGCCGTACTGGTCGGCCAGGCTGAGGCCGGGGTGGGTGCGGGGCAGCAGGGCGATGACGGCGCGGCCGTCGGGTGTGTGGGCGGGCACGGCGATGAGGTCGGCTGTGTGGGCCCAGGGGACGGTGCCGGTGTGGCCGTCGAGGGTCCAGCCGGTGTGGTCGCGGCGGGCGGTGACGGCGAGGGGTGCCGGGTCGTGGCCGGTGCGGCCGTGGGCGGCGGCGGTGAGGACGAGTGCGCCGCGGGCGATGCGGGGGAGCAGGGCGTCGGCGGTGGTGGCGGGCGCGTACTGCTGGAGGGTGAGGGCGACCGCGCTGGTTTCGAGGAGTGGGACGCGGGCGAGGGCGCGGGCGGATTCGCGCAGGACGAGGCAGAGGGCGATGGGGTCGAGTCCGGCGCCGCCGTGGGCGGGGTCGAGGACGAGGCCGAGCAGGTCGGTGTCGGCGAGGCGGGTCCAGAGGGCGCGGTCGAGGTCGTCGGCGACCGCGCCCTGGGTGAGGGCGGGGCTGGGTACGGCGTCGGGGCTGACGTCGGCGAAGACGGCCTTGGCCGTTTCGACGGCCGCTTGCTGTTCTTCGGTGAAGGTGAAGTCCACTGTCCTGTCCCTTCCGGCCCGCTGGCATCGCGTCTGACGGGTCGTCAAGATAGAACAGGTTCTACCGGAAGGGAATGGACGGGGACGGGCGAGGACGGGCCCGCTCGGCGGTGGTCCGGGCCGGTGGCCGGAGTGAGCGGTCCGGGTCAGCGGTCGAAGTCGAGCTCGACCTCCGGGGTGGCGGGGTGCGACTGGCAGGCCAGGACGTAGCCGGCGTCGGTCTCCTCGGGCTCCAGGGCGAAGTTGCGGTCCATGCGGACCTCGCCGGAGACGAGGAAGGCGCGGCAGGTGCCGCAGACGCCGCCCTTGCAGGCGTACGGGGCGTCCGCCCGGGCGCGCAGCACGGTGTCCAGCAGCGTTTCGCCCTGCTGGACCGGCCAGTTGCCGGACCGGCCGTGGAGGGTGGCGGTCAGTGTGGCGTGGGCCGGGGCGTCCGCCGCGGGGACCGGGGCGGGTGCGGAGCCGTCGTCGACGTGGAAGATCTCCTGGTGGACGCGGGCGCGGTCGACGCCGAGGTCGCGCAGGGCCTGCTCGGCGCTCTGCACCAGGCCGAACGGCCCGCACAGGAACCAGCCGTCGATGTCGCCGACCGGGAGGAGCGCGGGCAGCAGGGCGCTGAGCCGCTCGTGGTCGAGCCGCCCGGAGGGGAGGCCTGACTGCTGTTCCTCGCGGGAGAGCACGGTGACCAGCTGGAAGCGGCCGGGGAAGCGGTCCTTGAGGTCGGCGACCTCGTCGAGGAACATCGTGGAGGCCGCGGTGCGGTCGCTGCGCACGAGGCAGAAGCGGGCTTCGGGTTCCCGGGCGAGCAGGGTGGTGGCCATGGAGAGGACCGGGGTGATGCCGCTGCCGCCGACGACGGCCGCGAAGTGTCCGGGGCGCGGGGCGAGGACGAAGCGGCCGGTGGGCTCCATGACGTCGACGGTGTCGCCGACGGCGAGTTCCTTGAGGGCGTACGTGGAGAACTCGCCTCCGTCGACGAGGCGGATGCCGACGCGCAGGACGGGCGGCTCGCCCGCGGCGGCGGCCGGGGCGCAGATGGAGTAGGTGCGGCGGATCTCCTCGCCGTGCGGGCCGGTGCGGCGCAGGGCGACGTGCTGGCCCGGGGTGTGGCGGTAGGCGTCGTGCAGCTCGGCGGGGATCGCGAAGGTGACGGCCACGGAGTCGTCGGTGAGCTGCTCGACCTCGCTCACCCGGAGCGGATGGAACCCGGCCCGTCCGGCGCTGGAGGACGGCATCTACAACTCCTTGAAGTGGTCGAACGGTTCGCGGCAGGCGGTGCAGCGGCGCAGTGCCTTGCACGCGGTGGAGGAGAAGCGGCTGAGGAGCTCGGTGTCGGTGGAGCCGCAGTGGGGGCAGCGGATCGCGAGGGTGAGCGCGACGGGGCCGCCGGCGGGGCCTTGGGGCCGGGGCGGGGCGATGCCGAACTCGGCGAGTTTGCGGCGGCCTTCCTCGGTGATGTCGTCCGTCGACCAGGCGGGGCTGAGGACGGTGACGACGCTGACCTCGGGCACGCCGTGCTCGTGGAGGGCCTTTTCGATGTCGGTGGACATCGTCTCGACGGCCGGGCAGCCGGTGTACGTCGGGGTGAGCTCGACCTCGACGCGGCCGGGGCCCTGGACGTGGACGCCGCGCAGGACGCCGAGGTCGGCGAGGGTGAGGACGGGCAGCTCGGGGTCGGGGACGGCGCCGGCGATGCGGGCCAGCTCCTCCTCGAGGGCGGTGGGTGCCGTGGTCACCATGTCGCCCCCGGGTGGCTGCGGTGGAGGTGCTGCATCTCGGCGAGCATCCGGCCGAAGTGCTCGGTGTGCAGGCCCTGGCGGCCGGCTCCGGCGCGCCAGGCTCCGGTGCGCGGCCCGGACGGGACGGTGAGTCCGGCCCGTTCGAGGACGGTGGTGACGGAGTCGAGCCAGGCGCCGTCCATCGCGGTGGTGTCCAGGTCGAGTCCGTCGAGGGGCTGGAACATCTCGCCGGTGTAGCGCCAGAGGGCGTCGCAGGCCTGCTGCATGCGCCGGTGGCTCTCGTCGGTGCCGTCGCCGAGGCGCAGGGTCCAGTGCTCGGCGTGGTCCTGGTGGTAGGCGACTTCCTTGACGGCCTTGGCGGCGAGGCCGGCGAGCGGGCCGTCGGTGCCGGCGAGCTGTCCGTAGAGGAGGCGCTGGTAGGTGGAGAAGTACAGCTGGCGGGCGATGGTGTGGGCGAAGTCGCCGTTGGGCTGTTCGACGAGCTGGCAGTTGCGGAAGGCGCGCTCTTCGCGGAGGTAGGCCAGTTCGTCCTCGTCGCCGACGAGGGAGAGCAGGACGCGGGCCTGGCCGAGGAGGTCGAGCGCGATGTTGGCGAGGGCGACCTCTTCTTCGAGGACGGGTGCGTTGCCCGCCCACTCCCCCAGGCGCTGGGCGAGGACGAGGGCGTCGTCGCCGAGGGCGAGCGTCGCGGCCGGGACGGTGGTGGCTTCGGCGGTCACAGGTGCTTCACCCCGTCCGGGATCTCGTAGAAGGTGGGGTGGCGGTAGGGCTTGTCGGCCGCGGGCTCGAAGAAGGGGTCCTTCTCGTCGGGCGAGGAGGCGGTGATCGCGGCGGAGGGGACGACCCAGATCGACACGCCTTCGTTGCGGCGGGTGTAGAGGTCGCGGGCGTTGCGCAGGGCCATCTCGGCGTCCGGCGCGTGCAGGCTGCCGGCGTGGGTGTGGGACAGTCCGCGGCGCGAGCGCACGAACACCTCCCACAGCGGCCATCCGTCGGTGGTCATGCCCGTGCCTCCCCGTCCGTGTGCGGTCCGGCGCCTTCGCCGGTGATGTGCTGGTGGTGCTTGTCGGCGTGCTTCTCGGCGTACGCCGCGGCGGCGTCCCGGACCCAGGCGCCGTCCTCGTGCGCCTGGCGGCGCTTGGCGAGCCGCTGCTCGTTGCAAGGGCCGTTGCCCTTGAGGACGTCCCAGAACTCGTCCCAGTCGATCGGGCCGAAGTCGTAGTGCCCGCGCTCCTCGTTCCACTTGAGGTCGGGGTCGGGGAGGGTGAGGCCGAGGGCCTCGGCCTGCGGGACGGCGATGTCGACGAAGCGCTGGCGCAGCTCGTCGTTGGAGTGGCGCTTGATCTTCCAGGCCATCGCCTGGGCCGAGTGCGTCGACTCGTCGTCCGGCGGACCGAACATCATCAGCGAGGGCCACCACCAGCGGTCGACCGCGTCCTGGGCCATGGCGTGCTGGGCCTCGGTGCCGCGGGAGAGGGCGAGGAGGGCCTCGTACCCCTGGCGCTGGTGGAAGGACTCCTCCTTGCAGACGCGGACCATGGCGCGCGCGTACGGCCCGTAGGAGCAGCGGCAGAGCGGGACCTGGTTGGTGATGGCGGCGCCGTCGACGAGCCAGCCGATCGCGCCGACGTCGGCCCAGGTCAGCGTGGGGTAGTTGAAGATCGAGGAGTACTTCTGGCGGCCGGAGTGGAGCTTGTCGAGGAGCTCGTCGCGGCTCGTGCCGAGGGTCTCCGCGGCGCTGTACAGATACAGGCCGTGGCCGGCCTCGTCCTGGACCTTGGCCATGAGGATCGCCTTGCGCCGCAGGGAGGGCGCGCGGGTGATCCAGTTGGCCTCCGGCTGCATGCCGATGATCTCGGAGTGGGCGTGCTGCGCGATCTGGCGGACCAGCCCGGCCCGGTAGGCGTCGGGCATCCAGTCGCGGGGCTCGATGCGTTCGTCGGCGGCGATGGCCGCGTCGAACACCGCTTCAAGGGCGGACTCGGGCACCGCCGACTCCGCTGTCGCTGTCGTCTCTGCCGTACCTGCGGTCATCGGACCCCCTACCGACCGATCGTTCGGTTGAATGACTTCAATGGTCGTTCGGCGGCCCGTATGGTGTCAACCCTGTGGATAACCGTTGAGCCGATCGGGAGCGGGGCGCGATGGACTCGTACGAGGACGAGGGCGTGGGCGAGCCCGGTCCGGGGCGTTCGCCCGAACGGGTGGGCAGACCTGCCGGACCCGAACGGGTGGCCGACTCCGCCGGAGCCGGACGAGGACCGGACGCCGAACCGGAGACCGGGCAGGACGTCGAGGCAGAGGTCGAGCCGGGCGCCGAACGAGGAGTCGAGCGGGACGTCGAGCCGGACGCCGGGCGGGAAGCCGCCGACCCGGGCCCGAACGGGAGCGCGGAGGGCGCGCGGGCCGGGATCGCGGCGCTCTCCATGCCGTACCAGGTGGCCGCGGCCGTCGCCCTCGCCGTCCTCGGCGTCTTCGCCTGCGTCCACCTCGCGATGGTCTTCCTGCACGTCGCGCCGTCGAACACGGTCACCAAGAAGCACGGCGAGGCCGTCGACGACTGGGTCTATCCCGAGTTCGAGCAGAACTGGAAGCTCTTCGCCCCCAACCCGCTCCAGCAGAACATCTCCGTCGAGGTCCGCGCCGAGATCGCCGGGAAGGGCGGCGGCCGCACGACCACCGATTGGATCGACCTGTCCGCCCAGGACACGGCGCGGATCCGCGGCAACGTCCTGCCCAGCCACACCGCGCAGAACGAGCTGCGCAGGGCCTGGGACTTCTATCTCAACTCCCACACCGACGACCACCGCCCCAACGGGCTGCGCGGGGAGCTCTCCGGGCAGTACATGCGGCGGATCGTGATGCTGCGGCTCGACGAGCGGGCGCTCGGCGGCACGGTCGAGAAGATCCAGCTGCGCTCCGTCTCCCGGCCCGTCCCGTCGCCCGCGTGGAGCACCGAGCGGACCGACACGCGGCCGGTCGTCCGCGACTATCCGTGGTGGCGGATCACCGACGCCGACCGGCCCGCGGGTTCCGCCGAAGCTGCCGAAGCCTCCGGTGCCGACCGGCCCGCCGGATCCGCCGAGACCACGGCCCAGGCCAGGACGGAGACGGCCCGATGACGCAGACCCCCGCCGCCCCGCGGCCCCGCGTGCCCTTCGACCGGCGGCTGGCCGCCGGCGTCCAGAAGGTCACGGCCCACGCCCTCGGCCCGTACCAGACGGCGATCGTCCGGATCGGCTTCTCCTTCACCTGGCTGCTGTTCCTGGTGCGCGAGTGGCCCCACCGGCTCGAGCTGTACGGCCCCGACGGCCCCTGGTCCTGGGAGATGGGCCGGCGGCTGATCACCGACAACCGCTCCTTCACCGTCCTGATGTGGTCGGACGGCCGGCTCTGGTTCGAGATCGTCTACGGCCTCGCGATCCTCTCCGCCGTCCTGATGCTGCTCGGCTGGCACACCCGGGCCGTCTCCGTGGTGTTCATGGCCGGCGTGATGTCCCTGCAGAACCGCTCCATCTTCATGGGCGACGGCGGCGACAACGTCGTCCACCTGATGTCGCTCTACCTCGTCCTCACCCGCTGCGCCCAGGTCTGGTCGCTCGACGCCCGGCGCGCCACCCGCGCCGCCCGGGAAGGCCGGGAAGGCCGGGGCGAGGACGGGATCGTGGGGCCGCTGCTGTGGACGGTGCTCGGCGGGCTCCTGATGGCCGCCACGTACTTCTCCGGCGTCACCGGTGAGTGGTGGCTGCTGGTGCTGATGTGGGTGCTGTGGCTGGGGCAGGGACTGTGGTGGCTGGTGAGCCGTTACGCCGCCGACGAGCCGCGCGTCCTCCTCGACGTCGTCGCCAACCTGGTCCACAACGGCGCCCTCGTCGTGATCATGGCGGAGGTCTGCCTGATCTACGCCACGGCCGGCTGGTACAAGGTCCAGGGCTCGCGCTGGCAGGACGGCACCGCGCTGTACTACCCGCTCAAGCTCGACTACTTCGCGCCCTGGCCGGAGCTGTCCGCCCTGCTCGGCGCGAGCGGGCTGATGGTGCTGCTGCTGACCTACG
Organism: Streptomyces sp. NPDC053493; assembly: GCF_044544825.1. Taxonomy (NCBI): domain Bacteria; kingdom Bacillati; phylum Actinomycetota; class Actinomycetes; order Kitasatosporales; family Streptomycetaceae; genus Streptomyces; species Streptomyces sp. NPDC053493. The sequence continues at coordinate 257,391 of NZ_JBITXS010000004.1, forward strand.
GCACCGTGATCGTCCAGGTCGCGTTCCCCTTCACGCTCTTCAACCGCAAGGTCAAGAACGTGCTGCTGGTCGCGATGATCCTGGAACACGCCGGCATCGCCGCGCTGCTCGGGCTGCCGTTCTTCTCGCTCGCGATGATCGCGGCGGACGCGGTGTTCCTGCCGACGGCGTTCCTGGTCTGGCTCGGCGCGCGGGCGGCGCGGGGCCGGGACCGGCTGCTGGGGCGGGCGGCGCCGGTGGACGGCGCGGCGCGGGTGCCGCGGCAGAGCCGTTCGGGTGACGCGGAAAGCAGCCGTACCCTCGTCGGGTGAGCACCACCGAAGAACACGCCGTGCCGCCCGTCGAGGGCACCGAGCCCGTCCAGTACGACGAGGGCTACGGCTCCGAGGTCGGCGTCGGGCCGCATCCGGAGCCGTGGCCGCAGGGCGAGCACTACGACCCGGAGCTGCTGGCCGGCGGCGACCGGCGCAACGTCGTCGACCGCTACCGGTACTGGACGCGCGAGGCGATCGTCGCGGACCTGGACACCCGGCGCCACGACTTCCACGTGGCCGTGGAGAACTGGGGCCACGACTTCAACATCGGTTCGGTGGTGCGGACCGCCAACGCCTTCCTGGCGAAGGAGATCCACATCGTCGGGCGGCGGCGCTGGAACCGGCGCGGGGCCATGGTCACCGACCGCTACCAGCATGTGCGTCACCACCCGGACACGGCGGCCCTGACCGCGTGGGCGGCGGCCGAGGACCTGCCGATCATCGGCATCGACAACCTGCCGGGCGCGGTGCCGCTGGAGCGGACGGTGCTCCCGCGGCGGTGTGTGCTGCTGTTCGGGCAGGAGGGTCCCGGCCTCACGGAGGAGGCCCGCGCGCACGCGGCGATGGTCTGCTCGATCGCCCAGTTCGGTTCGACGCGGTCGATCAACGCGGGCGCGGCGGCGGCGGTGGCGATGCACGCCTGGGTGCAGCGGTACGCGGAGATCGACTGAGCGTCGCCCGGACGGTCCTTCGCCCCCGACGCCTGAGGGCGTCGAGGGCGAAGGACGGGTGAAGGAGCGTCGCGGAGGGCGTCAGGACTGGCGGCGGACCTCGACGACGCGGAAGCGGTTGGACACGAAGGCGCCGTCGCAGAGGGCGGCGTTCGCGGCCGGGTTGCCGCCGGAGCCGTGGAAGTCGGAGAAGGCGGCGGTCTGGTTGACGTAGACGCCGCCCGTGAGGTTCAGGGACAGCTGGGCCGACTCCTCCAGGCACACCTCTTCCACGGCGCGCTCGACCTCGGGCGAGGTCGTGTACGCGCCGACGGTCATCGCGCCCTTCTCGCGGACCGTGCGGCGGAGCAGCTCCAGGGCGTCGGTGGTGGAGTCGACGGACACGGCGAAGGACACCGGGCCGAAGCACTCGGAGAAGTAGGCCGCCTCGGAGTCGGGCTTGGAGCCGTCCAGCTTCACGATGACCGGCGTGCGGACGACGGCCTCGGGGAAGTCGGGGTTCACGACCTCGCGGGAGGCGAGGGCCACCTCGCCCAGGCCGGCCGCGGCCTCCAGGCGGGCCTTGACGTCCGGGTTGACGAGGGCGCCGAGCAGGGCGTTCGCGCGGGCGTCGTCGCCGAGCAGGCCGCCGACCGCGCCGGCGAGGTCGGCGACGACCTCGTCGTAGGACTTCGGGCCCTGGTCGGTGCTGATGCCGTCGCGCGGGATCAGCAGGTTCTGCGGGGTGGTGCACATCTGGCCGCTGTAGAGGGACAGCGAGAAGGCCAGGTTGGAGAGCATGCCCTTGTAGTCGTCGGTGGAGTCGACGACGACCGTGTTGACGCCGGCCTTCTCCGTGTAGACCTGGGCCTGGCGGGCGTTGGCCTCCAGCCAGTCGCCGAAGGCGGTCGAGCCGGTGTAGTCGATGATCCGGATCTCGGGGCGGACGGCCAGCGTCTTGGCGATGCCCTCGCCGGGCCGCTCGGCGGCCAGCGCCACCAGGTTGGGGTCGAAGCCGGCCTCGGCGAGGACCTCGCGGGCGACCCGGACGGTGAGGGCCAGCGGCAGGACGGCGCGCGGGTGCGGCTTGACCAGGACCGGGTTGCCGGTGGCCAGGGAGGCGAACAGGCCCGGGTACCCGTTCCAGGTGGGGAAGGTGTTGCAGCCGATGACGAGCGCGATGCCGCGGGCGACCGGCGTGAACTCCTTGGCCAGCTCCAGCGGCTCGCGCTTGCCCTGCGGCTTGGACCAGGCGGTGCGGCCGGCCGGGGTGCGGGTCTGCTCCTCGTACGCGTACGCCACGGCCTCCAGGCCGCGGTCCTGGGCGTGCGGCCCGCCGGCCTGGAAGGCCATCATGAACGCCTGGCCGCTGGTGTGCATGACGGCGTGGGCGAACTCGTGGGTGCGGGCGGAGATCCGGGCGAGGATCTCCAGGCACACCAGGGCGCGGGTCTCGGGCCCGGCGTCCCGCCAGGCGGCCGTGCCGGCGCGCATCGCGGGCAGCAGCACGTCGATGTCGGCGTGCGGATACTCCACGCCGAGGGCCGGGCCGTAGGGCGAGGTCTCGCCGTCGGTCCAGCCGTCGGTGCCGGGCTGGTCGAGCTCGAAGCGCTTGCCGAGCAGGCCCTCGTAGGCGGCGAGGCCGGCGGCGGCGTCCAGCGAGCCGTTCTCTCCGTAGGCCTTGGGGTGCTCCGGGAACGGGGACCAGTAAGCACGGGTGCGGATCGTGGCGAGTGCCTGATCGAGCGTGGACCGGTGCTTGTCGGCCAGACGGTCGGTGGTCAGCTGAGCGGTGGCCATGGATGGACCAACTCCTCGTCGAGCTGGGCAGGGAGACGCGTACGGAGTTAGAGTAACCGAACGATCGGTCGGGACAAGGGGGTCCGACGATCCTGTGGAAAACCCATCGGGGAGGATCACTCCTATGACCGCCAACGCGAACGTCCGCCCGGGGAGCGACGAGGTGTCGGCCGACGGGGCCGGGCCGATCGATCCGAGCCGCACCGTCGCCGTCGTCGGCACGGGCACCATGGGCCAGGGCATCGCCCAGGTGGCCCTGGTCGCGGGCCACCCCGTACGTCTCTACGACAGCGCGCCCGGCCGGGCCGAGGAGGCGGTGACCGCGGTCGCGGGCCGCCTGGACCGGCTCGTCGAGAAGGGCCGGCTCGACAAGACCGACCGGGACGCGGCGGTCGCCCGGCTGCACGCGGCCGGCGCCCTCGCCGAGCTCTCCGACGCCGCCCTGGTCGTCGAGGCGATCGTCGAGCAGCTCTCCGTCAAGCAGCGGCTGTTCGCCGAGCTCGAGGACGTCGTCGGCGCGGACACCGTCCTCGCCACCAACACCTCCTCGCTCTCGGTCACCGCGATCGCGGGCGGCCTGAAGCGCCCCGGCCGCTTCGTCGGACTGCACTTCTTCAACCCGGCGCCGCTGCTGCCGCTGGTCGAGGTCGTGAGCGGCTTCGCCACCGGCCCGGACACCGCCACGCGCGCGTACGAGACGGTCAAGGGCTGGGGCAAGACGCCGGTGCGCTGCACCGACACGCCCGGCTTCATCGTGAACCGGGTCGCCCGCCCCTTCTACGCGGAGGCGCTGCGCCTCTACGAGGAGGGCGCCGCCGACCCGGCCACGATCGACGCGGCCCTGCGCGAGTCCGGCGGCTTCCGGATGGGCCCGTTCGAGCTGACCGACCTCATCGGCCAGGACGTCAACGAGGCCGTGACCCGCTCCGTGTGGGAGTCCTTCTACCAGGACCCGAAGTTCACGCCCTCGCTCGCGCAGCGGCGGCTCGTCGAGTCGGGCCGGCTCGGCCGGAAGTCGGGCCACGGCTGGTTCTCGTACGCGGAGGGCGCCGAGCGCCCCGAGCCGCACACCGCGGCGCCGGAGAAGGCGCCCGCGCGGATTACCGTGCGCGGGGACCTCGGGCCCGCCCAGCCGCTCGTGGATCTCTTCGAGCAGGCCGGCGTCGTCGTCCGGCGCAAGAAGGGCGACGGATTCGTGGACCTGCCGTCGGGTGCCCGGCTCTGCCTGGCGGACGGCGAGACCTCCTTCGAGTACCACCAGGAGGACGTCGTCTACTTCGACCTCGCGCTCGACTACGAGAAGGCGGGCCGGATCGTCCTGTCGGCGCGTGAGGGCATCTCTCCGGAGGGCCTCGCCGAGGCCGTGGGCCTCTTCCAGGCGACCGGCAAGCAGGTGTCGGTGATCGGCGACGTGCCCGGCATGATCGTGGCCCGTACGGTCGCGATGCTCGCGGACCTGGCGGCCGACGCCGTCGAGCGGGGCGTGGCGACCGCCGAGGACGTGGACACGGCGATGCGCCTCGGGGTCAACTATCCGGCCGGCCCGCTGGAGTGGGCCGGGCGCCTCGGCCACCGGCGCGCGTGCGGCCTGCTCAAGGCGATGCACGACCGGTGTCCGACGGGGCGGTACGCGCCGAGCCCGGGCCTCATGCGCCGGGCCTACGCCGAGGAAGCCGAGGAGGCGAGATGACCACCGCGCGACGCGACACGTACACGCCGGAGACCCTGCTCTCGGTCGCCGTGCGGGTCTTCAACGACCGCGGCTACGACGGCACCTCCATGGAGCACCTGTCCAAGGCGGCGGGGATCTCCAAGTCGTCGATCTACCACCACGTGGCGGGCAAGGAGGAGCTGCTGCGGCGGGCGGTCAGCCGGGCGCTCGACGGGCTCTTCGCCGTCCTCGACGAGCCGGCCGCGAACCGCGGCCGGGCCGTCGACCGGGTCGAGTACGTGACCCGGCGCACCGTCGAGGTGCTGATGGAGGAGCTGCCGTACGTGACGCTGCTGCTGCGCGTGCGGGGCAACACCACGACCGAGCGGTGGGCCCTGGAGCGGCGGCGCGAGTTCGACCACCGGGTCGCCGACCTCCTGAAGGCGGCGGCGGCCGAGGGAGACCTGCGGGCGGACATGGACATCCGGCTCGCCACCCGGCTGCTCTTCGGCATGGTCAACTCGCTGGTGGAGTGGTACCGGCCGCACCACGACACCGTGGCCGAGCGCGAGCAGCTGGTGGACACGGTCGTCCGGCTCGCCTTCGACGGGCTGCGCACGCCCCGCTGAGCCGCGCGCCCGCGCGTTCTTCCGCCGTTCCTCGACCGCCCGCCCGGGCCTCCCGGGCGGGCGGTCGCGTCTTCCGGCCCTGGCAGGCATCCGGCAGATCCGCGGCCGGCCCCTGGCGGGCGCCTGGCGGGCCCTCCCGGGCGGGCCCGCTGGCCGGGGGCCCGTGGGTCAGCCGCGGCGGTCCGCCGGGTACGGGTCGAGGTCGGTCTCCTCGAAGACCAGCAGCGTGCGGGTCGAGAGCACCTCGGGGATCGACTGGAGGCGGGTGAGCACCAGCTCGCGCAGGGTCCTGTTGTCCGGCGTGTGCACCAGGAGCAGGACGTCGAAGTCGCCGCTGACCAGCGCGATGTGCGCGGCGCCCGGCAGCGCCTGGAGCTGCTCGCGCACGGTGCGCCAGGAGTTCTGGACGATCTTGAGCGTGATGTAGGCGGAGGCGCCGTGCCCGGCGCGCTCGTGGTTGACGCGGGCGCCGAAGCCCCGGATCACGCCGTCGTCGATGAGCCGGTTGATCCGCGCGTACGCGTTGGCGCGCGACACGTGGACCCGCTCGGCGACCGAGCGGACCGAGGCGCGTCCGTCGGCCTGCAGCAGCCGCAGGATGTCCCGGTCGACGGCGTCCAGCGGGCGGGCGGGCGCCATCGGGGAGACGATGGCAGGGCCGGCCGGGAGGGCGGCGCCCGGGGGCGCGTTCAGGGGCGCTGAATCGGAGCGCTCCTCGACGTCGGCCATTTGTTCATCCGCCATGTCCCCCCGCCTCTCTCCAGTGGACGACCTGCACCCATCCCAAGCTGTGGAGAACCGTTTGTCCACAGGCTGAAGGTGCCTGTAGCCAAAATGCCTCCACGACCGAACAATCGGTAGGTGAGGCGCGCCACATTCCGCGCCCCCCGCCTTCGGGTGTTATGCCCGCTCCCACGAGGAGGTGGACTCGTTGCGACAGCGCAGTTCGACAGTCCAAGAGCCCCCCGGTGCCGTCCGCGCCTACCGGCCCACCCCGCCCCCCGCCTGGCAGCCGCGCACCGACCCGGCGCCGCTGCTGCCGGACGCGGAGCCGCTGCGTGTGCTCGGCACCGACGCGGTGGCCGACGCCGACCCCGAGCTGCTGCTCCGCCTCTACCGCGAGCTCGTCCGCGGCCGCCGGTACAACGCGCAGGCGACCGCCCTCACCAAGCAGGGCCGGCTCGCCGTCTACCCCTCCACGACCGGCCAGGAGGCCAGCGAGGTCGCGGCCGCGCTGGCCCTGGAGGAGCGGGACTGGCTCTTCCCCTCGTATCGCGACACCCTCGCGGCCGTCGCCCGCGGCCTCGACCCCGTGCAGGCCCTGACCCTGCTGCGCGGCGACTGGCACACCGGCTACGACCCGCACGAGCACCGCATAGCCCCGCTCAGCACCCCGCTCGCCACCCAGCTGCCGCACGCGGTCGGGCTCGCCCACGCCGCCCGGCTCAAGGGCGACGACGTCGTGGCGCTCGCCATGGTCGGCGACGGCGGCACGAGCGAGGGCGACTTCCACGAGGCGCTGAACTTCGCCGCCGTCTGGCAGGCCCCGGTCGTCTTCCTGGTGCAGAACAACGGCTTCGCGATCTCCGTGCCGCTCGCCAAGCAGACCGCCGCCCCGTCGCTCGCCCACAAGGCCGTCGGCTACGGCATGCCCGGCCGGCTCGTCGACGGGAACGACGCGGTCGCCGTCCACCAGGTGCTGACCGAGGCCGTCGCCCGCGCCCGGCGCGGCGGCGGGCCCACGCTCGTCGAGGCGATCACCTACCGCATCGACGCCCACACCAACGCCGACGACGCCACCCGCTACCGCGGCGACAGCGAGGTCGAGACCTGGCGGGCGCACGACCCGATCCTGATCCTGGAGCGGGAGCTGACCGAGCGCGGCATCCTCGACGAGGAGGCCCGCCGCGCGGCGGCGGAGGACGCCGAGACGATGGCGGCGCGGCTGCGCGAGCGGATGAACGCCGACCCCGTGCTCGACCCGATGGACCTGTTCGCCCACGTCTACGCCGACAGGACCGCGCAGCTGCGCGAGCAGGCGGCGCAGCTGAAGGCGGAGCTCGACGCCGAGAGCGAGGCGGGATGACCACCCACGCGACAGCGCGGCCGGCCGCGAAGGCGGCCGCCAAGCCCGCCACCATGGCGCAGGCCCTGCAGCGCGCCATGCGCGACGCCATGGCCGAGGACCCCACCGTCCATGTGATGGGCGAGGACGTGGGCACCCTCGGCGGCGTCTTCCGCGTCACCGACGGCCTGGCCAAGGAGTTCGGCGAGGACCGCTGTACGGACACGCCGCTGGCCGAGGCGGGCATCCTCGGCACGGCCGTCGGCATGGCGATGTACGGGCTGCGCCCGGTCGTGGAGATGCAGTTCGACGCCTTCGCCTACCCGGCGTTCGAGCAGCTGATCAGCCATGTCTCGCGGATGCGCAACCGCACCCGCGGCACGATGCCGATGCCGATCGTGGTCCGTGTGCCGTACGGCGGTGGGATCGGCGGCGTCGAGCACCACAGCGACTCCTCCGAGGCCTACTACATGGCGACGCCGGGCCTCCACGTCGTCACCCCGGCGACCGTCGAGGACGCCTACGGCCTGCTGCGGGCCGCGATCGCCTCCGACGACCCCGTGGTCTTCCTGGAGCCCAAGCGGCTCTACTGGTCGAAGTCCGACTGGTCGCCCGAGGCGCCGGCGGCCGTCGAGCCGATCGGCAAGGCGGTCGTGCGCCGCCGCGGCACCAGCGCCACGCTCATCACCTACGGCCCGTCGCTGCCGGTGTGCATGGAAGCCGCCGAGGCGGCCGAGGCGGAGGGCTGGGACCTGGAGGTCGTCGACCTGCGCTCGCTCGTGCCGTTCGACGACGAGACCGTGTGCGCGTCGGTGAAGCGCACCGGGCGGGCCGTCGTCGTGCACGAGTCGACCGGATTCGGCGGGCCCGGCGGCGAGATCGCCGCCCGGGTCACCGAGCGCTGCTTCCACCACCTGGAGGCGCCGGTGCTGCGGGTCGCGGGCTTCGACATCCCCTACCCGCCGCCGATGCTGGAGCGGCACCACCTGCCGGGCGTGGACCGGGTCCTCGACGCGGTCGCGCGGCTCCAGTGGGAGGCGGGCAGCTGATGGCGCAGGTGCTCGAATTCAAGCTGCCCGACCTCGGCGAGGGCCTCACCGAGGCCGAGATCGTGCGCTGGCTCGTCGACGTCGGCGACGTCGTCGCCATCGACCAGCCGGTCGTCGAGGTCGAGACGGCCAAGGCGATGGTGGAGGTGCCCTGCCCGTACGGCGGTGTGGTCACCGCCCGGTTCGGCGACGAGGGAACCGAACTGCCCGTCGGCGCACCGCTTCTGACGGTCGCCGTCGGCGGCGCGCCGGGCACCCCGGCGGCGCCCGCGGCGACGACCGGCGCCACGCCCGCGCAGGCCGCCGAGTCGGCGGATTCGGCGGAGTCCTCGGAGTACTCGGGCAACGTGCTCGTCGGCTACGGCACCGCCGGGCCCGCCGCCCGGCGCCGCCGGGTCCGGCACCAGACGCCCACCGCCGACCCGGCGCAGGCCGCGCCCGCGCCCGCCGCGGTGGCCGTCGCCGAGCCTCTCGGGCCGGTGCCCGTGATCTCGCCGCTGGTGCGCAAGCTCGCCCGCGACAAGGGACTCGACCTGCGGCAGGTCCGCGGCTCGGGACCCGAAGGCCTGATCCTGCGGGCGGACGTGGAGACGGCCCTCGCCCTCAGGGACCGGCCCGCACCGGCCCCGCAGGCCGCGCCCGCCCAGGCCCCGGCCGCCGTGGCCGCCGTCGGCGAGCGCGTACCGCTGCGCGGTGTGCGCGGCGCCGTCGCCGACAAGCTGTCGCGCAGCCGCACCGAGATACCGGACGCCACCTGCTGGGTCGACGCCGACGCGACCGAACTCATGGCGGCGCGCGCCGCGATGAACGCGGCGGGCGGACCGAAGATCTCCGTGCTCGCGCTGCTCGCCCGGATCTGCACCCACGCGCTGGCCCGCTTCCCCGAGCTCAACTCCACGGTCGACACGGCCGCCCGGGAGATCGTCCGGCTGCCGTCCGTGCACCTCGGGTTCGCCGCCCAGACCGACCGCGGCCTGGTCGTCCCGGTCGTACGGGACGCGGGCGGCCGCACGGCCGAGTCGCTGACCGCGGAGTTCGCGCGCCTGACGGAGTCCGCGCGGCAGGGCACGCTGACGCCGGCGGACCTGACCGGCGGCACGTTCACCCTGAACAACTACGGGGTGTTCGGCGTCGACGGCTCCACGCCGATCATCAACCACCCCGAGGCGGCCATGCTCGGCGTGGGCCGGATCGTCCCCAAGCCGTGGGTGCACCAGGGCGAGCTGGCGGTGCGTCAGGTGGTGCAGCTGTCGCTCACCTTCGACCACCGGGTGTGCGACGGCGGTACGGCCGGCGGCTTCCTGCGCCACGTGGCCGACTGCGTCGAGAACCCGGCGGTGCTGCTGCGCACGCTCTGAGAGGACTCCGCCGGGTGCACACCGGCCGGGGCACGGGGCCCCGGCGGTTCCCGGCGGCCTTGTCCGGGACCCAACCCCACGCCGGGTCCCGGACGCGTTCGACCTGACCGGGCCGTCCGTCTCCCTCCGTGAGACGAACGGTCCGGCTCGGCCGTTCGAGGGCCGGCGCGGACCATACTGCTGGGATGACGCCCGCGTACGACGCCCTCGTGCTCGCCGGCGGCGCCGCCCGGCGCCTCGGCGGGACCGACAAGCCCGCCGTACGGGTCGGTGGGCGGCCGCTGCTCGACCGGGTCCTCGCCGGCTGCCGCGACGCCGCCCGCACCGTGGTCGTCGCCCCGCCCCGGCCCACCGCCCGCCCCGTCGAGTGGACCCGCGAGGACCCGCCCGGCGGCGGCCCGGTCGCCGCCCTCGCCGCGGGCCTCGGCCGCCTGGCCGGCCCGCCGGCCGGTGACGTCCCCGGCGACCCCGCGACACCCCAGCAGGGCGCCGGCCTCGTCCTGGTCCTCTCCGCCGACCTGCCGTTCTTCGACCGCGCGGCCGCGCGGCGGCTGGTGGACGCGCTCGCCGGGGACGAGGAGGCCGAGGCGGTGGTGACGGTCGACGGCGAGGGCAGGGAGCAACCGCTCGTCGCGGTGTACCGGAGCGCGGCGCTGCGACGGGAGGTGACGGCCGCGGCGGCCGAGCACGGGAGTCTGGACGGGCTCGCGCTGCGGCGGATCGTCGGGCGGCTGCGCGTCGCCCGGGTCGCGGCCGAGCGGGCGGCGTCGTTCGACTGCGACACCTGGGAGGACATCGCCACGGCCCGGGCGCGGATCAGGGAGCATGGGAACGTGCTGGATGAATGGATCACCGCAGTCAAGGACGAACTGGGCATCGACCTGGACGTCGACACGGGCGTGCTGCTCGACCTGGCCCGTGACGCCGCGCACGGCGTCGCACGGCCCGCCGCGCCGCTGACCACGTTCCTGGTCGGGTACGCGGCGGCCAAGGCCGCCGACGGCCAGGGCGGCCCCGAGGCCGTGGCGGAGGCGGCGCGCAAGGCCACCGCGCTCGCCCTGCGCTGGGCCGCCGAGCAGGACGACGCCGGATGACCATGCAGGAGCGCGTGCCCGACGACGGCGTGGACGACGCCCTGGCCCTCGTCGGCCGGCGCCGGCCGGACCCGGCCCCCCGCGAGCCCGCCCGCGGCGAGCCCGCTCCCGGCAAGGCCGCCGCTCACGAGACCGGCCGGCACCGCGCCACCGCCTGGCCCGAGGCCCGGACCGCCGCCGCGCGGGCCGGAGCGAGGGCGGCGGCGGCCCGCCGGCCCGGCACCCTACCGCTCGACCGGGCGCTCGGCCGGATCCTGGCCGGCCCGCTGCACGCGCTCACCGACCTGCCCTCCTTCGACACCTCCGCCATGGACGGCTGGGCGGTGGCCGGCCCGGGGCCCTGGCGGATCGCCCCCGAGCAGGCCGTCCTCGCCGGTCATGCGGCCGCCTGCGAACTCGTCGACGGCGACGCGGTGCGGATCGCGACGGGCGCCCGGGTGCCGGCCGGGGCGACCGCCGTCGTCCGCGGCGAGCACGCCCGCGCCGACAGCGCCGGGCAGCTGCACGCCCGGCGGGAGGTCGTCCACGGGCAGGACATCCGTCCCCGTGGCCAGGAGTGCCGCGCCGGCGACCGGCTGCTGCCCGCCGGAAGCACCGTCACCCCGGCCGTCCTGGGCCTCGCCGCCGCGGCCGGCTACGACGAACTGACGGTGCACCCGCGTCCCCGCGTGGAGGTGCTCGTCCTCGGCGACGAACTGCTCACCACCGGGCTTCCCCGCGAGGGCCTGATCCGCGACGCCCTCGGCCCGCTGCTCGGTCCCTGGCTCCGGGCGCTCGGCGCCGAGGTGCTCGGCACCCGCCGGATCGGCGACGACGCCGAGGAGCTGTACGCGGCCGTCACCGGTTCCGCGGCCGACGTGGTCGTCACCACCGGCGGCACGGCGGCCGGACCCGTCGACCACGTCCACCCGGTCCTCGCCAAGGCCGGCGCGGCCCTGCTCGTCGACGGCGTGAAGGTCCGGCCGGGACACCCGATGCTCCTCGCCGAACTGGGCGGCGCGCCCGCACCAGTCCCCCCGACCACGGACCAGACCTCAGCGCCGAGCGCCCCCGGCCCCACCAGCGCCACCGACTCCACCGGGCCCACCGGCCCCTTCGCTCCCCGGCACCTCGTGGGCCTCCCCGGCAATCCGCTCGCGGCCGTGTCCGGGCTGCTCACGCTCGCCGAGCCGCTGCTGCGCACCCTGGCGGGCCGGCCGTCCCCGGAGCCGTACCGCGTCCCCGTACGCCAGGAGATCCAGGGCCACCCGTACGACACCCGGCTCGTCCCCGTGGTGCTGCGCGGCGACGAGGCCGTGCCGCTGCACTACAACGGGCCCGCGATGCTGCGCGGGATCGCGGCCGCCGACGGCATGGCCGTGGTCCCGCCCGGCGGCGCCAGGGCCGGGCAGGCGCTCGACGTCCTCGACCTTCCCTGGCCGGCCGCCGGGTCCGACCCGGCCGTGTCCGGCGAAGGAGTGTGTTTCACGTGAAACTTCCCAGCCGCGACGTGATGGCGCGCCAGGCGGACGAGAAGGTCGCGGGTCCGCGCCTCCGGCTGCCGCGCCCCGTGGTCGAAAGGCCCCTGCGGCAGGTGGCCAAACGGCTGCTCATGGCGCTCGCCGTGATGGTCGTGACCGTGCTCATCGTCTACCTCGACCGGTCGGGCTACCACGACAACGCCGACGAGCAGGTCGACTTCCTCGACAGCGTCTACTACGCGACCGTCACCCTCTCCACCACCGGCTACGGCGACATCGTCCCGTACAGCGACTCCGCCCGGCTCGCGAACATCCTGCTGGTCACGCCGCTGCGCGTGCTGTTTCTGATCATCCTGGTCGGTACCACCCTCGAGGTCCTCACGGAACGGACCCGGGAGGAGTTCCGGCTCAACCGCTGGAGGGCCGCCTTGCGCGAGCACACCGTCATCGTCGGCTTCGGCACCAAGGGGCGCTCGGCGATCCAGACGCTGTGCGCGACCGGTCTGCGCAAGGAGCAGATCGTCATCGTCGATCCGTCCAACAAGGTGATCGAGGCCGCCAACGCCGACGGATTCGTCGGCGTCGTCGGCGACGCGACTCGCAGCGACGTGCTGCTGCGCGCCGAGGTGCAGAAGGCCCGTCAGATCGTCATCGCCACCCAGCGCGACGACACCGCCGTCCTCGTGACCCTGACGGCCCGCCAGCTCAACCGTGGCGCGAAGATCGTCGCCGCGGTCCGCGAGGAGGAGAACGCGCCGCTGCTGCGCCAGTCCGGCGCCGACGCCGTGATCACCAGCGCCAGCGCCGCCGGCCGGCTGCTCGGCCTGTCCGTGCTCAGCCCCAGCGCGGGCACGGTGATGGAGGACCTGATCCAGCAGGGCTCGGGGCTCGATCTCGTGGAACGCCCGGTGACCAAGGCCGAGGCGGGTCGCAGCGTACGCGAGACGGACGACCTGGTGGTAAGCGTGCTCCGCGGCCACCGGCTGCTCGGTTACGACGATCCCGCCGCCAGCCCGCTCCAGCTCACCGACCGGGTGATCACGATCGTGCGCGCGGCGCCCATCACGCCGCTCACCACGCCGTCGGAGGACTGACGCCGGGGACGGCTGACACCCGGGGACGGCTGACACCCGGGGACGGCTGGCACCCGGGGACGGCTGACCCGCGGACAGCTGGTCCCGCGCCCGCTCGCCCCCGCGCCCCGTCGGCCTCCGTCCGGTCGCTCCCGCGCCCCGTCGGCCCCGCGGCGGTAGCCTCGCCGACATGCATGCGATCACGATTCCGGAACCCGGCGGGCCCGAGGCGCTGGTCTGGGCCGAGGTGCCCGACCCCGTCCCCGCCGAGGGCGAGGTACTCGTCGAGGTGGTGGCGAGCGCCGTCAACCGTGCCGATCTGCTCCAGCGGCAGGGCTTCTACGACCCGCCGCCGGGCAGCTCCCCCTATCCCGGCCTCGAGTGCTCGGGCCGGATCACCGGGCTCGGCCCGGGCGTCTCGGGCTGGTCCGTCGGCGACGAGGTGTGTGCGCTGCTCGTCGGCGGCGGTTACGCGGAGAAGGTGGCCGTCCCCGTGGGCCAGTTGCTGCCCCGTCCGGAGGGCGTGGACCTGGTGACGGCGGCGGCGCTGCCCGAGGTGGCCTGCACGGTCTGGTCGAACGTCTTCATGCTGGCGCATCTGCGGCCCGGCGAGACGCTTCTCGTGCACGGCGGTTCCAGCGGCATCGGCACCATGGCGATCCAGCTGGCCAAGGCGGTCGGCGCCCGGGTCGCGGTGACCGCCGGCAGCGCCGAGAAGCTGGCCCGCTGCGCCGAGTTGGGCGCGGACATCCTCATCGACTACCGCGAGCAGGACTTCGTCGAGGAGCTCCACAAGGCGACGGACGGAGCCGGGGCCGACGTCATCCTCGACATCGTCGGCGCGAAGTACCTGGACCGGAACATCAAGGCCCTCGCCGTCAACGGCCGCCTGGTCGTCATCGGCCTCCAGGGCGGTGTGAAGGGCGAGTTGAATCTGGGCGCCCTGATGGCCAAGCGCGCCGCCGTGCTGGCGACGACGCTGCGGTCCCGTCCGCTGAACGAGAAGGCGGCCGTGGTCGCCGCCGTCCGCGAGCACGTCTGGCCGCTGATCGGCGCGGGCCGGGTCACCCCGGTCGTCGACCGCACCGTGCCGCTGACGGACGCCGCCGAGGGCCACCGCGCCGTCGAGGCGAGCGGCCACGTCGGCAAGGTGCTCCTCCTCGCGCCGTAACGCTGACCCCGAGGCGCTGGCTTCGGGACGTCCCTTTCCGAAGCCCGCCCCGAGGCGCTGCCCCGCAGCACCGTACCGACGCGAAAAGGCCCGGTGCCCGCGGCTTCCGCCGCCGGCACCGGGCCTTTCTGACTGCCCGACAGGCCCGTAGGCGCGGGGCCTACAGGTACGGCCCCGAGCCGACCGCGCGGCCCCGGCCCGGGCCGGGGCCGTGATCGTCGTCGTCGTCGTGTCCGGCGCCCGGCGGCAGCGCCCGGCGCATCTGCTCCAACTGGGCGCGGGCCGCCATCTGCTGGGCGAACAGCGCCGTCTGGATGCCGTGGAAAAGGCCTTCGAGCCAGCCCACCAACTGGGCCTGCGCGATGCGCAGTTCCGCCTCGGAGGGAATCGCCTCGTCGGTGAACGGCAGCGAGAGCCGCTCCAGTTCCTCCACCAGCTCCGGGGCGAGCCCGTCCTCCAGCTCCTTCACCGAGCTGGCGTGGATCTCCTTGAGCCGAACGCGGCTGGCCTCGTCCAGAGGTGCCGCCCTGACCTCCTCCAACAGCTGCTTGATCATGCTGCCGATGCGCATGACCTTCGCAGGCTGCTCGACCATTTCCGTCACCGGGACCTCGCGGGATTCGTCGTCACCCTGAGCGCCGCCGAGTGCCATCCCGTCCTGGCCCACGATGAGGACCTGGGGGCTCTCCTGCGACCTTTCATTCCTCGGCATCTCCATGCCGCCATTCTCTCGCACATACGCCTCATCACACGGTGTGCCCCTGGAGGAGGGTGATCCACCCTCCTCCAGGGAAGTGCTCAGTGCGCGGCGCGGCGGGCCAGCGCCCCGCGGGAGCGGGTCACCAGGGCCGCGAGGAGGGCGGCGCCGAGCGGGACGGCCACGAGCAGGGCGGCGAGCGTCGCCCAGGGGACGACGATCGGTACGACCGGCGGTTCGACCATGCCGCCCCAGCCCTCGTCGACGCTCTGCCGGTAGAAGCGCAGCTGTTCGCGCTCCTCGGTGAGCCGCAGGGCGACGGCGGGCAGGACGCCCGCGGCGGAGCCGAGGACCACGCCCATCGCCGCGACGACGCCGCACTGGAAGCCGCTGAGGGTGCGGCGCACCCGCGGCGGCGCGCCGACGGCGGAGAGCGTCTTGAGGTCGGCCTCGGCGTCGGCCTGGGCGAGACCGGTGGCGATACCGGCCGCGCCGATGGTGACCAGGCCGGCGAAGACGGTCAGCGCCAGCAGCACGATGTTGTAGGTGCTGACGTAGCCCTCTTCCAGGGTGAGCTCGACGGTGCTGCCGAGCTTGGCGATCTCGCCGTCGAGCTTCTGCCGCTGCTCGCTGCTCGGCAGGTGGTCGGTGCGGAAGTACGCGCCCAGCGGGACGGTCGTCAGTCCGGCGGCCCGGGCGGCGGCGGGGCTGAGCATGCTCTGCACGCCGTACGAGGGCGGGTTGCCGGGCACCTGGTAGGCGGGGAAGGCCTTGATCTCACCGGGGAGCGGCTTGTGCTGCTCGGCGGCGCGGTCGTAGGCGTCCGTGTCGGTGATCAGCCGGATGCCGACCTTGCCGTTCTTGTCGACCTGCGGCTTGGAGAAGCTGACGATCTTGCCGTCGGCCAGGGCCTTGGCGGCGCCCGGGTCGGTGATGCCGAGGATCTTCAGGGCCTCGGCGTCGGCGACGACCAGGCCGCCCTCGACGTACACACCGTCGCCCGCGGAGGACTGGCAGCGCCAGTCGTCCTGCTGGAGCTTGCGCCGCTGCTCCTTGGTGAACCTCTCCGAGGGATCGGAGCCGTCCGGCGTGGAGGCCCACAGCGGGCACTCGTTCGCCTTGGGGATGACGATCTCGAAGCGGCCGCAGCCCGGTGCGCCGCCCCAGGGGTCGCAGCCCGGCTTGCCGACGGCGACGCGGGAGATGTCGGCGCGCAGGTCGACGGGATAGGTGCGGGCGACGGCGTCGCGGACGGCCGGGGCGTCCCGCCCGCCCTCCTCGGTGACGAGGACGGCGACGGCGCCGTGCGGCAGCTTCGGCTGGTAGGAGGCCAGGTTCTGGGCGTCGCGGCTGGCGGTGTACGTGGAGACGGCGACGGTGCCGGCGACGGCGGCCAGGACGGCGGCGACGGCGGGCGCCGTGCGGCCCCGGTTGCGCACCGCGTCGCGCAGGGCGAGGCGCGGCGAGAGCGGCAGCCAGCGGCCGCTGCGGCCGAACAGGCCGACCAGGGCCGGCGTCATGGCGACCACGCCCAGTTCGGCGATCGCGGAGCCGCCCGCGACGATGACGAACTGGTCGGAGAAGACCGAGCCGTACAGGGCGATCGCGGCGCCGACGACGACGGCGCCGAGGCCGACCAGCGGCAGGACGCGGCTGCTGCGGCGCACACCGCGGCGGCCGGTGAGGGACGCGAGGACCGTCTGGCGGGAGGCGGTGACGGCCGGGACGATCGCGGAGAGCAGGCCGGTGAGGACGGCGAGCGCGGCGATCCCGAGCAGTTCCAGCGGCCGGATGGTGAAGCCGCCGAACCGCTGCCCCAGGTACTCCTCCAGGAGCGGCCGGAGCGCGAAGGTCAGGATCAGGGCGAGGACCGTGCCGACGACGGCCGCGGCGACACCGATGACGAGACCGCCGCTGAGCACGATGGCCCGGATGTGGCTGCGGGCACCGCCGTTGGCGCCGACCAGGCCGAGCTGGCGCCGCGAGCGGCGGGCGCCGACGGCGAACGCGGGCCCGGCGAGCAGGCAGATCTCGAGCATCGCGAGACCCACCACGGTGCCCGCGGCGGCGAGCGCGGCGGCCTCGGCGGCCCCGCTGCTCGCGTAGTCGCGGTAGCCCTCCCGCTGGAAGAGCGGCACCTCGGAGTCGGCGGGCGGGTTCAGGATCACGGCGCGCGAGGTGACCAGCACGCCCTTGGCGTTGATCTGCTGGACGGTGTTCCACGTGAAACCACCGGTCTTCTTCACGAGGTACGTGACGGAGACGTCGGGCTTCTGGCTGCCGGCCTTCTCGACGGCCTTGCCGTAGGGCGCGAGGAAGGCGCCGGGCAGGGCGTTGACCTGCTGGGTCTTGAGGTCGCTGGGCAGTTCGTAGGCGCCGGTGATCCGGTACTCGCGGTCGAAGCCGCGCGCGGTGAGGGTCGAGCCGACGGTCAGCCCGCTGTCCTCCAGGAAGCGCGTGGTCGCGGCTATCTCGTCGTTCTTCTCCGGGAAGCGGCCTTCGCGCAGCCGCATGATGCCCCGGGCGACCGGGTCGTCGGCCTTCAGTTCGCGGACCTCGGTCTGGAGCAGCCCGTGCGTGGTGGTCAGCTTGGCGCTGCCCCTGCTGTCGGTGAGGACCGTCGAGCCGGCCGGGACGGCCTTGGCGACGTCGGTCGGGCCGCTGGGCCAGGGCTTGTTGGACTTCTCGTAGTCCTCGGCCGGGGCGTTCTGCTCGCCCTGGGGATCCTGGAGGATCGGCACACCGGAGACCTGGGCGTCGGTCAGGCGGGCGTCGGCGGCGCCGATGGACCGCTCCAGCTGCTGCTCGGTGGTGAGTTCGGAGCTGCGTATCGTCAGCTCGAAGGCGCTCACGCCGAGGATCGGCAGCGCGATCATGGCGAGGACGAGGAAGCTGCGGCCCTTGGAGCGCCAGGCGTCACGGCGGGCGATGCGGACCGCGGCCCGCCAGGAGTGGAACCAGGTCGTCACTGCTGGGCCGCCCGGCCGGTCAGGAGCGAGTCGGCGTCGCTGCGTACGGTCTGGTCGACGACGGAGCCGTCCCGCAGGAACACCACGCGGTCGGCCCAGGCGGCGAACCGGGGCTCGTGGGTGACCAGGATGCCGGCGGCGCCGGCGTCGCAGCGGGAGCGCAGCAGGGCGAGCACGGACTCGCCGGTCTCGGAGTCGAGGGCGCCGGTGGGCTCGTCGGCGAGGACGAGCCGGCGGTCGCCGACGAGGGCGCGGGCGATGGCCACGCGCTGCTGCTGGCCGCCGGACATCTCGTCGGGGAAGCGGTCGGCGAGGTGGCCGAGGTCCATCTCGGTGAGCGCGGCGAGGGCTTCGACCCGGGCCTTGCGGGCGGAGACGCCGTCCAGTTCGCGGGGCAGGGCCACGTTCTCGGCGGCGGTGAGGGCCGGGATGAGGTTGTAGTCCTGGAAGACGTAGCCGATGCTGCGGCGGCGCAGCGCGGCCAGCTCCTTGGCGCTCACGGCGGTGATGTCGGTGCCCTCGACGACGACCCGGCCGGAGGTGGGGGTGTCGAGGCCGCCGGCGATGGTGAGCAGCGTCGACTTGCCGGAGCCGGACGGGCCCATGACGGCGACGAGTTCACCGGGATGGACGTCGAGGTCGACGCCGCGCAGGGCGTGCACCTCGGTGGCGCCCGCGCCGTGGACGCGGGTCAGGTTCTGCAGACGCAGCACGGGCTGCTGCTGTGTGGACATGAATCCCCCTCGGGCGTACGCGGGAACGGCGCTGTGCGGTGCGGCCGTCGGTGGTGCCGCGCGTACGGGTCTGGGCCTGGGTCGTGATCAGGGACGGTGGACGGGTCTGTCGGTGGTGCGGGCCGGCTCCGGGTGTTCCGGGCCGGCCGGTGGTGCGGGCCGGCTCCCGGTCTTCCGGGCCGGCCGGTGGTTCTGTTCGCTGGACCTGGTCGGTGGTTCTGTCGGTCAGCGGCGCGGCCGGGCTGCGGCGCCGGCGGCGGGAGCCGCGGCCGGGGCGCTCCCGGAGCCGCTCCCGGCCCCGGCCGCCGTCGGCGGCTGCGGAGCCGTGCCGGTCGCCGCCTGTGCCGTCGCCTCCGTGGCGGCGGTCGCGGAGAGGCGGATCAGCCGGGCCTCGCAGTGGTCGAGCCAGCGCGCCTCGGCCTCGGTCTGGAAGATCAGCTGCTCCAGGACGAGCAGCCAGGCGACGTCGTCGCGCTCCCGCGCCCCGTTCTTCTCGACGGCGGTGATCGCCTGCGCCTTGAGCCGGGTGTAGTCCTGCATGGCCTGCACCGTGTGCCGGCGCTGGGACTGGATGACGTCGCGGATGTCGACGCCGGACGCCCCGACCGCCATCGCCAGCTTGATGGCCAGCTCGTCACGGGCCGGACTGGTGCGGTCGACCGGGTTCTCGAACCAGCTGCGCAGCTCGGCGCGACCGGTGTCGGTGATCGCGTAGAGCGCGTGGCCGCCCTCGTCCTCGCCGTCCTGGACGATCATGCCGTCGCGTTCGAGGCGGCTGAGGGTCGTGTAGACCTGGCCCACGTTGAGCGGCCAGGTGGAGCCGGTGCGGGACTCGAACTCCGTACGGAGCTGCGAGCCGTAGCGCGGGCCGCGTTCGAGGAGGGCGAGAAGCCCGTGGCGGATGGACATACCGAGTATGTATACCGAGTAAGTCGGGCGGGACAAGCGCCCTGCGACGGACCCCGGAGGTCCGACTCAAGGAGGACCCGGGCGCTCGGGAAGCGGTCAGCGGCGCCGCATCCGCAGGCCGAGGAACCCGATGCCGAGACCCACCAGGGCGAGCCCCACGCCCAGGGTCAGGACGGGAATCCGCCGGTCGGACAGGGTGGTCGCGGTCTCGGCGCCGATCCCCGGCGCGGCCGCGGGAAGGTCGGCGGGCGGGCGCTCGGCGTCCGTGGCGTCCGTCCCGGGTACGACGCCGGCCGTGTCGTCCGGGTCGCCCTCCGGCTCGTCCTCTGTTGCCGTTTTGGTACGAGCGGGCGCCGCCGGGTCCGCGTCGGCGGGCGGCACGGAGGTGTCGGCGGGCCGTCCGGGCCGCGCCCTGCCCTCGCCCGCAGGGCGTCCGGCGAGCGAGGCGGAGCGGCTGGGCGCCGGCGGCTCTGACGGCTCGCCCGGCCGCGAGGGCCCGCCCCCGGTGCCCCCGCCGTCCGGCTCGTCCGGGTCGGACGGGTCGTCGCGGTCGGACGGGTCGTCACGGTCGGAGGGGTCGGAGGGGTCGGAGGGGCCTGACGGGTGGGAGGGCCGGGCCGGCGTCGACGGCCGGCCGGGACCGGCGGCGGAGCCGCTCGGCGCGGGCGCGGGCGAGACGGTCGCGGACGGCGAGGACGAGCGGGAGGCGCCGGCCGGTGCCGTGGGCGACATCGCGAGCCGCGGGAGCGGTGAGGGAGCCGCCGCGGACGGGCTGCCCGTGGCGGCGGGCGGCGCCGGCGCTCCGTACGCCACGGCGCCCGGCGTTCCTCCCCAGCCGGCCCATCCGAGGTATCCGGCCGCCCCCATGTACAGCAAGGCCAGCAGCCGGCAGCCGAGGGCGGGCGCGCACGCCCGCGCACGAGGACCTGGTCCTGGAGTCACGGGGTGACCCCCTCCCGTACCGAGCCGCCGAATCGTTCGACTCAGCGTCACATGACGGGACAATCCCGGCATCCCGGACGGGTCCGGCCGAGGGCCCCGCCCGTGAGCGCGAGCCCCGGCCCGCCTGGACGGACCCTGTAGGCCCCCTTGGGACCTCTATAGGACCCCTACGGACCCCTATAGACCCTTGTAGACCTCTACGGATCGCTACTGCGCCGGGTTGCCGGTCGAGACCTCGAGGTTGAACTCGGCGTCGTCCTTGGCGATCTCCGTGCCCTGGCGCGGGTACTGGGTGATGACCGTGCCCTGGCCGTAGGTGACCTCGTCGACCGACGTCTCGCCCTTGATCTTCCAGCCCGCGGCCCGGATGCAGTCCTTCACGGACTGGATGTTCTTGTACGTGAAGTCCGGCACCTCGAACTTGTCCGGGTCGTCGCTCGACTCGCGCGGCTCCGTGCACTTCTTGGAGTCGATGGTCTTGGTGAGGTCCGGGCCCTTGTGGCCGGGCACGGCGCTCGTGCTCTGGCTCGGGTCGTCGCCGCCGGCCCGGTCGTCGCCTCCGTCGCGGTTCATCAGCGAGATGCCCGTGATCACACCGGCCACGAGCAGCAGGGCCACGGCGCCGATGGCGATCTTGTTCCGGTTCGACTGGGCGCCGCCGCCCGCGACGGCCGGCGCGCTCTGGTGCGGCATCGTGTAAGGACCGGGCACGGGCGCCGGCGTCTGGTAGACGGGCGCCGGGGCCGGCGTCGGGTGCTGCGGGTAGCCGTAGGAGGGCGCGGGCGTCGGGGCCGGCGTCGGAACGCCGTACGGGCCGGGCTGCGGCGTCGGCTGGTAAGGCGTCTGGACGCCGTGCGTGGCCGGCGGCGGGGTCTGCCCGACCGGCGGGAAGACGGCCGAGCCGACACCGGAGCCGCTCTGCACCGGGCCGCCCGCGACGATCACCGGCGCGCCGGTCTGGCCGGCGGCCAGGACCCGCAGGCACTCGTCGCGCATGACGGCGGCGCTGGGGAAGCGCTCGTTCGGGTTCTTCTTCAGGGCGCGGGCGACCAGCGCGTCCATGGCCGGCGTCACCGAGCGGTTGACCGAGGAGGGCGCGACGGGCTCCTCCTGGACGTGCGCGTAGGCGATGGCGAGCGGCGAGTCGGCGTCGAACGGCAGACGGCCCGTCAGCAGCTGGAAGAGCATGATGCCGACCGAGTAGAGGTCGGAGCGGGCGTCCACGGCGCGGCCCAGGGCCTGCTCGGGCGACAGGTACTGCGGGGTGCCGACGACCATGCCGGTCTGGGTCATCGAGGTGACCCCGGACTGCATGGCGCGCGCGATGCCGAAGTCCATGACCTTGACCACGCCGCGCTTGGTCATCATCACGTTGCCGGGCTTGATGTCGCGGTGGACCAGGCCCATCTCGTGGCTGACCTCGAGCGCGGCGAGCACGTCCGCCGTCACCTTCAGCGCCTTGTCGGCCGGCATCGCGCCGTAGGCCTGGATGTCCGCGCCGAGGACCGAGCCGAGCGGCTGGCCCTCCACGTACTCCATGACGATGTACGGCATGACGGCGCCGTCGAGGGTGTCCTCGCCGGTGTCGAAGACCGAGACGATGTTGGTGTGCGACAGCTTCGCCACGGCCTGCGCCTCGCGCCGGAACCGTTCGCGGAAGGACTGTTCGCGGCCCAGCTCGGTGTGCAGCGTCTTGATGGCGACCTGGCGGTCGAGCGCGCTGTCGTACGCCAGGTACACCGACGCCATGCCGCCCTCGCCGAGCAGGTCGCGCAGCTGGTACCGGCCGCCCGCGACCGAACCGCCCGCATAGCGGCCCTGTGCGCCGTCCTGGCTCATTTGTGCTTCCCCCATACGCGCGCGTGGCGGCGCTGATCCGGAATTTCCTGGCCAAGTCTGCCCGAGGGCAGTGACACGTCAAGCCGGGCACCGGTTCGGTGCCCGTTCCGTGACCCTCCGCACGGAAAGTGTTCCGTGAGCGTGACCGGAACGGCACGGAATTTGCACAGGCGTACGTCAGGGGAGTGGCACGACCGGTCCGTCGCGCCCGCATCGCGGACCGGGATGTCGTACGGAGCCTGTAGCGTGACGACTGGAGACGGCACGAGAGACGACGGCGAGGACTGATGGCACCCGAATCC
The DNA here is from genome assembly GCF_044544825.1 of Streptomyces sp. NPDC053493. Lineage (NCBI taxonomy): Bacteria > Bacillati > Actinomycetota > Actinomycetes > Kitasatosporales > Streptomycetaceae > Streptomyces > Streptomyces sp. NPDC053493. The sequence goes on from NZ_JBITXS010000004.1 coordinate 280,097, forward strand.
GGAGCAGGTGGCGGTGTGCCGGACGCGTCCGCCGAGTCCTGGGGCGTCGGCGGGGTCGTCGGTGACGGTCGTTACCGGCTGACCCATCGTCTGGGCCGCGGCGGCATGGCCGAGGTGTTCGCGGCCGAGGACGTGCGCCTGGGGCGCACCGTCGCGGTGAAGCTGCTGCGCGCCGATCTCGCCGAGGACCCGGTCTCCAAGGCCCGTTTCACGCGCGAGGCGCAGTCCGTCGCGGGCCTCAACCACCACGCGATCGTGGCCGTCTACGACTCGGGCGAGGACGTGGTCGGCGACCAGTCCGTGCCGTACATCGTGATGGAGCTGGTCGAGGGCCGCACCATCCGCGACCTGCTGATCAGTGCCGAGGCGCCCGGGCCCGAGCAGGCGCTCATCATCGTCTCCGGCGTCCTGGAGGCGCTCGCCTACTCCCACCAGCACGGCATCGTGCACCGGGACATCAAGCCGGCCAACGTGATCATCACCCACGGCGGCGCGGTCAAGGTGATGGACTTCGGCATCGCGCGCGCCCTGCACGGCGCGCAGTCGACGATGACCCAGACCGGCATGGTCATGGGCACGCCGCAGTACCTCTCCCCCGAACAGGCGCTCGGCAAGGCCGTCGACCACCGCTCCGACCTGTACGCGACGGGCTGCCTGCTCTACGAACTGCTCGCGCTGCGGCCCCCGTTCACCGGCGAGACGCCGCTGTCGGTGGTGTACCAGCACGTCCAGGACGCGCCGATCCCGCCGTCCGAGGTCGCCCAGGCGGCGCCGCCGGAGCTCGACGGCCTGGTCATGCGCTCGCTCGCGAAGGACCCGGACGACCGCTTCCAGAGCGCCGAGGAGATGCGCGGCCTGATCCAGTACGGGCTGCAGATGCTCCAGGAGCAGGGCGGCCACACCGGCATGTGGAACACCGGTCCTGTGGAGGTGCACGACGGCTTCCACACGCCGCCCGGCGGCGCCGCCGCCACGGCCGTGCTCGGCCATCCCGTGCACCACGACACCGCGCAGCGCCCGATCCTGCCCGCGATGAACCCCGACGACGGCGGCTTCAGCGGCTACGACGGCGGCCACGGCGGTCCCGGCGGCTACGGGCCGGACGGCGGCAAGTCCGGCGGCCGCGGCAAGCTGCTGCTGTTCGTGGCGCTCGCGCTGGTCGCGATGGTCGCGGGCGTGGTGTACGCGCTCGACAAGGCCGGCGACAAGGGCGGCAACGGCACCGACAAGCAGCCCACGATCTCGAACTCGCCGTCCACGAAGAACGATTCGCCGCCGCCGTCCGACGAGCCGTCGGACGACCCGGAGACGCCGGACACCTCGACCGGCGGCGGCAACGATCAGCCGTGGACGCCGACCAGGCGGCCGACGTACGACCCGACGACCGCGCCGCCGACCACGCCGCCGCCGACCACCGACCCGACGGACTCGTCCGACGGCGGCACGGGCACGGACCAGGGCACCACCGAGGGCGGCACGGAGGGCACGACCGACGGCAACACCTCGACGGGCACCTCGACCGGCACGTCCGCGGGCAACTCCGGTACGTCCAGCGGCAACTCGGGCACCTCGACCGGCACGAACACCGGTACGTCGACGGGCACGACCACCGGCACGTCGGCGGGTAGCAGCACCGGCGTCACGACCGGGACGACCGGCTGAGGCCCGGCGCCTGATCCTCAAGGGCCGGCTCCTAGGGGCCGGCTCCTGGGGGCCGGCTCAGCCCGTGAAGGCGTCGCGCACCGCCTCGTACTCACGGGTCCACCACACCACCAGGGCCGACACCGCGGGAAACTGCGGGTCGGCCCTGCGGTCGTGCCGCTGGTAGCGCCAGCGCAGGGTCCAGAAGTCGTTGAGCCGCTCCCACCACACCCGGTCCACCGCCGCGGCCAGTTCGGCGCCGTCCGCGCCCGCCGCCCGGCGGTAGGCGCGCGCGTAGGCCCGGACCTTGTCCAGGGCCAGTTCGCCGGCCGGCCGTACGAAGAAGATGGCGGCGGCCCGGACCGCCTCCTCCGCGCGCGGGCGGACGCCGAGCCGGTCCCAGTCGACGATGGCCGCCGGTTCGGCGCCCCGGTAGAGCAGGTTGAACGGGTGGAAGTCGCCGTGCACCCAGCCGGTCGCGGCGGCCGCGGGCGGCCGGCGGTGGGCGTGCGCGGCGAGCAGCACCCGGCGTTCGCGCAGCCGGTGTTCGGCGAGCTCGTCGAAGCCGTCGCGGCAGCGGCGGGCGCGGACCAGCCGCAGCAGGTCGTCGATGAGCCGGTAGGTGTCCTCGGGACGGGCGCTCTCGTGGCCGGTGCCGGGCGGTGTGGCGCCCATGACCCGGTCCAGGCAGGTGTGGACGTGCCCGAGGAGGCTGCCGAGGCGCCGGGAGCCGGCGGCGGAGAGCTGGGCGCCGTCGCGGTGGCGGCCGTCGACCCACGGGTGCAGGGCGTAGCAGTGGCCGCCGATGACGGCGACGGTGCGGCCGGCGGCGTCGGGCAGCGGCGGGGCAACGGGCAGGCCGAGGGCGTGCAGGCGCTCGGTGGCCCGGTGCTGGCGGGTGATGGTGTCCCGGTCGGCGGTGCGGGCGTCGAGGTGCTGCTTGAGGAAGTAGGCGCCGCGGGTGGTGGAGAGCCGGTAGCCCCGGTTGAGCAGGCCCTGGGCGACGGGCTGGCAGGAGAGCGGCTCGCCCGCGTCCGTGTAGCGGCGCAGCAGGGCGCCGACGGGTGGGGCGAGGGGCGCGGCGGGGCAGGAGGCCAGGGGTGCAGATGAGCGCGGCACTCCCCAGATGTTAGATCACGCTACGTGGTGGAGACGTCGCTCGAAGGAGTGTGCGCCCGCGGGCCGTTCGGACGCGTGGCCGAAGGTGTGCAGGGTGGCGAACTGGGGCTCGATGCGCAGGTGGACCGGCTCGAAGGGCGCGCCGTCCACGGACCGCGGTGCCGGGCCGAAGGCCGCGAGCTGCTCCTCGGTCGGCTCGACGATCTCCGCGGTGCCGGTGACCTGCACGGACCACAGGAGGTCGGCACCGGAGGCGAGGTTGTCCGCGCCGTAGGCGACGACGCTGCCGTCGCAGGCCCGGTGGTAGCCGAGGCCCCGGTGCAGCCGGATCAGGACGCGGCCGCCGGCCACGACGTGCCGGGCCGGGGCGACGAACGGCATCGCCCGCATGCTCGTGGCCACCCGCCCGTACGGCACGCGGTGCAGCAGCTCGACGGCGCGGATCTCCTCGCAGGACGACATGGTCACCACTCTCCGCCACCGCCGTCGGGCCGGAGAAGGGGCGCCGGGCCCGGCGCACGAGGACGTTGGTCCCGAACCGGGCCGGATTCCCGGGCCCGAGCCGGCGCCGGGGCCGCATTCCCGGGCCCGAGCCGGGCCCGCCGGAACCGGATATGGCCGCCGACCTGCGGAAACGTGCCGGAATTCAGTGGCGCTCGGCCTGCATTCTGGCCACAAAGGCGGCGGCCTGCGAACGGCGCTCCATGCCCAGTTTCGACAGCAGGCTGGAGACGTAGTTCTTGATCGTCTTTTCGGCGAGGTGGAGCCGCTCGCCGATGGCCCGGTTCGTCAGGCCCTCGCCGATCAGGTCGAGGATCCTGCGCTCCTGCTCGGTGAGGTGGGCGAGCCGGTCGTCGCCCTTCGACCCGTTGCCGTCCCGCAGCCGCTCCAGGACCCGGGCGGTGGCCACCGGGTCGAGCAGCGACCTGCCGGCCGCGACGTCCCGGACCGCGCCGAGCAGTTCGTTGCCGCGGATGGCCTTGAGGACATAGCCGGAGGCCCCGGCCATGATCGCGTCGAAGAGGGCCTCGTCGTCCGCGTACGAGGTCAGCATCAGGCACTTGACCGACTCGTCCTGCGAGCGGATCTCCCGGCACACCTCGACGCCGCTGCCGTCCGGGAGCCGGACGTCGAGCACGGCCACGTCCGGCCGGGTGGCGGGGATCCTGACCAGGGCGTCGGCGGCCGTACCGGCCTCGCCGACCACCTCGATGTCCTGCTCCACGGACAGCAGCTCGTGGACGCCGCGCCGGACCACTTCGTGGTCGTCCAGCAGAAATACCCGGATTTTTCCTTCTTCGCGCACGCGGTCAGTCTCACATATTGGCTCTTCCCGCGCCCGGGGTGACCGGGATAACGTGCCGGGTGTTCCGACGAGGGCGTCGGGCCGTTGTCCATGCGCTGACCAGCGACGGGACCCGCTTTCTCGATTTACTTGGAAATCCAAGCAAAATCGCAGGTCAAGCGGGGTTTCGCAGAAATGTTGCGCGGTGGGTAACGTGCCTATGACGGCGCTCGCCGGGGCATCTTTCACGCCCGACCCCGGCCGCGTCGCACCCACCCCGTGCGAAGGGTACGGAGAAGGCGGAGCCGCACTGGCCTTGCCGGCGAACCCGGAGGCCGGACCGACGGAGGAGCACGCACGTGACCGTGGAGAGCACTGCCGCGCGCAAGACGACGCGACGCAGCAGCGGCACCAAGCGCACCACCGGTGCCAGCGCGAAGAAGGCACCGGCGGCGCAGAGCGCCGAGCCCGAGCTCGTTCAGCTGCTGACGCCCGAGGGTGAGCGCGTCCAGCACCCCGAGTACGACATCGACCTGAGCGCGGAGGAGCTGCGCGGTCTCTACCGCGACATGGTCCTCACCCGCCGCTTCGACTCCGAGGCCACCGCCCTGCAGCGGCAGGGCGAGCTGGGCCTGTGGGCCTCGCTGCTCGGCCAGGAGGCCGCCCAGATCGGCTCCGGCCGCGCCCTGCGGGACGACGACTACGTCTTCCCGACCTACCGCGAGCACGGCGTCGCCTGGTGTCGCGGGGTCGACCCGACCAACCTGCTCGGGATGTTCCGTGGTGTGAACAACGGCGGCTGGGACCCCAGCAGCAACAACTTCCACCTGTACACGATCGTCCTCGGCTCGCAGACGCTGCACGCCACCGGCTACGCCATGGGCGTCGCCAAGGACGGCGCGGACTCCGCCGTGCTCGCCTACTTCGGCGACGGCGCCTCCAGCCAGGGCGACGTCAACGAGTCGTTCGTCTTCTCCGCGGTCTACAACGCCCCGGTCGTGTTCTTCTGCCAGAACAACCAGTGGGCCATCTCCGAGCCCATCGAGAAGCAGACCCGCGTCCCGCTCTACCAGCGCGCCCGCGGCTTCGGCTTCCCCGGCGTCCGCGTCGACGGCAACGACGTCCTCGCCTGCCTGGCCGTGACCCGGTCGGCTCTCGAGCGCGCCCGCCGCGGCGAGGGCCCGACGCTGATCGAGGCGTTCACCTACCGCATGGCCGCCCACACCACCTCCGACGACCCGACGCGCTACCGCCGCGACGCGGAGCGCGAGGCGTGGGAGGCCAAGGACCCGATCCTGCGTCTCAAGGCGTACCTGGAGAACGAGGGCCACGCCGACGCCGCCTTCTTCGAGGAGCTGGAGGCCGAGAGCGAGGCGCTCGGCAAGCACGTCCGCGAGGTCGTCCGCGCCATGCCCGTCCCGGAGCACATGGCGATGTTCGACCACACGTACGCGGACGGGCACGCGCTCGTCGACGAGGAGCGCGCGCAGTTCGCCGCCTACCAGGCGTCCTTCGCGAACGGAGAGGCCGAGTAATCATGGCTGTTCAGAAGCTTCCCCTCGCCAAGGCGCTCAACGAGTCGCTGCGCAAGGCCCTGGAGACCGACCCCAAGGTCGTCATCATGGGCCTGGACGTCGGCAAGCTCGGCGGTGTCTTCCGGATCACCGACGGCCTGCAGAAGGACTTCGGCGAGGACCGGGTCGTCGACACCCCGCTCGCCGAGTCCGGCATCGTCGGCACCGCGATCGGCCTCGCGCTGCGCGGCTACCGGCCGGTCGTGGAGATCCAGTTCGACGGCTTCGTCTTCCCGGCGTACGACCAGATCGTCACCCAGCTGGCGAAGATGCGGGCCCGTTCGCTCGGCACGGTCAAGATGCCGGTCGTCATCCGCATCCCGTACGGCGGCGGCATCGGCGCGGTCGAGCACCACTCCGAGTCCCCCGAGTCGCTCTTCGCGCACGTCGCGGGCCTCAAGGTCGTCACCCCGGCGAACTCCTCCGACGCCTACTGGATGCTCCAGCAGGCGATCCAGAGCGACGACCCGGTGATCTTCTTCGAGCCCAAGCGCCGCTACTGGGACAAGGGCGAGGTCGACACCGAGGCCATCCCCGGCGAGCTGCACAAGGCCCGCGTCGCCCGCGAGGGCACGGACCTCACCCTGGTCGCCTACGGCCCGATGGTGAAGACCTGCCTGGAGGTGGCCGCGGCCGCCGCCGAGGAGGGCAAGTCGCTCGAGGTCGTGGACCTGCGCTCGATCTCCCCGCTCGACTTCGACACCATCCAGGCGTCGGTGGAGAAGACCGGCCGTCTGGTCGTGGTGCACGAGGCACCGGTCTTCTTCGGCTCCGGCGCGGAGATCGCCGCCCGCATCACCGAGCGCTGCTTCTACCACCTGGAGGCCCCCGTCCTGCGGGTCGGCGGCTACCACGCGCCGTATCCGCCGGCGCGCCTGGAGGAGGAGTACCTGCCGGGCCTGGACCGCGTGCTCGACGCCGTCGACCGCTCGCTGGCGTTCTGAGGAGAGCACCGTGACGATCCGCGAATTCAAGATGCCCGACGTGGGCGAGGGCCTGACCGAGGCCGAGATCCTCAAGTGGTACGTCCAGCCCGGTGACACCGTCACCGACGGGCAGGTCGTGTGCGAGGTCGAGACGGCGAAGGCGGCCGTCGAGCTGCCGATCCCGTTCGACGGCACGGTCCACGAGCTGGTCTTCCCCGAGGGCACCACGGTCGACGTCGGCCAGGTCATCATCTCGGTGAACGTGGGCGGCGGCGCCGCTCCCGCGGCGCCCGCGGCCCCGGCCCAGGAGCCGGTCGCCGAGCCGGAGCCGGCCGCGCCGGCCGCGCCGGCCGCGCCGGCCGCCCCGGCCGAGGCTGCGGAGCCCGAGGGCCGCCAGCCGGTCCTCGTCGGTTACGGCGTGGCCGCGAGCTCCACCAAGCGCCGGGCCCGCAAGGCGACGCCGGGCACCCCGGCCGCCGCGCCCGCCCCGGCCGTGGCACCCGCCGCACCCGCCCCGGTCCCGGCCGTTCCCGAGCAGCTGAACGGCCACGGTCACGCGACCGGCCGCCCGCTGGCGAAGCCGCCGGTGCGCAAGCTGGCGAAGGACCTCGGCGTGGACCTGGCGGCGGTCACCCCGACCGGCCCGGACGGCGTCATCACCCGTGAGGACGTCCACCGCGCGGCGGCCCCGGCGCCGACCGCTCCGGCCGCGCCCGCGGCTCCGGTCACCGAGGCCCCGGCTCCCGCCCCGGCGGCCGTGCCGGCCCAGGCGCCCGCGGCCGCGTCGGACGCCCGGGAGACCCGTATCCCGATCAAGGGCGTACGGAAGGCCACGGCGGCGGCGATGGTCGGCTCGGCCTTCACCGCGCCGCACGTCACCGAGTTCATCACCTTCGACATCACGCGCACGATGAAGCTGGTCGAGGAGCTCAAGTCCGACAAGGACATGGCGGGCCTGCGGGTCAACCCGCTCCTGCTGATCGCCAAGGCGGTCCTGGTCGCGATCAAGCGCAACCCGGACATCAACGCCGCCTGGGACGAGGCCGCCCAGGAGATCGTGCAGAAGCACTACGTCAACCTGGGCATCGCCGCGGCCACCCCGCGCGGTCTGATCGTGCCGAACATCAAGGACGCGCACGCCCAGACGCTGCCCCAGCTGTCGCAGTCGCTGAGCGAGCTCGTCGCCACCGCCCGCGACGGCAAGACCACCCCGGCGGCCATGCAGGGCGGCACCTTCACCATCACCAACGTGGGCGTCTTCGGCGTCGACACCGGTACGCCGATCATCAACCCGGGTGAGTCCGCGATCCTCGCGGTCGGCGCGATCAGGTTCCAGCCCTGGGTCCACAAGGGCAAGGTGAAGCCCCGCCAGGTCACCACCCTGGCGCTGTCCTTCGACCACCGCCTGGTCGACGGCGAGCTCGGCTCCAAGTTCCTGGCGGACGTCGCCGCGATCCTGGAGCAGCCGAAGCGGCTCATCACCTGGGCGTAACACCCCATGTGACCGTTTCACGTGAAACAGGCCCGTCCGCATCGCGGACGGGCCTGTTTGTTGCACCTGACTTGTATCTAAGCTGTGTGCATGCCATCAGCGCCCTCCCGCCCCGCCGAGCAGCCCACCCGGCAGCCGCCCGCCGCCGACCGCGTCTACATGCACGTCAAGCAGGCGGTCCTCGACCGCCGTTACGAAGGAGGGACCCTCCTCACCGAAGGCGAGCTCGCGCAGGCCGTGGGCGTGTCGCGGACGCCCGTGCGGGAGGCGCTGCTGAAGCTGGAGATGGAGGGGCTGCTCAAGCTGTACCCGAAGAAGGGCGCCCTCGTGCTCGCCGTCTCCGCGCAGGAGATCGCGGACGTGGTCGAGACCCGGCTGCTCGTCGAGGAGTTCGCGGTGCGCCGGGCGGTGCCCGCGCCGGCCGGGCTCGTGGCGCGGCTGGAGGAGCTCCTGGAGGAGCAGAAGCGGCGGGCCGAGGCCGGCGACCTCGCCCAGGTGGCCGTCACCGACCGCTGCTTCCACGCCGAGATCGTCCGGCACGCCGGCAACCAGATCCTGGCGCGGCTCTACGACCAGCTGCGCGACCGGCAGCTGCGGATGGGCGTCGCCGTGATGCAGTCCCAGCCCGACCGGATCGCCAAGAACATCACCGAGCACGCCGAGATCCTGCGGCGGATCAAGGCCGGTGACGTCGAGGGCGCCGCGCACTGCGTGCGCCAGCACCTCAGCTGGGTCAAGGTCCTGGTGCGGGGTGAGGAGCGATGAGCCGGGACGGACGCGGCCCGGCCGTCAGCCTGCCCGGCGACCCGCCCGGCGGCCGGCGCGCCGCCCTCGTCTGGGGCGTCGGCGTCGCCGTCTACTTCGTGGCCGTCATCTTCCGCACGTCGCTCGGCGTCGCCGGACTCGACGCCGCCGACCGCTTCGACGTCAACGCCTCCGCCCTCTCCACCTTCTCTATCCTCCAGCTGCTGGTCTACGCGGGCATGCAGATACCCGTCGGCCTCATGGTCGACCGGCTCGGCACCAAGAAGGTGCTGACCATCGGCGTCCTGCTGTTCACCCTCGGCCAGCTGGGCTTCGCCCTCGCGCCCTCGTACGGCACGGCGCTCGCCGCCCGCGCCCTGCTCGGCTGCGGCGACGCGATGACCTTCATCAGCGTGCTGCGGCTCGGCAGCCGCTGGTTCCCGGCCCGCCGCGGACCGCTGGTCGCCCAGGTCGCCGCGCTCTTCGGCATGGCCGGCAACCTCGTCTCCACGATCTTCCTCTCCCGCGCCCTGCACGGCATGGGCTGGACGCCCACCTTCGTCGGCAGTTCGCTCGCGGGCGTGGTGGTCCTCGTCCTGCTGCTGCTGTTCCTGCGCGACCACCCGGAGGGCTACGAGCCCGCGCCCGCCCCGCACGCCGGCGCCGCGTTCGTCCGCCGGCAGATCGCCGAGTCCTGGCGGGAGCCCGGCACCCGGCTCGGCATGTGGGTGCACTTCACCACCCAGTTCCCGGCCATGGTGTTCCTGCTGCTGTGGGGCCTGCCGTTCCTGGTGGAGGACCAGGGCCTGGACCGCGGCACCGCGGGCGAGCTGCTGACCCTCGTGGTGCTCTCCAACATGGCCGTCGGCCTCGCCTACGGGCAGATCATCGCCCGCCACCACGCGGCCCGCGCGCCGCTCGCGCTCGGCACGGTCGCCGCCACCGCCCTGCTGTGGGGCGCCACCCTCGCCTACCCGGCCGACCGGGCCCCGATGTGGCTGCTCGTCACGCTGTGCACGGTCCTCGGCGCCTGCGGACCCGCCTCGATGATCGGCTTCGACTTCGCCCGGCCCGCCAACCCGCCGGAACGGCAGGGCACCGCCTCGGGCATCGTCAACATGGGCGGCTTCGTGGCCTCGATGACGACGCTCTTCGCGGTCGGCGTGCTTCTCGACGCGACCGGCGACGACTACCGGGTCGCGTTCTCGTCCGTGTTCGTCCTCCAGGCCCTCGGCGTGGTGCAGATCCTGCGCCTGAAGGCCCGCTCCGCCCGCCGGGAGCGGGAACGCCTCGTCGCGAGCCGCGTCGAGGCCGTGCACGTACCGGTCTGAGCCGGGGCCGTGCCCGTGCCGGCGCGAGCCGCGTCGAGACCGTGCCCGGAAGTCAGTTCGGCGTCACCGCGAAGTGGTCCAGGATCGCCCGCGCCAGCTCCTCGTCGCCCTCGGTCTTGATCCGGTCGGCCACCTCGGCCGGTCGGACCCGACCGCAGGCCAGCCGGACGTACGTCTCCCAGTCCGTCGCCAGCGTCACGGCCGGCCCGAGCGAGGGCGCGCCGTCGACGGTGCCGTTGCCCTGGGCGTCGATCCGGACCGTCCGCAGGAACTCCACCGGCCCGGTCACGTCGAAGACCACCGCCGAACTCGCCGGCGCGCCCGCCTCCTTCGCCACCACGTGCGGCAGCGCCTCCAGGAGCACGTCACGCGTCACGTACGCGCCGGGCGAGTCCAGGTTGCCGGGGACGCCGAGGGTGGTGCGCAGGTCCTGCTCGTGCACCCAGCAGTCGAAGGCGCGCATGCGATAGGCCAGTTCCAGGGTCTGCTCGGCGCCGAGCGGGGCGCGGATCAGGGTGTCGGGCTTCCGGTTCTCGTTGCGCAGCTGGCGGGCCCGGCGGATCAGCACGTACTCCAGCTCGGCCGTCATCTCGGGCGCGGTGTGGTGCCGCCGCACGTCGACCTGCATCTCCATGTAGCGGGCGAAGTCCGTCCGCACGTGGTAGAGGTCACGGGGCAGGCTGTGGATCGGCCGCGGGTCGCCGAGCATCTCGGTCTCCATGCCGATGACATGGGAGACGATGTCGCGGACCGACCAGCCCGGGCACGGTGTGGCGCGGTTCCACTCGCCCTCGACGAGCGGCTGCACCAGCTCGGCTATCGCTTCCACGGAGTGGGTCCAGGCGTCGGCGTAGTTCTGGAGGCTGGGATGGACGGTCACGGGACCCCTCGGCGGCGCTGGTGAGACTGGCGGGCTTGGCTGGTCGGGCGGGTGGCTGAAAGCGGCTGTCGGGCCGAAAACATGACGGCGTGGGAGGTTCGGTCGCTAAGTTACGCTGCCCGAAGGCACCCCGGCAGTGCTTTCGTGTGACGATCGTAGGCCGGTGTTGACGGCTCGAATACCAGGACGGTGGTAGTGTGCGCGCCTCGCTGATCCAGATCGCGGTAGACCCGGACGAACCGGTCGCAACGAGACGGGCGCGCGTGGCCCGCCTGGTACGGGAGGAGCGGGGCGCCGCCGACCTCGTCGTGCTGCCCGAGCTGTGGCCCACGGGAGCCTTCGCCTACGAGGCGTTCGCCGCCGAGGCCGAGCCGCTCAAGGGACCCACCTACGAGGCGATGGCCGCCGCCGCGCGCGACGCCGAGGTCTGGCTGCACGCCGGCTCGGTCGTCGAGGCCGCCGCCGGCGCCCTCTACAACACCTCGCTGGTCTTCTCGCCCGACGGCGAGCTCGCCGCGAGCTATCGCAAGATCCACCGCTTCGGCTTCGACAAGGGCGAGGCCGTGCTCATGGCGGCCGGCGAGGACCCGGTCACCGTCGACCTGCCGCAGCTCACCGTCGGCGTCGCCACCTGCTACGACCTGCGCTTCCCGGAGCTCTTCCGGGGCCTGCTCGACGCCGGCGCCCAGGCGTTCGTGGTCCCGGCCGGCTGGCCCGCCCGCCGCCGCGCGCACTGGACGCTGCTCGCCCGGGCCCGCGCCGTCGAGAACCAGGCGTACGTCCTGGCCTGCGGCACCGCCGGCACCCACGCGGGCGTCGAGCAGGCCGGCCACTCGATCGTCGTGGACCCGTGGGGCGAGGTCCTGGCGGAGGCCGGACCCGGCGAGGAGACCCTGCGGGTCGTCCTCGACCCGGCGAAGGTGACCGACACCCGCGAACAGTTCCCGGCCCTCAAGGACCGGGTCCTCGGCCGCGGCGACGCCCGCTAGGACCCGTCCCGCCCGAGCCGGTCCGTCAGGACCGGTCCCGAGCCCTCCCGCCAGGACCGGTCCCGAGCCGGCCCGCCGGGACTCGTCTAAGCGTTCGCGTCCGCCCAGAGCTCGACCGCCCGGCGCACCCCGGACCGCACGGCCCCGACCCGCGTCAGGGCCGAGCGGTCCACGCCCGCGAAGATCAGCGCGAGCGCCATGTCACCGCCCTCCGCGCGCCCCGTGACGTGCACGGACAGGTGCCGGCCCGCGCCGCGCCCGGACTCGCGCACGCGCACCGTGACACCCGGGTCCTCGTCGTCGGCGGCGCGGGTCAGGACGTAGCCGCGCCCGTCGACGGCGGCGAGCCGGTAACGGTCGCCCGCGTGGCCGAGCATCACGGCGCGCTGTTCCAGCGTGGCGCCCCAGCGGTTCCGCGTCATGCGCACGAGCCGGTCGCCGACCCGCAGCGTCGCCCGGTTCAGGGTCGGCAGCCGCAGGTTCTCGGCGTGGATCCCGCGCGACTCGAACGTGGCCGTCGGTATCAGCCCGCCGCGCGCCTCGGACACCACCGCCTGGTGGGCCGTACGGGTCAGCGGGCAGGTCAGCGTGATCTCGCCGAACTCCGGCGACACGCCCCGCCAGCCGGAGCGGACGGCGGGCCGCCTGCCCTCCTTCCAGGCGTGCAGGACGAACGGCGTGACGGTGGTGTGCAACGGCGGCTCCCTCAGACGGTGATGGCGTTCAACGAGGCCGGCCGCGCCGCGCGGTCGCCGGACGGCGCGTACTCCGCCCACGCCGCCGCCAGTCTCCGTACCGCCTCCACGAGCGTGTCGTGCGGCAGCAGGAAGTGCAGGCGCAGCCTGCGGGCGCTGCCGCCCAGCGCGTCCATCGTGGAGCCGGGCAGCACGGCGACCCCGTGGCGCAGCGCGACCTGCGCGAAGGCGACGCCGTCACCGTACGGCAGGCGGACCCACAGCGTCTGGCCGCCCGCGGCCGGCGGGCAGTCCCAGGACGGCAGCCGGCGGGCCAGTTCGGCCCGCAGCAGGTCGTGCCCGGCCCGCAGCTCGGCCACCCGCTCCCGTACGAGCGGGTCGAAGGCGTCGAGCAGCCGGGCCGCCACCAGCTGCCCCGGCACGTCACTGCCGAGGTCGTGCAGCGCCTTCAGCCGGGCCAGGCGCGCGATCAGCGGGGCCGGGCCGCGCACCCAGCCGATCCGCAGCCCGCCCCAGACCGCCTTGCTGAGCGAGCCCACGGCGACGACCTCCGTACCGTACGAGGACAGCGGCGGCGGTGTGCCCGAGCGGTCGGCGAAGCCGAGTTCGCCCAGCACCTCGTCGTCGACGAGCAGCGTCCCGTACGCCTCCGCCGCCGCCACCAGGCGCCGCCCGAGCAGCGGCGGCAGCACCGTTCCGGTCGGATTGTGGAAGCGCGGGATGACATAGGCCAGGACCGGGCGGTGACGTTCCATCACCCGGATCGCCTCCGGCACGTCGAGGCCGTCCGGACCCACCGCCACCGGATACGGCACGGCCGCCGCCTCCCGGAACAGGTCCAGCGCGCCCGCGTAGCTCGGCGCCTCCACGAGCACGCCGTCGCCCGGCGCCACCAGGAGCCGGGTGAGCAGCCCGATGCCCTGCTGGGCGCCGGTGGTGACCAGGATCTGCCCGGCCGAGGTCGGCACGCCGCGGGCCGCGTAGCGCCGCGCGACCGCCGCCCGCAGCGCGGGCAGCCCGGCCGGGTGGTAGCCGAGGTCGGTCTCCGGCAGGACGAGACCGGTGTACGCCCGGGCCAGCGCGGGCGGCGGGGAGGGCGGCGCGGCGCAGCTCAACAGGATGACGTCGTCGGCGGGTTCGAGCAGATGCAGGAACATCGGGTTCGACGTCTCCGTCACCCGGAGCCCCGACCCGGACCCCGACCCGGTCCCGGACCCGTTCCCGGATCCCGCACCTGGCCCTGCTCCCGGGCCGGCCCCGGGCGGCGGTGCGAGCGCGGCCGGCGCCACCCGCGTACCGCTGCCCTGCCGGCGCACCAGACGTCCCTCCTGCCGCAGCGTGTCGTAGGCCGCGACCACCGTCGTCCGCCCCACCGACAGCGCGCCGGCCAGCCGCCGGTCGGGCGGCAGCAGCGCGCCCGGCGGCAGCAGCCCGTCGTCGATCAACTGCCGTACGCGGGCGGCGAGCAGCAGATACAGCGGGCCGCGGCCGGCCGACCAGCGGCCGAGCCAGGCGACGAGTTCGTCCAGGGAAGGCGCCATTGGATCCATCGGCGGACCAATCTGCCGGGATTGGTCCTGTGGACACAAGTCCCGCGTCCACAGACTGGGCAGCATGAGCGCCGACTTCCTCTCCGCCACGTCCCGCCCCGAGACCCTCGCCGTCCACCCCCCGCAGCCGGAGATCCACGGCAGCCGACCGCTCGGCGTGCCGATCCACCAGGGCCACGTCTTCGCCTTCGACAGCGCCGACGCGCTCTCCGAGGCCTTCGGCTCGCCCGACGCCTTCCTCTACAGCCGCATGGGCAACCCCACCGTCCGCGCCCTGGAGACGGCCGTCGCCCGGCTGGAGGGCGGCGCCGACGCCCTCTCGTACGCCTCCGGCATGGGGGCCGTCAACGGCGTCCTGCTCGCCCTGCTCTCCACCGGCGGACACGTCGTCGCCCAGCGCTGCCTGTACGGCGGCACGTACGCCGTCCTCACCGACCTCGCCGCACGCTGGGGCGTCGAGGTCACCTACGTCTCCGGCACCGACGCCGACGAGGTGCGCGCCGCGCTGCGCCCCGAGACCCGGCTGCTCTACCTGGAGACCATCGCCAACCCGACCACCCGCGTCTCCGACCTGCCCGCCCTGATCGCCGCCGCCCGGGAGGCCGGCGTACCGGCCGTCGTCGACAACACCTTCGCCTCGCCGCTGCTGTGCCGGCCGATCGAGTACGGCGCGGACGTCGTCGTGCACTCGGCGACCAAGTACCTCGCGGGCCACGCCGACGTGCTCGGCGGCGTCGCCGTCTTCCGGGACACCGCGCTGCACCGCCAGGTCCGCCACTACGCGGTCGAACAGGGCGCGGTCACCGACCCGTTCGCCGCCTGGCTGACGCTGCGCGGCCTGCAGACCCTGCCGCTGCGCATCGAGCGGCAGAGCGCGAGCGCCGCCGACCTCGCCGCCCGGCTCGCCGCCCACTCGGCGGTCGCCGCCGTCCGGCACCCGGCGCTCGCGGACCACCCGGACCACGAGGTCGCGCGCCGGCTGCTGCCGCGCGGCGGCGGCGGAGTCGTCTCGCTCGACCTGGCGGGCGGGCGCGAGGCGGGCCGGGCCTTCGTGGAGGCGGTCCGCGTCGCCTCGCTCAGCGTCTCCCTCGGCGACGTGAAGACCCTGGTCATGCACCCGGCCTCGACCTCCCACCGCCAGCTGGACGAGCAGGCGCTCGCGGCGGCGGGCATCGCGGCGGGCACGGTCCGCCTCTCGGTCGGCATCGAGCACGTCGAGGACCTGTGGACGGACCTGGAGCAGGCCCTGGAGAAGGCCGCGGCGGCCTCCTGACCGTCCCTCCCGGTCCCTCCCGCGGGCCCGGAGGACCTTCGGGCACGGAGGTCCTTCGGGCCCGGTCCTTGGGTCAGTCCCCGTCCCGGTCCCGTTCCGCCATGCGGATCACGCACACCGCGACGGCGATGAGGAGGGCCGCGTCGGCGTCCTCGCGGACCACGTTCACGGCGTAGGTGTCGCGGACGTGGAACCACTGGCGCGAGATGTGGGCGAGGAGTTCGCCGTCGTACTCGACGGTGAACTCCCGGTCCAGGATCCGCCCGCTGACGTCGAGCTCGGTGCCGTCGACCAGGGTGACGCGGAAGTGGTTGCGCAGCAGCGAGAGCCGCTTGCGGCGGACGGTCGCGAGCGGCTCGTCGCCCCGCTCGATCGTCATCGTGTCGCGCAGGGCGAACATCTTCTGCCGCAGGGTGACGAGGACCTGTCCGGCGGGGTCCTTCAGCTCCAGGGTGTCGCGCAGCCGCATCGCCTTGCCGTCGACGAGGAAGGCGTGCCGGCCCCGCTCGTCCTCGATCCAGTAGTCGTCGCCGATCGCGAGGATCTTGTCCCGTACGAGGTATTTCATGGCGTCCATCCCTTCCCCGTCACAGGGAGAAGTAGCGCGTGAAAGGGTCCGGTTCGATGCCCAGCGACGTACCGAACGGCGCGTCGAGCTGGTGGATCAGCAGCACGGTGAAGGCGATGAAGCCGGACAGGCCCATCACCAGGATCACGTGCGTGCTGCTGCGGTTGAGGCCGAACAGGAACATGAAGGCCACGGTCAGCACGCCGCCGATGACGAGCCCGGTCCACAGCACCACGGACAGACGTTCCTCCGCCGCCGCCTCCCGGCCGCGGCGGGCGTCGTCCACGTAGCCCAGCTGGGCCAGCATCTCCTGGGCGGCGATCTGCTGCGCCGTCGAGCCCTTGCCGTCCAGCTCGCCGGCGACCCGCAGCCGGGCGAGCAGCGCCCAGCCCTCTTCGCCGAGCGGCTCCCGGTCGGCCATCCTGGGCCACTCGACCTCGACGACGTGGGCGGCGTACGCGCGGGCCGCGTCCCGCACGGGCCCGCGCTGCCCGGCGGGCAGGGCGTCGGCCAGGAGGTAGGTCTGGTGCAGGGCGCTGGCCTCGGCCTGGACGCGGTCGTCGGCGGTGGCCCGGTTGTCCCAGACCGAGACCAGGCACAGGCCGAGCACCAGGGCGTAGAAGACCGACACCATCATCGAGATGTACTCGGCGACGTCCTCGCGGGGCTCGTCGCCCTCGCGCAGCGGGAAGAGCTTGGTCTTGACGTGGACGGCGACCGCGGCGATCAGGGCGACGGAGAAGACGACGACGAGGGTTTCCAGCAGGGCCATGACGTGGTCTCAGCCGTCTCTCAGTGGTGCCGGGAGCCGAACACGGCGGCGGCCACGGCGGCGGGTACGAGGATCAGCAGCAGCGTCAGGACGACGCCGAGCCGGGGCAGTTCGTGGGCGCGGCGGCGGATCCGGGGCAGCAGGCCCTCGTCACCGGCGGCCGCGGCGGGCGGTCGGACGGCGGGCGGCGGCTGGACGGCGGGCTGCCGGCCGACGGGCACCTCACCGACGGCGGCGGGCGGCTGAGCCGCGCCGGGCGGCAGGGCGACCCCGGGTGGCGGGGCTCCTGGAGGGGCCGCGCCGGGCGGTGGGGCGGCGCCGGGCGGTGGGGCGGCGCCGGGCGGTGCGGCTCCCGGTGGTGCGGCGGCTCCGGGCGGCAGGGCCGCGGCGCCCACGGCGTCGAGAGCCGCCTGGGCCAGGGCCGCCGCCTCGGCCGCGGCGGCCGCCTGGGCTGCCTGCGCGGCCTGGGCCGCCGCCGCTGCCGCCGCACCCGCGCCGGTGGCCCCGCCCGTACCCGTGCCCGTACCTCCTGGTGGTACGGCTCCGAGGGCTCCCGGCGCTCCGGCGGCGCCCGGCGCACCCGGTCCCGGGCCCGGTCCCGCGCCCGGCCCCACCGTGGTCTGCGGCTGCGGCTGCGGCTGGACCGTCGGAACGGGCGAGGGCGGCGGAGGTACGGCCCTGGGCGCGTCCAGCCGGAAGACGGCGGACGCGCGGGCCGTCAGCTCCGGAGCCGCGAGCCGCTCGCCGTGCTCGCCCAGCGTCGTCACCCGGTCGCTGCCGACGGCGAGCCCCGCGCTCCGGTAGGTGCCGGGAGGCTTGCGTACGGTCGCCGTACAGACCGCGGACACGCCCGGCGCGAGCAGCGGAACGACGCACACGGAGCCCACCAGCGGGTCGGTGAGCCGGATCGCGTGGACCGGCCGGTTGCCGTGGTTGGTGACGGTGTAGCGCAGGTCCGCCCGGCCCGGTCGCACGGCCACCGCCTCCGTGAGGGCGAGGGCGCCGGCGACGCCCTCGTACCGCGACGACGCGGTCGCCGTGAGCCGGCGGCCGAGCGAGGGGATGTCGCCGCTCGCGCGGGCGGTCCCGGCGTGGGGCCCGGGCGAGGCCGGGAAGCGCGCGACGCACTCCGTCGAGCGCAGCGCCGCGAGCGGCCCGGCCGGACACCCGGCCTGCCCGCCGGGCACTCCGGGATCGGTGACCTGCACCTGGTGGAGGTCCGCCTCGCCCCGGTTGACCAGCCGATAGCGCTTGAGGACCGGTTGTCCGGCCCGCACCTCGACGCCGCGCCCGCCGGGCACACCGTCGACGGTGACGCTCATCTCCAGCGCCCCGTCCCCGGCCCCGCCGGCGAGCGCGGCCCGCGGCGGGACGAGGAGGAGCGCCGGCAGCAGCACCAACAGCGCCGGCAACCACGAGGACAGCAGCGACCGGGACAGCAGCGACCGGGACAGGAGGGACCGGGACAGGAGGGACCGGGACAGGAGGGACCGCGGCGAAAGGAACCGCGACGACCGCATGACGCCTCCTTCCGGCCCAGTAGTCGGATGATCGTTCCGCCCGCCATGCTCGCCACGCCCGCCGCCTCTCCTCCCGCCAAGACACGCGCCCATCCCGCCACCCGGACCCCTCTTTCACCCGTCCGGCGATCCGTGCGGCACCCTTGAGCCATGAACGACGACTCCGCGCGCGCTCGCGTCCGTGTCCGTGCCCCCGAGCTGATCGGCAAGGGCGGCTGGCTCAACACCGGCGGAGACGATCTGACCCTCACCGACCTGAGGGGCAAGATCGTTCTGCTCGACTTCTGGACCTTCTGCTGCATCAACTGCCTGCACGTCCTCGACGAGCTCCGGGAGCTGGAGGAGAAGCACCGCGACACGCTCGTGATCATCGGCGTGCACTCGCCGAAGTTCGTCCACGAGGCCGAGCACCAGGCGGTCGTCGACGCCGTCGAGCGCTACGAGGTGCACCACCCCGTGCTCGACGACCCGGAGCTCGCGACCTGGAAGCAGTACGCCGTACGGGCCTGGCCGACGCTCGTCGTCATCGACCCCGAGGGATACGTCGTCGCCCAGCACGCGGGCGAGGGCCACGCGGGCGCGCTGGCGACGCTCGTGGAGGAGCTGGAGGCCGAGCACGAGGCGAAGGGCACGCTGCGGCGCGGCGACGGACCGTACGTGCCGCCGGAGCCGGTCGCGACCGATCTGCGCTTCCCCGGCAAGGCCGTGCTGCTGCCGTCCGGGAACTTCCTGGTCTCCGACACCACCCGCCACCAGCTCGTCGAGCTGGAGCCGGACGGCGAGACCGTGGTGCGGCGGATCGGCGGCGAGGGCGAGTTCCGTGAGCCGCAGGGCCTCGCGCTGCTGCCGGACGGCAAGGTCGTCGTCGCCGACACCGTCAACCACGCGCTGAAGCTGCTCGACCTGTCCGACGGCTCGGTCGAGCGCGTCGCGGGCACCGGGCGCCAGTGGTGGCAGGGCTCGCCCACCTCCGGGCCGGCCCTCGAGGTCGACCTGTCCTCGCCGTGGGACGTGGCCTGGTGGCAGGACAAGGTGTGGATCGCGATGGCCGGCGTCCACCAGATCTGGGCGTACGACCCGGCCACCGGGACGGTGGAGGTCGCGGCCGGCACCACCAACGAGGGCCTCGTCGACGGTCCGGCCGCCGAGGCCTGGTTCGCGCAGCCCTCCGGGCTCGCCGCCACCGGGGACCGGCTGTGGATCGCCGACTCGGAGACGAGCGCGCTGCGGTACATCGACACCGAGGGCGTGGTCCACACGGCCGTCGGCACCGGGCTCTTCGACTTCGGCCACCGCGACGGCGCCGCCGGCCAGGCGCTCTTCCAGCACCCGCTGGGCGTCACGGCCCTGCCCGACGGCTCGGTCGCCGTCAGCGACACCTACAACCACGCGCTGCGCCGCTTCGACCCGGCGAGCGGCGAGGTCACCACGCTCGCCACCGATCTGCGCGAGCCCAGCGACGCGGTCGTCGTCGGCGAGGACGTCGTGGTCGTCGAGTCGGCCCGGCACCGGCTCACCCGGCTGCGGCTGCCCGAGGAGGCCGTGCAGGTCGAGGCGGTCGCGCACCGCACGCAGCGCGAGGCCACCGAGGTCGCCCCGGGCCGGCTCCGCCTCGACGTGGTCTTCCAGGCGCCGAAGGGCCAGAAGCTGGACGAGCGTTACGGCCCCTCGACCCGGCTCCTGGTCTCCTCGACGCCGCCGGAGCTGCTGCTGGCCGGCGAGGGCACGGGCACGGACCTCTTCCGCGACCTGGAGCTGAACCCGGACCTCACCGAGGGCGTCCTGCACGTGTCGGCGATGGCCGCCTCCTGCGACGACGACCCGGCCAACGAGTACCCGGCCTGCCACGTCCACCAGCAGGACTGGGGCGTCCCGGTCCGCCTCACGGAGGGCGGCGCGGCCCGGCTGCCGCTGATCCTGGCGGGCATGGACGGCTGACGTCCTTCCCTTGGAGGGCCGGGGCCTTGCCGGGCCTCTGCCCCCGGGCCCGAAGGGCCCCGGCCCGGGCCAGCCGGCCCCGGCCCCCGGCCCTCCGCCCCCGCCCCCCTCTCAGTCCCGCGGCCGTGACCGGTGCTCCTGCCAGGCGGCGAGGGCTTCGGTCCGGCTGCTCGCCGGGTGGGTGGTGTGCCAGTCCCGCAGGAAGCGGTTCAGTTCGAACTGCGGGCCTATCTCCTGCGGCCGGGCCGCCTCGCCGCGGGTCTCCCGCCAGTGGCGGGCGGCGTCGGCGAGCGTCCGGCCGGCGTTCTCGGCGATGTACGTCCGCATGAACGCGTCGAAGTGGAACGAGGGCCCGAGCTCCTCCCGGAACCAGCCGCGCAGCACCTGGCTGCACCGCTGGCCCTCCGGTATCACCGTGTCGCCGTCGACGGGCGCGGTCAGCTGTCCGGCGCCGCCCGGACGCCTCCGGACGGGGGCCGGCGGCAGCGGGCGGCCGTCGAGCGCCGCGGCGAGCCGCTCCGTGAGGGCCGCCTTGCCGCCGCCCGCGGGCAGGCCCATGGCGCGGGCCAGCCCGGTCAGCTCCGCCAGCGTCCAGTACCAGCGCAGCAGTTCGGCGCCCGGCAGGTCCGCCGTGAGCGCGGGCCGTCCGGCCGGGGCGGGCACGGCGGGCACGGGCACGGCGGGCACGGGCTCAGCCCTCCAGGAAGGCGACGAGCGCGTTCGCGAGGTGG
Source organism: Streptomyces sp. NPDC053493 (assembly GCF_044544825.1). Classification (NCBI taxonomy): domain Bacteria; kingdom Bacillati; phylum Actinomycetota; class Actinomycetes; order Kitasatosporales; family Streptomycetaceae; genus Streptomyces; species Streptomyces sp. NPDC053493. Next base: position 301,125 of record NZ_JBITXS010000004.1, read on the forward strand.
TGCGGGTCGTCGGAGCCGCACAGTTCGCGGGCGCTGTGCATGCTCAGGCAGGCGACGCCGATGTCGACCGTCGTGATGCCGTGGCGGGCGGCGGTGATCGGGCCGATCGTGGTGCCGCACGGCATGTCGTTGTTGGAGACGAACGACTGCCACGGCACGCCGGCCTTCTCGCAGGCGGCCGCGAACACGGCCCGGCCGCTGCCGTCGGTGGCGTAGCGCTGGTTGACGTTGACCTTGAGGATGGGGCCGCCGTTGGGGCGCGGGTGGTGCGTCGGGTCGTGCCGCTCGCTGTAGTTGGGGTGGACGGCGTGGCCGACGTCGGAGGAGAGGCAGACCGAGCCGGCCAGGGCCCGGGCCTTGTCCTCGTAGCCGCCGCCCCGCGCGTACACCGAGCGCTCCAGGACGTTGCCGAGCAGCGGGCCCTGGGCGCCGGTGTCGGCCTCGGAGCCGTTCTCCTCGTGGTCGAAGGCGGCGAGCACCGGGATGTACGGGAGGTCGGCGCCGCCCGCGACGGCGGCGGTCAGCGCGGCGACGCAGGCGTGCACCGACAGGAGGTTGTCCATCCGCGGGCCGGCCAGCAGTTCGCGGTCGCGGCCCAGGTAGGCGGGCGGTTCGACGGAGTGGACCATGAGGTCCCAGCCGGCCACGTCCTCGGCGTCGAGGCCCGCCTCGCCCGCGACGAAGTCGACGAGGTCGCCCTCGTGGACGTCGCCGAGGCCCCAGATCGGCTGCATGTGGCGCTGGCGCTCCAGCTTCATGCCCTCGTTGACCTGCCGGTCGAGGTGGATGGCGAGCTGGGGCACGCGCAGCAGCGGCCGGTCGGCGTTGACCAGGTGCTGGGAGCCGTCCCGCAGGGTCAGCCGGCCGGCCAGGCCGAGGTCGCGGTCGAGCCAGCTGTTGAGCAGCGGTCCGCCGTAGATCTCGACGGCGACCTGGCGCCAGCCCTCGCGCCCGAAGTCCGGCTGCGGCTTGACCCGCAGGTTCGGGGAGTCGGTGTGGGCGCCGACGATCCGGAACGGGGTGTGCGGGGCGGCGCCCTCCGGCACGTACCAGGCGATGATCGCGCCGCCGCGGACGACGTACTTCCCGCCGGCCGTCCCCTCCCAGGCGTCGGTCTCCTCGACCCTGCGGAAGCCGGCCTTCTCCAGCCGCTCGGCGGTGTTCGCCACGACGTGGTACGGCGTGGGCGAGGCCGCGAGGAAGGTCATGAGGTCATCGGTGTGGCCGCGGTCGAAGCGGGCGTTCCGGGCGGTCGCCGGGCTTGAGGGTGCGCTACTCATGCCGTTCACCTTACGCAGGTCTCGGAATGCGGACACGGGGGTGCCGGACGCCCTGTGGACAACCCGCGGGACGCCGGAAAAGGCGGAACACCGGAAAGGCGGGACGCCGGAAAAGGCGGAACGGCCCGCTCCCCTCCCCGGGAGCGAGCCGTTCCTCTAGCGGACGAAGTCGCGTACCTGTGCGGTACTCAGAACGCGGCCTCGTCCAGGTCCATCAGTCCGCCGTCCACGTTCTCGGCGAGCGCGCGCTCGGTGGAGACGCCGGGCAGGACGGTGGCGGCGAAGAACTTCGCGGCCGCGATCTTGCCCTGGTAGAAGGCGGCGTCCTTGCCGGAGGCGCCGGCGGCCAGCTTCTCGGCGGCGACGGCCGCGCCCTTGAGGAGCAGGTAGCCGACGACGACGTCACCGGAGGCCATGAGCAGGCGGGTGGTGTTGAGGCCCACCTTGTAGATGTTCTTGACGTCCTCGCCGGTGGCGGTGAGGTCGGTCAGCATGGCGCCGACGATGCCCTCCAGGTCGACGGCCGCCTTGGCGAGCGCGTCGCGGGCGTCGGCCAGCTCCTCGCCGCCGGTGCCGACCGCGAGGAACTTCTTGATCTCCTCGGCGAGCGCGTTCAGGGACGCGCCCTGGTCGCGGACGATCTTGCGGAAGAAGAAGTCCTGGCCCTGGATGGCCGTGGTGCCCTCGTAGAGGGTGTCGATCTTGGAGTCCCGGATGTACTGCTCGATCGGGTACTCCTGCAGGAAGCCGGAGCCGCCGAAGGTCTGCAGCGACTGGGCGAGCTGCTCGTAGCCCTTCTCGGAGCCGTAGCCCTTGACGATCGGCAGCAGCAGGTCGTTCAGGCCGTGCAGGGCCTTGGCGTCCTCGCCCGCCGCCTCCTTGAGCTGGATCGCGTCCTGCACGGAGGCCGTGTAGAGGACGAGGGAGCGCATGCCCTCGGCGTACGCCTTCTGCGTCATCAGCGAGCGGCGGACGTCGGGGTGGTGGGTGATGGTGACCTTGGGCGCGTTCTTGTCCATGAAGTTCGCCAGGTCGGTGCCCTGGACGCGCTCCTTGGCGTACTCCAGGGCGTTGAGGTAGCCCGTGGAGAGGGTGGAGATCGCCTTCGTGCCGACCATCATGCGGGCGAACTCGATGATGAGGAACATCTGGCGGATGCCGTCGTGCTTGTCGCCGATCAGCCAGCCCTTGGCGGGGTGCTTGTCGCCGAAGGTCATCTCGCACGTGTTGGAGGCCTTCAGGCCCATCTTGTGCTCGACGTTGGTGGCGTAGACGCCGTTGCGGGCGCCGAGCTCGCCGGTCTCCCAGTCGAACTCGTACTTCGGGACGAGGAAGAGGGACAGGCCCTTGGTGCCGGGGCCGGCGCCCTCGGGACGCGCGAGGACGTAGTGGAGGATGTTCTCCTCCATGTCGTGCTCACCGGACGTGATGAAGCGCTTCACGCCCGTGATGTGCCAGGAGCCGTCCTCCTGCTGGACCGCCTTGGTGCGGCCGGCGCCGACGTCCGAGCCCGCGTCGGGCTCGGTGAGCACCATGGTGGAGCCCCAGCGCTTCTCGACGGCGATCTTCGCGACCTTCTTCTGCGCCTCGTTGCCCTCGGTGAAGAGGATGCCGGCGAAGGCCGGGCCGGAGGAGTACATCCAGATGGCCGGGTTCGAGCCGAGCAGCAGCTCCGCGTAGGCCCAGATGAGCGAGCGCGGGGAGACGGTGCCGCCGATCTCCTCGGGGATGCCCAGGCGCCAGTACTCGGACTCCATGAAGGCGTTGTACGAGTTCTTGAAGGAGGCCGGGACCGGGGCCGTGTTGGTCTCCGGGTCGAAGACCGGCGGGTTGCGGTCGGCGTCGGCGAAGGACTCCGCGAGCTCGTTCTCGGCGAGGCGGCGGATCTCGTCGAGGATGCTCTTCGCGGTCTCGACGTCCATCTCCTCGAACGGACCGGTGCCGTACACCTTGTCGCGGCCGAGCACCTCGAAGAGGTTGAACTCGATGTCGCGGAGATTCGACTTGTAGTGCCCCATGGCGACGGCTCCGTAAGGCTCGGGGAGGTCAGTTTCCTGTACACGTACCAGCGAGTAGCAACACGCTCTCTCCGATGATGCTACCCGTCGGTAATAAGAGCAACCCCTCTCGGGACATCTGTGACGCAGTAGGCTCAGGGCCCATGTACGGCTACGAGCAGAATCCGGGTGCCCAGCAGCAGTACGCGCCGCCCCAGCAGGGGCATTACGCCGCCCCGCAGTCCGGCATGCCGGCCGGCGCGTACGGGCAGCAGCAGGCGCCGCTGTATCCGGAGCCGTCGCCGCCGTCGCTCGCGGACGCGGTGCGGGCGTTCACCACGGGCACCCTCGCCGCCGAGGACTTCCAGCAGATCTTCGCGACCTCGAAGGTCTACTGCCCGCGCGGCGACAACCCCGGCTTCCTGGCCCTGCACAACACCCAGCAGCCGGTGATCCCCATGTTCACCTCGCTGAAGGAGCTGCGGCGCTACGCGGGCAAGGAGTCCAAGTACTTCGTGATCACCGGCGCCGAGGTGATCGACCTGCTGCCGACGGGCTACGGCTTCGTGCTCGACATGGAGGGCGACCACCGGATGGTCTTCGACGCCAAGGCCGTGGAGCAGATGGTCGACTTCGCGATGCGCCGGATGTACGGCTGAGTCACGCTCGTACGAGCCCACGCTCGTCGAGGCTCGTCGAGTAACGCTCGTACGCACACTCGCACGCACGCTCGTACGCGAGGAGAGCGCCCGGGAGGAATTCCTCCCGGGCGTTCCGCGTTCCGGGTGGCAGGAAGTTCATTGTTCAACTAAAGTGGACGTACAAGGTCGCACAAGGAGGCCCGTCATGCCCGCCGTGACTGTCGAGAACCCGCTCACCCTGCCCCGCGTCGCCGCGCCCGCCGAGGCCGCCGCCCGCCCCGTGCTCGCCGTGACCACGGCCCCCTCGGGCTTCGAGGGCGAGGGCTTCCCGGTGCGCCGTGCGTTCGCCGGCATCAACTACCAGTACCTCGACCCGTTCATCATGATGGACCAGATGGGCGAGGTGGAGTACGCGCCCGGCGAGCCCAAGGGCACGCCCTGGCACCCCCACCGCGGCTTCGAGACCGTCACCTACATCATCGACGGCATCTTCGACCACCAGGACTCCAACGGCGGTGGCGGCACCATCACCAACGGCGACACCCAGTGGATGACCGCCGGCTCCGGCCTGCTGCACATCGAGGCCCCGCCGGAGCACCTCGTCGTCAGCGGCGGCCTCTTCCACGGCCTCCAGCTGTGGGTGAACCTGCCCGCCAGCGACAAGATGATGGCGCCCCGCTACCAGGACATCCGCGGCGGCCAGGTCCAGCTGCTCACCTCGCCCGACGGCGGCGCCCTGCTGCGCGTCATCGCCGGCGAGCTGGACGGCCACCAGGGCCCCGGCATCACCCACACGCCCATCACGATGATCCACGCCACCCTGCGTCCCGGCGCCGAGATCAGCCTGCCGTGGCGCGAGGACTTCAACGGCCTCGCCTACGTCCTGGCCGGCCGCGGCACCGCCGGCGCCGAGCGGCGCCCCGTCCACACCGGCCAGACGGCCGTCTTCGGCAAGGGCGGCGCGCTGACCGTGCGCGCCGACGAGAAGCAGGACGGCAACACCCCGGACCTGGAGGTCGTCCTCCTCGGCGGCCGCCCGATCCGCGAGCCGATGGCGCACTACGGCCCCTTCGTCATGAACACCCAGGCCGAACTCCGCCAGGCCTTCGAGGACTTCCAGGCGGGCCGGCTCGGCACCGTCCCGGCCGTCCACGGCATGGGCGAGGCCGGGCCGGAGAGCGAGTAACGGCCCGGGCGGGACGGTTACGGGGAGGCAGGGGTACGGGGACGAGGCCGCCGGGCCCGTTCCCGTAACCGCGTCCTGGCTGACGCGGCGTCACCCGTACGGCGTCCAGCGCGCGACGGCGCGCCGCACCCCGTGATCCGGTGGAAAGGTGCCCGAACGACCGCTGCTGCCCGAGGGAGCCCGCCGTACCGCCGCCTGGTGCGCCGTCGCGCTGCTCGTCGCCGGCGTCGCGGCCGTCCTCGTCTACCTGTGCGGCGTCTTCAAGACCGCCGTCACACCCGTCCTGCTCGCCCTCCTCGGCACCGCGCTCCTCGGCCCCCTCCACCGCCGCCTGCTCCGCATGCGGGTGCGCAGGTCGCTCGCGGCCGCGCTGACCGTCCTCGCCGTCCTCGTGGTCGTCGGCGGCGCCACGTACATCGTCGTCGCCGCGCTCGTCGACACCGGCGACCAGATCGTCGCCTCGCTGCGACAGGCGGCCAAGGACATCGCCCGGCACTTCGGCGCGGCCGGCACCTCCCTCGACGACCTCGCCAAGAACGGCCGACAGCTCCTGGAGAAGTTCGGCGGGACCGCCGCCTCCGGCGTGATCTCCGGCCTCAGCGTCGTCGGCGAGATGATCGCCACCGCCGTCCTCGCGCTGTTCCTCATCTTCTTCTTCCTGCGCGACTCCGACCGCGCCGTCGGCGCGCTCCGCTCGGTGGTGCCCCGCTCCACCGGCGACACCGCGGAGGCGATCGGCCGGCGTGCCTTCGAGGCCGTCGAGGGCTTCATGCGCGGCACGACCTTCATCGCCCTCATCGACGCCGTCTGCATCACCGTCGGACTGCTGATCCTGCGCGTGCCGGGCGCCGTCGGACTCGGCGCCCTGGTCTTCGTCACCGCCTACATCCCGTACCTCGGCGCCTTCCTCTCCGGCGCCGTCGCCGTGCTCGTCGCCCTCGCCGACCGCGGCTTCGTGATCGCGCTGTGGGCGCTCGGAGTCGTCCTCGCCGTCCAGGTCCTCGAAGGGCACGTGCTCCAGCCGATGATCCAGAGCCGGACCGTGCAGATGCACCCGGCCGTCGTCATGCTCGCCATCACCGCCGGCGCGTCCGTCGCCGGCATCCTGGGCATGCTCCTCTCCGTCCCGCTCACGGCCGCGGCCTTCGGCGTGATCGGAGTGCTGCGCGAGCGGTACGGAGGCGACGCGGCGGGCCCGTAAGAGCCGAGCCCCCAAGGCAAGGAGCGGCGCCGGGCCGGTCAGGTGGCCGCCGCCGGTGTGCTGCCCGGCTCGAAGGACCTCAGCATCTCCTCGAGCGCCGCCTGGTCCGGGCCGACGAACGGGTCCGCGTCCGGCGCCATCATGATCGTGTCGAGCAGGCCCTCGGTCATCCGCACCGCCGGCGGCAGATGCGTGCACAGCACGATCTCCGGGTTCATCTCCCGCACCGGCTCGATCCACGCCCGGTACTTCGCCCGGTCGACCATGTGCACCCACGGGCTGTCGAGGGTCGCCCACAGCAGCTGCGCGGCCCGCAGCTCGTCCGGCCTGAGGTCGTTCGCGTGCCCGCTCTCGGCGAGTTCGGCCGTCGGCATGGGCCCGCCGAAGCAGTCCGAGCTGAAGCAGATCCGGGTCTTGTCGTCGTAGAAGCCGACCGTGGCCGGGTTGTCGAACAGCGGCGGCCGGAAGGCGTGCAGCACGCGGTCGCCGACGTCCAGGCCCTGGCCCGGGTTGAGGAAGTAGACCCGGTCCATCGGCAGCGGGCGCTCGGTCGTCATGATCCCGGCGCCGAGGAACGTGGTCACCACCCGCGCCCGCGGCGCCGCGACCAGCAGGTCGAAGATCCCGCCGGTGTGGTCCCGGTCGGGATGCGTGAGCCAGATCCAGCGCACGTCGGCCGGGTCGGTCACCGAGCCGAGCGTCTCCACGAAGTCGCGGTCGGAGACCGACAGACCGGTGTCGACGACGACCGGCTCGCGGGCGGTGAGGACGTACGCGTTGACGGGGATGTGGCCGATGCCCGGGATCGGCAGGCTGTCGGCGAGGACGGTGGTGTCGCTGCCGACCTTGTGGGTGTCCATGGCGCGCTCCGGAGTCCTTGTTCGTCCTTGTCCCGTCCCCCGCCGTCCGCGCCCCGGCGCCCGCCCGGCGGCCGTACGACACCAGTCTCTGCCCGGGGCGGGAGCGGCGCGCGCCGAAGCCGGGCGGGCCGGGGCGTGGAGGGTCGGGAGGTGGGGTCCGGCGCTCCGGGAGCGGCGCTCCGGGCCTCAGGGCGCGGCTGCCGGGGCCCGGCCGTCGGGGCCCGGCGGCCGGGCCGGTCAGGAACAGGTGCCGCCGGCCGGCGGGCTCTCGTGCAGCTCGAACCAGATCGCCTTGCCCTCGCCCCGCGGGTCCACGCCCCACGCGTGCGCCAGCATCTCCATCAGCAGCAGCCCGCGCCCGCTGGACGCCATCTCGCCCGGGTGCCGTTTGTGCGGCAGCTCGTCACTGGCGTCGGCGACCTCGACGCGCAGCCGGCGCGCGTTCTCCAGGCACATCACCTCGGCCACCAACAGGGCGTCGCCGTCCGTGTGCACCAGGACGTTGGTGACCATCTCGGAGACCATCAGGACCGCCGAGTCGACCTGGTCCTCGTCCTTCCAGTCGTGCAGCAGCTGGCGCACCTGCTCGCGGGCGGCGGCGATGCGTTCGGGCTCGGCCTGGGCGACCGTCATCATCGTGCGGCGCGGCGCCTCCCGTACGGCCGTGCCCTGCCGGGAGAGCAGCAGCACCGCGATGTCGTCCTCGCGGCGGTCGGCGAGCGGGCCGGTGGTGTGGTGCGAGCCGGGCCCGTGGACGGCCTCGACGAGACGGTCGGCGAGCGCCTCCAGGTCGCCGCCGTCGTCGGCCTCGAGCAGCGCGCGCACCCGTTCCCAGCCGCTGTCGAGGTCGTGCCCGCCGGTCTCCAGGAGGCCGTCGGTGCAGATCATCAGGGTGTCGCCGGGTTCGAGGGTGAGGCGGGTGGTCGGGTAGTCGGTGTCCGGGTCGATGCCGAGGGGCAGGCCGCCGGCCGTCGGCCTCAGCAGGACCGTTCCGTCGGTCATCCGTACCGCCGGATCGGGATGCCCGGCCCGCGCGATGTCGACCGTGCCGGACTCCAGGTCGACCTCCAGGTACAGGCAGGTCGCGAACCGGGGCCCGCCGTCGATCCCGTTCCGGCTCCGGCTCCCGTTCCCGTCGCCGCCGGCTCCTTGGCCCCTCCCGCCGCGCCCGCCGTGTCCGCCGCGCCCGCCGTTCCCGTCCGCCATCAGGACGCTCCCCCGGAGCGGACCGTCGCCGTCGCCGTCGCCGCCGTACGCGTCCTCCGCACCGTCGTTGATCCCGTACAGGAAGCGGGAGGCCCGCGAGAGCACCGCGTCCGGCCGGTGGCCCTCGGAGGCGTACGCCCGCAGCGCGATCCGCAGCTGCCCCATCAGCCCGGCCGCCCGCACGTCGTGCCCCTGCACGTCGCCGATGACCAGCGCGATCCGGCCCGCGCCGGCACCGCCCGGCAGCCGGATCACGTCGTACCAGTCGCCGCCGACCTGCAGACCGCCGCCCGTCGGCACGTACCGAGCGGCCACCTGGATGCCCGGGATCCCGGGCCCGAGCACCGGCATCATCGTGCGCTGGAGCCCGAGCGACAGCTCCCGCTCCGACTCCGCCACGCCCGCCCGCGCCAGCGCCTGCGCCAGCATCCGGGCGACCGTCGTCAGGACGCTGCGCTCGTCCGGAGTGAAGGCCACCGGATGCTTGAACGCCGCCATCCACGCGCCCATCGTCCGCCCGGCGACGACGAGCGGCACGAACGCCCACGAGCGGCGCCCGAAGCGCTGGGCCAGCGGCCACGTCATCGGGTAGCGGCGCCCGTACTCCTCCGGCGTCGGCAGATAGATCGCCCGCCCCGTCCGCACCACCTCGGCCGCCGGATAGTCGGTGTCCAGCGTCATCGAGGTGAAGGGCCCCTCCTCGCCGTCGCCGTGCCCGTGATGGCCGATGACGGTGAGCCGCTCGCCCGACATCCCGAAGACCGCGAGCCCGTCCGGCGAGAAGCCCGGCATCGACAGCGACGCCGCCACCCGCAGCACCTCGGCCGTCGACCGCGCCTCCGCCAGCGCCCGGCCCGCGTCCAGCAGGAACGCCTCGCGCGAGCGGCGCCAGTCGCCGGTGACCGGGGTGCGGGCGGCGGTGCCGGGCTGCGGCTCGGCGACCTCCTGGAGGGTGCCGACCAGCTGGTAGTCGTTTCCCTCGATCAGCGGCTTCGACCTGCTCCGTACGGTACGCAGCACCCGGCCCTGCCCGTCCATGATCCGCAGCCGGGCCTCGGCCAGGGTCCCTTCGGCGACGGCGAGGTTCACGACGCCGTCGATCTCGTTCCAGTCGACGGGGTGGAAGCGGGAGCGCACCGCCGCCTCGCTGAGCTGCACGGGCTCGGCGGGCAGCCCGAGGAGCCGGGCCGCCTCGGCGTCGAGGGTGACGATCCCGGAGGCGTTGTCCCAGCGCCACAGGCCGGTCGCGATCGCGGCCAGGACGTCCTCGGTGCGCATTGCCCTACTTTATGAATATCGGACAGCGGGTCGCCACCGAGAGTATTCGAATCGCGATCTTGGGTGTCCCGGTACCCTGGGACGGCTGGACGTGTGTGTGTCCGGCGCCCACCAAGGATCCCGAAGAACTGGATGAACGACGATGCATCGGTACAGGTCCCACACCTGCGGCGAGCTCCGCGCCTCTGACGTCGGCACCGACGTCCGGCTGAGCGGCTGGCTGCACAATCGGCGCGACCTGGGCGGCATCCTCTTCATCGATCTGCGCGACCACTACGGCATCACCCAGCTCGTCGCCCGCCCCGGCACCGCCGCGGCCGAGGTCCTCGACAAGCTGACCAAGGAGACCGTCGTCCGCGTCGACGGCAAGGTCGTCTCCCGCGGCGCCGAGAACGTCAACCCCGACCTCGCCACCGGCGAGATCGAGATCGAGGCCGCCGAGGTCGAGGTGCTCGGCGCGGCCCAGCAGATCCCCTTCACCATCAACACCGACGACGGCGTCAACGAGGAGCGGCGGCTCGAGTACCGCTTCCTCGACCTGCGCCGCGAGCGCATGCACCGCAACATCATGCTGCGCTCCGCCGTCATCGCCGCCATCCGCTCCAAGATGGTGGCCCTCGGCTTCAACGAGATGGCGACCCCGATCCTCACCGCGACCTCGCCCGAGGGCGCCCGTGACTTCGTCGTCCCGTCCCGTCTGAACCCGGGCAAGTTCTACGCGCTGCCGCAGGCCCCGCAGCAGTTCAAGCAGCTGCTGATGATCTCCGGCTTCGACCGCTACTTCCAGATCGCGCCCTGCTTCCGCGACGAGGACGCCCGCGCCGACCGCTCGCCGGGCGAGTTCTACCAGCTCGACGTCGAGATGAGCTTCGTCGAGCAGGAGGACGTCTTCCAGCCGATCGAGAAGCTGATGACCGAGCTCTTCGAGGAGTTCGGCGGCGGCCGCCCCGTCAGCTCGCCGTTCCCGCGGATCCCGTTCCGCGAGTCGATGCTGAAGTACGGCAACGACAAGCCGGACCTGCGCACCTCGCTCGAGCTGGTCGACATCTCCGACGTCTTCGAGAACTCCGAGTTCAAGGCCTTCGCGGGCAAGCACGTGCGCGCGCTCGCCGTCCCGGACACCGGCGACCAGCCGCGCAAGTTCTTCGACGGCCTCGGCGACTACGCCGTCTCGCTCGGCGCGAAGGGCCTGGCCTGGGTCCGCGTCGGCGAGGAGAACGCGCTGACCGGCCCGATCGCCAAGTTCCTCACCGAGGAGAACGTCAAGGTCCTCACCGAGCGCCTGGGCCTCAAGCCCGGCCACGCGGTGTTCTTCGGCGCCGGCGAGTTCGACGAGGTCTCCAAGATCATGGGCCCCGTCCGCGTCGAGGCCGCCAAGCGCGCGGGCCAGTTCGAGGAGAACGTCTTCCGCTTCGCGTGGATCGTCGACTTCCCGATGTACGAGAAGGACGAGGAGACCGGCAAGATCGACTTCTCGCACAACCCCTTCTCCATGCCGCAGGGCGGCCTCGAGGCCCTGGAGACCCAGGACCCGCTGGACGTCCTCGGCTGGCAGTACGACATCGTCTGCAACGGCATCGAGCTGTCCTCCGGCGCCATCCGGAACCACGAGCCCGCCATCATGTTCAAGGCCTTCGAGATCGCCGGCTACAGCCGCGAGACCGTCGAGACCGAGTTCGCCGGCATGCTCCGCGCCTTCCAGTTCGGCGCCCCGCCGCACGGCGGCATCGCCCCGGGCGTCGACCGCATCGTGATGCTCCTCGCGGACGAGCCCAACATCCGCGAGACCATCGCCTTCCCGCTCAACGGCAACGCCCAGGACCTGATGATGGGCGCCCCGACCGAGCTGGACGAGGCGCGCCTGCGCGAGCTGAACATCCAGCTCCGCAAGCCGGTCGCCTCCACCAAGCCCACCGAGGACCGCCCGGTCTCCGAGTCGGTCCACCCCGACGCGGCCCGCTGACCCACCCCGAAGGGCCCGGAACCGTCCCGCACGGCTCCGGGCCCTTCGGCGTATCCCCTCGGTGACTCACCGACGGGGCAGGTGCCCTCGAGCCTTCAGCTGCTCGAGCGCGGCGGTGACCACGGCGACGTCCTCCCGGGACTTCGCGGCGAGGCTCTCGGCGTCGTAGGGCGTCCCGGCGGGCGACGACAGGATGTACAGGGCGATCCCGAGCGCGACCCCGGACAACGTCGGATCGGCCAGAAGCCGGTTGGGCACCAGGGTGAAGCCGCCGGTGAGGTCGCCGATCTTGTCGCTCAGGACGTAGCCGACGTCGAGGTCGTCGTCGTGGTGGGTGGCGTAGGTGTCGTGCTCGGGCACGGGAAGGTCCTTCTTCCGGTGGTCTGCGGTCGCGACGAGCGTAGAGACGACCACCTGCCCGGGTCCCATGCATCCGGCATATTCACCCACCCGGGTGAGGGCCCGACCCAGCGCCCCGGCAGCCCCCGCAGCGCCGGAAGGCAGGCCCCGTTCGGCGAACACCGCTCAGGAGGCAGGGGAGTACGCCGTGACGAGATCGAGCCCGTCGTACTCGGCGAAATCCATGAAATGAGGAGTGGGGCCGCCTTCTTCCGCTTCTGCGCCGCAGAAGTAACGGGAGCCCGGGGCGCCCGAATAGAGGAGGTCGAGGTCGGGGATGGCCTCCCGTGCTTTGCACACAACTCCCGGTTCCCTGGCGGAATACATCAGGAAAACGTATTCATGGCGACCGGCCGGTGTCTCGCGGAACCGCTCCCAGAACTCGTTGTCCGTCTCGTTCTCCGGAAGATCTATGTGAATATGAGGAACGTGCGACCATCTGACGCGACTTGGTGCCCACGGAAACTCGCCCAGAAGACGATCGAACTCCCGAGAGGATTCGGCGTCGAGAACCCAGTGTTCATGATCCGCGAGCCATTCGGCGACGTGCGATGCTCTGATGTGCATGTGAGTCGGTCAACCCCTTACGTGTGCGGGTAGTGCTCAAGAACAGCCAGGTAGTCGCCCTCGGCGCCGCCAGTAGTCGTGTCCGCGCCGGTCCGCCACCCGCGGGTGCCGTCAGGGCTTTGCATTCCACAGGATGTCCCCGAGGACTGAGGAGGAGCGGACGCCTCTGCTCCCTCTACGAAAGATGCGCGACGACGACCCAATAGGCGTCCTCCTCCTCGGTCACCGCGCACACCACCTTTCCGTCCTTCGACATGGCCAGGAAGTCCAGTCCCTCCTCCGGTTTCGAGAGACGGGGCGCGAGCTCGACGGCAGGGGCCCATCGCACCACGGCCCAGCCGAAGCGCGAGACCCCAGGGCCGGAAATACCGAGCAGGAAGGAACCGTCCCCGCTGAACAACCCGTTGCGCTCAGCGTGTGCGTGCCACTGACGGTCCACTTCGTGCAGGGCCTCGGGGTGACTGAGAGGAACCGTCGCCGTTGGATGCACCTCCCAGTGGACGACGCTTCGCAGAGCCTCCTGCACGCCTGGAATGCCGTCCGGAGCGGGAACGGGTGAAACCTCCAGACCGGTTCGCTCAATGCGACCCAACCAGGCCTCTCTCGACGGCTCAGTCATGCGCGCGTCCCTCATCGCGGCCTACGGTTTGCCGGCGAGATAGGGGTGCAGTCGGGTCACCGACGCTCCTGTCGCGGTGAAGGCCAGCCGCGAGTCGACGTGGTGGAGCGACACCCGCACGGACTCGCTCCCGTGAGCGCTGAACCTCACGCCTTCACGCACGGCCGAGTTCCAGCCTGAAATCGAAAGCCCTTCGACGCCGGTGAAACCGATGGAGAACTCCAGGGTGTTGTACGGCCTGTCCCATGCGGCCGGTGGAGTCGTGGGGACGCGGAACGTCTCGAATCCCATCGTCACCGAACACCCTCTCTCGTCGATCTGAACGCAGAGCAGAACGCAATCGTCCAGAGCGGGAGGCGTGTCGTAGAGGCGGCTCAGAACATTCTCGGGATCGACCAGAGAAGTCCAGTCAGAGGCGTTCATAGAACGTCTTTTCACTAGGCTCGGGGAGGGATGTGTAGCGCATGCCGTCCATCCTCTTCGTGAACAGATGCGGGCCGGCGTCCGATCCGTCGGGCTGGGTTCCGAAGGCGCTGACGTGTCCGACGAGCGCGGATCGGCTACTGGTGAAACCGAGACGGAGTCCGGAGGCGACCGCTTCCGCTCGCACCCGTGCTCCATCGGCCAGCGAGGTCACGCGGAAGGAGACCCGGGGAACGGGCGGCTCCCACGTCGACAAGGAGAAGTCCGCCACTGCCAGGAACTGCAGATGGCACTGAACGGTGTCGACATCCGATCCCTCCCATTCACCGGGAACGTTCTCGGGGAAGTCGGGCAGGTCGATCCGCAGGGTGACGGTCGGGCCGCGCCAGTTCAGGTTGATGGAGCGCAGACGGAATCCGTCCAGGCGAGGGACTCCTCCGTACAGAGACGTAAGAACCTCTGCGTTCAGAAGAGTCAGGCTGTCGGTCATCGTTTTCGTGACCCGTCTGCGCCCGGACCCCGCCAGCCGGTCTCTGCCACGAGGGCACGGACGCTCTCGAGCAGCTGGGTGTCCGTGAGGTCCTCGGGTTCCCTCAGCTCGGGGTCGGGTGTGTAGGCCTCAAGCATCATGAACACCTGGTCGAAGATGTCCGCCAGCTTTCCGCCGACGCGTTCTCCGTTCGACTGGGCGGACCTCCGGAACTCCCGCCAGCCGTGGGCGAACTCGGCCGCGGTAGCCGTTTCCCTGGTGAAGGAGTCGAGCAGCGAGAGCAGCCGCGCCGTGGCGGGTGTCACCGCAAGAGCCCGTCGGGCAGCCGGGCGCCGAGGACCGTGTGGTACTCCCACTCACGGTCGGGCTCGCCCTGTGCGCGTGCGAAGCGGGTGAGTGTCTCCTCATACGGATCCACGGGCGCCAGCACCGTCGTGCGCCGGAACGCGCCCAGCAGCACGGCGAACCCGTCGGTGTTGTCCGAGCGCGTCATGTGCCTCCCCCTTCGCACAGTCGCGCGATCGTCACACGCTGCCGTTCTCGACTGCAATCGGGTCGGCTGAAAGTGTCAGGTCGGGCGGCTTGGGTACGGCGAAGGCCGCCGGCCCCGGTGAGGGGGCGGCGGCCTTCGGTCGCGTACGGGGCCGGGCCGGGGCTCAGTCCTTCTTCGGGTCCTCCAGGCGCGGGAAGAGGACCGCGCCCTTCGTGACCGTCGCGCCGGCCGGGAGGCGGCCCCAGGTGGCCGCGTCCTCGATCAGCTGGGCCGGGAGCGCGCCCAGGGCGGGCTCGGCGCCCAGGGACTCCCAGAGCTTCTGGGAGGTCTCCGGCATGATCGGGTTCAGCAGGACCGCGACGGCGCGCAGGGCCTCGGCGGCCGTGTAGAGGATGGTCGCCAGGCGGGCCCGGCCCTCCTCCGACTCGTCCTTGGCGACCTTCCACGGCTCCTGCTCCGTGATGTAGCCGTTGACCTGCTTCACGAAGTCGAAGATCGCCAGGATGCCGGCCTGGAAGTCCAGCTCCTCGCCGATCTTCGCGTCGGCCGTCGCCACGGCCTTCGCCAGGCCCTCGTGGATCGCCTTCTCCGCGTCGCCGTCCGCCGTCGCCGCCGGCAGCTCGCCGCCGAAGTACTTGCCGACCATCGCCGCCACGCGCGAGGCGAGGTTGCCGTAGTCGTTGGCCAGCTCGGAGGTGTAGCGGGCGGAGAAGTCCTCCCACGAGAACGAGCCGTCGCTGCCGAACGCGATCGCCCGCAGGAAGTACCAGCGGTACGCGTCCACGCCGAAGTGCGAGGTCAGGTCCTGCGGCTTGATGCCGGTCAGGTTCGACTTCGACATCTTCTCGCCGCCGACCATCAGCCAGCCGTTCGCCGCCACCCGGCCCGGGACCGGCAGGCCCTGCGCCATCAGCATCGCCGGCCAGATCACCGCGTGGAAGCGCAGGATGTCCTTGCCGACCAGGTGCACGTTCGCCGGGAACGTCTCCTCGAACTTCGCCGGGTTCTCGTTGTAGCCGACGGCCGTCGCGTAGTTCAGGAGCGCGTCGACCCACACGTAGATCACGTGCTTGTCGTCCCACGGGATCGGGATGCCCCAGTCGAAGGTCGAGCGGGAGATCGACAGGTCCTGCAGGCCCTGCTTGACGAAGTTCACGACCTCGTTACGGGCCGACTCGGGCTGGATGAAGCCCGGGTTCGCCTCGTAGAACTCCAGCAGCTTCGGGCCGTACTCGCTCAGCTTGAAGAAGTAGTTCTCCTCCTTGAGGATCTCCACCGGCTTCTTGTGGATCGGGCACAGCTTCGTGCCGTCCTCCGCCTCGATGAGATCGCCCGGGAGCTTGTACTCCTCGCAGCCCACGCAGTACGGGCCCTCGTAGCCGCCCTTGTAGATCTCGCCCTTGTCGTACAGGTCCTGCACGAACTCCTGGACGCGGTCGGTGTGACGCTTCTGGGTGGTGCGGATGAAGTCGTCGTTCGCGATGTTCAGGTGCTCCCAGAGGGGCTTCCACGCCTCCTCGACGAGCTTGTCGCACCAGGCCTGGGGCGTGACGTTGTTCGCCTCGGCCGTGCGCATGATCTTCTGACCGTGCTCGTCCGTGCCGGTGAGGTACCACACCTTCTCGCCCCGCTGACGGTGCCAGCGGGTGAGCACGTCGCCTGCGACGGTCGTGTAGGCGTGGCCCAGGTGAGGAGCGTCGTTGACGTAGTAGATGGGGGTCGAGACGTAGTACGCCTTCGAGCCCTGCTTCTCGGATCCAGTGGCCGCCATGGTGCGAATTTTAACGGCCGGGAAGAGTCCCTCTCACACGGTTAAACCCGGGGCCGGTGGCGCATACGGCCCGGCCCCGGGTTTTTCCGGCCGGAGATGCCGGTCGGAGATGTCGGTCAGAGAGGTCAGTGGCCGGAGGTCAGAGGGACCAGCCGGCGAGCAGCTCCCGGTAGAAGGCGGCGTGCGGGGTGGCCGCGGGCGCCGGGCCGGCGAAGTGGACGCCGGTACGGGGAGTGGCGAGCTTACGGAGGTAGTCGAAGGCCTTGTTGTCCTCGTCGCCCCAGACGGTGAACCGCCAGTGCGCGGTGACGGGCCCGTCCGCCGCGTCGGTCAGGGCCTGGGTGGCGGCCGTCTTCGACTCCGGCGCGCCGTCCGTCTGGAAGACGACCAGGGCCGGGCGGGCCGGGTCCTCGGACTTCTGGTGGAGGGCGAGGACCTCCTCGACCGCGCGGTGGTAGTTGGTCCGGCCCATCCGGCCGAGGGTCGCGTTCAGCTCCTCGACACGGGTCGGCGTGGTGTCGGCGGGGCGGAGCTCGGCGGTGCCGTCGATGTCGGTGGAGAAGAAGACGGCGGTCACGGCGGCGTCGGGAGTGAGGTGCGCGGCGAGCGCGACGGTCTGCTCGGCGAGCCGCTGCACGGAGCCGTCCTTGAAGTACGGCCGCATCGACCCGGACCGGTCGACGACCAGGTACACGGCGGCGCGGGCGTCCGCGAGCCCCTGCTTCTTGAGCACGGTGCCGGCGGCCTTGTAGGCGTCGACGAGGTGGGGGGCGTCGGCCTTGAGCCGGGCGAGGGGGAGAGCGGGGCTGGAGGGCTCCTTGACCTGGGGCTCCTGGACCTCCTGAGCCTCCTTGGGCTCCTCCGCCGGTGCGGCGGCCGCGGGCTCCGGCTCCGCCGCGGCGGCAGCGGGCTCCAGCTCGGCGGCCGGCTCGGCCTCGGCCTCCGTCTCGGCCTCCGCCCGGGCCGGAACCTCGTCCGCCGCGGCCTCCTCGGAGGTCGGCTCGTCCGCCGCTGCGACTGCCTCGGCGTCGCCGGCGGCGGGCTCCGCCTCGTCGTCGGCGGTTGCCGCCGGGGCTTCTGCCGCGGTGTCGTCGGTCGACGCGGCGGGCTCCTCCGCCTCGGCGGAGGTCGCGGCCTCGGTTGTCGCCGGGGTCTCGGTCGGCTCAGCCTTGGCGGCCGGCTCGTCCTCGTCGGCCTCGGCTGCCGCCGTGGTCTCCGCCTGGGCGTCGTCGGTCGACGCGGCGGGCTCCTCCGCCTCGGCGGAGGTCTCGTCTTCGGTTGTCGCCGGGGTCTCGGTCGGCTCAGCCTTGGCGGCCGGCTCGTCCTCGTCGGCCTCGGCTGCCGCCGTGGCCTCCGCCTGGGCGTCGTCGGTCGACGCGGTGGGCCCTTCCGCCTCCGCGGGAGCCGCCGCCTGCGCGTCAGCGGCGCTGGAGTCCTCGGCCGACGCCGGGCTCTCCGCCTCCGCCTCCACCTCGGCCGCCTCCGCCTCCACCTCGGCCGCCTTCGCCGTCGGCTCGGCGTCCGCCGCACCCTCGTCCGCGGTCTTCACCTCGTCCGCGGCCTTCACCTCGTCCGTGGCGTCCGCCGCACCCGCCTCGTCCCCGCCCTCCGACGCGCGGCGGGCCGCCGGGATCTGCGGGTTGTCGAAGGCTGCCGCCACCAGGTCCGCGGCCGCGCGTTCGGCGGCGGACTCGGGCAAGGGCTCCGGCGTGGCCGCGCCACCCGCGCCGGCCGCAGCAGTGGCCGCGTCGGCCGCCCCGTCGGTGGCGCTCGGCTCGCCCGTCGGCTTCGTCGGCTCCGTCGCTCCCGTGGTCGGGCGGTCCGGGGTGCGGGCGGCCGACTGGGGCGGGACGGAGGGTGCCGGGGTGTCGGGGGCGGCGATGTCCGCGCGGTCGCGGGCGAATACCTTGCGCAGCAAGCTCCGAATACCCATGGGCGAACCCCTTCGCATGAGTTGGGTGCGGTATGCGTCCTTCATCCCTGGCCAGGGCGGACACGTAAGGTTAGCGGCCGGGCCGCGCCCGCCCTACGACCCCGTCGCCCCCGGACGCCGCGCATTCATCGTGCGTTCATCCCGACGCCTCCACCGTGCAGATGTGCGCACATAACGTCACCGCCTGACGAGAGCCGAATCACGGAGGACGACGTGCGCAAACTGCTGCCGATGCTGAGCAACCACTCACACCAGGGCGGCCGTTCCGCCATGACCTGCCGGTTCCGGTGCGGCGACGCCTGCTTCCAGGAGGTGCCCAACACCAGTGACAACGAGTACGTCGGCGACGTCATAGCCGGTGCGCTCTCGCGCCGTTCCGTGATGCGCGCCGCCGCCGTCGTCACCGTCGCCTCCGCCGCCGGCTCCGCGCTCGCGCTCGGGGACGTACCCGCGGCCGAGGCGCACGAGGGCCACGGAACGCCGCGGGGCGGCAAGGCCTCCGGCGCCCGGGGCCTGCGCTTCGAGCCCGTCGCGCCCAACACCGCCGACCAGGTCACCGTTCCCGCCGGCTACTCCCAGAACGTGGTCATCCGCTGGGGCGAGCCCATCCTGCGCGGCGCGCCCGCCTTCGACGCCGAGAAGCAGTCGGCGAAGGCGCAGGCCGGGCAGTTCGGCTACAACAACGACTTCCTCTCGCTGCTCCCGCTGCACCGCGAGCACGGCCGCCAGCTGCTCGTGGCGAACCACGAGTACACCGACGAGGTGCTGATGTTCCGGGGTTACGACCCCGCCAACCCGACCCGCGAGCAGGTCGAGACCGCCTGGGCGGCGCACGGCCTGTCCGTCGTCGTGGTCCAGGAGCAGCACCGGGACGGCAGGCTCACGCCCGTCACCCGCCACCACCTCAACCGCCGCCTCACCGCGACCAGCGAGTTCGAGCTCACCGGCCCCGCCGCCGGCAGCGACCTGGTGAAGACCTCCGCCGATCCGGCCGGCCGTACGGTCCTCGGCACGCTCAACAACTGCTCGGGCGGCACCACCCCGTGGGGCACCACCCTCCACGGCGAGGAGAACTTCAACCAGTACTTCGCCAACGGCTCCTCCGCCACCGACAAGCGCTACGGCATCGGCACCGGCGCCACCGAGCGCAAGTGGGAGCGCTTCGACCGGCGCTTCGACCTCAAGCAGGAGCCCAACGAGGCCCACCGCTTTGGCTGGGTCGTCGAGCTCGACCCGTACGACCCGGACTCCACGCCCCGCAAGCGCACCGCCCTCGGCCGCTTCAAGCACGAGGCCGCGCAGCCCCGCCTCACCGCCGACGGCCGGCCGGTCGTCTACATGGGCGACGACGAGCGCTTCGACTACTTCTACAAGTTCGTCTCGTCGAAGCGGATGAAGAAGGGCGGTTCGCGGGCCGCCCACGCCCACAACCTCACCCTTCTCGACGAGGGCACCCTCTACGTCGCCAAGCTGACCGGCGACAGCCCGGCCGGCCAGATCGACGGCACCGGCAAGCTGCCCGCCGACGGCGAGTTCGACGGCTCGGGCGTGTGGATCCCGCTGGCCACGGCCGGCCCGGACGGCACCGCCGTCTCGCACGTCGACGGCATGACGGCGGAGGAGGTGTTCGTCTTCACCCGCCTCGCCGGTGACAAGGTCGGCGCCACCAAGATGGACCGCCCCGAGGACATCGAGCCCTCGCCCCGCACCGGCCGCGTCTACGTCGCGCTGACCAACAACGCCGACCGCGGCAAGGCCGGCAAGGCGGCGGCCGACGAGGCCAACCCGCGCAACCTCAACAAGCACGGCCAGATCCTGGAGCTCGCCGAGCACTGGGACGACCCGGCCTCCGACGGTTTCGCCTGGCGGCTCTTCCTCGTCGCCGGTGACCCGAACGACCCGGCCACCTACTTCTCCGGCTTCCCGAAGGAGAAGGTGTCCCCGATCTCGTGCCCGGACAACGTCGCCTTCGACCCGCACGGCAACCTGTGGATCTCCACGGACGGCAACCAGCTCGGTTCGCACGACGGTCTGTTCGGTGTCGCGACGCACGGCGAGCGGCGCGGTGAGCTCAAGCAGTTCCTGACGGTGCCGACCGGCGCCGAGACCTGCGGCCCGATCGTCCAGGACCGCCGCGTCCTGGTGGCCGTCCAGCACCCGGGTGAGGTGGACGGGGCATCGGTCGAGAAGCCGGCCTCGGTCTGGCCCGACGGACCGGGCAAGATCGTCCGCCCGGCCGTCGTGTCGGTCTGGCGCACGGACGGTGGTGACATCGGCGTCTGACGCAGGCGAGAGGGGAGAGTGGGCCCCGGGCCGCCCCGGCCACGGACCGGCGGCCCCGGCCACGGACCGGCGGCCCCGGCCACGGACCGGCGGCCCCGGCCACGGACCGGCGGCCCCGGCCACGGACCGGCGGCCCCGGTCCTGGACCGACGGGCCCGGCCCGCCCGCTCCTCGGCCCCGCGCTCCCGGCCCAGCCCGCTCCTCTGCCCCGCCCCGAGCCGGGTCAGCTCACTCCCAGGCCCTCCCTGAAGCGTACGAACTGCTCCTCCGGCTCCCCGGTGTACGCCCACGGCACCCACGCCGCCCGGGTGCCCAGCAGGCCCAGCAGTTCCCGGGCGAGGTCCACCTGGCCGGCGTAACAGGCCGCGTGCGCGAGGTAGTTCAGTTCCGCCACCTCCTCCGGCCGGACCGGGGCGTCCGGTGCGCGGCCGCCGATCCAGCGGGCGTGGGTGCGGCGGAGTTCGGTGACCGCGAGTTCGTGCTTCCAGTGCTGGTCGAAGCCGCGCACCGGGCCCCGGCCGAGGGCGCCGTCGGCGATGTAGCGGTACTCCTCGACGCGGGCGATCTGCACCAGGACCGGCAGCGGCGAGCCGGGCGGGGCGACGCCGGCCGCGTCGCGCGCGAAGTCGTACATGGCGCCGTGGGTGCCGTGCCAGCGGGCCGACCAGTAGCGCAGGACCTGCGTGTGGCCCTCGGTGTTGTACGGGTCGCGGCGGCGCAGCTCGTCGAACCAGTGGCGCAGCTGGCGGCGCTGCACCCCGCCCTCGTACAGCCGGGCGACGGAGAGCAGTGACACCCAGGGCATCGGGTCGGCGGGCGCGGCCTCGGCCGCGGTGAGGCAGGTCTCGACGGCGGCGTCGATCCGGCCGCGGTCGACCGTGGCGCCCCGGCCGGCCGCGATGGCCGTGTCGAAGACCCGTACGACCTCGGTCGCCGCCCGCAGCACGGCCACGTCCGGGTTGCCCGGTTCGGCGGCCCGCCACGCCTCGACGGTGGAGCTGCCGGCGGCGGCGTGCGAGAGGAGCCGCAGCCGGTGGGTGCGGCGGGTCCAGTCGTCGCCGGTGGCCGTGAGCAGGTCCCGTACGCCCTGCCAGCGGCCGATGACCATGTCGTGCCGGGCCTCGGTGAGCGCGCGGTCGCCGAAGTCCGGGTCGAAGTCGGGTGAGAAGCGCGCGGTGCGCGAGGAGCGGGCCTGGCGGGCCTGGCGTGACGGGCGGCGGAGTGCGGCCATCCACGTACCTCCCTCGAAGACGGTCCGGGCCGTCGGAATCGAAGCTTTGGGCCGTCAGAAGTCGGTGGCGAGCGACTCGTCCGCCCGCCGGGCGTGCGGCGAGTGCGGCGAGGCGAAGGGTTCGGCGGCGGCGAGCACACGGGCCGCGTCGAGCCTGGCCGGCCGGTAGTAGGCGCTGCCCTTGCGCCAGTACAGGAGCATCGGCACGAGTCCGGCGACGAGCCCGCCGAGGCCGATGGTCAGCGCGTTCCCGGACAGTTCGCCGAGCGAGTCGACGAACGCCCACAGCATGAACGCCGAGCCGAGCAGCGGCCACAGCCCGCCCAGGACGAAGTCCCGTACGGAGGCGAGCAGGAGCTTCTTGTACGCGACGACGGCGGCGATGCCGGCGAGCGCGTAGTAGAACGCGATCTGCAGGCCGATCGCGCTGACCGCGTCGCCCAGGACCTGCTGGACGGAGCCGGCGGCGGCCGCGGCGGCGAACATGACGAGCGCGGCGGCGCCGACCGCGGCGATCGCGACCCACGGCGTGTTCCAGCGGCGGTGGACGGTGCCGAGCGCGGCCGGCAGGGTGCGGTCGCGGCCCATCGCGAAGAGCGAGCGGGTGACCTGGATGAGGGTGGTCTCCAGGGTCGCGACGGTCGACAGCAGGACGGCGAGGATCAGCATCTTGCCGCCGACGCCGGGCCAGATCTCCTGTCCGAGCACGGCGAGCACGTTCGCGCCGCCCCGCTCGATCTGCTCGGCGCTCAGCAGCACGTTGACGGCGACGGTGAACGCCTCGAAGAGGAGGAAGACCACGCCGATGCCGACGAGCGCGGCGAGGCCGGCGGTGCGGCGGCTGTCGCGGGTCTCCTCGCTGAGGTTGCTGGTGACGTCCCAGCCCCAGTAGTAGAAGGCGGCGATCAGCGCGCCCGACGCGAAGCCGGAGGCGCCGTCGAAGTGGCCGAGGCCGAACCAGGACCAGTCGAAGGCGGTGGCGTGCCCGCGGTGGACGAGCGCGCCGAGCACGAACACGACCAGGATCAGCATCTCGACGCCCGACAGGACGAGTTGGGCGCGGACGGTGAGCCGCGCGCCGCCGAGGACGACGAGCAGCATCATCAGGAACCAGCCGGCGCCGACGACGCTGGCCAGCGCGGTGTTCTCGGCGAGATCCGGGTCGAAGAGGGAGAGCGTGAGGGAGCCGGCGGGCAGCGAGCCGGCGACCATGAAGACGGTGGCGGCGAAGACCAGGGCCCAGCCGGAGAGGAAGCCGAGGAAGGGGTGGAGGGTGCGGCCCACCCAGGAGTATCCGGCACCCGCGTTGACGTCGATCCGCCCGAGGCGGGCGTAGGCGAGGACGATGCCGAGCATGGGTATCGCGCAGTACAGCAGCGCCGCGGGCCCGGCGAGGCCGACCGCGCCGAAGAGGACGGCGGTGGTGGCGGCGAGCGAGTAGGCGGGGGCGCTGCCGGCCACGGCCATCACGATGGTGTCGAAGACGCCGAGGGCATTGGGCTGGAGACCTCTGCCCGGTGCTCTGCCGGGTGCTCTGCCGGGAGTCGTGCGCATGGCGATGTCCTCGGGGCGGGAGGGGTGGGGGGAGCGACCGTGCCATCAGGGTGCTTCGGGGACGTGACGGCGCGATCACGGTGAATTCGAGCGCATCGTAGTCGCACATGTGGGATCCGGTAACGGCGGTGGGAGGGTTCGATTCCGCAACCGCCGGTAAGGGCTTCCGTACGCCCCATTGGCGAGGTTTACGAGGGTCGTTACGCGGTGGGGCGGCGGCGCGGCGGCGCGCCTGCGCGGCTGCTCGGTGCACCCCGGAGACGCGGCGGCCCGTCTACGCCTCTAGGCCTCTACGCGTCTACGCGTCGTCGTCGTGGTGCGAGTCCGCGCCGGGCGTCGCGATCGCCCGCGCCGCCCGCACCTCCTGCCGCAGCGGCGCGAGCACCCCGTCCTCGTCGCCGAGGAGTTCGGCGCGCACCGGCACCAGGACGTCGCTGGAGCGCAGCCCGTCCGCGAGCTCTCGCAACTGCCGCTCCACGGCGGCGACCTCGGTCGGTTCGGGCGCGGGCGCGCCGTGGTCGACGCGGATCCGGGCGGCGGTCGTCGCGTCCACGATCCGCTCCACGGCGATGGCGAGCGGCCACCAGGCGGCGGCCAGGTCGCCGGCGGGCGGCGGTTCGGTCAGCGCGCGCTGGAACTCCGAGCGCACGCTGGACATGTCCCGGTACAGCTTGCGGCGGGCCCGGGCCCGCGCGGCCGGATCACCGCCGCCCGCGCCGCCTGCTTCACCCGCGCCGCCCGCGGGGCCGGTTCCGGGCGCGCCCCCGCCGCCCGTGCCGGGCGCGAAGGCGAGGCGGACGTATCCCGCGGTGTCGGCGACCGCGTCGGCGAGCCGGTCCGCGACCCGGGTGTGCCAGGACTCCGGCCACAGCAGATAGCCGGCGACCAGCGCGATCCCGCAGCCGACGAGCGAGTCGTACAGCCGCGGCAGGACCAGGCCGAAGCCCTGGTGGTTCAGCAGGTCCGACAGGAGCAGGATCACGGGCGTGATGGCCGCGGTCTGGAAGGCGTAACCCTTCGCCGAGAGCGCCGGGATCAGCGCGCCGAGCAGCATCATCACGGGCACGTCCCACCATCCGCGCGGCACCTCGGCGAGCACCGGCGCGGCGATCAGCAGCCCGGCGGCGGTGCCGAACGCGCGCAGCACGGCGCGCGAGAACACCGAGCCGAAGTCCGGCTTCATCACGAACGTGACGGTGAGCGCGACCCAGTACGAACGGGGCACGGCGACCAGCGAGACCAGCGCCTGGGCGAGGCCGATGCACAGCGCGAGCCGCAGGCCGTAATGCCAGGACGAGCGGGACAGCAGCATCGTGCGGGCCGCGCGGCGCACCCGTACGCGCAGGGCGGCGGGCCGGCCGAGCCGGTCGTCCACGTTGAACGGGCTGGGCTCCGCCCGGTGCACGACGACCGCCGCGTGTCGCAGCGCCTCGTCCACCGCCTTCTCGGACGGGCGGCGGGCCTCGGGCAGCGTCAGCTCCGGCGTGCCGGCCCGGCCCTCGTCGACCGCGTCGGCGAGCGCCCGTACCGCGGCCGCGATCTCCGGCGGCAGCGGCCGGTGGAAGCGCCGGGCCGCGAAGTGGGCGGCGGGCGCGGCCTCCAGGAGCGGGATCAGCGCGTTCAGCTGGGCGAGCAGCCGCACCAGGGTCGGCGCCCGGCCGTGCTGGCGGGCGCGGCGGGCGAGTACGAGGTCGTACGACTGGTTGAGCGAGGCCGTGACCGCCTGCCGTTTCTCGTCGTACGCGAGGGAGCCGGCGGCCTCGAAGAGTTCGGCGACCGCACGATAGGTCCCGGCGACGGCCGACCGTTCCGGCGCGCCGCCGCGCAGCGGCCAGCCGAGCAGGGTCAGGGCGAGCACGACGACTCCGCCGAGGCCGAGCAGGAGCGGCGCCTTCCACCAGGGCTGGGGCATCGGCAGACCGGCGCCGACGACGGCGTTGAGCAGCAGGAGCAGGCCGGAGACGGAGGCGACGGCGCCGATCGAGGAGATCATGCCCGAGACGAGCGCGACGAGCGTGACCACGGCGACGGCGGCCCAACCCTCGCCGAAGACGAGCGTGCCGAGGGTGACGCCGACGGCGCCGAAGAACTGGGGCACGGCGATGTTCAGGATCCGCATCCGGTAGGCGTCGGCGGTGTCGCCGATGACTCCGGACAGCGCGCCCATCGACACCAGCGCGCCGTAGGCCGGCTGTCCGGCCGCGAATCCGACGGCCAGCGGCGCGGACAGCGCGACGGAGGCGCGCAGCACGGCCGGCCAGGCGATGGGCGTGCGCTGCGGGCGCAGCCCGGCGGTCAGCCAGGAGGGCGGGGAGAGCCGGGGGGTTCCTGGGGATTTCGCCATGCGTCCCAACGTACGCAACGCACGGGCGGCGTCCGGCCAAGCGGGGCGGGGAGGTCCCGTTGGGCGTTCGGGCCCGTCGGGCGCGGAGGTCTCGTCGGGGACGGAGGCGCGTGGGGCGCGGGGGCGCGTCGGGGGAGGAGGTCCCGTCGGGCCCGGAGGACTGTCAGCTGCGGGCGCGGGTGCGGGACCTCGCCGGGTCGGCGGGCCGGCCGGGGCGCCGAGCGCGTCACCGGACCAGGGCCGGCCGCGGGCGCCATGTGCGACACCGCCGCAGAGTCCGCCAGGGCCGCGAGTCAGCTGCGGTAGCCCTCGACCTCCACCGCCGGGCGGACGGCCGCCGTGTCCGGGTCCTCGCCGTACTCGGCCTTCGCGCGGCGCTGGCGCAGCAGATCCCAGTACTGGTCGAGCCGGACCTCAAGCTCGGCGAGGCGGGACCGCTCCTCGTCGAGGAGACCGCCGGAGCGTTGGCGCAGCGCGCGCTCCTCCTCGACGAGGGCGCCGATGTTCTCGAGGATCTCGTCGTTGTCCATGCTTCCCAGCGTGGCCGATCGGCGCCGGGCGCGCAGGTCGAGACCGTGCCCGGGCTCAGTGCCGGAGCGCCTGCGCGACGCCGGCCGTGGTGTCGCCGCCCAGGCTGCGGTTGCTGCGCGCCCGTCCCGTCCTGGACTGCCCGGGCGGCACGTCGTCGATGTTCAGGACGACGGTGTCGAGCAGATTGCCGCCGGCGTCGCGGAAGTCGACGCGGACGGTGTAGTCGGCGGTCTTGTCCTTGGGGTTGGTCGCGGTGATCTCGGCGACCGTCCGGTCGCCGTCCTGGCCGGCGGGCCCGGCCTTGACCTCGTCCTTCGCGTCGACGCCGTCCTTGATCCGGTTCATCTGCTCGGCCGCCTCGGCCGTGGCGGAGGAGAGGATGTCGCCGGCCTTCTGCTGGGCCTCCTCGCAGCCCGTGGCGGTGAGGGCGAGGGCGGCGAGCAGGGCGACGGCGGCGCCGGCCGTACGGGCCCGGGCTCGGGGCCGGTCCGGGATCCGGTGGCGGGTCATCGGCGGTCGCCGCCTGCCGCGCCGTAGGAGTGGTCCGTGGCCAGCGCCCAGACGACGAAGACGGACACGGCCATGGAGAACAGCGCCCACCACGGCTGGTAGGGCAGGAACAGGAACTGGGCGAGGACGTTCAGCGAGGCGAGCGCGATGCCCGCGACCCGGCCCCACTCGGTGCCGGTGAGGATGCCGTAGCCGGCGACGGCGACCACGATGCCGAGGCACAGGTGGATCCAGCCCCAGGCGGTCAGGTTGAACTCGAAGACGTAGTCGCCGACGCGGGCGAAGACGTCGTCCTCGGCGATGCCCGCGATGCCCTGCAGGATGTCCATGACGCCGGTGACCAGCATGAGGACACCCGCGAAGAGGGTGCCTCCGGAGGCCCAGGCGCCACGGGCGGACTGCTGCGGTGGTTTCTGAGGTGCCGCGGTGTTCTGGCTCATGGCCCCATCGTGGGAGGGTCCGCCGCGCGGCGAATCCCCGGCCGATCCGTTCGGGTGAGGGCCGGGCCGCCCGCGCGCGGCCCAGGCGGCTGATCCACTTGCGGGGCCCTGGGCGCGGGTGTGCCCTGGAGGGTGCACCCACCGTGCGTGGAAAGGAGCCGGCCATGGCCGCACACGCCGCGGTACCCGCCCGCAGACAGCTGAGCCTGCACGGGTGGGGGCTGCCCCTCACCCTCGGCCTCGCGTACGGCCTGTACGCCCCGACCAACGCCCGTCGCGGCGGCGAGCCGTCCTGGGGCCAGTTCTGGCTCGGCCTGATCAGCGGTGTCGTCCTCGCCGTCGCCGTGTACGCGCTGCGCCGCTACGGCCACGTCCTGCGCCGCGAGGTGCGCGCGGTGGCGTGGGGCGGCCTCGCCGGCATCGCGATCGGCTTCCTCTTCAGCCTCTCCGACCACAGCGTCTTCTCGTCGTCGATGCTCGGGCTGATCGTCGCCGGCGCCACGTCCGCCGCCGCCTTCTATCTCTTCTACACGCACGAGGACGCGACCGGCCGGCCCGCGCCGTACTGACGCCGCCGCCGGTAGGCGAGGGCCACCGCCGCGAGCAGCGGCGGCCAGGCGAGCAGCGGCAGATAGCAGGCGAGGAGCAGGGCGTCCTGAGCCGGTGAGGCCGGGACGCCCGGCCCGAGCCCGGCGTACGAGGCGTAGGCGAACCAGCCGGCCAGCGCGCACAGTCCGGCGGCGCCGGCGAGCGCCGCGCCGGTCGCGGCGGCCGGGTTCACCGGCCGCCCGCCGAGGAACGGCAGCCGGCGCGGGAACACCTCGCCCCAGGACCGGACCAGTCCGAGCGTCAGGAACGCCAGCAGCTCGGAGACGACGGTGAGGGACACGACGTACACCGACTGCCCGAGCCCGAGGGACGCCGCCCCGGCGTCCCTCGTGACGGGGAGCCCCGCCACCAGCGCGAGCCGCCACAGCCCGGAGGGCAGCACGACGAGCGGGACGGCGTGGGCGGCCAGGGCGGCCCAACGGGGCACGGTGGGAAGGGCCTTCGTCTTCAGCATGCGGCCAGCCTCCCGCCCGGACCGGTCCCGTGCCGTCGGCCGTACGTCCCGGCCTCCTCCGCCGCACGGCGGAGGAGCGCCTACGCCCTGCGGCGCCTATGCCCCGCGCGGCGAGGTCTGCTGGACCGCCCAGCGGTTGCCGTCGGGATCGGCGAAGTACACGAACGAGCCCCACGGCCGGTCGTCGATCGCGCTCACCTCGACGCCCCGCCCGGTGAGGTCGGCGTGCGCCTCCTCGATGTCGGTGACGACGACCTGCATGTTGTCGAGCGAGCCCGGGGCCATCGCGGTGATGCCCTTGCCGAAGGCGATCGAGCAGGCCGAACCGGGCGGGGTCATCTGCACGAAGCGGATCTCCTCGCTGACGGTGACGTCGTGGTCGGCGTGGAAGCCGACCCGCTCGTAGAAGGCCTTGGCCCGGTCGATGTCGGTGACCGGGACGCCGACCAGTTCCAGCTTGATGTCCATGGGGGCAGGATGCGCCCGGGTTGACCTTCCCGCGCGGGGAAGCCCCAGCATCGGGTGTGCCGGGCGGACGGCCCGGTACGGCGAGGAGAAAGCCGTGCGCGACACCGAGCCCACGTCCGTGCTGACCATCGGGGACTTCGCCCGCGCCAGCCGGCTCTCCGCCAAGGCGCTGCGCCGTTACGACGAGTCGGGCCTGCTGCGACCCGCCCGCGTCGACCCGTTCACCGGCTACCGGTACTACACCGAGGAGCAGGTGGAACGGGCCCGGCTGGTGGGCTGGCTGCGGCGGATCGACATGCCGCTGGCCGAGGTCGGCCGGGTCTGCGCGCTGTACGAGACGGACCCGGCGGGCGCGGCCCGCGCGATCCGCGCGTACTGGGCGCGCGTCGAGTCGGAGACGGCGGCGCGGCGCGATCTCGCGGCCTCCCTGGTCGACCGGATGAAGGGAAACCCCGCCATGACCTCGTCTGCCTCCGCCGCCGCTCTCGCCCTGCGGGCCGCCGTCCTGCTGGACCGCGGTCTGGTCCGCGGCTCCCAGCAGGACGCGGCCCACGCCGGGCCGCGGCTGCTGGCCGTCGCCGACGGCTACGGCCCCGACGGCGAGCGGGCCGCGCGGGCGGCCGTCGCCGCGCTGGCCTCCGTGCCGCGGCCGGCCCGCGCCGGAGACGTTCTCAACGCCCTGGACGACGGGCTGCGGACGGCGAACGACGCCGTCGCGGGCCTGGCCGACTCCGGGGCGACGCTCACCGCCGCGATGCTCACCGGCACCCGGCTCGCCCTCGCCCACGTGGGCGACTCGCGCGCGTATCTGCTGCGCGACGGGGCGCTGGTCCGGCTCACCCGGGACGACACCGTCGTCCAGGCGCTCGTCGACGCCGGCGAGCTCGATCCCGCCGAGGCGGCCGGCCGCCCGGACCGGGCGCTGCTCCTGAAGGCGCTCGACGGCGGGGAAGTGCCGCCGGAGCCGGAGCTCGCGGTGCGCGAGGTGCGGGCCGGGGACCGGCTGCTGCTGTGCACGGACGGGCTGTCGGCGGTCGTGCCGGCCGAGGAGATCCGCCGCGCGCTCGCCGCCGGCACCGCCCCGGAGCCCACCGCCCGCGTCCTGATCGCCCTGACCCACGAGGCGGGCGGCCCGGACAACGTGGCATGCGTGGTCGCGGACGTGGTGCCGGCGGCGGCCTAGGTCGCCGCCGCCCGGCGAGGCGGACGTGGTGCGTCGGCGCGGCGCCCGCGGTCTCCTGGGCCACCGTCGCCCGGTCGCGGACGTGGTGCGTCGGCGCGGGCCCCGCGGTCGCCTAGGTCACCCTGGCCCGGCCGCCTGGACCCGGCGCCCGCGAGCACCCGTTGCCGCAGGCGTGGCGCCCGATGCCGACTACGCCGCCGTCGGGTGGCAGGTGGTCGGCGGGGCGTCGGCCGTGCGGCCGCGGACCACGACGACGGGGCAGGGCGCGTGCTGGGCGACGTTGGTGGACACGGAGCCCATGAACGCCGCCTTGAAGCCGCTGTAGCCGCGGTCGCCGACGACCAGGAGCGAGGCGCCCTCGGCCAGCTCGATCAGCGTCTGGGCCGGGTTGCCGGGCACGACGGTGCGGGTGGTCGCGGCGGCCGTGTCGGGGTCGAGGGCCTTGGCGAGGGACTCGTCCAGGATCTTCTTGGCGATCTGCTCCGGCTCGAACTCGGGCGGCACGCCCGGCAGGGCGGTCGCCCAGGTCGCCGGGTACTCCCAGCTGATCACCGCGTGGAGGGCGTCCCCGGTCAGGGCGGCCTGTCCGGCCGCCCACCGGAGCGCCTTCAGGGACGGCTCCGATCCGTCCACGCCCACCACGATCCTGCCGCCGTTCTCGCCCCGCACGGCCTCCACGCCCTTCACGCCGGTCACGCCGGTCATCGCAGACCTCCGTCTCGTCGGTCAGGCCGTCCCCTGCCGTCCGCGAAGCCGGCCGGCCGTCCGAACCGTGACGAATCGTCAGTCAAGGCGCAGATCGGCCAACTGCTGCTCGAACGGGACGACCTCGTCCTCTTCGGTACGCCTGCCCGGCCGCGCCGCGACCATGTCCGCGAATTCGTTGCCGGCCCGGGTGATCCGGGACGGCAGGCCTTCGGTGTACTCGTCGCCGCCCGAACCCCAGTCCTCCGAGGCCGCGTAGACGGCGGTCGGGGCGACGAGGGCGCGCAGGTAGGCGAAGAGCGGGCGAAGGGCGTGGTCGAGGACGAGCGAGTGGCGGGCGGTGCCGCCGGTCGCGCCGATCAGGACGGGCGTGCCGGTGAGCGCGGCCGGGTCGATCAGGTCGAAGAAGGACTTGAACAGGCCGCTGTAGGAGGCGGTGAAGACCGGCGTGACCGCGATGACGCCGTCCGCGCGGGTCACCGCGCCGATCGCCGCGTCCAGCTTCTCCGAGGGGAAGCCGGTGACGAAGTTCTTGGCGATGTCGACGGCGAGGTCGCGCAGTTCGACGACCTCGACGTCGACGGCGTACTCCTGCTCGGCCAGCCGGTAGCGGGCGGCCTGGAGCAGCCGGTCGGCGAGCAGCCGGGTGGAGGAGGGGCTGCTGAGTCCGGCGGAGACCGCGACCAGCTTCAACGTCTGCATGACCTCAGACCTCCTGCTTCGTCTGTACGGCGGGGTGGAGCGGGGCGGTCTCCGGCACGCCGGCCGGCCGCAGGTTGGCGAACTCCTTGCGGAGCACCGGGACGACCTCCTCGCCGAGGATGTCGAGCTGTTCGAGGACGGTCTTCAGCGGCAGTCCGGCGTGGTCGACCAGGAAGAGCTGGCGCTGGTAGTCGCCGACGTAGTCGCGGAAGGACAGGGTGCGTTCGATGACCTCCTGCGGCGAGCCGACGGTCAGCGGCGTCTCGCGGCTGAACTCCTCGAGGCTCGGGCCGTGGCCGTAGACGGGTGCGTTGTCGAAGTACGGGCGGAACTCCCGTACCGCGTCCTGCGAGTTCTTCCGCATGAAGACCTGGCCGCCGAGGCCGACGATCGCCTGCTCGGCGGTGCCGTGGCCGTAGTGCGCGTACCGCTGCCGGTAGAGGCGGACCATCTTCTCGGTGTGCTGCTTGGGCCAGAAGATGTGGTTGGCGAAGAAGCCGTCGCCGTAGTAGGCGGCCTGCTCGGCGATCTCCGGGGAGCGGATGGAGCCGTGCCAGACGAACGGCGGGACGCCGTCGAGCGGGCGCGGGGTGGAGGTGAAGCCCTGGAGCGCGCTGCGGAACTTGCCCTCCCAGTCGACGACGTCCTCCCTCCACAGCTTGTGGAGGAGCGCGTAGTTCTCGATGGCGAGCGGGATGCCCTGGCGGATGTCCTGGCCGAACCACGGGTAGACCGGGCCGGTGTTGCCGCGGCCCATCATCAGGTCGACGCGGCCGTCGGCGAGGTGCTGGAGCGTCGCGTAGTCCTCGGCGATCTTCACCGGGTCGTTGGTGGTGATGAGGGTGGTGGACGTCGACAGGATGAGGTTCTCGGTGCGGGCGGCTATGTGCCCGAGGAGCGTGGTGGGCGAGGACGGCACGAACGGCGGGTTGTGGTGCTCGCCGGTCGCGAAGACGTCCAGACCGACCTCCTCGGCCTTGAGCGCGATGGCGACGGTGTTCTTGATCCGCTCGTGCTCGGTCGGGGTGCGGCCGGTGGTGGGGTCGGTCGTCACATCGCCGACGGTGAAGATCCCGAACTGCATCGTGCTCACCTCTCGCCTTTCCGTCTGTTGGTTGAATCTTAAACCATCCCGTCCAACCGTGCACCCCACCCCCGTATTCCGCCCGTACGCTGGAGGACATGGCGAAGGAGAAGACCGGGGAGGCGCGTGAGGCGGGGGACGCGCACGAGGCGGGCGATGCGCACGACACCGAGCGGTGGAAGGAGCGGGGCGTGATGCTCCGCGTCTTCGTCTACGTCTTCGCCACCCACGCCTTCGCCGGCTTCGTCTGGCTGCTCTTCTACGTGGGGCAGCACGCCCAGAAGTGACCGTCTGGTAAGGCCCCGGCCCGCCTCACGTAGAGTCCCCGACGTGAACGCTGCGATATCGGTGGTGTCGGTCGTCGGCATCGGCGCCGACGGCTGGGACGGGCTCCCCGAGGCCTCCCGCCGCACCCTGCGCGACGCCGAGGTGCTCATCGGCGGCACCCGCCAGCTCGACCTGCTGCCCGCCGCCGACTGCCCCGGCACCCGCGTGCCCTGGCCCAGCCCGCTGCGCCCCGCCGTCCCCGGCCTGCTCGCCGCCCACGAGGGCCGCCGCGTCGCCGTCCTGGCCAGCGGAGACCCGTCCTTCTACGGGATCGGCCGCACCCTCACCGAGATCCTCGGCCCGGACCGGCTCCACGTCCTGCCGCACCCGTCCTCCGTCTCGTACGCCTGCGCCCGGCTCGGCTGGCCCCTGGACGCCACCGAGACGGTCTCGCTCGTCGCCCGGCCCCTCGACGCCCTCACCGCCGCCCTCCACGACGGCCGCCGCCTGCTGCTGCTCGGCGAGGGCCCCGACAGCCCCGCGCGAGTCGCGGCGCTGCTGCGCGCACGCGGCTGGGGCGGCACCCGCGTCCGCGTCCTCGAACAGCTCGGCGGCCCCCGCGAGCGGATCCTCGACGGCACCGCCGCCGACTGGCCCCACGAGCGGACCGACGCCCTCCACGTCCTCGCCCTCGACTGCGTCCGCGACCCCGGCACCCTGCGGCTCGGCAGCACGCCCGGACTGCCGGACGAGGCGTACGAGCACGACGGCCAGCTCACCAAACGCCACGTGCGCGCCGCCACCCTCGCCGCGCTCGCACCGGCGCCCGGCGAACTGCTCTGGGACGTCGGCGGCGGCTCCGGCTCCATCGGCATCGAATGGATGCGGACGCACCGCTCCTGCCGGGCCGTCGCGGTCGAGAAGTCGCCCGAGCGCGCCGCCCGGATCACCCGCAACGCCGCCGCCCTCGGCGTACCGGGCCTGACGGTCGTCACCGGCCCGGCGCCCGCCTCCCTCACCGGCCTCCCGGCCCCCGACGCGGTCTTCATCGGCGGCGGCCTCACCGCTCCCGGCCTGCTCGACACCTGCTGGGAGGCCCTGCCGCCCGGCGGGCGGCTCGTCGCCAACACCGTGACCCTCGAGTCCGAGGCGCTGCTCGCCGACCGCTACCGGCGCCACGGCGGCGAGCTGGTCCGGCTCGCGGTCGCCACGGCCGTGCCGGTCGGCGGATTCACCGGCTGGCGCCAGGCCATGCCCGTCACGCAATGGTCCGTAACGAAGGGTTCTCCACAGCAATGACCGTCTACTTCATCGGCGCGGGCCCCGGCGCGGCCGACCTGATCACCGTGCGCGGCGCCCGGACGCTGGCCCGGTGCGGCGTCTGCCTCTACGCCGGCTCCCTCGTCCCGACCGAGCTGCTCGCCGAGTACCCGCCGGACGCGAAGCTCGTCGACACGGCGAAGATGGACCTCGACCAGATCGTCGCCGAGATCGCCGCCGCGCACGAGGCCGGCCAGGACGTGGCGCGGCTGCACTCCGGCGACCCGTCCGTCTTCAGCGCGATGGCCGAGCAGATGCGGCGCCTGGACGCGGCGGGAATCGCGTACGAGGTCGTGCCGGGCGTTCCGGCGTTCGCGGCCGCCGCGGCCGCGCTCAAGCGGGAACTGACCGTGCCGACCGTCGGCCAGACCGTCATCCTCACCCGCATCGCCCAGCAGGCCACGCCCATGCCCGAGGGCGAGGACCTGGCCACCCTCGGCCGCAGCGGCGCGCTGCTCGTCCTCCACCTCGGCGCCCGCTACGCCGACCGGATCGTCTCCGAGCTCGTCCCCCACTACGGCGCCGACTGCCCCGCCGCCGTCGTCGCCATGGCCAGCCGGCCCGACGAGATCGTGCTGCGCGGCACCCTGGAGGACATCGCCGGCCAGGTGAAGGCGGCCGGCATCACGAAGACCGCGGTGATCGTGGTGGGCCGCACGCTGGCGGCCTCCGAGTTCCGCGACAGCCACCTCTACGACCCGGCCCGGGACCGCCACACCTGCTGACGGCCCCGTCCGGCCCGTGCCTCAGGCGTTGGGCCGCTTGCCGTGGTTGGCCTTCTTCTTCTTACGGGCCCGCTTCTTGTTGCCGCGCTTCGCCATGGCGATTCCTCCCTCGGTCGTGGGTGTGTGCCGTGTCGTGCCGTGTCGAGCCTAGGGTCGGGCCGGGGGCCGCGCACGTCGACTGTCGGTGCCGTGCGCTCCAATGGGCGGGTGACCGTCTACGACGTGGCCCGGGCGCTGCCGGGCATCGAGGAACTGCGCGACCACTGCCGTGGGCTCGCGATGCTGGACGCCGTGCTGAGCCCGGAGTGGGACGGCCGGTACTACTCGTTCGACGCCCACTGGGCCGAGGGCGAGGAGACGGCCTCGATGCGGAACGGCTCGGGCGACGAGTACTCCGTCGTCTTCTCGGCGGCCGGCGCCTATGTCCGGGGCTTCGACCACGAGTCCCTGATGAGCCCGTGGGCGCGGATGGACGTGCCGGAGGTGTGGCCGGGTGTCCTGGAGCCGGTGCCGGCGGTCTTCCGCGCGTACGTGACGGAGCCGGCGTTCTGCGAGGAGGGCGGGGTCCCGACCGTCACCGCCTGCCTGTGGCGCGAGACGACGGACGCCGCCTGGCGGACCGGCACCGTCGACTTCCCCACCGAGGGCGACGGCGATCCGGACGGTGCCGACCACCTCTTCGCCCTGCTCGTCGACCGCTCGCCGGAGGCGTACGCGCAGTGGGCCGCCGACTACTACGAGACGGAGGCCGACGCCGAGGCCGTCCGCCACGTCCTCGCCCTGCGCCCCCTCACCCCGGAGGTCGTCGCGGCACTCAACCCCGAACTGTCGCTCGCTGACCTCGCCGAGGACATCGCGGAGATCGGCTATCCGCACCTTGGGGGCGCCGGCACCGCCTAGCGGGTGTCTCGCCCCGCGCTCGCCGCCCACTCCGGCGCCAGCATCGCCATCACCGTCGCGTCCACCCGCTCGCCCTCCCACCGCAGAGCGCCGCGCAGCACGCCCTCCGTACGGAAGCCGGCCTTCTCGTAGGCGCGACGGGCGCGCGGGTTGAAGGCGTACACCTCGAGCCAGACGCGGTACAGCCCGAGGCCCTCGAAGGCGTGGCCGACGATCAGACGGGTCGCCTCCGTCCCGAGGCCACGGCCGATGCCGGCCGGGCTGAAGCAGATCCGGAAGGCGCAGCTCTCGTTGTCCGGGTCCCACTCGTTGAGGACGGCCTCGCCCACGACCCGCCCCGTCGCCCGTTCCACCACCGCGAGGTCGAGCCGGTCGGCCTGCACCGCCCGCGAGCCGTACCACCTCCGCAGGGCCGGCTCGTCGAAACGGCTGTGCCCGCCGGTCAGCCGAGCGATCTCGGGATCCTCGAACATCGGCAGCAGCGCGGGAACGTCGTCCTCGGTGACGGGACGGAGGGTGACGCGCTCGCCGACGAGGGTGGGCTTGTGCGAGAAGTCGTACGCGGAGTGGGCCATGCGGCGAGTCTCGGCGCCCGGGGCGCCCTCTGTCGCCCGGATTACGTCGGCGTCGACCCCGGCCCCGGCAGCCCCACCGGCCCCGGCCCCGGCAGCCCCACCGGCCCCGGCCCCGCCGGCCCCGCCGGAGCAGAGCGGCCCACCACCGTGCCCGCGCGGTCGATGCAGATCACGTCCACCGCCACCGGGGCGCCCCGCAGCACCGTCAGGGCCTCGTCGCGGGCGTGGGTGGCGACGAGGTCGCCGAGGGGGACGCCGGCGGACTCGCAGAGGCGGAGGGCGGCGAGGCCGGTGTTGGCGGTGGCGATCTCCTCGGCCAGCGGCTCCGGCGCGCCGCCCGTGCGGGCGAGGTCGGCGAGGAAGGGCTTGTCGACCTGGGAGCGGGCCGAGTGGAGGTCGAGGTGGCCGGCGGCGAGCTTGGACAGCTTCGCGAAGCCGCCGCAGATCGTGAGCCGGTCCACGGGATGCCGGCGGATGTACTTCAGGACGGCGCCCGCGAAGTCGCCCATGTCGAGCAGGGCGATCTCCGGCAGGTCGTACAGCTGCGTGACCGTCCGCTCGGACGTCGAGCCGGTGCAGCCGGCGACGTGCGTGAGCCCGCCCGCCCGCGCCACGTCGACTCCGCGCCGGATCGAGTCGATCCACGCCGAGCAGGAGTACGGCACCACGACGCCGGTCGTGCCGAGGATGGACAGGCCGCCGAGGATGCCGATCCGCGGGTTCCAGGTGGAGCGGGCGATCTCGGCGCCGCCGTCGACGGAGATCGTCACCTCCACGTCGCCCGTGCCGCCGTGGGCCGCCGCGACCTTCGCCACGTGCTCGCGCATCAGCTGCCGCGGCACCGGGTTGATCGCCGGCTCGCCGACCTCCAGCGGCAGGCCCGGCAGGGTCACGGTGCCGACGCCCTCGCCGGCCCGGAAGACCACGCCGGAGCCGGCCGGCAGGAGCCGTACCGTCGAGCGGATCAGCGCGCCGTGGGTGACGTCCGGGTCGTCGCCCGCGTCCTTCACCACCCCGGCGGTGGCCGAGTCCGGGCCCCTGGACTCCATGGCGAGCGCGAACGACGGCGTCTGGCCCTTGGGCAGCGTGATCGTGACCGGGTCCGGGAAGTCGCCGGTGAGCAGCGCCGTGTACGCGGCGGTCGTGGCCGCCGTCGCGCAGGCGCCGGTCGTCCAGCCGGGGCGCAGACCGGTGTGCTTGAGTTGGGCCGCACGCCCGCCGGAACTCATGAACGGACTCCCAGGATTCCCATGCACGTACTCATCCTCGGCGGGACGAGCGAGGCCCGCTCCCTGGCCGGGCTGCTGCATCCGCGCTTCCGCGTCACCAGCTCCCTCGCGGGGCGGGTCGCCGCGCCGCGGCTGCCGGCCGGCGAGGTCCGGATCGGCGGCTTCGGCGGGGCCGACGGGCTCGCCGCGTGGCTGCGGGAGCACGCCGTGGACGCGGTCATCGACGCCACCCATCCCTTCGCCGAGCGGATCAGTTTCAACGCGGCCCGGGCGGCCGCCACCGCCCATGTTCCCCTGCTCGCGCTGCGCCGTCCCGGCTGGGTCCCGGTCGACGGCGACGACTGGCGTCCGGTGGCCTCCCTGGCGGAGGCGGCGGCCGCGCTCGACGGCCTCGGCGACCGCGTCTTCCTGACCACCGGCCGCATGGGTCTCGCGGCCTTCGCCGACCGCCCCGAGTGGTTCCTGGTCCGCTCCGTCGACGCGCCCGAGGCCCCGATGCCGGCCCGCGCCGAAGTCCTCCTGGACCGCGGCCCGTTCACCCTCGACGGCGAGCGCGAGCTGATCCGCCGTCACCGTCTCGACGTCCTCGTCACCAAGGACAGCGGCGCCGCCGCCACGGCACCCAAGCTCGCCGCCGCCCGCGAGGCCGGCATTCCGGTCGTCGTCGTCCGCCGCCCGCCGGTCCCGGACGGCGTCGAGACGGTCGCGAGCCCGGCGGAGGCGGCGGTGTGGCTGGCCGGGCGGCACAGCGCGACAGACACCGGCACCGGCCTTTCAATGGAGGAATGAGTACCGTTCGCCGGCTCGCCGCGGTCGGGCTCGCGGCACTGCTCGGTGCCACCGCGCCCGCCGTCGGAACCGCCGCCGCCGCTTCCGGGCCCTCGCCGCCGCCGCCCTCGCCGCCGCCCCAGCCGCCGCCTCCGCAGCCGCCGCCGCAGCTCGACGACGCCGACGTGAACCGGGCCGTCGCCCGGCTCGACGCGGTGGTGCGGGACGCGATGAAGCGCACCGGGGCGCCGGGCGTGGCCGTCGCCGTCGTCCACAAGGGCAAGGTGCTGCACCTGAAGGGCTACGGCGTGCGCAAGGCCGGTGAGAAGGCCGCCGTGGACGCCGACACCGTCTTCCAGCTCGCGTCCGTCTCCAAGCCGATCGCCTCCACCGTCGTGTCCGGCGCCGTCGGCGTCGACGGCTGGACCAAGCCCGTCGCGCCCCACGTGCCGGACTTCGCCCTCAAGGACCCGTGGGTCACCTCCCACGTGACGGTCGCCGACCTCTTCTCGCACCGCAGCGGCCTGCCCGACCACGCCGGCGACCTGCTCGAGGACCTCGGCTACGACCGGGCGTACATCCTCTCCCACCTGCGCTACGAGCCGCTCACGCCGTTCCGCGCGAGCTACGCCTACACCAACTTCGGCCTCACGGCGGCCGCCCAGGCCGTCGCCGACGAGAAGGGCGTGCCGTGGGAGAAGCTCGCGGCCGACACCCTCTACAAGCCGGCCGGCATGAACCACACCAGTTCCCGCTTCGAGGACTTCGCGAAGGCCTCCGACCGGGCCTGGGGCCACGTCAAGGTCGACGGCGCCTGGAAGCCGGAGTTCGTCCGCGACCCGGACGCCCAGTCGCCGGCCGGCGGCGTCAGCTCCACCGCCCGTGACATGGCGACCTGGCTGCGGCTCCAGCTGGCGAACGGCAAGCTCGACGGCAAGCAGATCATCGGCGCCGAGGCCCTGGAGCGCACCCACTGGCCGGAGATCGTCTCCGGCCCGCCCAGCGCGCCCGCCGCCCGCGCCGGCTTCTACGGCCTGGGCTGGAACGTCAGTTACGACGACGAGGGCCGGCTCAGGCTCTCGCACACCGGAGCCTTCGCCGAGGGCGCGCACACCAACGTGACGATGCTGCCCGGCGAGGAGCTCGGCATCGTCGTGCTGACCAACACCTCACCGGTCGGCGTCGCCGACGCCGTCGCGCTCGACTTCTTCGACATCGCGCAGACCGGCAAGATCAGCCGCGACTGGATCCCGCTGGTGGACGCGCTCTACCAGCAGGAGGCGCAGGAGGGCGTGTCCAAGACGGACTACGCCCACCCGCCGTCCGGCGCGAAGCCCGCGAAGGCCGCCGACACCTACGCGGGCACCTTCGACAACGACTACTACGGGCGGGCCGAGGTCGTCGCCGGCGCGGACGGGACGCTGACGCTCCGTCTGGGGCCGGAGCCCCAGACGTACAAGCTCACCCACTACGACGGCGACACGTTCAGCTTCCCGACCCGCGGCGAGAACGCCGTCGGCCTGACCGGCGTCACCTTCACCCCGGACGGAAAATCCTTCACCGTCGAGTACCTGAACGGCGAGGGCCTGGGCACCTTCACCCGTAGCGGCGAGGCGTCCAGGTGAGGGTGCGGCCGTCGGCCCGCTCGGTGACCCGGGTCTGCGAGGAGCCGACGAGCAGCAGGGTGCGCATGTCGACCTCGGAGGGCTCCAGGGTCTTCAGGGTCACCACGCGCACCGACTGCTCCGGGCCGCCGACGTCACGGGCCACGACCACCGGCGTCTCGGGCGAGCGGACCTCCAGGAGGAGGTCGCGCGCGGCGGCCACCTGGTGCGTACGGGACCGGGAGCCCGGGTTGTAGATCGCGAGGACCAGATCGGCCTCGGCGGCCGCGCGCAGCCGGCCGGCGATCACCTCCCACGGCTTGAGCCGGTCGGACAGCGAGATCGTCGCGTAGTCGTGGCCGAGCGGGGCTCCCGCGGCCGCCGCGGCGGCGTTGGCGGCGGTCACGCCCGGCAGCACCCGGACGGGCACGTCCGCGTACCGCTCCTCCGACGCCACCTCCAGGACCGCCGTCGCCATCGCGAAGACGCCCGGGTCGCCGCCGGAGACGACGGCCACCCGCCGCCCGCGCCGGGCCAGGTCGAGGGCGAACTCGGCGCGCTCGGACTCGACCTTGTTGTCGGAGCCGTGCCGCCGCTGCCCGGGCCGCAGGGCCGGTACGCGGTCGAGGTAGGTGGTGTAGCCGACCAGGTCGTCGGCGTTGACCAGCGCGCCGCGCGACTCGGGCGTCAGCCAGGGCGCGCCGGCCGGCCCGGTGCCGACCACGACGACCTCGCCGCCGGTCTCCCGGGACTCGGGCACGACGGCGTCGATACGGGACGGCAGGACGGCGACCGAGAAGTACGGGACGGTCCCGGCGTCCACCTCGGCCAGCCGCTCGGTGCGCTCGCCGGCCATGAACGCCCGCTCCACGTACCGCGCGTCCTCGAGCCGGCCGGCCCGCTCGAGCGCGCGCCGCACCGTCGGGAAGGTGCGGCCGAGCTTCATGACGACGGCCGAGTCGGTGCCCGCGAGGCGGGCGGTCAGCTCGTCCTCCGGCAGGGTGCCGGGAATGATCGTCAGCACCTCCTCGGCCTCGCACAGCGGCTCGCCGAGCCGGGCCGCGGCGGCGCTCACCGAGGTGACGCCGGGGATGACGGTGGTGTCGTAGCGGTGCGCGAGCCGCTTGTGCATGTGCTGGTACGAGCCGTAGAACAGCGGGTCGCCCTCGGCGAGGACGGCGACGGTGCGGCCGGCGTCGAGGTGCGCGGCGAGCCGCGCGGCGGCCTCGGCGTAGAAGTCGTCGAGCGCGCCGCGGTAGCCGCCGGGATGGTCGGTGGTCTCCACGGTGAGCGGGTACATCAGCCGCTCCTCGACGTGGTCCTCGCGGATGTGCTCGGCGGCGATGGCCCGCGCGATGGAACGGCCGTGCCGGGCCGAGTGGTAGGCGACGACGTCGGCCTCGGCGATGGCCTTGACGGCGGCGACGGTCATCAGGTTCGGGTCGCCGGGGCCGAGCCCGACGCCGTACAGCTTGCCCTTCACGACGTTCATGCCCT
Organism: Streptomyces sp. NPDC053493; assembly: GCF_044544825.1. Lineage (NCBI taxonomy): Bacteria > Bacillati > Actinomycetota > Actinomycetes > Kitasatosporales > Streptomycetaceae > Streptomyces > Streptomyces sp. NPDC053493. The sequence continues at coordinate 342,415 of NZ_JBITXS010000004.1, forward strand.
TCACGACGCTCATGCCTGGATCTCCGCTTCGTGCGCGAGGGCGTTGAGGGCGGCCGCGGTCATCGCGCTGCCGCCGCGGCGGCCGCGGACCACCAGGTACTCGAGTCCGAGGTCGTTGGCGGCGAGGGCGTCCTTGGACTCGGCGGCGCCGATGAAACCGACCGGGATGCCGAGCACGGCCGCGGGCCGGCCGGCGCCCTTCGCGACCATCTCCAAGAGGTGGAAGAGGGCGGTGGGCGCGTTGCCGACGGCGACGACCGAGCCCTCCAGCCGGTCCCGCCACAGCTCCATCGCCGCGGCGGACCGGGTGGTGCCGAGTTCGGCGGCGAGCGCGGGCACGGCCGGGTCGGAGAGCGTGCACACCACGTCGTTGCCGGCCGGCAGCCGCTTGCGGGTGACGCCGCTGGCGACCATCTGCGCGTCGCACAGGATCGGCGCGCCGGCCTGGAGGGCGGCGCGGGCGGCGGCGACGACACCGGGTGAGTACGCGACGTCCTGGACGAGGTCGGTCATGCCGCAGGCGTGGATCATCCGTACGACGACCGTGGCGACGTCGGCGGGCAGGGCGGCGAGATCCGCCTCGGCGCGGATCGTGGCAAAGGAGCGGCGGTAGATCTCCGTGCCGTCCTTCTCGTACTCGAACATCCTGTTGCTCTCGCTCATCTCGGGGTGCGGGCCGTGGCGACGGCTTCGGTCAGGGAGGTACGGGGTGTGGGGACGCGGTCCACGAGATAGCCGCCGTCGTCGGCGGCGAGGACGTCGACCCAGGTGCCGTGCGGGTGCCCGCAGCGCCGTGCGCATCCGGAGAAGTGCACGGGCAGGGCGCCGGCGGGCGCGTGCCGGGCGTCGGCGCGGACGTCGGCGAGCGACTTGGCACACCCGGGCCGCCCGGTGCAGGCGGTGACCCGGGCACCGGCGTCCCCGTCCCGCGTGATCAGCCCGACCGCCGCGAGCGCCACGAGCCGCCGCCCGACGTCCGGGCGCTCACTGCCGGCGCCGGTCGCGGGGTGCTCGGCGGTGCTGCCGGGGTGGTCGGCGGGCGGTGTCGTGATCACGCCGCGCCAGGGCGTCAGCCGCAGCTCCCGGGCCGGGAGCAGGGCCCGGAGCTGGGCGGTGGTCAGGCGGCCGAGCGGGGCGAGGACGTGGAGGGCGTGCTCGCCGACGGGGCCGGGCGCGGGCGGCGGGCCCTCGGGCAGCGGCGCCTCGGACTCCGGTACGGGCTCCGCGCCCGTCCCGGCCCGCGCCAGCGCCCCGGCCAGGTCCGGCACGTGCCCGTCGGGCAGCTCCCGCACCCGCCAGGCGCCGTTCCCCGCCGCGCGGGCGGCGTCGAGGAACGCGCCGGCCGCGACGAGCGCGGCCCGCGGCGCGTCCCGGCCCGCGACCCGGAAGACCTGCCGGCCGAGGCGCAGCAGCGCGTGGACCTCGCCGCCCTGAGGGCCCGTCGCTGCGACCAAGGTCACATCGCCGCCGAGCCCGGCCACGTCGCCGCGGCCGTCGTCCAGGACGAACAGGAAACGTCCCGAAAGGGACGCCGCCCAGGGCTCGGCGCACAGTAGGGCGTCCAGCTCGCGCGCCCACAACTGGGCGTCGGCGCGGCCGAGTCCGTCGAGGCCGGAGGCGGGCGAGGCGACGATGTTGCGGACGCGTTCGTGCGTGGGCGAGGGCAGCAGCCCGGCCTCGTCGAGCAGCGCGGCGAGTTCACCGCCGCAGCCCTCGCGCAGGCCCCGCAGCTCGGCGTTGCCGCGCGAGGTGACGCTGACGCCGCCGTCGCCGAGCGTCTCGGCGGCCCGGGCCAGCGCCTCGGCCTGACGGCCGGTCAAACGCCCGCCGGGCAGGCGGAGTCGGGCCAGGAAGCCGTCGTCGGCGGCGTGCAGACGCAGCGCCCCGGGGCATGCGTCACCACGGTCCCGTATGAGAGGTTCGCCCGGTTCGGGCGAGGTGCGTGGGGTGGCCGGCATGGCGGCGAGCATACCGACGGCCGTTGCCCCGGCCGCCGGCCTCACGGCGCCGGAGCCGGTGTGATCCGGTGTGATCAGGCCTACTCCCGCGCACCGCCCCACCGTCCGACCCGCACGATCTAGGATGCAGACCGGCATGGGGTCGAAGCACCCCGGGGAGGAAGCCCGGTGAGAATCCGGCGCGGTCCCGCCACTGTGAGCCGGCTCCGGGCGTCCGGGCCCGGTGAGTCAGGAACTCCCGCCGTCCACACGACCACCCGGGGCGCGGACAACCCCGAGGAAGGGCCTGAGCTCGCCATGCTCCTGCTGCTGTCGCACTCCGACACCGACCTGCTCAGCGCCCGTGCGGCGAACGCCGCCGCGCCCGCCGACAACCCGGTGGAATGGCGTTTCGCGAACCCCGCCCGGCTCCCGCAGGCCGACCTGCCGGCCCTCCTCGACGGCGCCGGCCTCGTCGTCGTACGCCTCCTCGGCGGTGTGCGCTCCTGGGAGGAGGGCCTCGACACGGTCCTCGCCGCCGGGAAGCCGGTGGTCGTGCTCAGCGGCGAGCAGGCGCCCGACGCCCAGCTGATGTCGGCCTCCACCGTCCCGGTCGGCGTCGCCACCGAGGCCCACGCCTACCTGGCGCACGGCGGCCCCGCGAACCTCACGCAGCTGGCCCGGTTCCTGTCCGACACGGTGCTGCTGACCGGCCACGGCTTCGAGGCCCCGGCGCCCGCGCCCACCTGGGGCCCGCTGGAGCGCACCGCGAAGGCGGCCGGCGACGGCCCCACCGTCGCCGTGCTCTATTACCGCGCCCACCACATGAGCGGCAACACCGCCTTCGTCGCCGACCTGTGCGACGCGATCGAGGCGCAGGGCGCGCGGGCCGAGCCGCTGTACGTGGCGTCGCTGCGCGCGCCCGAGCCGGAGCTGCTGGACGCGCTGCGCGGCGCCGACGCGATCGTCACCACCGTCCTGGCCGCCGGCGGCACCAAGCCGGCCGAGGCGCAGGCCGGCGGCGACGAGGAGGCGTGGGACGCGGGCGCGCTCGCCGCGCTCGACGTGCCGATCCTGCAGGCGCTGTGCCTGACCGGTTCGCGCGCGGCCTGGGAGGAGAACGACGAGGGCCTGTCGCCGCTGGACGCCGCGAGCCAGGTCGCCGTGCCCGAGTTCGACGGCCGCCTGATCACCGTCCCGTTCTCCTTCAAGGAGATCGACGAGGACGGTCTCCCGGCGTACGTGGCGGACGCCGAGCGCGCCGCCCGCGTCGCCGGCATCGCCGTCCGCCACGCCCGCCTGCGGCACATCCCGAACGCCGAGAAGAAGCTGGCGCTGGTCCTCTCCGCGTATCCGACGAAGCACTCCCGGATCGGCAACGCGGTCGGCCTGGACACGCCCGCCTCCGCCGTCTCGCTGCTCAACCGCCTGATCGCCGAGGGCTACGACTTCGGCCCGGTCGAGGACGTCCCGGGCCTGGTCTCCGGCGACGGCGACGAGCTGATCTACGCCCTGATCGAGGCCGGCGGCCACGACCAGGACTGGCTCACCGAGGAGCAGCTGGCGAAGAACCCGGTCCGCATCCCGGCCGCCGACTACAAGCGCTGGTACGCCGAGCTGCCGGCCGAGCTGCGCGAGCAGGTCGAGGAGCACTGGGGCCCGGCGCCCGGCGAGATGTTCCTGGACCGTTCGCGCAACCCGGAGGGCGACATCGTCCTGGCGGCGCTGCGCCGCGGGAACCTGCTGGTCCTCATCCAGCCGCCGCGCGGCTTCGGCGAGAACCCGATCGCGATCTACCACGACCCCGACCTGCCGCCCTCGCACCACTACCTGGCCGCCTACCGCTGGATCGCCGCCCGCGCCGAGGACGGCGGCTTCGGCGCCGACGCGATGATCCACCTGGGCAAGCACGGCAACCTGGAGTGGCTGCCCGGCAAGAACGCCGGCCTGTCCGCGGCCTGCGGCCCGGACGCGGCCCTCGGCGACCTGCCGCTGGTCTACCCGTTCCTCGTCAACGACCCGGGCGAGGGCACCCAGGCCAAGCGCCGTGTGCACGCCACGCTCGTCGACCACCTCGTGCCGCCGATGGCCCGCGCCGACTCCTACGGCGACATCGCGCGCCTGGAGCAGCTGCTCGACGAGTACGCGCAGATCTCCTCCATGGACCCGGCGAAGCTCCCGGCGATCCGCGCCCAGATCTGGACGCTGATCCAGGCCGCGAAGCTCGACCACGACCTCGGCCTGGCGGACCGGCCGGACGACGACGGCTTCGACGACTTCCTGCTGCACGTCGACGGCTGGCTGTGCGAGGTCAAGGACGCCCAGATCCGCGACGGTCTGCACGTCCTCGGCGGCGCGCCGGCCGGCGAGGCGCGGGTGAACCTGGTCCTGTCGATCCTGCGCGCCCGCCAGATCTGGGGCGGCACGCAGGCGCTGCCGGGTCTGCGCGAGGCGCTCGGCCTGGACGAGTCGGCCGCGACCCGCACCACCGCCGACGAGGCGGAGGCCAAGGCCCGCGAGCTGGTCGAGGCGATGGAGGCCGCGGACTGGTCCGTGGACGCCATCGGCTCCGTGGCCGGCGCGTACGGCGAGGACGTGCGCGCGGTGCTGCGCTTCGCCTGCGAGCAGGTCGTGCCGCGGCTGGCCGCCACCACCGACGAGCTCGACCACGCCGTCCACGCCCTGAACGGCGGCTTCGTCCCGGCCGGCCCGTCCGGCTCGCCGCTGCGCGGCCTGGTCAACGTGCTGCCGACCGGCCGGAACTTCTACTCGGTCGATCCCAAGGCCGTGCCGTCCCGGCTGGCCTGGGAGACGGGCCAGGCGCTCGCCGACTCGCTCCTGGAGCGCTACCGCACCGACAACGGCACGTGGCCGACCTCCGTCGGCCTGTCCCTGTGGGGCACGAGCGCGATGCGCACCGCCGGCGACGACGTCGCCGAGGCCCTCGCGCTGCTCGGCGTCCGCCCGGTGTGGGACGACGCCTCGCGCCGGGTGAAGGGCATCGAGGCGATCCCGCTCGCCGAACTCGGCCGCCCGCGCGTCGATGTGACGCTGCGCATCTCCGGCTTCTTCCGGGACGCCTTCCCGCACGTCATCGGGCTGCTCGACGACGCGGTGCGGCTGGTCGCGGGCCTCGCGGACGAGCCGGCCGAGGACAACTACGTCCGGGCGCACGCCCAGGCGGACCTGGCCGAGCACGGCGACGAGCGCCGCGCCACCACCCGTATCTTCGGCTCCCGCCCGGGCACCTACGGCGCCGGTCTGCTCCAGCTGATCGACTCGCGGGACTGGCGTACGGACGCCGACCTGGCCGAGGTGTACACGGTGTGGGGCGGTTACGCGTACGGCCGCGGGCTGGAGGGCCGGCCGGCCCGCGCCGAGATGGAGTCGGCGTACAAGCGGATCGCGGTCGCGGCGAAGAACACCGACACGCGCGAGCACGACATCGCCGACTCCGACGACTACTTCCAGTACCACGGCGGCATGGTGGCCACCGTCCGCGCGCTGCGCGGCACGGCCCCGGAGGCGTACATCGGCGACTCGACCCGCCCGGAGACGGTCCGCACCCGCACGCTCGTGGAGGAGACCTCCCGGGTCTTCCGGGCCCGCGTGGTCAACCCGCGCTGGATCGAGGCGATGCGCCGGCACGGCTACAAGGGCGCGTTCGAGCTGGCGGCGACGGTCGACTACCTCTTCGGTTACGACGCCACGACGGGCGTCGTCGCGGACTGGATGTACGACAAGCTGACCGAGGCGTACGTCCTCGACCCGGAGAACCAGGCCTTCCTGAAGGAGGCCAACCCGTGGGCGCTGCACGGCATCGCGGAGCGCCTGCTGGAGGCGGAGTCCCGCGGCATGTGGGAGAAGCCGGACCCGCAGACGCTGGCGGCGCTGCGGCAGGTCTTCCTGGAGACCGAGGGCGACCTGGAGGGCGGCGAGGACGACTGAGTTACGATCCCGGCCGCACGGTGGTGCGGATCGAGGACGTGACCAGGGGTGGGGTGGTGGGCATGCGTGCCCGCGGAGCTGTGACGGTGTCGGTGGTGCTCGGCCTGAGCCTGGCCCTGGGGGCCTGCTCGGGCTCGGGCTCGGGTGACGGCGACGGCGGTACGGGCGGGAAGCCGGGCGGTACGAAGCCGGCGACGCCCACGGCGTCGCCGACCGCCTCGGGCAGCCCGTCCGGCGAGCCGTCGGCCCCGCCGTCGCCGAAGCCCTCCGCCACGCCGACGGGGCAGCGGACGCCGCCGACGATCGGCGGCTCCGCGAAGCCGTACAAGCCGGCGGCGAAGAGCGGTGTGACCAAGCGGACGGCGGCCGAGCCGCAGAACGCGTACGCGGGCCCGAACCCGCCGCCCGCGCCGCCGCGCCCGACGCCGCCTCCGTACACGCCGCCGCCCGCGTACCGGCCGGGTGACCCGGTGACCGTGGTCCCGGTGCCGACCTTCGAGCAGCCGCCGTTCACGCCGGACACGGTGCGCTGACCCACGGCTCCAGGGCGAGCCGCCGGCCCCGGAACCCGGCCCGCAGCCGCCGGTCGTGGCTGACGACGACCAGCGTGCCCGGGTAGGCGGCGAGGGCGGCGTCGAGGTCCTCCACCAGGCCGGGCGACAGGTGGTTGGTGGGCTCGTCCAGCAGGAGCAGGTCGACGGGCCGGGTCACCAGCCGGGCCAGTTCCAGCCTGCGGCGCTGGCCGGCCGACAGGGACCGGACCGGGACGGTGAGGTCCCGGGCGGTGAACAGGCCGAGCGCGAGCAGTTCCTCCTCGCGGCCCGCGCCGAAGGCCGCCGCCACGGTGCGCGGGTCGTCGGCCCCGCCGGTGTCCTGCCGGAGCAGCCCGACCCGGGACGGCTCCGGGATGCTCACCGTGCCGCCGTCCGGCGCCAGTTCGCCCGCCAGGACCCGCAACAGGGTCGTCTTTCCGGCGCCGTTGGGCCCGGTGACCAGGAGCCGTTCGCCCGGCTCCAGGCGCAGGGCGTCGAGCCGCAGCCGGCCCTCGACCCGTACGTCGGTGAGGCCGGCCGCCGCCGCCCCGGCCGCCCCGCCCTCGATCCGGGCGGTGAACCGCAGCGGGTCCGGCGGCCTGGGCACCGGCCGCTCGGCGAGCTCCCGCAGCCGGGTGCGGGCGGCCCGGATGCGGCTCATCGCGCCGTGCGCCCGCGAGCGGGCGCGGAAGGCACCGGCGCCGCTGAAGGACGCGGGCGCCTTGCGCGGGATCGCGGAGAAGCGGTCGATCGCGTGGTCGGCGAGGGCCGCGTGGCGCGCGGTCTCGGCCTTCCACTCCTCGTACTCCCGCTCCCGGCGGGCCCGTTCGGCGGCCCGGCCGGCCAGGTAGCCGGCGTAGCCGTCGCCGTAGCGCCGTACCGTACGGGTCTCGTGGTCCACCTCCAGGACGGCGGTGGTGACCCGGTCGAGGAAGGCCCGGTCGTGGGTGACGACGACGACCGTGCCGCGGTGGCCGCGCAGCCGCTCCTCCAGCCAGCCGACGGCCTGGTCGTCGAGGTCGTTGGTGGGCTCGTCGAGCAGCAGCAGTTCGGGATCGGCGGCGAGGGTCGCGGCGAGCGCGAGCCGGGAGCGCCGGCCGCCGGAGAGGGTGGCGAGCGGGCGGGAGCGGTCGAGCGGTGCGCGTTCGCCGAGCCGCCGGAGCACCGCGTCGACCCGCCGGTCGGCGTCCGCGCCGCCGCGCGCCTCGTAGGCGGCGAGCAGCGCGGCGTACGCGTCGAGCCTGCCGTCGAGGCCGGAGTCGTGGCCGGCGTCGTGGCCGGCGCCGACGTCGGCGGCGGCGCCGGTGGTGCCGGGGGCGGCGCCGGTGGTGTCGAGCGTGGCCTCGGCCTCCCGGATGCGCCGCTCCAGCTCCCGTACGTCGGCGAGCGCGCGGTCGACGGCGTCGCCGACCGTGGCGCCCTCGGGCAGGTCCAGGGTCTGGGCGAGATGGCCGACGCCGCCGGGTGACGCGACGGTGACGGTGCCGTTGTCGGGTGCCTCCTGGCCCGCCAGCAGGCGCAGCAGGGTGGACTTGCCGGATCCGTTGTCGCCGACGACGCCGACGCGTTCGCCGGCGCGGACGGTGAGGGAGACCCGGTCGAGGACGAGCCGGTCGTGGACGTGCCGGTCGTCGTAGCGCTTGGTGACGTCGGTGAGTTGGACACGGAACAAGGGCGGCCTCCGATGGCTCGACAGCGGGACGGCAGGACGGCGGGACGACGCCTGGACGAGACGACCTGGACGAGACGACCTGGCCGAGGTGGCACTAGACGAGACGGTCCGTCTCGCATCCTGCGTATGCGAGGACGGTACGCCCTGCCGTCGCCTCCCGCAAGACGTTCCGTCTCGTCAGCTCGAGAACCGGCTCAGCCGGCCGCCGGCCCGAGCGGCTCGCCAAGGCGCAGGTTCCAGCGGCCCGACCGTCCACTCAGCGTCGTCCGCGACAGCGGCCGCACGTCGAGGCGCCAGAACGCCGACGGCGGCGCGCCGAGCGCGTGGACGGCCGCCGCGCGGATCACGTCCGGCTCGGCGACGGCGAGCACCGCGACGTCCGGCTCCAGAGCCTCCAGCCAGCCGGCGACCCGCCCCAGCAGCGCGCCCAGCGACTCGCCGCCGTGCGGCGCCGCGTCCGGGTCCGACAGCCACGCGCCCACCCCCGCCGGGTCCTCGGCACTCACCTCGTCCAGGCGCCGGCCCCGCCAGCGGCCCATGCCGCAGCCCGCGAGCGCCTCGGCCACCGGCACGTCCGGCCCGAGGCCCAGCGCCTCCGCGGTGGCCCGGCACCGCCCCGACGGCGAACTGACCACCCGTACGCCCGCGGCAGGCGTCAACAGGCCCGCCGGCACCGGCTCGACGGGTCCCGAGTCGTCGAACCGGGCCTCGCGCAGGGCCGCGTTCATGGCGGGCGCGATCAGCGAAAGCCGCACGGTCATGGGTGATTCATCCCTCAATTCATCAGGCGGCGGCCCGTGCGCCCTTGGCGCGGAGTGACCGGCGCGGTACCGTCAGGCGACATTTCCACAGAACGACGACGGCGAGACGGAAGTCCGGTGCAAGTCCGGCACGGTCGCGCCACTGTGAGCCGCCCCCGGTCCAACAGGACTCCGGGGACGGCGAGTCAGACCCGACGACCGTCGTCGCGCACCACCGTATGGGACGCGCGTTCCCGAGGAGGTTCCACCATGGCCGAGGCCATTGCGTCGCCCGCCGTTCCGTCCACCCCCGCCGTCACGGTCCCGCTCTCGCTGCCGGTCCGCGCCGTGCTGCCGTGGGCGCTGTTCGCCGGTGTCCTGATGCTCGTCGCGCTCTACTTCGTCGGTGCCGAGCAGGGCGCCACGTCCCTGTTCGCCGGCAGCGACGTGCACGAGTGGGTGCACGACGGCCGTCACCTGCTCGGCTTCCCCTGCCACTGAGGGGTATCCGCGCACATGTCAGCACCACCCGTCCCGACCCCGGCCGCGCCCACGGGCTCGCTCGTGGGAAGGCTCCTGCTCCGCGGCATGCTCGCGGGCCTGATCGCCGGACTGTTCGCCTTCGGCTTCGCGTACGTCGCGGGTGAGCCGTCCGTCAACGCCTCGATCGCCGTCGAGGAGGCCGCCGCCCAGGCGGAGCACGCCGCCGCGCACAGCCACACGCACGGCGGCGGAGCCGAGGCCGGTCACGCCGGGGCCGGTCACGAGGAGGCCGCCGAGGAGGAGGTCGTCAGCCGGGACCTCCAGTCCACGGCGGGTCTCGCCACCGGCGTGCTCGTCTACGGCGTCGCGCTCGGCGGCATCGCGTCGCTGGCGTTCTGCTTCGTCCTCGGACGGGTGGGCCGGTTCACGCCGAAGGCCACCGCGGCGCTCGTCGCGGCGGCGGCCTTCACCACGGTCTACCTCGTGCCGTTCCTGAAGTACCCGGCGACCCCGCCGGCCGTCGGAAACCCCGACACCATCGGGAAGCGCACCACGCTCTTCTTCCTGATGATCCTGCTCAGCGTGCTGCTCGGCGTCGCCGCGGTCATCGCGGGCCGCCGGCTCGCGCCGCGCCTCGGCAACTGGAACGCGACCGTCGTCGCCGGCCTCGGCTTCGTCGCCGCGACCGGCATCGCCTGCGCGTTCCTGCCCGCCAACGAGGACGCGGTGAAGGCGGACTTCCCGGCCGCCGTGCTCTGGGACTTCCGGCTCGCGAGCCTGGGCATCCAGGCCCTCCTGTGGGCGGCCTTCGCCCTCGCCTTCGGGCTCCTCGCGGAACGCCTGCTCGCGCCGAAGCCGGCCGTGGAGCAGTCGGTCCGGGCGGCTCCGGCCGCCTGAGCCCCGCCCCGTACCACCGCGCCGGCCCCTCGTCCTGACGACAGGACGAGGGGCCGGCGCGTCTTTCCCGGCTTCTTTCCGGCTTCCCGGGAGGTGTGGCCGCTCAGGCCAGCTCGCGGACCGGCGCGCCCGCCAGGAACGCCTCGATGTCCTCGACCGCCTGCCCGAAGTAGCGGCCGTAGTTGGCCCGCGTCACATAGCCCAGGTGCGGCAGCGCCAGCACGTTCGGCAGGCTCCGCAGCGGGTCGTCGGCCGGCAGCGGCTCCGTCTCGTACACGTCGAGTCCCGCGCCCGCGATCCGGCCCTCGCGCAGCGCCCGCAGCAGCGCCGGCCCGTCCACCAGACCGGCCCGCGAGGTGTTGACGAGGTACGCGTCCGGGCGCATCGCCCGCAGCTCCGCCTCGCCGACCAGACCGCGGGTGCGGTCGGACAGCACCAGGTGCAGCGAGGCGAAGTCGGCGGCGGCCAGCAGCTCGCGCAGGCTCGCGGCCCGCCGTACGCCGTGCTCGGCGGCCCGCTCGTCGGTCAGGTTCGGGCTCCAGGCCACCACGTCCATGCCGAAGGCCAGCCCGATCCGCGCCACCCGCCCGCCGATCTTCCCGAGCCCGACGAGCCCGAGCGTCCGGCCCGCCAGATCCGCGCCGACCGTCGACTGCCACGGACCGCCCTCGTGCATCGCAAGGCTCTCCGTGTGCACCTGCCGGGCCAGTCCCAGGATCAGCGCCCACGTCAGCTCGGTCGGCGGCTCCGACCCGCTGGCCGTCCCGCACACCACCACGCCCCGCGCCCGGGCCGCGGCCACGTCCACCGACGCGTTGCGCATCCCGGACGTCACGATCAGCCGCAACCGCGGCAACCGCTCCAGCAGCCCGGCGTCCACCGGCGTCCGCTCCCGCATCACCACCAGGATCTCGCAGTCCCCGACGGCGTCGACGAGCGCCTCCCGGTCGCCGAGATGCTCCCGCAGCACCCGTACCTCCACCCGCCCCTCGAGCGGGCTCCAGTCGGCGCTGGACAGGGCGACGCCCTGGTAGTCGTCGAGAATCGCACAACGCAGCTTCATGCAGCGCATGATCGCGCATCAGGTGCCGGGCCCGGGCGGTCCCGTACGGAGATCTCCGCCACGGCGGCGTCCTGCGCCTCCTCCAGGTCCGCGATGTACGGCGGGACGTCCGGCAGCGGGGTGCAGAAGGTCACGGTGGCGGTGAGCAGCCCGTCGTCCGTGCCGTCCGGCGAGAGCACGACGTAGGCGCGGACCGCGTCGTCGCCGAACGTCTCCTCGGCCGCCCGCAGGCAGCCGGCGGCGTACGCGAGGCACCGGCGCAGCAGCGTGTGCGCGCGGACCGCCGCACCGACCGCCGCACCGACTGCCCCGCCGTCGCCGGTGCCGGGTCCGTCGCCGGTGCCGTCTCCGGTGTCCGCTCCGGCGGGCAGGTCGTGATCCGTCATGCCCCGCCCGTTGACCGTGGTCTCCTCGGCCAGCCGGTCGAAGAAGGCCCCGCCCGGGCCGGCGTGGAGCGCCGTGAGCACCCGCGCGCCGCTTGCCGTCACGGACCAGCCGCCTGCCACGACGTCACGGAAGCCGGGCGGCACGTCCGCCGGCGACAGACCCGTCAGGTCGGCCTCCGCCAGAAGGTCCCGCATCCACCGGTTGGCCCGCATGCCCGCCCGCCTCCCGCCGTCAGGGCCGCAGGGTGCCGCGGCGGGCGCCGTCCAGGCGGGCGCCGGTCAGGTTCGCGCCGTCGGTCGTGGCCGCGATCAGGACCGCGTCGGTCAGGTCCGCGTCGGTCAGGTCGGCGTCCGTGAGGTCGGCGCCGACCAGGCGGGCGGCCCGCAGGCTCGCCCCGCGCAGGGTGGCCCGGGTCAGCCGGGCGCGGGAGAGGACGGCGTCGTCGGCGCGGGCGCCGGTGAGGTCGGCGTCCGTCAGGTCGGCCAGGCCCGCGTTCGCCCGGGTCAGGGTGGCGTTCGCCAGGCCGGCGCCGGTCAGGTCCGTGCCCGTGAGCTGCGCGTCGGTGAGGTCGCAGCCGGCCAGGTCGCAGCCCCGCAGGTCGGCGTAGCTGAGGTGGACACCGGTCAGGTCGGTGCCGCCGAGGCCGGCGCCGGCGAGCGGGATCCCGGCCAGGTCGTTCTCCGTGCCCCACGGCAGGGTCCACTCCCGCACCAGCGCGCGCCAGTCCCCGCCGCCGGTGAGGGCGGCGCGGAGCTCGGCGAGGACGGCGGCGTTCTCCGGCCGGGCCCACCGGTCCCGTACCTCGGCGGCGTGGCCGTTCTCCTCGCTCATGCCCGTCAGCCTCCGTTCCCGTTCTTGATCTGGTGGAGGAAGCCTTTCACACGGTCGAGGTGGTAGACGGTCTCGTCGTGCTTCTTCAGGAGGACTTCCAGGCCGCGTTCGGTCATTCCCTCCGGCAGCCGCTCCATCTCCTTCCACAGGATCTTGCGGACGTTCTCCAGGCCCTGCTGGGCCTGCGTCAGGTCCTGGACGTGGTCGAAGGGCGTGCCGTCCGGCTTGCGCGCCACCACCTCGCCGTTCGCCTCCCGGCGGGCCGCCGCGTAGTGGTTGTGGTTGGGCTCGGAGTTGATGCGGCCGATCGGGTCGGCCTTGATGTTCTCCAGCTTCTGGATCGCGCCCATCGCCTCGTCGCTGAGTCCGAGGCCCCGGTAGGGCGACAGGCCCAGCGGGTCGGCCCAGGTGAACGGGTTGTGGACGTAGGCGGCCGGGTTCGGCGCCGGGGCGAGCCCGAGCGGGTCGGGCGTCAGATAGCGCGCGGTCTCCGGGTCGTAGTGCCGGAAGTAGTTGTGGTGCAGGCCGGTCTCGGGGTCGTAGTACTGGCCGGGGAAGCGCAGCGGGGTGTACGCGGTGGCGGCGCGGTTCCAGGCGGTGGTGCCCCACAGCGTGGAGCGGCTCTGCCAGGCGAGGGCGCCGGTCTCGTCGACGAGTTCGGTGGGCGTGCCCACGAGGTCGGTGACGATGGCGAAGAAGCGCTCGTCGACGACCCGCTGGGCGGCGTCCTCGGTGAGCACGCGCTCGGTCTGGGTCAGCGGGCCGAGGCCGCGGTGCTCCCAGGTGAGGGCGACGGGCCGGGGCAGCCCGGGGCCGCCGGCGGTCTGCTCGCACAGCGTCGAGCCGTCCCAGGTGAACAGCACCTCCTCGGCCACCCTCTCGCCGTCCTCGGCGAGCCGCTGCTTCGTGGTGCGGCGGCCCAGCGGGTCGTAGCGGTAGCGCCAGCGGGTGCCGTCGGGGGTGACGACCGCGGTGAGCCGGTCCTCCGCGTCCCACGTGTAGCGCCAGACGTCGGCCTTCCGCGACAGCCGGGTCTTGCGGCGCACGGTGATGCGGCCGGCGGCGTCGTGCTCGTAGCGCACCGCGCCGGCCCGGGTGACGGTGGTGCCGGTGTAGGAGCGGGGGCCGGTCGCCTCGTGGCCGGGATGGTCCTCGGGCCAGGAGGCCGCGGTCTGGTTGCCGGCCGCGTCGTACGCGTACGTCTCCGTCCAGCCCCGCGCCGTCACCGCCGTCACCCGCCCGGTGGCGTCGAGGTCGTAGCGGAAGGCGCCGCGCAGGGCGTCGTCGAGCGCGGTGAGGTGGCCGTCGGCCCGGTAGGTGTAGGCACGGCGGTTGAGGGTGCGCGCGCCGGCGGTGAGGTGCTCGCCGGTGAGCCGGCCGGTCTCGTCCCAGGCGGAGGCGAGGGCGAGCGAGCCGCCGAAGACCCGGCGCCGTTCGCGGCCCGCGGCGTCGTGCTCGAAGCCGATCCGGCGGGTGCCGCTGGTCAGTTCGGTGAGCCGTCCTGCCGGGTCGTACGCGTAGGTGGTGACGTGCCCGGTGGGCGTGACGCGGCGGGTGCGGCGCCCGGCCTCGTCGTACGCGTAGGTGAGCAGGCGCCCGTCGACCAGCTCGGCCTTGATCTCGCCGCGCCGGTCGTACTGCCGGATCAGCTCGGCGTCCGGCCCGGTGGCGCGGATCATGCGCCCGGCGGTGTCGTAGGCGTACGTGGTGACGGCGCCGGCCGCGTCCTTGCGGACGACCCGGTCGAGCGCGTCCCGTTCGTAGCGGACGGTCTCGCCCAGCGGCGTGGTGCGGGCGGTGAGCCGGCCGACGGCGTCGAGGACGTAGTCGACGGTGCGCCCGTCGAAGTCCGTCTCGGACACCGTGCGCCCGGCCCGGTCGTAGGTGTAGGTCCAGGTCAGGCCCTGCGGGTCGGTGACCTCGGTGAGCCGCAGCGACGCGTCGTGCGTGAACGTGTGGCGGGCGCCGTCGGGCCCGGTGCGGGCGGTGAGCAGGTCGAAGTGGGTGTACTCGAAGCGGGTGGTGAGGCCCGCCGCGTCGGTGTGCGAGACGCAGTTGCCCTCGCCGTCGTACGTCCACGTCTCCGTCGCGCCGTCCGCGCGGGTGCGCCGGACCAGTTCGCCGTCGGCGTTCCACTCGAAGGTGGTGACGGCGTCGAGCGGATCGGTGATGCGGACGAGCCGGCCGAAGGCGTCCCGCACGCACCGCGTGGTGCCGCCCAGCGGGTCGGTGACCTCCAGCGGCAGCCCGGCCGGGTCGCAGCGGAAGGTGGTGACGGCGCCCGTCGGGTCGGTGGAGGAGACGAGGTGGCCGCGCTCGTCGTACGCGTAGCGGGTGGTGTGGCCGGCCGGGTCGGTGACGGCGACGAGATCGCCGTGCGCGTCGAACTCCTGGCGCGTGGTCCGCCCGTCCGCGTCGGTGAACTCGACGGGCAGCCCGCGCGCGTCGCGGACGGTCTCGAGGCGGCTTCCGTCGGCGCGCAGCACCGACAGCAGCCGGCCCGCGTCGTCGTAGCCGAAGACGGTGGTGCGGCCGAGGGCGTCGGTGCGGGCGACGAGATTGCCGCGGGCGTCGTGGCGAAGCCGGGTGGTGTGGCCGAGCGGGTCGGTGGTGGCCACGATCTGGCAGGCGTCGTCCACGAGATGGCGGGTGACGCGGCCGTCGGCGGTGGTGAGCGTGGTGGTGCGGTGGCCGGTGGCCGGGTCGGGCAGGCCGTAGGCGAGGGTGATCTGCACGTGGCCGGCCTGGCCGCCCTCGCCGATCACCCGGTCCTGGTCGTCGTAGGCGTAGTCGTAGCGGCTGTCGTTGGAGTCGGTCCAGGTGATGATCCGGTGCCGCTCGTCGTAGGCGAAGGCCAGGGTGGCGCCGGAGGGCTTGGTGACGCTGGTCAGGTCGCCATCGGTGTAGCCGTAGCGCCGCACCTCCTGCGCGGTGCCGTCGGGAAGCCGGACCGCGAGCCGGGTCACCCGGCCGTCGTCGTCCGTGTCGAGCGTCACGTGGTGACCGGCGGAGTGGACGAGGGCCAGCGGCGTGCCGTCGTCGGCGCGCTCGACGGTGACGGTGTGCCGGCCGCCCCGGTCGGTGAGCCGGACCAGCCAGGCCTCTCCGTCACCGCCCGGCTCGGCGCCCACGGGCGCGGCGAAGTGCGAGGTCAGGCCGGTGTCCGGGTCGGTGATCGTGTAGTCGCCGGCGGCGTCCCGGGTGAGGGTACGGCGCAGGGCGCCGGACGCGGGCAGCGTGGGGACACCGGGCACCGGGTGCGGGTAGGCGAGCAGCAGGCCGTCGTCGGTGACGTGGACGACGCCACGGGCGTCGACCTCCAGGTGTTCGTCGACGGTGGACGACCACGACGGCCCGAAGAAGCGGCCGGCGGTGTAGCCGGACTCGACGCGCCGGGTGAAGGCCAGCGGCAGCGTGCCGGGCAGCACCAGATCGGTCTGCGGCAGGAACATCCGGCCCGACGCCAGGTCGACCGGGTCGGTCTCGTCGACGAGCCGGCGGGCGTCGGTCCGGTTGTGGGTCCCGTTCGGGGCGTCGTCGAGCAGCTTGCGCGCCCGGTTGGCGTCCTTGGCCAGGTCCGCCGCCTCTTCCGCGACCCGCGCGCCCTTGACCGCCGCCCCACCGCCCGCGGTCGCGGCCGTCAGCACCACGTCGGGCACCAGCCGGCCGAGGCCCTCCGCCGGGTCCTTCATGAAGTTGTCGAGCATCTGCTTGCCCGCGCCCCACGGGTCGTTGGCGACCTGTACGAGGCCCGCGGCCAGACTGTTGAGCGAGGTGGCGTACTCGGCGGGGTGGGTGATGTTGTACGGGTCGGTCGGGTTGACGCTGCGGACGAAACTGAGCAGGCCCGCCGTGCCCTTGACGATGCCCCCCGCGAAGTGGTCCTGCATGATCTCGAGTTCGTCGAGACCGTCCTTCAGCTGCTCGCCGTACGAGGGCTTCGGCGGCGCCTCGTCCCGGGCCGCCTGGACGGCCTTGCGGGCGGTCTCGGCGGCCGAGTTGCGCTGCTTGCGGGCCTCGGCGAGGATCTCCTGCGCCTCCGCCATCAGGGCCTTGCCCGGGTCGGTGAAGGTGCCCGGCTTGGGCGGCAGGGACGACGGGTCGCGCTTGTCGGCGGGCTTGGCGTTGTACTGCTCGACCGCCTTGTTGTAGTCCTCGACCTTCTTCTGGTGCGCGTTCGCCGCGTCCTCGGAGGCCTTGGTGCCCTCCTTCCACTTGTCGATGGCCGTCTGCGCCTGGCCCTGCGCCCACTGCACCGTGAGCGCGAAGCTCGCCAGCGCGTCGGCGGCCTTGCCGAAGGCGTCCGCGCCCTTGAACCACTTCGGCGGCTGCTGGGCCACCGTCTCGCGGAAGACGTCCGCCGCCTCGCCCTTCACGGCCGACGAGTCGAGGCCCTTGAGTCCGCCGCCGACCTTCTCGAACGCGGACTGCAGGTCCCGCAGGTGCTGGGCGGTGTCGCGCAGCTTGGACGGGCTGCCGTAGATGAGTTTGGTCTTGTCCTCGGTCTGCCCGAGGTCCATCTCGTCGACCTCGGCGCCCATCCGGTTGGCGACCGAACGCGACTGCTCGCGCACCCAGTCGGCGCCCGACTCCCAGCCGACGTCCTCCAGCCGGTCGGCGGTCCAGTTGCCGGCGTCCTCGACCCGGTTGCCGAGCCACTCGACGCCGTCCTCGACCGCGTCCTCGACGACGTCCGGGGTGATGTCGCTGATGAAGTCCCCGATGCCCACGGATCAGTTCCCCCCACTGCCCTGCTGGTTGCGGGCCCGCTCCTCGGGAGAGGGCCCGAAGGTGTCGTCCACGGCCCGGTCGAAGGCGCCCTGGTCCACGCCGAGCATCTCGTTCAGGATCCGGGACTGCCGGCCGCCGTTGCCCTCGGTCAGCAGGGCCCGGCCGGTGTCCTTCCAGGTCTGTCCCATCTCGTCGCGGGCCTTCTCGAAGGACTCCGGACTCCAGTCGGGGCTGAGGTAGTCGGGCGTGAACACGTCGCCCCAGCTCTGCTTGACCACGTCCGCCTCGGAGGCGTGCGGGTTGCCGATCACCGAGTTGATCGCGACCTTGAAGGTGCCCTGGCGGTACTGGTCCTCCTCCCAGACGAGCCCGGCGGACAGGCCGAGCGTCTTGGCGAGGGTGTTGGCGTCCTGGAGCAGCGCCCGTACGCCCCACTCCCAGCGTTCGCAGTAGTCCTCGAAGTCCGTGGACAGACCGTGGTGTCCGGCCTCCATCCCGGTGAGCGACAGATCCGAGAAGCCCTTGCCGAGCACGGCGCCGGTGCCGGTGCCGATGTCGCGCAGCTCGGCGGTGGCGGAGCGGATGCCCTCGGTGATCTGCTTGATGCTCTCCTGGTCGAACTTCAGGTCCTCGGGACCGCCGCCGCCCATCAGACACCGCCTTCGGCGTGGGTGGTGGGGGCGGTGGTGGGCGCGCCTGTGGTGGGCGACCCGCCTGTGGCGGGTGCGTCGACGGCGACCGCGTCCGGGACGATGCCGACGACCGGCGGGAAGAACATCGAGCCCTCCGGTTCCGCGATGTCGACGGCGACACCGGCCGGTACGCCCATGGCCGGGACGATCTCGTCCAGCAGCCGCGCGCCGCGCAGCGCCGCGTACTCCCACTCGTCCGGCTGCCCCGCCCCGTCGTGCGCGTCCCGGTGGCCGCCGCGTGCGCGGGCGAACCGCGCCAGGGCCTCCTCGCCCGTGAAGGCGCAGATCCAGCGCACTCCGCCCAGCTCTGCCGTCCACAGGCCGCCCGCGTCGACGGGGACGAGCACGACGGCCCGCCGCAACTCGCCGACCATGTCCCGCGGATCGCCCTGCCCGGACCGCCGCTCGGCGATGCGCTCCGCCAATGCCGTTCCGTCGCTCACGACTTCCTCCCGCTCCCTCGGGTGTCGAGCATCTACACGCCTACTGGAGCGGGTGCGGTTCCGCAAGGCCGCCTCGCAGGCACGGGAGGGTCCCGGAGTAGGCCGCAAGGCGACCGGAGGGCGGCCGGAAAGGTCCCGGAGGGACTCATGCGCGGGCCTCACCGGGCCTCACGCGCGGGCCCCGAAGGGCCCTTGGGCGGCGTCAGGCGGCCGCGCGCGCCTGCGCCGGCTCCCAGACGAAGCCGTCCGGGTCGGTGGCCGGGCCGCCGGCCGCGCCGGTGCCGCCGAGGACGAGCCGGTGGGAGCCGGTGCCGTCGACGGGAACGGTGAGGTCCTTGGCGAGCGCCCTCCGTCCGTACAGCGCGAGCACGACCGCGTCCGCGCCCTCCGGCGCGTCGAACTCCACGTACTTGCGGCCGAAGCTCTTCGCCACGGTCAGGCCGCGCTCGGTGTAGTACGCCCTGGTCTCGGCCACGTCGGCGCAGCCGAGCAGCAGCACGATCCGGTCGATCCGGCCGGTGGCCGGGGCGGTGTCCTTCTTCTCGGACGACGCGACCTTCCAGATCGTGCCGTCCGGCGCCCGGACGACGCCGCCGTAGCCCCAGAAGGACTTCGTGGCGGGCTTGAGGACGGTGGCGCCGGCGTCGACGGCGGCGTCGACGAGCCGGCGTACGTCGGCGGGCTGCGCGACGGTCAGCGCCACCGCGAAGCCGCGGAAGCCGTCCGTCGCCTCCTGCGAGGCCCGCAGCGCCACCGGGAGGCCGGGCACGAAGGCGGAGTAGAAGCGCTCGGCGGCCGCGAGATCGGCCACCTCGAGGGTGAGGTTCGCGAGAGAGGAAGTCATGTCCTTCACGTTAGGGACCGGGGCCCCGCCGGTGCTTCTTCGATCCTGACCGATGGGCGCCGCGCCCGGCCGCCGCCCGGAATCTACGCTGGAAGGTGTGGGCGAGGTGAGGAGGGCCGCCGTGTCCACGATCGCCGTCCGACGGGCGGTCCTGCGGGACGGGGGCCCGGAACTTCCGTACGCCGAGGCCGGCCGGCCCGGCGGGCCCGGCGAGCCCGTCCTCGTTCTCGTCCACGGCTACGTGGACTCCTGGTGGACCTTCGAGCCGCTGCTGCGCCGCCTGCCGTCCTCGCTGCACGTGTACGCGCCGACCCAGCGCGGCCACCGGGACGCCGGACCCGCGGACGGCTATCTCCCGGAGGACTTCGCCACCGACCTCGTGCGCTTCATGGACGGCGTGGGCATCGGCCGGGCGGTGCTCGCCGGCGGATCGAGCGGCGGGGTCCAGGCCCGGATCGTCGCGGGACGCCATCCGGACCGCGTGGCGGGGCTCGTCCTCCTCGGCGTGCCGGCGACGCTCGCCGACAAGCCGGGCATCGCGCGGGTACGGGAGATCGTGGAAGGGCTCCGGGACCCGGTGGACCGGGCGTTCGCCGAGGAGTTCGCGGCGGGTCTGACGGCCGAGCCCGTGCCGCCCGGCTTCCTGGCGACCGTCGTCGACGAGAACCTGAAGTCGCCGGCCCGCGTGTGGCGGGAGAGCCTGCGCGGCCTGCTGGAGACCGATCTGCGCGCGACCCTGGCGGGAATCCTCGTACCGACGCTGCTCGTCTGGGGCGACGAGGATCCCGTCCTCGGCCGTGAGGACCAGCAGACGATCCTCGACGCGGTGCCCCGCTCCCGGATGATCGTGTACGAGGGCGTGGGCCACGTCCCGTACTGGGAGCGGCCGGAACGCCTGGCCAGGGACCTCGCGGAGTTCGTCGCCGAGGTGCAACGGCCGCCCGGCCAGACCGCCGCCGCCGACTGACGCCCCTGCCACCCCGGCCGCCTCGGCCGAAGGCCCGGCCACCCCGGCCGCCTCGGCCGACTGACGCGCCGGCCGGCTCGGCCGCCTGACGCCCCGGCCGCCTCGGCCGACTGACACCTGGGCCACCGCCCGGCTGACGCCGCGCCCGCCCGACTCGGCCCGTCCGCCTCCCCGGCGGCCGCTCAGGCCAGCAGCTTCGTCTTCGCCTGCTGGAACTCCTCCTCCGTGAGCACGCCCTTGTCCTTCAGCTCGGCGAGCCGGGCGAGTTCCTCGACGTTGCCGCCCCGGCCGCCGCCGGGAGCCGTGCCGGCCGTCTTGCGGATGTAGTCCTGGAAGGCCGCCTCGGACGCCTTCGCCTGCTTGACGTCGCGTCGGGTCATGCCGCTGCCGCGGGCGATGACGTAGACGAGCACGCCGAGGAAGGGCAGGACGATGCAGAAGATCAGCCATCCGGCCTTGCCCCAGCCGCTCATCTCGTCGTCCCGGAAGATGTCGGTGACGATCTTGAACAGCAGGAAGAACCACATGATCCACAGGAAGAACCACAGCATCGTCCAGAAGACGTTCAGCAGCGGGTAATCGTCCATCGTCGCCTCCGGCTCTGCTCACGTTCCGCTGTTCACTGCGAGCAGTATTGGCGGATTTGTCCGGATCGGCGAGTCGAGTACGGGCCTCACCCGTCCGGCCCGCTCCACCTGGCCGGAGCGGGATCCGCGCGTTCTTCTGGTCGCGACCGCCCGTTCGACCGCGAGGAGGCGTCCGTGCCGGACGACGAGCCGACGAGAGACGAACTCGCTGTCCTACGGGCCCGGATCGCGGCCCTCGAGGCGGAGGCGGAGGCGAGAACAGGGCCGGGGCCGGAGCCGGCGGCGGAAGAGAAGGCGGGGGCCGGGCCCGGGCGCCGGCGGCGCCACCGCGGCCGCTCGTTCCTGGCGGCCGTGCTCATCGTGATCGGCTGCCTGCTCGCCCCGCTCGGCGTCGTCGCCGCCTGGACCGCCGACATCGTCGGCGACACCGACCGTTACGTCTCCACGATGGCCCCGCTCGCCTCCGACGAGGACGTCCAGGCGGCGATCGCGAACCGGGTGACGGCCGCCGTCACGGACCGCCTCGACCTGAACGCCCTCCTCGAGGACGTGGCTCCCGACGAGCGCCCGCGGCTCGCCAAGGCGCTGGGCAAGCTGGGCGACTCCCTGGAGGGCGCCGTCGGCAGCTTCGTCCACGACAAGGCGCAGGAGGTCGTGGCCTCCGACGCCTTCGAGAACCTGTGGACCGAGGCGAACCGCGGCGTGCACGCGGCCGTCGTCCGCGCGCTGACCGGCAGCGACGAAGGCGCCGTCCGGATCACCGACAACACGGTCACCATCGACCTCGCGCCCGTGATCGACCGCGTCAAGCAGCGGCTCGTCGACGCCGGCCTCACCGCCGCCGGCAAGATCCCCGAGGTCCACACCGACTTCACCGTCGTCCGCTCCGACGACCTCGCCAAGGTCAAGACCGGCTTCCGCCTGCTGCAGATCATGGGGGTCTGGCTGCCGGTCCTCGCCGTGCTCCTCGTCGCCGCCGGCGTCCTGCTCTCCGCCCACCGCCGTCGCGTCCTGATCGCCTCGGCACTCGGGCTCGCCGCCGCGGTCCTGGTGCTCGGCATCGGTCTCACCGTCTTCCGCGCCGTCTATCTGAACGCCCTGCCCGACACCGTCTCCCAGCCGGCCGCCGGGTCCGTCTACGACGCGCTGGTCCACTTCCTGCGCACCACGGTCCGCACGGTCGTCACGCTCGGCCTGGTGGTGGCCCTGGCCGCCTGGCTCTCCGGCCCCTCCCGCCCGGCCGTCGTCACCCGTACGGTCTGGAACTCCGGCCTCGCGGCCGCCCGCGGCGCCGCGTCCCGCGCCGGCCTGCGCACGGGCCCGGCCGGCCCCTTCGTCCGCCGCCACCGCACCCTGATCACCTGGCTCCTGACGGCGGCGGCCGTCCTCGCGTACGTCCTCTGGGACCACCCCACCGCCTGGACCGTCCTCGCCATCGTCCTCGTCCTGCTCCTCGCCTTCGCGGTGACCACCTTCCTGGCCGCCGACGCGCCGGACGAGCAGCCGGACCAGCCGCCGAACGAGCCGCCGGAGCCGCCGGAGCCGCCGGATCGGCCGGATCGGCCGGAGCCGCCGGATCGGCCGGAGGATCCGGACTCCCTCGCGAAGGAGCGGTGACCTCGCTGCCTCCGTACCGGCCGGCCGCCGGGCGGGGAGCCGTTCGGACGAGTGCAAGATCGTTTCGTCCTCATCCATGCGGGTGAGCTGCGGATACGGGTCCGGGCGCCGGGCACAGATGGCCACGGCAAACCTCCCACCAGCAGAAAGACCCGCTGATGCGTCTCCGCTCCGCTCTCACCGCCGCCCTCGGCGCCGCGCTGCTCCTCGCCGCCGTTCCCGCGTCCGCCGCCGCCGCTACGGGGCAGTTCCGCTACGACTACGTGACCGTCGAGGGCTACGAGGCGACCGGCTTCCTCAACAACCCGCCCAACGGCGAGTGCGTGGACCTGCCCGGCGTCGGCGAGGAGAACCCCGTACCCGGTCACTCGCCGAAGAACCGCACCGACGCCTGGGCGACGGTCTACAGCGAGCCGCACTGCCAGGGCGACTCCTTCGTCCTCCGCCCGCACACCGGCGGCGCTTCGGAACGCCTGAAGGTGCGGTCGGTCGTCTTCGGCTGACGTTGCCAGGTGTGACGCGGCGCACATGACCGACGGCGATGACTCCGCCCCTCGCCGTCGGTCATCAGGGCGACACCGACGAAGCGAGGAAGGCCCGCCGCCATGACCGAGATGCTCACCACGCCCCGCCGCGTCCTTCCCGACGCCTCCGACGCCTCCGTGCCGCGTCCCGCCGGGACGTGGGCCGTGGCCGCCGGCGCGGCGGCGGGTCCGCTGTTCCTCGCGGTCGGGCTCGCCGGGGGATTCACGCGCGAGGGATTCGACTTCACCCGCAACGCGATCAGCCAGCTCGCCCTCGGCGAGGCGGGCTGGATCCAGACGGTGAGCTTCCTGCTCACCGGCGCACTGCTGGTCACCGGCGCGACGGGCCTGCGGCGGGCGCTGCGCGGCGGGCCCGGTGGCACGTGGGGTCCGGCGCTCGTCGGCGTCTTCGGCGTCTCCTTCTGGGTCGCGGCGGCCTTCCCGGCCGACGCGGGCGCGGGCTTCCCCGCCGGGGCGCCGGAGGCGACCGTGATGAGCGGGCACGGCGCCGTCCACATGTTCGGCGGAATGGCCGGCTACCTCGCCCTGTGCGCCGCGTTCCTCGTCCTGGCCCGCCCGCTCGCCGCCCGCGGCCTGCGCGGCTGGGCCGTGGCGTCCCGGGTCGCACCGGTGGCCGTCCTCGCCGGTTTCATGGCCTCGGCCGCCTCGGTCCTGGCCTTCACCACCGGCGCCGGCCTCGGCCTCCTGTGGCTGAGCACCCTGGCCCTCCGCCTGACCCGGTCCGCCGGCGCGGCCGTACCCGCCGTCGAGATGCGGTGAGCGGGCGGCAGCGGTGACCATGGAGGGTGACTGTCCGCCGGGTGCGGACGGGCGGCCTCGTCGTGATCGGTGCGCCCGGCCGGGCCTCCGGGCGGTGGCCGACGCCTCACAGGCGGGAGAGGTCATGAACGACTACCCTCCGATCGCGGACCACGGGCTCGTGGGCGACCTGCAGACCGCCGCTCTGATCTCGTCCGACGGGACGGTGGACTGGTGGTGCACACCGCGCTTCGACTCGCCGAGCCTCTTCGCCTCCCTCCTCGACAGCGATCGCGGCGGCCACTGCCGCCTCGCCGTGGACTTCGAGGAGAAGGGCGCCGTCCGCCAGCTGTACATGCCCGACACGCCGATCCTGATCACCCGCTTCATGGCCCCGCAGGGCGTCGGAGAAGTCATCGACTTCATGGAGCCCATCACCTCGCGCCTCCCCGCCGCCACGCATCGGCTCATCCGCGTGGCCCGGGTGGTGCGCGGGAGGCTCCCGTTCGAGCTGGTGTGCCGTCCCCGCTTCGACTACGGCCGGGCCTCCCACACCCTCAGCCGCCTCGACGACGACAGCGTGCTCTTCCACGGCCCCGGCACGGACCTGCACCTCCAGGCTTCCGGGGCCGTCCGGCTGCACGCGGACGGTGTGGACGTCACGGGCCGGTTCACCCTGAGCGCCGGCGAGAACGCCGCGGTGATCCTCACAAGCGGTACGGGTACGGGCGCGGGCGCGGGTGCCGCCGAGGCCCGCGGCGGACCTCCGGGAGGGCCGCCGCCGACGACCGAGGAGATCGTCGAACGACTGGACCGCTGCCGCGACTTCTGGCTCGGATGGCTCAAGTCGTGCCGCTACGAAGGGCGTTGGCACGAGATGGTCGTGCGCTCCGCGATCACCCTCAAGCTGCTCACCTACGCGCCGACCGGGGCGCCGATCGCGGCGGCCACCATGGGCCTGCCCGAGGAGATCGGCGGCGAACGCAACTGGGACTACCGCTACACGTGGGTGCGGGACGCGTCGCTGTCCGTACGCGCCCTGATGGACCTCGGTTTCACCGCCGAGGCGGAAGCGTTCCGCCACTGGATGCGCGAGCGCCTGGAGGCCGGCGGGACCGCTTCCGGCGAACCGCTGCAGATCATGTACCGCATCGACGGCGAGCCGCACCTGACCGAGGAGGTGCTCGACCACCTGGAGGGCTACCGGCGCTCCGCCCCGGTCCGGGCCGGCAACGCCGCCGCCGACCAGATCCAGCTCGACATCTACGGCGAGGCCGCCTACGCCCTCGCCCAGTCGAGCGACATCGGCGGCATCCGGGGCTGGCGCGTGTTCGCGGGGCTCGTCGACTGGCTGTGCGACCACTGGGACCGGCCGGACGAGGGCATCTGGGAGACGCGCGGCGGACGCCAGAACTTCACCTACAGCCGCCTGATGACCTGGGTCGCCTTCGACCGTGCGATCCGGCTGGCCGTCGCCCATTCCCGTCCGGCCGACCTCTCCCGCTGGCACGAGGCCCGTGACGCGGTGCTCCAGCAGATCACCGAGCGGGGCTGGAGCGAGCGGCGCTCGGCCTTCGTGCAGCACTACGACACCGACGTCCTCGACGCCTCGCTGCTGCTGATGCCCCGGGTCGGGTTCGTGTCGCCCACGGACCCGGACTGGCTCAGCACGCTCGACGCCATGGGGGAGGAACTGGTCAGCGACAGCCTCGTCTACCGCTACGACCCGGCCGCCTCGCCCGACGGCCTGCAGGGATCGGAGGGCACCTTCAGCCTGTGCAGCTTCTTGTACGTCGAGGCGCTCGCCCGCTCCGGCCGCGTGCACCAGGCCCGTTACGCCTTCGACAAGATGCTCACCTACGCCAATCACGTCGGGCTGTTCGCCGAGGAGATCGGCCCGTCGGGAGAGCAACTCGGCAACTTCCCGCAGGCGTTCACTCACCTCGCGCTCGTCGCCGCCGCCCTGGCCCTGGACGAGGAACTCGACCGGACCGACCGGACCGACCGGGCTGCCCCGGCCGAGCGGACCGACCGGACGGGCCAGGCGGGCGGCGCCGACCCGGCCGACCGGACCGGCCGGGCGGGTGACTGAGCCGCCGGCCGCGAAGGGAGGCCACGCCCCGTGACCGAGGATGCCGCCGTCAACGGACCCGCGCACCCCGCGCACCCCGCGCGCCCCGCGCCCGCCGGATCGCGGATGCTCGCGCCCCTCGCGCTGGCGCAGTTCATCTGCAGCTTCGCCGGCTCCAACATGAACGTGATGATCAACGACATCAGCCGTGACCTGGACACCACCGTCCAGGGCGTGCAGGTCGCGATCACCGTCTTCCTGCTGGTGATGGCCGCGCTCATGATTCCCGGCGGCAAGGCGACCGACCGCTTCGGGCGCAAGCGCTGCTTCCTCGCCGGCCTGGCGGTCTACGGCGTCGGCGCCGTCCTCAGCGCCGTGGCACCCGGACTCGGCGTGCTGATCCTGGGCAACTCGATCCTGGAAGGCATCGGTACGGCCCTCCTCATCCCACCCGTCTACATCCTCACCACCCTGCTCTTCACCAACCTCACCTCCCGCGCCCGCGCCTTCGGAGTGATCATGGCGGCCGGAGGCATCGGCGCGGCCGCGGGGCCGCTGATCGGCGGGCTCATCACCTCCGCGATCAGCTGGCGCGCCGCGTTCGGCTTCCAGGCCCTGGTGATCCTGCTGATCATCGTCCTGAGCCGCGCCGTCGAGGACCCTCTGCCACCCGAACCCG
Organism: Streptomyces sp. NPDC053493; assembly: GCF_044544825.1. NCBI lineage: Bacteria > Bacillati > Actinomycetota > Actinomycetes > Kitasatosporales > Streptomycetaceae > Streptomyces > Streptomyces sp. NPDC053493. Next base: position 368,820 of record NZ_JBITXS010000004.1, read on the forward strand.
GCCGCCGCTTCGACGTCAAGGGCGCGGTCCTGTCCGCGGGCGGCCTGGTCCTGCTCGTCCTCGGCATCCTCGCCGCCGACGACAACCTGGCCCTGATGATCGGCCTGATCGCCGGCGGAATCCTCGTACTGGCCTGGTTCCTCCACTGGATCCGTACCGAGGAACGCACCGGACGGGAACCGCTGCTGTCCACCGGCCTCTTCCGCGAGCGCGCCTCCAACCTCGGGCTGATCACCCAGAACGCCCAGTGGCTGCTGCTCATGGGGACGTCCTTCACCGTGGCGACCTACCTCCAGGTGGTCCGCGGCTACGACGCCATCGAGACCGGCGTCATCTTCACCGCCGCCACCCTCGGCCTGCTCGCCTCCTCGCTCGCGGCGGAACGTCTCGCCAGACGGCTGGAACAGCGGACACTCATCATGGCCGGCTTCGCTCTCGCGGCCGTCGGCGTCGGCGTCCTGATCGCCCTGGTCGCCGGCACGCCCAGCCCCTGGGCCTTCGCGCCCGGCCTTCTCCTGATCGGCCTCGGGCTCGGCGTCATGCTGACCCCGTCCGTGAACGTCGTCCAGTCCGCCTTCCCCGAGGAGCAGCAGGGCGAGATCTCCGGCCTCTCCCGAAGCGTCTCCAACCTCGGCTCCACCTTCGGCACCGCGATCGCCGGCACGATCCTGGTCGCCGAGCTCACCAAGAACGCGTACGCCGCGGCCATGGCCACGCTCGCCCTGGCGAGCCTCGCCGGCCTCGCCACCGCCGCCCGCCTGCCCCGCACCCGCCCCACCCCGTCGGCGGACGCCTGATCCACCCGCCACTCCGGCACCGGCGCCGCCCGCATGCCGCCGCGGTCAGGGCGGCCGGCCCCGTCCGGGGCTGCGGCGTCCACCGCGCCGCTCGAGCAGCGAAAGGCCCAGGTCTCGGACCTGGGCCTTTCACGCACGAGCGGATGGCGGGGCGGGAATCGAACTCGCGCACTCCACCCTTTCCGTTCCGGCCTACCAGCCGCCGGTCACGTTGCGGGCCGCGGTGAAGGTGGTGTCGCCCCGGCCCGACCATGCCTTCAGCGTGCCGGTCGTGTTGTCCCTCGCGAGGATGTCCGCCTTGCCGTCGCCGTCGATGTCGCCGGCCGCGGCGGTCTGGGAGAAGCTCCAGCCGCCGGTGACGTTGATCGGGGCGTTGAAGTAGCCGCCCGCGTTGTGGGTCCACATCTTGAGCGTGTTGGTGGCGGGGTCGCGGGCGAGGATGTCGGCGGCGCCGTCGCCGTTGACGTCGGCTGCGGTGGTCTGGGCGAAGGTCCAGCCGGCGGTGAGGTGGGCCGGGGCGCCGAAGGTGCCGTCGCCGCGGCCGGCCCAGATCTTGAGGTTGCCGTCGGCGTCCTTGGCGATGAGGTCGGTCTTGCCGTTGGCGTCGAAGTCGGCCGCGGTGGTCTGGGTGAAGTCCCAGCCGCCAGTCACGTTCGTGGGCGCGAGGAAGCTGCCGTCGCCTCGGCCGACCCACAGGCGGAGCGTGTCCCGGGGAGGACGGCTCTCGTCGGCGGGACCCTCGTAGCGGGCCATGATGTCGGCCTTGCCGTCGCCCGTGAAGTCTCCGGCCACGGTCTGCGAGTAGTCCTGCCAGCCGCCGGTGACGTCCTTCGCGGCGGAGAAGGTGCCGTCGCCGCGGCCGAACCACACCTTCAAGGTGCCGGTGGGGTCGTGCCGGGCCAGCAGGTCGGAGATCGAGTCGCCGTTGAAGTCGGCGGACGTGGTCTCTCCCATGGGAAGCGACGGCCTGGTCACGCGCTCGGCCATGGTGCGGGCGAGGAGTTCGGTGCCGGCGTCGTCGAAGTGGAGCCTGTCGGCGTCCGAGATCGAGGACCGGATGGCGTACGGGTCGTCGAGGTCCTTGGTGACGGCGTCGAAGTCGACGTAGTCGTCGATGTCGTCCGTGGTCCGGATGTAGTGGTTCACCGCCTGTCGGACGGCCTCACGGACGCGGAAGGACGGGGCGGTCGCGGCGAAGCCGGAGAAGCCGGGGATGGTGGCGACGGTGACCCGGAGCCCTCGGGCGCGGGCGCGCGCCGCGATCTTCTGGATGTCGGTGGTGATCGTGGCCGCCGACGCGCCGTCGACGATGTCGTTGACGCCTTCGTAGAGGATGACCTCGCGGACGTTGGGCTGGGCGAAGACGTCACGGTCGAGGCGGTTGAGCGCGCTGGGCCCCTGTCCCCCGACGACGTCCCGGTCGAGCCGGTTCCCGCTGAGCCCCGCGTTGAGGACACCGGGCACGGAGGACGCGCCGTTCAGGAAGGACGCGTAGAAGTCGGGCCAGCGCCGGTTGGTGTTCGGGGTGGTGCGGCCGGCGTCGGTCTGGGAGTCGCCGAGTGCGACGACGGTGCCCTGGGAGTCCGTGGTGGCGACGTCGACTCCGCTGACCAGGCTCCAGAAGGAGACCTCCTTGGTGAAGTCGAGGCCGTTCACGACGCCCGACCGGTCGCCGGCGAGCCGGGCGGTGGTGTACGAGGTGGCGCGGGCGCCCGGGTGCTGGGGAGCCGTCGTCACCGTACCGGGCAGGTGGTAGCTGACGAGGAGGTTCCGTCCCGCGGTGACGGGCAGGGCGACCGGGTCGCTGAAGACCTCACCGCCCGCGGGGAGCGTGGTCTGCTGGCCGCCACCGAACGTCACGGTGACGGGGGTCTGGGCGGCGTTGGCTCCGCTCGACTGGACGGCGAGGGTGACGTGGCCGAGCTTCACGGGGTCGCCGGAGAAGGTGTTGGCGAACCGGAGCCGGACCGTGCTGCCGCTGGTGTGGGGGTTGACGACCATCCGGAAGGTCTGGTTCGTCCAGTCGGGATGATCGGGAAGCATGGTGGTGGGTCCGGCGTGACCGAAGGACGTGGCCCAGCTGCCGGTCCAGGAGGCGCCGCCGGGCGCGGCCGGCGTGCTGCGTACCGCCACGGAGAAGACGTGGAGGCGTTTTCCGCCGGTGGACGCGGCGGGCAGGGTGACCGAGGCGACCGTCTTGCCGGCGGTGACGGGGACGGTGACCGCGAACAGCTTCACGGGGGTGGTGCCGCGCGCCGAGCGGTCGAGGACGACGGCCGCGGCGAGCGGGTTGCCCGCCTCCCAGTCACCGACGGCGTCCAACGTGTACGCGGAGGTGCTGCCGTCGCTGTAGTGCACCGTGCCGGAGCCGGTCACCGCGCCGCCGGTGGCGGTGACCAGGAATCCGAGCGCGTTGCCGGCACCGGACACGGGCACCCGCTGGCCGTCGGCGAGGATGTTGTCGGGCTGACCGGGTGCCACGTCGGGCCGGGTGTAGGTGGTGCCGTTGACGGTGACGCGCGCTCCCTGCGTCCACCCGGCGGCGTTCAGCGCGTCGGCGGAGAGGCTGTCGCCGCTGCCGTCGAGGTTCGCGACGCCGGGGTTGGCCTGGGTGGCGATGCCGGCGTTGTTGAAGGCGCTGCCGAACGTGGCGTACGTGGTCTCGGCGGCGCTCGCCTGGGCCGCCGCGAGACCGGTGGTGGCCAGCCCGAGGACGAGGGCGGTCGCCAGAACTCTAGGCCTGGTGGACCCGAATGCGGTGCGGGGCATGAGAGGAACTGCCTTTCCTGACTTCGTCGACGTGGGAAGACTGCTTCCGTACGGCGCCGGTGGGTGGTGGTTACCAGCCGCTGGTGAGCTTGGCGGGGGTGGTGAAGGTGGTGTCGCCGCGTCCGGCCCAGATGGTGAGGTCGCCGGTGGTGTCGTTGCGGGCGATGAGGTCGGCTTTGCCGTTGGCGTCGAAGTCGGCTGCGGTGGTCTGGCTGAAGTTCCATCCGCCGGTGATGTTGACGGGGGTGTTGAAGTAGCCGGCGGGGTTGTGGGTCCACATTTTGAGGGTGCCGTCGGTGTCCTTGGCGATGATGTCGGCGGCGCCGTCGCCGTTGAAGTCGGCGGCTGCGGTCTGGGTGAAGTTCCAGCCGGCGGAGAGGTGGGCGGGGGTGTTGAAGGTGCCGTCGCCGCGGCCGGCCCAGATCTTGAGGTTGCCGTCGGCGTCCTTGGCGATGAGGTCGGTCTTGCCGTTGGCGTCGAAGTCGGCGGCTGTGGTCTGGGTGAAGTTCCAGCCGCCGGTGACGTTGACGGCGGTGTTGAAGGTGCCGTTGCCGCGGCCTGTCCAGAGCTTGAGGGTGCCGGTGGTGTCGCGGGCGATGATGTCGGCCTTGGTGTCGCCGTTGAAGTCGGCGGCGACGGTTTGGGTGAAGTCCCATCCGCCGGTGACGTTGACGGGGGCGTTGAAGTAGCCGCCGGGGTTGTGGGTCCAGATCTTCAGGGTCGCGGAGGAGTCGCGGGCGATGATGTCGGCGGCGCCGTCGCCGTTGAAGTCGGCGGCGGCGGTCTGCGTGAACACCGCGGCCGGCGGTACGTCCACGGGGAAGGGATCGGCCGGGTCCGAACCGAGTCCCACCAGAGGACCGCAGTGAGGCCACTGGCCCTCGCCCTCGGCGTCGAGGAGCTTCTCTCCCATGAGGATCTGCTGGTTCTTGGTGGCCTGGTGCGGATAGGGCGCGTACTGCGTACCACCGACGGACTGCCAGGTGGCGAGGCTGAACTGGAGGCCGCCGAAGTAACGGCCGTCGACGTTGCTGGTCCAGTCGCCGCCGCTCTCGCACTGGGCGAGCTTCTCCCACGTGCTGAGCGAGGCGGCGTGGGCGGTGCCCGACGTGCCTCCGAGCGCGACGATCGCGGAGCTGGTCGCGAGGGCGAGGGCGAGGGCCCGGCGGCGGACGGCGGGGGTGCGGGAGGGCATGACGAAGTGACCTTCCAGTCAGGGAGGGTGAGAGGAGTCGAGACCCGGCGGGGACGGGATCCGGGACGGCGTCAGGGGCGGTGCCCCCGGCGGGATCGGTGCCGGTGCCGGTGCCGGGGCCGGCGCCCCGGCCCGGTGCCGTGCGGGCGATGCCGTACGGCGCTGGTGGGTGGTGGTTACCAGCCGCTGGTGAGCTTGGCGGGGGTGGTGAAGGTGGTGTCGCCGCGTCCGGCCCAGATGGTGAGGTCGCCGGTGGTGTCGTTGCGGGCGATGAGGTCGGCTTTGCCGTTGGCGTCGAAGTCGGCTGCGGTGGTCTGGCTGAAGTTCCATCCGCCGGTGATGTTGACGGGGGTGTTGAAGTAGCCGGCGGGGTTGTGGGTCCACATTTTGAGGGTGCCGTCGGTGTCCTTGGCGATGATGTCGGCGGCGCCGTCGCCGTTGAAGTCGGCGGCTGCGGTCTGGGTGAAGTTCCAGCCGGCGGAGAGGTGGGCGGGGGTGTTGAAGGTGCCGTCGCCGCGGCCGGCCCAGATCTTGAGGTTGCCGTCGGTGTCACGGGCGATGAGGTCGGTCTTGCCGTTGGCGTCGAAGTCGGCGGCTGCGGTCTGGGTGAAGTTCCAGCCGCCGGTGACGTTGACGGCGGTGTTGAAGGTGCCGTTGCCGCGGCCTGTCCAGAGCTTGAGGGTGCCGGTGGTGTCGCGGGCGATGATGTCGGCCTTGGTGTCGCCGTTGAAGTCGGCGGCGACGGTTTGGGTGAAGTCCCATCCGCCGGTGACGTTGACGGGGGCGTTGAAGTAGCCGGCGGGGTTGTGGGTCCAGATCTTCAGGGTCGCGGTGGTGTCGCGGGCGATGATGTCGGCGGCGCCGTCGCCGTTGAAGTCCGCGGCCGCGGTCTGCGTGAACACCGCGGCCGGCGCGTCGATGATGTTCTTGTACCGGTAGGGCTTGAACCCGTTCGCCGACATGTAGCTCCGGGTGTAGAAGCTGCTCTCCTCCCGGGCGGGAATGCCGGACCTGGCCTCTTCCTGGATGATCGCGGTGGTGCGCGCGGAGTCCTTCCAGCCCTTGAACAGCACGACGTGGCTGTCGATGTTGTCGAGCATGTCGCCCGGCTTCAGGTCGTCGTAACTGCCGAGCTGGTTGGCGAAGTTGGGCAGGGTCCAGGTGGTCTCGCCGTAGTTGTTGGCCGAGCTCGCCGGCAGGCCCCAGGCCATCGAGATGAAACCGGAGCAGTCCTGCCGGTACGTGCCGTTGCTGTCCGTGTGGTACGACGTCTGGCTGTACATCACACCCTGGTCGACCCAGCTCTGGGCGCGGCGCATCACCTCGTCGCGGGTGATCGGGTCACCGGGCTGGAAATCCGCCGCCGACGTGGCCGCGGCCGCCGACAGGGTGTTCGTCGGCTTCGCGGCCGGCGCGGCGGCGGCGAGTTCCGCCGACGTGGCGGTCGTGGGGTTGGACACCGTGGGCGTGAACGGCGTGTCGTATCCCTGCGTCGACGACGACGCGACAGCCGCGAGCGGCGCTGCCGACGACTCGGCGGCGTGGGCCGAGGCGGCCGGGAGGGCGAGGCCGGCGCCGGCGGCGACGGCGATCGAGAGCGTGAGGAAGCGGCTGCGGCGGGAGGCGGCAGACATGGGCATGGCAAAGCTCCTGACGGCGAAGAAGAAGGCAAGGAAGAAGGCGAAGAAGAAGGAAGGAGGAACGAGCGAGGAAGGCGAGGGCCTGGGGCGGCGCACGTGTCGCACCGCCTGCCGGCGTCCCTGCGGGAGAGTCGACTGCCGCCCGTCTCGGGCGGGTCCTGCTACTGCCAGGTCATGTTGTCGGTCCCCGTGACCGGAGCGGCGTCCGTGGCCGTCGCCTCGGCGACGACCGACCCGGAGTCCGCCGTGGCGGCCGTGGCGGCGGTGCCGAGGAAGAGGGCGCCGAGGGCGACGACGGCGACCGCGGCGGTCTCGGCGATACGGGTACGCAGCATGACGAGGTTCCTTTTCCTGAGTGGGCGTGACGACTCCGGATCGCATCCCGCGGTGATGCCGCATCCGGTGGCCCGACCGGGTTTCCCCGGCGGCGAGTTCTAGCTTTCCTCCAGCTCAGGCCTGGGAGAAGAGCTTCGGTGTGGACGGAATCGGCCGTGGACGGATCAGTCCACGGCGGCCGGGCCGCCGCCGGCGAGCGCGTCGTAGACGGGGGCGAGGAGCGGTACGAACCCTTCCATGACCTCCCAGCCCCTCAGCTCGGGCCGGCTCGTCAGCATCCGCTGACAGGCGGTCAACGCCACCTTCTCCGCCTCCTCCAGGCCGTCGGCGAGCAGGTAGACGCCCAGGACCGGGTACACGCGCGTGGTGGCGTGGACGGCGACGTGCTCGACGTGGCCGGGAGCGGCCATCGCGCCCACCCAGGTGCCGATCTCCTCGGGAACGGAGGCACCCACGGGCCGGCGCATGTGGACGTGGACCAGATACATGTCACTCAGGCTTCCAGGGCCGGAGCCCGGTGGGGGGCCGGAAGCCTGGACGGTTCAGGACACGGCCGGAACCGTCCAGCGAATCCGCGCACCCTTTTTACTGCCTGGCGACTCTGGACGCGCACCTGACATCCTTCGGCCATTGGCTACCTGTCGAAGACATTCCGGGGGGGATGTGAACGATGCTCGTCGAACTGGGCCTGGACAGCACGGCCGAGGCTGTCTACCGGACCATGCTTGCCCGCCCTCAGCACGGTGTGCGCGCCCTCGCGCAGAGCCTGGACCTGCCCGAGGACAAGGTCCGCGAAGCCCTGGACACCCTCAGTGAACTGACGCTCGTCCGGCCCTCGTACGATTCCGGCAACCAGCTACGGGCCGTGCCGCCGGCCTTGGGCATGGAAGTCCTGATGGCACGTCAACAAGCCGAACTCGCCGCCCGTCAACAGCGTCTGGAGGCCTCCCGCGCGGCAGCGGCCCGCCTCATCGCCGACTACGCGACCCTGACGCCCACCGTCAGCGGACACGGGGTCGAAGAGCTCGTCGGCCTCGACCAGATCCGCGAACGCCTCGCCCTCCTCACCCGGGAGGTACGGGAGGAGGTGCTGGGGCTCAACACCGACGGCGCCCAGACCGCCGAAGCCATGGAAGCCTCCCGTCCGCTGGACCAGGAGCTCTTCGACCGAGGCGTCCGCATGCGCACGGTCTACCTCGACAGCGTCCGCAACGACGAACCGACCCTCGGATACGCGGACTGGCTCACCACCCGTGGCGCTCAGGTGCGCACGGCACCGATGCTGCCGACCCGGATGATCGTGATCGACCGCAAGACCGCGGTCATCCCGCTCGCCAGTCAGGACACCGCGGTCGGAGCCGTGGTGCTGACGAGCGACGGCATCGTCACGGCCCTCTGCGCGCTCTTCGAGACCATCTGGTCCACGGCCCAGCCTCTCGGCAGCGGCTCCGTGCATGACGAACACGGCCTCACGCCCCAGCAGAGCGCGACGCTCCAGCTCCTGGCCGCCGGCCACACGGACGACGCCATCGCCAAGCGTCTGGGAGTCTCCTCCCGCACGGCCCGGCGCATCGCCACCGACCTCATGGACCGCCTCGGCGCCCGCAGCCGCTTCGAAGCGGGCGCCCGCGCGGTCCAGGAGGGCTGGCTCCCGCACACGGCCTGACAGGCCCCGGACACAGACGAAGGCCCAGGTCAGCGACCTGGGCCTTCGGTCACGTCTCCTTGCGTTCCGCGGCCTGGTGGGTCTGTTCCGTGAGTACGGAGCGGGCGCGTTCCAGGAGGTCGCACAGGGCGGTGTGCTCGGCTGGTGTGAAGGCCGCCGAGAGGGCGCGCTCGAGCACGATCACCTCCTGGTAGGCGCGGTCGAGCAGGTCGCCGCCGGCTTCGGTGAGGGAGGCGATGAGGACCTTCGCGTGTACGGGGGAGTTCTCCCGCCTGATCAGTCCCTTGTTCTGCAGTCCGGTGAGCACCTGGGCCATGGTCTGCTGGGTGACGCCGCAGGCGCGTGCCAGCTGCGCCCCGGACAGGCCGCCGGGTTCCCTGGAGAGGGTCAGCAGCACCGTGTACTGGGTCATCGTCAGGCCGTAACCGCGCAGCACCGCCTCGTGGTGCGCCATCAACGCCTGCTCCGTGCGCCGGATGCGCGTGCACAGGTGCTCCTCGACGGGGATCTCCGCCACGCCGCTCACTCCCTACTCAGTTACCTGGCTTGACTCAGGTACCTGATACTCATAGCGTTCGAGTATCAGGATACTGATTCAACCCAGGGAGCGTATGGATGAAGGCCCTCGTGCTCGGCTCCGACGACCGACTCGCCCTCGCCACCACCGAGGTCCCGACGCCAGGCCCCGGCGAGGTGCTCATCCGCGTCCGGTACGCGGGCCTGCAGTGGGGTGACGTCCTCGCCGCCGGCGGCCACTTCCCGCTGCCGCGGCCCTTCGTCCCCGGCTTCGAAGCCGCCGGGAACGTGGTCGCCGTCGGCGAGGGCGTCGATGCCGCACGCATCGGCCGGCCCGTCACTGCGCTCACCGCCTCCGGCGCCTTCGCCGAGTTCGTCACGGCCCCGGCCGTGCTCGCCTTCCCCGCCGAGGACCTTGATCTCCGCACCGCGGCAGCCTTCGGCTGGGCGACACCGACCGCGTACGACCTGATCAACAACGTCACCCGGGTCCGCGCCGGAGACCGCGTGCTCATCCACGCGGCGCTCGGAGGCGTCGGCTCGCTCGCCGCCCAGTTCGCCCGAGCCGCCGGCGCCGCCCGCGTCGTCGGCGTCGGTGGTGGCCCCGAACAGGCCGCCAGCGCGCCCGACTTCGGCTACGACCAGCTGATCCCTCGCACCGACTTCCCCGGCGCGCTCGCCGACGAGCAGTTCGACGTCATCCTCGACCCCGTCGGCGGCCCGGCCCGCCTGGCCCACCTCGACCGCCTCGCCCCGCACGGCCGCCTCGCCCTCTACGGCAACATGGCCACCTTCGAACCCGTACGGCTCGATGCCAACGACCTGCTCATGAACGGCACGTCCGTCCTGGCCTACAACAGCAACCTCCTCAGCCGGACCCATCCCGAACGCCTCGCCGCGTCCGCGACCGAGGCCCTCCGGCTGCTGGCCGACCGACAGGTCCACATCGACATCTCCGCCGCGTACGAACTCGCCGACGTCCCCACCGCCATCCGGCGCCTCGCGGCAGGAGGCACCCGAGGCAAGGCCGTCGTCCGCATCGGCTGACGCGATCTCCTGCCCAAAGCCGGTGCAAGGCGTCGGGACAGGGCCGGACAGCGACGAAGCCCAGGTCGCTGACCCGGGCTTTGCAAGAAGAGCGGAGGGCGGGACTCGAAGCCGCGCCATAAGCCTGGGAATCACTGACTCTCGGCCCGGAACCGATCGCCCGGAACCGATCGCCGATCGCCTGGAACCGCTTCAGTCGGCAGCGGGGCTGTCGGACTGCTGAGCCGCTGCGCGGCGGTACTCGGCGTTGATGCGCTGGGCTTCTTCGAGCTGGTCTTCCAGGACGATGATGCGGCAGGCGGCCTCGATGGGGGTTCCCTGGTCGACGAGTTCCCGGGCGCGGGCGGCGATGCGCAGCTGGTAGCGGGAGTAGCGGCGGTGGCCGCCCTCGGAGCGCAGCGGGGTGATCAGGCGTGCTTCTCCGATGGCACGGAGGAAGCCCTGGGTGGTGCCGATCATTTCGGCGGCCCGGCCCATCGTGTAGGCGGGGTAGTCGTCGTCGTCGAGACGGTCGTACGAGTCGTCTGCTGTCATTTGCACCTCTCTGCGGAACGCGTCGAGGGGCCCTGGTGCCGTACGGCACCAGGGCCCCGAAGGAACTACTACACCATCTGCCGGCCCTGATATCGCGCCGGCCTCCTGTGTCCGTCGCCCCGACCCGGCTGCTGTCGGGGGCGCGGGGATCGCGGTTGCCTGACCGGAGACCACCTCACTATCGATGTCCTGCGGTACCCGGGCTCAGAAGCTCACCCGGGCGATCCTGATGGCGTGGGTTCCTCCGTTCTTCCTCGGTGATCGACCACTTCTCACGGGGTCTCCGTACCGCGACCCCGGGTGCTGCCGGCCGGCAGTCCATCTCTGCCAGGCCTCATTGTCTCTCTGGGTTACGAGAAGAAATTTAGCTACGTCGGAGCCTGATGTCTACCTTCGCCGCGATAGATTTTGGGGTACGCCCGACAGCACTTCGCCCCGCCGGATGAACCGGCGGGGCGAAGACGAGGGGTGGGCGGGGTCAGGCCTCCGTCGGGGCGCCGAGCAGCGCGGAGGCGTGCCGGAGAGGGTCGGGGGCGCGGAGCGGTGCGGGCGCCCGGGGAAGGTCGCGGCAGGTGAAACCGAGCTTGGTCATGGCCAGGACGACCTCCCTGGCGGTGAAGTCGCGGCGGTCCTGTCGGGTGACGACCTGGCCGACCTGCTTGACGGGGTAGGCGCGACGGCCGATGATCACGGACTCGCCGGTGATCTCCTCGGGCGCGACGCCCTTCATGGAGTCCAGGACACCGCTCTTGGTGAGTTCGAAGGGGAAGCGGGCGATGACACAGCGCACGATGCCTCACAGGTGAGAGGAAGAGGTCGGTTTCCGCGAGGGCGCGGGGTTTCAGGCGAGAGTGAGGGCGGGCCCCGGGGTGCCCGGGCCGCCGGGCCGTTCGTCCACGACGCACGGGACGGGAAGCCGGACATGGTTCCCGGCGTGTCCGGCGAGCGGCGCCCCGTTGCCGGGCAGATCGCGCAGCCGGAGGCGGTCCGTATACGCGGGGCTTTCGCGGACGGCGGTGAGCTGGCCCGGGGTGACAAGCCCGGTGCACAGGCCGTCGTCGTCGCAGACGAGCAGGCGTCCGGCGCGGGCACCTGCCATGACGGCCAGGGCCACCTCGACGGTCATGTGGTCCCCGACCTGGAGTCCTCCCCTGTCCACGGTGTCGGTCAGCGTCCTGGCCGGCGGGAGGGCAGGGGCCGAACGGGGCTGAGTCTGGACCGGTGTCACAACGTGCCTCCTGAGGGGATGGGGCGGCTTCCGGATCACGTGGAGCTCAGGCCGCCGCGCCGGCGGAGCGCGGCGCGCCGGCGCGCCGCGCTGCCGAGGCGGGACGGCGTCGACCGCGGGAGGCCGCGTCCCGCGTGCGCTGCTCGCCGGGCGGCGCGGTGATCGTCACGGGGATGCCGGACGGGGTCCGCGCGCCGGTGATCCGGAAGAGTGCCTCCTCGCCCGAGCGGACCTGGGCGGTCTCGGGCACGATGCCGGCGCTCGCCATGAGGCGGGTCATGTCGCGGCGCTGATTGGCGGTGACCAGGGTGACGACGCTGCCGGACTCGCCCGCCCGGGCGGTACGGCCGCCGCGGTGGAGGTAGTCCTTGTGGTCGGTCGGCGGGTCCACGTTGACGACGAGGTCGAGGTGGTCGACGTGGATGCCGCGCGCGGCCACGTTCGTCGCGACCAGGACGGTGACGTGCCCGGACTTGAACCGGGAGAGGGTGCGGGTGCGTTGCGGCTGCGACTTCCCGCCGTGCAGGGCGGCGGCCCGGACGCCGCAGCCGAGGAGGTCCTCGGTGAGGCGGTCCACCGCGTGCTTGGTGTCCAGGAACATGATCACCCGGCCGTCGCGCGCCGCGATCTCGGTCGTCAGCCGGTGCTTGTCGGCACTGTGCACATGGAGGACGTGGTGCTTCATCGTGGTGACCGCGCCCTGGGAGGGGTCCACGGAGTGAACGACGGGATCGGTGAGGTAGCGGCGGACCAGGAGGTCGACGTTGCGGTCCAGCGTCGCGGAGAACAGCATCCGCTGGCCGTCGGGGCGGACTTGATCCAAAAGCGCCGTGACCTGCGGCATGAAGCCCATGTCGGTCATCTGGTCGGCCTCGTCCAGGACGGTGACCGAGACCCGGTCCAGTCGGCAGTCGCCGCGGTCGATGAGGTCCTTGAGGCGGCCGGGGGTGGCCACGAGGACGTCGACGCCCCCGCGTAGCGCGTTCGCCTGCCGGCGGATCGGCATGCCGCCGACGACGGTGGCCAGGCGCAGCCTCACGGCGCGGGCGTAGGGGGTGAGGGCGTCGGCGACCTGCTGCGCGAGTTCCCGGGTGGGGACCAGGACGAGCGCCAACGGCTGACGGGGCTCGGCCACTTGGCCCGCGGTGCGGGCAAGCAGGGCCAGACCGAAGGCGAGGGTCTTGCCGGAGCCGGTCCGGCCGCGGGCGAGTACGTCCCGGCCGGCCAGGGAGTTCGGCAGCGTCGCGCCCTGGATGGGGAACGGGACGGCCACGCTCTGCGCGGTGAGCGCGGCCAGGAGGCGCCGGTCCAGGGCCAGGTCGGTGAAGGACTCGACGGCGGGCAGGGCCGGGGTGACCGTCTTCGGCAGGGCGAACTCGCCCTGCGCCGGAACGGCGCGCCGGCCACCTCCGCTGAAGCGGCCCTGAGCTCCTGATCGGCTCGGAGCGGACGACCCGAAGCGGCTGCTCAGACCCGAACCGGCGGCGGAGCCGTACGCACGGCCGCCGTTGCCGCGGGTGCGGGAGGAACGGCCGTTCCTGCGTGTGGGGTTCATGGGAACCTTCCTTGATACGGCGCGTATCGAGGAATTCCGGCGCCGGATGAAATGCGTCGGAAATCACGGGCACGGGCCGAATGAAATGCGAACGGCGGACGCCTTGGCTCAGGGTGAGGAACCGGGGCGAGCGGCCGGGTGAAAGGGACGCGAGGGCGCGGATGCGTGCGAGAACCCTGCGAAATGCATGCAGCTGGGGCCCGCACCCCGAAGGATGCGGGCCCCAGCTACGTAAGACGCGTCGTGTCAGGCCGAAACGATGTTCTCGGCCGTCGGGCCCTTCTGGCCCTGCGCGATGTCGAAGGAGACCTTCTGGCCCTCCCGGAGCTCGCGGAAGCCCTGGGCGGCGATGTTCGAGAAGTGGGCGAACACGTCAGGGCCGCCACCGTCCTGCTCGATGAAGCCGAAACCCTTTTCCGCGTTGAACCACTTCACGGTGCCGACAGCCATGTCATATCTCCTTTGGGGCAGTACGCCGGAATCCGTACCCTACGGACGCCGTGTCGCCGCGATGATGCCCTGCCCGGAAAAATGACCGGAAATACAAAGCGCTTCCGTGCGGCACGCGGCCGGCGGGAGGCGCCTGAAGTTTTTTGGGTACCAAAACTGCAACTGATTTCGACAGTAGCACGTCGCCGCCGCCTGTGCGCGACGGACTTTTTCCCCTGCGTGGTGCCGATAAAAACTCTCCGAGCGGGAGCGGCTAAATCCTCATGCCGCGAACGCAGGTATCCGTTCACGCCGAATGAAGCGCTCCGGAATCAGGTGGTCGACCGGCTCGGGTGGTGTCGGCGCCGGGCTCGCCGGTCGTTGGGGCTGGACGGGTGGAGTCCGGACGTGGCTCCGGTGCCTTCGCCCCGGGCGGCGCGTCGCCGCGTTACACATGGGCTGCGCCTCGGCGCGGGGCGAGCCGGTGCCGTTCACGGCCCGGGATCCGACGACGGAGACGACGGAAGAGCACCATGGCAGAGCGCGACCCTCGCAACCGCACCGGCCGGAGCCCGCTACGTCGCGGGCTCGTCACCGCCGTGCTCGCGGCCGGCATGCTGACGGCCTCCACGGCACCCGGATACGGGACCGACGCGGCCGGTCCGGCACCCGGCCCGCAGTTCACGCCGTTGACGGCGGCGGTGATGACCGAACCGACGCCGTTCCGTGCCACGGACGGCAGGACGCACCTCTCGTACGAACTGCTCACCACCAACGCACTGCCGAGCAGCACGCGGGTACGCCTCGACCGCGTCGAGGTCCGGGACGCCCGCACCCACCTGGTGGTGGGCTCGCTGAGCGGCCAGGCGCTGGCGGATGCCGCCAACCCCGTGGGTGATCCCCTGCCGGGCGCGGACGGGTACACCCCGGCGCCCCCGGGGCCGACGCCGACCGTCATCCCGGGCTCCCAGGAGTGGGTCGTCTGGCTCGACCTGGCTCTCGACCGAGGTCAGCGGGTGCCCAAGGTCCTCGAACACCATCTGTCGGGTGCCGTCGTCACCGCCTCCGGTTCCTCCCCGTTCGAGGAGACGGTTCAGATCACCCCGACCGGCCGCACCGCGCCGCTGAACCTCAACCCGCCGGTCCGCCCCGGCACCTGGTACTCCAGCGAGTCGTGCTGCGGCAACACCCACCACCGGCGCGGCCTCGCCCCGATCAACGGTCGCTTCGACGTCCCGCAGCGCTTCGCGATCGACTGGTACAAGGTCGGCGAGCGGGGACAGACCTGGGAAGGCGACCCCGCGCGGCTCACCAGCTACCTGAGCTACCGGCAGCCGGTCGTCGCCGCGGCCGGCGGCAGAGTGGTGGAGGTCCAGGACGGCATCCCGGACAACACGCCGCCCGTCGCGCCGCCGGTCCCGCCGATCGAGGAGACCGTCGGCAACCACGTCACCCTGGAGGTCGCGCCGGGCCGCTATCTGCTCTACGCCCACCTGACGCCGGGCTCGCTCAGGGTCCGGCTAGGCGACCACGTCGAACCCGGCCGGGTCCTCGGCCTGATCGGCAACAGCGGCAACTCGACCACGCCGCACCTGCACTTCCAGGTGATGACCACCCCCGAGTTCTTCCCGACCGACAGCCCGCCGTTCACCTTCCGGGAGTTCCGCGTCGTGGGACAGGTCGACCCCCGCATCTGGGACGACAACCTGGGCCTCCAGCCGACCGGCATCCTGCCGATCACCCCCTCGCCGCACGAGGGCCCTCATCGCGCGCGGTACCCGCTCGACCGCGAGATCCTGGAGTTCTGACGGGCTCCCCGGTCGTGCCGACGGCCGAGGCAACGACAAACGCGGAAGCGCGGCGCCCCCTGGCCGTGCACGGCGATCAATCGTCCGCTGGGCCTTCCGTTTCCTGGAGTCTTTCGGCGATGTCATCGGCCCACTCCTGAGCCCATCGGCGCAGCTCGAAGGTCTGGTGCTCGTCGAGTCCGTACGCGGCGAACTCGGTGTCATCGATCCAGTCCGCGCCGGCGAGCCGGGCCTGGAGCTCGCAGAGGTCAAAGGCGTCGCGGGCGTGGCGGCGGCCGAGTTCTTCGAGCTCGGGGTGGCTCCATCGGTCTGCGGCCGCCCGGACGTCGATCAGGTCACGCGCCAGGCCGCGGTCTGCCAGTGCACGGACCTTCGTGCCCACCACGTCCTCCAGGGAAAGCACCAAGCCGTGCTGAGTCCTCACGGGCGGACGCCAGAGTGCTTCCTTGAGGACGTCGACTTCGCACTCCTCACCGGTGGTGGTGTCGGTGACGATCAGCCGCGCGGACAGCGGGTCGGTTTCCAACGCTCGCACGTGCCAGCCGCGTTGCTCCAGCCCCACGCGCACGGCGGTGGCGATCTTCTCCATCGGCTCGGGGTTCTCGGTGGCGACATCGAGGTCCTTGCTGAGCCGGTCGACCAGTCCGTGCGCCTGGACGGCGTAGCCACCCGTGAGCACGAGCGGGTAGACCTCACCCACGGCGAGGACATCCGCGAGGAGTCGCCGGTGCAGTTCCGTGAGATTCACGCAGCGGCCCGGGCGTCAGGGGGCAGTTCGTCGAAGGCACTCTCCCAGACGTCACGGATGTCCCGGCTGATCAGTGTGCGCAGGACAGGCCACATGGCGACGAGCAATTCCCGGTTCAGGTAGCGGACCAGGTCGTCGCGCTGCCCTTCGGCCAGGACGATCCGGTAACAGCTCATCCGCAATCGAGGCTGGTCGAGGTCGAAGCGGGACAGGCCGGACCACGCGAGATGGAGCGGAAGGTCGACGTGACCGTGGGCAGGGCCGCCGAGCTCCGAGAGCTTGGCGGGAAGCCGCCTGGCGAATCTGGTGCGGCGGAGCTCGGGGACACTGGGCGTGGCTGCCATGCCTTGATTATTCCGCAGGAGGGCGAGGCGGCTGGCGATTCCCGAACTGGTAACACCTGGCGGGGTTCGTGCCCTCCCTGCCTGCGGGCCGGATCGTGAGGGCCGTGTAGGCGAACCATGCGGCGATCGCGTGGAGGGGCACCAGCGGGACCGCCATGACCCACCGCAGACAGCCGTCGTCACCGGCCGCCCCGGCGACGTCGGGCCGCTTCGTCGAGGTTCCTGGTGAAGGCCCGTCCGGGACTCCTCCACGACGGCTCGCTGCTGCTCAGGCGGCGCACGAGCAGCCGGCAGCTACCTTCGCCTGCTCCGGAGTCTGCTCCGGGTCGACAGCGTGATCCTCGGGCGCGCAGCAGGCCGTGGTGCCGCAGCAGGCGTCCGCGGTGGTCTCGGCAGCCTTGGTGAGGGTGCCGGCATCGGCCTTGACCACGTAGACCTCCCAGGGCTCCTTGCCCGGGCCGGTGACCCAGACCTTGTCCTGGAGGGCGTAGCAGCACGCGGTGTCGTTCTCCTCGAAGGTGGTCAGTCCGGCGTCCTTCAGGCGTGTGGTGGCCGCGGTGACCTGGTCGGTGCTCTCGACCTCCACGCCCAGGTGGTCGAGCCGGGTGTCCTCGCCTGCCTCGCCCTCGATGAGGACGAGCTTGAGCGGGGGCTCGATCACGGCGAAGTTGGCGTATCCGGGGCGACGCTTGGCGGGTTCGACGCCGAACAGCTTCGAGTAGAACGCGACGGAGCCTTCGAGGTCGGCGACGCGGAGGGCCAGCTGAACGCGGGACATGGCGGGCTCCTGTTGATTCGATGGATATCGATACAGCTTGGTGAGGTCGACGTTGCCACTGGATTAGATGGCTGTCAACATAGACGCATGTCGAAATCAGGGTTGCTGGTGATCGGGGAGGACGGCCAGGTGGCGTGCTGCTCGCCGATGGTCCGTGAACCACTGGGCGAGGAAGACGCGGTCGACCTGGCCAAGATGTTCAAGGCCCTGTCCGACCCGATCCGGCTTCGCCTGCTCTCGCTGATCGCCTCGCACGAGGGGGGAGAAGCCTGCGTGTGCGACCTGACCGGGCCGTTCGACGTGTCTCAGCCGACGATCTCCCACCATCTGAAGGTGCTGAGGGAGGCCGGTCTGGTGGGCTCGGAGCGTCGCGGAACCTGGGTCTACTACTGGGTAGTGCCCGCCGCCCTGGCCCGGCTTTCCTCGCTCCTCCAGACGCCGGCCGAAGCCGTACCGGCCGGAGTGGTCGGATGACGCCGTCCCTCGGGCGCCGCGTCCTGGCGGAGCTGATCGGTACCGCAGCCCTCGTCGCGATCGTGGTCGGCTCCGGCATCCAGGCCACCGAGCTGACCCACGACGTGGCACTCCAGTTGCTCGCCAACTCGCTGGCCACGGTCTTCGGCCTCGGCGTGCTCATCGCTGCGCTCGGACCCGTCTCCGGGGCCCACTTCAACCCGGCCGTGACGCTGGCCGTGTGGTGGACCGGACGCCGTGACAGGGGCGGCATGGACCTGCGCGCGGTAGGGGCGTACGTGCCCGCGCAGATCGCCGGCGGCATCATCGGTGCGGTCCTGGCGAACGCGATGTTCGCAGAACCCCTCGTCCGGCTCTCCACCCACGACCGGTCCGCCGGTCATCTGTGGCTCGGCGAAGTCGTCGCCACCACCGGCTTGGTCATCCTGGTGCTCGCCTTGGGACGCACGGCCCAGCAGCGTCTCGGCCCGGTCCTCGTCGCGTCGTACATCGGCGCGGCCTACTGGTTCACCTCGTCCACCAGCTTCGCCAACCCGGCCGTGACCATCGCGCGGACCTTCTCGGACACCTTCGCGGGGATCGCCCCGGCCTCCGTACCGCCCTTCGTCGTCGCCCAGCTCGTCGGCGCCGGTGTCGGCGTCGCCCTGGTGGTCGCCCTCTTCGGCCGTTCCGCGCCCACGCCCGAGGCGGCGCCCGCCTCGACCGGCGAACCCGGACTCGCCACCGCCGGCCGCTGAACCACCCCCGACCCAGGAAGTCCACCCGTGACCACTGCCGAAATCCCGTCCGTCCTGTTCGTCTGCGTCCACAACGCGGGCCGGTCCCAGATGGCCGCCGCCTTCCTCACCCACCTCGGCGGCGACCGGGTCGAGGTCCGGTCCGCCGGTTCCGCCCCCGCCGACACGGTGAACCCGGCCGTCGTCGCGGCCATGTCGGAAGTCGGCGTCGACATCTCGGCCGAGACGCCGAAGGTCCTCACCACCGAAGCCGTGCGGGCGTCCGACGTGGTCGTCACCATGGGCTGCGGTGACGCCTGCCCGTACTTCCCCGGCAAGCGCTACCTCGACTGGAAGCTGGACGACCCGGCCGGCCAGGGCGTGGACGCCGTCCGCCCGATCCGCGACGCCATCGAGCAGCGCATCCGCGGCCTGCTGGCCGAACTCGGGATCGAGCCGCGCCCGTGAACACCACCGCACGCATCGTCACCATGCGGCCCGAACAAGCAGAACAGATCTTGGAGATCTATCAGCTCGGAATCGACACCGGGCACGCCACCTTCGAGACCCGCGCGCCCACGTGGGCGGAGTTCGACTCCTCTCGCCTGCCGGAACACCGCTTCGTCGCGTTGGACCAGGCGGGCGCTGTGGTCGGCTGGACCGCTGTCGTTCCTGTCTCCGATCGCTGCGCCTATGCGGGCGTCGTCGAGCACTCGGTCTACGTCCACCCTTCCGCGCAAGGCCAAGGAGTCGGTCTTCACCTCCTTGAAGCCCTCCTCGCCTCCACAGATGCTGCCGGCATCTGGACGGTCCAGTCGGGAGTCTTCCCGGAGAATACGGCGAGCCTGTGCCTTCACCGGCGAGCTGGGTTTCGTACGGTCGGAACGCGCGAACGCCTGGGTCGTCATCACGGAACCTGGCGAGACGTCGTCCTGATCGAGCGCCGGAGCCCGGTCGTGAGCTAGAGGGGCCCATGATTCGTTGGCACTTCCGGTGTGCCTGGAGTCACCGAGAGGCGGGATGGGAGTTCCCTGCCAGCCAACACAAAAGCCCCAGGTCGCTGAACTGGGGCTTTGCTATGGAGCGGATGACGGGAATCGAACCCGCGCTATAAGCTTGGGAATCACCGATCTTTGAGCCTTCTGTAGGCCGCTGACCTGCGTATACGGGTGCCATGTCGAACTTTCCTGCTCCCCATGGCACCCGTCGTTGATCGCCGTTTACCGCTCGGTCTGGCACGTGAGTGGCACGGCCATTGCGACTGCTGCGGCGGGCACACGTGATGAACCGCCGCAGCAACTGCATTACTTCTTCTTGTGCTTGGTCGCGTCCACCAACGTCCACGACTGCCCTGCCTTGGGCGTCGGCGGAAGCGGCTTGCCCTTGACGGCCGTGATCTCCGTCTTGCTGCCCGGGGTCTTGTACTGACCGGACTTCGGCGCCGGCGTTCCCGGCTTGGCCTTGTCTGCCATGTTCCTCACCTCGATTCCGAGCTGGACCATGGCCAGAACCCCCCCTTGGCGATGACGCCGGTAGGGGCTGTAAGGTCGAGGTGCGTTCCCAAGCGCTCTTCGACCCCGGTTCCGGGCATGTGTCGACCTCAACTCGGCACCTCCGAGCCGGGGTCTTGTCGTGCTCAAAAAGAAGCGTACACGCCACCACTGACAGTCCGTGGGTTCTGGCACTAGCCATGGGGTAATGCCGCTCTACCGCCCACTAGATGTAGTGGATTGATGGGGTGTTGAGCCGGCCGTCGTCCGTGTGCCTCGCCCACCACTCACCCCCAACTCCCATCCCGTCTGCCGTCGGCCCACACACCGTGGAGCCGGCGCCGTGGCCGCTCGGCTTGTCCTGGGTCGACGGCAGGCGGGATGGGAGTTCCCCACCGCCACACCCCACCGGCCGGCACCCGCGCACGGTCCCCTCGCCATCCCGGAGCCTGAGGTCTCCGCCGGAGGCATGTCGGTGACAGATGGAACCGCGGGCCGTCGGTGCTCGACTCATGCCCTTGGGCCTATCCCGTCTTGCAGGGGCGGGCGTCGGCGCAGCGCGCGCGGAGCGGGCCGGAGGCAGGAGCGTCGCGCGGAGCGGAGCCGGGAAGCCCGCCCGGCGGAGCGGAGCGCAGCCGGGTGCCTTGAACCTGGAGCGGCAGCGGGAAGTGGCGGCCGGGATCGACGCCCGAGTGCGGGCGCTCCGCGCCAAGGCTTCTGGCACGGATCTGGCACGCGAGCCCTAGACAGGTCTGGACAACACAAGAGCCCCAGGTCGCTGACCTGGGGCTTTGCTATGGAGCGGATGACGGGAATCGAACCCGCGCTATAAGCTTGGGAAGCTCATGTTCTACCATTAAACTACATCCGCGCAGCCCATCGAAGATCGATGCGGCATCGTTGCACACTGTACCCCATCCCGCATCCGGGGCGCATCGCGTTCCTCCGGAGTGCCGTTCGCGGGTGGCTGGTGGCGATCCCCTAATGTGGCTGTCTCGTCCACCACTTGTCGGGGAAGGGACTTGATGGGTTCGATGGAGCGCACCGTCGTCCGTTGTGCCGAAGGGCACGTTTTCAGCACCGCTTCGTTCCCGTTGCAGCAACTCGGTGCCGGGCGGATCGGGCCAGGGCGGCTCATTCGGTGTCCGCGGTGTGCGCGGTTGAGGCAGGCCGTGCCCGTGGAGCTCGAGCGGCGCTGACGAGGGCGGTCAGGTGCGGGGCGCGAAGGTCTTCCCGATGTGAGGAGCTTCGCGCCCTCTGCGTATCGTGGGAGCGTGCTTCTCTCAGACAAGGACATCCGGGCCGAGATCGACGCCGGACGGGTGCGCATCGACCCGTACGACGAATCCATGGTGCAGCCCTCGAGCATCGACGTGCGGCTTGACCGCTTCTTCCGGGTGTTCGAGAACCACCGCTACCCCCACATCGACCCCGCCGTCGAGCAGCACGACCTGACGCGCGAGGTCGAGCCGGAGGGCGACGAGGCGTTCATCCTGCACCCGGGCGAGTTCGTGCTCGCCTCGACCTACGAGGTCATCACGCTGCCGGACGACATCGCCTCCCGCCTCGAGGGGAAGAGCTCGCTCGGGCGGCTCGGCCTCGTCACCCACTCGACCGCCGGGTTCATCGATCCCGGTTTCTCGGGGCACGTGACCCTGGAGCTGTCCAATCTCGCGACCCTGCCGATCAAGCTCTGGCCCGGTATGAAGATCGGCCAGCTGTGCATGTTCCGGCTGAGCTCGCCGGCCGAGCACCCGTACGGGAGCGAGCGCTACGGCTCCCGCTACCAGGGCCAGCGGGGCCCGACGGCCTCCCGCTCGTACATGAACTTCCATCGGACCCAGGTGTGAGGCGGTAGCCGGCATGAGTGAAGTACGCGAGAACCTGACGTACGAGGGCTTCGGGCGCGCCGTCCGCGAGCTCGCCCAGACCATCGCCGACGACGGCTACGAGCCGGACATCGTGCTCTCCATCGCCCGCGGCGGCGTCTTCGTCGCCGGCGGCCTGGCCTACGCCCTGGACTGCAAGAACATCCACCTCGTGAACGTGGAGTTCTACACCGGCGTGGGCACGACGCTGGAGATGCCGGTCATGCTGGCCCCGGTGCCGAACGCGATCGACTTCTCCGACAAGAAGGTGCTGATCGCCGACGACGTCGCCGACACCGGCAAGACCCTCAAGCTGGTGCACGACTTCTGCGTCGACCACGTCGCCGAGGTCCGCTCCGCCGTCGTCTACGAGAAGTCGCACTCGCTCGTGAAGTGCGAGTACGTGTGGAAGAAGACCGACGACTGGATCAACTTCCCCTGGTCGGTCGAGCCGCCCGTCGTCCGCCGCGAGGGCCAGGTCCTCGACGCCTGACCCGCACGCGCACCCGCACCCGTACGCGTACGCAGAAGGGGCCCCCACCGCGCTCGGTGGGGGCCCTTCGTCGTACGTACGCCGTACGGACGCGTCCGTACGCGCTACAGCGTGCCGAGCTTGATCAGGCTCAGCAGCGCCACCAGCTGGATCGCCGACGCGCCCAGCGCCTTCGGCCAGGGCAGGTCGTGCGAGCGGCTCACCATCGTCGTGAACAGCGCGCCCGCGGCCAGCCAGGTCAGCCAGCCGACGACCTGGACCAGGCCGTTCTCGCCGCCCAGGAAGAGCGCGAAGACGAGGCGCGGGGCGTCCGTGATGGACATGATCAGCATGGAGAGGCCGACGGTGGGCTGCCAGGAGCCGTCGCCGCCGAGCTGGCGCGCCAGGGTGTGGGTGACCGCGCCGAGGATCAGTCCGCCGACGACGAAGCCGAGGCCGGTGAGCAGGACGTACGGCACGACCGCCGACAGCGTCGCGTTGATGGCCTCCTCGCGCGCCTGGTCGAAGCCGAAGATGGCGAGCAGCCCGTAGAGGAAGGTGACGATCAGCGCGGGGCCCCACACGGCGTGGTCGCGCATCCGCAGGAACGTGTCCGCCGGGCGCAGCACGATGCCGCTCAGGAGGCCCTTCCAGGGCAGCCGCGGGCCGGTCGGTACGGGAGCCGCGCCCGCCTGGTAGGTGGCGCCGTCGCCGTACGGGTCGTCGTGGACGCTGAAGACCTGGGTGTGGCCCGGGTTGTTCGCGGCGTAGTGCTGCTGCGGGTGCGGCGCCTGCGGGGCGTACGGGTCGCCGAAGTACTCCGGCTCGCCGTGCGCCTGCTGTTGCTGCCGAGACCACTGCTGCTGCGGATGCTGCTGCTGCGGGTACGCCGGCGGGGGCGCGTTGTACCCGTACGGCGCCTGCTGCTGCGGTCGTTGCTGCGGGGGGCCGCCGGCCCGGCCGCGTCCGTTCCTGAATCCAGCCACCTCATGAACGTACCCGGTCCGGCGGCGGGCTCGCGCCCGTGCGGCGGAGTGCGGCAGATCTGTGACATCCCCTAGGGCTTCCACCAGGGCCTCCACTAGGGGTTTCACGGTCGCGGGAGAGGCGGGTGAGCGCGAAGGGCCGCCCCGCGTCACGCGGGGCGGCCCTTCGGCACGTACGGGCGGTGCTTACGCGGCCGGCTCCGGCTCCGGCTCGTCGGCCGGCTCCGGGGCCTCCGGCTCCACCGGCGTCTTGACCGAGTCGAGCAGCAACTGCGCCACGTCCACGACCTGCAGGCTCTCCTTCGCCTTGCCGTCGTTCTTCTTGCCGTTCACGGAGTCCGTGAGCATGACGAGGCAGAACGGGCAGGCGGTGGAGACGATGTCGGGGTTGAGGGACAGCGCCTCGTCCACGCGCTCGGTGTTGATGCGCTTGCCGATCCGCTCCTCCATCCACATCCGCGCGCCGCCGGCGCCGCAGCAGAAGCCGCGCTCCTTGTGGCGGTGCATCTCCTGCTGGCGCAGGCCCGGGACGGCCGACATGATCTCGCGCGGCGGCGTGTAGACCTTGTTGTGGCGGCCCAGGTAGCACGGGTCGTGGTAGGTGATGAGGCCGTCGACCGGCGTCACCGGGATCAGCTTGCCCTCGTCGATGAGGTGCTGGAGCAGCTGGGTGTGGTGGATGACCTCGTAGTCGCCGCCGAGCTGCGGGTACTCGTTGGCGATGGTGTTGAAGCAGTGCGGGCAGGTCGAGACGATCTTCTTGGCCGACTTCGGCTTCTTCGTCGACTCGTCCTCGTCGTCCTCACCGAACGCCATGTTCAGCATCGCGACGTTCTCCTGGCCGAGCTGCTGGAACAGCGGCTCGTTGCCGAGGCGCCGCGGCGAGTCACCGGTGCACTTCTCCTCGCCGCCCATGATCGCGAACTTGACGCCCGCGATGTGCAGCAGCTCGGCGAAGGCCTTGGTGGTCTTCTTCGCGCGGTCCTCGAGGGCGCCGGCGCAGCCGACCCAGTAGAGGTAGTCGACCTCGGTGAGGTCCTCGACGTCCTTGCCGACGATCGGGACCTCGAAGTCGACCTCCTTGGTCCACTCGACGCGCTGCTTCTTGGCCAGGCCCCAGGGGTTGCCCTTCTTCTCCAGGTTCTTCAGCATCGTGCCGGCCTCGCTGGGGAAGGCGGACTCGATCATGACCTGGTAGCGGCGCATGTCGACGATGTGGTCGATGTGCTCGATGTCGACCGGGCACTGCTCGACGCAGGCGCCGCAGGTGGTGCAGGACCACAGGACGTCCGGGTCGATGACGCCGTTCTCCTCGGCGGTGCCGATCAGCGGGCGCTCGGCCTCGGCCAGGGCGGCGGCCGGGACGTCCTTCAGCTGCTCCTCGGTGGCCTTCTCCTCGCCCTCCATGGTCTTGCCGCCGCCCGCGAGCAGGTACGGCGCCTTGGCGTGGGCGTGGTCGCGCAGCGACATGATGAGGAGCTTCGGCGAGAGCGGCTTGCCGGTGTTCCAGGCGGGGCACTGGGACTGGCAGCGACCGCACTCGGTGCAGGTCGAGAAGTCGAGGATGCCCTTCCAGGAGAACTGCTCGACCTGGGAGACGCCGTAGACGTCGTCCTCGCCCGGGTCCTCGAAGTCGATCGGCTTGCCGCCGGAGGTCATCGGCTGCAGCGGGCCGAGGGCGGTGGAGCCGTCGGCGTTGCGCTTGAACCAGATGTTGGGGAAGCCGAGGAAGCGGTGCCAGGCCACACCCATGTTGGTGTTGAGCGAGACCGTGATCATCCAGGTGAAGGACGTGATGATCTTGAGCGCCGCGAAGAAGTACGTGAGGTTCTGGATCGTGCTCGTGTCGGCGCCGTCGAGCAGCGCGATCAGCGGGTACGAGGCGAAGAAGCCCGGCTCCCAGCCGGTCACGTGGTGCTGGACGCCCTCGAGCGCGCGCAGCGTCATGATGCAGACGCCGACGATCAGGATGACGGCCTCGACGAAGTAGGCCTGGCCCGTCTTGGAGCCCGCGAAGCGCGACTTGCGGCCGGCCTGGGTCGGCTTGCTGAGCTGCCGGATCACGATGAGCGTGACGATGCCGAGCACGGTCATCAGGCCGAGGAACTCGGTGAAGATCTCGTACGGCAGCCAGTCGCCGATGATCGGGATCAGCCAGTCGGCCTGGAAGAGCTGGCCGAAGGCGTTGACGATGGTGAGCAGCAGCGAGAAGAAGCCGACCGCCACGAACCAGTGCGCCACGCCGACGACGCCCCAGCGGTTCATCCGGGTGTGGCCGAGGAACTCCTTGACCAGCGTGATCGTGCGCTGCTTGGGGTCGCCGGTGCGCGTGCCCGCGGGGACCGGCTGACCGAGCCGCACGAAGCGGTAGATCTGCGCAGTGGCGCGGCCGAACAGCGCGACGGCTACCACCGTGATGACGATCGATACGACGATCGCGGCGAGTTGCATGAGGGGCTCCTCGGGCGGGGCCAGGCGGGCCTACTAAGCGGTAACTTATTCAGTCCGTGCCGAGATTACCCGTTGCGGCCGCCGCACTGTAGCGGAGCTCACGGTGATCTGTGTCGCTCAGGCAACCCTTGCCGGGCGAGCCGGCGTCCGGCCTGCCGCCGCACGGGTCGCCGAGTGACGTTTACGGACTGCTGGAAGCGTACGCGCCAGGATCGACAGATCCATGCCCAGCCAATGATGGTCCACATAGTGGAGGTCGAGCAGCTCGCGCTCCTCCCAGGGCAGCTCCGAACGGCCGCTGATCTGCCACGGGCCGGTCATTCCCGGCCGTACGGACAGCCGTCGGCGCCCGTCCCCGGTGGACTCCCGGTGTCCGGGCGCCAGCGGGCACGGCCCGACCAGTGACATCTCGCCGCGTACGACGTGGAGCAGCTGCGGCAGCGCGGCCAGCGGGCTCTTCGTGCGGAAGGACAGCATCGTGAAGGTGCGGCCGCCGCGGCCCGCGACCGGCCGGCGGCGCAGCGCGCCGCGCGCGCTGCCGCTGCCGAGCGTGAGGGACAGGGCGAGAGCGGCGATCAGCGGGGAGAGGACGACGAGCAGGAGCAGTCCGCCCGCCAGGTCGAACGCGCGCTTCGCCGTCATGCACCCCTGCCTTCCGGGCGAGCATCATGGGATATGTCCGGACTCTCTCATGAGATGGACCGCCGGAGCGGGGAACGACGCGCCCTTCAGGTGCGTTCTTTGAGTGAGGCGAAGCGCGAAGAGTTGAGTCGGGTCCACTCAGGTCTGTTGACTCTCACCCGGCCGTCGTGCATCCTTGAGTCAGTTCCACTCAAGTCAGTCAGCTGGAGGAATCGAAATGGCACGTGCGGTCGGCATCGACCTGGGCACGACTAACTCCGTCGTCAGCGTTCTGGAAGGCGGCGAGCCCACCGTCATCACCAACGCCGAGGGCGCCAGGACCACGCCGTCCGTCGTCGCCTTCGCGAAGAACGGCGAGGTGCTCGTCGGCGAGGTGGCCAAGCGTCAGGCCGTCACCAACGTCGACCGGACCATCCGGTCCGTGAAGCGCCACATGGGCACCGACTGGAAGATCGAGCTCGACGGGAAGAACTTCAACCCGCAGCAGATCTCCGCCTTCATCCTCCAGAAGCTGAAGCGCGACGCCGAGGCCTACCTGGGCGAGAAGGTGACCGACGCGGTCATCACCGTCCCGGCCTACTTCAACGACTCCGAGCGCCAGGCCACCAAGGAGGCCGGCGAGATCGCGGGCCTCAACGTCCTGCGCATCGTCAACGAGCCGACCGCCGCCGCCCTGGCGTACGGCCTCGACAAGGACGACCAGACGATCCTCGTCTTCGACCTCGGTGGCGGCACCTTCGACGTGTCCCTCCTGGAGATCGGCGACGGCGTCGTCGAGGTGAAGGCCACCAACGGTGACAACCACCTCGGTGGTGACGACTGGGACCAGCGCGTCGTCGACTACCTGGTGAAGCAGTTCGCCAACGGCCACGGCGTCGACCTGTCCAAGGACAAGATGGCCCTGCAGCGTCTGCGCGAGGCCGCCGAAAAGGCCAAGATCGAGCTCTCCTCCTCCACGGAGACCACGATCAACCTGCCCTACATCACGGCCTCCGCCGAGGGCCCGCTGCACCTGGACGAGAAGCTCACCCGCGCCCAGTTCCAGCAGCTGACCGCGGACCTCCTGGAGCGCTGCAAGACGCCGTTCCACAACGTCATCAAGGACGCGGGCATCGCCCTCTCCGAGATCGACCACGTCGTCCTCGTCGGCGGCTCGACCCGCATGCCGGCCGTCGCCGAGCTCGTCAAGGAGCTGACCGGCGGCAACGAGGCCAACAAGGGCGTGAACCCGGACGAGGTCGTCGCCATCGGCGCCGCCCTGCAGGCCGGTGTCCTCAAGGGCGAGGTCAAGGACGTCCTGCTCCTCGACGTCACCCCGCTGTCCCTCGGCATCGAGACCAAGGGCGGCATCATGACCAAGCTGATCGAGCGCAACACCACGATCCCCACCAAGCGGTCCGAGATCTTCACGACGGCCGAGGACAACCAGCCGTCCGTGCAGATCCAGGTCTACCAGGGCGAGCGCGAGATCGCGGCGTACAACAAGAAGCTCGGCATGTTCGAGCTGACCGGCCTCCCGCCGGCCCCGCGCGGCGTCCCGCAGATCGAGGTCGCCTTCGACATCGACGCCAACGGCATCATGCACGTGACCGCGAAGGACCTGGGCACGGGCAAGGAGCAGAAGATGACCGTCACCGGCGGCTCCTCGCTGCCGAAGGACGAGGTCGACCGGATGCGCCAGGAGGCCGAGCAGTACGCGGAGGAGGACCACCGCCGCCGCGAGGCCGCCGAGACCCGCAACCAGGGCGAGCAGCTCGTCTACCAGACCGAGAAGTTCCTCAAGGACAACGAGGACAAGGTCCCCGGTGACGTCAAGACCGAGGTCGAGGCCGCCGTCGCCGAGCTGAAGGAGAAGCTCAAGGGCGAGGACACCACCGAGATCCGCACCGCCACCGAGAAGGTCGCGGCCGTCTCCCAGAAGCTCGGCCAGGCGCTGTACGCCGACGCCCAGGGTGCCGCGGGCGCCGAGGGTGCCGCCGGTGCCGGCCAGGCCCAGGCCGACGACGACGTCGTCGACGCCGAGATCGTCGACGAGGACAAGCCGAAGGGTGGCGCTGCCTGATGTCGGAGGAGACCCCGGGCTTCGAGGAGAAGCCCGACGTCCCCGCCGACGGCACGCCCGAGGAGACCGAGGCCGCCGACTCCGCCGCGCAGGCGGAGGGAGCGGCCCCGGCCGGGGACGCTACGGACGTAGCCCTGCTGGCCCAGCTGGACCAGGCCCGTACCGCGCTCTCCGAGCGCACCGCGGACCTCCAGCGGCTGCAGGCCGAGTACCAGAACTACCGCCGCCGCGTGGAGCGGGACCGGGTCACGGTCAAGGAGATCGCCGTCGCGAGCCTCCTGACCGAGCTCCTGCCCGTGCTCGACGACATCGGCCGGGCCCGGGACCACGGCGAGCTCGTGGGCGGGTTCAAGTCGGTCGCCGAGTCGCTGGAGACCGTCGCCGCCAAGATGGGTCTGCAGCAGTTCGGCAAGGAGGGCGAGCCCTTCGACCCGACGATCCACGAGGCCCTGATGCACAGTTACGCGCCGGACGTCACCGAGACGACCTGCGTGGCGATCCTGCAGCCGGGGTACCGGATCGGCGAGCGGACCATCCGGCCCGCCCGCGTGGCCGTCGCCGAGCCCCAGCCGGGCGCGGCTCCGGCCGCCAAGGAAGAGAAGAAGGCCGACGAGGAGAGCGGTGCCCCCGAAGAGGGGTGACGCAGTGACCGTCCGGAAGGAGGGACGTCGATGAGCACGAAGGACTTCGTGGAGAAGGACTACTACAAGGTTCTCGGCGTCCCCAAGGACGCCACCGACGCCGACATCAAGAAGGCGTACCGGAAGCTCGCCCGCGAGAACCACCCGGACGCCAACAAGGGCGACACCGGCGCCGAGGCGCGCTTCAAGGAGATCTCCGAGGCGAACGACGTCCTCGGCGACCCGAAGAAGCGCAAGGAGTACGACGACGCCCGCGCGCTGTTCGGCAACGGCGGCTTCCGGGCCGGCGGCCCGGGCGCGGGCGGCTCGTTCAACTTCGACCTGGGCGACCTCTTCGGCGGCGCCCAGGGCGGCCCCGGCGGGGCCGGCGGCTTCGGCGGCGGGCTCGGGGACGTGTTCGGCGGCCTCTTCAACCGGGGCGGCGGCGCGGGCACGCGCACGCAGCCGCGCCGCGGCCAGGACATCGAGTCCGAGGTGACGCTCAGCTTCACCGAGGCCATCGAGGGCGCGACCGTCCCGCTGCGGATGTCCAGCCAGCAGCCCTGCAAGGCCTGTTCGGGCACCGGCGACAAGAACGGCACGCCGCGGGTGTGCCCGACCTGTGTCGGCACCGGCCAGGTCTCGCGCGGCAGCGGCGGCGGCTTCTCGCTGACCGACCCGTGCGTGGACTGCAAGGGACGCGGCCTGATCGCCGAGACCCCGTGCGAGGTCTGCAAGGGCAGCGGGCGCGCCAAGTCCTCGCGCACCATGCAGGTCCGCATCCCGGCCGGCGTGAGCGACAACCAGAAGATCCGTCTGCGCGGCAAGGGCGCGCCGGGCGAGCGCGGCGGGCCGCACGGCGACCTGTACGTGGTCGTGCACGTCGACGCCCACCCGGTGTTCGGCCGCAAGGACGACAACCTGACCGTCACGGTGCCCGTCACGTTCGACGAGGCGGCCCTCGGCGGCGAGATCAAGGTGCCGACCCTGGGCGGCCCCGCGGTGACGCTGAAGCTGCCCGCGGGCACTCCCAACGGGCGCACCATGCGCGCCCGGGGCAAGGGCGCGGTCCGCAAGGACGGCACCCGCGGCGACCTCCTCGTCACGGTGGAGGTCGCGGTGCCGACGGAGCTGGACGACAAGGCCCGCGAGGCACTGGAGACGTTCCGTCAGGCCACCGCGGGCGAGGACCCGAGGGCAGAGCTGTTCCAGGCCGCGAAGGGAGCTTGAGGAGATGGAAGGCCGTCGTCGTAATCCCTACCAGCTGACCGACGAGACCCCGGTGTACGTCATCTCGGTGGCGGCCCAGCTCTCCGGCCTGCACCCCCAGACGCTCCGTCAGTACGACCGGCTCGGCCTGGTCTCTCCGGACCGCACAGCCGGACGAGGCCGCCGCTACTCGGCCCGGGACATCGAGCTGCTCCGTCAGGTGCAGCAGCTGTCCCAGGACGAGGGCATCAATCTGGCCGGTATCAAGCGCATCATCGAGCTGGAGAACCAGGTCGCGGCGCTCCAGCAGCGGGTCGCCGAGCTGTCGACCGCGGTCGAGGGCGCGGCGGCGGCGATGCGCCAGCGCGAGGCCCAGGTGCACGCCTCGTACCGGCGTGACCTGGTGCCGTACACGGACGTGCAGCAGGCGAGCGCGCTGGTGGTCTGGCGGCCGGCCCACAAGCGCGGCGAGTAGCCCTTCCCGCTCTTCTCCGGCGCGTGCCCGACGCGACGAGGCCCCTTCCGCTCCGGCGGCGGGGGCCTCACGCGTCCCGGCGGGTCGACGCGCGTCGGCGCGGGTGTCGGTCCGCGCTCCGGTGCGCGCGCCCGCGGTCGTCGCGTCAGGTGCCGCGTCAGTTGTCGCGTTCGAGGATGCCGGACTGGGCGATGAGATAGCCGAGCTGGGCGCGGCTGCCGCTGCCGAGGGCGGCGGCGAGCTTGGCGATGTGGGCCCGGCAGGTGCGGACGTTCATCCCGAGGCGGCGCGCGATGGCCTCGTCGACGTGGCCCTCGACGAGGAGTTTGGCGATGGAGCGCTGGACGCCGCTGATGCCGCTGAGCATCGGCTCGTACGTGACCGGGGCGTCGAGCGGGGTGGCCTGGAGCCAGAACTGGTCGAAGACGCCGCCCAGGTACTCCACGAGCCCCTGGTGGCGCAGTTCGAGCGCGATGGTGCGGTCGCGGCTGGCCGGCACGAAGGCGACCTTGCGGTCGACGATGATGAGCCGGTCGATGATCTCCTCGAGGGTGCGGACCTCGACCTCGGATCCGATGCGCTCCAAGTAGGCGAGCGTGATGGGCTGGTGGCGCGCGGTGTGCTGGTAGAGCGTGCGCATCTTGATGCCGCGGCCGAGCAACGGACGGACCCGGCGCAGGGCTTCGCCGAACGTATGGGCGCTGCGGCCCTTTCCCGGTTGTACGGTGAGCAGTTCCGAGGTGCACTCGGCGACGGCGCGGTCGAGGTTGGCGTTGATCCGTTCAAGGCCTTCGAGGACCGTGATCGCGTGGGTCATCGAGGGATCGCGGGCGCCGAGGGCCATGAACGGCTCGAAGGCGTCGGCGAGTGTCATGGTGAGACGTCTGCGCTCCTGGATCTCCTTCTCGATGGGAAGGAGCAGCCGGGCCAGCGCGGCCGACGGAGCGACAGGAACGAGCCATTCCACGTCATCGGGGTCGGGACGCAGCAGATCGAGGTCCATGAGACAGGGGGCCGACCCGATGTCGGAACGGGCTATTCGGCCTGCTCGAAGGGCCTCGGCATAGAGCCGAGTGCCCGCTTCGCACAGGTCTGCGTGCGTGTGAGAATGCCCGATATTGTCGGGTTCTATCCGCATACGTACACCCCCAGGCTTTTGCATTACAGGAACATGATGCATTGAGCGAGTGGTGGAAACGGGATGAGTGAGCCATCGTCGTGACTTGCGGGGGAGCAGGTTGTTACACACCTTCAAGTGAGGTTGCTCGGTCATGTCCAAGAAGCTCATACGCACCGTAGCCGGTGTCGCACTGTTGGCTGCTGCCGCTGTGGGAGCGGTTACGGCAACCGAGGACCCGGGGTGGGGTTCGCAGACGAGGGTCGTCAACGCCGACCCGGGCTGGGGGCTGACTCCGGCCGCCGACGTCGCCGATCCGGGCTGGGGAGTGGCTCCGGCGGTCGCCGGCGACCCCGGCTGGGGTG
Organism: Streptomyces sp. NPDC053493; assembly: GCF_044544825.1. NCBI lineage: Bacteria > Bacillati > Actinomycetota > Actinomycetes > Kitasatosporales > Streptomycetaceae > Streptomyces > Streptomyces sp. NPDC053493. Next base: position 401,157 of record NZ_JBITXS010000004.1, read on the forward strand.
TCGCTCCCGGCGACCCGGGATGGGAGTCCGTGGGGGCATGACGGTTCCCGAAGATCCTCGTTTCCGACGCGAGATGGCGAGCGCCTACCGGTCCGGGTGGCACTTCATCGATCTCGTCACCGCGGTGCCGCGCCGTGGCGAGTCGTTGATGGTCACCCTCTTCGGGGAGCCGATCGTCGTCGTGCGCGAGGACGACGAGGACATTCGCGCCTACCGGTGTCTTCGCCGCCCGCGCGGCGCCCCCCAACCCGTTCGCTGTGCCATCAGGTACGGCATGATCTTCGTCAATCTCGACCAGCGCGACCATCAACTGGTCGAACCCCACCTGGTCGAGCCCGAGACCATCACCGCCACCCCCCGCAGTGCCTGAACGATTCCCCCGTCGTTGTAGATCGTTCAGGTGCTTCCCCCACACAGCGGCGCCATCGCGGACCTGAAACGCGATGGCGCCGCTGTGCGTTCGCCGCCCGGCGCTCCGCCGCCCGGGCGCCCACCGCACGTACGCCTGCCGCGCGTACGCCCCGCGCGCGTACGCCCACCGCGCGTACGTCTGCCGGACGCCGCTCAGGCCCGGCCCATCGCGCGCGTGAGCGCGATCTCGATCACGACCCGGTCCGGGTTCGGCGTCGGCACCCGGTTGTAGCGGGCCGCGTAGCGCTCCACGGCGTCCGCGACGACCTCCGCCTCGGTACGGATCCTGGCGACGCCCTCCAGGGTCGCCCAGCGCCCCTTGTCGACCTGGCAGACCGCCACCCGCGCGCCGTCCGCGCCCGCCGCGAGCACGTTGGCGACCTTGCGGCTGTGCTTGTTGGTGATGACCCGGGCGATGCCCTTCTCGCCGCCCTCAGGGTCGTACGTGACACCGACCGCCACCACGTGCGGCGTGCCGTCCGGGCGCGGCGTGGTCAGGGTGCACATGTGGTACTCGCGCCAGAAGCCGAGGTACGACTCGCTGGGCCTGCTCGGGTCGATAGCCATGCCCGGAACCTACTCCTGGCCGGCCTCCCTCCGATACCTTGAGCGGAATGGACTCAACTTTGTGTACGCTGGAAGAGTCATAGGAGCCAGAGGACATCGCAGGAGGAGACCCCGCCCGTGGACGCCGAACTGACCAACAGGAGCCGGGACGCGCTGAACGCGGCGAGCAGCCGCGCCGTGTCCCAGGGACACGCCGATCTGACCCCCGCGCACGTCTTGCTGGCCCTGCTGGCGGGCGCGGAGAACGAGAACATCACCGACCTGCTCGCCGCCGTCGAGGCCGACCAGGCCGCCGTGCGCAGCGGTGCCGAGCGGCTGCTCGCCGCCCTGCCCAGCGTCACCGGGTCCACGGTCGCGCCGCCGCAGCCCAGCCGCGAGCTGCTCGCGGTCATCGCCGACGCCGGCGAGCGCGCCCGGAAGCTGGGCGACGAGTACCTGTCCACCGAGCACCTGCTCATCGGCATCGCCGCCAAGGGCGGCCGGGCCGGCGAGGTCCTCGACCGGCAGGGCGCCACGGCGAGCCGCCTGCAGGCCGCCTTCGAGCAGACCCGCGGATCGCGCCGGGTGACCACCGCCGACCCCGAGGGTTCGTACAAGGCGCTGGAGAAGTTCGGCACCGACTTCACCGCCGCCGCCCGCGAGGGCAAGCTCGACCCGGTCATCGGCCGCGACCACGAGATCCGGCGCGTCGTCCAGGTCCTGTCCCGCCGCACCAAGAACAACCCGGTGCTCATCGGCGAGCCCGGCGTCGGCAAGACCGCCGTCGTCGAGGGCCTCGCCCAGCGGATCGTGAAGGGCGACGTGCCCGAGTCGCTGCGCGACAAGCGGCTCGTCTCGCTCGACCTCGGCGCGATGGTCGCCGGCGCGAAGTACCGCGGCGAGTTCGAGGAACGGCTGAAGACCGTGCTGTCCGAGATCAAGGAGAGCGACGGCCAGATCATCACCTTCATCGACGAGCTGCACACCGTCGTCGGCGCGGGCGCCGGCGGCGACTCCGCCATGGACGCCGGCAACATGCTGAAGCCGATGCTGGCCCGCGGCGAGCTGCGCATGGTCGGCGCCACGACCCTCGACGAGTACCGGGAGCGGATCGAGAAGGACCCCGCCCTGGAGCGCCGCTTCCAGCAGGTCCTGGTGGCCGAGCCGAGCGTCGAGGACACCGTCGCCATCCTGCGCGGCCTCAAGGGCCGTTACGAGGCCCACCACAAGGTGCAGATCAACGACTCCGCCCTGGTGGCCGCCGCGACCCTGTCCGACCGCTACATCACCTCCCGCTTCCTGCCCGACAAGGCCATCGACCTCGTCGACGAGGCCGCCAGCCGGCTGCGCATGGAGATCGACTCGTCGCCGGTCGAGATCGACGAGCTCCAGCGGACCGTCGACCGGCTGAAGATGGAGGAGCTCGCCCTCTCCAAGGAGACCGACGAGGCCAGCCGGCAGCGCCTGGACAAGCTGCGCCGCGACCTCGCCGACCGCGAGGAGGAGCTGCGCGGCCTCACCGCCCGCTGGGAGAAGGAGAAGCAGTCCCTCAACCGGCTCGGCGAGCTGAAGGAGCAGCTCGACGAGCTGCGCGGCCGGGCCGAGCGCGCCCAGCGCGACGGCGACTTCGACACCGCGTCCAAGCTGCTCTACGGCGAGATCCCGGCCCTGGAGCGCGAGCTGGAGGCGGCGAGCGAGGCCGAGGCCCGGCAGGAGGCCCAGAAGGACACCATGGTCAAGGAGGAGGTCGGCCCGGACGACATCGCCGACGTCGTCGGCTCCTGGACCGGGATCCCGGCGGGCCGGCTGCTGGAGGGCGAGACGCAGAAGCTGCTGCGCATGGAGGAGGAGCTGGGCCGGCGCCTGATCGGCCAGGGCGAGGCCGTGCGGGCCGTGTCCGACGCGGTGCGCCGCACCCGGGCCGGCATCGCCGACCCCGACCGGCCCACCGGCTCCTTCCTCTTCCTCGGCCCGACCGGCGTCGGCAAGACCGAGCTGGCGAAGGCGCTCGCGGACTTCCTCTTCGACGACGAGCGGGCCATGGTCCGCATCGACATGTCGGAGTACGGCGAGAAGCACTCCGTCGCCCGCCTGGTCGGCGCGCCGCCCGGCTACGTCGGTTACGAGGAGGGCGGCCAGCTCACCGAGGCCGTGCGCCGCCGCCCGTACTCCGTCGTCCTGCTGGACGAGGTGGAGAAGGCGCATCCGGAGGTCTTCGACGTCCTGCTCCAGGTCCTGGACGACGGCCGGCTGACCGACGGCCAGGGCCGCACGGTCGACTTCCGCAACACGATCCTGATCCTCACCTCCAACCTGGGCAGCCAGTTCCTCGTCGAACCGCTGACCAGCGAGGACGTGAAGCGGGAGCAGGTCCTGGAGGTCGTCCGGGCGAGCTTCAAGCCCGAGTTCCTGAACCGCCTCGACGAGATCGTGGTCTTCTCCGCCCTGGACAAGGCCGAGCTGGCCCGGATCGCCCGGCTGCAGATCGAACGGCTGGCCCGCCGCCTCGCCGACCGCCGCCTCACGCTGGACGTCACGCCCGAGGCGCTGGCCTGGCTCGCGGACGAGGGCAACGACCCGGCGTACGGCGCCCGGCCGCTGCGCCGTCTGATCCAGACCGCGATCGGCGACCGCCTGGCCAAGGAGATCCTGGCGGGCGAGGTCCGCGACGGCGACACGGTCCGGGTGGACCGCTTCGAGGAGGGCCTGATCGTGGGCCGCGCCGAGGAGGGGCGGTAGCGTCGTAAGGAGGGGCGCCGGCCGGCCCGCGCGCTCGGACCGGTCCGGGCCCGCGCCTCGGGCCGCCCCTGCCTCCCCCCGCGCGCTCGGGCCGGTTCTGTCCGCCGGGGGAACGAGATCGTGTCAGCCCGCAGCTGATCGCGTCGTGGGGACTTGCCACCGACCGCCCGGCATGGGGGAGGATGGCGGGCATCCGTACGAAGGGAAATCACGGTGACCATCGACCCGTCCTCGATTCCGAACTTCGGGGCCCAGCCCCAGCCCCAGGCGGCAGGACCGGCGGGCCCCGTCGTTCCCGACCAGGACCTCGTCAAGCAGCTCCTCGACCAGATGGAGCTGAAGTACGTCGTCGACGACGAGGGTGACCTCGCGGCGCCGTGGGAGGACTTCCGCACGTACTTCATGTTCCGCGGCGAGGACGAGCAGCAGGTCTTCTCGGTCCGCACGTTCTACGACCGCCCGCACGCCGCGGACGACCGTGCCCGGATCCTCGACGCGATCGACGACTGGAACCGCCGCACGCTGTGGCCGAAGGTCTACACCCACCTGCACGAGGAGGAGGACGGCTCCGCCACCCTCCGCCTCATCGGTGAGGCCCAGATGCTGATCGGCACCGGTGTGGCGCTGGAGCACTTCGTGTCCTCCACCGTCAGCTGGGTGCGCGCGTCGATCGAGTTCGACAAGTGGATCGTCGAGCAGTTCGGCCTGGAGTCCGGCGAGGGCAAGGAGTCCGGCGACTCCGACGGCGAGTAGCCGAGGAGCGGGGCGCCCCGTCGCACGGTGCGCGCCCGGCGCCCCGTCACACGGCCATGCGCGCCAGCGTGAGCGCGTACGGCGCATAGGCGAAGGAGAGCCCGGCCAGGCCCGCGATCACCACGATCGCGGCGCCCGGCCGGGCTCTCGTCATGGCGCGGGCGAGCGGCAGCAGCAGCGGGAAGGCCGGCAGCAGGAAGCGCGGCTTCGACTCGAAGAAGCCCGAGCCGCCGACGGTGATGAGCACCAGGACGGCGGTGTAGACGAGGACCGGCAGCGGCGGCCGCTCGACGCACAGCAGCGCGAACAGCAGCACCCCGGCCGCCGTGATCACCAGGGCCATCGCGAAGCCGAACTGGGTGGTGCCGGTCAGCATGCCCCGTACGGTGCGCAGCGCGCCGATGCCCAGGTCGAAGCGGGAGGTCCAGCCGTCCTGGACGGCGAAGTAGCCGCCCAGCAGGTCGCCGCGCCGGGCGCCGACCCACAGCAGGTACGACAGCCAGCCGACGGGCGCGAGGGCGGCGCCCGCCCACACCCGCCGGCCGGTCCGGCCGCGCCGCCGCCACAGCTCCAGGGCGGCGGCGGCGAGCACGGCGGCGGCGACGGCCACGCCGTTGGGCCGGGACAGCCCGGCGAGCGTGGCGAGCGTCCCCGCCCACAGCCAGCGCCGGGTCATGACCGCGTACAGCGACCAGGCCGCGAACGCGGTCATCAGCGGCTCGGTGTAGGCCATGGACAGCACGAACGAGTGCGGGAGCAGGCCCCACAGCAGCACGGTGAGCACGGCGGCCGGCCGCCCGCACAGCCGCTCCACGACCAGGTAGACGCCCCAGGCCGCCACCGCGGCGGAGAGCCAGGACAGCAGCAGTCCGGCCGTTCCGTAGGCGACCGGGAGCACGCCGCCGACGGCCCGGACGAGCCAGGGATAGAGCGGGAAGAACGCCAGGTCGGACTGGACCGGGCCGCCGTCGGGCCAGTGCAGCGTCCGGCCGTAGCCGTGGGCGGCGATCCGGACGTACCACTCCGCGTCCCAGGACTTCGCGAGCAGCGCCCGCGGCGACCGGCCGACGTGCCAGGCCCACGCGGCGATCACCAGCATGCCGGTGAGCCGTGCGGCGGCGAAGAGACCGAGCGCGGGCGCCGCCCGGTGCAGCGAGGCCCGCCAGCGGGGCACCCGCCGGCCGGGCACGGCGGCGGAAGCCGGTCGGTCGAGGGTCTCGGCGGACAGGGGGCACCTCCGTGCGCGCGGGAATCCGGTCTATACCCGACAAGTCGGTTTACCTGACCGGCGCTGCGGCACGGAGGGGGCGCGCCCGTCAGAAGCGGCGGATCACCCGGAGCTTCGTCGTGTAGGTGTCGCCCGGGTGGTCCTTGTCGACGTACGGGTCGCCGTTGAGGACCGACCTGCCGCCGACGTCGGCCATGGTGGGGCCGTTGGGGGTCTTGCGGCTGGAGACGAAGCGCTTCTTGCCGTGCTGGTCCACGCCGACGTAGATGCCGATGTGGCCGCCCAGGTCAGGGTCGACGTCGGTGTCGAAGTAGACCGCGTCGCCGATGCGCAGTCCGTCGAGGGGCGGTGCCGCGTCGCCGCCGTCGGCGATCTTCACTCCGGCGCCGGAGGAAGCGATGGCCGTCGACCTACGGGGCAGGACGCGGTCGCTGTAGTCCGCCTCGTCCTTGAGGACCATCGGGATGCCCATGTGGTAGCCGTAGACCATCCGCACGAAGCCCGAGCAGTCGAGGCCGCCCTTGTACCTCTCGTTGGTCGGCGTCAGCTCGGTCCGTGCGGCCGTCGCGTCGAAGGTCCACGTGATCCACATGTAGTGGAAGAAGTCGGCCCCCACGTCGCGCAGCCCGGTCTTCGTGTCCGGCCGGCTGTAGAGGGACGTGCCGAGCACCCGCGCACCGCCCCGCGCCGGGTCGGTGACCGCGGGCGCGAACGGCAGGAACATCGCCGCGTACGCCAGGGCGTCCGGCGAGGTGTCGCCCGCCCAGGCGCGGATCTGCTGCTCCAGGCCGGGCGTCCAGGTGCCGGTGAAGTTCTCCGGCAGGACCCGTACCCAGGTGTCGTGGGTGACGACCGGCGGGTCGACCCACGCCGCCTCCTCGACGACGAAGTCGTAGACCCGGGCCTCCACGCCCTTCGCGGCGCCGGTGGCGGCGTAGGCCCGGACGCCGACGGTGCCCTTGTCGTGGGCGGTGTTCGCGTCGGGGTCGCGCAGGCTGAAGGCCCAGTCCGGGAGCTGGTTCTCGGCCAGGCCGTGCTTCCAGGCGCGGGCGCGCAGCACGTTGCCGGTCTTCTCGACCTGGACCCACCAGTGGTCGAAGGCCGCGAAGCCGCTGCCGACCGTGACGGCGGCGCCCAGCACGCTCACCGTGTTGTCCCGGGCCTTCTCGAGCACCAGCTGGACCTCGCCGGCGGGCGTGACGATCAGCCGGGCCCGGTAGTGGTTCTCCAGGTCGGCCAGGGCGAAGGTGAGGGCGAGCGAGAGCGGTGCGCCGGCGGGCACCTGGTTGAAGGAGAAACGGGCGCGGGCGCGGACGTCGCCGAGCTCCTTGTCGGAGAGCGTGGCGTGGCGGCTCGAACCGGTCTCGGACAGCGTGATGACACCCCGGCCGTCCACCACGGCGTAGTCCTCGACGTGGGAGTCGCCCGCGGAGTTGGGCCACCACGAGCCGCCGTCGGGCGACATGCCCCAGCCCTGCTTGCCCGCGGCCGGCAGGTCCCGGTCGAAGGCGTCCTCGACCCGTCGCTTCTGCTCGGTGAACCAGCGCCTCGGCCCGCGCAGCGTCACCGTCCGCGCCCCGGTGGTCAGGGTCGCGAGCACGCCCTTGCCGTCCGAGACCTCCAGGCCGCCGGCGATCGTCCGGGTGGTCAGCGGGCCCGACGGGTGGGCGGTGAAGTGCCAGGGATCGGTCGGGTCGATCAGCATCGGGCACCGGGCGCCGGGCACCTGCGGGACGTAGGGCTCGGGCGCGGCCGGCGGCGTGTCCGTCGGAGTGGTGGCCGTCGCGGCGGCGGCCGTGGGCGCGGCCGCGAGCGGCAGCGTGCCGCCCGCCGCCGCTCCGGCGAAGGCGAGCAGCGTCGCTCTGCGGCTCGGTGAGAACGTCGGTCCGGACATGCGGATACCCCCCAAGGGCGAACGAGGCCCGATCCGGTGATCAGGCCGAGGGGGACCCTATCCGCGCCGCCCGTTCAGCCCGCCGCCAGTCCCTTCAGCCGCCGCACCGCCTCCTCGAGCACATCGGTCCTCTTGCAGAACGCGAACCGGACGAAGGGCGCGCCCTCCTCGCGGTGGTCGTAGAAGACGGCGTTCGGGATCGCGACCACGCCCGCGCGTTCGGGCAGCGAGCGGCAGAAGGCGAAGCCGTCGGTCTCGCCGAGCGGGCGGATGTCGGTGGTGACGAAGTAGGTGCCGGCCGGGCGGTGCACGCCGAAGCCGGCCGCCGCCAGGCCCTCGCTCAGCAGGTCCCGCTTGGCCTGGAGCTCGGCGCGCAGCCCGTCGGTGTACGTGTCGGGCAGCCGCAGCGCCTCGGCGACCGCGTACTGGAAGGGCCCGGACGAGACGTAGGTGAGGAACTGCTTGGCGGAGCGGACCGCGCTCGTCAGCTCGGGCGTGGCGGTGATCCAGCCGACCTTCCAGCCGGTGAAGGAGTACGTCTTGCCGGCCGAGCCGATGGTGACGGTGCGTTCCCGCATGCCGGGCAGGCCGGCGATCGGGACGTGCTCGGCGCCGTCGAAGACCAGGTGCTCGTACACCTCGTCGGTGACGACGAGCAGGTCGCGCTCCTGGGCGAGTTCGGCGATCGCGGTCAGCTCGGCGCGGCTGAGCACGGTGCCGGTGGGGTTGTGCGGCGTGTTGAGGAGGATCAGCCGGGTCCGGTCGGTGACCGCGGCCCGCAGCTCGTCCAGGTCGAGCACGAACGCGCCCTCGTGCGGGCGCAGCGTGACCGGGACGCGGGTGCCGCCGGCCATCGCGATGCAGGCGGCGTACGAGTCGTAGTACGGCTCCAGGGCGACGACCTCGTCGCCGGGCTCGACCAGGGCGAGCAGCGCGGCGGCGATCGCCTCGGTGGCCCCGGCGGTGACCAGGACCTCGGTGTCCGGGTCGTGGGCGAGGCCGTAGCGGCGCATCTGGTGCTCGGCGATGGCGGTGCGCAGTTCGGGGACGCCCGGGCCCGGCGGGTACTGGTTGCCGCGCCCGTCGCGCAGCGCCCGCACGGCGGCCTCGCGGATCTCCTCCGGGCCGTCGGTGTCGGGAAAGCCCTGGCCCAGGTTGATCGCACCGGTCCGGACGGCCAGCGCGGACATCTCGGCGAAGACGGTCGTCCCGAACTCCGCGAGCCGGCGATTGAGCAGCGGTCGTGTCATGCCCGCCATCCTGGGGCGAAGCTCTGGACTTGCTCAAGTGCGCTTTGGGTGCGACACGGGCCGGGCATCCCCCTCGCACAGCCCATCGGGCCAGGAGCCGACCGGGCTCCGTTCACTCACGGGGGACGACATGGAAGTCTTCTTGATCTTCGGGCTCATCATCCTCGTGGTCGTCGGTTTCTCGGCGGCCTCGGGCGGTTCGAGCAAGCGGCGCCGCCGCCGGCGGCGCGGCGGCTGGTCGAGCGGCGGGAGCGGCGGAAGCGGTGGCTGCGGCTCGTCCTCGTGCGGCTCCTCGTCCTGCGGCTCGTCGTGCGGGGGCGGCGGCTGCGGCGGCGGTGGCGGGGGCGGCGACTGACCGGCACCTGCGCATGACGGGCAACGGCCGTCGCTAGCGGTTCTGTTGGGCATTTGTGGGAACCACGCGATCGATTCGTACTGAACAGTTGAACCGTGGGGCCCCCGAGGGGATGGAAACCACGTCAAGTTGGGTAAAAACGCTGTGACCCACCCACGGTTCATGATTCCCTCGCTGTTGAGAACATCCAGCCCTCGGACCGTGTGTGGACCCGAGCCGGCGATCCCCACTCCTGGTCGAAACCCTTCACCGGGACGCCCCGGCCCACCCGTCAAACCGTGTTTGCGGAGCCGACCCATGCTCACGACCCTGAAAACCTCCTACACCGATACGCGTGCGGCCGACCTGGCCTGGGCGCTGGGGCGCGACCCGCTGCCCGCGCTGGCCGTACTCGACCTCGAACTCGCCGGGGCGAAGCTGCAGTTGCGGCTGCTCGGCGCCTCCCACCAGGTGCTTCTGGAGGAGGAGGACCGCAACTGCTCGGAGACCGTCGCCTGCATGCCCGGCAGCAGCACACCGCTGCCGCTGGGCGTGTCCAAGCGGGTGGGCGAATGGGAGTACGAGTTCGCGGCCCGCGTCGAGACCCTGACGCAGGGCTCGTTCGCGGGCCGCGCGCAGGAGTTGCTCGCGCTCGTCGCCGACCATCCGCACGGCCTCGCGGGGACCTTCCCCGGCTCGCCGCACGCCTTCACGGCGATGCTGGCGCAGCGCCACGAAGGGCAGGTGCGCTGGCGCACCTGGCACGCCTACCCGCAGGAGGGGCAGTTGGTGGTGACGAGAACGCAGATCGGCGCGCGTATGCCCGCGACGCTCTGACCTCACACGCACACATGCCTCAGGTGCACTCGTGCGGGTGACAGGACGCGATACGCGTGTGACGTAGCGTTACCGCATGACCGAGCCGCCCCTGACCATGACCCGGCCGTCCGAGCGGGCGGCGCGGCTGCCCGAGCGGCCCGGCGCGGTGCGGTATCCGGTCCTGGCGGTGGTCTTCGTGTGCGCCGCCTGCGGCCTGGTCTACTAGCTCGAACTGGTCGCGCTCGCCTCCTATCTGCTCGGCGACTCGGTCACCCAGGCGTCCGTCGTGCTGTCCGTCATGGTCTTCGCGATGGGCGTCGGCTCGCTGCTCGCCAAGCGGCTGCGCTGCCGCGCGGCGGTCGGCTTCGGCCTGGTCGAGGGCGGTCTCGCGCTGGTCGGCGGCTGCTCGGCGATGGTGCTGTACGCGGCCTTCGCCTGGCTCGGCGAGCCGCGCTGGGTGCTGGTGGCGTTCTCGCTGGCCATCGGCGTGCTGACCGGTGCGGAGATCCCGCTGCTGATGTCGCTGATCCAGCGGGCGGACCAGCGCGACCGGTGGCGGGGCCGCGGCCGGCGGCGCGGGACGCCGGGCAGGAGGGAGCACGACGCCGCCGGGACGGTCGCCGAGCTGTTCGCCGCCGACTACGTGGGCGCGCTCGTCGGCGGGCTCGCCTTTCCGTTCCTGCTGCTGCCCTGGCTCGGGCAGCTCACCGGCGCGCTCGTGACCGGCGCGGTGAACGCGGTGGCGGGCGGCGGGCTCGTCCTGTGGCTGTTCCGGCGCGATCTGACGGTCCGTTCGCGGGCACTGCTGGTCGGCGTCAACCTCTCGGTCCTCGCCGTCCTCGCCACCGCGACGGTGCTGGTCGACGACTTCGAGCAGGCGGCGCGCCGGGCGGTGTACGGGGACAGCGTGCGGGTCGCCGTCCACACCGAGCTGCAGGAGGTGGTGCTCACCGGCGAGCGCGGCGGGCCGCCGGACCTGTTCGTGGACGGGCGGCTGCGCGTCGGCGGCCACGACGAGTACCGCTACCACGAGGCCCTGGTGCACCCGGCGATGAACGGGCGGCACGCGCGGGTGCTGATCCTCGGCGGCGGCGACGGGCTCGCCGCCCGCGAGGTGCTGCGCTACCGGGACGTCCGGGCCGTCACCGTCGTCGAGGCCGACCCGGGTGTCGTACGGCTCGCCCGCAGCGATCCGGGCCTCGCGGCGCTCAACCGGCAGGCGTTCCGGGACCGCCGGGTGACCGTCGCCTACGGCGACGCCTTCCGCTGGCTGCGGGCCGCCCGGCCGGTGCGGGAACGGTTCGACGTGGTGATCTCCGACCTTCCCGAGCCGGGCGCCACGACCGGCGCCACGCTCTACTCCGAGGAGTTCTACGGGCTCGCGGCCGGTGTCCTCGCCGACGGCGGGCGGCTCGTCGTGCACGCCGGCTCGGCCACCGCCCGGCCCCGTGCGTACTGGACGGTCGACGCCACCCTGCGCGCGGCCGGCTTCACCACCCGCCCCTACAGCACCGGCGGCCGCGACACCGGCGCCTCCGGTGGCCGGGCCCCGGCCGGATCGGCGGGCGGCCGCGAGTCCGCCGGGTCCGCCGGGTCCGCCGGCCCGGGAGCCGCCGAATGGAGCTTTCTCCTCGCCGTTCCGGGGCCGCGCCTGCCGGTCCTCGCCCTCCCCGAGCACCCTCCGGTGCTGCGGTCCCTGACCTCCGCCGCCCTGACCGCGTCCGAGTCCCGGCTCGTCCGTACCCGCCGGGCCGCCTCGGCGGGCGGCCTGCCCGCGTCGACCCTGGTGCACCCGCGGTATTGAGGGCCCGTGGCGCGAACAGGCGACGGGTGGGCCGTGGCTGAGTAGGCTCGGTTGTCATGGAGCATGAGGTGTTCGTTCCGGTTCCGGCCGAGGTCCTGCGCGACACGCTGACGGACCCCGCGCGGGTGGCGCGCTGTGTGCCCGGCTTCCAGTCGGACGCCGACGGCGCGGAGGATCCGCTCGCGGGCCGGCTGAAGGTCCGCGTCGGCGGCAACACCATCACCTACCGCGGGACGCTGCGGATCACCGCGCGCGGCGCGGACCGCTTCACCGTCGACGGCGAGGGCAGCGAGGTGCGCGGCAAGGGCACGGCCGCGCTGGCGCTGGTCTTCGCGCTCACCCCGGTGGCCGAGGGCACCACGATCGGCTTCACCGGCGAGGTGACGGCCACCGGCCGGCTCGCGGACGCGGAGCCCGAGGCGCGGACCGCGGCGGCCGCGCGGCTGCTCGACCGGTTCGCGGAGGCGCTGGTCGCGGTCGCCGACGTGGAGGCGGAGATCGCGGCGGGAGAGCGCGACAGCGACGACGACGGTGTCGACGACGGGGTGGAGGAGCCCGGCCGTCCGTCGGTCTTCGACACGCCCGTCCCGCCGCCGTCCCTCGACCCGTCGGCCGACGACGCCTTCGACGCCGAGGACGCCTTCGACGCCGAGGACGCCGACGAGGCCGGGAACACCGAGGACGCCTTCGGCGCGGGCGGCGCCGGCGAGGACGAGGGCGACCGTGCGGGCGGGCGCTCCGGCGGGCAGCCGGCCGAGGCCGCCCACGCCCGGCGGACCATGATCGGCCGGAGCGCGGAGGAGGTCGACCACGCGCCGCCGCGCGGCCGTTACGCCCCGGTCCCCGCCGCCGAGACCTCCGGCGCCGGTGCGACGCTGCGCTGGATCGCCCCGGCCGCCGCGCTCGCCATCGCCTCCGCGGTCGTCGTGGGCCGCGCCCTGCGCCGCCGCCGCTGAGGCGCGCCTGCCCGGTTAGGGTCGGGTCGTGACCAATCTGACGCGACTGACGGCCGGCGACGCCGAGTTGACCATCGACCCGGAGCACGGCTGCCGTATCGAGAGCCTGCGCATCGCGGGCACCGAACTGCTGCTCCAGGGACCGCGCCACGGCTCCTTCGTGATGGCGCCCTGGGCGGGCCGGACCGGGAACGGCCGCTTCCGCAACGGCGGCACCGTCCATCAGCTTCCCGTCAGCGAGCACGCGGCCCCGCACGCGCTGCACGGCACCGTCCGTGACGTCGCCTGGAAGACCGCCCGGGTGACGGAGACGACGGCCGCGTTCACCGCCGATCTCGGCGAGCCCTGGCCGTACACGGGCATGGTCACCCAGGTCTTCGAGCTGACCGAGGACGCGCTCACCCTCCAGCTCGGCGTCGAGACCGCCGGCGACTCCTTCCCGGCGCAGGCCGGCTGGCATCCGTGGTTCCACCGCAGGCTCGACGGCGACGACCGCGAGGTGGAGCTCGGCTTCCGTCCCGCCTGGCAGGAGGAGCGCGGCGAGGACCACCTGCCCACCGGCCGGCGGATCGAGCCGACTCCGCGTCCGTGGGACGACTGCTTCGGCATGCCGGACGGCGTGGACGTCACGCTCACCTGGCCGGAGCGCCTCGAGCTCAGGATCACCAGCCGGGCGCAGTGGGTGGTGATCTACGACGAGCCGGCGGACGCGGTGTGCGTCGAGCCGCAGTCCGGTCCGCCGAACGGGCTCAACACCCACCCGCGCCTGGTCACGCCCATCGACCCGCTGGAGGTCGCGACGACCTGGACCTGGCGCAGGCTGTGACCGGCCGCCCTTAAGCTCGTGAGCATGACTGACGTACGCGCTGACCTGCTCCAGCAGATCAAGGACAAGGCCGTGGTGCACGGCAAGGTGACCCTCTCCTCGGGTCGTGAGGCCGACTACTACATCGACCTGCGCCGGATCACGCTCGACGGTGAGGCCGCGCCGCTGGTCGGTCAGGTCATGCTCGACCTCACCAAGGACCTGGACTTCGACTGCGTGGGCGGTCTGACGCTGGGCGCGGACCCGGTCGCGACCTCGATGCTGCACGCCTCGGCCGCGCGGGGCGAGCGCCTGGACGCCTTCGTCGTACGGAAGGCCCAGAAGGCGCACGGCATGCAGCGCCGGATCGAGGGCACGGACGTCAAGGGCCGTCGCTGCCTGGTGGTGGAGGACACCTCCACCACCGGCGGCTCGCCGCTGACCGCGGTCGAGGCGGTGCGCGAGGCGGGCGGCGAGGTCGTCGCCGTGGCGACGATCGTGGACCGCGGCGCCGCGGACGCGATCGCCGAGGCGGGTCTGACCTACCTCACCGGCTACCAGCTGGCGGATCTCGGCCTGGCGTAATCGGAGGCGCCGCTTCCAAGTCGTGACGTAGGTCGTGACGGTGCGCGCATACCGTCCTGACCTGGGGTTTTGCCGGAAGGCGGGGTGTTTCACGTGAAACACCCCGCCTTCTGTCGTGAAACGGCCATGGGAGCCCGCACGGGAGTCTGGAAAGATGGGCGACGACGATGACGTCGCCCCCAGGTCAGGGCCATAGCAACGCACACACCCGCACATCACAAGGAGCGGACGAATGCCCATCGCAACCCCCGAGGTCTACAACGAGATGCTCGACCGGGCGAAGGCAGGCAAGTTCGCCTACCCGGCCATCAACGTCACCTCGTCCCAGACCCTCCACGCCGCTCTGCGCGGCTTCGCGGAGGCCGAGAGCGACGGCATCATCCAGATCTCGACCGGTGGCGCCGAGTTCCTGGGCGGCCAGCACAAGAAGGACATGGTCACGGGCGCCGTCGCCCTGGCCGAGTTCGCGCACATCGTCGCCGCGAAGTACGACATCACGGTCGCGCTGCACACCGACCACTGCCCGAAGGACAAGCTGGACGGCTACGTCCGCCCGCTGCTCGACATCTCCGCCGAGCGGGTCAAGGCCGGCCGCAACCCGCTCTTCCAGTCGCACATGTGGGACGGCTCCGCCGAGACCCTGGCCGACAACCTGGCCATCGGCCAGGAGCTGCTCGCCAAGGCCGCCGCCGCCAAGATCATCCTCGAGGTCGAGATCACCCCGACCGGTGGCGAGGAGGACGGCGTCAGCCACGAGATCAACGACGAGCTGTACACCTCCGTCGACGACGCCATCCGCACCGCCGAGGCCCTCGGCCTGGGCGAGAAGGGCCGCTACCTGCTGGCCGCGTCCTTCGGCAACGTCCACGGCGTCTACAAGCCGGGCAACGTCGTGCTCCGTCCCGAGCTGCTCAAGGACCTCCAGGCGGGTGTCTCCGAGAAGTTCGGCAAGGCCTCCCCGTTCGACTTCGTCTTCCACGGAGGCTCCGGCTCCACCGCCGAGGAGATCGCCACCGCCATCGAGAACGGCGTGGTGAAGATGAACCTCGACACCGACACCCAGTACGCCTTCACGCGTCCGGTGGCGGACCACATGTTCAAGAACTACGACGGTGTCCTGAAGGTCGACGGCGAGGTCGGCAAGAAGTCCACCTACGACCCGCGCACCTGGGGCAAGCTGGCCGAGGCCGGCATGGCCCAGCGCGTCGGCGAGGCGTGCGCCGCGCTGCGCTCGGCCGGCCAGAAGCTGAAGTAAGCGCTGTTGTCCGATGGGCCCGGCACCACGAGAGTGGTGCCGGGCCCATCGGCGTACGCGGAAGTGAGGCGTGGTGTTCGACTTCGATCGCGAGGTAGACCGGCGCGGGACCTGGTCGGTCCAGTGGGACGGCACGGCCGACCGCTTCGGCGTCGCTGACCTGCTGCCCTTCACCATCTCCGACATGGACTTCGCCTCCCCGCCGGCCGTCCTCGACGCGCTGCGCGAGCGCGTCGACCACGGCGTCTTCGGCTACACCGACTGGCGGCTCGGTGAGTTCCGGGAGGCCGTGGGCGACTGGTACGCGAGCCGCTACGGCGCCGCCGTCGACACCGGGACGATGGTCTACGCGCCCTCGGTGCTCAGTCAGCTCTCCCAGCTGCTCCAGATGTGGACCGAGCCCGGCGACGGAATCGTCGTCCACACACCCACCTACGACGGCTTCCGCAAGGCCGTCACCGGCCTCGGCCGCGAGCTGCGCCCGGTCCCCGTCGACGGCCCCGACGCCCCCGAGCTCCTGGAACGCGAGCTCGCCCGGCCCGACAGCCGGATGCTGCTGCTCTGCTCCCCGCACAACCCGACCGGCCGGGTCTGGCGGGAGGACGAGCTCAAGGAGTTCGCCCGGCTCGCCGAGCGGCACGGCGTCGCCGTCGTCAGCGACGAGATCCACGCGGACCTGACCGGCGACGGCCACCGCCATGTGCCGTGGACGGCGATCGCCCCGCCCGGACGCGGCCACCGCTGGGCGCTGATCACCTCCGGCACCAAGGCGTTCAACTTCCCGGCGCTCTCCGGCTCGTACGGCTTCATCGGCGATCCCGACGAGCGGGGCGCGTTCACGCGCCGCATGGAGACCGGCGAGGGCCTCGCCTCCCCGGCCGTGCTGTCCCTCACCGCCCACATCGCCGCCTACCGGCACGGCGCGCCCTGGCTGGACGCCCTGCGCGGCTACGTCGACGGCACCATGGCCCTGATCCGGGAACGGCTCGCCGCCGGGCTCCCGGAGGTCGACTGGAACCCGCCGCAGGCCGGCTACCTCGCCTGGATCGACCTGCGCCCGCTGGGCATCGAGGAGGCCGCCCTCCAGGAGGAGCTGGTGAGCGCCGAGCGGGTCGCGATCATGCCCGGCGGCGTGTACGGCACGCCGGGCTTCGTCCGGCTGAACGTCGGCTGCCCGCGCGCCAAGGCCGAGCGGGGCGTGGACGCCCTGATCCGCGCGGCGACCCGGCTGCGGAGCCGGCCGGTTCGCGGGACCATGCAGGAATGAGCGACACGGCGGGCGCGCGGGCATGAGCGACACGGCGGGCGCGCGGGCATGAGCGACACGGCGGGCGCGGCACCGGGCCTGGGCATCCGGCTCGCCTCCGGGACCGGCCGGTGGATCGTGCTCACCACCGTCCTCGGCTCGGGGATGGCGCTGCTCGACTCCACCGTCGTCAACGTCGCCCTGCCCCACATCGGCGAGGACCTCGGCACCGACCTGGCCGCCCTGCAGTGGACCGTCAACGCCTACATGGTCACGCTCGCGGGCCTCATCCTGCTCGGCGGCGCGCTCGGCGACCGCTACGGGCGGCGGCGGGTGTTCGTGATCGGCGTGGTGTGGTTCGCGGCCGCCTCGCTGCTGTGCGGCCTCGCGCCGAACGCCGCCGTGCTCGTCGCCGCCCGCGCCCTCCAGGGCGTCGGCGGCGCGCTGCTCACCCCGGGCTCGCTCGCGCTGATCCAGGCGAGCTTCCACGCCGACGACCGGGCGCGGGCGGTCGGGCTGTGGTCCGGCTTCGGCGGCGTGGGCGCGGCGATCGGGCCGTTCGTCGGCGGCTGGCTGGTCGACGGCCCCGGCTGGCGCTGGGTCTTCCTGCTGAACGTGCCGCTCGCGCTGGTCTGCGTGCCCGTGGCGCTGCGGCACGTGCCCGAGTCCCGCGACCAGGTCGCGCACGGCCGGTTCGACGTGCTGGGCGCGGTCCTCGGCGCGGCCGGGCTCGCCCTGGTGACGTACGCGCTGATCGCCCAGGTCTGGTGGGCGGGCGCGGCCGGGATCCTGGTCGGCGGCTGGTTCGTGCTCGTCGAGCGGCGGCGCGGCGAGGACGCGATGGTGCCGCCGTCGATCTTCCGCTCCCGGGCCTTCACGGCGGTGAACCTGGTGACGCTCTGCGTGTACGCGGCGTTCTCCGGCTTCTTCTTCCTGTCCGCCCTCCAGCTCCAGGTGGTCGCCGGCTACTCCGCGCTCGGTGCCGGCACCGCGCTGCTGCCGACGACGGTGCTGATGCTTCTGTTCTCCGCGAAGTCCGGCGAGCTGGGCGAGAAGACCGGGCCCCGGCTGCCGCTCACCGTGGGGCCGCTGCTGTGTGCCGCCGGGATGCTGCTGATGCTGCGGGTCGGCCAGGACGCCTCGTACCTCACGGAGGTGCTGCCCGCGCTGCTGGTCCTCGGGCTCGGCATGACGGCCCTGGTGGCCCCGCTCACCGCGACCGTGCTCGCCTCCGTGGACGTCTCCCGGGCGGGCCTGGCCAGCGGCATCAACAACGCGGCCGCCCGGGCGGCGGGCCTGGTCGCGGTCGCGGCGCTGCCGCTGCTCGTGGGCATGGGCCCGGAGGCGTACCGCTCGGCGGAGGAGTTCGGGGCCACGTTCCGGCGGGCGATGCCGATCTGCGCGGGCGTGCTGGTGCTGGGCGCGGTCCTGGCCTGGACCACCCTGCGCGGCCCGGTCCGGCCCGGCTGCCATCCCGGCTGCAAGGTGCACTGCGGCGTCTCGGCGCCGCCGCTGGAGCCGGGCGAGAGCGCGCCGGAGGCACCGCCGGGCGAGCGGCCCGAAGGGCGTCCGAGCCCGCCGGGGAAGAGCTGAGGCAGACTGGCCCCATGGCCATCCACGAGAACCTGCTGGGGGGACCGCCCCCCACCCACCTGCCCGACGACCCGGAGCCGCGTGAGCTCCTGGCGGGCGGGACCGCGCCGGCCGACGTCGCGGCGAAGTACCCGACCTCCTCGCTCGCCTGGGCGCAGCTCGCCGACGACGCGTACGAGCGCGGCAACGTGATCGAGTCGTACGCCTACGCCCGTACCGGCTACCACCGGGGCCTCGACGCGCTGCGCCGCAACGGCTGGAAGGGCCACGGCCCGGTGCCGTGGGAGCACGAGCCGAACCGCGGCTTCCTGCGCGCGCTGCACGCGCTGGCGCGGGCGGCCGGCGAGATCGGCGAGAAGGACGAGTACGAGCGCTGCACGACGTTCCTGCGGGACTCGTCGCAGACGGCCGCCGACACCCTGGGCTGACCGGCCCCGCCCGCTGACGGCTTCCGCGGGCCCTCGCGGCCCGCGGAGGCGAATGCACCCATGCTGTAACAGCTGCCCGAAGCCGTTCGAGCGGGTTCGAACGGCTGGGTACGATCCTCCGGACCGTTGTACGGACGCGCCGGCGCGGAGGCCCCAGCTTCCTCTCCCCCCACCCGGCGCACGCAGGGGGAGAAGTCTGTCTTGGGCAAGCGGGCCGCACAGCAGAGCCGTGGGCACCAGAGCCGTGGGCAGCAGGGTGGTGGGCGGCAGAGCCGCCGGCGGAAGCGCGGAAAAGGGCCCTCCCGCCGCACGAGGCTCGCGTTAACCGTCCTCACGCTGACCCTGGTCTCGCTCGGCTGCGGCGCCGCGATCGCGCACTTCGAGGGCCGCGCGGACGGTGCCGGCACCGCCGCCGCGGCGGCCCCGCCGGCCGCCCCGGCGCCCACGCCGCCGCCGGAACCACGGCCCACGCCCACCCGGAAGCCGAAGCCCGGGCCCAAGCCGGCCCCCAAGCCCACACCCACGAGGACGACGCCCCGGAAGACCACCGTGCCGCAGTCCGGCGCGGGCACCTTCACCACCGCCCGGACCACCGGCACGGCCGTCGGCACCGGCGGCGAGCTGCGCCGCTACCGCGTCCAGGTCGAGGACGGCGTCGACGTCTCCGCCACCGAGGCCGCCGGAGAGATCGAGCGGATCCTGGCGCATCCGCGCGGCTGGGCCGCGCACGGCCGCGGCCGCTTCCAGCTCGTCACCGAGAACGCCGACTTCGTCATCCGGATCGCCACTCCCGACACCGCCGACCGGCTCTGTGCCGCCGAGGGGATGAACACCCACGGCGAGCTGAACTGCGAGACCACCACCGGTGTCGTGGTGAACCTCAAGCGCTGGCTGCTGGGCTCGCCGACCTTCGCGGGACCGGCCTCCGAGTACCGGCACCTGATCATCAACCACGAGGTCGGGCACGAGATCGGCCTCCGGCAGCACATGGCCTGCCCGGGCCCGGGCAGGCTCGCGCCGGTCATGATGCAGCAGATCAAGGGACTGAACGGCTGCCGTTCGAACGCCTATCCGTATGACGAAGACGGGATCTACATCACGGGTCCGCTCGTGTCATGATGCGCTTGGGAGGCCGCGACGAAGCGGGCCTCCTGAGGGGACCGGGGCTCCCGTGCCGGATGGGCCGAGAGGAGCGGACCGCTACCCGGAAGTACGTATCGAGGAGACAGAAATGTCAGCCTTCCAAGGTTCTCCCGATGCCTCCGGAGCCGGTGCGGTCGCCGAAGACGCACCGAACCTCGACTTCGCGGGCACGACGCCGTACGAGGACTACGTCCAGGCGGACGTCCTCACCCACCTCCAGCACCTCCGCTCCGACGACCCGGGCGAGATGGTCTTCCTGGTCACCACCCAGGTCATGGAGCTGTGGTTCACGGTGATCGTCCACGAGTGGGAGACCGCAAGCCACGCGCTGCGCCGCGACGACCTGCCCGTCGCCATGGACGCCCTCAAGCGCTCCGTGCGCGAGCTGGAGGCGCTCAACCACTCCTGGCGGCCGCTCGCCCAGCTCACGCCCGGGCAGTTCAACTCCTACCGCGGCGCGCTCGGCGAGGGTTCGGGCTTCCAGTCGGCGATGTACCGGCGCATGGAGTTCCTGCTCGGCGAGAAGTCGGCGTCCATGCTGGTGCCGCACCGCGGCGCGCCCCGCGTCCACGCCGAGCTGGAGAAGGCGCTCCAGGAGCCCAGCCTCTACGACGAGACGCTGCGCCTGCTCGCCCGGCGCGGCCTGCCGGTCCCGGCCGAGGTCCTCGACCGCGACCCGGCGCTGCGCTACGAGCCCTCCGCCGAGGTCGAGCGGATCTGGGCCGGCCTCTACGCGGAGCCGGACCGGGACCCCGGGACCGCCGAACTGGTGCGCCTCGGCGAGGCGTTGAGCGACGTCGCCGAGCTGGTGTGGCGCTGGCGCAACGACCACCTGGTGGCCACCCGCCGCGCCATGGGCGCCAAGACCGGCACCGGCGGTTCGGCCGGTGTGGCCTGGCTGGAGAAGCGGGCGCAGAAGAACGTGTTCCCCGAGCTGTGGACGGCGCGCAGCCATGTCTGACGAGCTCATGGAGAAGGCGGCCCGCCTCGACACCGCCGACGAACTCGCCAAGCACCGCGAGAAGTTCGTCCTCGACACCGCCCCCGACACCGCGTCCGGCGCCTCAGCCGTTCCCGCGGGCGTCTACCTGGACGGCAACTCGCTCGGCGCGCTGCCCGCGCACGTCCCCGACCGGGTCGCCGACGTGGTCTCCCGCCAGTGGGGCGAGCTGCGCATCCGCTCCTGGGACGAGTCGGGCTGGTGGACCGCGCCCGAGCGGATCGGCGACCGCATCGCCCCGCTCGTCGGCGCCGCCGCAGGACAGATCGTCGTCGGCGACTCGACCAGCGTGAACGTCTTCAAGGCGGTCGTCGCCGGTGCGCGGATGGCCGGGGAGGGCCGCGACGAGATCCTCGTCGACGCGACGACCTTTCCCACGGACGGGTACATCGCCGAGTCCGCCGCCCGCCTGACCGGTCACCGGCTGGTGGCACTCGACCCGGCGGAGATCCCCGCCGCCGCCGGCGAGCGCACCGCTCTCGCCCTGGTCAACCACGTCGACTACCGCACCGGACGGCTCCAGGACCTGCCCGGCGTCACCGCCGCGCTCCACGCGGCGGGCGCGCTCGCCGTCTGGGACCTGTGCCACAGCGCCGGCGCGCTGCCGGTCGGCCTGGACGAGCACGGCGTCGACCTGGCCGTCGGCTGCACGTACAAGTACCTCAACGGCGGCCCCGGCGCGCCCGCGTACCTCTACGTCGCCGAGCGCCACCAGGGCCGGTTCGACTCGCCGCTGCCCGGCTGGAACTCGCACGCCGACCCGTTCGGCATGACCTCCGGCTACCGGGCCGCCGACGGGGCGCTGCGCGGCCGGGTCGGGACGCCCGACATCCTGTCCATGCTCGCCCTGGAGGCGGCGCTGGAGGTGTGGGACGGCGTCCGGATCGAGGACGTCCGGGCCAAGTCGCTGGCCCTGACGGACTTCTTCCTGGAGTGCGTACGCGCGTACGCGCCCGCCGGCCGGGTCGAGTCCGTGACGCCCGAGGCGCACGGCGAACGCGGCAGCCAGGTCGCCCTGCGCTGCGCCGAGGCCCCGGCGGTCATGGCGGAACTGATCCGCCGCGGAGTGGTCGGCGACCTGCGCCGCCCGGACATCCTGCGGTTCGGCTTCACTCCGCTGTACGTCGGCTTCGCGGACGCGGAGCGGGCGGCGCGGGTCCTCGCGGAGGTGCTCGCGGACATCCCGCCGGCCGGCACCGCGGACTTCCCGCCGGCCGGCACCTCGGACGGCGCCGCGGACCTCCCTCCGGCGGTCTCTCCGGCACGGGCCCGATGATCTCCTGATCACTTGATCGGCGGGGGCCGTACTCCTGGTACCGTCCCCGCAGGTCAGGCCAACCGGCCCTGCCTGAGGAGAGGTTGGAAGCAGCATGCCGGACCCCGCCGCGCGCGACGCCGCCGAAGAGTCATCGGCCTTCTCGCACCCGGCCGTCGCCCCGGACGCCTCCGCAGCGTACGGCGCGCACCCCGACCAGGTCGTCGACTTCTACGCCCCGCGTGACGGCGGGCAGCGGGCACCGCTCGTCGTCGCCCTGCACGGCGGCGCGTGGCGGGCGCCCTACGACCGGGCGCATCTGACTCCTTTCGTGGACTTCCTGGCCCGGCGCGGTTTCGCCGTGGCGAACGTCGAGTACCGCCGCGGCGGCGACGGCGACAAGGTGGCCGGGCGCTGGCCGGAGACCTTCGACGACATCGCGGCGGCCCTGGACGCCGTAGCGGACCTCGCCGCCGAGCACCTTCCGCAGGCCGATCCGCGGCGCACCGTCCTCACCGGCCACTCCGCCGGCGGCCACCTCGCGCTGTGGGCCGCCGCCCGCCATGTGCTGCCCGCCGGCTGCGCCTGGCGCCTGCCCGACGCTCCCGCCCTGCGCGGTGTCGTCGCCCTCGCGCCGATCGCCCACTTCGAGCGGGCGGTGGAGCTCGACGTGTGCGGCGGCGCGGTGACCGAACTCCTCGGCGGCCACGAGCAGTTCGCCGACCGGTCCGCTGTCGCCGACCCGGCGGCGCTGCTGCCCACCGGCATCGCCACCACGGTCGTCCAGGGCCGTGACGACATCGTCGTCCCGGCCTCCGTCGCCGAGGCGTACGTCGACGCGGCGGCGCGGGCCGGCGAGACGGTCGGCTTCACGCTCCTGGAGGCCGTCGGCCACTTCCCGCTGATCGACCCGTCGGCGGACGCCTGCGCGGTGGTGGCGGAGGAGATCGCCCAGCTCGCCTGGTAGGCCGGGGCCGGGGCGTCGGGACCAGGGCGGTCGGGGCCGGGGCCCGGGTCGGGGCCGAGGCCCGGCGCGAGGGCGGCCCGCCGGCCACGCGGGCGGGCGTCCGTAGTACTCAAGGCGGATCCCGCAAGGTCCCTACCGAGCCGGACGAACGCGTCGGCGGCCGCCCGTACCGTGGACGCGTGACTTCGACCCGGACCACCGAAACGAGCCGCAGCCCCGAGCTCCGCCTGACGCTGAAGGCGCTCGGCGGTCTGCGCGCCGATCTCTTCCACGACGCCTTCGCCTACCGCCCGCTGCCCCGCATGGACGTCGGACGGGGCCCGGTCCGCTTCCTGCCGGAGCGGATACGGGTGCACGCCGGCCTGCTCCCGCACGTCCTCGTCGGCTTCCTCGCCTTCATCGTGTTCATGCTCGGCTACGAGCAGGTGCACCACGCGTTCGGCCCGGTCGTGGCCGTCTACGCCTGCGCGCCGGCCGCCGTCGTGCTGCTCACGCTCGTCCGCCCGGTCCTCGCCTTCTGGGCGTCGCTCACCGCCACGCCCTTCCTCGTCTACCTGGGCGGCTCCGGCGACGGCTGGCCCTGGCCGCCGAACATGTTCCTCACCCACCTCGTCGTGCTCGTCGTCGTCGCGCTGCGGACCCGGCCGCGCGCCGCCGGCTGGATGTGGCTGATCACCGCCGCGTACGCCTTCCTCGTCTCCTTCGGCCTCAGCCACGGATACGACACCGACGCGCCGCAGCTGCTCTTCACCGCCGCCCTGTTCCTGCTGGTCGTCGCGATGCGCCAGGTCCGCCGCGACGCCGCCCGCGAGGTCACCGCCCAGCAGACCGTGACGGAGGCCGAACGCTCCAGGCGCACGCTCCTGGAGGAGCGCACCACCATCGCCCGCGAGCTGCACGACGTCGTCGCCCACCACATGTCGGTGGTCGCGATCCAGGCCGAGGCCGCGCCCTACCGGGTCGAGAACCCGCCGCCGGAGCTGGAGCAGGCCTTCGTCACCATCCGCGAGAACGCCGTGGCCGCGCTCACCGAGCTGCGCCGCATCCTCGGTGTCGTACGGGCCGAGGACTACGAGGCGCCCGACGCGCCCCAGCCCACGCTCGCCGACCTCGACGCCCTGCTCGCGAACGTCCGCGAGGCCGGTCTCGACGTGGAGCGGACGGTCACCGGCGCGGTGCGCGAGCTGCCGCAGGGCGTCGAGCTCTCCGCGTACCGGATCGTCCAGGAGGCCCTGTCGAACGTGCTGCGGCACGCGCCCGGCGCGGCCGCCCGGGTCGAGATCGGCTACGTCCTCGGCGGCCTCGGCCTGCGCATCGCCAACGGCCCGGCCCGCGGCCTGGTCAAGCAGTCCCCGGGCGCCGGCCACGGCATCACCGGCATGCGGGAGCGGGTCACGATGCTGGGCGGCGAGATGACGGCCGAGCCCACCGAGGACGGCGGCTACGAGGTCACCGTCTTCGTGCCCGTCAGCCGTGACCGAGAGGAGCCGCAGCCGTGATCCGGGTACTGATCGTCGACGACCAGATGATGGTCCGCGAGGGCTTCTCCGTGCTGCTCGGCGCGATGCCGGACATCGAGGTCGTCGGAGAGGCCGTCGACGGCCGCGAGGCCGTCGCCCAGGTCGCCGCGCTCCGCCCCGACGTCGTCCTCATGGACATCCGCATGCCGGAGATGAACGGCATCGACGCCACCCGCGAGATCGTCGCCGCCAACGCCGACGCGAAGGTCCTCGTCCTGACCACCTTCGACCTCGACGAGTACGTCTACCAGGCGCTGCGGGCCGGCGCCTCCGGCTTCCTCCTCAAGGACGCCTCGGCCCGGCAGCTCGCCGAGGGCGTCCGGGTGGTCGCGGCCGGTGAGGCGCTGCTCGCGCCGACCGTCACCAAGCGGCTGATCACCGAGTTCGCCAAGTCGGCCGCGGTGTCGCCGCGCCCGCCCGCGATCGCGCGGATCGGCGAGCTGACCGAGCGCGAGACGGAGGTGCTCGTGCTGATCGCGCAGGGCCTGTCGAACGCCGAGATCGCCGACCACCTCGTCGTCGCCGAGTCCACCATCAAGACCCATGTGAGCCGCGTCCTGGTGAAGCTGGGCCTGCGGGACCGGACACAGGCGGCGGTCTTCGCCTACGAGGCGCGGCTGGTGCGGGTCGGCGGGTAGCGTCCGGTCATGGACGCCGCCGAAGCCCCGCACGCCACCGAAGCCCCGCACGCCGCCGAAGCCCCGCACGCCGCCGAAGCCCCTCACGTCGCCTTCGATCCCTGGTCGCCGGAGTTCGTCGCCGACCCGTATCCCGCGTACGAGCGGCTGCGGGCCGCCGGCCGCGCCCACTGGTACGCGCCGACCCGGCAGTGGCTGGTCCCGCACCACGAGGACGTCTCCGCGCTGCTCCGTGACCGGCGCCTGGGCCGTACGTACACCCACCGCTTCACCCACGCGGAGTTCGGCCGGGAGGCACCGGACCCGGCCCACGAGCCGTTCCACACGCTCAACGACCACGGGCTGCTCGACCTGGAGGGCGCCGACCACACCCGGATCCGGCGCCTGGTGTCCAAGGCGTTCACGCCGCGGACGGTGGAGAACCTGGCGCCGACGGTACGGCGGCTCGCCGCCGAGCTGGTGGGCGGACTGGTCGCGGACGGCGGCGGCGACCTGATGGCCCGGGTGGCCGAGCCGCTGCCCGTGGCGGTGATCGCCGAGATGCTCGGCATCCCGGCGGACGAGGAGGAGCGGGGCCGGCTGCGGCCCTGGTCGGCGGACATCTGCGGGATGTTCGAGCTCAACCCTTCCGAGGAGACGGCCCGCCGCGCGGTCCGGGCCTCCGTCGAGTTCTCCGCCTACCTGCGGGAGCTGATCGCCCGCCGGCGCGCACGGCCCGGCGACGACCTGATCTCCGCGCTCGTCGGGGTGGCGGACCTGACCGAGCAGGAGATGGTCTCCACCTGTGTGCTGCTGCTCAACGCCGGCCACGAGGCGACGGTGAACACCACCGTCAACGGCTGGTGGACGCTGCTGCGTGAGGGCGTCCGCCCGGATCCCGGGCCCGTCGGTCTGTCCACAGCTGTGGAAGAGCTGCTGCGCTACGACACCCCGCTGCAGATGTTCGAGCGCTGGGTCCTCGACGACATCGAGCTCGGCGACGTGGTCATCCCGCGCGGCGCCGAGGTCGCCCTGCTCTTCGGCTCCGCCAACCGCGACCCGGCCCGCTTCGGCCCCACCGCCGGCCGGCTCGACCTCACCCGCGCCGACAATCCCCACCTCACCTTCGGCGCCGGCATCCACTACTGTCTCGGCGCCCCGCTCGCCCGCCTCGAACTGAGCGCCGTTTTCGGCGAGTTGCTGCGCCAGGCGCCCGGTCTCCGGCTCGCGGCGGAGCCGGAGCGGAAGCCGGGCTACGTGATCCGGGGGTTCACGGAGCTACTGGTGGAGGTCTGAGCCCGGCCCGGCCTCGTCCTTGTCGGCCGGGAGCCAGACCGTGAGGGTCGTGGGGTCGACCGGGACGGAGACGTGCTCGTTCACGATCGACCAGACGCCCTGCGGCGACCGCCGCAGACAGACGGTCTCGCGCACCCAGACCGACGGCTGGAGCCCGCCCTTCCGCTGCCCGGTGTCCCGGTGGAGCATATGGGCGAAGGCCACGCCGCCGGCCTCGTCGGTCACGACGGTCCGGTCGTGCGTCTCCAGCGTGATCGGCCCCTCGTAACCGTCGAACCAGCGCCGGAAGTTGCGCCGCACCTCGTCGAGCCCGGTGAACCGGAGCGGCGGAACGACGTCGTAGTAGACGATGTCGGGCGCGTAGAAGGACATGAGCCGGTCGATGTCCTTCGACTGCTGGGCCTCGGCGCGGCGCGCCAGGAGCGCGTGGACGTCGGAGTCGTACGTGTCGGTCATCGCTGTCCCCTCGAAGAGTTCCGGGCCGGCGGTGCGCGGCCCACTCCTACGACGGCGCAGGGCCCCGGAACGTCAGGCGCGGGCCCCCGGCCGGACTCGCCGGCGAGGACCCGCTCCGAGGACGCGTACGCGAGAGGGCCCGCTCCGAGGGCGCGTACGCGGGAGGATCCGCTTCCAGGACGCGTACGCCCGAGGCTCGGCTGAGCAGGTCGTCAGCTGAGCAGGTCGCGCCGCCGCAGGCCCGCCAGGCCGGCCGCGACCAGGGCCGCCGCCAGGGCGGTCAGGGCCAGGAGCGGCGTCCAGGCCATGTCCTGGCCGGGCAGCTTGGGCAGGTGGGCGAAGGGCGAGAGGTCCAGGACCGGCCGCGGCAGGTCGAGCGCCGGGCCGATCCAGCCGAGCGCCAGGCACACGCCCGCCACGCCCCAGGCCGCCGCGGCGGCCTTCGGGAACGCGCCCCACAGCAGGACCGCGAGACCCGCCAGGGTCCAGACGGCGGGGAGCTGGGCGAGCGAGGCGCCGAGGAGCGCGCCGGTGTCCTTGCCGTACGAGAGGGCCAGACCGGCGCCGCTCAGGAGCATGATCAGCGCCGAGCCGGCGAACGCCACGAGGAGGTGCCCGGCCGCCCAGCGCAGCCGCCCGACGGGCGCGGCGAGCAGGGGCTCGGCCCGTTGCGAGGTCTCCTCGCCGTGCGGCCGCAGCACCGAGCCGACCGCGAACAGCGCCGCGACCATCCCGAACAGGCCGACCAGCGTGGCGAGGAAGGCGTCGGTGAGGGCGCTCTGGCCGCCCATCCGCTCGAAGATCTGCCGGGCCTGCTCGTTGTCGCCGACGATGTCGGCCGCGCCCTCGGCCATCCCGCCGAAGACGAGCCCGCCGACCAGGAAGCCGAGCGACCAGCCGAGCAGCGTCCCGCGCTGGAGCCGCCAGGCGAGCGCGCCCGCCGTCGCGAGCCGGCCGGCGGCGGGGCCGGGACGGCTGGGCAGGAAGCTCATGCCGACGTCGCGGCGCGCGGTCAGCCCGTACGCGACGGCCGTCTGAACCAGGGCCGCGGCGGCGAGCAGCGGCAGCACCCACCAGCGTTCGCCGGCGAAGGCGCGGACGTTCTCGGCCCAGCCGAGCGGCGACAGCCAGGTCAGGACGCTGCCGCCGTCGGCCGTGCCGGCGTCGCCGGCCGCCCGCAGCACGAAGGCGAGGCCGAGCAGACCCGCCGTCAGGCCCTTGGCGAGCCGGGCGCTCTCGGTGAGCTGGGCGACGATCGCCGCCATGGTCGCGAAGACCATGCCGATGCCGCCGATCGCGAGGCCGAGCGCGAGCGCACCGGCCGCGTCCTGCCCGGCGAGTCCCGCGGTGACGATCAGGGCGACGGCGGTGTTGGCGGTGAGGGCGGCGAGGAGCGCGGCCGTGAGCGGGGCCCGGCGGCCCACCGCACCTGCGGACAGCATCTCCTGACGGCCCGTCTCCTCCTCCTCGCGGGTGTGCCGGATCACGACGAGCAGGCTCATGACGGCGGCCAGGACGGCGGCGAAGGTGCCGAACCGCCAGGCGACGAGACCGCCGAGGGAGTCGCCGAAGACCGGCCCGTAGAGCGAGCGCATCGAGCTGTTGGCGGTCATGGACGCGGCGGCTTCGGCACGCTCGGCGGCGGTGCCGTAGAGGCTCTCGAGCGAGCCCGCGCCGCTCGCGACCATGCCGCCGGTGACCAGGGCCCAGACCGGCAGCATCAGCCGGTCGCGGCGCAGGGCGAGCCGGGTGAGGGAGCCGGTGCCGGCCGGCAGGACGGTGCTCATGAGGCCACCTCGGCGTCCTCGTAGTGGCGGAGGAACAGCTCCTCCAGGGTGGGCGGGGTGGAGGTGAGGCTCCGCACGCCGGACGCGGTGAGCGAGCGGAGCACGGCGTCGAGCTTGTCGGTGTCGACCTGGAACCGCACCCTGGCGCCCTGGACGTCGAGGCCGTGGACGCCGGGAAGGCCGGCCAGTCCGTTGGGCGGGCCGGCGAGTTCGGCGCTGACGCTGGTACGGGTGAGGTGGCGGAGCTCGGCGAGCGAACCGGACTCGACCGTGCGGCCCTTGCGGATGATGCTGACCCGGTCGCAGAGGCTCTCGACCTCGCTGAGGATGTGGCTGGAGAGCAGGACCGTCCGGCCGCGGTCGCGCGCCTCGGCGACGCAGTCCTGGAAGACCTCCTCCATCAGCGGGTCGAGGCCGGAGGTCGGCTCGTCGAGGACGAGCAGGTCCACGTCGGACGCGAAGGCGGCGACGAGCGCGACCTTCTGCCGGTTGCCCTTGGAGTAGGTCCGGCCCTTCTTGGTCGGGTCGAGCTCGAAGCGTTCGATCAGCTCGGCCCGGCGGGCCCGGTCGAGGCCGCCGCGCAGACGTCCGAACAGGTCGATGACCTCGCCGCCGGAGAGGTTGCGCCACAGGGTGACGTCGCCGGGGACGTAGGCGATGCGCCGGTGCAGCTCGACGGCATCGGCCCAGGGGTCCTTGCCGAGGACCTGGGCGGCGCCGGAGTCGGCGCGCAGCAGTCCGAGCAGGACACGGATGGTGGTGGACTTCCCGGCGCCGTTGGGTCCGAGGAAGCCGTGGACCTCGCCGGTCTCGACGGCGAGGTCGAGACCGTCCAGGGCGTGGGTGCGCCCGAACGCCTTGTGGAGCCCGGCGATGCTGATGGCCTTCGTCATGCTTCAGAACGTACGCTACTTTCACAAATTTGTGAAGTTAAGGAAGCGTATAAAGTCGGAGGATGAGCGAGATGACGACGGCGACGCCGGGCGAGGGCGACGAGGACGACAGGATCTCCCGCTTCGTGGAGCGCTTCGCGGCCGAACTGACGGCGGCGGGCATGCAGCGCATGGCGAGCAGGGTCTTCGCGGCCCTGCTCGCCTCCGACACGGCCTCCATGACCTCGGCCGAACTCGCCGAACAGCTCCGCATCAGCCCGGCCGCCGTCTCCGGCGCGGTCCGCTACCTCACCCAGGTCGGCATGGTCAGCCGCGAACGCGACCCGGGCACCCGCCGCGAGCGGTACGTCCTGCACAACGAACTCTGGTACGAGACCTTCACCCGCCGCGACCAGGTCCTGGCCCGCTGGGAGAAGGTCCTCCTCGACGGCACCCGGCTCCTCGGCCCCGACAGCCCCGGCGGCCGCCGCACCGCGGAGACGGCCGAGTTCTTCGCGTTCCTGCACCGCGAGATGAGCGGGATCATGGACCGCTGGGCCGCCCACAGGAAGGCGAACGGGGCGGCTTAGGGGAGCGGCTCGCCGATCAGGCCGGACCAGCGGGCGCGCGTGGCGGGCGTCCCGCGCCCGCATGATCGGCGAGCGACCTTCAGGGACGCAGGGCCTCGGGCGCGGCGGGGCCGAGCAGGCCCGCCTGCGCCGCGCGCCGGGCGAGCAGCCGCCGCTCCTGGGCGCCGCGCACGGGCCGCGTCCAGATCAGCGCGCCGCCGCCGGGCGGGGCGAGCACGCCGCCCCGGCGCGGGTCGCCGCACCACCACAGCACGCCGCCGGCGCCCGGCCGGGCGAGGTGGATGCGCTGCTGGGTGGCCACGACGGCCAGCGGCCACGCCTCGCCCGTCGCGGGATCCGCCAGGACGACACGGGCCGCGTTCAGCCCGCGCGGCACGAGGAGAGCCGGGTGCGCCGACCAGGGCCGGGCGGAGAGGGCCCGCCGCATCCGGCGCGCGATGACCAGGGAGCCGAGCCCGAGCACGCACGTGACCAGGCCGACCCCGAGGAGCGCCGGCCCCAGGTCCAGGGGCGGCACCGCCGTGCGGGGCTCCTCGGCCAGGCCGGTCAGCAGCCCGCCGGCCACGATCGCGGCCAGCCCGCCGCCGGCCCAGGCCCCGGCCCGCCACCGATAGGTCCTCAGCGCGCGGGCGACGGCCGGCAGATCGAGCCCGACGCCCGCGGCCGCCCCGCCCGCCCCGGACGCCCGGGCCGCCCGGGCCGCCCCGCCCGCCCTCGACGCCCGGTCCGGGCCTTGCGCCTGGTCCACGGACTCACCGTCCACGCCTGATCCCCACCCCTCGTCCGCCGAGCCCCCGGGCAGCTTAGGGCCCTGCCTGGAGGCGAGGCCCGGACCCGGTTCGCCCGGCCCGCCGTCACCGGCGGCCCGTGAGCCCCTGGACCGCTCCACGGGGCTCAGGTCTCGCCGGCGGCGGTGCCCGTCCTCACTCCTTCGGCAGCGTCAGCCCCCACGCCTCCGCCCGCACCGTCCACGTGCGCCGGCGCACCGGGCCCGCGACCCGTCCGTCGGCGCGGTAGCGGAAGTCCGGGCCGGTGACCGTGAGCGTACGGGCGCCGGTCTGCCGCGGCGGCGTCGCGTGCGGGTGCACGGTCACCTCCGCCGTACCGGCGGCCCGGCGGACCGTCACGCCCTCCACCGGGACGCCGACGTCGGCGAGCAGCACCCCGTCCGCCTCGACCCGCAGCGGGTGGAGGCGCACCGCGAGCGGGGCCGGGGCCGGGCGGACCAGGGTGCGGACGAGGGACCGGCAGGTGCCCCAGACCGTGGGCGGGTCGACCGAGGGCATCCGGACCGCCGGGATCTCCAGATCGCCGAGCACGAGCCCGCCGCTGTCGTCCACCAGCAGGTCCAGGCGGCGTACGACGCCGTCGAGGACCGCCCGGGCGGCCGCCACCGTGCCCGCCGGCACACCGAGCGCGCGGGCCGTCGCCACCCGGTCGGGCGCACCGATCGGGACCAGGGCCAGCGCCCCGCCGTCCGCCTCCCGCTCGCGGTGCAGCAGGGCGACGGTGCGCAGCAGCGCGCGGTCGTCGCCGAGGACGACGGGGCGCCTCGAGCCGCGCCGGGCCAGGGCGCGGGCGAATTCCTCAGGACCGTCCGGCAGACAGATCTTCGCTTCCGCGCCCGCTGACAGGACATCCTTCGCGATACGCACGGACTCGCCGTCCATTCGGCGGGCGACCGGGTCGATGATGACCAGCAGCTGGTCGTGATCCGACACCTCGGTCCTTCCTCGGGTAGTCTCTTTGTGCAAGAGCCCCTTGCGCTATTGCGCCAGGGGCTTCGTCTATTCCGGGGCACACCGGTGAGGCGGCGTCGGCCCCCTGACCTTGGACATGCCCCGCCCGGAAGGGGTGTACGCCTGTGCCCGCACTTGTGCTGCTCGGTGCTCAGTGGGGTGACGAGGGCAAGGGAAAGGCCACCGACCTGCTCGGTGGGTCCGTTGACTACGTGGTGCGTTACCAGGGCGGCAACAACGCCGGCCACACGGTCGTCGTAGGCGACCAGAAGTACGCGCTGCACCTGCTCCCTTCCGGAATCCTCTCCCCGGGGTGCACCCCGGTCATCGGAAACGGCGTCGTCGTCGACCCGGCGGTCCTGCTCTCCGAGCTGAGCGGACTGAACGAGCGCGGCGTCGACACGTCGAAGCTGCTGATCAGCGGTAACGCCCACCTGATCACGCCGTACAACGTCACCCTCGACAAGGTGACGGAACGGTTCCTCGGCAAGCGCAAGATCGGCACCACCGGCCGCGGCATCGGCCCGACGTACGCCGACAAGATCAACCGCGTCGGCATCCGGGTCCAGGACCTCTACGACGAGTCGATCCTCACCCAGAAGGTCGAGGCGGCGCTCGAGGGCAAGAACCAGCTCCTCGCCAAGCTCTACAACCGCCGCGCCATCGACGCCGCGCAGATCGTCGAGGAGATGCTCCAGTACGCGGAGCAGATCAAGCCCTTCGTGGCCGACACCACGCTGATCCTCAACCAGGCGCTCGACGAGGACAAGGTCGTGCTCTTCGAGGGCGGCCAGGGCACCCTGCTCGACGTCGACCACGGCACGTACCCCTTCGTCACCTCCTCGAACCCGACCGCCGGCGGTGCCTGCACCGGCGCCGGCGTGGGCCCGACGAAGATCAGCCGGGTCATCGGCATCCTCAAGGCGTACACGACCCGCGTCGGCGCCGGCCCGTTCCCGACCGAGCTGTTCGACGAGGACGGCGAGGCGCTGCGCCGCATCGGCGGCGAGCGCGGCGTGACCACCGGCCGTGACCGGCGCTGCGGCTGGTTCGACGCGGTCATCGCCCGCTACGCGACCCGCGTCAACGGCCTGACCGACTTCTTCCTGACCAAGCTCGACGTGCTGACCGGCTGGGAGCAGATCCCGGTCTGCGTCGCGTACGAGATCGACGGCAAGCGCGTCGAGGAGCTGCCGTACTCGCAGACCGACTTCCACCACGCGAAGCCCGTCTACGAGATGCTGCCGGGCTGGTCCGAGGACATCACCAAGGCCAAGACCTTCGCCGACCTGCCGAAGAACGCGCAGGCGTACGTGAAGGCGCTGGAGGAGATGTCCGGCGCCCCCATCTCCGCGATCGGCGTCGGCCCGGGCCGCGACGAGACGATCGAGATCAACTCGTTCCTGTAGGCGTCCCGCCGCACGGCACACGCGCAAGGGCCCGCACCCCGGAAAAACCGGGGCGCGGGCCCTTCCGCATGCGCGCCTAGCCGTCCACCTTCGTGTCCCGGCCCACCTTCTCCCAGGTCGTCAGGTCCGCGCGGACCTGGTCCAGGTGGGCGTGGATCGCGTCGATGGAGTCGGAGCCGAGGGCCAGGCGCAGCGGGGTCTCGTCGGCGTCCAGGGCGGCGAGGACGGCCGCGGCGGCCTTGGCGGGGTCGCCGTCCTCGGTGCCGCTGCCGGTCTCGACGTAGGTGCGGGTGGCGCCGACGGTGTCGGCGTAGTCGTCGATGCCGCCGCCACTGACGCCGCCCGATCCCAGGAGGCTGGTGCGGAAGGCGCCGGGCTCGACGATGAGGACGTCGATGCCGAGCGGGCGGACCTCGGTGGCGAGGGCCTCGGAGAGGCCCTCCAGGGCGAACTTGGTCGCGCTGTAGGCGCCGAAGCCGGGCAGGGACATCTGGCCGCCCATGCTGCTGATCTGCACGATCGCGCCGGAGCGGCGGGCCCGCATGTGGGGCAGGACGGCGCGGGTCAGCGCGGCCGGCCCGAAGACGTGCACGTCGAAGAGCGAGCGCAGCTCGGCGTCGGAGGTCTCCTCGACCGAACCGACGTGCGTACGGCCCGCGTTGTTGACCAGGACGTCGATCCGGCCGTGGCGCTCGGCCACCTCGCGGACGACCCGGTCGACGGCCGCGTGGTCGGTGACGTCGAGGGTGACGGCCTCGACCTGGTCGGGGTGGGCGGCGACCAGCTCGTCCAGGGTGCCCGCGCGGCGGGCGGCCGCGACGACGACGTCGCCGGCCCCGACCGCGGCCTCGGCGAAGGCGCGTCCGAAGCCGCTGTTCGCGCCGGTGATCAGCCAGACCCTGCTCATGTCCGTATCCCCCTCATGGGTGGTGCCCGTCGGTACTCGGTGACATGAACAAGCTTGCGCCACAAGGACGTTGCCCGTCCAAGATCCGTCGTGATAGCCAACGGGCATGGACGTGCACGGACGAGACCTGCGGTACTTCCTCGCGGTGGCGGAGGAGCTCCACTTCACCCGGGCGGCCGAGCGGCTGTACGTGTCGCAGCCGTCGCTCAGCAAACAGATCCGGGCCCTCGAACGGCAGCTCGGCGCCCCGCTCTTCGACCGCGACCGCCAGGGCGTCGCCCTCACCGACGTGGGTACGGCCCTGCTGCCGCACGCCCGGGCGGTCCTCGCCGCCTGGGAGGAGGCGGCCGGCGCCGTACGCGAGGCGCGGGCCGCGCGGGACACCACGCTCGTCATCGGCATGTCCACCAGCCCCGGCCGCGGCGGCCTCCTCCCCGCGATCCGCTCCCGCCTCACCGAACACCACCCGGGCGCCCGCCTCCGGCTGCGCCAGGTCGGCTGGGACGACCCGACCGCCGGCCTCGCCGACGGCAGCAGCGACGTCGCCTTCGTCTGGCTGCCGCTCGCCGACGCCGACCGCTACCGCTGGGTCGTCGTCGCCACCGAACCGCGCCTCGTGGCCCTGCCCGAGACCCATCCGCTGGCCGGCCGCGAGAGGATCGCCTTCACCGAGCTCCTCGACGAGCCCTTCCTCGCCCTGCCCGAAGGCACGCCCGAACTGCGCGACTACTGGCTGGCCACGGAGGCCCGCGGCGGCCGCCCGCCCCGGATCGGCGCCGTCGTCGCCTCCACCGACGAGACGTACGAGGCCCTCGTCGGCGGCCTCGGCGTCTGCCTGGTCGCCACCGGCAACGCCCCGCTCGTCGCCCGCGACGGCGTCGTCACCCGTCCCGTCGACGGCGTCTCGACCGCCCGCTTCGCCCTCGCCTGGCGGAGCACCGACACCCGCCCGCTGACCCAGGCCTGCGCCCGCGCGGCGGCGGAGGTGGTGGCGGCCACCTCCTAGCGCGGGACGGTCCCTACTGCTTGTGGAACTCGCCCGGCTCGGCGTCCGTCATCGGATAGACCAGGAGCCGGTCCTCGCCCTGGTAGCGGACGACGTCCAGATAGCCCGCGATGCCGCCGGTGGGGCCGCACTCGGGGTCCGAGCCCGGCTCGGCGGTCTGCGGGCCCACGACCAGCGGCGTGCCCGAGCCCGCGAGCAGGGCCGTGAAGGTGCAGTGGACCGACTCGGAGGTGGGATTGCCCTCCTCGTCGGTGCGCGGATAGCCCTGCTCGTAACGGAAGACGGCGGAGCCGATCGGCCCCTGGGTGAGCGTCACCTCGTCGGTGTAGCGGTCGACGTTCTTCCCGAACACGGTGGGGTCGTTCTTCATCCGCCAGCTGCCGAGGAACTTCGCCGGGAGGATCTCGGAACCGGTCCGCCCCTTGCGGAAGGTGGCCTTCGCGGCGCCGGAGGTCCACTCCAGGACCTCGGGCGAGCGCAGGGTGAGGGTCTGCTGGGCGGACGGCGTGCAGCGCTGGGCGGGCACGCTGGTGGTGACGTCGGACTCGCCGAGGACGACCTTGTCCTCGTCGGCCGAGACCAGCCGGGAGCGGCCCATGCACAGGCGCTCGTCGGTGACGTGGACGTAGACGGCGGACTTGCTGCCGGCCGCGCCCTGGGTGATCTCAAGCCGGAGGGTCTCGCGGGGATGGCTGACGGAGCCCTGCAGGATGCCCTCCCAGGCGCCGAGGAAGGCGGCGGGCACGATTCCGGACGGCCGCGCGGCGGTGGTGCCGGCGCCGCCGCGCGTCTTGTCGCCCTGACCGCCCGCTCCGCCCGCGGTGCCCGGGCCGGGCCAGTACGTGTACGCGAGCGCGCCGGCGGCCGCGACGACGAGCGCGGTCACGGCGGCCACCAGCACGCCGCGGCGCCGTCGCCGGGGCGGCGCGGCGGTGGGGCCCGGCGGCAGCGGCGTCGCGGGCGTCGGGTCGCCCGTCCCGGCGGCCGCGCTGCCCTCGGCCTCCAGGACCTTGGCGGCGTGCCGGCCGAGCCGGACGAGCACGTCGGCGGGCAGCCACGGGTCGGTGACCTGGAGGGTGTCGACGAGCTCGGCGGCCGACGGGCGGCCCTCGGGGTCCTTGGTGAGGCAGGCCCGGATCAGCCCGGCGAGCTCGGGCGCGAGCCCGGCGAGGTCCGGCTCCTCGTTGGCGATGCGGAACATGGTGGCGTGCACACCGCTGTCGGACGAGCCGAACGGCGAACGGCCGGTCGCCGCATAGGCCAGGACCGAACCCAGGCAGAAGATGTCGGAGGCCGGCGTGACCCGCTCGCCGCGGACCTGCTCGGGCGACATGAAGCCGGGCGAGCCGACGACCGCGCCGGTGCTGGTCAGCCCGCCGTCGGTGACGGTGACGGCGTCCAGGGCGCGGGCGATGCCGAAGTCGATGATCCGCGGGCCGTCGACGGTCAGCAGCACGTTGGACGGCTTCAGGTCGCGGTGCACCAGGCCCGCGGCGTGGACGTGGGTGAGGGCGCGGGCGAGCCCGGCGGCGAGGGTGCGCACGCTCGCGGGCGGCAGCGGCCCGTACTCCTCGGCGACGACGGTACGCAGACTGGGCCCGGGGACGTAGCCGACGGCGACCCACGGGAGTTCGGCCCCGGTGTCGGCGCCGAGCACGGGCGCGGTGCCGGCGCCGCCGACCCGTTCGAGTGCGGCGACCTCGCGCGCGAAGCGGCGCCGGAACTCGTCCTGGGTGGCCAGCTCCGGGTGCACGACCTTCACCGCGACGGCGCGTCCGCCGGCCGAACGGGCCAGGTACACCCGGCCCATGCCGCCCACGCCGAGCCGGCCGAGCAGCCGGAACGGTCCTATGGTGGCCGGGTCTTCCGCGTTCAAGGGATCCACGTCGCAAGAGGATGCCAGACGTGCCCTCATCCCAGCGGTGGTGTCGCGCCGCAGACGCGCAGGCCCTTGGGCGTGGTGCAGGGCAGATGGCCGTGGGTGACGATGACGCTCTGGCCGCCGCCCTGGCGGAGGAAGGTCAGGAAACTGGAGGTCAGCGAGTCGGCGGGCGGCTGGCCCCAGGTGTAGGCGTACTCGGTCTCCCGGTACGGGTAGGGCGAGGAGCCGATCTCGTCGACGTTCGGGCGCCGGCCGTCGACGGCGACGCGGTGCAGGCCCTTCAGGCCGGTGCCGGCGCGCAGTTCGGTGTAGCCGACGGCGCCGGGCAGCGCGGCGACCGTGGACAGGACCTGGTCGGTGCTGTCGAGCTCGCAGCGGATGACGCGGGCGTCGGGATCGTCCTTGGAGGCGCAGTTACGGGAGGAGTTGGCGGGCTCGTTGCGGCCGAGGACGCGGCGCTGGAAGACCTCCCGGGTGCCGGAGTCGGCGTCCCGGCTGACCAGCCGTACGGGCAGGTCGGGGCCGCCGAGCGTCTTCCAGTTGGTGATGTCGCCGCGGTAGAGGGCGCGGATCTCCTCCCGGGTGAGGTCGTCGAGGCGGACGTGGTCGTTGAGGACGAGGGTGAAGAGGGAGACGGCGACCATGGTCTCGCGCAGCTGCGGGTAACCGGCGGGCTTCGGGCCGTCGGAGAGGGCGACGAGGGCCGGGGAGCCCTTGGGTCTCGCCTTTCCCGCGTCGGCGAGCGCGCGGATACCGGCGGTGGAGCCCCGGGCGTCGACGACGACGGTGGCGCCCTCGCAGGCGTCCTCGTACTGCCGGGCGAGGTCGCGGACGACGGGCTCGAAGGCGGTGGACCCGGTGACGGTGAGCGTGCCGCGGGCACAGCCCATGGGCGGCGGCGCGTCGTCGCGGAAGACGATGATCGAGGCGAGCACGACGACGCAGGCGGTGAGCGCGACGGTGACGCGCCGGGCGGCGCGGCTGAACAGGGCCGGCTTGTCGTCGAAGGTGGCGCTGTGGTTGACGTGGATGGTGCCGTCGCGGATCTCGCCGGTGACGGTGACCGGGCTGCCCTCGGGCCCGCCGGTGAGCAGCGTGAGCAGCTTGAAGTACTGGCCCCGGTTGAGCGGGGCCTTGGGCAGTCTGATCTCGGAGCCGTGCCGGGTGAGCGCGGCGGTGCCGAACGGCGCGTGGGTGACGGCCGCCGCGCGGACCGTACGGCCGTCGAAGGAGACGGTGAGGCCGTGGGTCTCCCAGTTGTAGTCCTCGCGGCCGATCGAGACGCCGCCGTCGTTCTCGATCCGCAGCAGGACGAGGGTGGCGTCCGCCATGTCCGGCTGCTCGTCGAACAGCCCGAGCCGCGGGTCGTCCCGGTCTCCCACGGGAGTGTCGAGCTGCACGCGGTACCCGATCCGCTTGCGGCGTGGCACCCGACGCTCGATCACGAGCACGGCGAAGGTGACGACCACACCGAGCACAGCGGTGAGGACGGCGATGACGTTCTCAGGGCTGACCCAGTCCACGGACGCCACCGTACGGACGTGTGTGCGGTTCCGGACGTGAGTCGGTTTCCCGCCATCCGGTGTTCGCCCTTCCGCCAGCTCCCGCCCCCGCCCCCTGCCCCCGCCCCCGCCGCGCCCGCGCCCCCGTTCCCCCGGGCTCCTCACCCCTGTTGCCGGGTCCGGCGGCCGTGGGTGTAATGGCCACGAGGCGGGGGGCTTCCGCAGGAGGAGAACCCCATGCGTGACGTCATGCGTGTCGTCGAAGTGACCGCCTTCGGCGGACCCGAGGTCCTGTCCATGGCCCGCCGCCCCAGGCCCGAGGCCGGGGCCGTGCCCGGCAAGGTCCGGGTCCAGCTCAAGGCGGCCGGCATCACCATCGCGGACCTCAGGATCCGGGCCGGTCTCTACGTCGACCAGATGGGTGATCTCCGTCCTCCCTTCGTTCTCGGCACCGACTTCGCCGGCAAGCTGCTCGACCCGGCGCCCGGCGAGGCGTCCGGACTCGCCGCCGGCACCCGGGTGGCCGGTTTCCTGCCCTGGTACGACCTGCTGACCGGAGAGGGCACCTACGCGGAGGTCATCTGGGCCGACCCGGCGTGGCTGGCGCCGATCCCGGACGACGTCGACTTCACCACCGCGGCCTCCGTCCCGCTGGCCGTGATCACCGCCCGCCAGGGCCTCGACCAGCTCGCGCTCCCGCCGGGAGCGACCCTGCTCGTGACGGGCGCGAGCGGAGTGGTGGGCCGGTTCGCGGTCCAGCTCGCCTCCGCGGCCGGGCTGCGGGTCCTCGCGGTCGCCTACGAGGGCGACGAGAGCGAGCTGAAGATCCTGGGCGCCAAGGAGTGCTTCCCGCGCGGCGAGGCGGACCAGGTGGTCCGCGAGGCGCTGCGGCTCGCGCCCGGCGGCGTCGACGGCGTCTTCGACGGCGCCCTGGCCGGCAGCGCGGTGCTGCCCGCCGTGCGGAACGGCGGCGTGTTCCTCTCCTTCGCCCCGGACCGTATCCCGCCGTCCGAGCGGGACATCCGGGTCGAGTTCGTCCGCGCCAAGCCCGACGCCGCCCGTCTGACGGACGCCCTGGAGAAGGTGTCGAACCGTGAGCTGGTCACCCGGGTGGCCGACGTGATGCCCCTGGAGGAGGTCGCGGAGGCCCACCGCCGCGCGGAGGCCGGCCGCCGGCCCGGCCGGATCATCCTGATGATCTGAGCCCCTCACCCCGCCCGAGCCGCACCCGCCCCGCCGTTCTCCACGCCGTCCCGCCGATCCTCAGGCCGTCCCGCCGATTCCCCGCCCCCTCACCCCGCGGTGGCGTCACGCCGTCAGCGCCGCGAGCTCCGCGTCGGCGCGCTCGGTGACGAGCGCGAGCACGCGGCCGGCCACGGCGAGGTCCTCCTTCGGTATGCCGCTCCAGACCCGGGCGGAGAGCGGGGCGGTCGTCGCGGCGAGGGTGGCGAGCAGCTCGCGCCCCGCCTCCGTCGGGCGGAGGTGCGCGCCGTCCTCGACGAGCAGTTCCCTGGCCTTCAGCTCGTCGAGCGTGGCGCGGATGTCGGCCGGGTCGGCCTTGAGCGAGCCCCGGACCTGGGCGACGAGCTCCTCAGGCGTCTGCGGGGCCTCGGCGGTGACGGCGGCGCGCAGCGCGATCTGCTGCTGGAACGTGGTGCCGTGCTGGGCCAGGACGTGCTCCAGCACGCCTCGGGCGGCGTAGTGCGCCAGACCGAGCATGCGGGCGTCAGCGAGAGGCGCGGCGGCAGGGCTGGCGACGGCGGCGGCGGTCGCGGCGGTGGCGGAGCCGGCAGCGGTGGCAGCGGTGGCGGACGTGGTGGTGTTCGCGGACATGCTCGTTCACTCCTCTAACGTTCGAGACACTAACGTTTGTCGCACGAACGACATTAGATCGTTCGGGGCACTAACGCAAGAGGTAATCTGCTCCGCATGACAGAAAGCCCTCGGAGCGCCGAGATGGACGAGGCGGAGACGCCCGGCCGCCTCCGCGGCCTGCCCAGTCGCCTCCTCGCCATGACCGCCGCCCGGGCCGACCGGGTGGTGAGCGAGCGCCTCGCCGCCGAAGGGGCCCGCAAGTGGCACTACGCCGTGCTCGTCTCCCTCGACGAGCACGGCCCGGCCAGCCAGGCCGGCCTCAGTCGGCGCACCGGCGTCTACCGCAGCGACCTCGTCGCCGTGATCAACGAACTGGAGGAGCGCGGCCACGTCGCCCGCACCCCCGACCCCGACGACCGCCGCCGCAACGTCGTCTCCCTCACCCCGCGGGGCCGCGAACACCTCGAGCGCCTCGACAGGCTCGTCGCGGACGCGCAGAACGAACTGATGGACCCGCTCTCCGTCGCCGAACGCGCCCTGCTCGTGGGCCTGTTGGAGCGCGTCCTGTCGAGCTGAGCGGCGGACGGCGGCGCGACCGCCCCCGGCCGGCTCCCGCAGCACCCCGCGACCGCCCCCGGCCGGCTCGCGCAGCTCGGCGGCGCGACCGTGCCCCGGCTCCCGCAGCACCCCGCGGCCGTGCGCCGGGCGGTCCGGCTCGCGGCCGGCCGGCCGGCCCGCGGAATCCGTCGTGCCACGCCCTCCCGGCACTCTGTCTCGTCGCTCCCGGTCTCGGTGGACAAGATGGTCATGGCCCGCCCCACCTGCGGTTCCTTACCCTCGGAGCCATGACCCCTCATGTCGAACCCGACCCCCAGGCCGGAGCTGCCGTCAAGGCCGCCGACCGCGCGCACGTGTTCCATTCCTGGTCCGCCCAGGGCCTGATCGACCCGCTCGCCGTCGCCGGCGCCGAGGGTTCGTACTTCTGGGACTACGACGGCAACCGCTACCTCGACTTCACCAGCGGCCTCGTCTACACCAACATCGGCTACCAGCACCCCAAGGT
This sequence comes from Streptomyces sp. NPDC053493, assembly GCF_044544825.1. Lineage (NCBI taxonomy): Bacteria > Bacillati > Actinomycetota > Actinomycetes > Kitasatosporales > Streptomycetaceae > Streptomyces > Streptomyces sp. NPDC053493. The sequence continues at coordinate 442,629 of NZ_JBITXS010000004.1, forward strand.
CGTCGCCGCCATCCAGGAGCAGGCCGGCAAGCTCGCGACCTTCGCGCCCGCCTTCGCCGTGGACGTCCGCTCCGAGGCCGCACGCCTCATCGCCGAGCGCACGCCGGGCGACCTGAACAAGATCTTCTTCACCAACGGCGGCGCCGAGGCCGTCGAGAACGCCGTCCGCATGGCCCGTCTGCACACGGGCCGTACGAAGCTGCTCTCCGCCTACCGCTCGTACCACGGCGCCACCTCCACCGCGATCAACCTGACCGGCGACCCGCGCCGCTGGGCCTCCGACACCGCCTCCGCCGGCGTCGTGCACTTCTGGGCGCCGTTCCTCTACCGCTCGCCGTTCTACGCCACCACCGAGGCGGAGGAGTGCCAGCGCGCCCTCGCCCACCTCGAGGACACCATCGCCTTCGAGGGCCCGCAGACCGTCGCCGCGATCATCCTCGAGACCGTCCCGGGCACCGCCGGCATCATGACGCCGCCGCCCGGCTACCTCGCCGGCGTCCGCGAGATCTGCGACAAGTACGGCATCGTCCTCATCCTCGACGAGGTCATGGCCGGCTTCGGCCGCACCGGCAAGTGGTTCGCCGCCGAGCACTTCGACGTCGTGCCCGACCTGATGACCTTCGCCAAGGGCGTGAACTCCGGCTACGTGCCGCTCGGCGGCGTCGCCATCAGCGAGAAGATCGCCGCGACCTTCGCCACCCGCCCCTACCCGGGCGGTCTGACCTACTCCGGCCACCCGCTGGCCTGCGCCGCCGCCGTCGCCACCATCGAGGTGATGGAGGACGAGAAGGTCGTCGAGCACGCCGCCCACATCGGCGAGACCGTCCTCGGCCCCGGCCTGCGCGAGCTGGCCGAGCGCCACCCGTCGGTCGGCGAGGTGCGCGGTCTGGGCGTCTTCTGGGCGCTCGACCTGGTCAGGAACAAGGAGACCCGCGAGCCGCTCGTGCCGTACAACGCGGCCGGCGAGGCCAACGCGCCGATGGCGGCCTTCGCCGCCGCGGCGAAGAAGAACGGCCTGTGGCCCTTCGTCAACATGAACCGCACCCACGCCGTGCCCGCCTGCAACGTCACCGAGGCGGAGGCGAAGGAGGGCCTGGCGGCCCTCGACGCGGCGCTCTCGGTCGCCGACGAGCACACCGTATGACCGGAGCGTGACCGGATCGGCCCCCTCCGTGGCCTGGACTAGGGTGTCCCGGAACCGGACGGAGGGGGCCGCACACATGCCCGCGAGCGGAGCTGTCACCCGCAACACCCTGCGACAGCAGATCGCGGACGCGCTGCGTGACGAAGTCCTCGCGGGGCGTCTCCAGCCGGGCCAGGAGTTCACGGTCAAGCAGATCGCCGAGCAGTACGGCGTGTCCGCGACGCCCGTCCGCGAGGCCCTGGTGGACCTGTGCGCCCAGGGGCTCCTCGACTCCGACCAGCACCGCGGCTTCCGGGTGCACCAGTTCTCGGTGGACGACTACCGGGGCATGGTCGAGGCCCGGATGCTGGTCGTCGACGGTATCTTCCGCCGCGACGCGCCCCGCACCCCGCCGGCCGAGCCCGACCTCCACTACGGGGTCACCCTGGTGTCGATACGGCGCCGCGGCGAGGCCGCCGCCCGCGCCGCCCGGGCCGGCGACCTGGACGTCCTCATCGGCTACGACATCCGCTACTGGCGCGAGCTGGGGCGCCTGGTCGCCGCCAACGACCACATCGCCGACTTCCTGCACCGCCTGCGCGTGCAGGCCTGGGTCTTCTCCGTGCCGTACCTGCGCTCCGACCGCGATCTCGTGGGCTGGCTGTGGAGCGGCCACGTGGACCTGGTCGACGCGATCACCCGCGGCGACGCGCAGGCGGCGATCACGGTCGTACGCGAGTACAACGCGCGGTCGCTGGAGTGGGCCGACCGGCTGGAGCCCCGTACGGGTTGAGGAGGCCGTTCCCAGGGCAGGCACCCAGCGGGTGTGCGGGGCGGCACGCCCCTACTAACCTGGCCGTCCCTGCACCCGACCCCGCAACTGACGGAGAGCGAGCCTCCCTTGGCCTGTGACCTGTGGCTGGTCCCCCTCGTCGACGTGCTGTGCCACAGCGCCGACAACCCGTTCGCCGAAGAGATCGCCGCCTACGACCACGCCCTGACCGAGGCCGGCCTGCCCACCGTGCCCGTCTACGCGTACATGCCGGGGCTGTCCGGAGACGTCGCCCCGATCGCCGGCTTCGACTACGAGGCCCTGCACTTCCTGCGCCGCGCCTATCTGCTCCAGATCTGCGGGCTGCCCGTCGAACCGGTCGGCGAGCTCGGCGGCGACTACGAACAGCTCCTGGAGATGTTCGAGACGGCCGCCCAGCAGTCCCACCTGGTCTGGCACTACGACCACGCCGGCGCCTACGTGCCGGTCGACTTCCCCGCGCCGCTCTCCAACGACGACCTGCTCGCCGGCGGCGGCCCGCTCGGCTCCTCGCAGGGGCTGCTGCGGGAACTGGAGTTCGTCGCGCCCGCCATCGGCATCGACCCCGCCAACCCGCCCGCCGCCCCGCGGCCCCCGGACCGGCCCACCGCCCTGGAGGAACCCGCCGCCCCGGCCGCGTACCAGGACGACAGTCCCTTCGCCCGCGAGCGGCACGTCTGGCTGGGCCTGCACGCGGCGGCGACCCGGAGCCTCGGCCAGGGCTCGATGATCATCCTGAGCTGAGGCGCCGCCCGACGGCCCCCGCGCCGCCCGACGGCCCTCGCGGCGGCCGTCAGGACCACTCCGGCGGGCCGGCCGCCCGTCGGCAGGTCGGCAGGGCCCCTGGGGCCGACGGCCGTCAGCGCGGCTCCGGCGGCCGCTGGCGCGGCATGTTCGGGCGGGTGCCCGGAGGCAGCGGGAAGCGGCTCGCCGGGTGACCGGTCTCGGGCCGTGGCGCGGCGGTGCCGACCGACTGCAGTGCCAGCGGCGCCGGCCCCGAGCGGAATTCGACCATCCAGTCGGCGGTCTCCGCCCGTACGAGCTCGGTCACGTCCTCCGAGAAGCGGCGCAGCACGCCCAGGCAGCGCTCGGCGGCCTCGCTGGCCGTGCCCTCCGTGGGGCCCAGGACCTCGCGGACGCTCTCCGAGGCCCAGTCGAACTGCAGCGCCTGGAGCCGGCGCTGCACGGCCTGTGCGGTGGCCACGTCCCTTATCCAGCCCGAGGTCAGGCCGAAGTAGCGGTCGCAGGCCAGGCAGGCGGCGCCGAGCAGCAGCGACAGATAGCCCCAGCCGGCCGTGCCCTCGGCCGCCCCGGTCAGGTCGAGCAGCGGCAGCGCGGCGCCCGCGATCACGCCGAGGGCCGTGCCGACGCGCAGCGCGCGGGCGCAGCGCCGCTTCCAGACCCGGTCGGAGAGATACCACTCCGCGGTGCGCAGCGCGTTGGACTCGACCCAGCGGTAGAGCTCGTCGAGGCGCTCGGCGGGTTCGCCCCAGTCGCCCAGCGGGAAGGGCGATCCGGTCAGATCGCGGTGCGCGGCCGGACCCTTGGGCCTGTGCGGGCCCTCGGGCCCTCGGGGGCCACGCGAGCCTTCGGGATTCCCCGGCTGCGGCTGCATGTCCGGCTGCTGGCTCACCGGGGAACTCCTCTGTTCAGCTCAGCGCTCGTGTCCTTCTGTGACGTGCGGTGCACGTGGTGCCTGCCCTTCCTACCGCCGAATGGTGGGCTGTGGGCCCGGAATCCCGGGTTTTCCGCCCGCAAGAGGGTGTTGATCAGGTAGAGGAGCACGCAGTTTCTCACTCGAAAGTGTTGCGTCGGCAGCCCGGTCGGCGACCACGTAGGCTCGGCTTACCGAGACACCGAAACGTTTGGAGTGAGTGACCGTGATCCCCGGTGGTGGCCAGCCCAACATGCAGCAGCTCCTCCAGCAGGCCCAGAAGATGCAGCAGGACCTCGCCCGCGCCCAGGAGGAGCTCGCGGCGACCGAGGTCGAGGGCCAGGCGGGCGGCGGTCTGGTCACCGCCACCGTGACCGGCTCCGGCGAGCTGCGCGCCCTGGTGATCGACCCGAAGGCGGTCGACCCGGAGGACACCGAGACCCTGGCCGACCTGGTCGTGGCCGCCGTGAAGGCCGCCAACGACAACGCCCAGCAGCTCCAGCAGCAGAAGCTCGGCCCGCTGACGCAGGCCCTGGGCGGCGGCATGCCGGGCCTGGGCTTCTGATCCGTACACCTTCTGTGACTGGTTTCCAGCCACTACCGTAAGAATCAAGCACTTCCGAGAAGGGCGCTGGCGTTGTACGAAGGCGTGGTTCAGGACCTCATCGACGAACTGGGCAGACTGCCCGGCGTCGGTCCCAAGAGCGCGCAGCGGATCGCCTTCCACATCCTGCAGGCCGAGCCGACCGACGTGCGGCGGCTCGCCCAGGCGCTCCTGGAGGTCAAGGAGAAGGTCCGGTTCTGTGCGGTCTGCGGGAACGTGGCCCAGCAGGAGCAGTGCACCATCTGCCGCGATCCGCGCCGGGACCAGACCGTCATCTGCGTGGTCGAGGAGCCGAAGGACGTCGTCGCGATCGAGCGGACCCGGGAGTTCCGCGGCCGCTACCACGTGCTCGGCGGCGCCATCAGCCCCATCGAGGGCGTGGGCCCGGACGACCTGCGCATCAGGGAGCTGCTCGCGCGCCTCGCGGACGGCACCGTCACGGAGCTGATCCTGGCCACCGACCCGAACCTGGAGGGCGAGGCCACCGCGACGTACCTGGCGCGGATGATCAAGCCCATGGGTCTGAAGGTGACCCGACTGGCCAGCGGCCTGCCCGTCGGCGGCGACCTCGAGTACGCGGACGAGGTCACCCTGGGGCGTGCCTTCGAGGGGCGGCGGCTGCTAGATGTATGACGACGACCTGTTCCGGACGACCGGGTCCGTGCGCACCGACGGCGCACTCTCAGGGAGGCTCCTCGATGTCTGACCCCACGCTGCACTCCATCACCCAGGACCCGGACGACTTCGCCGTCCAGATCGCCGACTCGATCGAGAGCTTCATCGTGGCGACCACCGAGGTCGCCAAGGGCGACGAGCCGGACAGCGCGGTGCCGTTCCTGCTCCTGGAGGTCTCCCAGCTGCTGCTCGCGGGCGGGCGGCTCGGCGCGCACGAGGACATCGTTCCCGACGAGCGCTACGAGCCGGACGCCGGTCCCGACATGGACATGGACGACCTGCGCGAGCGCTTCGCGGTCATGCTGGAGCCGGTGGACGTCTTCTCCGAGGTCTTCGACCCGTACGAGCCGCGCAAGGCGCCGGTCCCGGCCCGGATCTCCGACAACCTCGCCGACATCGTCTCCGACCTGCGGCACGGCCTCGCCCACTACCGGGCCGGCCGGACCACCGAGGCGCTGTGGTGGTGGCAGTTCTCGTACTTCTCCAACTGGGGCCCCACCGCCTCCGCCACCCTGCGCGCCCTCCAGTCCCTGGTGGCCCACGTCCGCCTGGACCAGCCGCTGGCCGAGCTCGACGGTCTCGACACGGACGAGGACCTGACGGAGGACGACCTCGCGGAGGAGGCGGGCCGCGTGATGATCCAGGAGATCGCGGGCCCGCTGGGCCTGGGCCGCCGCAAGGTCTGAGCGCCGGACGAGGCGGTACGGGGGCTGCACGGGGCCGTGCGGGGGCTTTACGCGGGCTGCACGGGCGCGCGCCCGTCGGCTCCGTCCCGTACGGGCGCGGGTCCGCCGGCCCGTACGGGTCCCTCTAGAGGCGCCCGTGCGGGTCCCCCTAAAGGCGGCCGGCCTCCACGATCCGGGACAGGAAGCGCTGCGTCCGCTCGTGCGCCGGTGCGCCGAAGACCTCGGCCGGCGTGCCGCGCTCCAGGACGACACCGTTCTCCAGGAAGCACACCTGGTCGGCGACCTCCCGCGCGAAGCCCATCTCGTGCGTGGCCACGACCATCGTCATGCCCTCCTCCTTGAGGTCCCGGACGACGTTCAGGACCTCGCCGACCAGCTCCGGGTCCAGCGCCGCCGTCACCTCGTCCAGGAGCAGCAGCCGCGGCCGGCCCGCGAGCGCCCGGGCGATCGCCACCCGCTGCTGCTGGCCGCCGCTGAGCCGGTCCGGGTACGCGCCGGCCTTGTCGCCGAGCCCGAGCCGGCCGAGCAGCTCCCGGGCCCGCTCCTCGGCCTCCCGGCGCTCGGTCTTGTGGACGCGCCGCGGCGCGAGCGTGATGTTGTCGAGCACGCTCATGTGCGGGAAGAGGTTGTACGCCTGGAAGACGACGCCGATCCGGCGCCGTACCGCGTCCGCGTCGGCCCGCGGGTCGGTGATCTCCTCGCCGTCGAGATAGATGGCGCCGTCGTCCACCTCCTCGAGGAGGTTGGCGCAACGCAGCAGCGTCGACTTGCCGGAGCCGGACGCGCCGATTAGCACGGTGACCGTGTGCTGCGGGACCTCCAGGTCGACGTCGCGCAGCACGACGGTGTGGCCGTAGGTCTTGCGTACCGATGCGAGGCGGAGGACCGGGGTGGGCGTCATACCGTGCCTCCCTGCGACTGGCGCCGGTTCATGCGTGCCGTGACCCAGTCGGTGAGCCGGGTCATGGGGATGGTGAGCACGACGAACACCAGGCCCGCGACGACGTACGGGGTGTAGTTGAAGGTCTTGCTGGACAGGATCTGCGCCGCGTACACGGCGTCGACCGCGCCCGCGATGGAGACCAGGCCGGTGTCCTTCTGGAGCGAGACCAGGTCGTTGAGCAGCGGCGGCACGACCCGGCGTACGGCCTGCGGCAGCACCACGTAGCGCATGGTCTGCGCGCTCGACAGACCGAGCGAGCGGGCGGCGGCCCGCTGGCTCGGGTGCACGCTCTCGATGCCGGCCCGGAACACCTCGGCCATGTACGCCGAGTACGTCAGCACCAGCGCCGTACCGCCGAGGACGACCGGGTCGGTCGGCACGCCCTGGAGGCGCAGCGCGGGCACGCCGAAGATCACGGCGAGCAGGCAGATGATCAGCGGCAGGCCACGGAAGAAGTCGACGTACGCGGTGGCGAGGGCGCGGAGCGGGAAGAAGGCCGGGCCGCGCAGCGTGCGGGCGACGGCGAGGAGCAGCCCGAGGACGAGCGTGACGGCGCCGCAGACCACGAGCAGCCGCAGGTTCAGCCACAGGCCGTCCAGGACCAGCGGCAGCGCCTGGCGGGCGTACTCCGCGCTGAAGAAGGTCTCCTTCGTGCGCGGCCAGCCGGGCGAGCCGGTGACGACGAAGTAGAGCACCGCCAGGGTGAGGGCCGTGCTGAGGGCGGCGACGGCCGTGGCGCGGCGGGCGCGGGAGCGCTTGTAGCGCTCGCGCTCGATCCGCCGCGCGGACGGCGTGTACGCCGCCGCGCCCGCGCTCCCGCCCGTACCGCCGCCGTCTTCCCGGACTCCCCGGTCTTCCCGGTCTTCCCGGTCTTCCCGGCCGTCCCGGTCTTCCCTGTCTTGCTTCGTGACGGTCACTTCAGCACCGGCGCGCCCGCCGCCTCGGACAGCCACTGCTTCTCGATGGCGGCCAGGGTCCCGTCCTTGCGCAGGGCGTCGACGGCCTGGGAGACGCAGGAGGTCAGGGCGGAGCCCTTGTCGAGGACCAGGCCGAACTGCTCCTTGGCGACCGCGCCGCCCGCGCCGCCGGCGGTGTCGAACTGGCCGACGACCTTCGCCTCGGGGACCTCGGCGCCCGTGATGTAGAACGCGGTGGGCAGGTCGACGACGATCGCGTCGACCTGACCGTTCTTGAGCGCGGCCTTGGCCAGGTCGTTCTTCTGGAAGACGGCGGCCGGCTGGTCCGGCTTGATCTGCTCGTTGATCACGTCGAGGCTGGTCGTGCCGACCTGGGCGCCCAGCTTGACGCCCTTGAGGTCCGCGAGGGTGGTGGCCTTGGCCGCCTTGGAGGACTTGAGCGCGATGACGGCCTGGCGGACGTCGTAGTAGCCGGTGGACAGGTCCACGGCCTTGCGGCGGTCCTCGTTGATCGAGACCTGGTTGATGTCGAAGTCGAAGGTCTTCTCGCCGGGCGCGAAGGCGTTGTTGAAGGCGACCTTCTGCCAGACCACGTCTCCCTGGGCGAAGCCGAGCTTGCGCGCCACGGCGTAGGCGACGGCGGACTCGAAGCCCTTGCCGTTCGCCGGTGTGTCGTCCTGGAACCAGGGCGCGTACGCGGGCGTGTCCGTGCCGACCGTCAGCTTCCCCTTGGCCTTGGTGGCGAGCGAGCCGGGCGCGCAGGAGGCAGACGCGGACGGGCCGGCGGCGCTCGGGGCGTCGGCGTTGGTGGCCGGCTGGGGCGCGCAGCCGGACGCGGCGAGCGTGGCGACGGCCGCGAGGGCGATCAGGGTGGCGGGAGCGAGGGCAGAACGCATGGCGGGAGACTGACAGCCGCGCGGGGGGTGTGTCCAGGCGTGTCCATGCCTGGACATCAGGTTTTCATGACGGAGCGTGAGCGCGGCGCGGAGACGTGCGAGGGCGGCGCGGAGAAGGGCGTGGGGAAGGGCGAGGGCGGCGCGGAGACGTGCGAGGGCGGCGCGGAGAAGGGCGTGGGGAAGGGCGTGGGCCGGGGCCCGCCGCGTGTGAGGCCGCCCACACGTCGCGTACAACCGTCCGGCCCGGGCAGGCGGACGCCGGGACGGGCCGGAATCTCCGTCACGTGATCACGCTCTGAGCGGGACATCTCAGGATGTGATATACGGTCGGCGATTCCGGCCCGCTCGTTAAACTGAGCCGACCGCAGTGTTCACTGCGGCAGAGACTGAGCGAGGAGCGCACGTGGGCCTTGTCGTGCAGAAGTACGGAGGCTCCTCCGTTGCCGATGCCGAGGGCATCAAGCGCGTCGCCAAGCGGATCGTGGAAGCCAAAAAGAACGGCCACCAGGTGGTCGTCGTGGTTTCCGCGATGGGCGACACGACGGACGAGTTGATCGATCTCGCCGAGCAGGTATCCCCGATGCCGGCCGGCCGCGAGTTCGACATGCTGCTGACCGCCGGAGAGCGGATCTCCATGGCCCTGCTGGCCATGGCGATCAAAAACCTGGGCCACGAGGCCCAGTCGTTCACGGGCAGCCAGGCCGGTGTCATCACCGACTCGGTCCACAACAAAGCGCGCATCATCGATGTCACGCCGGGCCGCATCCGCACCGCGCTGGACGAGGGCAACATCGCCATCGTCGCCGGTTTCCAGGGCGTGTCCGCCGACAAGAAGGACATCACCACCCTGGGCCGCGGCGGCTCCGACACGACCGCCGTCGCCCTGGCCGCCGCGCTCGACGCCGAGGTCTGCGAGATCTACACGGACGTCGACGGCGTCTTCACCGCCGACCCGCGCGTGGTGAAGAAGGCGAAGAAGATCGACTGGATCTCCTTCGAGGACATGCTGGAGCTCGCCGCCTCCGGCTCCAAGGTGCTGCTGCACCGGTGCGTGGAATACGCACGCCGCTACAACATCCCGATCCACGTCCGCTCCTCCTTCTCGGGGCTGCAGGGCACGTGGGTCAGCAACGAACCGACAGGGGATCTGAAGGTGGAGCAGGCCATCATCTCCGGTGTCGCCCACGACACCTCCGAGGCCAAGATCACGGTCGTCGGCGTGCCGGACAAGCCGGGCGAGGCCGCGGCCATCTTCCGGGCCGTCGCGGACGCCGAGATCAACATCGACATGATCGTGCAGAACGTGTCCGCCGCCTCCACGGGCCTGACGGACATCTCCTTCACGCTCCCCAAGGCCGAGGGCCGCAAGGCCATCGACGCCCTGGAGAAGACGAAGTCGACCATCGGCTTCGACTCGCTGCGCTACGACGACCAGATCGGCAAGATCTCCCTGGTCGGCGCCGGTATGAAGACCAACCCGGGCGTCACCGCGGACTTCTTCCGCGCGCTGTCCGACGCGGGCGTCAACATCGAGCTGATCTCGACCTCCGAGATCCGCATCTCGGTCGTCACCCGCGCCGACGACGTCAACGAGGCCGTGCGCGCCGTCCACACCGCCTTCGGCCTGGACAGCGACTCGGACGAGGCCGTCGTCTACGGCGGCACCGGCCGGTGACGTGCCGCAGCCCGCTGCGCCGCTAGGCACCGGGCCGACGCTCGCGGTCGTGGGAGCGACCGGGGCCGTCGGCGCGGTGCTGCTCCAGGCGCTCTCGCACCACGCGGACGTCTGGGGCGAGATCCGCCTCCTCGCCTCTCCCCGCTCGGCCGGCCGCAAGCTGGCCGTACGGGGAGTGGAGAGCGAGGTCCTCGCGCTGAGCGAGGAGAACCTTGAGGGCGCCGACCTCGCCCTCTTCCTCGTGCCCGACGACGTGGCCGCGCGCTGGGCGCCGATCGCCGCCGCCAAGGGCACCGTGGTCGTGGACACCTCGACGGCCTTCCGGGCCGATCCCGACGTGCCGCTCGTGGTTCCCGAGGTCAATCCGCATGCCGTACGGGTGAGGCCGCGCGGCATCGTCGCGAGCCCCGGCTGCTCCACCCTGGCCCTGATCGTCGCCGTGGGCGCGCTGCACGCCGAGTTCGGGCTCACCGACCTCGTCGTCACCGCCCAGCAGGCCGCCAGCGGCGCCGGCCGGGCGGGCACCGCCGCGCTGCGCCACCAGCTGGCCCTGGTCACCGGCAGCGAGCTGGGCGTCCATCCCGGAGACGTACGACGGGCGGTCGGCGACCGCACCGGGCCCTTCCCCGGGCCGCTCGCCCTCAACGTGCTGCCCTGGTCCGGCGAGCCCGCGGCCGACGGCTGGTCCACGGAGGAGCTGGGCATCCGCGAGGAGACCCGCAAGATCCTCGGCCTGCCGGGCCTGCGCGTGGCCGCCACCTGCGTCCGGGTGCCCGTCGTCACCGGGCACTCCGCCTCCGTGCACGCCCGCTTCGAGCGGCCGGTCACCGTCGCCCGCGCCCACGAGATCCTGGCCACCTCGCCGGGGTGGTGCTGTACGACGATCCCGCGGCGGGCGACTTCCCGACGCCGGCGGACGTGGCCGGCACCGACCCGACCTGGGTGGGGCGGGTGCGGCGGTCGATGGATGACGAGCGGGCCCTGGAGTTCTTCGTGTGCGGCGACAACCTGCGCAAGGGAGCCGCGCTGAACGCCGTACAGATCGCGGAACAGATCGCCGAGCAGATCGCGGAACAGGTCGCCGTACGGGACGCGGAACAGGTCCCCGAACAAGTCGCGGACCAGGTCGCGGAACAGGTCGCGGAACCGCTCGCCGAACGGGTCGCGGACCAGGTCGCGGAGCGGACCGTGGGCGGCTCCGGGGGAGAACGTCGTCCGTAGTTCCCCTCGCTAGTTCCCCTCGCTGTCCGGAAATCGGCATCGCGGCACCGCTCATGTTTGTAGGATCTGTGAACACTCTGTGAGCAAATCGGCGTCGGCAGCCTCTTGATCAGGTCAGATGTCCTGGACGACGATGCTCTTCCCTCCCTTCCGCAACCAGTGGTCGGGGCGGGAGCGTCTTCGCGTGCACCCAGGACGATGTGTTGCGGAGCACGCCGCACCAGCGGGGCATCGGGGAGAACGGGTACGCATGAGGGCAAACGACGCACCGTCAAAAACGGTGGCGTACGCGTACAACCCTGACGGGGGGAAGCGTGTCCAACAGGCGTGGCAGAGGTACTCGACATCGCGGCGGTCATCCCGCTGCACAGCACCGCGGTGCGCCCGCTCAGGCGGCCGCGCCCGGTCGGCGGCATGCCGGTGATCGCGCCCGTGCCCATCAGGACCCGCCGAGCCGGACAGCCCACCGGGCAACCCGCCGGACAACCCGCAGGACAGCAGCCCGGACCGTCGACCGGTCAGCCGGCGGCCGGACAGCCCACCGCCATCGGCATCCCGGCGCCCCGCGAGGGCGCTGACGACACGATGGCTGCGGGCACCACCGTCGACCACCTCACCGAGACCTACCGCGCCCACTACCGCTCGCTGCTCGGGCTCGCCGCGCTGCTCCTCGACGACACCGCCTCCTGCGAGGACGTGGTGCAGGAGGCGTTCATCCGCGTCCACTCGGCACGCAGCCGGGTGCGCGACCCCGAGAAGACCCTGGCCTATCTGCGCCAGACCGTCGTCAACCTCTCGCGCTCCGCGCTGCGTCGGCGCATCCTCGGCCTCAAGCTGCTGTCCAAGCCCATGCCGGACATGGCCAGCGCGGAGGAGGGCGCCTACGACCAGCTGGAGCGGGACGCGCTCATCAAGGCCATGCGCGGGCTCCAGCGGCGCCAGCGCGAGGTCCTGGTGCTGCGCTACTTCGCCGACATGACGGAGGCGCAGGTCGCCGAGACCCTCGGGATATCCCTCGGCTCCGTCAAGGCCTACGGCTCCCGCGGTATCGCGGCCCTGCGCGTCGCCATGGAGGCGACGTCATGAGGGGGCCGTTCGACGCCGGGCCGGACGGGCACGGCGAGCACGACGACCGGAACGACCTGAGTGGACGCGGGATGGTGAACGAAGCGCCGGAGACCGGCACGCCCGACGAGCTGGCGCTGCGGCGGCTGCTCCAGGGCGCGGTGTCCGGTCTCGAGCCGTCCGACGGCGCGCTCGAGCACCTGCGCCGGGCCGTGCCCGTCCGCCGGGCCCGCAAGCGGCAGGCGGTCGTCGGCATGGCCGCCGCGATCGTGCTCGTCGGCACGGCCGTACCGGCCCTGGTGCACGTCGCCTCCTCCGACGGGATCAGCACCGACAAGGCCGTCAACGCCGGCCATGGCGAGCAGGCCCAGGGCGGCACGGGCACCGAGACCGGCATCGAGGGCGGCCAGAAGAGCGCCACGCCGGTGCCGGGCACCGCTGCGCCCAGCCAGGGCGGGGCCGAGGGCGCGGGCAAGCCCACCGCCTCGGCGACCGGGCCGGGCGAGGGCTCCGACGGCCAGAGCACGCCGGCCGGCGTCCCGGCCTCCCAGCCGGTCTGCGAGGCGGCCCAACTGGGCGTCAGCACGGTGCAGACGGGCGCGCCCGACGCCACCGGGAAGGTCTACGGCTCCTTCCGCATCTCCAACGTCTCGAAGCGCGACTGCCGGGTCGGCGGTGCCGGGCGGGTCGCCTTCACGGCCCGGGGCGCGGCCGACGCGTCGAAGATCACGGTCGTCGATCACCGCAGCGGTGACGCGGCGAGCGGGCTGCCCGACCCGTCGCAGGAGTCGGCCTCGCTGCTGCTGACCCCGGACAACGCCTACGAGGTGCGGTTCGCCTGGGTCCCCAGCGACACCTGCCCCACCACCGGCACCACGCCGACGCCAAGCCCGACCCCGTCCCCGACGACGGGCACCGGCGCGGGCGGCGGGTCGGCCGGCACGGGCCCGTCCGACAACACCGCCACCACCCAACTGGTGACCGACGGCACCCCGGCCGACGGCAGCGTCGAGGTCACCCACACCGCGGACGCCGGTGGCCCGACCGCCACCGCCACCGTCCCCAACGCCTGCGCGGGCACCATCTACCGCACGGGAGTCCTGGACGCCTCCTGAACGGCGGCGCCGGGCCGGCGGGCCAGGCGGTGGCGCCGGTGAGGCCGCGGGTGGGCGCGGCGGGGGGCTGCCCGGCCATGGGCCCCAGGCAGCGCCAGCGACCGGCGGGCCTCCGGGGCCTCGGGCCGCCCGGGACCGCGGGCGCGCGCCAGGGCCACAGGCCCCAGGCACCGCAAGGGCCCGGCGGGCGCGCCAGGACCACGGGCCCCAGGCGGGGCCGGCCCAGGCCACGGGCCCCAGGCAGGCAAAGGCTCGGCGGACGGCCACGGGTCGCGGGACCGCGGGGCGCGAGCCACGGGCCCCAGGCACCGCAAGGGCTCGCCGGCGGGCCACAGGGCCCCCAGGCCAGGCCGGCCCAAGCCACGGGCCCACCGCCAGGCCCCGACGGACCGCGGGCCAACCCCAGGCGGGCCGGCGGGCGCGGGCGCCCCGCCAAACCTCCCGGCCTACAAGCCCAGCGCGGCGTCCCGGGAGGCCTCGGCTTCGCGGCGCAGGAGGCGGAACCACATGAAGACCACGAAGCCGGCGAAGACGAACCACTCGGCGGTGTAGCCCAGGTTCTGGAAGGCCTTCATGTCCAGGCCCGTGCCCGCCGCTGCCGTCGCCGGCACCGGCGTGAGCCCGGCGGGCGAGTCGGTCACGGTGACCCAGGCGTCATAGACGTCGTACGACACCACGTTCACCAGCGACGCGGCGCTGATCATGCCGAGCTGTCCCTGCGGCAGCCCGCCGGCCGCCTGGACGCCCTTCGAGCCCGGGCTCTCCGAGGCCTGGAGCGCGCCCGTGACGGTGACCTCGCCCGTCGGCGGGGCCGGTGCCCGGCCGCCCGAGGGCAGCCAGCCCCGGACCACCGGCAGCGCCTTGCCGCCGTCGGTCCTCAGGAGTGTCAGCACGTACGAGCCCGAGCGGCCGTCCAGCTCACGGCCGGGCACGAGGAACTGCTCCCCGTACCGCCCGCTGGCCCGTGCGATCCGGCCCGAGGTCTCCGTGTCCACCGGCAGCAGCGCGTCCAGCGCCTCCGCGCGCTGCGTCGACGGGTCCGGCCGGCGCTCCGCCTCCCGGTGCGAGTCCACCCGGTCCTCGAACTTGCCCAGCTGCCAGGTCCCCATGAACACGCAGAACGGGATGGCGAGGAGGACGAAGACGTTGATCCCCCACCAGCGGGGCGTTCTCAGGAACCGGTACACACCCCCACGGTACGCAAGGCCGCTCAGACCACCTCCTCCCGGGTCCCCGACGTCCGCGCCGCGCCGCCCTTCTTCAGATGCCGCTCCGCGAAGTCCAGGTCCAGCCTGACCTGCTTGATCCGCTCCTCCACCACCAGCGAGCCGTGCCCCGCGTCGTACCGGTACACCTCGTGCACCGCGCCCCGGGCTGCCAGCCGGTCCACGTAGTTGTCGATCTGGCGGATCGGGCAGCGCGGGTCGTTGACGCCGGCCGAGATGTGCACCGGGGCCTTCACGGCGTCCACGTACGTCAGCGGCGAGGAGGCCGCGAACCGCTCCGGCACCTCCTCGGGCGAGCCGCCGAGCAGCGTGCGGTCCAGCGCCTTCAGGGCCTCCATCTCGTCCTCGTACGCCGCCACGTAGTCGGCGACGGGCACCGCGGCGAGGCCGACCGCCCAGGCGTCCGGCTGGGTGCCGAGGCCGAGCAGGGTGAGATAGCCGCCCCAGGAACCGCCGGCGAGGACCAGCCGCTCCGGGTCGGCGAGACCGCAGGCCACCGCCCAGTCGCGGACCGCCGCGATGTCCTCCAGCTCGATCAGGCCGACCCGGTGCTTGAGCGCGTCCGTCCACTCCCGGCCGTAGCCGGTGGAGCCGCGGTAGTTCACCCGCACCACCGCGTATCCGTGGTCGACCCAGGCCGCCGGGCCGGAGGCGAAGGCGTCGCTGTCGTGCCAAGCCGGTCCGCCGTGCACCTCGAAGACCGTCGGGAACGGGCCCTCGCCCTCCGCCGGGCGCTGCACCAGGGCGTGCACGCGGCCGCCGGGGCCCTCCACCCACACGTCCGCCACCGGGACCGACGACGGCGCCTTCGGGCCGGGCGGGTCGAGGACGACCGAGCCGTCCGTGGAGCGCACCACCGGCGGGTGGGCGGCCGAGGACCACAGATACTCGACGGAGCCGTCCGGCCGGGCCGTCGCGCTCGACACCGTCCCGGCCGGCGTCTCCACCCGGACCAGCGCGCCGGTGGCGATCTCGTACCGCCACAGCTCGCTGCGGGCCTCGAAACTGTGCACGATCAGCAGCCCCGAGCCGTCCGGATACCACTCGGCGGACACGTCGCCCGGCAGGTCCAGCCGCAGGTCGGTCTCGGTGCCCGTCGCCACGTCCCACAGCATCGGCTCCCAGCGGCCGCGCCGCTGGTGCCCGACCAGCAGCCGCGTGTCGCCGGCCACCGGGGCGAAGCCGAGGACGCTCAGGCCCAGCTCCTCCGTACCGCCCTTGGTGTCGTCGAGCTCGGCCACCACCGAGGCGTCGGCCGCGCGCAGCACCCGGATCGCCGAGTGCATCGCGTCGCCGTGCTCGGTGTGCTCGACGGCGATCAGACTCGCGTCGTGCGACAGGTCGCCGACGCCGGCCGACTCGCGGTGACGGTAGATCTCCACCGGCTCCTCGGCGCCCGGGCGCAGCAGGTGCACCGTCGAGCCTTCCTCGTCCGTCGAGCGGCCCACCACGACCGTGCCGTCCCGGCCGAGGGCGAGGCCCGCGGGATAGGAGGGGGCGAGCCCCGGCACCGCCGGCTCGTCCGCGCCGCCCGCGCCGTCCTCGGCGCCCTCGCCTCTGTCGAACGGCTGCCGCATCCACACGCCGAACTCGTCGCCGTCGGTGTCCGCGAACCACCACACCCACCGCCCGTCAGGGCTGAGCGTGCCGTCCGTCGTCCCGTTCGGCCGGTCGGTGACCTGCCGCTGCTCGCCCGTCGCGCGGTCCCACGCGTACAGCTCGTACGTCCCCGTCGCGTTCGACACGAACAGCGAGCGGTCCGGCGCCTCCTCCGCCCACTCGGGCAGCGAGACCCGCGGCGCGCGGAACCGCTGCTCCCAGGCGGGCGCCGCCGCGAAGTCCTTGACGTCTGCGTCCTTGATCTCATCGGTCATGCAGCCATGATGCTCCGCGCGGCAGACAATTCGATCGCCTCGCCCCCAACCTGTGGATAACCTCCCGGGCATGTACGCATCCACGCCGCCCGAAGACTGGTACGAAGCCAATCGCGCCCGCTGGGACGAGCGGGTCCCGATCCACACCGCCAGCGAGTTCTACGACCTGGAGGCATTCCGGTCCGGCAAGGACCCGTTGCGCGACTTCGAGCTCGCGGAGGTCGGTGACGTCACCGGCCGCTCCCTCCTCCACCTCCAGTGCCACTTCGGCCAGGACACCCTGTCGTGGGCGCGTCACGGCGCGGCCCGGGTCGTCGGCCTGGACTACTCCGAGCCCGCCGTCGAGGCCGCCCGCTC
The DNA here is from genome assembly GCF_044544825.1 of Streptomyces sp. NPDC053493. Lineage (NCBI taxonomy): Bacteria > Bacillati > Actinomycetota > Actinomycetes > Kitasatosporales > Streptomycetaceae > Streptomyces > Streptomyces sp. NPDC053493. The sequence goes on from NZ_JBITXS010000004.1 coordinate 459,471, forward strand.
CCTCGCGGCCGACCTCGGACTGACGCCGGAGCAGGCCACGTTCGTCGCCGCCGACGTGTACGACGCGGCCGAGGCCGTGCCGGACTCCTCGTACGACATCGTCTACACCGGCGTCGGCGCGCTGTGCTGGCTGCCCGACATCGACCGCTGGGCGGAGACCGCCGCGTCGCTGGTGTCGCCCGGCGGATTCCTCTACCTCTCCGAATTCCATCCGCTCACCGACGTCTTCGACGACGAGACCGGATCACGGGTGATCAACGACTACTTCACCAGAGACGTCTGGGTGGACACCTCGCCCGGCACCTACGCCGACGCCGGGGCCGCCACCGTCCACAACGTCAGCGTCGAGTGGCAGCACCCGATCGGCGAGGTCGTCACGGCGCTGGCCAAGGCCGGTCTGCGCATCGAGTTCCTGCACGAGCACGACGTCTCGCTCATCGGGCGCTACGGCACCCTGAAGCGGCACGAGGACGCCTACTACCGCTTCCCCGCCGACCGCCCTCGCTTCCCGCTGATGTACTCCGTCAAGGCCTCGAAGCCGGCCCGGACGGACTGAGCCCGACGACGGCGCGCCCGCCCGTCGGGTCCACCAGGGTCAGGCGCGCCGGATGTCGGGGCGCACGTGATGGGTCCGGCGGCCGTCCGGCCCGAGGACCTGCGCGCCGGCCTTGTGGATCCGCAGCGACAGCGACGTCCCGGCGATCCGGATCGCCGGCGCCGCCCGCCCCATGCCGGCCGTGACGTCGTGCAACTCGCGGACCGAGCGCAGCCACACCCCGACGGCCAGGTTGTGCCCGCCGGTCACCGACGTGACCAGAGGCGTCTGACGCATCCGGGACAGCGCCGCCGCGGTCGTGGCCATGTCGGACGGCGGCACGTCCGCCTTGATCAGCGCCCACACCGGCCGCCCCGAGAAACGCGGCGCCGGCACGCAGTGGTGCACCAGCGACCCGCTGCCCACCAGGGCGTCGAGCCTGCGCCGTACGGTCGACTCGCTCGCTCCGCAGGTGCGGGCCAGCTCCGCCGCGCTGCGCCTGGCGTCGCCGGCCAGCTCCAGGATCAGCGCCTCGTCGAGCTCGCCCAGCTGCCGGGAGGGCCGGCGCCGGGGCGCCTTCGGGTCCCGGGCGCCCAGCTGCTGAGCCTGGCGCGAGGTGAGCTGGTCCAGCCGCCACGGATTGCGGACGCCGTGCATCGCCGTGACGACCTGAGTGCGTGACCGCGTCACACCGGACAGCCGCTGCACCCGTCTGACGAGGTAGTCGTCCAGCGCGGACAGGCCCGGGCAGCGCACCAGGAGCACCAGATCGGTGTCCCCGGTCACCTGGTGCACGCCGAGGGTGCAGGCGTCGCCGGTGAGCGCGAGCGCGGTCTCCTCCGACCGCCCGGCCGCGCAGTCGACCTCCACCCACGCGTACAGCGGTCCCTCCGGCCCCGGGTGGCGGGGCAGGAAGGCGGCCCAGGCATGGCCGCCGGCTGTCAGGTGCTCCCAGCGGCGGGCCAGGGTGTCGGGGCTCGCGCCCAGGACGGCGGAGAGCTGGGTCCAGCTGGCGCGCGGTGCGATCTGCAACGCGTGAATCAGCGTCAGATCCGCCTCTGCCAGGACGGATTCCCCGGTCTGCATTCCCCTCCTTGGCCGAATCACGGCAATCCTCTGGCCGATTCCTGCCAGCACCTCAGGATTTGCCCTGGGGCATATGCATTCAAGCGGCCGAGGCGTCGCCCCACCACGAGAAGTCGGACGGAAGTCACAGCATCACCACCGGGTGGGACAGGGGCAGATGACGGAAACGGGACCGGACCAGGAACTCGCGGCACTGCGCGGCCGGATACGCGACGGGGCACGGCTCGTGACCCTCACCGGGCCACCGGGCGCGGCCAAGACCCGGCTGATCCGGGAAGCGGTACGGCACGAGGGCGTCGAGGCCCGCTGGGAACCGGCCGGCCGGCTCGGCCCCGAACACCTCCCGGCCCTCGCCGCCCGCCTCCGCCGCGGCCTCGCCGACCCGGCGTCGCCGCCCGTCCTGGTCCTGGACGGCTGGGAACGCCTCGGCGGCAGCGGCACGGCCGTCGTCGCCCGCCTCCTCCACGAGGTGCCGGCCGACGCCCCGCACCTGACGGTCCTGGTCACGGCCCTGCATCCGCTGTGCCTGGAGGGCGAGACGGCGGTACGGGTCGGCCCGCGCACCCGGCCGCTGGCGGGTGCCGTATCGCGCCTGCGGCTGCACACGCGCGCGGAGGAGCCGACGGAGAAGGTGGCGGGGGACCGGGGAGAGGCGCCTGTGCCCGACCGGGAAGAGGCGACGGACGGGTCCCACAGGGGGCGGGCCGAAGGGCTCGAAGAGGAGCCGGACGAGGAGCCATCGGCCGCCCAGGTCGCGGCCGCCGAGCGCGGCTACGACCGCTGCGGCGCCCTCGAACGGCTCCTGTGGGAGCGGCTCTCCGTCTTCGAGGGCGCCTTCGGGCGCGAGGCCGTCCAGGAGGTCTGTGCCTCGGAGACGCTGCCCGCCGCCGACGTCCTCGACGTCCTGGACCGGCTCGCCCCGCTCGCCCTGCTCCCGGTCGAGGACGGCGGCTCCGGCGAGGCCCGCTACTGGATGCCGCCGCCGATGCGCGCCGTGGGCGCCCGCCGGCTCGGCGAGCGCGGCGAACGCCCGGCCGTCGTCCTCCACCACCGCGCCTGGTACGTGAAGCTGGCCCGGCGGGCCGCCGACTGGTGGCACGGCGGCCGCCAGCTCGACGCCCGCGCCCTCGCCCTGCGCGAAATGCCCGACCTGGCCGCCGCCATGGACCCGACCACCGCGCCCGAGTCCCCGAGCGCCGAGGCGGCCGCCGCCGTCGAGATCGCGGTCGCGCTGTGGTTCCTGTGGGTGCCGTGCGGCCGGGTCACCGAGGGCCGCGCCCGGCTCCGTCACGCCCTCGCCCTGCTGCCCGGCGCCGCCCCGGCCCGCGCGCTGTGGCTCGCCGCCTACCTGGAGCTGGAGGCCGGCCGGCCCCAGGACGCCGACCCGCTCCTCGTCCAGGCCTGGGCGGCGGCCGTACGGGAGGGCGACGACCGCTGCCTGGGCATGCTGGCTCATCTGCGCGGCGCCACCGCCCTCTACCAGGGGCGGACGGAGGCGGCCGCGGACGAGTTCCGCGACGCGCTCGACGTGCTCGGCGAGTGTCCGGACGCCGGGCCCACCCGCCAGCTGTGCTGGACCGCGCTGGCCCTCGCCCTGATCCGTACCGATCCCGAGGCCGCCCAGGAGGCCCTGGACCGCGCCGCCGCGCACAGCTGGGCCGGACGGGACGTCTGGGCCGACGGATGGGCCCAGTACGCCCGCGCCGAACTCCTCTACTGGGACGGCGAGGCGGCCCGCGCCGCCGACCACGCCACGCGCGCGTTGCGCGGCCATCTGCGGCTCGGCAACGTCACCGGAGCCGCCTGCGCCGCCGAACTCCTCGCCCAGATGCGGATCCTGCGCGGCCGTCCCGCCGCGGCCGCCCATCTCCTGGGCGCCGTCGATCTGTTGCGGTCCACGGCCTTCGAAACCGGTTACGAGCCGGCCCACTTCTGCGCGCCCGCCCGCGAACGCAGCGAGACCGCCCTGCGCGGCTACCTCTCGGCCGGCGAACTGCGCCGCGCCTACGAGGAGGGCGCACGGCGCGGCCTGCCGGCCCTCGCCGCCGAACCCTGACCCGACCCGGACCGGGCCCCCACCGGGCCCCCCTGGCCCGACCCGGACCGGGCCCCGTGGGCCGGACCCTGACCCGACCCCGCACCAACCCCGTACCGACCCCGAACGGGCCCTGAACCGCTCCCGATCCGGCGCCGGGGCCTGTGGAAAACCGGCGGCGGCGTCACGGCCGATGTCTACGATGACCGCATGATCGCCTACGCCGTGGCCGCCGTCTTCCTGCTGCTGTTCGGAGCCGGTGTGCTGCGAGACCGGCGCCGCTTCGGCAACGCGGTGTATCTCGGCCTCGCCGTCACCTTCTTCGGCCTCGGCCTGCTCGCACGCCTCGACGACGCACCGCGCGGTATCGCCGTGACGGTGACGGTCGTCCTGCTGCTCGCGCTCGCTCTCGGCCCGGTGGCGCTCGCCGCGCTGCTGTGCGCCAACGGCGTCAAGATGGTCCGCAAGGAGGGCAGACGCCCCGCCAACCTGCTCTCGCTCCTCGCCGGCCTCGGCATCTTCGGCGTCATAGGCCTGATGGCGGCCGCCGTCGTCACCCACTCCACGGTGCTCGGCATCGTCGTCGGCACCCTCGTGATGGTCCTCGCCTACGTCTCCTTCCTCTTCCTCTGCTTCGTCGGCTACGCCTTCCTCTACGGCCGGATGCGCATCCGGCGCGACGCCGACTACGTCGTCGTCCTCGGCTCCGGCCTGATCGGCGGCCGCCGCGTCCCACCGCTGCTCGCGAGCCGGCTCGACCGGGGCCGCGAGGTGTACGGGACGCTCGCCGAGCGCCGTGAGGTGGACCGGACGCCGCTGCTGATCACCTCCGGCGGGCAGGGCCCCGACGAGGAGCTGCCCGAGTCGCACGCGATGGCGGACTATCTGGTGGAGCGCGGCTTCCCGGCCGACCGGATCGTCCGCGAGGACCGCTCGCGCACGACCGAGGAGAACATGCTGTTCAGCAAGGCCCTGATGGAGGCCGAGCGGCCAGGCTCCGAGTGCGTGATCGTCACCAACAACTTCCACGCCTTCCGGGCCGCCCTGCTCGCCCGCAAGGCGGGAGTGAACGGCCAGGTCGTGGGCTCGCCGACCGCCGCGTACTTCTGGCCGAGCGCGACCATCCGCGAGTTCGTCGCGGTCTTCCTCGAGTACAAGGCGGTGAACCTGGGGATCTGCGGCGGGCTCGTCCTCATGGGCTTCCTGGCATGGGCCGTCTCCTGACATCGGCCTACGCTGGAGGAAGGCTGCCAGGGCGGAGGCGATGTCATGAGAGCGCGGCACCACTTCCACATCGACTACCGGGGCCACTCGATCAGCGCCACCGTCCAGACGGGCCACACCCCGGTAGTCGAGATCCTGGTGGACGGCAAGGAGACGGCCCACGCCACGACCCGTGACGACCGCCCGGTCACGGTCCACGTCGAGCTGCCGGGCGACCCGCCGATCGCCGTCAGCGTCCGCGCGACCCCGGGCCCGGGAGTGCCGCGCTGCCTGCTGCTCGGCCCGGAGGACCAGGAGGGCCATGTGATGGCCCCCCGCGTCTACTGACGCCCTCCCCGCTGAGGCCCCCCGCTCAGCTGAGCCAGGCCATCCCGATGAACAGGAAGACGACGAACGCCACGATCCCGGCGACCGCCGCGGTCCGCCGAGGCCGCCGCCGCGAGATCTTGGCCAGCGGGTTCTCCGCGGCCGCCGGAGCCGCCCGCCGGGACCGCACAGGAGCGGGCGCCGGAGCCCGGCCGGCGACACCTCCCGGCATCGGCGCCGGCCCGGGCGCCGGAGCAGGCGCCGAAGGCATCGCCTGGGGGCCGCCCTGAGGAACGGCCCGGGGCATCGTCGGGGGCGCGGGCTGAGGGACGGCCTGAGGCAGCGGCATGGGCCGGTCGCGCCACGAACCGGAGGAGAACCAGTCGGCGATGGCCTGCGCCGTCGGCCGCTGTTCCGGCTGCTTGGCGAGCAGCGACAGCAGATACGCCTCGAAGGCGGCCGGTATCGGCACGCCGAGCTGCCGCAGCGGCGCCGGCGGTGTGTCGATGTGCTGGTAGAGCAGCGCGGTGGCGGTGTCGCCGCGGAACGGCGGCTGCCCGCTGAGGAGTTGGTAGAGCACACAGCCCAGCGAGTACACGTCGGACGCCGGCGAGGCCGGCTTCCCGAGGGCCCGCTCGGGCGCGAGGTACAGGCCGGTGCCGACGATCTGCCCGGTCGTGGTGAGCGCGGCCGACGGATCGTCGACGAACCGCGCGATGCCGAAGTCGGCCAGCTTCACGGTCCCGTCGCCGTCCATCAGCAGGTTCCCCGGCTTGATGTCCCGGTGCACCACGCCCTGCCGGTGCGCCGCCGCGAGCCCGGCCGCCGCGTGCGCGGCCACCGTCGCGACCTGCTCGGCGGACAGCACCACGGGCCGCGCCCGGTCACCGGCCAGGCTGTCTCCGTGCACCAACTCCATGACCAGGAACAGCTTTCCGTCCCACGTCCCGAAGTCGAAGACGCCCACCACATGCGGATGGCTGAGCCGCGCCGCGGTCTGCGCCTCCATCCGGAACCGGTCGGCCGCCGAGGGATCGTGCTCGTGTCCCAGCATCAACTTCACGGCCACATCGCGCCCGAGCACCTCGTCGGTCGCGCGCCACACCTCGCCCATGCCGCCACGCCCGACGCACACTTGGAGCCGATATCGGTCCGCGACCAGCACCTGTGACCCACCCTTCCCTCTGGACGCCTCATCGTAGAGCGGGTTTCGCAAGGTCCTTGCGTCGCATCCGGTCACGCTGCGCGAGCCGCCTGTGACCGTCCGGGAAAACCAGTCAGGGGCCTGACCCGCTCGTGCGGATCAGGCCCCTGACCTGGTATTTCGGCTGTCGGGGTGGCGGGATTTGAACCCACGACCTCTTCGTCCCGAACGAAGCGCGCTGCCAAGCTGCGCTACACCCCGATGTCGCTGCTCTGCTCTTCACGTCGCGGCGACATCGATTACTTTAGCCCACCCGCGCCCAGAGACGAAATCCGGTTTTCGCGGGGCCCCGCCGCAGGTCGGAAGCGGTACGCCGCGACGAGGCCCGGGCACCCGCCCGGCTGCCCCGGCCCGGCACGCCCCGCCCCGGTTCAGGCGCGGGCGGTCAGCGTCAGGAGTGTCGCCTCGGGCGGGCAGGCGAAGCGGACCGGGGTGTAGCGGTTGGTGCCGCAGCCGGCCGACACGTGCAGATAGGAGGTGTGGCCGTCCGCCGTGTGGGTGGACAGGCCCTTCACCCGGTCGGTGTCCAGGTCGCAGTTGGTGACCAGGGCCCCGTAGAAGGGCACGCACAGCTGCCCGCCGTGGGTGTGGCCGGCCAGGATCAGCTCGTAGCCGTCCGCGGTGAAGGCGTCCAGGGCGCGCAGATACGGCGCGTGGACCACGCCCACCGTGAAGTCGGCGTCCGGGTCGGGGCCGCCCGCCACCCGCTCGTACCGGTCCCGCTTGATGTGCGGGTCGTCGACACCGGTGAAGGCGAGCTCCAGGTCGGACAGCTTCAGCAGGCCCCGGGTGTTGGTCAGGTTCACCCAGCCCGCCGCGTCGAACGCGTCGCGCAGGTCCTCCCACGGGTTGTGCACGGCGCCGACCACCGGCGGGTTGCCGTTGAGGCCGTGCTTGCCCTGCACCTTCTCCTTCAGATAGAGCGCGGGATTGCGCAGCCGCGGCCCGTAGTAGTCGTTGGAGCCGAAGACGTACACGCCCGGGAACTCCATCAGCGGCCCGAGCGCGTCCAGGACCTCCGGCACGGCCTCCGTGTCGGAGAGGTTGTCGCCGGTGTTCACGACGAAGTCGGGGCGCAGCCCGGCGAGCGACTGGAGCCAGGCGCGCTTCTTGCGCTGGCCGCGGACCATGTGGATGTCGGAGACCTGGAGGACCCGCAGGTCGCGCATGCCCCGGGGGAGCACCGGGACGGTCACCCGGCGCAGTCGGAAGGAGCGGGCTTCGAAGCCCGCCGAGTAGAGGAGTCCGGCCGCGGCCGTCGCCGTCAGGCCTGCCGTGATCTTCAGGGGGATCCCGTACCGTGCGCGCATTCCCTTATCGTCGCAGACCCGCTGAGCGGAAATGCGCGGGCGGTAGGGGCCCGGCACCTGACACACTTGACCCCATGACCACGCTCAAGGCCAAGCTTCAGGACGACCTCAACGCCGCGATCAAGGAGCGCGACGAGCTGCGCTCCTCGACCCTGCGGCTGACCCTCGCCGCCGTGACGAAGGAGGAGGTCGCGGGCAAGACCAAGCGCGAGCTCTCCGACGACGAGGTGCAGAAGGTGATCGCGAAGGAGGCGAAGAAGCGCCGCGAGGCCGCGGACGCCTTCACCCAGGGCGGTCGCGCCGAGCAGGCCGAGCGGGAGCGCGCCGAGGGCGAGATCCTCGACGCGTACCTGCCGAAGCAGCTGTCCGACGAGGAGCTCGAGGCCGTCGTGGCCGGCGCCGTCGAGGAGGCGAAGGCCGCGGGTGCCGAGGGCCCGCGGGCCATGGGCGCCGTCATGAAGATCGTCAACCCGAAGGTCGCCGGGCAGGCGGAGGGCGGCCGCGTCGCCGCCGTCGTGAAGAAGCTGCTCGCCGGCTGACCACCCGCATCCAGGCACACAGCGGAAGGCGCCCCTACTGGGAGATCCGGTAGGGGCGCCTTCCGCTGTCGTACGCCTGGGGCGCCGGGTCAGCCGTGCCGGCCGCCGTTGCCGTGGCCCGGCCGGCCGTTGGTCCCGCCGATCAGGTCCGGCGGGAGGGTGATGCCGCCGGGGAGCGTGGTGCCCGGGTCCGGCTTGTTGTCGCCCCCGCCGGGGCGCTGCTTGTTCTTGTCCTTCTCCTTGTCCTCGCCCGTCGCGCCGCGCGGCACGTTGATCGGGACGAAGGACGGGGTCTCGCCGGCGTTCAGCGCGCCGGTCATCGCGATCTTCCAGATCGGGCCCGGGAGGCAGCCGCCGCAGACCTTGTCGTAGTACTGGCCGCCGATGGTGATGTTGTACATCGAGGTCTTCTCGCCGACGTCGTCACCGACCCACACGGCCGTGGACAGGTTCGGCGTGTAGCCGACGAACCAGGCGTCCTTGCGGTCGTTGGTGGTACCCGTCTTGCCCGCGTTGTCGCGGTCGCTGAGACCGGCCTTGGTGCCGGTGCCGTCCTCGACGACGCCCTTCAGCATCTGGTTGACCGTGTCGGCGGTCTTCTCGGTCATGGCCCGCGAGCACTCGGTCTGCGGGACCTTCAGCTTCTCGCCGTTCGCGGTCGAGATGGACTCGATGACGACCGGGGTGCAGTAGGTGCCGCGGTTGGCGAAGGTCGCGTAGACCGACGCCATGTCGAGCGGGGTCGACTCCTGGCCGCCGAGGGTGATGGAGGGGAGCTCCTTCAGCGTCTTGCCGAGCTCCTTCTCGTATCCCATCTTCTTCGCCATGCTGACCGTCTCGCACAGGCCGGTCATCTGCTCCAGCTGCGCGAAGTAGGTGTTGATGGACTTGCCGAGCGCGCTGGTCATGTCCCAGCTGCCGGCCTCGGACTGCATCTCGTTCTGCAGGTCCCAGTTGCCGCCGCCGGCGGGGCCGCCCGCGCAGGTGCGGTACGAGTTCATCGGCACCGAGATCTTCCACGGCGTCGAGAAGGACTGGGCGGGGCTCAGGCCCTTCTCCAGGGCCGCGGCGGCCGTGATCGGCTTGAAGGTCGAACCGACCTGGAAGCCGTACGTCGTGCCGCCCATCTTCTTGCCGACGGCGAGGTTCAGGGTGGTCTGGTGCAGCTTCTGGTCGAGGCCGTACGGACGGGACTGGCCCATCGACAGGATCTTGCCGGTGCCGGGCTGGACCTGGACCACCGAGGCGGCGACCTTGTCGTCCTTGTCGATCCGGGCGACGGCGGCCTCGTTGGCCGCGGCCTGCGCGCGCGGGTCGAGGGTGGTCCGGATGGTCAGACCGCCCAGGTTCCACAGCTTCTGGCGCTCCTCGGGCGTCTTGCCGAAGACCGGGTCGTTGAGGATCGTCTTGCGGACGTAGTCGCAGAAGAAGCCGGCGCCGTCGACGGCGGTGATGCAGCCGTTCTTGGGCGACTTCACCTTGAGCTTGATCGGCGTGGCCTTCGCCTTGTCGGCCTCCGCCTGGCTGATGTCCTTGACGTCGGCCATGCGCTGGAGGACGACGTTCCGGCGCTTGGTGGCCTCCTGGAGGTCGTTGACCGGGTCGTAACGGCTCGGCGACTGCACGAGGCCCGCCATCATCGCGGACTCGGGCAGGGTGAGGTCGGCGGCGTGCTTGGAGAAGTAGCGCTGGGCGGCGGCCTCGATGCCGTACGCCTGCTGCCCGAAGAACGTGATGTTGAGGTAGTTCTCCAGGATCTTCTTCTTGCCCAGCTCCTCCTCGACCTGGATGGCGAACTTCAGCTCGCGCACCTTGCGGCCCATGGTCTGCTGGGTGGCCTGGGCGACCTTCTCGGGGTCGTCGCCGGCCTCCTCGACGAAGACGTTCTTCACGTACTGCTGGGTGAGCGTCGACGCGCCCTGCGCGACGCCGCCCGACTGCGCGTTGCGGTTGATGGCGCGCAGCACGCCCTTGAGGTCGATCGCCCCGTGCTCGTAGAAGCGCGAGTCCTCGATCGCGACGATCGCCTTCTGCATGTACGGCGAGATCTTCTCGATCGGCACGACCTTGCGGTCACGCGAGTACACGGTGGCGATGTGGCCGCCGGTCGAGTCGAGGATCGTGGTGCGCTGACTCAACGGCGGCGTCTTCAGGTTGGACGGGATCTCGTCGAACCCCTCGACCGTGCCCTTCGCCGCCAGCCCCAGCGCTCCGGCCGCGGGCAGGGCGATGCCCGCCAGCACGGCTCCGGAGAGCACACTGACCCCGAGGAACTTGGCGGCCTGCTGGGTCCCGGTCAGACCACCGCCCGAGCGCTTCTTTGCCATGGGGGCAGCCTACGTTCTCATTCGCCGGACACACGTATATGCCTTGGCCTAAGCTGCTCCCAACTGTCACAGCAGTGGGGTCCCGCATCAAGACCCGTGCGTGACGTCGGCGTGAATTTCCGCGTACCCGAAGCGCGGGCGGTTCATGCCTGAATCCGGCTCATGTCCGAAAAGGTCGTGATGTCCTCGGGTCACTCCCCTGGGTGATCTGCCGCGCACGCATAGTCCGTTCGGGCCATTCAAGATTGGGCCCGAAGGGGGTGTTGCGCTGTCCCCACCTTCCGTAACGTCCCAACTGGCAGCGGTGAATATGCCGCTACCGCCGTGGGGGAGCCTCGATTCGGGAGAGGACGGCGCCGGTATGGGCTGGGTAGCTGACTGGAGTGCGCAGGCGGCCTGCCGCACTACCGATCCGGATGAACTTTTCGTGCAGGGCGCGGCGCAGAACAGGGCGAAGGCGGTGTGCACCGGATGCCCGGTGCGGACCGAGTGCCTCGCCGACGCCCTCGACAACCGTGTGGAATTCGGCGTGTGGGGCGGCATGACGGAGCGCGAGCGACGCGCCCTGCTGCGCCGCCGGCCCACCGTCACCTCGTGGCGCCGGCTCCTGGAGACCGCGCGCACGGAGTACGAGCGGGGCGCGGGCCTGCTGCCCGTGGCGATGGACGACGACGCGACGTACGAGACGTACGCGGCGGTCGGCTAGGGCCACCGTCAGGCCGGTCGGCGGACCGCGCCCGCGGGTGCCTCACGGCAGCCCGCCGGTCAGGGCATACGGCCGAGCGTCAGACGCTCACCGATGGAGCGGAGTCCCGCCAGGTCGTGCACATCACCCGGCAGGGCGGCCACTTCGGCGACCGCCACCTCCGGGTGGAGCGCGGTGAAGCGATCGCGTGTGCGCTGCTCACGCGCGAGCACCTGCATCCGCTCGGCATGGAGACGGAGCAGGCCCGCGGTCAGTTCCTTGACATCCGCGTCCGCTTCGGCTGTGGGGGCAGCCTCGGACCCGGGCAGTGCGTCGGCGGCGGTGGCGAGGTGGGGCGACTCGGGAGAGGTGGCTCGGGAGCCACGCCCACTTGTCTTCCCGCCCTCCTGATCCACAATGCGGCCCTCGTCAAGATTTTCCGCGGCGGCCCGCGCCCGCTCGGCCGACAGCCGGGCGGCGCCGCTGCCGTGGACACGGTTGAGGACGAGACCGGCCAGCGGCATGTGCTCCGCGGCCAGCCGCTCCACGAAGTACGCCGCCTCGCGCAGCGCGTCCCGCTCCGGCGTCGCGACCACCAGGAACGCCGTGCCCGGGGCCTGGAGCAGTTTGTACGTGGCGTCCGCGCGGGTCCGGAAACCGCCGAACATCGTGTCCATCGCCGCCACGAACGTCTGCACGTCCTTGAGGAACTGACCGCCCAACAGCTTGCCCAGCGTCCCCGTCATCATCGACATGCCGACGTTGAGGAACTTCATCCCGGCCCGGCCGCCCACCTTCGCCGGCGCCATCAGCAGCTTGATGAACTTCCCGTCCAGGAAGGAACCCAGCCGCTTCGGCGCGTCCAGGAAGTCCAGCGCCGAACGGGACGGCGGCGTGTCGACCACGATCAGGTCCCACTCGTCCCTGGCCCGCAGCTGGCCCAGCTTCTCCATCGCCATGTACTCCTGCGTACCGGCGAAACCGGCCGACAGGGACTGGTAGAACGGGTTCTCCAGGATCGCCCGGGCCCGGTCGGCGTCCGCGTGCGCCTCGACGATCTCGTCGAAGGTCCGCTTCATGTCGAGCATCATCGCGTGCAGCTCGCCGCCGTCGGAGCCCTTGATGCCCTCCACCTTGCGCGGCACGTTGTCCAGCGAGTCGATGCCCATCGACTGGGCCAGCCGGCGCGCCGGGTCGATGGTGAGGACCACCACCCGCCGGCCGCGCTCCGCCGCCCGGACGCCGAGGGCCGCCGCCGTCGTCGTCTTCCCGACACCGCCCGCGCCGCAGCACACGATGATGCGGGTGCCCGGGTCGTCGATCAGCGGATCCAGCTCCAGGACGGGCGCGGTGTCGAGCCCGTTCGAGGCCGCCGTCTTCTCCGTCACGCACCCACCCCTTGCCTCCGCAGCTCCTTCGCCAGCCGGTACAGGCCGGCGATGTCCGCCCCGTCGCCCAGGAAGGGCAGCTCGTACGTCGGCACGCCGACGCCGTCCAGCGCCTCCCGCTGGGCCCGCTCCAGCTCGACCCGCTGGGCGTGTTCCGCGGCCTGTTCCAGCAGCGGCTCCACCAGCTTCGTGCCGCCCTTGACGCCGACGGACGCCAAGGTCCCGGCGATGGCGTCCCGATGGTCGCCGGAGGCGGCCCGTACCGCCGCCTCGTCCAGGAGGTGCGGACGGACCATGTTCACGACGACATGACCGACGGGCAGTTCGGCCGCGCGCAGCTCCGCGATGCCGTCCGCGGTCTCCTGGACCGGCATCTCCTCCAGGAGCGTCACCAGGTGCACGGCCGTCTCCGGCGACTTCAGGAAGCGCATGATGGCCTGGGCCTGGTTGTGTATCGGGCCGATCCTCGCCAGGCCGGCCACCTCGTCGTTGACGTTCAGGAAGCGGGTGATGCGGCCGGTCGGCGGCGCGTCCATCACCACGTAGTCGTAGGTGAAGCCGCCGTGCTTCTCACGCCGGCGGACCGCCTCGCACGCCTTGCCGGTCAGCAGCACGTCCCGCACGCCCGGCGCTATCGTCGTCGCGAAGTCGATCGCGCCGAGCTTCTTCAGCGCCCGGCCCGCGCTGCCCAGCTTGTAGAACATCTGGAGGTAGTCGAGGAGGGCGCGCTCGGCGTCGATCGCCAGCGCGAAGACCTCGCCGCCGCCCGGCGCGACGGCGATCTTCCGCTCCTCGTACGGCAGCGCCTCCGTCTCGAAGAGCTGCGCGATGCCCTGCCTGCCCTCCACCTCGACCAGGAGGGCCCGCTTGCCCTCGGTCGCGAGGGCGAGCGCGAGTGCGGCGGCGACCGTCGTCTTACCGGTACCGCCCTTGCCGCTGACGACCTGGAGCCTGCTCACGTCTTCGAGCCTAACCACTGGCGGCCCGGGCCAATCAGAGGGCCGCCCCGGACGCGCCCCCCAACGCGCCCCCTCGGTCACCTAAGGGGCACCCGGAGGCCGGCTCGGCGGACCGGCCCGCGGCAGCGGCTACAGTCGCCCCATGACGAAGTGGGAGTACGCGACTGTGCCGCTGCTGGTGCACGCGACGAAGCAGATTCTTGACACCTGGGGCGAGGACGGCTGGGAGCTCGTCCAGGTCGTGCCCGGCCCGAACAACCCCGAGCAGCTCGTGGCCTACCTGAAGCGGGAGAAGTCCTCGTGAGCGGCGCCGGCGCCGTCGAGGCGAAGCTCGCCGAGCTCGGCCTGACCCTGCCGGAGGTCGTGCCGCCGATCGCCACGTACCAGCCGGCCGTCCAGTCGGGCGTGTACGTCTACACCTCGGGCCAGCTCCCGATGGTGGCGGGCAAGCTGCCCGTCACCGGCAAGGTCGGCGCCGAGGTCACGGCCGAGGAGGCCAAGCAGCTCGCCGCCACCTGCGCGCTCAACGCGCTCGCGGCCGTGAAGTCCGTCGCCGGTGACCTGGACCGGATCAAGCGCGTCGTGAAGGTGGTCGGCTTCGTCGCCTCCGCCCCCGACTTCACCGGCCAGCCCGGCGTCGTCAACGGCGCCAGCGAGCTGCTCGGCGCGGTCCTCGGCGACAAGGGCGTGCACGCCCGCAGCGCCGTCGGCGTCACCGTCCTGCCGCTCGACGCGCCCGTCGAGGTCGAGGTCCAGGTGGAGCTCGAGCAGGCCTGAGTCCCGCCGCCCGCAGAGCCGGTTTTCCACAGGCGTGGGGAATCGGCTCTCGTGCATTTCGATGCTTGCGCATAGCATCCGGCCATGTCGAATGGTCAGTCGAACGGTCAGCAGCCGAACGGTCAGTGGTACCCACCGGAATGGCCCGACCGCATCCGCGCCCTCGCCGCCGGCGAGCTCGTCCCCGCGACTCCCAAGCGGGCCGCGACCGTGCTCCTGCTGAAGGACGGCGCCGAGGGCCCGGCCGTGCACATGCTGCGCCGCCGCGCCTCCATGGCCTTCGCCGGCGGCGCGTACGCCTATCCGGGCGGCGGTGTCGACCCGCGCGACGAGCACCCCGTGCGCTGGGCCGGCCCCTCCCGCGAGGAGTGGGCGGACCGCCTCGGCCTGACGGACCCGGGCGAGGCGCAGGCCGTCGTCTGCGCCGCCGTGCGCGAGACGTACGAGGAGGCGGGCGTCCTGCTCGCCGGGGAGACCGCCGACACCGTCGTCGGCGACACCACCGGCGAGGACTGGGAGAAGGACCGGGCGGCCCTGGTCGCGCGCGAGCTGTCGTTCGCCGACTTCCTCGACCGGCGCGGCCTCGTGCTGCGCTCCGACCTGCTCGGCGCCTGGGCCCGCTGGATCACGCCCGAGTTCGAGCCGCGACGCTACGACACCTGGTTCTTCGTGGCCGCCCTGCCGGCCGGCCAGCGGACCCGCAACGCCTCCACCGAGGCCGACCGGACCGTCTGGATCCGCCCGGCCGACGCCGCCGCCGGCTACGACCGGGGCGAGCTGACGATGATGCCGCCCACCATCGCGACCCTCCGGGTCCTGCAGCGGTACGCCACCGCCGACGAGGCCCTCGCCGCGGCGGGCGGCCAGGACATGACGCCCGTCGTCGCCCGGGCCCACCTCGAGGGCGACCGGCTTGTTCTGAGCTGGCCGGGGCACGAGGAGTTCACGAAGCACATTCCCTCCGGCCCCACAGGGGGTGCCTCATGAGCGACGCCGCCCTCCTTCCCGGCCAGCCGCGCGGCGCGGTGGTCTCCGGGCCCGCGACCGCCCGGGCCGTCAACGTCCTCGCGCCCAACCCGTCCGCGATGACCCTGGACGGCACCAACACCTGGATCGTCGCCGAGCCGGACTCCGACCTCGCCGTCGTCATCGATCCCGGTCCGCTCGACGAAGGCCATCTGCGGCGGGTCGTGGAGACCGCCGAGAAGCTCGGCAAGCGGATCGGGCTCACCCTCCTCACCCACGGCCACCCGGACCATGCCGAGGGTGCGGTGCGGTTCGCCGAGCTGACCCGGTCCACCGTGCGGGCGCTCGACCCGGCGCTCCGCCTCGGCGACGAGGGCCTCGCGGCGGGCGACGTGATCACCACCGGCGGCCTCGAGCTGCGGGTCGTGCCCACGCCCGGGCACACCTCGGACTCGCTCTGCTTCCACCTCCCGGCCGACGGGGCGGTGCTGACCGGGGACACGATCCTGGGGCGCGGCACGACGATGGTGGCGCATCCGGACGGGCGGCTCGGCGACTATCTGGACTCGCTCAGGCGGCTGCGCTCGCTCACGACCGACGACGGCGTGCACACCGTCCTGCCGGGGCACGGCCCGGTCCTGGAGGACGCCCAGGGCGCCGTGGAGTTCTATCTGGCGCACCGGGCCAGCCGGCTCGCCCAGGTGGAGACCGCCGTCGAGAACGGCCATCTGACGGCCTCCGAGGTCGTGGCCCATGTGTACGCGGACGTGGACCGCTCGCTGTGGCCGGCCGCGGAGCTGTCCGTAAGGGCCCAGCTGGACTATCTGAGGGAGCACGGCCTGATCTGACCGGGGACACCCCGCAACCGGGAGCCTCCGCCAGGTGTCTTACGCTCCGCTTACATCTGGCTGTAGCTCTTGGGGGGAAGCCCGTGTTCGTCATAGCCATCCTGCTGGTCATCACGGCAGCGGTGCTCTACTTCATCGGCCGCGCGAACGACAGCCGCGGCCTCAAGCTGGGAGCCCTCGGTGCCGTGCTCGCCGGCGTGTTCTCGCTGGTCGCGAGCATGACCTACGTGATCAGCGCGTACGAGGTCGGCGTCCCGGTCGCGTTCGGCAAGGTCGGCACGCCGATGACCTCCGGCATGCACCTGACGTCGCCGTTCACGAACGTCACGACCTTCTCGACGCGCCCCGTGGACCTCAACCTCTCCGACAAGGACGTCGTCGAGGTCCGCTCCTCGCAGGGCGGCGTGATGTACGCCGAGGTCACCGTGAAGTGGGCGGTGCACCCCTCCAAGGCCGTCGAGTTGTACAAGCTGGCCGGCAGCGAGGACGCCATCCAGCAGCGCCTGGTCTACCCGGACAGCCGCGAGATCGTCCGCAACGTCTTCGCCCGCTACACGAGCGAGCAGGGTTACGCCTCCGACCGCGAGAAGATCAACGCGGAGATCGCCGGCCTCATCAAGGAGCGCCTCGCCCCGCGCGGGATCGACGTCACCACCGTCAACCTGCGGAACGTGAAGCCCTCGCAGGCCCTGCAGGACCAGATCGACCGCAAGATCCAGCAGCAGCAGGCCACCGAGCGGGCCCTCGAGGCGTCCCGGACCGCCAAGGCGGAGGCCGACCGGCGCCGGATCGAGGCGGAGGGCATCGCCCGCGCCAACAAGATCCTCAACGAGTCCCTGACCGACAAGGTCCTCATGAACCAGTGCATCGACGCCTACAAGGAGGCGTCGGCGAAGAACCCGGTCTACGCGGTGCCGTGCGGCAGCGGCGGCTCGAACCCGCTGATCGTGGACGGCACGAAGCGCTAGCCCGTCTCCTTCGGATCAGCCCGGCCGCCGCCGGAGGCGGACGGACGACGCGAGGGGCCGCCCGGTCGAACCGGGCGGCCCCTTCACGTACGGCGTGACGGCGTTACGGCGTCATGGACGCGCAGGTCACCGCGAGCGCTTCGCGAGGCGCTCCACGTCCAGCAGGATCACGGCGCGCGCCTCCAGGCGCAGCCAGCCGCGCTGGGCGAAGTCGGCGAGCGCCTTGTTGACCGTCTCGCGGGAGGCGCCGACGAGCTGGGCCAGCTCCTCCTGGGTCAGGTCGTGGACGACGTGGATGCCCTCCTCCGACTGCACGCCGAAGCGGCGCGACAGGTCGAGGAGCGCGCGGGCGACACGGCCCGGCACGTCGGAGAAGACCAGGTCGGACATCTGGTCGTTGGTCTTGCGCAGACGGCGGGCGACGGCCCGCAGCAGGGCGCTGGCCACCTCGGGGCGGGCGTTCAGCCAGGGCTGGAGGTCTCCGTGGCCGAGGCCGAGCAGCTTGACCTCGGTCAGCGCGGTCGCGGTGGCGGTGCGCGGGCCCGGGTCGAACAGGGACAGCTCGCCGATCAGCTCGCCGGGGCCGAGGACCGCCAGCATGTTCTCGCGGCCGTCGGGCGAGGTCCGGTGCAGCTTCACCTTGCCCTCGGTGACCACGTAGAGCCGGTCGCCCGGGTCGCCCTCGTGGAAGAGCGCGTCGCCACGGGCAAGCGTCGCCTCACTCATCGAGGCGCGCAGCTCGGCGGCCTGCTCGTCGTCGAGCGCCGCGAACAGCGGGGCGCGTCGCAGAACGTCGTCCACGAGTTCTCTCCTATGTCGACCTCAGTGCGATCAATCACAACAAGTTTGACTCACCGGACGGCCTTTCCGTACGTCAGGGGCCCGATTGGGTCGCGATCCGGTGCGCGCGGGGCGGATGTCGGTGGCGGCCCCTAGGCTGGCCGGGTGTCCAACTCGCCGGTGAGAGCACAGGCCAAGGGGGCTGGAAGAGTGCGGGAAGAGGGTAATTCCGCTGTGGGCGAACACGGCGTGTCGAAACAGACGAAAGTGACGAAACGCGCACCGAAGGGGGCGGTCGGGACGCCCGCGAAGACGGCCGAGGCGCCGGCGAAGACGGTTAAGGCGCCTGCCAAAGCACCTGCCAAGGCGCCGGCCAAGGTTCCGGCCAAGGCGCCTGCCAAGGCCGGCAAGCCCGAGTCGCGTCTCGGCATGGTCCGGCGCGCCCGCAAGATCAACCGGGAGCTCGCCGAGGTCTACCCGTACGCCCATCCCGAGCTCGACTTCCGCAATCCCTTCGAGCTCCTGGTCGCCACGGTCCTCTCCGCCCAGACCACCGACCTGCGGGTGAACCAGACGACGCCCGCCCTCTTCGCGAAGTACCCGACGCCCGAGGACCTGGCCGCCGCCGTCCCCGAGGAGGTCGAGGAGCTGATCAGACCGACCGGCTTCTTCCGCGCCAAGACCAAGTCGATCATGGGCCTGGCCGCCGCCCTCCGGGACGACTTCGGCGGCGAGGTGCCCCGCCGCCTGGACGACCTGGTCAAGCTGCCCGGCGTCGGCCGCAAGACGGCCTTCGTCGTCCTCGGCAACGCCTACGGCGTGCCCGGCATCACCGTCGACACCCACTTCATGCGCCTCGCCCGGCGCTGGAAGTGGACCGAGTCCGACGACCCGGTGAAGATCGAGGCCGAGGTCGCCGAGATCTTCCCGAAGAGCGAGTGGACGATGCTCTCGCACCGGGTGATCTTCCACGGCCGCCGCATCTGCCACGCCCGCAAGCCCGCCTGCGGCGCCTGCCCGATCGCCCACCTCTGCCCCGCGTACGGAGAGGGCGAGACCGACCCGGAGAAGGCGAAGAAGCTTCTGAAGTACGAGAAGGGCGGCTTCCCCGGCCAGCGGCTCAACCCGCCGCCGGACTACCCCGGCCGGCCCGCCCCGCCCCTGGGCGGCGAGGCGTGAGCGAGCCTTCCTGGGAACGAAGCCGTACGTCGACCGCGTTGTGAAACACGGGGGTGCCTATGACGCGCACTGGTGAAGAGATCTACGGGACGGGCGGGCTGCTCGACCGCGAGGGCCTGCCCGACTGGCTGGCCCCGGTCGACAGCGCGGCCCGCACGGTCGCGCCCGAGCAGCTGAGCCGCTTCCTGCCGCCCGCGGACGGCGGAGGGCGCCAGTCCGCCGTGCTCGTTCTCTTCGGCGAGGGCCCGCGCGGCCCCGAGCTGCTGCTGATGGAGCGCTCCGGCAGCCTCCGCTCGCACGCCGGGCAGCCCTCCTTCCCCGGCGGCTCCCTCGATCCCGAGGACGGCGACCCGGCCGAGGGCGGACTGCTGCGCGCGGCGCTGCGCGAGGCCCGCGAGGAGACCGGACTCGACCCGGCCGGCGTCCAGCTCTTCGGCGTGCTGCCCCAGCTCTACATCCCGGTCAGCGGCTTCGTCGTCACGCCCGTGCTCGGCTGGTGGCGCGACCCCAGCCCGGTCGGCGTCGTGGACCCCGCCGAGACCGCCCGGGTCTTCACCGTCCCCGTGGCGGATCTCACGGATCCCGAGAACCGCGCCATGGCCGTCCACCCGCTTGGCCACGAAGGCCCCGCCTTCCTCGTCGAATCGGCGCTGGTCTGGGGTTTCACGGCCGGCGTGATCGACCGGATCCTGCACTACGCGGGCTGGGAGCGCCCCTGGGACCGGTCCAAGCGGGTCCCGCTCGACTGGAGGGCATGACAGGCTGGCCCCCGGGGCGACCGAAGACGAATCTGCGAGGCTATTGACGGTGAACGTGCTGGACATCCTGTTGCTGCTCGCCGCCGTGTGGTTCGCGATCATCGGTTACCGCCAGGGCTTCGTCGTCGGCATCCTGTCGGTGATCGGCTTCCTCGGCGGCGGTCTCGTCGCCGTCCTGCTGCTGCCGGTCATCTGGAACCAGCTGACCGACCACAGCCAGGTCACGACGACGGCGACAGTGATCTTCGTGATGGTGGTCATCGTCTGCGCCTCGGTCGGGCAGGCCTTCACCACCCACCTGGGGAACAAGCTGCGCCGGCACATCACCTGGACGCCCGCGCGGGCCCTGGACGCCACCGGCGGCGCGCTGGTCAACGTGGTCGCCATGCTCCTGGTGGCCTGGCTGATCGGTTCCGCGCTCGCCGGCACCGCGATGCCCACGCTCGGCAAGGAGGTCCGCAGCTCCAAGGTGCTGCTCGGCGTCTCCCGGGTGATGCCGGATCAGGCGCCCAGCTGGTTCGCCGACTTCACCTCCGCGCTCGCCCAGAACGGCTTCCCGCAGGTCTTCAGCCCCTTCGCCAACGAGCCCATCACCGAGGTGCAGCCGCCCGACCCGGCGCTCGCCGGCAGCCCGGTCGCCGCCCGCGCCCAGCGCTCCATCGTCAAGGTCGTCGGCACGGCTCCCGGCTGCGGCAAGGTCCTCGAAGGCACCGGCTTCGTCTTCGCCGACCGCCGCGTCATGACCAACGCCCATGTCGTCGGCGGAGTCGACGAGCCGACCGTGCAGATAGGCGGCCAGGGCAAGCTCTACGACGCCAAGGTCGTGCTCTACGACTGGAAGCGCGACATCGCCGTCCTCGACGTGCCGAACCTGGACGCCACGCCGCTCCGGTTCACCGACGACGACGCCCGCAGCGGCGACAACGCCATCGTGGCCGGCTTCCCGGAGAACGGCGCCTACGACGTACGCTCCGCGCGCGTCCGCGGCCGGATCACCGCCAACGGTCCCGACATCTACCACCGCGGCGAGGTGCGCAGGGACGTGTACTCGCTGTACGCGACGGTCCGTCAGGGCAACTCCGGCGGCCCGCTGCTCACCGCGGACGGCGAGGTGTACGGCGTGATCTTCGCCCGCTCCCTGGACGACGCGAACACCGGCTACGCGCTGACGGTCGACGAGATCCGGGACGACATCACCCGGGGCCGCGCCGCCAACCAGCAGGTCGACAGCCAGGGCTGCGCGCTCTAGGGAGTGCTCTGTCGATCGGGCCGAGCCCGGCATGACCGGCGAGACACCCGCCAGAGGCCCTCGCTCGCGAGGGCCTCTGGCGCGGAGCGTTCCGGAGCGTTACGTACGGGTGTGCCGCAGCCGGGCCGACACCCAGCGGGCCCGGCGGCGGAGGATGCGCGAGATCCCCACGGCTCCCGCGGGATGCGGGTGGCCCTGGTCCTGCGCCCCGCCCCCCTCCGGGGCGTCGGGTCCGCCGATCGAGCGGCGGTCGCGTGCTGTGTCACCGTAGTCGTGCGTCCAGCCCATACCGGGACCTCTGCCCGGGGCCCAAGGTCGGTAACCGCCCCGGGGCCCGCCAATTGGCGTATGCGCGAGGCACATGGCAGTTCGAAGGACGCCTGTGCCTCAGCGGTCCGGCTCGGGATCCTGCAGCCAGTTGACGAGCTCCGTGGTGAACGCGGCCGGGTCCTCCTCGTGCGGGAAGTGTCCCAGGCCGTCGAAGAGCCGCCAGCGGTACGGCGCCTCCACGTACTGCCCGGAGCCGGCCGCGCTGCGGGTCCGCATCACCGGGTCGAGCGAACCGTGCAGATGCAGCGTCGGCACCCGCACCGGCCGCTTCATGCGCCGGTTGAACTGGATGCCGTCCGGGCGGGCCAGCGAGCGCACCATCCAGCGGTACGGCTCGATCGAGCAGTGCGCGGTCGACGGGATGCACATCGCCCGCCGGTAGACCGCCAGGGCCTCCTCGTCGGCGGCCGAGCGCGGGTTCGGCCCGGACCAGTCCTCGATCAGCCGGCCCACCAAGGCCGCCTCGTCCGCCACGAGCTGACGCTCCGGCAGCCACGGCCGCTGGAAGCCCCACACGTACGAACCGGCGCGGGTCTGCGCGAAGTCGGAGAGCATCGCCGAGCGCCAGCGGCGCGGGTGCGGCATCGAGGAGACCACGAGCCGGCGCACCAGCTTGGGCCGCATCACGGCCGCCGTCCAGGCGAGGTAGCCGCCGAGGTCGTGCCCGACGAGCGCCGCGTCCGGCTCGCCGAGCGACCGGACCACGCCGGTGATGTCGAGGGCCAGGTTGGCCGGGTCGTAACCGCGCGGCGTGCGGTCGCTGCCGCCGACGCCGCGCAGGTCCATGGCCACGGCGCGGAATCCGGCCTCGGCGAGCGCGGGCAGCTGGTGGCGCCAGGTCCACCAGAACTGCGGGAAGCCGTGCAGCAGCAGCACCAGCGGGCCGTCGCCCATCTCGGCGATGTGGAAGCGGGCACCGTTGGCCGCCACGTCGCGGTGGGTCCACGGTCCGTCGATGCGGACCGGGCTTCCGCCGTTGGCGCTGCTGCTCTCAGGGACGGTCATGCAGACGAGCGTCCCACAGTCGCGGCCTTCTCCAGGGCGAGCGGGGCCGCGTCGGCCACCGGGCGCGGGTGCGGCTTGACGTTCTGCATGACCGCCGCGGTCTGCTTGGCCGAGGCGATGGTCCTCTCGGGCTTCTTGACCTTCTTGAACTTGGCCACCGCGAACAGCCCGAGCAGGCCCGCGAGCAGCACGTTCGCCGCGAAGGACAGCAGGAAGCACCAGGCGAGGTTCCAGCCGCCCTCGCCGTTGTGCCCGCCGGTCCAGGTGTTGATGCCGTAGGCGAGCGCGAAGCTCAGCATCGGCAGGGAGAACAGCAGCACGACACCGGCGGCGGTGGCCGCGCCGCCGCCGATCGCGCCGCGCTTCACGTCCTGTCGGATCTCGGCCTTGGCCAGGGCGATCTCGTCGTGCACCAGTGCGGACATCTCGGCTGTCGCCGAGGCGACCAGCTGGCCGAGGCTGCGCTCGGTTCCGTCGAACGGGTCGCTCATGGCTGCTCCCTCTTCTCCGTTTTCGTCTGACCTCAGATCATGCCGGACGGTCGGCCTCGTCGCGCGGTGCCCCCGCCAGTTGAGCCCGTTCCCGATGTTCGGCGGCCTTCCGCTCGTAGATCTCGGCCATTCTCAGGTGGTACTCCGGGTTGTGCTCCTCGTACACGTCGGGGATGCCGTCCTGGTCCTCGTCCCGCTCCTCTTCGACGACCAGCGCCTGATACCTGCGGACCCGCAGTTTCAGCAGGACGGAGGCGAGCACGGCGGCTGTCAGCGAGCCGATGAGGACGGCGGCCTTCACCTCGTCGGTCAGCACGTCGTCGCCCGCGAAGGCCAGTTCACCGATGAGCAGCGAGACGGTGAAGCCGATGCCGGCGAGCGAGGCGACGGCGAACACGTCCGGCCAGGTCAGGTCGGGGTTGAGCGACGCTCTCGTGAAGCGGGCGGCGAGCCAGGTGCCGCCGAAGATGCCGACGGCCTTGCCGACCACGAGTCCGAGCACCACGCCGAGGGTGACGGGTTGCGTGAAGACGTCGCTGATGGCCTTTCCGGACACCGTGACGCCGGCCGAGAACAGCGCGAACAGCGGCACGGCGAGGCCCGCGGAGAGCGGGCGGACCAGGTGCTCGATGTGCTCGCCGGGGGAGTGCTCCTCGCCCTCGCGCGTGGTGCAGCGCAGCATCAGGCCCATGGCGACGCCGGCGATGGTGGCGTGGACGCCGCTGTTGTACATCAGGCCCCAGATGACCAGGGCGAGCGGCACGTACACGTACCAGCCGCGGACGCCCTTGCGCAGCAGCAGCCAGAAGACGAGGAGGCCGGCGAAGGCGCCGCCGAGGGCGGCGAAGTTCAGGTCGCTGGTGAAGAAGATCGCGATGATCAGGATGGCGAACAGGTCGTCGACGACGGCGAGGGTGAGCAGGAAGGCCCGCAGCGCCGAGGGCAGCGAGGTGCCGATCACGGCGAGGACGGCCAGCGCGAAGGCGATGTCGGTGGCGGTGGGCACCGCCCAGCCGTCCAGCGTGCCGTCGCCGACCGTGTTGACCAGCGCGTAGACCAGGGCGGGCACGGCCATGCCGCACAGGGCGGCGATGACGGGCAGCGCGGCGGCCTTGGGCTCGCGCAGCTCGCCCGCGACGAGCTCGCGCTTGAGCTCGATGCCGGCGACGAAGAAGAAGACGGCGAGCAGCCCGTCGGCGGCCCAGTGCTGGATCGACAGGTCGAGCCCGAGTGCGGCCGGCCCCAGGTGGAAGTCGCGTATCGCCGCGTAGCTCTCCTTGACGGGCGTGTTGGCCCAGACGAGCGCGGCGACGGCGGCGACCAGCAGCAGCACTCCGCCGACGGTCTCGGTGCGCAGCGCGTCGGCGACGTACCGGCGCTCGGGCAGCGAAAGACGGCCGAGGAACCTGCGGCGGGTGGTGGTCGGGGTGCGTACGGGCGCGGGCACGGTGAGAACCTCCGGTCGGTGGGCAGCACAGAGCACATGCCGACCAGACTTCCCGGCGCACCTAGGTTTTCCTGTCGCGTTTCTGACGCGCGATCCTTACTTTACCTAAAGATGCCTCGGTGGTGTCCGGTGATCTTCACTTTAGGTGGATTCGCGGCCTCGGGCACGCCCTGTGGAAAACCACCTGTGGACAACGCGGAGGCGCCCGCCCCGGAACCCCGGAACGGGCGCCCACCTGCGCTTTCGCCGCTCAGCCCGCGCTCGGTGCGCGCTCAGTCCTCGCTGGGTGCGGCCGGCAGCTTCGTCTGGATGAGGTCCATGACGGACGAGTCGGTCAGCGTGGTGACGTCGCCCAGCTCGCGGTTCTCGGCGACGTCCCGCAGCAGCCGGCGCATGATCTTGCCGGACCGGGTCTTGGGCAGTTCGGCTACCGGCAGGATGCGCTTCGGCTTGGCGATCGGACCGAGGGTCGCGCCGACGTGGTTGCGCAGGTCGGCGACGAGACCCTCGTCCTCGCTGGCCGTGCCGCGCAGGATCACGAAGGCGACGATGGCCTGGCCGGTCGTCTCGTCGGCGGCACCGACGACGGCCGCCTCGGCGACCGACGGGTGGGAGACGAGCGCGGACTCGACCTCGGTGGTGGAGATGTTGTGGCCCGAGACGAGCATGACGTCGTCGACCCGGCCGAGCAGCCAGATGTCGCCGTCGTCGTCCTTCTTCGCGCCGTCACCGGCGAAGTACTTGCCCTCGAAGCGGGACCAGTACGTGTCGATGAAGCGCTGGTCGTCGCCCCAGATGGTGCGGAGCATCGACGGCCACGGCTCGGTGAGGACCAGGTAGCCGCCGCCACCGTTCGGGACCTCGTTCGCCTCGTCGTCGACGACGGTGGCGGAGATGCCCGGCAGCGGGCGCTGGGCGGAACCGGGCTTGGTCTCGGTGACTCCGGGCAGCGGCGAGATCATCATCGCGCCGGTCTCGGTCTGCCACCAGGTGTCCACGATCGGGCACGTGTTGCCGCCGATGTGCTCGCGGTACCAGATCCAGGCCTCGGGGTTGATCGGCTCGCCGACCGAGCCGAGGACGCGCAGCGACGACAGGTCGAACTTGGCGGGGATGTCGTCGCCCCACTTCATGAACGTGCGGATCGCGGTCGGCGCCGTGTAGAGGATGGTGACGCCGTACTTCTGCACGATCTCCCAGAACCGGCCCTGGTGCGGGGTGTCCGGCGTGCCCTCGTACATGACCTGGGTCGCGCCGTTGGCCAGCGGCCCGTAGACGATGTACGAGTGGCCGGTGACCCAGCCGATGTCGGCGGTGCACCAGTAGACGTCGGTCTCCGGCTTGAGGTCGAAGACGGCGTGGTGGGTGTAGGCGGCCTGGGTGAGATAGCCGCCGGAGGTGTGCAGGATGCCCTTCGGCTTACCGGTCGTGCCGGAGGTGTAGAGGATGAAGAGCGGGTGCTCGGCCTCGAAGGCCTCCGGGGTGTGCTCGGCGGACTGGCGGGAGACGATCTCGTCCCACCAGACGTCGCGGCCCTCGGTGAAGGCGATGTCCTGGCCGGTGCGGCGGACCACGAGGACGTGCTCGACCTGCGGGCAGCGGGCCACGGCCTCGTCGATCGCGGGCTTGAGCGCGGACGGCTTGCCGCGGCGGTAGCCGCCGTCGGCGGTGACGACCAGCTTGGCGTCGGCGTCCTGGATGCGGGAGGCGACCGCGTCGGCCGAGAAGCCGCCGAAGACGACCGAGTGGGCGGCGCCGATCCGGGCGCAGGCCAGCATCGTGATCGCGGCCTCGGGGATCATCGGCAGATAGACCGCCACCCGGTCGCCCTTGCGGACGCCCAGCTCGGTCAGGGCGTTGGCGGCCCGGGACACCTCGTCCTTGAGCTCGGCGTAGGTGATGGCCCGGCTGTCGCCCGGCTCGCCCTCGAAGTGGATGGCGACCCGGTCGCCGTGGCCGGCCTCGACGTGCCGGTCCACGCAGTTGTACGCGACGTTCAGCTCACCGTCGGCGAACCACTTGGCGAACGGAGGGTTCGACCAGTCGAGCGTCTCGGTCGGCGCGGTGGCCCAGGTGAGCCGCTTGGCCTGTTCGGCCCAGAAACCCAGCCTGTCCGCCTTGGCCTGCTCGTACGCCTCCGCCGTGACGTTGGCGTGCGCGGCCAGCTCGGCGGGCGGCGCGAACCGCCGCTCCTCGCGAAGCAGATTGGCCAAGGATTCGTTGCTCACGACATCTCCCATTCCCAGGGCGTCCTACGTGCCTGTGTGTCCCGCGTCATAGCTCATCAGGCCGATGCCCGGGTGACAAGAGCCTCCGGGAAATTGGTTTAGACCTGTGAGGGGCGTACGGCGGCGGCCGCCCGCTCCCCGAGCGGAGAGGAACGGGCGGCCACACACTGTCACGGACGAACGGAAGGAAGGGTTCAGGACGCGCGGGCGACCTCCAGCGGCCGGATCTCCGGACCGATGCTCGGCGGCACCCGCGTGAACACGTCGTCGTAGCTGTGCACCTCGTCGGTGCCGGCCAGCAGATAGGCCTGCGCCTCGCCCACGTGGAAGTACATCCCGTGCAGCGTCAGCGTGCCCTCCGCGAGCCGCCGCGCCACCGACTCGTACGCCCGCAGGTGCTCCAACTGCTGCACCACGTTGGTCAGGCACAGCTGCTCGACCTCGTCGGCGGGCAGCCGCCCCGAGATCCTCGCCCAGGCGTGCCGGCGGCTCGCCATCCGCGCCAGACTCGGCCGGCCGTGCCGCAGCCAGCGCCGCAGCGGGCTCGCCGGGACCGACGCGTCCTCGGGGCCGCTGTTCAGCAGGGCCTGCATCGCGCCGCAGCCGGAGTGGCCGCAGACCGTGATCGATTCGACCCGCAGCACCTCCACCGCGTACTCGATCGCCGCCGCCACCGAGTCGTCCCCGCTCTCCTCACCCGGCAGAGGCACCAGATTGCCGACGTTGCGCACCGTGAACAGGTCACCCGGGCCGCTGGATGTGATCATGCTCGTGACCAGACGGGAGTCGGCGCAGGTCAGGAAGAGCTGCGAGGGACGCTGTCCTTCCCGGGCCAGCCGTGCCAGCTCGTCCCGGACCAGCGGGGCCGTGTCCCGCTGGAAGGCGCCGATGCCGCTGACCAGCCGGTGCCCGGTGGCGCCGCGCGTCTCCTCGTCCTCGGCGACCTCCTCGGCGGGCAGCTGCTCGCCGCACTGGTGGTTGCGCCAGGGAGTCCAGGGCCGGCAGCAGGAGTGCGCACCGGTGTGCGCGCCCGCCCGTACGCCCGCGCGCGCGTCGTCCGCCGCGGCGGCGGCCGGTCCGGTCTGCGCCTCGGCCGGCTCGGCGATCCGGCCGCCGTGCGGGCCGGTCATTTCGACCGCGCCTCCGTGGGCCAGATGGGCGTTCTGCCAGTCGTGCAGCGTCTCGTAGGCGGCGTGGTCCATGAACGAGCCGTCCAGCTCCACCACGACGTCGGAACCGGCCGGGATCTGGTGCAGGGCGCGGCTCAGTCTCGGCACGGCGAGGAAGGTCAACTGGCCGCGGATGTGCACCACCTGGCGCCTGTCCCGCTCCTCGCGGGTGATCCGGGTGCGGGCCAGGCGCTGCATCGCGACGGCGACCGCCACCGCGATCCCCAGGCCCACGCCCTCCAGGATTCCGACGAAGACCACTCCGGCCAGCGTCACCACGTACACCAGCACTTCACGATGACGGGTGACCGTACGGATGTGGGTGATGCTGACCATCTGGATGCCGACGACCATGACGAGCGCGGCCAGCGCGGACAGCGGGATGAGGTCGAGGACCGGCACCAGGAAGAGGGCCGCGAGCACGATCCATACGCCGTGCAGTATCGAGGAGTTGCGGCTCACGGCGCCGGCCGAGACGTTCGCGACGCTGCGCACCGCGACTCCGGCCACCGGCAGGCCGCCGAGCGCTCCGGAGACCATGTTGGCCGCGCCCTGGCCGGCGAGTTCGCGGTCGAGCCGGGAGCGGGGCGCGCTGCCGGAACCGGTGTCGGCGGCGCGCTTCGCCACCAGCTTGTCGACGGCGACGGCGGACAGCAGCGACTGCACGCTGGTGACCAGCGTGATGGTGAGCACTCCGGCCGCGATCCCGAGGACCGGCCCGTCCGGGAGCCCGGGCAGCGCGTGGCTGCTCCACGAGGGCAGGTCGACCCGCGGCACGCCGAGTCCGGCGAGTGCGGCGACGGCGGTGGCGGCGGCCACCGCGGCGAGCGCGGCGGGCACCGTGCGCAGCAGCCGTCCCGTACGGCCGGGCAGGCGCGGCCAGAGCAGCAGCAGGGCGATGGTGAGGCCGCTGACCACCAGCGCGGCCGCGGAGGCGTCCGCCAACTGGGCGGGCAGCCCCAGTGCGTTGTCGACGGTGGAGCTCTGAGGACTGCCGCCGAGCACGATGTGCAGTTGGGCGAGGGCGATCGTGACGCCGATGCCGGCGAGCATCCCGTGGACGATCGCGGGCGAGACGACGAGTGCGGAGCGGGCCACTCGCAGGGCGGCGAGTCCGAGTTGGGCGAGGCCCGCGAGGACCGTGATGGCGCAGGTGGTGCGCCAGCCGTAGCGCTGGATCAACTCGGCCGTGACCACGGTCAGTCCGGCGGCAGGTCCGCTGACCTGGAGCGGTGAGCCGCCGAGCCGGCCGGCGACGATGCCGCCGACGGCGGCGGCCACCAGGCCGGCCTGGAGCGGGGCGCCGGTGGCGAGGGCGATGCCGAGGGAGAGCGGCAGCGCGATCAGGAAGACGGCGACGGACGCGGAGACGTCCGCGCCGGCCACTCGGAAGCGGCGGCGAGGGCCTTCCGGGCCGTCCGGCGGGCTGTGGGGCCGCTGGACGCGGGGTCGGTTGGGCGTGCGGGCAGGGGTGCAGAGGGTCATGTTCCCGTCTCCTCCGGGGCAGCGCGGTCGCGGCTCGTGCGGGGTGCAGCGGCGGGACACCGATCAACGCTCGGTAAATGGATAGTAATGGAGAGTAAAGACTGCGGCATTATTTTCGGGGCAAACAGGGCAATGATTCACCGGATCCGGTGACAGAACGTGTGCATGCCGCTTGTCGTTGTCGCGCTCCGCGCGCTGTGGTGCGACCTTGACGCCGCTTGTACGGAAATCCGAGGATCCGAGGAAAGGTGCGCGGATGTCAGCCGCCGGAAGAACGACCACAGCCCCGAGGAGAGCGCTCGCCGCCGGTGCCCTCACTCTTGCCCTCGCCACCGGCCTCGCCGGCTGCTCGGACTCCGGCGACGCCACCTCGAAGGGCGCGCAGGGCGGCGCCCCGGCGAAGAAGGGCCAGGCCGCGGCACCGCGGAGCGCGGTGCGCCTGATCGGCGACGGCTCCACCTCCTTCACCGGCGCGCAGCCGCACCAGCCCACCTGGCAGCGCCTGAAGCCAGGTCAGACGCCGCCGCAGTTCGTGGTGTTCTCCTGGGACGGCGCGGGAGAGGACAGCCAGAAGCTCTTCTCCCACTTCCGCAAGGTCGGCAAGAAGTACGACGCGAAGATGACGTACTTCCTCAGCGGCGTGTACCTCCTGCCGGAGGAGAAGCGCGAGCTGTACGACCCCCCGCAGCACTCCCCGGGCCGCTCGGACATCGGCTTCAACGACGTCCAGGGCATCCGCGACACCGTGCGCGAGCTGCGCGGCGCGTGGGAGGAGGGCAACGAGATCGGCACGCACTTCAACGGGCACTTCTGCGGCAAGGACGGGGGCGTGGGCACCTGGTCGGTCGAGGAGTGGAAGAGCGAGATCAACCAGGCCAAGTCCTTCGTCAAGAACTGGCGGACCAACGCCGGGCTGAAGGCGGAGAAGTCGCTTCCGTTCGACTACGACAAGGAACTGGTCGGCGCCCGCACGCCGTGCCTTGAGGGCCGGGAGAACTTCGTCAAGGCGGCGGCCCAGATGGGCTTCCGCTACGACACCAGCGGCGTCAACGACCAGATCTGGCCCAAGAAGGACAAGGGCCTGTGGGACCTGTCGATGCAGCTCGTCCCGGTCCCGGGCCGCGCCTTCCAGACCCTGTCCATGGACTACAACTTCCTGGTCAACCAGTCCGGTACGACGCAGGGCGACCCGTCCCGGCACGAGTACTGGGGCAACCAGATGCGCGACGGCCTGGTGCAGGCCTTCGAGCGCTCGTACCGGGGCAACCGCGCGCCGCTGATCATCGGCAACCACTTCGAGTCCTGGAACGGCGGCACCTACATGCGGGCCGTCGAGGAGACGATCGCCACGGTCTGCGTCCAGAAGGACGTCAAGTGCGTCTCCTTCCGCCAGCTCGCCGACTGGCTCGACGCCCAGGACCCGGAGGTCGTCGCCAAGCTCCGCACCCTGAAGGTCGGCGAGGCCCCGCCAGCCGGCTGGAAGGCCTTCCTGTCCCCCCAGCCGGCCGCCCCGGCCGGCGCCCCGGCATCCCCGGCCAAGCCGGCTGCGGGGCGCTGAGCCTCTGTCACGAAGGCTGCGGCATCGCCAGGCGCTCGTCGAGGACGAAGCCGGGGTCGACCTGCGCTGCCAGGTCGGCCCCGGTCTTGGCGTTGCCCCAGCTCTCCGCGTTCCTCAGGTGGAAGTGGACCATCTGGCGTGTGTAGCGCTCCCAGTCCCGGTGCGCGTACGAGTCGTCGGCCGCGTTCCGCAGGGTCTGCAGGGCCGTGCGGTTGGTGGCCTCCAGGAGCTCGAAGCGGGGCGGGCGGCCCTTCTCCATGGCGCGGACCCAGTCGGAGTGGCCGACCGTCACCAGGAGGTCGTCGCCGACCTCGGCGCGCAGGAAGTCCACGTCGTCCGGGCCCTGCACCTTGTTGCCGACGACCTTCAGCGCGACGCCGAAGTCCCGCGCGTACTCCTTGTACTGGCGGTAGACGGACACGCCCTTGCGGGTCGGCTCGGCGACCAGGAAGGTCATGTCGAAGCGGGTGAACATGCCGGACGCGAACGAGTCGGAGCCCGCGGTCATGTCGACGACGACGTACTCGTCCGGGCCGTCCACCAGGTGGTTCAGGCACAGCTCGACCGCGCCGACCTTCGAGTGGTAGCAGGCCACGCCGAGGTCCGACTCGGTGAACGGGCCGGTGGCCATCAGCCGGACCTGGCCGTCGTCGACCGCCACCGGACGGGCGCAGGCGTCGTAGACCGGGTTGTCCTCGCGGACCCTCAGCAGCCGCGAGCCCTCCCCGGGCGGAGTCGTCTTGATCATGGTGTCCGCGGAGGCGATCCGCGGGTTGGAGCCGCGCAGGTACTCCTTGATCAGCGGCAGGTGCGCTCCCATCGCGGGCAGCGCCGCGGCCTCGTCGTCGGAGAGGCCCAACGCCGCCCCGAGGTGCTGGTTGATGTCGGCGTCGACCGCGACGACCGGAGCCCCGGCGGCGGCGAGGTGTCGGATGAAAAGCGAGGACAGCGTGGTCTTCCCACTGCCGCCCTTCCCCACGAAAGCGATCTTCATGTTCACCTAGCGTAGTGGCACGTGTGCGGCGTGTGGTCAAGGTGCGTGAAGAAGACCACTCCAAGGTGGGGCCCGGGCCCCGGACGCGTAGCCTCCCTACTTATGAGTACGCACGCCTCTGACCCCCTGGCCGCCCTCGGCTCGCTCCCGGGCGTCGCCGAATCGGTGGACTCCGTACGCAAGGCCGTCGACCGGGTCTACGGCCACCGCGTGATGCGCCGCCGCAGCAACGAGATCACCTCCGAGGCGGCGCTGCGCGGGGCGCGCGGTTCCGCCGCCCTCGCGGGTGCCGACTGGGCCCTGGAAGAGGTCCGCCGGCGTACCGACTTCAGCGCGGACCCGGAGGCGCGCACGGTCGGCGCGGCCCTGCGGCTGGGCGCGGAGTGCGGGCAGCTGCTCTCCATCTGGCGCCAGTCGCCGCTGCGGGTGCTCGCGAGGCTGCACCTGGTCGCGGAGGGCGAGCCGCGTGACTCGACGGGCCGGCCGCGGCAGGCGGGCGAGACCGTCGACGAGCCTCTGATCGAGGCGCCGCTGCCGGATCCGGCGGAGGTCGCGGGCCGGCTCGACGGACTCGCGGAGCTGATCATCGCGGGCGGCGAGGCACCGGCCCTGGTCACGGCCGCCGTCGTGCACGGCGAGCTGCTCGCGCTGCGGCCCTTCACCTCGCGCAACGGCCTGGTCGCGCGGGCCGCGGAGCGGATCGTGCTGGTCGGCAGCGGCCTCGACCCCAAGGCGATCTGCCCGGCCGAGGTCGGCCACGCGGAGCTGGGGCGCGCGGCCTACCTGGCCGCCTTCGACGGATACCTCTCCGGCACGCCGGAGGGCATGGCCGCCTGGATCGCGCACTGCGGGCGCGCGGTGGAGCTCGGTGTCCGTGAGTCGACGGCCGTCTGTGAGGCGCTCCAGCGCGGCGCGGCCTGAGCCCAGCGCCTCGGAGGCCTTCGCCGCTCTCGGGCGGAGGGCCCTGACATGGGTTGCGGCGGTACCAGACTTCGGTACCGCCGCTGGCACGTCTACCCAGTTACCAAGCGTCCTCGATATGTGCCCATCAGGCGGGGAACTTTGCCCGTCGCCTGGTGCGGCTGGCCCTTAATCGAAGGGTCGACGTCGCGTGGGTGCCAGGTTTCTGTGCTTAGGTCCGTGGGGCCTTCTTGCTCAACAGGTGATCCTCTCGGATGTCCCAGGTCTCGCGGGCCTGATTCCTTTCTACTCCTGTCCCGATCGAAGCGAAAGTGCTGACTCCGCTTCTTTGCTTTCGTCTCAAATCCGGGCAAAGGCATCGGCAAGAGCGTCTCGGGACTGCGCGGCCTGCCGTCGTCGGCTGGCGTACCAGACGAGTCCGGCGGTCGCGGCCGCCGCTCCCACGGCCGCCGCGGCGACGAGTGCCGGACGCGGCGGCATACGGAATTCCGGCAGCCGCTGCTTGAGCCGGACCGGCTTCTCGAAGGCCAGGACCGGCCAGTCCCGGGCGACCGCCTCGCGGCGCAGCGCCCGGTCGGGGTTCACCGCGTACGGGTGGCCCACGGCCTCCAGCATCGGCAGGTCCGTGGCGGAGTCGCTGTACGCGTAGCAGCGGGACAGGTCGTATCCCTCGGACTCCGCCAGCTCGCGGACCGCCTCGGCCTTGGTCGGTCCGTACGCGTAGTACTCCACCTCGCCGGTGAAGCAGCCGTCCTCGCCGACCACCATGCGGGTGGCGACCACCCGGTCGGCGCCGAGCATCTCGCCGATGGGCTCCACCACCTCGGCCCCGGAGGTGGAGACGATCACGACATCGCGGCCGGCGGCGTGGTGGTCCTCGATGAGCGAGGCCGCCTCGTCGTAGATCAGCGGGTCGATCAGATCGTGCAGGGTCTCCGCGACGAGTTCCTTGACCTGCGCGACGTTCCAGCCTTTGCAGAGCGCGGAAAGATATTCGCGCATCCGCTCCATCTGGTCGTGATCGGCTCCGCCCACCAGGTACACGAACTGGATGTACGCCGTCCGCAGTGCGGCACGGCGACTGATCAGTCCGCCCCGGTAGAAGGACTTGCTGAAGGTCAGCGTCGAGGACTTCGCAATGACCGTCTTGTCCAGGTCAAAGAAGGCGGCTGAGCGCGGCATCGAGTGGTTTTCCACGAGCCCGAGCATAGGTGCCCGCCATTCGGCGTACGCTGGGGCGCGTGGGTTTGCCTGAGAAGGCTCTCGGGTACACCATGGAAGTCACGGATCGTTCGCGACCGTGCTAACCCGGACCGGCTCCTCCCCCCCCGAGTCGGCCGGAGAGACGACCCCCGCTCTCCCCCCCGGCGGGGGTCGTCGCATGTCCGGACCCGTTTTGGTCCGCGGTTGCACCATCTCCGCCTCTCCTCTCCGCCCGCGCACGGGCGTCGCACGGGCGGCCGCGCGCCACCCGTTTCGTCACTCAGCGTAGTCGACAGGCTGCTCTCCGGGCAGTACCTGATTGGGTGGCGAAGTTATTCACAGGCGCCGGGTTATCCACAGTTTTTCACCAAGATCCACAAGATTTCCGAGACGGCTGCACGGTGATTCCGGTCGCGAAGTTCGCGGCCCGCAGGAATCACGTGAGGGGTGTGTGCCGTGGAAGGACCGAAGGCTTCCGGAACGCCGGTGCGAGGCGGAACGGCGGAAGGAGCGCGGCCGGCCCGGCCGCTGATCGTCACCGAGGATCTCGTGCTCCTCGACGACCTGCTGCGGCTGTGCGCCGCCGCGGGCGCCGAGCCCGAGGTGCACCACACCGTGCCCGAACGGCGGGCGGCCTGGAGCGATCCGCCGCTCGTCCTCGTCGGCGACGACGCGGCGGCCCGCTGCCGCGTCGCCGTCCGCAGGCCCGGCGTGCTGCTGGTCGGCCGGGAGCCCGACGATCCCGGCGTGTGGCGGCGCGCCGTCGAAACCGGAGCGGAAGAGGTCCTGGTCCTGCCCGCCGCCGAGAGCCGGCTCGTCGACCTGATCGCCGACGCGGTCGAAGGCCGCCGAGGACAGGCGCTGACCGTCGGCGTCATCGGCGGGCGCGGCGGAGCCGGCGCCTCCACCCTCGCCTGCGCGCTCGCGCTCGCCGCCGCCCGCGCCGGCCGGCGCACCCTCCTCGTCGACGGCGACCCGCTCGGCGGCGGACTCGACGTACTGCTCGGCGGCGAGCGCGCCGAAGGCCGCCGCTGGCCCGACTTCGCCACGTCGAAGGGACGAGTGGCCGGCGCGGCGCTGGAGGAGTCGCTGCCCTCGGTGCGAGGCCTCCGCGTGCTCAGCTGGGACCGCGGCGATCCCGTCCTCGTGCCGCCCGAGGCGATGCGTTCGGTCCTCGCCGCCGCCCGCCGGCGCGACGGTGTCGTCGTGGTCGACCTGCCGCGGCGGCTCGACGACACGGTTGCCGAGGCCCTCGCCCAGCTCGACCTCGGGCTGCTGCTCGTTCCCGGCGAGCTGCGGGCCGTCGCCGCCGCCCACCGGGTGGCCGGCGCGGTCGGCACGGTGCTGCGCGACCTGCGCACCGTCGTGCGCGGGCCGTACGCGCCCGGACTCGACGAACGGTGGATCGCCGACGCCCTGCGGCTGCCACTCGTCGGCGAACTCCCTTACGACCCCGGGATGTCGGACAGCGGAGACGGCGGACCGCCGGGTGCCGACGCCCGCGGCGCACTGGCCCGGTTCTGCACCGCCTTCTGGGAGCGCGTGCTCGTCCCGGAGCGTGCGGCATGAGCGGGGCGGGACTGCTCGAAGCCGTCCGCCAGCGGCTCGCCGAGAGCGGGGCCGAGCCGACTCCGGCCCGGGTCGCGGCGGCGCTGCGGGCCCAGGGCCGGCTGCTGGGCGACACCGAAGTCCTCGGTGCGGCCGAGGAGTTGCGCTGCGAACTGATCGGCACCGGCCCGCTGGAACCACTGCTCGCCGACCCACTCGTCAC
Source organism: Streptomyces sp. NPDC053493 (assembly GCF_044544825.1). NCBI lineage: Bacteria > Bacillati > Actinomycetota > Actinomycetes > Kitasatosporales > Streptomycetaceae > Streptomyces > Streptomyces sp. NPDC053493. The sequence continues at coordinate 495,196 of NZ_JBITXS010000004.1, forward strand.
CGACGTCCTCGTCTCGTCACCCGACCGGGTCTGGGTGGACCGCGGCGCCGGTCTCGAAGCGACCGGCGTCACCTTCCCGGACGCGGCAGCGGTACGGAGGCTGGCACAGCGCCTCGCGGCCGTGGCGGGACGCCGGCTCGACGACGCCCGGCCCTGGGTGGACGCCCGGCTGCCGGACGGCACCCGGATGCACGCCGTGCTCCCGCCGGTCGCCGTCGGATCGACCTGCCTCTCGCTGCGGGTGGTCCGGCCCAGGGCCTTCTCCGTGGGCGAACTGGCCGAAGCCGGCACCGTCCCGCCGGGCGGCGAGCCGGTGCTGCGGGCGCTCGTCGAGGCCCGTGTGTCGTTCCTCGTCAGCGGCGGCACCGGATCGGGCAAGACGACCCTGCTGAGCACCCTTCTCGGACTCGTGGGCCCGCGGGAGCGGATCGTGATCGCCGAGGACTCGGCCGAACTGCGCCCCGACCACCCGCATGTGGTGCGCCTGGAGGCACGCCCGCCCAACCAGGAGGGCGCCGGGCTCGTGACCCTGCGGGATCTGGTGCGGCAGGCGCTGCGGATGCGGCCGGACCGTCTTGTCGTCGGCGAGGTGCGCGGGCCCGAGGCCGTCGACCTGCTGGCCGCCCTTAATACGGGCCACGAAGGAGGCTGCGGCACCGTCCATGCCAACACCGCGGCGGACGTGCCCGCCCGGCTGGAGGCGCTGGGGACGGCGGCGGGGCTCGACCGGGCCGCCCTGCACAGCCAGTTGGGCGCCGGACTCTCGGCGGTGCTGCACCTGGTGCGGGACCGGTCGGGGCGCCGGCGGATCGCCGAGGTGCACGTCCTCGAACGGGACCGGGACGGGCTCGTGGTGACCGTGCCCGCGCTGCGCTGGACGGCGGACGAGTTCGAAAGGGAGCGGGGCTGGGAGCGGCTGAGGTCGCTGATCGGAGGAGAGCGGTGACGGCGACGACGGTGGCGGCCGGCCTTCCCGCGCAGGGCGCGGCGGCCCTGTGCGCGGTGCTGGCGCTGTGGTGGACGGCCGATCGGCAAAGGACGATCCGCCGGGCGCGGTCCGTCCTGGCGCTGCCGGCCGGCCCGGGGGTGCTTCGTCCGGCGGCGGCCGGGCGCTGGTGGGCGTCGGTGCGCGGAAAGCGCGAATGGCTCTGTCTGCCGGTGTCGGCGGTGTTCGCGCTCTGGGGCGCCTCTCCGCTGCCCCTGCTCGCCGGTGCGCTTGCCGTGCCGTTGGTCGGGCGCAGACTGCGGGCGGCCCGGGCGCGCAAGGAGCGGGAGGCGCGCGCCGACGGAGTGGTGGCCTTGTGCGGGACGGTGGCGGGAGAGCTGAGAGCCGGGTGGCAGCCCGCGCAGGCGCTGGCGTTCGCGGCCCGCACGACGGGCGCGCTCGGCGACCGGGAGGCCGCGGTCGTCGCGGCTGCCCGCTTCGGGGGCGACGTGCCCGAGGCGCTGCGCCGGGCGGCCCGCCAGGACGGAGCGGACGGCCTGGCCGGGATGGCCGCCTGCTGGCAGGTGGCCGTCGACGGCGGGGCGGGTCTGGCCGCCGGCCTCGACCGGCTGGAGGCCGCGCTGCGGTCCCAGCAGGAGCAGCGGGAGCGGCTGCGGGCCCAACTGGCCGGAGCCTGGGCGACGGTCGCCGTCCTCGCCGTCCTGCCGTTGGCCGGGCTCGGGCTGGGCGCGGCGCTCGGCGCCCGCCCGCTGTGGGTGCTGCTCCACACGCCCGCAGGACTGGGGTGCCTGGTGGCCGGCGGCGTGCTGGAGGCCCTGGGACTGTGGTGGGCGGCCCGGATCGTCCGGGGCGGTGAGCGGCCGTGACGACGCTGCTCGCGGTGCTGTGCGCCCTCGCGGCCGCGATCATGACGGTGGCCGACCGGCGCCGCAGAGGTCGGGAGCGGCGGCGGGTCGGCGAACTGCTCGGTCCGCAGCCGGCGACGTCCGCGAGGCGACGCGCGCCGGTGGTGATTCCGGCCCGGCTGCGTGCCTGGAGCGTGCCGGGCGCGGCAGGACTCGCCGGATACGTGCTGCTCGGCGGGTTCCTCGGCCTCCTCGCGGGGGCCGGAGCCGCCTGGGCGCTCCGACGGTGGCAGGCGCGCCGGACCCCGAACACGGGCCCGGGTGGCGGGAGCGAGGGCGAGACGGCGCGTCAGCTGCCGCTCGCGGCGGATCTGCTGGCCGCCTGCGCCTCGGCCGGGGCCGGGCCGGAGGAGTCGGCCGAGGCGGTCGGGCGGTCCCTGGGCGGGCCGGTCGGGGAGCGGCTGATCCGTACGGCCGCGGAACTGCGGCTCGGCGGCGAACCGGCCGAGGTGTGGCGGAGGTTCGGCGCGATACCCGGAGCGGCCGCGCTGGCCCGCTGCCTGGAACGGGCCGCCTCCTCGGGAGCACCGGCGGCCGAGGCCGTGGCCCGTCACGCCGAGGCCCTGCGGGCGGCCCGCGCCCGTGAGGCGTCGGCCCGGGCACAGCGCGCGCAGGTGCTGATCACCGCCCCGGTCGGGCTGTGCTTCCTGCCGGCCTTCCTGGCGGTGGGCGTGGCGCCGGTGGTGATCGGTCTGGCGAGCGGACTGCTCGGCGGCCGGTGAGCGGTGAACGAAGACAAGAGCGAACGACACAAGGAAGGTTCGGAGATGACGGTGGCGAGGAAGGCCGCGGTCCGCGTGCGCGGATGGTGGCGGGTTCGGAGGGCTGCGGCCCGGAGGGACACCGGAATGAGCACGACGGAGTACGCCATGGGCACGATCGCGGCGGCGGCCTTTGCGGCCGTGCTCTACAAGGTCCTCACGAGCGGCACGGTGAGCAAGGCGCTGGAGTCGGTGATCGGGAAGGCCCTCGATGCGCCGTTCTGACCGGGGTTCGGTCACCGCGGAGACGGCGGTCGCGCTGCCGGCCCTGGTCCTGTTCACGGCGGCCCTGCTGTGGGGGCTGGCCGCGGCCGCCGCACAGATCCGGTGCGTGGACGCGGCCAGGGCCGGGGCTCGGGTGGTGGCCCGGTCCGAGCCGGTCCCGGCGGCCGAGGCCGCGGCCAGGGCCGCCGCACCGGAGGGCAGCAGGGTCACCGTGGTCCGGGAGGGCGAGCTGTGGCGGGTGACCGTGGAGGCGACGGCGCCCGGCCCCGGCGGCCTGGGACTCACGCTGCGGGCCGGGGCGGCGGCGCTCGCCGAGGACACGGTCGGGGAGGTGACGCCGTGAGGCGCCGCCGGACGGCCGATCGAGGAGCGGCGACGGTGTGGACCGCGGTCGCGGCGTGCGCCCTGTGCGTGGTGTTCGGCGCCGTGCTCGCGCTCGGCCAGGCGGTGACCGCGCGGCATCGCGCCGGCGCCGCCGCGGACCTCGCCGCCCTCGCGGCGGCCGACCGTGCCCTGTGGGGCGAGCCGGACGCCTGCGCGGCCGCGGCCCGGGTCGCCGCCGCCCAGGGCGCGACCCTGGTCGGCTGCCGGGTCCGTCAGGACATCGCGGACGTCACCGCCCGCGCCACCGCCGGCCCCTGGGCCCCTGAATCCCGCTCCCGCGCCGGCCCGCCCACTCCGGACGGCCTCCCGGGCCTCCAAACCTCGGCAGGCCCGCCGGCCGCTCCGGACGGCCTCCCGGGCCTCCCGGGCCCCCAGGGCCTCCAGGCCCCGGCAGGTTGGCCGTGACCCGTACAGCGCCGTCCGGCGCGCCGGCCGCTCCGGACGGCCTCCCGGGCCTCCCGGCCTCGGCGGGCTGGCCGTGACCCGTACACCGCCGTCCCGGCAGGCACGTACGCCGGCCGCTCCTGGCGACCTCCCAGGCCCAGGTCACCCAGGCCTCCCGGCCCCGGCGGGCTCGCCGTGACCACGTACCGGCCCGCCCTGCGGCTCAGTGGTCGGGGCCCGCCTCCTGCCCGGAGCTTCGCCCCGGGCGCCCCGGACGGGCCTTTCCGGACCCGGAGCCGCCCTCCGTCACCGCGTTCTCCTCCTCGGGCTTGTCGTCCTCGGGGGCTGCGCGGAGGAGTTCCGTGAGGAGGCGGACGGCGCCGCGCTTGTGGAGCGGGTCGTTGCCGTTGCCGCACTTGGGGGACTGGATGCAGGAGGGGCAGCCCGCGTCGCACTCGCAGGAGGCGATCGCCTCGCGGGTGGCGGAGAGCCAGGCGCGCGCGGTGTGGAAGGCGCGCTCGGCGAAGCCGGCGCCGCCGGGGTGGCCGTCGTAGACGAAGACGGTCGGGAGCAGCGTGTCGGGGTGCAGGGGGACGGAGACGCCGCCGATGTCCCAGCGGTCGCAGGTGGCGAACAGCGGCAGCATGCCGATGGAGGCGTGTTCGGCGGCGTGCAGGGCGCCGCCGAGGATCTCCGGGTGGATCCGGGCGGCGTCGAGCTGGTCCTCGGTGACCGTCCACCACACGGCCCGGGTGCGCAGCGTGCGGGGCGGCAGGTCGAGCTTGGTCTCGCCGAGCACCTCGCCCGTGATCAGCCGGCGGCGGAGGAAGGAGACGACCTGGTTGGTGACCTCGACGGAGCCGTAGCAGAGGCGGCCGGCTCCCCAGGGGATCTCGGTGTCGGTGGACAGGACGGAGATGGAGGTGGTGTCGCGGGCGGTGGTGGAGTAGGGCGGGTTCGCCTCCTCGACGAGGGCCACCGAGTCCTTCAGGTCGAGCTCGCGGACCAGATAGGTGCGGCCCTGGTGGAGGTGGACGGCGCCCTCGTGGACGGAGGCGTGGGAGGCGGCCTCGTCGACCGTGCCGAGCAGCCGGCCGGTGCCGGCCTCGACGATGCGCACGGGGCTGCCGCCGCCGCCCCGGATGTCGGTCAGGTCGGCGGCCCGCTCCCTGCGGGTCCAGTACCAGCCGGTGGAGCGGCGGCGCAGCAGGCCGGCGGACTCCAGCTGGGGCAGCAGTTCCGGCACGGCCGGGCCGAAGAGCCTCAGGTCGGACTCGGTCAGCGGCAGCTCCGCGGCGGCGGCGCACAGATGGGGGGCGAGGACGTAGGGATTGTCGGGATCCAGGACGGTCGACTCGACGGGCTGCCGGAAGATCGCCTCCGGGTGGTGGACCAGGAAGGTGTCCAGCGGGTCGTCCCGGGCGACCAGCACCGCGAGCGCGCCCTCGCCGGAGCGGCCGGCGCGGCCCGCCTGCTGCCACAGGGAGGCGCGGGTGCCCGGATAGCCGGCGATCACCACGGCGTCGAGGCCCGAGACGTCCACGCCGAGCTCCAGGGCGGTCGTCGCGGCCAGGCCGAGGAGTTCGCCGGAGTGCAGGGCCCGCTCCAGGGCGCGGCGCTCCTCGGGCAGGTAGCCGCCCCGGTAGGCGGCGACCCGGCGGGCCAGGGAGCGGTCGACCTCGGCCAGGCGTTCCTGGGCGATCACCGAGATCAGCTCGGCGCCGCGCCGGGAGCGCACGAAGGCGACCGAGCGGACGCCCTGGACCGTCAGGTCGGTCAGCAGGTCGGCCGTCTCGGCGGTGGCTGTGCGGCGCACCGGGGCGCCCTGCTCGCCGTGGAGTTCGGTCAGCGGCGGCTCCCACAGGGCGAAGACCAGTTCGCCGCGCGGGGAGGCGTCGTCGGAGACCTCGGTGACGGGCAGGCCGGTCAGCCGGCCGGCGGCGAGGGCCGGCGAGGCGGAGGTGGCCGAGGCGAGCAGGAACACCGGCTCGGAGCCGTAGCGGGCGCAGACCCGCCGCAGCCGCCGCAGCACCTGGGCGACGTGGGAGCCGAACACGCCGCGGTAGGTGTGGCACTCGTCGATGACGACGTAGCGCAGCGAGCGAAGGAAGGAGGACCAGCGTGGATGGGAGGGAAGTATGCCCCTGTGCAGCATGTCGGGATTGGTGAGCACGTAGTTCGCGTACTGGCGGACCCACTCGCGCTCCTCGACCGGCGTGTCGCCGTCGTAGACGGCGGCCCGCATCCGGTTGCCGAGCGGGGCGGCCAGCTCGCGCACGGCGCGCCGCTGGTCGGCGGCGAGCGCCTTGGTGGGGGCCAGGTACAGGGCGGTGGCGCCGCGCCCGTTCGCGGCCTCGGCGCCGTCGAGGAGGGTGGACAGGACGGGCGTGAGATAGGCGAGCGACTTGCCCGAGGCCGTTCCCGTGGCGATCACCACCGACGTGCCGTCCAGGGCGTGCTCGGCGGCTTCCGCCTGGTGGGCCCAGGGATGCTCGATCCCGGCCTGCTGGATGGCGTCGATCACTTCCGCGCGGATGCGGTGCGGCCAGACGGCATGCCGACCCGCACGGGCGGGCAGATGCTCCGTATGAGTGATGCGCGAGGCCCGGCTCTCGCCTCGGGAGAGCCGGTCAAGGACCTCGCCGGGAGAGGGGCGCATGCCCGTGTCTCCGGTGGGTCGGCTGGGGCGGTGATTCTTTGCCATCGGCACCGAGTGTGTCACCGGCGTGACGGACAATGCCTCCAAGGCGTCGTGCATCGCTGCCGGTAAGTGATTGAATGCCATCGCGGCCGGCGATCCGTCCCGTGGCTCCGCACGGGAGTCCCGAGGGACGGCCGCTCGATAGCTAGGTGCTGGAGGACCCGTGGACCTGTCTCTGTCGACTCGCACTGTGCCCGGCCCCAACGGCGACCGTACGGTCGTCGAGGTCGGTGGCGAGATTGATGTGTATACCGCGCCCAAGCTGCGCGAGCAGTTGGTCGAGTTGGTGAACGACGGCAGCTACCACCTGGTTGTCGACATGGAAGGCGTGGACTTCCTCGACTCGACCGGCCTCGGCGTGCTGGTGGGCGGACTGAAGCGCGTTCGCGCGCACGAAGGATCGCTGCGTCTGGTCTGCAACCAGGAGCGCATCCTGAAGATCTTCCGGATCACCGGACTGACCAAGGTGTTCCCGATCCACACCTCGGTCGACGAGGCGATCAACGCCGCCGACTGAGGCCACGCCCAGCCGACGCCGCGCCGTCGTCGCGGCGTCGTCGCTCCGTGCAGCCGCCGACCGTCCCAGGGGGATCGCATGGCCACCGTTGAACTCCTCTTCAGCGCCCAGCCCGAGCACGTCCGCACGGCCCGCCTGGTGGCGGCCGCTGTGGCCCGCCGGGCCGGGGTCGACGAGGCGGTCCTCGACGAGGTCCGGCTGGCCGTCGGCGAGGCCTGTTCCCGCGCGGTCGGGCTGCACCGCAGCAACGGCGTCACCACTCCCGTCCGGGTCGTGCTGATCGAGGAGGAGAAGAGCTTCTCCATCGCGGTCGGCGACGAGGTGCCGGGCGCGGGCGTGGCGGCGGCCGACGCCGTCGGCGTGCCCGGCGAGCGCGACGCGGCCCCGGCCCCGGCCGAGGACTTCGACGACGCCGGCGGCGAGGACGAGATGGGGCTCGCGGTGATCCGCGGGCTCGTCGACGACGTCGAGGTGAGCGCAGGCGAGGACGGCGGCACCATCAGGATGAGCTGGCCGGCCAACCCGGACGCCGCGCTCGCCTGACGCCCCGCGCGGGTCCGAGCGACCGCGGCACCCGAGCCACGTAGCGACCGCGGGACGGACCGCGCCGCGCCGTACGTGGCCCGTGGTCCCACGCCCCGACCCCGCCCCACGCCGTAGATCCCGAAAAAGAGGCCCTGCATCCGCAGGGCCTCTTTTTCATGTCCCGACGACTTCCGGACGCCGCTCGACCGCACCTTCGGCCGGACCTCGATCGGACCTCGATCGGACGCGAATGCTTTGGGGCCATTACCGCATTCGGCGGTACTTGTGAGGTATTCGGGAATTCCTCATGCCGCGACCTGTTTTGATCAGTTATCCGTCCTTACAATCCGGCTTGTCTTGACCACGCGACGTCAAGGAGGACGGAATGGCGGGTCTTGCAGCCGCGGTGCTCACTCAGGAGAACCGCGTGATCGTGGTCGTCGTCGCGGCCGTCGCGCTCGCGGCGCTGGTCGTGGCCCAGCTCCTCGTACGCCAGGTCCTGGCGGCAGGAGAGGGCACCGACGCCATGAAGAGGATCGCGGCAGCCGTGCAGGAGGGCGCGAACGCGTATCTCGCCCGGCAGCTGCGCACTCTCGGAATTTTCGCGATCGTCGTGTTCTTCCTGCTGTTCCTGCTGCCGGCCGACACCTGGTCGCAGCGGGCCGGACGTTCACTGTTCTTCCTGGTGGGCGCGCTTTTCTCGGCGGTCACCGGATACATCGGCATGCGGCTCGCGGTGCGCGCGAACGTACGCGTCGCCGCGGCGGCCCGGGAGGCCACGCCCGCGGAGGGCGAGCCGGCGAAGGACCTGACGGATGTCTCCCACCGGGCGATGAAGATCGCGTTTCGTACGGGTGGCGTCGTCGGGATGTTCACCGTCGGCCTTGGCCTGCTCGGCGCGTCCTGCGTCGTGCTCGTCTACGCCGCCGACGCGCCCAAGGTGCTGGAGGGCTTCGGCCTCGGCGCCGCCCTCATCGCGATGTTCATGAGGGTCGGCGGCGGCATCTTCACCAAGGCCGCCGACGTCGGCGCCGACCTGGTCGGCAAGGTCGAGCAGGGCATCCCCGAGGACGACCCGCGCAACGCCGCCACCATCGCCGACAACGTGGGCGACAACGTCGGCGACTGCGCCGGCATGGCCGCCGACCTCTTCGAGTCGTACGCCGTGACGCTCGTCGCCGCGCTCATCCTCGGCAAGGCGGCCTTCGGCGACCTCGGCCTCGCCTTCCCTCTGATCGTGCCGGCGATCGGCGTGGTCACCGCGATGATCGGGATCTTCGCGGTCGCCCCGCGGCGCGCCGACCGCAGCGGGATGACCGCCATCAACCGCGGTTTCTTCCTCTCCGCGCTGATCTCGCTCGCCCTGGTCGCCGTCGCCGTCTTCGCCTACCTCCCGTCCTCCTACGCCGACCTCAAGGGCGTCACCGAGCCCGGCATCCCCACCCACAGCGGCGACCCGCGGATCCTCGCCCTGGTCGCCGTCGCCATCGGCATCGTGCTCGCCGCCCTGATCCAGCAGCTCACCGGCTACTTCACCGAGACCGGCCGGCGCCCCGTCCGGGACATCGGCAAGTCCTCGCTGACCGGTCCCGCCACCGTCGTCCTCGCCGGCATCTCCATCGGCCTGGAGTCCGCCGTCTACACGGCGCTGCTGATCGGCCTCGCCGTCTACGGCGCGTTCCTGCTGGGCGGCGCCTCGATCATGCTGGCGCTGTTCGCGGTCGCCCTCGCCGGCACCGGTCTGCTCACCACGGTCGGCGTGATCGTCGCCATGGACACCTTCGGGCCGGTCTCGGACAACGCGCAGGGCATCGCCGAGATGTCCGGCGACGTCGAGGGCGCCGGCGCGCAGGTCCTCACCGACCTCGACGCGGTCGGCAACACCACCAAGGCGATCACCAAGGGCATCGCGATCGCCACGGCCGTCCTGGCCGCCTCCGCCCTCTTCGGCTCCTACCGGGACGCCATCGCGACCGCCGTCGCCGACGTCGGGGCGAAGGCGACCGAGACGAATCTGTCCATGAACATCTCCCAGCCCAACAACCTGTTCGGGATGGTGCTCGGCGCCGCGGTGGTGTTCCTGTTCTCCGGGCTCGCGATCAACGCCGTCTCCCGGTCGGCCGGTGCGGTGGTCTACGAGGTGCGGCGGCAGTTCCGCGAGCATCCCGGGATCATGGACTACAGCGAGACGCCCGAGTACGGACGGGTCGTCGACATCTGCACCAAGGACGCGCTGCGCGAACTCGCCACGCCCGGGCTGCTCGCCGTGATGGCCCCGATCGCGGTCGGCTTCACGCTCGGTGTCGGCGCTCTCGGCTCGTATCTCGCGGGCGCCATCGGTACCGGTGCGCTGATGGCCGTCTTCCTCGCCAACTCGGGCGGTGCATGGGACAACGCGAAGAAGCTGGTCGAGGACGGGCACCACGGCGGCAAGGGCAGCGACGCCCACGCCGCGACCGTGATCGGCGACACCGTCGGCGACCCGTTCAAGGACACCGCGGGCCCGGCGATCAACCCGCTCCTGAAGGTGATGAACCTGGTGGCGCTGCTGATCGCGCCGGCGGTCGTGCAGTTCAGTTACGGGGACGACGCGAGCCCCTGGCTGCGGGCGCTGGTCGCGGTCGTGGCGATCGTCGTGATCGTGGCGGCGGTGCGCGTCTCGAAGCGGCGGTCGGTGGCCGTCGGCGAGGGTTCGGCGGAGCGAAACGGTTCCTCGGCGGACGCGACGGCCACGCACTAGGTGTGTGAAGCGACAGCCTTGTTGAGGTCGCGTCAAAAAGGGGGCGGGCGGCACGTTCTGACGTGACGTCCGCCCCTGTCTGCTTGGGTCAAACGGCTGCAATATCGGATGAATCGGTCGCACGATCGGTGGATGATGCGCGTGCGGCGTGTATGTTCCGGGGCCGAGAGCCTTGGAAGGGACCGATCCGGTGAACAAGAAGCTTGCGGCCGCGCTGTCTGGCGGCGCGGTGATGGTGCTCGTGCTGTCCGGTTGCAGCGACGACGAGGGCGACAAGGTGAACGACTGGGCCAAGACGTTCTGCGACCAGGCGCAGCCACAGATCCAGAAGCGGGCCAACGCGAACCAGCTGATCATCTCCACGGCCGCCGACAGCAAGCCGGCCACGATCCAGGCCGCCGACTCGAAGGCCTTCCAGGACATCGCCGCCGCCGACCGGGCCCTCGCCAAGGCCGTCGAGAGCGCCGGGGCGCCGCCCGTCGACAACGGCGAGAAGGTCCAGCAGGACGCCATCAAGGAGCTCAACGCCACGGCCGTGGCCTACGACGGGCTGAAGAAGCAGGTCGACGCGCTCGACACGTCGAACCAGCAGAAGTTCGCCGACGGCCTCAAGGTCGTCTCCGACAACCTGGCGAAGATCCAGAACATGGACCAGGACGCCGTGGCCAAGCTCCAGGCCGGCGAGCTCGGACAGGCCATGGCCAAACAGCCGGGCTGCCAGACGCCGAAGGGCTCCGTGCCGCCGAGCGGCTCTCCCAAGGCCGGCGCACCGGCGACCACCCCGGCGACCTCGCCCTCCGCCAAGCCCTCCGCCTCCGCCAAGCCTTAGGCCTCCGTCAAGGCTTAGGCCTCCGCCAAGCCTTGGCCGTCGGTCGCGGCCGTCGTCGGTCGCGGCCGTCATCCGTCCGGGGCCGGCCGTGTCCGGACCCGCCGAGGCGGCCGCCCGATGTCGGTGGCGGGCGTTGTCGGTGGCGGCCGTCACAATGGGGCACGTGAGTACGACCAGCACGACCCCCAGCCTTCCGGTGCCCACGCACGCCGCACGAGTGCGCGAGGCACTGCTCGCCGCCGACTTCACCGCCGACGGGCTGCTCGAACTGCTCGGTGCGCAGGCCTATGCCGCGCTCGCCCGCAGCGAGACCGTGCCCGCGCTGCGGGCCACCCGCGGGGACTCCCCGCTGGAGACGCTCGTCCGCGTCTTCCTGCTCCAGCAGGCCGTCGCGGAGGAGCGGGCCGCCGCCGCGCTGCCTCTGGAGGACGCGCTCGCCGACGGGTGGGTCGTCCGGGAGGACGGCCAGGTGCGGGCCACGGTCGACGTACGGCCGTACGGCGGGCCGGACGGCGAGGACTGGTTCATCGTCTCCGACCTCGGGTGCGCCGTCGGCGGCGCGGGCGGGATCGGGAAGAAGGACGAAGGCGTCGTCCTCGGCGTCGGCGGCGCCTCCACCACCCTCGCCGGGATCACCGTCCGCGTCCCCGTCGCCACCGCCCTCGACCTCGGCACCGGCTCCGGCATCCAGGCGCTGCACGCCGCCCAGCACGCCACCCTGGTCACCGCCACCGACCTCAACCCGCGCGCTCTCGACTTCACCCGCCTCACCCTCGCCCTGTCCGGCGCGCGCGGGGCCGAACTGCTCCAGGGCTCGCTCTTCGAGCCCGTCGACGGCGACACGTACGACCTGATCGTCTCCAACCCGCCGTTCGTGATCTCGCCCGGCGCCGGGCTCACCTACCGCGACGGCGGCATGGGCGGCGACGACCTGTGCCGCACGCTCGTGCAGCAGGCCGGAGAGCGGCTCAACGACGGCGGATACGCCCAGTTCCTCGCCAACTGGCAGCACGTCGAGGGCGAGGAGTGGCAGGACCGGCTGCGCTCCTGGGTGCCGCGCGGCTGCGACGCCTGGATCGTGCAGCGCGAGGTCCAGGACGTCACCCAGTACACCGAGCTGTGGCTGCGCGACAGCGGCGAGCACCGCGGCGACCCGGAGGAGTACCGCCGGGCGTACGAGCGCTGGCTCGACGAGTTCGAGGCCCGCAAGACGAAGGCGATCGGCTTCGGCTGGATCACCCTGCGCCGGAATCCCGCCGTCGCCTCCGGCGCCGTCGAGCCGTCCGTCGTCCTGGAGGAGTGGCCGCACCCCGTCGAGCAGCCGCTGGGCGACACCGTACGGGCCCACTTCGAGCGCCAGGACTATCTGCGCGGCCGCGACGACGCCGCCCTGCTCGCCGACCACTTCGTCCTCGCGCCCGAGGTCGTGCAGGAACAGGTCGGACTGCCGGGCGCCGAGGACCCCGAGCACGTGCTGCTGCGGCAGAACCGCGGCATGCGCCGGGCCACCCGCGTCGACCACGTCGCCGCCGGGTTCGCGGGCGTGTGCGACGGCTCGCTGAGCGCCGGGCGCATCCTCGACGCCATCGCCCAGCTCACCGGCGAGGACCCGGTGGTGCTGCGGGACCGCACACCGCAGGCCATCCGGCTCCTGGTCGAGGAGGGCTTCCTGCTGCCCGCCGCCGCGGAGGAGACCGCTTGACACGGATCGAACCGGACGAGGCCGCGCGCGGCGCGACCCGGATCGCGACGAGCCCGCTGCGGGACGCCTTCCGCGCCCTGTACCCGCAGCTCCGGTGGCCTATCTGACGGACCCGCAGGCCGCGTGCGCCGCGCTCGCCGACGCGTACGCCGCCTGGCGGGAGGAGGCCGTCGCCCCGTACTGGCCGGTCATGCGCCGGCTCGTCGAGGACGAGGTGCTCGTCCGGGCCAGGACCTTCGCCACCGCGGGCGTCGACGCGCGCTGTTCAGCGGCCTGGAGGGCTGGGCCCGTTGGGAGCGGCCGGTCCTGGAACTGACCAAGCACCTGCCGGCGTCGACCCGGTCGCCACCCGCGACCTGCGCCGTACCGTCGTGGATCTCGCCGCCGGCGGCACCTGCCTGACACCTCGTCCGGAAGGCCTCAGCGATGTTCCGCTTCCTCGGTTCCGCGCGGCTCGTCCTCGTCGGCGGAGCCCTCTCGTACCGCGCCCTGTTCAACTGGACGACCCCGCCCATGTCCATCGGAACTCCGCTGGTGGGGCCGCTGTTTAAGGTTTTCTTCTTCGTCTTTCTCGGACGGGAACTCGGCGTCGCGGACGACCGTTTCCCTCTTGTCGGGAACGCCGTCCTCGCAGCTTCCGCCTCCTGCGTGTACGGCTGCACGTTGGCCGTCGCCAACGAGCGCCGTACGGCACGCTCGGCGCCGTCCTGCTCTCGCCCCGCGCCCGCTGCTCACCGGGGCCGGTGCCTGCTCGGCCTTCGGCCTTCGGGCTCGCGCTCGGGGCGCTCGGGCTGCGCTTCCGCGACGTGTTCCTGGTGTCGAACGTGGCGAGCTCGGCCCGGCTGCACCTGACGGGCGCCGCCGTGCCCTGGGAGACCCTGCCGGGCTGGATGCGCACGGCCCGCGAGCTGGTGCCGCTGATCCACGCGGCGGACGCGGCGCGCCGGCTCACCGCGGGCGCCGCGCCACACTCGCCGTGATGTGACGAAGAAGCGCGGAGACGGCCGCAGGGAGGAGAAAGAGGAGCGAGCGGGAGGGACGGGGGCGGGAGGGGGTGGGGGCGGGGGATCGGGAGGGGAGTACCGGCCATCCTCGTGAAACCGTTCGGGACCGCCCGCGCCGTTCACCGGGAATTCGCCCTGCTGACGCCGGGAGGTGCCAGCCTCGGCTGCGGGGGCACACGAGCCACCGGCGAGGAACGGCGAAAGAACGGGGTACGGGCATGGAGAGCGGGCCGGCGATCTTCGCGGGAGCGGCGTTCACGCTGTTCGGGGCCGCGCTGCTGCTCTGGACGGGCGTCCGGGTGCGGCACGGCGTTCCCGTCGCGCTGGGTGTCGCGCCGCGCGCTGCCGCCGTGATCACGACGCTGTTCGGCGCCGTTTTCCTGCTGCTCGGGATCTGGTGCTTCGGGCGGCTGTGAGGAGGGCCCGGCCGGACGGGCGTTCCGCCACGTCCGGGAGTCCGGGCGGCAGGAAGGGCAGAAGTCGGGTTACCGTTCGAGTGGCCGTTGCGGGCTTTTGCCGTTTGACACGGGGGCGGGTTGTACCGTCACACTCCGCAGCGACGACAGTGTCACCGTCCGTGCCGCTGCCGTGCGTGCCAGCGCCGTTGCGTGCGTCGCGCCGTACGCAACGCCGTCAGTACGTGCCAGAGAGCGTCGACCGGAGAGAAGAGCGAAGTTGTCCCCGACCAGCGAGACCGCACAGGGCGGCCGCCGACTCGTCATCGTCGAGTCGCCTGCCAAGGCGAAGACGATCAAGGGCTACCTCGGCCCCGGCTACGTCGTCGAGGCGAGCGTCGGGCACATCCGCGACCTCCCGAGCGGCGCCGCCGAGGTGCCCGAGAAGTACACCGGCGAGGTGCGCCGGCTCGGCGTGGACGTCGATCACGACTTCCAGCCGATCTACGTCGTCAACGCCGACAAGAAGGCGCAGGTCAAGAAGCTCAAGGACCTGCTCGCCGAGTCCGACGAGCTCTTCCTCGCCACCGATGAGGACCGCGAGGGCGAGGCCATCGCGTGGCACCTCCAGGAAGTCCTGAAGCCCAAGGTCCCGGTCCACCGGATGGTCTTCCACGAGATCACCAAGGACGCGATCCAGCAGGCCGTGCGCAACCCGCGCGAGCTCAACAAGCGGATGGTCGACGCCCAGGAGACCCGCCGTATCCTCGACCGGCTCTACGGCTACGAGGTCTCGCCGGTCCTGTGGAAGAAGGTCATGCGCGGCCTGTCCGCCGGCCGCGTGCAGTCCGTCGCCACCCGCCTCGTCGTCGAGCGCGAGCGCGAGCGCATCGCCTTCCGCTCCGCCGAGTACTGGGACCTGACCGGCACCTTCGGTACCGGCCGCGCCGGCGACCCGTCCGACCCGTCCTCGCTGACCGCCCGCCTCGCGGCGGTCGACGGCAAGCGGGTCGCGCAGGGCCGTGACTTCGGCGCCGACGGGCGGCTGAAGAGCGAGAACGTGCTCCACCTCGACGAGGAGAAGGCCCGCGCGCTCGCGGCCTCGCTCGCCGACACCCGCTTCACCGTCCGCTCGGTCGAGTCGAAGCCGTACCGCCGCTCGCCGTACGCGCCCTTCCGCACCACCACCCTCCAGCAGGAGGCCAGCCGCAAGCTCGGCTTCGGTGCGAAGGCGACCATGCAGGTCGCGCAGAAGCTGTACGAGAACGGCTTCATCACCTACATGCGTACGGACTCCACGGTGCTGTCCGAGACCGCCGTCTCCGCGGCCCGTGCGCAGGTCACCCAGCTCTACGGCGCCCAGTACCTGCCGGACCAGCCGCGCGTCTACGCCGGCAAGGTCAAGAACGCGCAGGAGGCGCACGAGGCGATCCGGCCTTCGGGTGATCGTTTCCGCACGCCCGCGGAGACCGGACTGACCGGCGACCAGTTCAAGCTCTACGAGCTGATCTGGAAGCGGACCGTCGCCTCCCAGATGAAGGACGCGACCGGAAACTCGGTCACGGTGAAGATCGCCGGCACCGCCGCCGACGGCCGTGACGCCGAGTTCTCGGCCTCCGGCAAGACGATCACCTTCCACGGCTTCATGAAGGCCTACGTGGAGGGCGCCGACGACCCGAACGCGGAGCTCGACGACCGTGAGAGGCGTCTGCCGCAGGTCTCCGAGGGCGACGCGCTCACCGCCGAGGAGATCACCGCGGACGGCCACGCCACCAAGCCGCCGGCCCGCTACACCGAGGCCAGCCTGGTCAAGGAGCTCGAGGAGCGCGAGATCGGCCGCCCGTCGACGTACGCGTCGATCATCGGCACCATCCTCGACCGCGGCTACGTCTTCAAGAAGGGGACGGCGCTCGTGCCGTCGTTCCTCTCCTTCGCCGTCGTCAACCTCCTGGAGAAGCACTTCGGGCGGCTCGTCGACTACGACTTCACCGCCAGGATGGAGGACGACCTCGACCGCATCGCGCGCGGCGAGGCCCAGGCGGTGCCGTGGCTGAAGCGTTTCTACTTCGGCGAGGGCGAGGGCTCCGGTGCTGCCGCCGACGCCGGCAACGGCGACGGCGACCACCTCGGCGGCCTGAAGGAGCTGGTCACCGACCTCGGCGCCATCGACGCCCGGGAGATCTCCTCCTTCCCCGTCGGCGACGGCATCGTGCTGCGCGTCGGCCGCTACGGCCCGTACGTCGAGCGCGGCGAGAAGGACCAGGAAGGCCACCAGCGCGCCGACGTCCCCGACGACCTCGCGCCCGACGAGCTGACCGTCGCCTACGCCGAGGAGCTGCTCGCCAAGCCGAGCGGCGACTTCGAGCTGGGCACCGACCCCGTCAGCGGCAACAAGATCGTCGCCAAGGACGGCCGCTACGGCCCGTACGTCACCGAGATCCTTCCCGAGGACACCCCGAAGACCGGCAAGAACGCGGTCAAGCCGCGCACCGCCTCGCTCTTCAAGTCGATGTCGATCGACACGGTGACCCTGGAGGAGGCCCTCAAGCTGATGTCGCTGCCGCGCGTCGTCGGCGCCGACGCCGAGGGCGTCGAGATCACGGCCCAGAACGGCCGCTACGGCCCGTATCTGAAGAAGGGCACGGACTCGCGCTCCCTCACCGACGAGGAGCAGCTGTTCACGATCACGCTGGAGGAGGCGCTGGCGATCTACGCCCAGCCCAAGCAGCGTGGCCGGGCGGCCGCCAAGCCGCCGCTGAAGGAGCTCGGCACGGACCCCGTCAGCGAGAAGCCCGTCGTCGTCAAGGACGGCCGCTTCGGCCCGTACGTGACGGACGGCGAGACCAACGCCACCCTGCGCACCGGCGACAGCGTGGAGACGATCACGCCCGAGCGCGGTTACGAGCTGCTCGCCGAGAAGCGGGCCAAGGGACCGGCGAAGAAGACGGCCAAGAAGGCGCCGGCGAAGAAGACCGCCGCCAAGAAGACCACGGCGAAGAAGGCCACCGCGAAGGCCACCACCACCAAGAAGGCGGCGGCCAAGAAGACCACGACCGCCAAGACGGCGGCCAAGAAGACGACCGCCGCGGCGGCGAAGAAGACGGCGGCCGCCAAGCCGGAGTGACGCTCGTCGCACGACAGGAGGGTGCGGGCCCGCGGGGCCCGCACCCTCCGTCTGTTTGTTCGGGCGAACGCCGCGGGGAGCAAGGGCGTCCGGATAGGGTGGACGGATGACGCGAGCAGAGCAGCCAGACACCGACGCCGCACTCGTCGCCGATTCCCGCGAACGCGCCGTACGGGCCCTCTTGCGCCATCAGCCTCTGCGAAGGCTGTGGAGCGCCCAGGCCGTCGGAGGTACGGGCGACGCCCTCGCCCTCCTCGCGCTGATCCTGCTCGGCCTCCAGGCGGCCGTCGGCGCGGGGACGCTCGGCGGCGGATACCGCGGCGCCGCGTTCGCCGTGGCCGCCGTGATCGGCGCCCGGATGCTCGCCGCGGTCCTCTTCGGCGCCGTCCTGCTCGGTCCGCTCACCGCGCTGACCGCGCCCGGCGGCCCGCTCGACCGCCGCTGGACCATGATCGGCGCCGACGGCCTGCGGCTCGCGCTGCTCGTCGTCGCACCGCTGTGGGTCGACTGGACCGCCGACAACGCCCTGTGGTTCCTGCTCGGCACCGTCTTCGTGGCCGGCGCCGCCGAACGCCTGTCGACGATCGCCAGGGAAGGCGCCGCGCCCGCGCTGCTGCCCGCCCCGCCGATCGAGGGCGCCGCCGTCCGGCCGCTGCCCGACCACCTGACCGCGCTGCGCACGCTCAGCCTGCGCACCGGCTTCCTGGCGGTGCCCGCCGGTGCGGCCGTGCTGCTGCTCGCCACGCTCGTCGGAAACCTCCTCGGCAGCGGCATCGACTGGTTCACCGTGCACCAGGCCGCCCTCGGCGCCTACGTCGCCGCCGGGCTGTTCGCCGCCTCCGTCTCCGTGCTCTGGTTCGTCGAGCTGCCCGGCGACGCCACCCCGCGGCCCCGCTCGCCGCTGGAGGGCCTGCGCCGGCCGTCGACCGACCAGGGCGTCGACAAGGGCCGCACCGGCGCGCTCGGACTGCTCGTCCTGGCCTGCGCCACCGTCGCCGGCGCCATCGCCGCCGCCGCGGCCGTCGCCGTGCTCCACGCCTTCGACCTGGGCGGCGGGCCCGTCACGTATGCCCTGCTGATCCTCGCGCTCAGCGGCGCCACCGCCGTCGGCATCCGCACCGCCGGATCCGTCCTCACCGTCCTCTCCCGGCGCCGCCTGCTGGCCCTCGCGCTCGCCGTCACCGGCGTCGCGCTGCTCGCGATGGGCCTCGTGCCGGACACCGCGACCGTCCTCGCGCTCGCCGCGCTGGCCGGTTACGCCGCCGGTGTCGCCGCCCGCACCGGCCACAGCCTCGTCGACCAGGAGACCGAGGAGGCCCGCAGGCCCCGAGTCACCGAGCACCTGCAGGCCGTCGCCCGGGTCGGCATCGGCGTCGGCGCCCTCGGCGCCCCGCTGCTCGCCGCCGCGATCGGCCCGCACCGGCTCGCCTCCGGCAGCTTCGTCTTCGCCCACGGCGGCGCGGCCTTCACCCTGATGCTGGTCGGCGCGCTGCTGCTGCCGGTCGCCGCGCTCGTCCTCGCCAGGACCGACGACCGCTCGGGCGTCCCGCTGCGCCGCGACCTGCGCGACGCGCTGCGCGGCGCCGACCCGGCCCAGGCGCCCTCGCCGACCGGCTTCTTCATCGCCCTCGAGGGCGGCGACGGCGCCGGCAAGTCCACCCAGGTCGAGGCGCTCGCCGAGTGGATCCGCGCCAAGGGCCACGAGGTCGTCGTCACCCGCGAACCGGGCGCCACCCCGATCGGCAAGCGGCTGCGCTCGATCCTGCTCGACGTCTCCAGCGCCGGCCTGTCCAACCGGGCCGAGGCGCTGCTGTACGCGGCCGACCGCGCCGAGCACGTCGACTCGCTGGTCCGGCCCGCCCTGGAGCGGGGCGCGGTGGTGATCTCCGACCGGTACATCGACTCGTCCGTCGCCTATCAGGGCGCCGGCCGCGACCTCTCCCCGACCGAGATCGCCCGCATCAACCGCTGGGCCACCGGCGGCCTCGTCCCGCACCTCACCGTGCTCCTCGACGTCTCCCCGGAGACCGCCCGGGAGCGCTTCACCGAGGCTCCCGACCGGCTCGAGTCGGAGCCGCCCGAGTTCCACGCGCGCGTGCGGGCCGGTTTCCTCGCCCTCGCGGCCGGTGACCCGGGCCGCTACCTGGTCGTCGACGCCGGCCAGGAGCCCGAGGCCGTCACCACCGTCGTACGCCACCGGCTCGACCGGATGCTGCCGCTGTCCGAGGCCGAGGTGAAGGCCCAGGAGGAGGCCCGCCGCAAGGCCGAGGAGGAGGCGCGCAGGCGCGCCGAGGAAGAGGCCGCGCGCAAGGCCGAGGAGGAGCGCCTGGAGCGCGAGCGCCAGGAGCAGCTGGCCAGGCTGCGCGCCGAGGAGGAGGAGCGCAAGCGGCGCGAGGAGGAAGAGGCGCGCCGTCTGGAGGCCGAGCGGCAGGCGGAGGAGGCCCGGCAGCGGGCCGAGGAGGCCCGGATCGCCGCCGAGGAGGAGCGCAGGCGGCGCGAGGCCGAGGAGAAGGCCCGCCGCGAGGAGGAGGAACGGCGCCGCAAGCAGGCCGAGGAGGAGGCCCGGCTGCGGGCCGAGGCCGAGGAGCGGCGCAAGGAGAAGCAGCGCAAGGCCGAGGAGGCGCTGATCCGCGCCGAGGAGGCCCGCCGGCTCGCGGAGGCGGCCGCGGCGAAGGCCGCCGAGGAGGCGGCGCGCAAGGCTGCCGCGGAGGAGGCCGAGATCGCGCGCGCCGAGGCGGCTGAGGCCGAGGCCCGGCGGGTGGCGGCGGCGCGGGCGGCGGAGCAGAAGGCCGCCGCGGAGAGGGCTGCCGCGGAGAAGGCCGCCGAGGCGCGGGCTGCTGCGGAGAAGGCGGCCGAGGCGCGGGCTGCTGCGGAGCGGGGATCCGCGTCGGGGTCGACGTCGGCTTCGAGGTCGACGTCTGCTTCCGAGTCGGCGAACGAGATCACGGTCCCGACGCCCCTGGTGAAGCCGGAGGAGCCGTCGGGCGTGTCGCCGAACGAGGTGACCGTCCCGACGCCGATCGTGCGGCTCGACGAGGAGACCACCGTCATCCCGCGGATCCGCGACGTCGAGGAGACGGCCGTGCTTCCGGCCGTACGCGACGCCGACCCGGCCGACCGGGTGCCGCAGGACTTCTTCCGCGAGGAGCGCGAGGAGCGGGAGGAGCGGGGCGGACACGAGGAGCCGGCCGGCTCCGACGACCGGACCCGCGAGCTGCCCCAGCTGGACGAGCAGGGCCGGCCCCGGCGCCGCTCCGACTGGGCCGAGGAGACTCCGCTCGACGACCTGCCAACGCTCGCCGACGAACTGCTGGGCTCCTTCGACGACGGCGACGAGGACGGCGACCGGCGGCGCGGCGGCCCGCGCCGCTGAGGCCCTGCCGCGAGCCGGCTGCCCGAGAGGCCTCGGGCCGCCGGCGTCGTCGCCCCTGCGGAAGTGCGCCGTGCGCCGCGCTCGTCGCCGTGGGCTGTCAGTCGGGTGCCCCACAATGGGAGGCGTACCTGAGGAGGGGCAGCAGACATGGCCGTATGGGACGACCTGGTCGGACAGGCGCGGGTCGAGGAGCAGCTGGCGGCCGCCGCGCGCGACGCCGACGCGCTCGTGACCGCCCAGGCCGCCGGCGAGCCCGCTCCCGAGGCGTCGAAGATGACGCACGCCTGGCTGTTCACCGGCCCTCCGGGCTCGGGACGGGACACGGCGGCCCGGGCGTTCGCGGCGGCGCTGCAGTGCGTCAGCCCGGACCGGGCGCTCGGCGGGGCGCCGGGCTGCGGATTCTGCGACGGCTGCCACACGGCCCTGATCGGTACGCACGCCGATGTCCAGGTGGTCCGCACGGACCTGCTGTCGATCGGTGTGAAGGAGACCCGCGACCTGGTACGGCGCGCTCAGCTGTCGCCCGCCGTCGGCCGCTGGCAGGTGATCGTCCTGGAGGACGCCGACCGGCTGACCGAGGGCGCGGCCAACGTGCTCCTGAAGGCCGTGGAGGAGCCCGCGCCGCGCACGGTGTGGCTGCTCTGCGCGCCGTCGCTCGAGGACGTGCTGCCGACGATCCGGTCCCGCTGCCGGCACCTGACGCTGAGCACTCCTTCGGTGGACGCGGTGGCCGACGTGCTGATCCGCCGCGACGGCGTCGAGCCGGAGGCGGCGCACGCCGCGGCCCGCGCCACCCAGGGCCACATCGACCGCGCGCGGCGGCTCGCGACGGACGAGCGGGCGCGCGCCCGGCGCGCCGTGGTCCTGAAGCTGCCGCTGCGGGTCGGGGACGTCGGCGGCGGGCTGCGGGCGGCGCAGGAGCTGATCGACGCGGCGGCCGAGGACGCCAAGCAGATGGCGGAGGAGATCGACGCCAAGGAGACCGACGAGCTGAAGGCGGCCCTCGGTGCGGCCCAGGGCGGCCGGATGCCGCGGGGCACGGCCGGGGCGATGAAGGAGCTGGAGGAGCGCCAGAAGCGGCGGCGTACGAGAACCCAGCGCGACAGCCTGGACCTGGCGCTCACCGATCTGACCGGCTTCTACCGCGACGTGCTCGCCCTGCAGCTGCGCGCGGCGACGGCCCTGGCCAACGAGGACGTGCGCGACGCGCTGGAGCGGATCGCGCGGGACACCACCCCCGAGCGCACCCTGCGCCGGATCGAGGCGGTGCTCGCCTGCCGCGAGGCCTTGGACCGGAACGTGGCGCCGCTGCTCGCGGTGGAGGCGATGACGATGGCGCTGCGCGACTGAGACGGCGACTGAGGCGGGCGGAGCCCGCGGCCCGGCTGCTCGGGGGCCGGGCCGTGGCGGTCCGTGAGCGCCGCCGCACCCAGGCGTGGTCGTCCACAGGCTGTTGTCCGCAGATCGAGGGCGCGATTGGACACGTTCCGTACCCGGCCCGATACGCTCCGGGAATGGACTCCAGGCGGCTGCTTCGCATCTCCGCCACCGCCCTCGCGGTCGGTGGCCTCGTCCTCTCCGGGTGCACGGGCGGGAGCGGCGCCGCCGCGCCCTCGCCGCATCCGACAGGCCCGTCGGGCGCGGCCGGCTCGGCCGCCCTCGGGAAGTTCTACGAGCAGAAGATCTCCTGGCGGGACTGCGGCGTCCCGGGCTTCCAGTGCGGCACCGTGCGCGTCCCGCTGGACTACGCGAAGCCGGCCGGCGAGCAGGTGAAGCTCGCCGTCTCCCGGGTCAAGGCCACCGGCCCGGGCAAGCGGCTCGGCTCGCTCCTCGTGAACCCGGGCGGTCCCGGCGGCTCGGCCGTCGGCTATCTCCAGGGTTACGCGGGCATCGGCTACCCGGCCCCGGTCCGGGCGCGCTACGACATCGTGGGCGTCGACCCGCGCGGCGTGGCCCGCAGCGAGCCGGTCGAGTGCCTGACGGGCCCGCAGATGGACACGTACACCCAGGTCGACATGACGCCCGACAGCGCGGCCGAGCAGAACGCCCTCGCCGCCTCCTACAAGGACTTCGCGGCGGCCTGCCAGAAGCGCTCGCCCAAGGTCCTGCCGCACGTGTCCACCGTGGAGGCGGCCCGCGACATGGACGTTGTCCGGGCGGCCCTGGGCGACGAGAAGCTCACCTACGTGGGCGCCTCCTACGGCACCTTCCTCGGCGCCACCTACGCCGAGCTGTTCCCGCAGCGGACCGGGCGGCTCGTCCTGGACGGTGCCATGGACCCGTCGCTGAGCGCGGAGCAGCTCAACCGCGAACAGACGGCCGGCTTCGAGACCGCCATCAACGCCTTCGCCGCCGACTGTGTGAAGAAGACGGACTGCCCGCTCGGCTCGTCCTCGGTCCCGGCGGCCCTCGAAGCCCTCCGGGGCTTCTTCCGCGCCACCGACGTCAAGCCGGTGCCGACCGGCGAGAAGCGCGCCCTGGGCGAGTCCCTCGCCACCACCGGCGTGATCGCCGCGATGTACGACGAGGGCGCCTGGCCGCAGCTGCGGGAGGCGCTCACGGCGGCGATGAGCGGCCAGGGCGCGGACCTGCTCGCCCTGGCCGACAGCTACTACGAGCGGGAGGCGGACGGCACGTACGCGAACCTGATGTTCGCCAACACCGCCGTGAACTGCCTCGACCTGCCGCCCGCCTTCTCCGCCGGCCCGACGGCCGTCGAGAAGGCGGTGCCGTCCTTCGAGAAGGCCTCCCCGGTCTTCGGCCGCAACCTCGCCTGGGCCGCCCTCAACTGCACCTACTGGCCCACCCCGGCCACCGGCCGCCCGCACCGCATCACCGCCGAGGGCGCCCCGCCGATCGTCGTCGTCGGCACCACCCGCGACCCCGCCACGCCGTACCGCTGGGCCAGGTCCCTCGCCGACCAGCTCTCCTCCGGCACCCTCCTCACCTACGACGGCGACGGCCACACCGCCTACGGCCGCGGCAGCGACTGCATCGACACCGCGATCAACGCCTACCTCCTCGAAGGCACCGCGCCCCAGGACGGAAAGCGCTGCTCATAGCCCGTGCCCGCCGCCGATCCGGGGGTGGTCGGAGCACCCCCGGAAACTGTGTAGACTTGGCGAGGCCGCTGCGCCCACCATGGGACCGCACGGCATGCCGCCTTAGCTCAGTTGGCCAGAGCAACGCACTCGTAATGCGTAGGTCTCGGGTTCGAATCCCGAAGGCGGCTCCACTGGAACCCCAGCTCAGACCGTGTCTGAGCTGGGGTTCTTTGGTTTGCGCAGGCTAGGAGAGGGAGGGGAGCGGCGTGGGTGAGGAGCTTCGGGTGACGGAGCGGACGCGGTTGCGGCGGATGAAGGAGAAGGGGAGCCATCGGCGGGCGGATCTGGACGCCGTGCTGGCGGCCGGGTTCCTGTGTCATCTGGGCGTGGTCGTGGACGGGGCGCCGATGGTGGTGCCGACCGTGTACGGGGTCGAGGGCGACCGGATATACGTGCACGGGTCCGTCGCGAGCCGGAGTCTGGTGCAGGCGCCCGACGGGGTGGTGTGCGTGAGCGTGACGCATGTCGACGGGCTCGTGCTGGCGCGGTCGGTGTTCGAGCACGGGGTGAACTACCGCAGCGCGATGATCTACGGCGTACCGCGGCTGGTGACCGATCCGGACGAGAAGCTGCGGGGCCTGCGGGCGCTCACGGAGCAGTCCGCGCCGGGGCAGTGGGAGTACGTGCGCCGGCCGAGCCGCAAGGAGCTCGCGGCGACCGCGCTGGTGTCGCTGGAGCTGACCGAGGCGTCGGTGAAGATCGCGAGCGGGCCGCCGGACGACGGGGACGGGCCGGACGCGGAGCTCGGTGTGTGGGCCGGCGTGCTGCCGCTGGTCACGCGGTTCGGGGAGCCGGTCGCCGATCCGCTCCTGCCCGCCGGGATCGAGCCGCCCGCGCACATCGCGGAGCGGGCCGGGCGAGTGGCCGGCGGCCCGCCCGCCTAGGACTCCGACCGTCTAGGACTCCGCCCGCTTAGGACTCCGCTTGCCTAGGACTCCGTCGGGCGCAGGTCCAGGCGGTCCAGGTGGGAGCGGTCGGCGAGGGCGTCGATCGCCGTGACGTGGCCCTCCAGGACGGTGAAGCGCAGGACGGCCTTCGGTTCGCCCTCCGGCGTGGTCCACATCAGGCCGGTCGCGCCGTCCACGAGCGCCGGGCGGGCCTCCTGCGCGCGGCCCGCCACGCGGTGCGCCACGGCCGGCGCGCCGTGCGCGGGCGCCGCCCCGTTGCGTACGGCCTCGGCGTCGGCGCGCAGCACCACGTCCGGGTCGAGCAGCGCCAGCAGCGCCTCGGTGCCGCCGGCGCGGGCGGCGGCCAGGAAGGCCAGGACCACCTCGCGCTGGCGCGGCAGATCCGGTTCCGGCATCTCCTCCGTGCCCTCGACCCGGCGGCGGGCGCGGGCGACCAGACGGCGGGCGGCGGTGGGCGTGCGGTCGACGAGCGGGGCGATCTCCTCGTACGGCAGGGAGAAGTCCTCGTGCAGGACGAACGCGACCCGTTCGGAGGGCGTCAGCGTGTCGAGGACGTCCTGGCCGGTCCCGTCCGTGCCGCGCTCCGGCCACTGGTCCCAGGGATCGCGCGGCGCCGGGCGCATCGCCTCGCGCGAGCGCAACCGGTCCAGGCAGAAGCGGGCGACGGCAAGCAGGTCGTCGGCCGAGTCGCCCGAGGCCGGGGCTGAGTCGCCTGAGCCCGTGGCCGCGGACCGGGCCGGAGCAGCAGCCGGAGCCGTGCCCGCGCCCGGGGCCGTTCCGGTGACGACATGCGTCACCGCCCGCACGGCCTCGTCCGCCTCGGCGGACGAGCCGAGCAGGCGGTGCGCGACCGCCTCCGCCGTCGGCGGGGCGGTGTGCGCCTCCACCGGTTCAGTCGCCGTGGCCCGGACCACCGCTGCCGAAGCCGCCGCTGGAGATGCCGCCCCACTTGCGCTTCTCCTCGCTCGGCGGGTCCGGCTGGGTCTCGCCGCCGTCCTTCAGCTGGTACGGCATGAGCCGGTGCTCACCGTCGGTCTGCGGCATCTCCGCCGGCCGGCGGTACTCCGACGTCTCTCCGGGCAGTCCGCCGTCCTCCGGGCGATGCGGCTGGGACTTCGGGTCCGGTGGCGGGAGCTCCTTGTTCTTGACCCTGATCCCGAGAGCGAACGCGCCGATGAGCACGGCGACGACGATCAGTCCGCCCAGCACCTGGGCCAGGCCCGACTGCCAGACACCGGCCGCCGTGGTGACCTGGGCCGAATCCACGAGGAAAGTGTTCATACTCCAGCATTACCCCGTTTCGACCGGAATGTGCCTCCTGTCTCCGACTGTCTCGCGCGCACTGCTCCGGTACCCGGAAAACGGTCTGAAACATTTCTCCGGGGCCATCGCGTCAGTGAGGTGTAAGCGCGACGCGACGGAGGGGAGGGACATGAGAACGTCCCGCGCGGACGAGTTCCTGGAGTTCGCCACGGCCCGCTCGGGCCATCTGTTCCGCTCGGCATGCCTGCTGACCAGCGGAGACACGCATCTCGCCGAAGACCTCGTGCAGGAGACCCTCGGCCGGATGTACGCCCTGTGGGGCCGGGTCGCGCGGATCGGCAACCCCGCGGGCTACGCACAGACCGTCCTCGTACGGACCTTCCTCAGCCAGCAGAGGCGCCGCTCGGCCACCGAGCGCCCCCTCGGCGAGCTGCCGGACCGGGCGCCCGAGAACGGCGAGGACCCGGCCCTGCGCATCGCCCTGCTCGACGCCCTCGCCGGTCTCGCGCCCAAGGACCGGGCGGTGGTGGTGCTGCGCTACTGGGAGGACCGCAGCATCGAGGAGACCGCGGCCGCGCTGCACGTCAGCTCCGCGGCCGTCCGCACCCGCTCGACCCGGGCCCTCGCGAAGCTGCGGACGGGCCTCGGCGGCAGCATCGCCGAGTTCGCCCTGCGCTGACGGGCCGCGCACGGCACCGGCCGCACACTCCCTCGGCACCCTTGATCTTTTCTTTTCGACCTGACCGGAGACGGGATTCCGCCATGCCTCAGCACGAAGAGCACGAAGCGACGAACGGACGATTCGAGGAGGAACTGGGCGCGGTGCTGCGCCGCACCGGCCAGGGCTTCGCGGCCGACGACCGCCGTGAGCTCGTCACCGGCGGCCTCACCCGCGGCCGCCGCAGGCTCCTGCGCCGCCGCGTCGCCACCGTCGGCGGCGCGCTCGCCCTCGCCGCGATCGGCGTCGGCGGCGTCTACGGCGGGTCCCTGCTCGGCGCCGGCGGCGGCGTGGAGCAGGTCTCGGTCGCGGGCCCCAAGCCGTCCGGCGGCGGCCAGAGCGCCCAGAGCGGGCAGAGCGGCCGGAACCCCAAGGAAGGGGCCCCGGAGGAGGCCCGGATCCCCGTGGCCGAGCTCGCCGCCGTCCTCAAGGCCAACACCCCCGCCGGCACCTGGCAGATCGACGGCGCGGACGGTGTCGGCCAGGCCGTCACGGGCGTCTACGACGACGGCAAGGGCAAGGCCGGCGTCTCCGTCGGCCTCTACCGCGCCGGCAACACCCAGGAGTCGGGCGTCGGCCAGGTGACCTGCCCCGACAAGGTGGCCGTGCCCTACGACGACTGCACCAGCGAGCGGCTGCCGGGCGGCGGACGCCTCATGGTCCTCCAGGGCTACGAGTACCCGGACAAGCGCGTCGAGACCAAGAACTGGCGCGCGGTGCTGCTCACCAAGGACGGCTTCGTCGTCGACGCGAGCGAGTACAACGCGGCGGCCGAGAAGGACGCCGAGATCAGCCGCGAGAACCCGCCCTTCGACCCGGCGCAGCTCAAGGCCCTGGTCACGGCGGAGGGCTGGCGCCCGCTGTTCAAGAAGCTCCCCGTGCCGGTGCAGCTGAAGCCCGGCGCCTCCCACGTCGCGCCGCCGCCGGGGCCGAGCGCCGCCGAACTCCAGGCGACGCTGCGCTCGCTGCTGCCCAAGGGCCAGGGCCTCAAGGTCGTCGACAAGGGCGGCCAGAGCGACTACGGCTACCTGGTCGTCGACGACGGCAAGGGCCGCAGCCTCGTCCAGATCAACGTCCAGCCGAACATGGACGACATCCGCGGCGAGCTCTTCACCGGCAGCGACGTCGAGGTCATGCCCGACGACACGCGCGTGAAGCTGACGAAGCAGCCCGGCGAGAAGGGCGGCCAGGGCGTCGTCTGGTGGAGCGCCGACACCCTGGCCGCCGACGGGTTCCGGGTCGTCGTCTCCGCCTTCAACGCCGGTACGCAGCACGAGGCGGCCACCCGCGCCGAGCCGGCGCTGACCACGGAGCAGCTGAAGGCGATCGCCCTCAGCCCGAAGTGGCGCGCGCTGACCGGGAAGTAGCGCGCGAAGAGACGAAGAGCGCGAAGAGACGAAGAGCGCGAAGGGACGGAGAGCGCGAAGGGACGAGCAGCGCCGTGAGAGGGCGCCCTTGAGCGACGGTCCGGGTCCCGGCGGGGACCCGGACCGTCACCCGTCGCCTCTCTCTTCCTCCCTCTTCCCGGCCCTCTGACCTCACTTCGCGTCGGAGTAGCGCTCGACCGTCGCCGTCGTGAACGGGAACCGCACCGGAGTGTCCCCGAACGCGATCCGGCCCGCCTCGTCGCCCGCCGCCCGGATCGCCTCCGTGACCGCCTCCGCCTCCTCCGCCGGACAGTGCACGATCACCTCGTCGTGCTGGAAGAACACCAGCTCGGCCCGCATCCCGGCGGTGGCGCGCCGCAGCGCCGCCAGCATCAGCAGCGCCCAGTCGGCACCGCTGCCCTGGACGACGAAGTTACGGGTGAAGCGGCCGCGCGCCCGGGCGTCGGTCGACGCGTAGCCGGGCACGTACTGATCGGCGCCGTCCGCGCCGCCGGAGCCGTCCTCCCGCGTCCCGCCGCCCTGCGGCAGGCCCGCCTCGCCGTCCTCGTCCCCGCCCGCCGCCCGCGGGCTGGTGCGGCCGAGCCAGGTCCGTACGAGCCGGCCCTCCTCACCGGCGCGCGCCGCGTCGTCCACGTACGCCACCGCGCGCGGGAAGCGGCGGCGCAGCGCCGCCAGGTTCTTCAGGCCGTCGCCGCTGGTCTGCCCGTAGATCGCGCCGAGCAGCGCCAGCTTGGCGTGGTCGCGGTCGCCGGAGAAGGCCCGGTCGGAGAGCCGGGTGTAGAGGTCGTCGGGATGCCCGGCGACCTCCATCAGGCCCGGGTCGCGGGAGATCGCGGCGAGCACGCGCGGCTCCATCTGGTCGGCGTCGGCCACGACCAGCCGCCAGCCCTCGTCGGCGACCACCGCCTGCCGGATGACCTTCGGGATCTGCAGCGCTCCGCCGCCGTTGGTGGTCCAGCGGCCGGAGACCGTGCCGCCCGGCAGATACTCGGGCCGGAAGCGGCCGTCGCGCACCCAGTCGGCCAGCCAGGACCAGCCGTGCGCGGTCCAGATCCGGTACAGCGTCTTGTACGCGAGGAGCGGCGCGACCGCCGGATGGTCGATGCCCTCCAGCTCCCAGCGCCGGGTCGACCGCACCCGGATCCCGGCCTGGGCGAAGGCCCTGACCACGTCCGCGGGCAGGTCGGGACGCACCCGGCGGCCGAACGCCGCGGACACGTCGTCCGCCAGCTCCGCCAAGCGGCGCGGCTCGCCGCCGCCCGCGTACCGCTCGCCGAGCAGCCCGTGCAGCACCTCCCGGTGCACGTCGGCCCGCCAGGGCAGGCCGGCCCGGTGCATCTCGGCGGCCACCAGCATGCCCGCCGACTCGGCGGCGGTCAGCAGCCGCATCCGGCCCGGGTGTTCGGCCCGGTCGTGGCGCCGCTGCTGCTCGGCGTAGACCTCCAGGAGCGCGGCGAAGGGAAGCGCGGCGGTGGCGGCCGCCGGTTCGAAGAGCGAGTCCTGCGTGGTGGGCCCGGCGGCGCGCAGCGGTGGGTCGGGCGGCACGGGCGCGTGGTGCATCCGGGCCCAGGCCGCGGCGGCCGACCGCGGCTCGCCGAGCCGGCCCTCGTGGCCGAGGAGGAGCTGCTCGGCCGCCTCCACGTCGTAACACCGCTCGACCCGCACTCCGGCGGCGAGCAGCCGCGGATACACCTCGGCCGTGCTGCGCCAGACCCATCGCGCGGCCTGCGGGCGGGCGCGGACGGCCGCGACGAGGTC
Source organism: Streptomyces sp. NPDC053493 (assembly GCF_044544825.1). Lineage (NCBI taxonomy): Bacteria > Bacillati > Actinomycetota > Actinomycetes > Kitasatosporales > Streptomycetaceae > Streptomyces > Streptomyces sp. NPDC053493. The sequence goes on from NZ_JBITXS010000004.1 coordinate 524,850, forward strand.
CGGCTCGCGCCGCACCTCACCGGCGGGCAGCCCGTCGGGCCCGAGCGGGACGAGCAGAGCCCCGTCCCCGTCCGGCTCGGGCGCGAGGGCCCATCGCTCGCCCCTGGGCCTGTCGCTGCCGGGCTGGGCGGGCGCGGCCCTGTGGGGCGCGGGCTCGTCGCTGCCGGGCTGGGCGGGCGCGGGACTTTCGCTGCCGGGCCTGTCGGACGCGACCCTGTGGGGCGCGGGCCTGTCGGACGCGGGCTTGTGCGGCGCGGGACTTTCGCTTCCGGGCCGTCCGCCCACGGGCCTGTCGTCCGGCCTTTCGGCGGGCCTTTCGTTCACGGGTGCGAGTCTGGCACCCGCCACTGACAACGGCCCGGCGCCTCACGCGGCCTTGTGGAAAAGTGCCGCCGCCTCGCCCCGGGAGCCCACGCCGAGCTTGTTCAGGATGTTGGCGACGTGGAACTTCACCGTGGACTCGCTGATGTGGAGCTCCGCGGCGATCTGCCGGTTGCGGTGCCCGAGGGCCAGGTGGGTGAGGACCTCGATCTCGCGTTCGCCGAGGCCGCTCAGCGGGTTCAGCGCGGCGACCGGGGCCTCGGGCATGGCCAGCGGCACGGTGGCGGTGATCGTCGTGCCCCAGCCCGGGACCGCGTCGACGTCGAGGCGCCCGCCCAGGACGCCCAGCCGGTCGGTGATGCTGCCCGCGCCCAGCGGGCAGGGATCCAGGAGTCCGGGGCCGTCGTCCCGGACGGCGGCGCGCAGCTCGTGTTCGGTCAGCGACCAGCCGACGTGGACGCGGGAGACCGACTCCTGCTCCAGGACCACCAGCAGCAGCGCGCGGACGATCGCCCGGACGCCGTGGGCGACGTCGGCCGGCAGCGTGCGCGTGGCGTCGGGGCCGTCCGGCGGCCCGAGTTCGAGGCGTACGGGGCTGTGCCGCAGCATCGGGCGCAGCCCGTCCGCGAGCCGCGCGAAGGCTTCGAAGGCCTCCTCCTCGGCGACCGACCGGTCGTGCTGCGACTCGGCCCGCAGCTCGATCAGCGCCGACACCGCGAGATCGGTCGCGGTCGCGCGGGCGGCCGCGTCGTCGAGCGAACGGCTGCGCAGCACGCCGAGGACACCGGACAGCGCGGCGGCGTGCGCGGTGTTCAGCTCGGCGGTCACCCGCGCCCGGGTGTCGGCCGCCGCCCGCGAACGCGCCAGCGCGCCCGGCAGCGCCTCGCTCGCGAACCGGTCGAAGTGGCTGGTCACCAGGTCCCACAGGGCCTGCGCCAGGGCCAGTTCGGGCTCACCGACCGGTGCGGCGCCGTCCTCCCGTACGAGGACCAGGACCGAACCGCGGGGCGTGGCGTCACTCCGTATCAACACCACTTCGCGCTCCGCGCCGCCGACCGTCGCGCGGCCCTGCCGGGGCCGGCCGGGCGTGCCGCCGGCGAGCAGCGGGGCGAGTTCGGTGGCGGTGACCAGCAGTCCGGGATCGCCGGTCCGCTTGAACGGCGAGTGCGCGCAGTGCGTGGACAGCTCGGCGGCGGTGTGGTGCGGGATCAGCGGGTTCAGGACCTCGGAGAGGCGGGGCAGGATCGCGCCCAGCGGCTGGCGGATGACGTCGTAGGCGGCCAACAGCGCGCCGGTCGCGGTGAGTTCCATGAGGACAGGTTAGGCGGGACGTCGGCCGTTCGGCCGTCCTTTCGGTCAGGTGGGACTGTCCGTTCGGCTGGCCGGGAGACGGTGCCGCGGGACCGAAGCTTGATCCATAACGACGGATCACGGATCACGGGCCAGGGGTTACGGGTCACGGATCAAGGGACTTGGAGACGGGGAATCATGGAAGCGATCGTGTACGAGGAGTTCGGCGGCCCCGAGGTGCTGCGCCACGAGTCGGGCGTCGAGGTCCCGGAGCCCGGTGCCGGCGAGGTGCGCGTCAAGGTGGCGGCCGTCGGCGTCAACCCGGTGGACTGGAAGCGCCGCAACGGCTGGGTCGAGGAGTTCTACCCGACGACCTTCCCCGCCGTCCCAGGCCTGGAGTTCGCGGGCACGGTCGACGCGCTCGGCGAGGGCGTGACCGAACTCGCTGTCGGCGACGAGGTGTTCGGCTGGACGAAGACCGGTTCCTACGCCGAGTACGCCATCGCCGGCGTCGTCGCCGCCAAGCCCGCCGGCCTCTCCTGGGAGCGGGCCGCGAGCATCCCGGTCGCCGGCGAGACCGCGCAGCGGGTCCTCGACCTGCTCGGCGTCCGCGCCGGCGAGACCCTGCTCCTGCACGGCGCCGCGGGCGCCGTCGGCGCCGTGGCCGCGCAGCTGGCCGTGGCGGCGGGCGTGACCGTGATCGGCACGGCCTCGGAACGCAACCACGCCTTCCTGCGCGAGCTGGGCGTCACTCCCGTGACGTACGGCGAGGGGCTCGGCGACCGGGTCCGCGCGGCGGCGCCGCAGGGCGTCGACGCGGTCTTCGACGCGGCCGGCCGCGACACCCTGCCGGTCTCGATCGAGCTGCTGGGCGGCGACACCTCCCGCGTCGTCACCATCGCCGCGCCCGACGCGGCCGACCACGGCGTCGTCTTCTCCGGCGTCACCGTGGAGCCGGCCGCCGCCCGCCGCGGGCTCGAGGAGCACGCCCGGCTGGCGGTGGAGGGCCGCCTCCGGCTCGACATCGCGGAGACGCTCCCGCTGAAGGAGGCCGCCCGCGCGCAGGAGCTGAGCGAGGCGGGCCACGTGCGGGGCAAGCTCGTGCTGCTGCCGTAGCCGCCGGAGGCTACCCTCGCCGGGTGATGGAGACCGTGCCCGAGCGCATCAAGATCTGGTTCCGCTTCGTCCCCCGCGAGGGCTGGCTCCCGCAGGACACGGAGGGCCTGTGGGCCGAGCCCGTGGGCTCGGACACGGCCCGGGTGGCCAACGTGCCCTTCCTCCAGGACGGCGTGGCCGAAGGCGACGTCGTGCGCTACCGCACGGACGCCGAGGGCCTGCACTGGGCCACCGGACGGACCAACGCCTCCGGCAACGTCACGATCCGCGTCCTGCCCGTCCGCTCCGGCCCGCTCGGGCCGAGCGCCCGGGCCGTCCACGAACGGCTCGCGCCGTACGGTCTCGGCGGCGAGTCGTTCAGCGAGGAGTTCCCGCTGGTGGCCCTCACCGTCCCGGCCGACGCGCCCATGACCGAGATCAAGGCGCTGCTCGACCGGGGCACGGAGGACGGCTGGTGGCACTGGGAGACCGGCTGCGGGACGGACGCGTGGCAGGCGGCGTGACGGGCGCGGAGACGGCCGTGAGCCGGCCCGTGGCCTGGAGCGTGGGCCGGCCGCGAGCCGGGGCTTGAACCGGGTCCGGGTATGCCCGGGACGGGGTGTGCGGGACTCGGCGTGCCGGGCCGGGCGGGCGGAGCAGGCGGGGCGGTCTAGAACCAGCCGGCCTTGATCACCGTGTGGCCCGCGGCGGCGGCTCTCGCGTAGAACGCCGACAGGCTCTCGTGGTGGTCCTCGAATATCTTCCGCACCTGTTCCTCCGGCCAGTCGGGGCCGAACGAGCGGTGGATCCCGGCGCCCGCACGGGACCACAGGCCGTCGAACGACGCGCCCGCGAGGAACGCGGCCGCCCGGCCCACCTCGTCCGGCGCGAGCAGCATCAGCGGCGGGTCCGGATACCGGTCCGCGGGCGCGCCGGCCGGCTGACGGCCGCCGAGGACCGGCAGGCCGGCGTCCGTGTCGGGACTCGTCCCGTAGAGCCCGTGGAGCGTGGAGAAGTCCTTCTCGACGGCGTCGGCGACACCCGCCGCGTGCTCGATCTCGATGTGGTCCCAGGACGCGCCCATGAACGCGCTGAGCCACGCATGGTCGTCCTGTATGTCCCGCTCGGCCGCGGCCCTCAGGTGCAGATGCATCCCGGTTCCCCCTTGTGTTCCACCGGATGAGGCAAAGCTAGCTCTCGCCACTGACAGTGACGGGCGGCCAGCGCCTGAGACGGCGGCGGAAGGCGGCGATGCAGACGGAGGCGGGAGCCGGTGACGGCCACGGAGGCGGGCCGGGACGGGGACCCGGCTCCGACCCCGGTCCCTGTCCCGTCCCGACTTCCCAGCCTCACCCCTCAGCGGCCCAGCCGCCACGCGGGGAGGACGGCGGCCGCGGTCGCGACGCCCGCGCACACCGCCGTCGCCGCGCCGATCGTGGTCCAGGGAACGGTCAGGGCGACCGGCGCGGAGAGGGCCGCGAGCGCGGCGCCCAGGCCGCCGAGGCAGACGGCCGTGACGGCGAGCCCGAGGACGGCGCCGACCGCGACCGCGAGGAGCGCCTCGCCCGCGACGACCCGCAGCACCTGGGCGCGGGTGGCGCCCGCGAGGCGGAGTGCGGTCAGTTCCGGGCCGCGGACCGAGGTGGCCATGAGCTGGGTGTTGGCGAGCGCGATCACCGTGTAGACGAGCGCGATGCCGAGGACCAGGAGCAGGCCGAGCCGGGTCTGCGGAGTGGTGGCCGGGTGGGTGGCCGCGGCCCATTCGTCGACGGTCCGGACGGTTGCGGCGGTGGGGGCGGGCGGGGCGCCCGGCGAGGCGGCGCCGGCCGGGGCGGTCGCGACGGTTCGGGCGGTCGCGGTCGCGGTGGCGGTCGTTCGGCCGGTCGCGGCGGGCGGGGCCTGGCCGTCGCCGGGTGCCGTGGTCGGGCGGCGGTCCGTGTCGATCCGGTCCACGGTTGCGCCCGGGGCGTTCGCCCAGGTCACGTAGGGCCCGTTGGAGCCGGTGCCCGGGGCGAGGACGGCGGCGATCCGCAGCTGGACCGGGCCGCGGCCGTCCGCGAGCCAGACCTCGACCGTCTCGCCGACCGTCCGCCGCTCGAACTCCTCGTTGACGACGATCGAACGGTCGTCGAGGTCGCGCGGGTCGCCCGCGACGACCGGCAGGCGGGCGTGCGAGGCCCAGACGACGGGGTCGGCCACGGCGCGGGCGCCGTACTTGACCAGGGCCTCGGCCCCGTCCCGTACGAACACGGAGGTCGCGCCCGTGGCTCCGGCGGCCCGGGGCAGGCTCCGCCCGCCGCCGCCCGTCGTCACGTACGCCGCGGTCGTCTGCTGCCGCGCCTCCGCCGCCTTCGCGGCCGTCACCGTCGCCGCCGAGCCGAGGAGCGTGCCCGCGAGGGCGACCGTCACGAGGACGGGCGCGGCGACGGCGGCGGTACGGCGTACGGCGGCCGCCGCGTTCGCGCGCACGAGCATCCCGGTCGCCCCGGGCAGCCGCACCGCCCGGGCCGCCGGCCGCACGAGGAGCGGGGCGAGCAGCGCGATGCCGCTGATCAGGAGCATGGGCTGGGTCGTGTACGTCTTGCGTTTGAGCAGTTCGGCCGGCTCGGTCGCGTACGTCCACACCAGCAGGCTCAGGCCCCCGAGCAGCAGGGCCGCGCCGCACAGGGCCCGGCCGCGGGGCAGGACGTCGGTGTCGACGTCCGCCTCCTGCAGGGCTGCCGTCGGGCCGACCCGCCCGGCGCGCCGTGAGGCGGCGGCCGCGCCCACGAGGGCAACGGTCACGCCGGTCCAGAAGGCGGCGTGGTACGGCCACGGCACCGCGCCGGCCCCGCCCCCGGCCGCCCCGCCCGCCTCGATCGTGAACCAGGGCGGTGCCACCCCGCCGTCCACCAGCGCCCGGGCCAGCCGGGGCGCGCCCCACGCGCCGAGCAGGCAGCCGGCGGCGGAGGCGAGGACGCCGACGCCCGCCGCCTCGGCCAGCAGCATCCGCCGTACCTGGCCGGGAGTGGCGCCGGCGGTGCGCAGCAGCCCGTACTCGCGCCGGCGCAGGGCCACGGCGAAGGCGAAGGTGGAGGCGACGACGAAGACGGAGACGAAGGCGGTGACGCCGCCGGCGGTGCCGAGCAGGGCGTTGAGGGTGACGAGGGCCTGGTCGTCGCGGGCGGCCTCCGGGTCCGCGGCCCGCCGCTCGGCGCCGGTGAGCACCCGGGCCCGGTCACCGACCAGGGCCCGGACCTCGGCGGCCGGGCCGTCGACGCCGACGGCGTCGGGGCCGGCGGGCGTTGCGCCACCGGCTCCGGCTGCTCCAGCCGCGCCACCGGCTCCGGCTGTTCCAGCGGCTTTGTCCGTGACGGTGGTCCAGCGGGCGCGCAGTTCGCGCAGGAGTTCGTCGTCCACAGGCTGTGGACGGTCGAGCGGAGCGGTCACGACCACCTTCTCCGGCCCGCGCCGCACCTCCACCGCGAGCCGGTCCTGACCCTGCACGACGACGGGCGCGGACGCGAATCGCACCGGCGCGCGCTCGGGCGCGCCCAGGGTGGCGGACAGCCCGAGCCCCATGACGGCGACGAGCCCGACGCCCAGCGCGAGCGCGGTGAAACCGCCGAGGAAGGAGGCCCAGCGGGCCCGCAGCCCGGCGACGACGACGGTCAGCACGCGACACCGGCCACGGGCGAGACGGACACGGCGGACGCGACGGGCGCAGCGGGCGAGACAGGCGCAGCGGGCGAGACAGGCGTGGCGGGCGTGGCGGGCGCGAGGGTGTCCGGAGCATCGAGGGCCTCGAGGCCTGCCATCCGGGCGGCGACCGCCTCCGCGGTCGGCGCGGTCAGCTCGCCGCGCACCCGCCCGTCGGCCAGGAACACCACCCGGTCGGCCCGGGCCGCCGCCACCGGGTCGTGGGTCACCATGACGACCGTCTGCCCGTCGTCGTCGACGAGGGCGCGCAGCATGTCCAGGACCTCGCGGCCGGTGGTGGAGTCGAGCGCGCCGGTCGGTTCGTCGCCGAAGAGCACCGCGGGCCGGGTGATGAGCGCGCGGGCGAGGGCGACCCGCTGCTGCTGCCCGCCGGACAGTTCGCCCGGCCGGTGCCGTTCGCGGCCCGCGAGGCCGACCCGGGCGAGCGCGTCCCGCACCTGCGTACGGGAAGGGCGGCGGCCGGCGAGCCGGAGCGGGAGGGCCACGTTCTGGGCGGCGGTGAGCGACGGGAGCAGATTGAAGGCCTGGAAGACGAAGCCGATCCGGTCCCGCCGCAGCAGGGTCAGCCGCCGCTCGCTCAGACCCGCCAGCGCGATGCCGTCGATCTCCACGCTGCCGGCCGTCGGCCGGTCGAGCCCGGCCGCGCACCGCAGCAGCGTGGACTTCCCGGACCCGGAAGGGCCCATGACGGCGGTGAACGTCCCGGTGGGGAAGTCGAGGTCGACGCCGTCGAGGGCGCGCACGTTGCGGTGGTGCCGGCGCAGGTCACGGAGCCGTACGGCGACGGTGTGCGCACCGGTGGAGGCCGTGCCGGTGGCGGTCGTGCCGGGCGAGGTGGGGTTCTTCGAGGTCATGCCTCAAGCGAACCGTTTCCGCCCGCCCCGATCACGACCACCAGCGGGCGTCCGGCAGGTAGGCCTGGCCCTACCCTTCCCGTACCGACTGCTCCCGTACGGACTCCCCGGCGGACTCCCGTACGGCCGCTACGAACACCTCCAGCGGGTCCCGCGGCTCCCGCCCGCCCAGCAGTTCGCGCAGATCGCTCTTCGCCACCCCGGAGCCGTCCAGGAAGCCGTGCGCGATCGCCGAGTACGTGCTCGCCAGCATCGGCACCTGGAAGGCCTGCGCCCCGGACGCGGCGATCGCGGTACGGGCCTCCGCGAGCGTCGTCGGCGCGTACGTGGCGCCCAGCGCCGCCGCCAGGTCGGCGCCGCCCAGTGGACGCTCGCCGACGAGCTCGTAGACGCGGCCCGCGTGCGGCGCCGGGTCGGTCGCGACGGAGACGGCGACATCGGCCAGGTCGGCGCGGGCGACGACGGCGATCGTGCCGTCGCCGAGCGGCCCGGTGATGCGGTGGTCGGCGTCGGGCGAGGCGATCCAGGTCAGGAGCTCGGCGTAGAGGCCGTTGCGCAGGATCGTCCAGTTCGTGCTCGAGCCGGAGCGCTTCAGGCGCCGCTCGGTCCAGCGGTGGGCGAGGGCGTACGTGAGGTGGTCGCCGTCGCCGGAGAGGCTGGTGTAGACGATGTGCCCGACACCGGCCCGCTCGGCGGCGGAGATCGCGGCCTCGTGACGGGCCACGACGACGTCGTCCTCCCCGTAACCGGCCGATATCAGCAGCAGCGTGTCGATCCCGGCGAAGGCGTCCGGCAGGGTCGACGGGTCGTCGAAGTCGACGAGCCGGGTGCCGGGCAGTCCGGCGCGGGTGCCGAGGACGACGTCGTCGCGGCCGGCGAGGCGCTCGGCGACGAGCGAACCGAGTGCGCCGGAGACTCCGGTGACGAGCAGCATGGTTTCCCCCCGAGAATGAATGGTGGTGACAGTGGTGAGAGTGGTGACGGTGGTGACGGCGAGGTGCCGGTGACCATCGTGACGAGGCGGGCGCGACCACGGAAGGAGGCACATTGATGTCGGAGAGGCACACGGACGTAACCACCACCCCGGTGGTCAGCTGCGCCGAGGAGTGCGGCGTACGGGACGTCCAGGACCGGCTCGGCGACAAGTGGACGGTCCACGTCGTCGTCGAACTCGCCGCCGGGCCACGGCGGTTCAAGGAGCTCCAGCGGCTGGTCGACGGCGTCTCGCAGCGCATGCTGACCTTCACCCTGCGCCGCCTCGAACGGGACGGACTCGTCTCCCGGGAGGTCTTTCCCACCATTCCGCCGCAGGTCGAGTACGCCCTCACCGAGACCGGACACAGCATGACCCACCTGATCAAGCAGCTGATCGACTGGTCGCTCGACCATCGCGCCACCATCAGCCGCGCCCGCGAGGAGTGGGACGCGAGGCACCCGGCATGAGCACGGTCACCGACGCTCTGAAGGCGCTGTACGCGGACGAGGGCGACGCCCACGCCCTCGACACCGCCGCCTCCCTGCTCGCCGCGGACCGCACCGGCGCGGTCGACGCCGAACTGGCGCGGAGAGGAGAGGAGTTCGTTCGCACCCTGTGGACGCGCGGCTGGCAGCCGGCCGACCTCGTCCGTACGGCCCGCCGCGAACTGTCCGACGAGCACGTGCGGTTGCTGGCCGGCCTCGTCCGCTCGCAGACCGCCGGCTACGAACGCCTCCCGCACCGCTGGCAGGCCCAGATCGACGCGCTCGACGACCTCACCGCCTGGAAGGCGCCCGACCGCTTCTCGTACGCGACGGCCGTCCTGGAGCTCTACCGGCTCCTGGTCCGGCTGCCTCGCCTCGACGCCGTCGGACCCGTGCCCGGCGAGGCCCTGCCGCCCGCCGCCGTGGGCGAGCCGAAGACGCTGACCAGGATCAGGGCGCTGCTGGCGAAGGCCGAGGCGACGACGTACGCGGAGGAGGCCGAGGCCCTGACCGCCAAGGCCCAGGAGCTGATGGCCCGGCACAGCCTCGACGAGGCCACGCTCGCCGCGGGCGCGCCGTCGCCGGAGACGCCGGGCGCGGTGCGGATCGGCGTGGACCCGCCGTACGAGCAGGCCAAGGCGATCCTCCTCGACGCGGTCGCGACCGCGAACCACTGCCGGGCGGTGTGGAACGAGGCCTTCGGTTTCTCGACGGTCGTCGGCTTCGAGGCCGACCTCGAAGCGGTCGAGCTGCTCTACACCTCGCTGCTCGTGCAGGGCACGGCGGCGATGACGCGGGCCGAGGCGGAACAGCGGGCGGGCGGGCGCAAACGGACCAAGTCCTTCCGGCAGTCCTTCCTCCTCGCGTACGCGAACCGGCTCGGCGCGCGGCTCGCCGCGACGAGCCGGCGGGTGGCCGCGGAGGTACCGACGCTGCTGCCGGCGCTCGCCTCCCGCGAGGTGGCGGTCGCGGCGCGCACGGACGAGCTCTTTCCGGAGACGCGGGCGACGAGGGTGCGGGGGGCGTGGGACGAGGCGGGGTGGACGCACGGGACGTCGGCCGCCGACCGCGCGGGCCTCTCGACCCCACCCGCCCGCCGCAAACTCCACCCGTAGCCCCGCCGCGCCCGCGCGGCCCGTCGCCTGCCCTCGCGGCGCGCCTTGCCCACCCGCCGTGTGGGCATTCGTCCCGCTGGGGCGGGACGGGTGGGCACACGGGACGGCGCCCTTGCGGGCGCGTTCCGCACCTGCGCCTGAACCCGCACCCGGAGCGCGGCGCCCTCGTGGTGCGGGCCCAGGCGCGGGAGCCTAGGCCCGGCAAGGGGCGCCGTCCGTTGTGCCCACCCGTTCCGCCCCAGCGGAACGAATGCCCACAACACGGTGGGCGCCGCCCAGGCGGCGCCCGCACCGCAGATGTGGTGGAAGCGGATGGTTTGTGCAGGTCCTCGATAAGGTCGGGCGCATGAGTTGGCTCAGGGCGTTGAAGGAGACCGCCCGTTCCGGGCTCGCCCTCGAGCGGCGCCGGCTCGAGCCGCTCGTCGCCGCCCGCGGCGCCCTCGGCCTCGCGCTCGTCGTCGGAGCGACGCTCGCCCTGTTCGGCCCGTCGGTCGCGGCCTCCTCCGCGTTCGGCGCCTTCCAGGCGGCCATCGCGACCTTCCAGCGCTCCTACCGCCCCCGCCCCACCCTCGCCCTCGCCTCCGGCGCGAGTCTCGCCCTGTCGACGTTCCTCGGCTATCTGACCGGCGCGCACCTCGTGCTGTTCCTCCTGCTCCTCGCGCTGTGGACGTTCCTCGCCGGGCTCGCCTGGGCCGTGGGCCCGACCGTCGGCATCATCGCCTCGTCCAACGTGGCGATCATGCTGGTCACGGTCACCCTGCCCACCTCCGTCGCCACCGCCGCCGGCCACGCCGCGATGATCGCGGTCGGCGGCCTGGTGCAGGCCGTGCTGATCGTGCTGCTGCCCGTGCGCCGCTGGGGCGCCCAGCGCGACGCGCTCGCCGACGCGCTCGCCGCGGAGGCGGACTACGCCCGCCGGCTGCGCCACGACCCGACCGCGCCCTTCGATCCCGTCCCGCTGATGACGGCCCGCAGCGCCGCCGCCGTCACCCCGCGCCAGGCCCGCCGCCGCCCCGGCGAACTGCACGGCGCGCGCGGTCTGGCCGAGCGGATCAGGCCGGTGCTCGCCTCGCTCGCGGACCCGGCGGTCGGGGCGCCGGCCGAGGGTCCGCAGCGGGCCCGGGTGCGGGAGCTGCTCGGTGCGGCGGGCCAGGTCCTGGACGCCTGCGCGCACGCCATCCGGCACGGCGAACCGGTGGACCTCCCGCCGCCGGCCGTGGCCGCGCTCCGTACGCCCGACACCGGCGCCGTCCTGGCCGGCGCGCCCCGCCGTGCCGCCGCCCGGCTCGCCGCGCTGCTCGGCGACGTCGTCGAGACGGCGGAGCCGCGTACGGAGACGGCGGCCGAGGCCCGCGCCCGCCCGACCCTGCTCCGGCTCGTCCCGGTCGCGCTCGGCCGCATGCGGGCGGAGCTGCGGCACGACTCGCCGGTCCTGCGGCACGCGGTGCGGGTCACGGCGGTGGCCACCTCCGGCTATCTCCTCGGCACCGCCCTGCCGCTCGGCCACGGCTACTGGGCGCCCATGGCCTCCGTCATGGTGATGCGCCCGGACTTCACGCAGACGTACGCGCGGTCCGTGGCCCGGTTCGGCGGCACGCTCGTCGGGGTGGCCCTGGCGACCGGGATCGTGCAGGCCGCCCACCCGGGCACGTATCTGTCGGCGACGCTCGCGGTGGTGTGCGCCTTCGGCATGTACCTGTTCATGCGGACGGGTTACGCGGTGAGCCAGGCCTTCGTCGCCGCGTACGTCGTCTTCCTCCTGGGCATGGTCGGCGAGGGCCTCACCCAGACGGTCCGCGAGCGGGTGCTCCTCACCCTGCTCGGCGGAGTGCTCGCGATGGCGTCGTACGCCGTCTATCCGGCCTGGGAGACACCTCGGCTGCGAGGCCGCCTGGCGGACTGGCTGACGGCGAACGGGCGGTACGCGGCCCGCGTCGTCGCCCACTACGCCGAACCGGCCGGCGGCCCCGCCAGCCCCGACGTCCGCGAGGCCCTGCTGGACACCCGTACGGCCCGGATCGCCTGGCAGGAGGGCGTGGCCCGGGCGACCCACGAACCGGTGCGGCACCGCGGCCTCTCGCACACGGCGGCGGGCGACGCGGAGCACGCGATGGCCCAGTTCGGGCGGGTCGCGATGCTCCTGGAGGCCCATCTTCCGGAGCGCGGCGCCCCGCCCGTACCGGCCGCCGCGGCCCTCGCGGAGGCCCTGCGGCGGGCGACGGAGCGGGGCGCGAAGGCGCTGCGGGAACGCCAGGTGCCGGGCTGGGGCGAGCTGCGGGAGACGGTCGAGGCCTGGGACCGCGGCGAGGGCGCGCCGGACCACTTCCTGCTCCACAAGGGAGCGGTGCTGCTCCTGGAGGCGCTCGACGAGCTGTCGGCGGCGCTGGAGCGCTGAGAATCCCGGCCGGCCGTGTCATCCGTCGGCGGGCCGGCGGGAGTTGGAAGAGATGAGGACCGCTCACCGCTCGACCGTCCGTCATCGTCAGGAGCCGACGAATGAAGAGATACCTGCCGGCCGTCGCCGTGGCCGCCGCCGTGGCTTTCGCGGCCGTGGCCGCGACCGCCGCGCCCACGGCCATGGCCACCCCCGCGTTCGCGCCCGCGCCCGGGAAACCGGCGGCCACCACCGCCTCCACCCCCACCGCCTCCACCTCCACCACCGCCGTCACCAAGTCGCCTGTCCGCGTCGTCCGGTCCGGCGAGCGCGTCGACGCAGGCCGCGGCTGGACGGTGTGGCTGACGCGCGAGGGCAAGCACTGGGCCGGGCCCGACGGCTTCGAGAACTTCCGCAGCGTCGTCGACGGCAACATCGACCCCTCCGAGCCCGGCGTCAGCCACCAGTCGGAGGGTGACCAGAACGGCGTCTTCCACTCCGGCCTCTACTACGGCACCCGGAAGGCCGGGAAGGTCGTCCTGACCGGTCAGGACGGCACGACGACCACGGCCGTTCTGCTCGAACTCCCCGGCCGTCCCGGCTGGGGCGTCTGGTACGCGCACGCCGCAGCGGAGGGCAAGGGCGGAGCCGCCGTCGCGCTCTACGACCGGCAGGGCCGGCTGCTCGCCGAACTCCCGGGCTGGGACGGCCGGGACGGCCGGAACGGCTGATCCCGAGCGTGCGTGTCTCCTGGCAGGGCCCGGCACGGGGCGGGCCCTGCCCCCTTCCCTCAGCGAGTACGAGGACCGTCACCGTGTCGTACGAGTCGTACGAGCCCGCCAAGCCCGCCAAGCCCGCCGAGCCCGCCACACCGGCACCCGCCCTCCCACCGGTCCAGCCGCCCGCCCAGGCGCCCGTCCTCGCGCCCGCCGACGAGGACGACGGCTTCGCCGCCTTCGCGGTCGCCGCCTGGCCGCGCCTCGTCCGCACGGCGCAACTTCTGACCGGCGACTTCCACGAGGCCGAGGACCTGGTGCAGACGACCCTCGCCAAGGTGTACGGCCGCTGGCGCCGCGTCCCGCGCGGCGAGATCGACTTGTACGTGCGGCGCGCCCTGGTCAACAACAACCTCAGCCGGCTGCGCCGCAAGCGCGTGGTCCACCTGCTGACGCCGGTGCTTCCGGAGTCGGTGCGGCACGCGTACGCCGGTCACGCCGAGGCGGTCGAACGGCGCACCGCGCTCGTGGCGGCGCTCGGAGACCTGCCGGCGCGGCAGCGGGCGGTGATGGTGCTGCGGTACTGGGAGGACCTGAGCGAGCAGGAGATCGCGACGGTGCTCAACTGCTCGATCGGCACGGTGAAGACGCATGCCCGGCGCGGCCTCGCGGCCCTGCGCGGCCATCCCGGTCTCGCCCTCGCGGACCTTCCCGCCTCCAGCGCATCCGCAGCCCCCAGCGGCCCCCACATCCCCACCGGAGCCCGCCGATGACTCCCGCGTACGACTCCGACCGCGGTCCCGCGTACGACTCCGCCCGCGGTCCCGACCGCGGCCCCGCCCCCGCCTCCGAGCACGGCCCAAACGACGATCCCGCCCGCGCCCGCGAGCACGGCCCTGCCTCCGAGCACGGCCCCGCCCCCGAGTCCGACCACGATCCCGATGTGGAGCGCCGGCTCCGCGCCGCGCTCGCGCGCGCCGCACACGACGTCACGCCGGGGCCGGTGCCGCTCGCGGCCGTCCGCCGTCGGGGCCGGGCCCACCGGCGCCGCCGGGCCGTCACGTTCGCGACCCTCGCGGTGCTCTCGGTCTCGGGCGCGGCCACGGTCGTGGCCCTGTCGCTGCCCGGCTCGCGAGGTGCGGCCGGGCCGGCGGCGCCGCCGGCCCTGTCCCGTACCGCCGTGGCCGCACCGAGCCGGCCCGCACCGCCCGTCGCGCCTCCGGTGACGGCCGTGCGCGTGGTGCAGCCGGGGCAGCGGCTGGACGTGGGCCGGGGCTGGAAGGTGTGGCTGACGGGCGAGGGCAAGCACTGGGCGGGGCCGGACGGCTACGAGAACTCCCGCAGCGTCACGGACGGCAACGTGGAGACGTCCGAGCCGGGCGTCACGTACCAGTCGGAGGGCGACCAGAAGGGCACCTTCCATTCCGGCCTCTACTACGGCACGCGCGCCGCGGGCCGGGTCGAGCTGAGGTACGCGGACGGCCGGACCGTCCCCGCCGCGCTCCTGGAGCTGCCGGGGCGGCCGGGCTGGGGCGTCTGGTACGTCTACACGCCGGCGTCGCCGGGCGACCGGGTCGAAGGCCCGGACCCGACGCCGAGCGTGGCCCTCTACGACCGCTCGGGCACGCGTCTCTCCCAACTCGCCGGAAGGTGAACCGGATCGGCCCGCGGCGCGTCTCAGCTCCCGGGCCGACACGGGCTTACCGACCGGTAGCACGCTGAGTCGTGTAGTCGCTACGCCACCCCTCGTGCACGTGCATCTGCTCATGCATCGGCATATGAACACAGCTATGATCCGAGGAAGTTGACACGTGCACCAAGATCTCGGGGAGCTACCAGTGCATCACGCGGACCACGCGTACAACGGCATGGCGGCCACGGAGCTTCGTGGTGTCGTGTGGCAGAAGAGCAGGCTCAGCAACTCCCAGGGCGCGTGCGTGGAGTTCGCGAAGCTGCCCGGCGGGAACGTCGCCGTGCGCAACTCGCGCCATCCCGAGGGCCCCGCGCTCGTCTACACGCCCGCCGAGATCGAGGCCATGATCGCGGGCGCCAAGGCCGGCGAGTTCGACCACCTGGTGTGACGCCCGTGGCGGCGTGGCGGTACGCGAAGGGGCCCCGGTGACGACCGCACCGGGGCCCCTTCCCGTCATCACTCCTACTCCGGTCCCAGCCGGAACAGCGCCCACACCACCTTGCCCTGCAGCGTCCCCGCGAGCGGGTGCCAGCCCCAGCTGTCGCTGAACGACTCCACCAGGAACAGGCCCCGGCCCGACTCGGCGGCGAAGTCCTCGGCGCCCTCGCGGGCCTCCGGGCTCTCCTTGCTGGGGTCGCGCACGGCGCACACCAGGCGTGAGGCCCAGCGCATCAGGTGCAGCCGGACGGGCGGGTTCAGGCCTTCCTCGAAGCCCGCGTCCGTTCCGGCCGACTCCTTCGGCAGCGCGTGCCGCAACGCGTTGGTGACGAGCTCGGACACGACGAGGGCGACGTCGTCGAAACGGTCGGCCAAATTCCAGTTGTCGAGCGTCTGGCTCGTGAACTTCCGGGCGCCGCGCACCGCTTCGTAGCGGGGCGGCAGTGCGCAGGAGGCCGAGTTGGAGACGGTCGCCGGGTCGATCGGCGGAAGCCCCTGCCGTAACGGCTCGAGCATGGTCGATCCATTCGGTCCCATGCGAGGCACTCCCGGGAATCGCGGCGGTGGTGCGACAAAGGCGGTGCGACAACGGTGCGGCAGCACGCGAGTACGCGGGCGGCGCGAGCACCATGGTTCCGAATGCGCCGAAGGGATGCAAGGGCAGATGCACGTGCACGCGCCGGACCTGTCCTGCCACGTGCCGATTCGGTGGATAAGTCGTTCACACGTCTTGCCGAAGCTGCCCGGAACCCGCCCTCTATCCGTAATCGAATGTGTACGCGCTGAAGCGTTTAGTGGCAGAATCCGGGGCTCGACGGGGGCTCGGGAGTGGGAGCAGCACCGTGAAGGGGAGGCTGGAGCCGTGACGGCAGGCGAATCGAGCGGGGCAAGCGGGAGCGTGGTGCGCCGCATCCTGCTGGGCTCCCAGTTGAGGCGACTGCGCGAATCGCGTGGCATCACCCGGGAAGCCGCCGGTTACTCGATCCGGGCGTCCGAATCCAAGATCAGCCGTATGGAGTTGGGACGGGTGAGCTTCAAGGCCAGGGACGTCGAGGATCTGCTCACGCTCTACGGAGTCAGCGAGGAGAACGAGCGCGGCGCGCTCCTCAGCCTCGTCCGCGAGGCCAACGTGGCCGGCTGGTGGCACAGCTTCGGCGACGTGCTCCCGGGCTGGTTCCAGACGTACATCGGCCTCGAGGGTGCCGCCTCCCTCATCCGCTTCTACGAAGTGCAGTTCGTGCACGGCCTGTTGCAGACCGAGGCCTACGCCCAGGCCGTCGTGACCCGGGGCATGCCCGGCGCCCCGCGCGCCGAGATCGAGCGCCGGGTCGCGCTGCGTCTGGAGCGGCAGAAGGTCCTCGTCTCGGAGAACGCCCCGCACGTCCACGCCGTCCTCGACGAGGCGGCGCTGCGCCGCCCGTACGGTGACCGCGCCGTCATGCGGGGTCAGTTGCGGCACCTCATCGAGATCTCGGAGCACCCCAACGTGACGCTCCAGGTCATGCCCTTCAGCTTCGGCGGGCACGCGGGCGAGAGCGGCGCCTTCACCATGCTGAGCTTCCCCGAGTCCGACCTGTCCGACGTCGTCTACCTGGAGCAGCTGACCAGCGCGCTGTACCTCGACAAGCGCGAGGAGGTCGGCCAGTACGGGCGCGTGATGGAGCGTCTGCAGGCGGACAGCCCGGACCCGGCGGAAAGCCGGGATCTCCTTCGAGGACTCCTGCAACTCTCGTAAGACATAAGTACGATGACGGGACATCAGTGAGGCAGCTGGGACGCGTCAGCTGTCCCGTGCCGACGTCCGCCACCGCGGGTAAGGGGTCTCGTTCCATGGCTGCCTCGTCCTACTTCACCGAACTGGCCCACCAGTACATCGACGGCGAGTGGAAGCCCGGCAGCGGCTCCTGGGACATCATCGACTTCAACCCGTACACCGGGGAGAAGCTGGCGGCCATCACGATCGCCACCGTCGCCGAGGTCGACCGCGCCTACCGGGCCGCCGAGCGCGCCCAGGCGGCCTGGGCCGAGACCAACCCGTACGCCCGCCGGCTCGTCTTCGAGCGGGCGCTGCGGATCATCGAGGAGCGCGAGGAGGAGATCGCGGAGGCGATCGTCGCCGAGCTCGGCGGTACCCGCCTGAAGGCCGCCTTCGAGCTGCACCTGGCGAAGGAGTTCCTGCGCGAGGCGGTCCATCTGGCGCTGCGCCCCGAGGGCAGCATCCTGCCCTCGCCGGTGGACGGCAAGGAGAACCGCGTCTATCGCCTCCCGGTCGGCGTCGTCGGCGTCATCTCGCCCTTCAACTTCCCCTTCCTCCTCTCCCTCAAGTCGGTGGCCCCGGCCCTCGCCCTCGGCAACGCCGTCGTGCTCAAGCCCCACCAGAACACGCCGATCTGCGGCGGCACCCTCGTCGCCAAGGTGCTGGAGGACGCCGGCCTCCCGGCCGGCCTGCTCAACGTCGTCGTCACGGACATCGCCGAGATCGGCGACGCCCTGCTCACCCACCCGGTCCCGAAGGTCATCTCCTTCACCGGCTCCGACCGCACCGGCCGTCACGTCGCCACCGTCTGCGCCCAGCACTTCAAGCACGCCGTGCTCGAACTCGGCGGCAACAGCGCCCTGATCGTCCTCGACGACGCCGACGTCGACTACGCGGTCGACGCGGCCGTCTTCAGCCGGTTCGTGCACCAGGGGCAGGTCTGCATGGCCGCCAACCGGATCCTGGTGGACCGCACCCTGGAGGCGGAGTTCACCGAGAAGTTCGTCGCGAAGGTGAAGGGCCTGCGGGTCGGCGACCCGGCCGACCCGGCGACCCACATCGGTCCGCTGATCAACTCCCAGCAGGCCGAGGCCGTCTCGGCGCTCGTCGACCAGACGGTCGCGGACGGCGCGACCGCCCTCCTGCACGGCTCGGTCGACGGCAGCCTGGTGTCGCCGTCCGTCCTCACCGGCATCACCGCCGACGCGCCCGTCCTCGGCCAGGAGATCTTCGGCCCGGTGGCCCTGATCGTGCCCTTCGACGGCGAGGACGAGGCCGTACGGATTGCCAACGACACCCCGTACGGGCTGAGCGGCGCCGTGCACACGGGCGACGTCGAGCGGGGCGTACGGATCGCCAAGCGCATCCACACCGGCATGATCCACATCAACGACGGCACCGTGCACGACGAGCCGATCGTGCCGTTCGGCGGCGAGAAGCACTCGGGCGTCGGCCGGCTGAACGGCGACGCCATGATCGAGGTCTTCACCACCCGCAAGTGGATCTCCATCCAGCACGGCCGCAGCAGGTTCCCCTTCTAGGCCACCGCCTTTCCTCACCGCCTTTTCTGCGTTGAGGACCGTAGTTGTCCGCAAGGGTCCGTAGCGTGGTCGGTGTCGGAAAGAGAACACCCACGTACGACGGAAGGCGGCAGTCATGGTTGCTCTTGTTCCCCCGGAGAACCCCGGCGACGAGCGCGGCGCGTTCCTCAACTTCATCGAGGCGCAGCGCGCCGCGATCGTCCGGGCGGCCTTCGGGCTCACCGAGGAGCAGGCGGCGAGCCGCCCCAGCGCCAGCGAGCTGAGCCTCTCCGGCCTGATCAAGCACGTCGCCGAGGTCGAGCTCAACTGGCTGCGGCTCGCGCAGCAGCGGCCGAACGAGCGGCAGCGCAGCCAGGAGACCTGGGGCGACGCCTTCCGGCTCCTCGAAGGCGAGACGGTCGAGGAGACCGTGGCCTTCTGGCGGGGCGTGGCCAAGGAGACGGAGGACTTCGTCCGGAGCGTGCCCAGCCTGGACGACACCTTCCCGCTGCCGCCGGCGCCCTGGTTCCCCAAGGACGGGCGGGTCTCGGTGCGCTGGATGCTGCTGCACCTGGTCCAGGAGATGGGCCGGCACGCCGGGCACGCGGACATCGTCCGGGAGTCCCTGGACGGCAAGGGCTCCTTCGAGCTGATCGAGCTGGAGAGCAGGGCATAGCGCATCTACCCTTGTCAAAATTGACTAGGGAGGTCCGTGGGATGTCGGCGATCCGCCTTCTCGTCCTGGGCGCGGTCAAGATGCACGGCCGCGCCCATGGCTACCAGGTGCGCAACGACCTGGAGTACTGGGGCGCGCACGAGTGGTCCAACGCCAAGCCGGGCTCGATCTACCACGCGCTCAAGCAGATGGCGAAGCAGGGACTGCTCACCGCCGACGAGAGCGCGCCGAGCACGGCGGGCGGCCCGCCGCGGGTCGAGTACGAGATCACGGACGCCGGGCGGGAGGAGTACCTCCGGCTGCTGCGCGAGGCCCTGTCCACGTACGACCAGGCGACGGACGTCCTGTCGGCGGCGCTCGGCTTCGTGGTGGACCTGCCGCGCGCGGAGGCGGTGGAGCTGCTGCGGGCCCGGGTGCGGGGCCTGGACGAGTGGCGGGCCGCGGTGACCGGGTACTACACGCCCGAGGGCGGTCCGGAGCCGCTCGGCCACATCGGCGAGATCATGCACTTCTGGGTGTCCACGGCGGACGCGGGCCGGGAGTGGACGCTGGGCCTGATCGAGCGGATCGAGGGCGGGGCGTACGTGTTCGCGGGCGAGGGCGAGCCCTTCGTGGGAGTGCTGGCGGAGGGCCAGGAGAATCCGTACGCGACGGGGCGCGAGGACGACTCCTTCGACTCCTAGACCGACTCCTGGACCGACTCCTGGGCCGACTCCTGGGCCGACTCCTGGGCCGACTCCCAGGCCGTCGGCGCCCGCTGTCCTCGTCTCGTAATCAAGTTTGACTAGCTGTCGTGGTGGGCATAGCCTCTCCGCCGAGCGACTGGTCAAATTTGACTAAGTGGTTTACGGGAGGAAACGAATGTCAAGGGACGAAGCGATCCTCATGGAAGGCGCGCGCAAGCGCTACGGCGACAAGCCCGCGCTCGACGGCCTCGACCTGGCCGTCCGCCGCGGCACGGTGCACGGCCTGCTCGGCCCCAACGGCGCCGGCAAGACCACGAGCGTCCGGGTCCTGGCCACGCTGCTCCGGCACGACGAGGGCGTGGTGCGGGTGGCCGGTCACGACGTACGGCGCCAGGCCGCCGAGGTGCGGCGCCGGATCGGACTGCTCGGCCAGCACGCGGCGCTCGACGAGGAGCTGTCCGGGCGGCAGAACCTGGAGATGTTCGGGCGCCTCCACCACCTGGGCGCGCGGGGCGCGGGGCGGCGCGCGGACGAGCTCCTGGAGCGGTTCGGGCTCGCGGGCACCGGCCGCACGTCCGTACGGCACTACAGCGGCGGCATGCGGCGGCGGCTCGACTTGGCCGCCTCGCTGATCACCGACCCGGAGGTGCTGTTCCTCGACGAGCCGACCACCGGGCTCGACCCGCGCGGGCGCGGCGAGGTGTGGGAGTCCGTGCGGTCCCTGGTCGGCGGCGGCACGACCGTGCTCCTGACCACCCAGTACCTGGAGGAGGCCGACCAGCTGGCCGACCGGATCTCGGTCGTCGACCGCGGCCGGGTGGTCGCCGACGGCACGCCGGACGAACTGAAGGCCCTGGCCGGCCGGGACCGTATCGACGTCGTCGTACGGGACGGGGCCCGGCTCGACGAGGCGGTGCGGCTGCTGCCGTGCGAGCCGCAGGACGGCGCCGAGATGGACGTCGACCGGGACCGGCGGCGGATCAGCGTGCCCGTACGGGACCGGATGGCGTCGCTGGCGCAGACCGTACGGGCCCTGGAGGCGGCCGGCATCGAGGCGGAGGACGTGGCCCTGCGCCGGCCCACGCTCGACGAGGTGTTCCTGCGACTGACGAACGGCACACGGGCCGAGGAGGAGGTGGCCGCATGAGCGCGGCGTACGCGGGTCGGGAAGGTGGCCGCATGAGCGCGGCGTACGCGGTGAGCGACTGCTGGACCATGACCCGGCGGGAGCTGGCGCACTGGGGGCGGCGGCCCGGGCAGGTCGTCGTCGGGCTCGTCTTCCCGGTCATGATGCTGCTGATGTTCGGCTACCTGGTCGGCGGAGGGCGCGGCATCGAGGGCGACTACGTCGACTTCCTCGTGCCCGGGATGCTCACGCTGACCATGGTCTTCGGGCTCGAGGGCACGATGACGGCGGTCACGCAGGACCTGAACAAGGGCGTGATCGACCGCTTCCGCGCCATGCCGATGACCGACGGCGCGGTGCTGGTCGGGCGGGCGGCGGCGGACATGCTCCAGTCGACGGTCGGGCTGCTGGTGATGGTCGGCGTCGGATACGCGATCGGGTGGCGGGCGCACGGCGGCGCCGGCGCGTTCGTGGGCGCGCTGGGGCTGCTGCTCCTGCTGCGCTTCGCGATGCTGTGGATCGGGATCTTCCTGGCGCTGGTCGCGGGGCGGCCGGAGCTGGTGCAGGCGGTGCAGATCCTGGTCTGGCCGGCCGGTTTCCTCTCCAACGCCTTCGCCACGCCCGAGGCCATGCCGGGCTGGCTGGGCGCGGTCGTGGAGTGGAACCCGATGTCGGCGACGGCGACGGCGGTGCGCGATCTGTTCGGCTCGCCCGGCGGCGAGCCGGGCTGGGTGGGCGCGGCGGTCCTGTGGCCGGTGGCGCTGTTCGCGGTGTTCTTCCCGCTGGCGGTGCGGAGGTTCGGGCGGCTCGGGAGGTGATCGCGGAAATCGGTGCGGCGCGGGTGGGAACCCGGAGGCGGTGAGCGGTGTAACAGAGGCAGACGAAGAACGCGGAGGAGAGCAGGGGGAGTTCGATGCGCGGTTCCTTCACGGCGGCCTGGGCCGCTCTGCTTCTGATGGTGATGTCGGCGACGGCGGCGTGCACGGCGCCGTCCGAGCGCCCGGGGCCGGGGCCGGGGGCGGAGTCGAGGCCGGGGGCGTCCTCGCCCGCGCGGCCGGCGGCTCCGTCGCCCGGCGGCGCCTTCGGCGCTCCGGCGCGGATAGCGTCCGCGCCGGGGCTTCCCGGCTGGGCGCACAGCGTGGGCTTCGCCGCCGACGGCAGCGGGTTCGCGCTGCTCGTCGGGTGCGTGACGGACGAGGCCCGGCCGGCGGACGGCTTCTGCCGGCAGCAGGTCGCCGCCCTGGACCCGGGCGCGCGGGCATGGGCGCTGCGCGCCACGCCGCTGCCCGAGATACCGCCGTCGCGAGGTGTCACCGCGGGGCTCACGGTGCTGGGGCCGGGGCGCGCAGTGATCGAGGACGGCGGCGGGGAGGAGCCGGAGCGGACCTGGTTCACCGGCGACGGCGGCCGGAGCTGGCGCGCGGTCGAGCGGCGCTCGGTCGGCACGGCCCCGCTGATACCCGAGGGCGCGGCCCTCGCCACGGAGTGCGTGGCGCCGGCCGGAGGCACGCCGGACGAGTGCGTCCGCGCGCGGCTGGTGGTGATCTCGCCGCAGGACGGGCGGCGCCGGGCCCTGGCCCGGGTGCCGGCGCTCGGGGACCGGCCGCTGCCGGCGGCCGGGGCGGAGCCCGACGGCTCCTGGTGGGTGTCGGGCACCGACCCGTCGGGCCGGGTCGCGGTCGCCTTCTCCCGTGACGCGGGCCGCAGTTGGACGGTGAGCCGGCTGCCGGGCGACGGTGCCGGCGCGCCCGGCCGGGGCGCTCCGGGGCGGGGTGTGTCGGTGGCGGTCGGGCCGGACGCGGTGTACGCGGCGGAGCTGGGCGAGCTGCCGGGCGAGCCGGTGAAGAACCCGGTGCGGGCGCTGCACCGTTCGCTCGACGGCGGCCGGACCTGGACCCGGATGCGGACCACGGGCCGGGCCGGGGAGCCGCGCACGCTCCTGGGCCTGCCGGTGCCGGGGCCGGGCGGCCGGGTGACGGTGCACGGCGAGCTGTCGGCGTACGTGAGCACGGACGGCGGCCGCACCTTCCGGCCCGCCGGCGAGGGCACGTCCTGGATACGGCGCACCGGCGTCGGGCTGCTGCGCGAGAGCGACCGCTGCCGGTACGCGACGAGCCGGGACGGGCTGCGCTGGTCGGAGTTCTCGCTGGCCTGCGAGGACGGCGGCGCCGGCGGGTAGCCGCGGCCGGGCGGTCAGTGGTGAAAGGCGGTCGCGGCGTCCTTGTCGTGGGTGAAGGGGCGTGACTGGCGCCGCAGTTCGGGAAGGAGGCGGCTCAGGTCCTCGACGAAGAGGTCCGCCAGGTCGGCGGAGAAGCCGTTGCGGCAGACGACCCGCAGCACCGACAGGTCCTCCCGGTTCGCGGGGAAGGTGTAGGCGGGGACGAGCCAGCCCTGTTCGCGAAGCCGCCGTGAGACGTCGAAGACGTCGAAGGAGGTGACGTCGGGAGCGGTGGTGAAGGCGAACACGGGCAGCTGGGAGCCGCGGGTGAGGAGCTGGAAGTCGCCCATGGCGTCGATGCGTTCGGCGAGGCCCCGGGCCACGTCCCGGGTGGCCTGCTGGACGGCCCGGTAGCCCTCCCGGCCCAGCCGGAGGAACGTGTAGTACTGCGCGACGACCTGGGCGCCGGGCCGGGAGAAGTTGAGGGCGAAGGTCGGCATGTCGCCGCCCAGGTAGTTGACCCGGAAGACGAGTTCCTCGGGGAGTTCGGCGGGCGAGCGCCACAGCGCCCAGCCGACGCCCGGATAGACCAGTCCGTACTTGTGGCCGGAGGTGTTGATGGAGGAGACGCGGGGGAGCCGGAAGTCCCAGACGAGGTCCTCGTCGAGGAAGGGGGCGATCATGGCGCCGGAGGCGCCGTCGACGTGGACGGGGATGTCGAGACCGGTGCGGGCCTGCAGGTCGTCGAGGGCGGCGCAGATGTCGGCGACCGGCTCGTAGGAGCCGTCGAAGGTCGAGCCGAGCACGGCGACGACACCGATGGTGTTCTCGTCGCACAGCGCCGCGGCGGAGGCCGCGTCGAGGTGGAAGCGGTCGCCGTCCATGGGCACGAGCCGCGGCTCGACCTCCCAGAAGTTGCAGAACTTCTCCCAGCAGACCTGGACGTTGACGCCCATCACCAGGTTGGGGCGGGCGCCCGGGTAGCGGTCGGCGTTGCGCGCGGCCCAGCGGCGCTTGAGGGCCATGCCGGCGAGCATGCAGGCCTCGCTCGAACCGGTGGTGGAGCAGCCGACGACGGCGGCGGGGTCGGGCGCGTTCCACAGGTCGGCGAGCATGGCGACGCAGCGGCGCTCCAGCTCGGCGGTGCGCGGGTACTCGTCCTTGTCGATCATGTTCTTGTCGCGGCACTCGGCCATCAGGACTCCGGCCTGCGGCTCCATCCAGGTGGTGACGAAGGTCGCCAGGTTGAGGCGGGAGTTTCCGTCGAGCATCAGCTCGTCGTGCACGAGCTGATAGGCGCTCATCGGCGGCAGCGGCCGGTCCGGCAGCCGGTGGTGCGGCGGGGCCTCGGTCATGCCGCCGACCGGGTTGGCCTCGCCGTAGAACGGGTTGAGGGCGAGGCGGCGGGAGGGTTCGGCCTTCGGCCGGTCGGGACCCTGGTGCAGCGCCACGGTGGGCTCCTTCGGTGCGGGACGGTGGATGCGGCTCAGCGCAGGGCGTGGCCGTGTTCGTCGAGTTCGAGCTGGGGGCGGCCGGTGACGACCAGCCAGGCGGGCAGGGAGGCGAGACACAGCAGGACGAGCATCGAGGGTGAGGAGGCGATCACGGCGGCGATGAACAGGCTGATCCAGCCCTGCCGGGTGGTGGCGAGCACGATGCCGAGGACGGCGCAGGAGACGGCGACCGTGGGGTTCATCTCGGGGACGAGCGCCTGGGCCGTCAGACCGAACGCGGTGCCGACGAAGACGGCGGGGAAGACCCGGCCGCCGCGGAAGCCGCAGGAGGCGGCGACCACCAGGGCCACCAGCTTCACCACGGCGAGCCTGGCGAGCTCGCCCGAGCCGAGGGTGCCGATCGACGCGACCAGTTCCTTCGTCTCGTCCAGCCCCTTGAACAGGGTCAGGGACCCGCCGAGCGCGCCGAGCAGCCCCAGGACCAGACCGCCGAGCGGCAGTGCCAGCATCGGGTGCCTCAGCCGCCCGAAGGCGCGGTGGACGAGCGGGAAGGCGTAGCAGGCGAGGAGCCCGAAGGCGGCGGCGAGCGGCGCGACGACGAGCGCGGCGAGCAGGTCCTCGTATCCGGTGTCGTCCAGCCCCGGCAGTCCCATGGCGAAGGTGGGGCGGGCGATCAGCTGGGTGGTGAGGGCGCCCGCCCCGGCGGCCAGCAGCGGGGCGAACAGCCGGTCCCACAGCGAGCCGGGCCCGGGCTTGCCGACCAGGGCCTCGGAGATGACGAGGGCGGCCGCCACCGGCGTACCGAACAGGGCGCCCAGGGTGGCGGCGGCGGCCAGCTGGACCCAGAACAGGCCCGGCACGGCCGGCAGCAGTTTGCGCCCCGCCCAGTAGGTCAGGGCGATGGCGGCCTCGATCGTCGGGCTCTCCGGGCCGAGGCTGACGCCGCCGGCGAGCGTGAGGATGCTGGCCAGCAGCAGACCGGGCACCACCACGGGTGCGATCGGCGGTCCGCCGAGCCCCACCGAGGCCGGGTCCGGGCCGGCGTGCCCGGGGACCTTCCAGACGACCAGGCCGACGGCGATGCCGCTCGCCGTCAGCATCACGATCATCCACAGCGAGGAGTAGTGCCCGATGCCGAGCGCGTCCGGAAGGGTGTCCCACAGGACGTCCTTGAGCCGGTCCGCGACGGCGCTGATCCCCAGGAACAGCAGCCCCGATCCCACGCCCACCACGAGCGCGGGCAGGATCTGGGGCAGCAGGACCCTCACGGGCGCCTCGGAGGCGGGTGTCTCGGTGGCCACCGCTCCACCATAAGTGAGCAAATGCCGCAGAACATGACGAAATTAGGGCTTGCACCTCACGTCGCGTCAGGACCCAGGCTGACGGGTGAACCAACGAGGAAGGGGGAGGCCGATGGGCTGGTCCGTGGGACAGGTCGCCGGCTTCGCCGGGGTCACGGTGCGCACCCTGCACCACTACGACGCGATCGGACTGCTCTCGCCGGGCGGCCGCAGCGCGGCGGGTCACCGCCGCTACGACGACGCGGACCTCGACCGGCTCCAGCAGATCCTGTTCTACCGGGAGCTCGGCTTTCCCCTCGAAGAGGTCGCCGTCCTCCTCGACGACCCGCGCGCCGACCCGCAGGAGCACCTGCGGCGGCAGCACCGGCTGCTCACCGCGCGCATCGGGGAACTGCGAAGGATGGCGGCGGCCGTCGAGCACGCCATGGAGGCGAGAAGAATGGGCATCAACCTCACGCCCGAGGAGAAGTTCGAGGTCTTCGGCCACAAGGACCCCGAGCGGTACGCGGAGGAGTCCGCCCGACGCTGGGGCGGCACCCACACGTACGAGGAGACCCAGGCCCGTGTCGCGACGTACACCAAGGACGACTGGCAGCGCATGAAGGAGGAGATCGACGCCTGGGGCGCCGCCTACGGAGCCCTCATGGACGCCGGCGAGGCCCCGGCCTCGGCGGCCGCGACCGAGCTGGCCGAGGCCCACCGCGCCCACGTCACCAAGTGGTTCTTCGACTGCCACCCGAAGATCCACCAGGGCCTCGCCGAGATGTACGTCTCCGACGAGAACTACCGGGCCTTCTACGAGTCGATCCACGAGGGCCTCGCCGAGCACCTGCGCGCCGCGATCCACGCGAACGCGCGGCGCCTGGGCGTGCGGGACCGCTAGGAGCGGGTCAGGGGCGCGGCGCGATGACCACGGCCGTGCCGTAGGCGCACACCTCGGTGCCCACGTCGGCGGCCGCCGTGACGTCGAAGCGGAACATCAGCACCGCGTTCGCGCCGCGCGCCTTCGCCTGCTCCACCAGCCGGTCCATCGCCTGGTTACGGGTCTCCACCAGGGTCTTCGTCAGGCCCTTCAGCTCTCCGCCGACCATCGACTTCAGGCCCGCGCCGATCTGGCTGCCCAGGTGCCGGGACCGCACGGTCAGCCCGAAGACCTCGCCGATCACCTGCTGCACCTGGTAGCCGGGTACGTCGTTGGTCGTGACCACCAGCACGTCCGACGGGGACGTCTGGCCGCCGCCGTAGTCGTCGATGCCCATGCGCATCCACCTCCTGGCCCACAGCCTGGGGCCCGGCGGGACCGGCCGCATCCCGACAAAGCCCGATCGGAGCCCGGTCGGAGCCCGGTCGGAGGCCGGTCGGAGGCCGGTCGGAGCCGGGTGGAACCCGGCGGGTTCACCTCGCGTTGATAGCTTGGGGCGCCAGTCCCGTACGACATCCCCCGCCCCCACCGACCGCAGGAGCCCGGAACCCGTGAACACGCTTGCCCTCGGACCGAGCTGGCTGGACCCGGACTATCTGATCCAGACCTTTGGTCTGATCGGTGTCCTCGTCATCGTCTTCGCCGAGTCCGGACTGCTCATCGGCTTCTTCCTGCCCGGTGACTCGCTGCTCTTCACCACCGGCCTGCTCGTCACCACCGGCAAGCTGGACTATCCGCTGTGGATGGTGTGCACGCTGGTGGTCGCCGCCGCGGTCATCGGCGACCAGGTGGGCTATCTCTTCGGCCGCAAGGTCGGCCCGGCCCTCTTCAAGCGCCCCGACTCCAAGCTCTTCAAGCAGGAGAACGTCGAGAAGGCGCACGAGTTCTTCGAGAAGCACGGCCCGAAGTCGCTGATCCTGGCCCGTTTCGTGCCGATCGTCCGCACGTTCACGCCGATCATCGCCGGCGTCAGCCGGATGAACTACCGCTCCTTCATCACGTTCAACGTCATCGGCGGCCTGCTGTGGGGCGCGGGCGTGACGCTGCTGGGCTCCGCGCTCGGCAAGGTCGAGTTCGTCCACAAGCACATCGAGCTGATCCTGGTCGCCATCGTGCTGATCTCGGTGATCCCGGTCGCCGTCGAGCTGCTGCGGGCCCGCTCCCAGTCCAAGAAGAACCCCGGCAACGGCAACGGCGGCGGCGACGGCGGCCACCACGACGGCCCCGGCACCCCGAACCCGCCGGCCGAGCGCGGCCGCCACGCCAAGCGCTGACCCGGCCCCCGGCCGGGCCTGAGGCGCCCCGGCCCGGCCCTCGGGCCTTGGGCCCGGCCCGGCCCCCGGACCTCGGGCCCGGCCCTCAGGCCTTGGGCCCGGGCCTCAGAAGCCCCTCGTCCGCTTCGCCGCGCGGCGCGCCGCCGCCGCGCGCGGAGCCTGCATGAACAGCCGGGCCAGCTCGCCACCCAGGTTCACCCCGATCGCGATCGCCAGCGCCAGGGCCGCCGCCTTCGCCAGCGAGGTGAAGCCGTCGTCCAGGTTGTTCTGGGCGATCGCGAGCACCCCGAAGTACGTCGCGGAACCAGGCAGCAGCGGACCGATCGCCGCCGTCACGTACGGCAGCGACGACGTGTGGTGATAGCGGGCGATCAGCTGCCCGAACAGACCCACCAGACCCGCCGCCACCGCCGTCGCCATCACCGCGGAACCGTCCGCCGTCACCGCGATCGACGCGTAGATCACCCACGCCACACCGCCGTTCAGCGTCGCGAACAGCACCGTCGCCCGCGACTGCTGCAACAGGATCGCGAAGGTCGCGCACAGCACCATCGACGCCACGATCTGCGTCACCGGCCGCTCGACCGGCTTCAGCGCCCCCTCCGGATTGAGCTCGGCGCCGAACTGCACCGCCAGGTACAGCACCGACAGCACGCCCACCACGATCGCCACGAAGAAGTAGCCGACCTCCAGGAGCCGCGCCGAGGCCGTGATGTAGAAACCGGTCAGACCGTCCTGCACCGCCGCCACCAGCGCCCGCCCCGGGATCAGCGCGAACAGGCCACCCGTGATCACCGCCGACGGCCGCAGATCCGTGTGCAGCAGCGTCAGCGCCACACCCACCGCCGCCGGCGGCATCGCCGCCACCAGGAACTGGTAGAACTCCGGCAGCCCGCGCCCCGCGCACAGCCACGCCAGCCGGTCGCCCAGCATCGCGCCCAGCGCCGCCACCACGAACACCGTCAGACCGCCGCCGAGCAGCACCGACGCCGCCCCGGCGAGGACCCCGGCCGCGCCCGTCAGGACCCAGCCCGGATACGGGTGCCGGTTGCGCCGGATCTCCGCCAGCCGCCGGTAGGCGTCCTCCGCCGACACGTCGTGGTCCGGGTCGTTGATGTCCGCCAGCAGCTGGTAGACCGCCTCCAGCCGGGTGTAGTCCGTGCCCCGGCGCCGTACCGTACGGTTCGCCGTCACCGGATCGTCCACCAGCGACGGCTGGTACGTGATCGACAGCAGCGTGAACGTCACCGTCGGCTCGCAGCGGTCCAGACCGTACGACCGGCAGATCGCGAACATCGCCGCCTCGACGTCCTCCGCGCCCTGACCGCCCGCGAGCAGCAGCTCGCCGATACGCAAGGTCAGGTCCAGCACGCGCGGCACCGGCGGCCCGCCCTCGTCCGCCTTCCGGACCGACTCCGGCACCGGCCGCTCACCCACCGGCAGCCGCAGCATCGTCCGCATCCGGTCCTGCCACGGCGCGTCCTGCGACATCCTGACCAGCGGTATCCCGTGCGCGGGAGTGAAAGCGGGCGGAGACGTCTTCGCCGAGTAGGTCGACGGAGGCGCGAAGGCGGAACCTTCCTGCTCCGGCGGCGGCTCCGGCGCCAGGCCCTCCGGCAGCGCGAACTCGGAGGTCGGATGCTCCTCCTCCGGCGGCTCGGGCGGCTCCACCCCGGGCGGCGGGGCGAACGCGCTGCGCGCCTCGTCCGACGGCGGCTTCCGGTCCTCCGGCGCCTCCTCGGGCCCGTCCGGCATCGCCACCACTCTGTTCGCCCTCATTCCGGCCTGCTACCCGCACGTCCCGGCCCCATACGGACCCGGCTGAAGGCCAGTATGGACGCGCGAAGGGCGGCGCACCTCAGCAGGTGCGCCGCCCTCTCACAAGCAGGGATCAAGCCGGCTCAGTGGCCGCCCGACTCCTTGAAGCGCTTGTACGACTTCTCGATCTCGGCCTCGGCCTCGGCGCGGCCGACCCAGTCGGCGCCCTCGACGGACTTGCCCGGCTCCAGGTCCTTGTAGACCTCGAAGAAGTGCTGGATCTCCAGGCGGTCGAACTCGGCCACGTGGTGGATGTCGCGCAGGTGCTCCATGCGCGGGTCGGTCGCCGGGACGCACAGCAGCTTGTCGTCGCCGCCGGCCTCGTCCGTCATGCGGAACATGCCGATGGCGCGGCACTTGATCAGGCAGCCCGGGAACGTCGGCTCGTCCAGGATGACCAGCGCGTCCAGCGGGTCGCCGTCCTCGCCCAGCGTGTTCTCGACGAAGCCGTAGTCCGTCGGGTAGGCCGTCGACGTGAAGAGACGGCGGTCCAGGCGGATCCGACCGGTCTCGTGGTCGACCTCGTACTTGTTCCGCGACCCCTTCGGGATCTCGATGGTGACGTCGAACTCCACGGGTGGATCTCCTCCTGAATCAACACATGTCAATGCTCGCGACGACGCGCGGTGGTTAAGTGTCCCTCACGCAGGGTCCTGATCGCGAAAGGGGCTGGTCATCACATGCCGGAGCCGAGAACCTGGCAGCTCGCGGCGGGCTCCGCCGTACTCGGTCTGGCCCTGGCCGCCGGAGCGGTGGCCGCGGCCGGCCCGTGGGACAACGGTCAGCGTAAGGCCGAGCGGGCCCGCGCGGTCGCCGCCGGAACGACAGGTGGCGCACATCACGCCGCCGCCCCCGCCGCCGGGCCCCGCCGCCCGGCCCCCGCACCCAGCGCTCCCGGCGTCCTGCCCGCCCTCGGCGTCCCCGCCGGACCCGACGCGCCCGGCACCCCACAGACCACCCGCGCGGGTGACGACCTCGCCGCCGTCCTCGTCCCCCTGCTCGGCGACCCCGGCCTCGGCCCGCTGCGCACCGCCTCCGTCGTCGACGCCACCACCGGCCGACAGCTCTACGGCGAAGGCGCCACCACCCCGATGACACCCGCCTCCACCGTCAAGATCGCCACCGCCACCGCCGCGCTCTCCGCCCTCGGCCCCGACCACCGCATCGCCACCACCACCCTCGCCGGTCCCGACGGCCGCACCGTCACCCTCGTCGGCGGCGGCGACCCCACCCTCGACCGGGCCCGCCTCAAGACGCTCGCCGACGCCACCGCCCGCGCCCTCAAGGCCCGCGGCGCCACCGCACCCGTCCGCCTCACGTACGACACCAGCCTCTACCAGGGCCCCGCGCTCCACCCCATCGGACCCAACGAGAACCTCGCGCCCGTCAGCGCCCTCATGACCCGCGAAGGCCGCCTCGACGACAGCCGCAGCGGTCCCGCCCCGCGCGCCGCCGACCCGGCCGCCGACACCGCCGGCACCTTCGCCGGCCTCCTCGCCGACGCCGGAATCACCGTCGAGGGCGCCCCCGCACCCGGCAAGGCGCCCAAGACCGCCGCGAACGGCAAGACCGCCACGAACGGCAAGGCCGCCCTGGGCGACAAGACCGCCCTCCTCGCCCGTACCGACTCCGCGCCCCTCGCCGACCTCGTCGAACGCACCCTCACCCACAGCGACAACGACCTCGCCGAAGCCCTCGCCCGGCAGACCGCCCTCGCCCGCAAACAGCCCGCCAGCTTCGCCGGCGCCGGCAAAGCCGTCCACGACGAACTCGCCCGCCTCGGCCTGCCCCTCGCCGGAGCCCGCTTCACCGACGGCAGCGGCCTCGACCGGCGCGACCGCGTCTCCGCCGCCCTCCTCACCGGCATCCTCACCCGAGCGGCCGACCCCGCCCGCCCCACCCTGCGCCCCGTCCTCACCGGACTGCCCGTCGGCGGCTTCAGCGGCACCCTCGCCACCCGCTTCGACAGCACCGACGCCGCACCCGGCGCCGGCCTCGTCCGCGCCAAGACCGGCACCCTGACCGGCGTCAACACCCTCGCCGGCACCGTCGTCACCGCCGACGGCCGGCTCCTCGCCTTCGCCTTCCTCGCCGGCCGGACCAGCTCGCCCGACACCGCCCAGGCCGCCCTCGACCGGCTCTCCGCCGCCCTCGCCGCCGGCCCGGCGAAACGACCCACGCCACGCCCCTGACCCCGGCGAATACTCGCCCGAACCCTCACCGAACGGGCGTCGAGAACGTACGGTTGACGCATGACGAGCATCGGTGGTGCAGGCACATCGGGGATGGTCGACTGGAATCTCGCCGTCGCGACGGCGACCCGCCTGGTACGCCCGGGCCCCGAAGTGAGCCGCGACGAGGCCCGCGCCGTCGTCGCCGAGCTCCGCAAACACGCCAAAGCCGCCGAGGCACACGTCCGCGGCTACACCCGCATGATCCCCGAGGACCGCGACCCCGCCGAAACCCCCGACACGCCCGTCCTCGTCGTCGACCGGGCCGGCTGGATCAAGGCCAACGTCGCCGGCTTCCGCGAACTGCTCTCCCCGCTCCTCGAGAAGATGCGCGAACGCCGCGCCACCACCCCGGGCGGCACCGTCCTCAGCGCCGTCGGCGGCAAGGTCACCGGCGTCGAACTCGGCATGCTCCTGTCGTTCCTCGCCTCCCGCATCCTCGGCCAGTACGAGACCTTCGCGCCCGCCACCCGCGAGCTGCCCGCCGGCACCGAAGGCGGCGGACGCCTCCTCCTCGTCGCCCCCAACATCGTCCACGTCGAACGCGAGCTCGACGTCTCCCCGCACGACTTCCGCCTCTGGGTCTGCCTCCACGAGGAGACCCACCGCACCCAGTTCACCGCCGTCCCCTGGCTCCGCGACCACCTCCAGGGCGAGATCCAGTCATTCCTCGCCGCCACCGACGTCGACCCCTCCACCGTCGTCGAACGCCTCCGCGAAGCCGCCCAGACCCTCGTCGGCGGCCGGCCCGAAGGAGAAGAGGGCGAACCCGCCCCCTCCCTCGTCGAACTCGTCCAGACCCCCGAACAGCGCGAGATCCTCGGCCGCCTCACCGCCGTCATGTCCCTCCTCGAAGGCCACGCCGACCACGTCATGGACGGCGTCGGACCCGACGTCGTGCCCTCCGTCACCGAGATCCGCGAGAAGTTCCAGCAGCGCCGCGCCCGCGGTGCCTCCCGCCTCGACCTCGCCCTGCGCCGCCTCCTCGGCCTCGACGCCAAGCTCCGCCAGTACCGCGACGGCGAACGCTTCGTCCGCGGCGTCGTCGACCAGGTCGGCATGGACGGCTTCAACCGCGTCTGGACCTCGCCCAACACCCTCCCCACCAAGGCCGAGATCGCCCAACCGGCCGACTGGGTGGCGAGGGTGCACCGTAAGGCAGACTCCTGAGACAGGTGCGTCGGATGACGAAAGAACACCCCACCAATCACCCATCCGAGGGACCGTAGACGGCGGGTGAGGCGTGCAATGCTCGGCTAACGGCCAGGTTCTGTCACCATCGACGCACTCTCAGTGACCGAACCCCCACTTCCGACCGTTAAGACACCGACCGAGGCACCCACACACACCACGAAGGGCACCGGACATGGGTCCCCATCCTGCGGTCGCGGCGATACGCCTGGCGGTCCGCCGCGTACTCCACGACGTCCTCACCGAGCACACCACCACCGGCCCCGACGGCACCCGCGCCGACGGCACCCGCCCCGACGACACAGGCCGCCCACGCCCCCTCGTGCTCGTCGCCTGCTCCGGCGGCGCCGACTCCATGGCACTCGCCTCCGCGCTCGCCTTCGAAGCCCGCAAACTCGACCTCCGCGCCGGCGGCATCACCGTCGACCACGGCCTCCAGACCGGCTCCGAACAGCGCGCCCGCGAAGTCGCCGACCGCATGACCGCCCTCGGCCTCGACCCCGTCGAAGCCGTCGCCGTCACCGTCGGCCGCGACGGCGGACCCGAAGCCGCCGCCCGCGACGCCCGCTACGCCGCCCTCGACGCCGCCGCCGAACGCCACGGCGCCACCGCCATCCTGCTCGGCCACACCCGCGACGACCAGGCCGAAACCGTCCTCCTCGGCCTCGCCCGCGGCTCCGGCATCCGCTCCCTCTCCGGCATGGCCGCCGTCTCCGGCACCGCACGCCGCTACCGCCGCCCCTTCCTGGAGCTCGACCGGCAGACCGTACGCAAGGCCTGCATCGCCCAGGAACTCGCCGTCTGGGACGACCCGCACAACACCGACCCCGCCTACACCCGCTCCCGGCTCCGCCACGAAGGCCTCCCCGCCCTCGAGAAAGCCCTCGGCAAAGGCGTCGTCGAAGCCCTCGCCCGCACCGCCCAGCTCTCCCGCGACGACGCCGACGCCCTCGACTCCTGGGCCGCCGACGCCGAGGCCGCCGTACGCGACGAAGCCGGCCGCCTCGAATGCGCCAAGCTCCACGGACTCCCGCCCGCCGTCCGCCGCCGCGTCCTGCGCCGCGCCGTCATCGCCGAAGGCGCACCCGCCGGCTCCCTCTTCGCCCGCCACATCGAAGAGGTCGACCGGCTCATCACCGGCTGGCGCGGCCAAGGAGCCATCAACCTGCCCGGCCGCGTCGAGGCACGCCGCCAGGGTGGCAGACTGGTCATTCGGCAAGGCTGACGCAAGGCTGCAACGAAAGTGACCCGGGTGAACGAGAAGGACATGGGCACCGACCTCAAGTCGGTGCTCATCACCAAGGAAGAGATCGACGCGAAGCTGGCCGAGCTGGCCGCGAAGATCGACGCGGAGTACGCGGGCAAGGACCTGCTCATCGTCGGCGTCCTCAAGGGCGCCGTGATGGTGATGGCGGACCTGGCGCGCGCGCTGTCCACCCCCGTCACCATGGACTGGATGGCCGTCTCCTCCTACGGAGCCGGCACCCAGTCCTCCGGCGTGGTCCGCATCCTCAAGGACCTCGACACCGACATCAAGGGCAAGCACGTCCTGATCGTCGAGGACATCATCGACTCGGGCCTGACCCTGTCCTGGCTCCTGTCCAACCTCGGCTCCCGCGAGCCGGCCTCCCTGGAGGTCTGCACCCTCCTGCGCAAGCCGGACGCCGCCAAGGTCGCCATCGACGTCAAGTGGATCGGCTTCGACATCCCCAACGAGTTCGTCGTCGGATACGGCCTGGACTACGCCGAGAAGTACCGCAACCTCCCCTTCGTCGGCACCCTCGCCCCGCACGTCTACGGCGGCTGACACAACAGCCGGCACAGGGAACCCGCCCCGTCTTCCCTCCGTTGAAGCAAGGGAAGACGGCCACGGGTGACAATGCTGGGGTACCGTCCGAAGAACAGTTCTTTTCTCACACAGCAGCATTTACCTACGGGCAGGAGGGACGGGGCGTCGAGCACGCCCCGTATGGATGGACGTGAAGCGATACTTCCGCGGGCCGGTCATGTGGATCGTGCTGGCCGTCCTCGCCGTGGTCGTGCTGATGCAGGTCGTCGGCTCGTCCGAGGGCTACAAGACGGTGGACACCGGCAAGGTCGTCCAGGCGATCGACAAGAACCAGGTCAAATCCGCAAAGCTCACCACCGGTGACGAGCAGGTCGTCAAGATCGAGCTCACCGACGGCCAGAAGATCGACAAGAGCAGCAAGGTCCAGGCCAGCTACATCGGCACCCAGGGCGCAGACCTCGCCGACAAGCTCCAGGAGAAGTTCGAGGCCGGGCAGATCAAGGACGGCTACACCGTCTCCCCGGAGAAGCAGTCCCCGTTCCTCTCGGTCCTGCTCTCCCTGCTGCCCTTCGTCCTCATCGTGGTCGTCTTCCTCTTCCTGATGAACCAGATGCAGGGCGGCGGCTCCCGCGTCATGAACTTCGGGAAGTCCAAGGCCAAGCTCATCACCAAGGACACCCCCAAGACGACCTTCGCCGACGTCGCCGGCTCGGACGAGGCGGTCGAGGAACTCCACGAGATCAAGGAATTCCTCCAGGAGCCCGCCAAGTTCCAGGCCGTCGGCGCCAAGATCCCCAAGGGCGTGCTGCTCTACGGCCCGCCCGGAACCGGCAAGACCCTCCTCGCCCGCGCCGTCGCCGGCGAGGCCGGGGTCCCGTTCTACTCGATCTCCGGCTCCGACTTCGTCGAGATGTTCGTCGGCGTCGGCGCCTCCCGCGTCCGCGACCTCTTCGAGCAGGCCAAGGCCAACGCCCCCGCCATCGTCTTCGTCGACGAGATCGACGCCGTCGGCCGCCACCGCGGCGCCGGCCTCGGCGGCGGACACGACGAGCGCGAGCAGACCCTCAACCAGCTCCTTGTCGAGATGGACGGCTTCGACGTCAAGGGCGGCGTCATCCTCATCGCCGCCACCAACCGGCCCGACATCCTCGACCCCGCCCTCCTGCGCCCGGGCCGCTTCGACCGGCAGATCGCCGTCGACCGCCCCGACATGCAGGGCCGCCTGGAGATCCTCAAGGTCCACCAGAAGGGCAAGCCGGTCGCGCCGGACGTCGACCTCGGCGCCGTCGCCCGCCGCACCCCCGGCTTCACCGGCGCCGACCTGTCGAACGTCCTGAACGAAGCGGCCCTCCTGACCGCCCGCTCGGACAAGAAGCTGATCGACAACAAGGCGCTCGACGAGGCGATCGACCGCGTGGTCGCGGGCCCGCAGAAGCGGACCCGGATCATGTCGGACAAGGAGAAGAAGATCACCGCGTACCACGAGGGCGGCCACGCCCTGGTCGCGGCGGCCTCGCCGAACTCCGACCCGGTCCACAAGATCACCATCCTGTCCCGCGGCCGGGCCCTGGGCTACACCATGGTCCTCCCCGACGAGGACAAGTACTCGACCACGCGCAACGAGATGCTCGACCAGCTGGCCTACATGCTGGGCGGCCGCGCCGCCGAGGAACTGGTCTTCCACGACCCGACCACCGGCGCCGCGAACGACATCGAGAAGGCCACCGCCACGGCCCGCGCGATGGTCACCCAGTACGGCATGACCGAGCGGCTCGGCGCCATCAAGTTCGGCGGCGACAACACCGAGCCCTTCCTCGGCCGTGAGATGGCGCACCAGCGCGACTACTCGGAAGAGGTCGCCGCGCTGGTCGACGAAGAGGTCAAGAAGCTCATCGAGACCGCGCACAACGAGGCCTGGGAGATCCTGGTCGAGAACCGCGACGTCCTCGACAACCTGGTCCTCGCGCTCCTCGAGAAGGAGACCCTGGGCAAGGAGGAGATCGCCGAGATCTTCGCGCCCATCGTCAAGCGCCCGGCCCGCCCGGCCTGGACGGGCTCGGCCCGCCGCACCCCGTCCACCCGCCCGCCGGTCCTCTCCCCGAAGGAGCTGGCCCTGACCAACAGCGCCAACGGCTCCTCCTCGGCGACGACCCCGGTCGACACCACCAAGCCGATCGAGATCGCCCCGGAGGACACCCCGGAGCCGTAGGCTCCACGGGCCCCGGAATGGATGCCACGCCCCCGCAGGTTCTAGCCTGTGGGGGCGCGGCATTTTCGCGCCAAGTCAGACAGACGGAACGAGGCACAGATGACCGACCCGGTGACGCTGGACGGCGAGGGCACGATCGGCGATTTCGACGAGAAGCGCGCCGAGAACGCCGTACGAGAGCTCCTCATCGCGGTCGGCGAGGACCCGGACCGCGAGGGCCTCCGAGAGACGCCGGCGCGCGTGGCGCGGGCGTACAAGGAGCTTTTCGCTGGGCTCTGGCAGAAGCCCGAAGACGTCCTGACGACGACGTTCGATCTCGGGCACGACGAAATGGTGCTCGTGAAGGATATCGAACTGGTATCTCAGTGTGAACATCATTTGCTGCCATTCCATGGCGTAGCTCACATTGGTTACATTCCGGCTGAATCAGGCAAAATTACCGGGCTGTCGAAATTGGCCCGTCTGGTCGATGTCTTTGCCCGCCGCCCGCAGGTTCAGGAGCGCCTGACGACCCAGATCGCCGATTCGCTGATGAGGATTCTCGACGCGCGTGGCGCGATCGTCGTGATCGAGGCCGAGCACATGTGCATGGCGCTGCGTGGCGTCCGCAAGCCCGGGGCGAAAACGACGACCTCGGCGGTACGTGGGCAACTTCGTGACGCTACTACACGAGCCGAGGCTATGTCCCTGATATTGGCCCGTTAGTAGCGAGCTGCCTGCCTTGCTCCATACCGTCCCCGATCAGTGGAGTTGATCGCTGATCAAGGGGGATCGGTATGGGCTACGGGCTTTCCAGCAAGATGCTGGTGAACCTGGTGGACGGCTGCGTCCAGGCGAGGAACGTGGCAGCCGGCAGCGTGACGTGGACGCTGGACGGCGACCGCACGGCGCGGACCGCTGTGGTGGAGGTGGCGTCGGTCAAGGGCCGTCAGGCCGTCGACGTGGTCACGGACCACATGACGTTCACGGCCAGCCCGGATCTGCTGCTGGCGACGCCGGAGGGCTGGACGCACGCGCGGGACGCGGCGGGGGCGGTGATCGCGTGGACGCCCGCGCGGAAGCTTCATCGGGAGCGATTCGCCATCCGGCCGGGATACGAGTTCGGCTACTTCGTCGGCGCCACGTGCGCCGACGGCACGGTCGGCAAGAACTATGTGTCGCTGGTGGTGAACGAGGAGCACTTCGCCACTCGGTACGCGACGGCTCTGACTGCCTGCACCGGGCTTCCCGCGCGGCTGGAGGCGGTGAGCCGCCCTTCGGGCTATCTGAAGCGGAACCTGCGGGGCTTTCGCGTGCGGGTGGTGTCCTCGTTTCTCGCCGATGCGATGCGGCACTACGTTGGCGGAGATGCTCACCACATGCGGCAAAGGTTCCCGCGGGTGGTTCTCCGAGACGTCGACACATTCAGCGGGTTCCTTGACGGATACGTCGAAGGCGACGGTTGCCGGATCAAACAGTGGTCGGGACGGATGATTGTGAGCGCCAACGTTCCGTTCCTAGCCGATCTCGCTCTGATCATCGGAGCACGGTTCACTCCGTCGCGACGTGGCCTGGCCTCACAGCTGTGCATCTCGGACCGCTGGCAAGACCGCGGCACCTTCAGCCCTGAGCGGCACCGCCTGGACCCGCCCGAGCGTTCCTGGGTCCAGGTCCGCGAGGTTCGTCCGCGCCCCGCGGCCGGTGCTAAGCCCTTCACCTTCTACAGCTACCGGCTCGCCCCGCACCCCACCTTTCTGGTCAACGGGCACCTGGTGCGTGAGCCCTGGTAGTGGAGACCATGCCTCGTAGGTGGGTCGCGCTGATGTTGCAGAGTGCGAGTGGGTGACGGGATGAGCATGCGATCGCGTTGATCACTCTGCCGGTGATCACGCCACCGTCCGCCCCGCTCTGGTCTTCGGTCCGGCAGCAGCGGCTCGATCCGCACCCCCTGCGCGTCAGTCAACGGCGCACACCCACAACGACCGGCAGGGCTGGCCGGAGCGGCGCCGGTGTCAGGCGGTCAGCCCAGCACGGAGCCGCCGCACGTCCCGCACGAGCGTGTACGAAGCGCCGAGGAAGATCACAACTCCAGCCACGAGCCAGAGGACCGACGCCCCAGAGCGGTACTCACGAACGGCAAGAACGAGCAGCATCACGCTGGCAAGGACGCCGAAGGCCGAGATCAGAGCGCTGATGCGGTGAGTCATACGGACATCATCAGCGACGACCTCGGCCGGCGGAGGTGATTCGAACGAACGGGCCTAGTTCACGGGGGCGCGGTTCGGGCCGTTGTCGTCCTCGTCCTCCGGGAGCTTGCAGACGTGTTCCAGGAAGAGGGCGGCGGCGATGACGCCGATGGCGGCGAGGACGGAGAAGGCGGCGTAGATGGCCTGGTCGCGGCGGGCCGGGACGTCGAGGGAGCCGAGGAGGAAGACGCCCGTGCCGCCGTACATGCCGGCGACCAGGGCGGCGACGAGGGCGCTGGCCTGGCCGAAGACGACGGCGCGGGCGGCCATCAGGGGTTCGACGCCCTTGGCTCCGGGGCGGCGTTCGCGCTGGGCCTTGAGGCGGGCGCGCAGGGAGAGGGCGGTGGCGGTGAGGACCACGGCGATGGCCGCCAGGACGATGGGTGCGGCGAGCGGCACGCTGGGCAGCGTGCCGACGGCGTCCCACAGGCGGGCGGCGCCCCAGGAGAGGACCCCGGCGGCGATGAACAGTCCGGCGAGAACCTTGAGCCGCAGTTGTTTCACCGGGTGTCCTTCGTGTGGTCCGTGCAGTGGTCTGCCACGAGCCTAACGATTACTCGGGCAGCCGGAGTTCCAGGTCGACGCGCGGCACGATTCCCTCGTGGCCGACGCCGGTGAGGAGGTCGGCGACGGGGCCGTGGCCGGGCAGCTGGGCGGCGGGGTCGACGTCGTGCCAGGGGGCGAGGACGAAGGCGCGCTGGTGGGCGCGCGGGTGGGGGAGGGTGAGGACGGGGTCGTCGGAGACCACGTCGGCGTAGGCCACGATGTCGACGTCGATGGTGCGGGCGCCCCAGCGCTCCTCGCGGACGCGGTGGAAGGCCTCCTCGACGGCGTGGGCCCGCTCCAGGAGGGAGGCGGGCGGGAGGGTGGTCTTCACGAGGAGGACGGCGTTGAGGTACGAGGGCTGGCTGTCGGGGTCGACGCCCCAGGGCTCGGTCTCGTAGACGGGGGAGACGGCCTTGACCCGGAGGCCGGGAGTGTCCTCGAGGGCGTCGACGGCGCCCTGGAGGGTCTCCAGGCGGTTGCCGAGGTTGGCGCCGAGGGCGAGGACGGCCCATTTGGGGTTGGAGAGGGTGACGTCGGCCGCGTCGACGGCGGCGGTCACCGCGGCCGGTACGGGCTGCACGGTGGGGTCGCTGTGCTGGGGCTTCATGCGCGGCTCCGGGTGATGGTGACGGTGACGTCGTCGAAGGGGACGGTGATGGGCGCGTCGGGCTTGTGGACGACGACCTCGACCTCCTGGACGCCGGCGTGCTTGAGGCACTGCTGGGCGATCCGCTCGGCGAGGGTTTCGATGAGGTCGACGGGCTCGCCCTGGACGACGTCCACGACCTCTTCGGCGACCACGCCGTAGTGCACGGTCTTCGTCAGGTCGTCGTCGGCGGCCGCGGCGCGGGTGTCGAGGCCGAGGGTGAGGTCGACGATGAACGTCTGGCCTTCCTCGCGCTCCTTGGGGAAGACGCCGTGGTGGCCTCGGGCCTTGAGGCCGCGCAGCGCGACACGATCCACGCGAATCACTCCTGCTGTCGTAGTTCGGGTGGCCACGCAGCCGGGTGCGGACGGCCGGGTGTCCACCATCGAATCTACCTGCGGGCACCGACAGCCGGACCGAGGGGCTCCGCCGGAGGGCCGGTGCGGGGCGGGTTCACGGCGGGTGAGGGGCGGGTGGAGGGGCTCAGTCGGCGGTGTCGGGCTCGTCTTCGGAGTCGCCTTCGGGGATGACGGGCGAGCCGTGGTGGGACCAGACGCGCCAGCCCTCCGACGTGCGGCGGAAGACGTTGGTGGCGACGACGAGCTGGCCGACGAGGGGTCCGAGTTCGGCGCCGTCCTCGGCGGGTCCGCCGCTGAGGATGTTCTCGGTGCAGGTGACGATCGCC
Source organism: Streptomyces sp. NPDC053493 (assembly GCF_044544825.1). Classification (NCBI taxonomy): domain Bacteria; kingdom Bacillati; phylum Actinomycetota; class Actinomycetes; order Kitasatosporales; family Streptomycetaceae; genus Streptomyces; species Streptomyces sp. NPDC053493. Next base: position 566,119 of record NZ_JBITXS010000004.1, read on the forward strand.
ACGTCGTCGGTGAGGGAGATCTCGACGTCGGTGAGGAAGAACTGGATGTAGTCGGTGTTGGCCATGATCAGGGCGTACGAGCGGAGCACCTCGCCGCGGCCGCTGAGGACGGGCCAGCCGGGGTGGACGCAGGAGACGGGTGTGGCGCCGTCGTCGAGCCAGAGTTCGGTGATGCGGTCGAAGTCTCCCTCTTCCATCGCCTCGTAGAAGGCGGTGTTGGCGGCTTCGACGGCCGCCCGGTCGGCCTCGCGGGCGCGGGTCACCTGGCTCCCTCGACGGCTCTGGCGACTCGTACGGCGTCGGCGGTGGCGCGGACCTCGTGGACGCGGACGGCCCAGGCGCCTTCGTGGGCGGCGATGGCGGAGACGGCGGCGGTGGCGGCGTCGCGTTCGCGGGCGGGTGGCGGTGCGGCGCCGTCGTGGGCGAGGACGTGGCCGAGGAAGCGCTTGCGGGAGGCGGCGACGAGGAGGGGCCGGCCGAGGGCGCGCAGCTCGGGGAGGTGGGCGACGAGGGCGAGGTCGTGGGGTGCGAGTTTGGCGAAGCCGAGGCCGGGGTCGACGACGATGCGTTCGGGGGCGATGCCGCCGTCGACGACGGCTTCCATGCGGGTGCGCAGTTCGGTGAGGACTTCGTGGACGACGTCGTCGTAGACGGCGAGGCTGTTCATGTTGTCGCTGAAGCCGCGCCAGTGCATGACGACGAAGGGGACCTCGGCGGCGGCGACGGCGGGGATCATGGCGGGGTCGGCGAGGCCGCCGCTGACGTCGTTGACGAGTACGGCGCCGGCGGCGACGGCCTGGGCGGCGACGGTGGCGCGCATGGTGTCGACGGAGACGGTGACGCCTTCGGCGGCGAGGCCGCGGACGACGGGGATGACGCGGCGGAGTTCTTCGTCCTCGTCGACGCGGGTGGCGCCGGGGCGGGTGGATTCGCCGCCGACGTCGACGAGGTCGGCGCCTTCGGAGACGAGGTCGAGGCCGTGTTTGACGGCGGCCGTGGTGTCGAACCAGCGGCCGCCGTCGGAGAAGGAGTCGGGGGTCACGTTGACCACGCCCATGACCGCGCAGCGGTCCCACTCCGGCAGGCCGAGTGCCGTGCCCCGGCCGATCGTCGTACTCATGCCTCCAGCGTAGGGGGTGCTTTCCGGCCTTGTGCCGTGTGTGCGGCGTCGGGCCGGGCGGAGCCGGGCCGGGCGGGCGCGGCCGGGCGGAGCCGGGCGGGGCGGGCGCTCAGGGCCGGGCCGGGCGGGGCGGGCGCTCAGGGCCGGGCCGGGCGGGGCGGGTGCTCAGGCGGCGCGGATCTCGTGCTCGGTCTGGGAGGGCACGATGTGGGCGCAGGGGTGGGGCTCGGCTGCGCGGCGGCGTCGGGTGAAGGGGCGGGGCAGGGTGAAGTTCACGAAGCCTTCGGCCTGCATGGCGGCGAAGCCGATGCGGGGCAGGTCGCGGCTGGTGCGGTAGACGACGAAGCGGGGTTCCCAGCGTGGCTGGAACTTGGCGTTGAACTTGTAGAGGGACTCGATCTGGAACCAGCGGGAGAGGAAGACGAGGAGTCCGCGCCAGACGCGCAGGACGGGGCCGGCGCCGATCTTCTCGCCGCGGGCGAGGGCGGCCCGGAACATGGCGAAGTTGAGGGAGACGCGTTCGATGCCGAGGCGGGGTGCGTCCTGGAGGGCGGCGACGATGAGGAGCTCGTTCATGCCGGGGTCGGCGCTGCGGTCGCGGCGCATGAGTTCCAGGGACATGCCGTCGGTGCCCCACGGGACGAAGTGGATGATCGCCTTCAGGTCGCCGTAGGGGGAGTCGGCGCTGTCTTCGGGGTCCTCTTTGTGTGCGGTCGCTATGACCGCCTCGCCGTCGCCGGGGCCGCCGATGCGGCCGAGGGCCATGGAGAAGCCGCGTTCGGTGTCGGTGCCGCGCCAGTCCTCGGCGGCGCGGCGGACGCGGGCGAGTTCGCCGTCGCTGAGGTCGGCGACGCGGCGGACCTTGGTGGTGTAGCCGTTCCGTTCGATGCGCTTGACCATCTGGCGTACGTTGCGCATGGCGCGGCCGGAGAGGGAGAAGCCGGCGACGTCGACGACCGCTTCGTCGCCGAGTTCGAGGGCGTCGAGGCCGGTCTCTCGGGTCCAGACCTGGCCGCCGGTCTCGGAGCAGCCCATGACGGCGGGGGTCCAGGAGTGGGCCTTGGCCTCGTCCATGAAGCGTTCGATGGCGCCGGGCCAGGCTTCGACGTCGCCGATGGGGTCGCCGCTGGCGAGCATGACGCCGGAGACGACGCGGTAGCAGACGGCGGCCTTGCCGCTGGGTGAGAAGACGACGCCCTTGTCGCGGCGGAGCGCGAAGTGGCCGAGGGAGTCGCGGGCGCCGTGCTTGTCGAGCAGGGCGCGGAGCTTGGTCTCGTCGTCCTCGGTGAGCCGGGCGGCCGGGTGCTCGGGCCGGAAGGCGAGGTAGATGGTGGTGAGGGCGGTCAGCATGCCGAGGGCGCCGAGGGAGTAGCCGACGGTCCAGTCGGTGCCGCCGGTGTAGGCGACGGGGCCTTCGAAGCCGAACAGGCCGTAGAGGACGTGTTCGAGGCGGTCGGTGAGGCTGGGGCTGCCGATGACGCGGCGCGGGTGGGCGCTGACGATGACGAGGCCGAGGGCGATGGATCCGGCGCCCATGACGACGAAGTTGGCGAGGGCGCGCCAGCGGCTGCGCGGGTCGGGCAGGGCGGCGAACTGGTCGCGGTGCCGGACGAGCAGGGCGAGCAGGGCGAGGGAGAGGACGGCGCCGGTGACGGAGTGGCGCCAGGCGAACTGGGCGAGGGCGCCGAGCGGCAGCAGGACGACGGCGGCGCGCCAGGCGCGGCGCTTGTGGCGCTTGAGGCCGTGGGCGAGGAGCAGCAGCAGGACGCCGGCGCTGAGGGAGAGGGCCGCGGAGAGCGGTCCGAGGGTGCCGGGGAGGACCTCGGCGAGGTTGTGCATGCGGCTGGCGCGGAACCGCGGGAAGACGCCCGCGGCGATGTCGATCAGGCCGATGAGCGTGCAGGCCGTACCGACGAGTGCGGGTACCCGCTCAGGTCGGGGGCCGCGCAGAATCCGTCGTGCGCGACCCGGAACCGATCCGGATTTGTCCCCATCTACCGTGACAGACATCGCTTCCCGTGCTTCCCGTGGCTCCGCGAGAGATCGTTGGTCCGGCAGGGCCACGGCTGGTGTGCGGGCCGTGCCGGAGGTTTGCGCCTTCTAGGACGGAGCAGCGATGGGGCGGGTTCACTCGCTCTCGGGGAAATCTCAGGGAAAAATCAGGAAGAAAGCTCAGACGTCTCATGGGTCTCACCAGCAACAAAGTCCTCGCGGTGGCGGTTGCGCTGGCCGTGGTGCTGTTCGTCGCCACGGTCTGGCTGTGGCCGCGGCTCGCGCGCGGCGGCTGGAGGTCCGTCCTGGGGCGGATCGGGCTGCTGCTCGCCACCCAGCTGGCCCTGTTCGCCTCGGTCGGTCTGGCGGCGAACAAGTCGTTCCTGTTCTACGGCTCGTGGGCGGACCTGTTCGGCCAGGAGCAGGACATGGGTGTGGTCGTGGACCACTCGGCCGGCTCCAGGGACGTGAAGGTCGTCGGCACGCAGGCGCTGGACGTGCCGGGTGCCGGGCGTCCCTCGGTCGGCGGACAGATACAGAAGGTCGTCATAGCGGGCGAGAAGTCGGGGATCGACTCGCCGGCGTACGTGTATCTGCCGCCGGAGTACTTCCAGGCCCGGTACGCGAAGTCGACCTTCCCGGCCTCGGTGGTGCTGACGGGCTATCCGGGCACGGCGGAGAACCTGCTGAAAGGCCTGAAGTACCCGAAGACGGCCTATCAGCAGGCCAAGGACAAGAAGATGCGGCCGATGATCCTGGTGATGCTGCGGCCGACGGTCGCGCCGCCGAGGGACACCGAGTGCGTGAACGTACCGGGCGGCCCGCAGACGGAGACCTTCTTCGCCGAGGACCTGCCGAAGGCGGTCTCGGAGACGTACCGGGTGGGCACGAAGCCGCGGAACTGGGGCTTCATGGGCAACTCGACCGGCGGCTACTGCGCGCTGAAGATCGCGCTGCACCACCCGGACCGCTTCGCGGCGGCCGCAGGCTTCTCGGCGTACTACGACGCGGCCGACGACGTGACGACCGGCGATCTGTTCCACGGCGACAAGGCGGCGCGTAGGCGGGCCGACCTGCTGTGGAGCCTGGGCCATCTGCCGCAGGGGAATTCGTCGTTCCTGGTGACGACGTCGAAGCACGGCGAGGGCAACCTCAAGGGGACGCTCGCCTTCATCAAGAAGGTGAAGGCCCCGGCGAAGGTCTCGTCGATCACGCTGGAGAGCGGCGGCCACAACTTCAACACCTGGAACCGGGAGATCCCGCCGGGCCTGGTGTGGATGAGCGGGCGGCTCAGCGCGAACTGACGCCCTCGTCCTCGGTGCTCGCCCGGTCCGCCGGGTCCGTCGCCTCCGCGGGGCCGGTACGGCGCAGGGCGCGGTGGACGCCCGCGGCGGTGAGCGAGCCGAGCACGCGGCCCGGGTCGTCGGGCGCGTGCACGGTGACCCGTCCGGCGTCGTGCTGGAGCAGCGCGGCGAGGGCGTCCTTGAGGGAGGCGCCGAGCGGGACGGCCGGGCCCGCGTCCGCGGCGGGCCGCTCCAGGTCGGCCTCGGTGACCGGGGTGACGGCGAGCCGGCGCAGGCCGCGGTCCGCGCCGACGAAGTCGGCGACGTACGGGGTGGCCGGGGCGGCGAGCACGGTGGCGGGCGTGTCGAACTGCTCGATGCGGCCCTCTCCGTAGACGGCGATGCGGTCGCCGAGCCGGACCGCCTCCTCCAGGTCGTGGGTGACGAGCAGCACCGTCTTGCGGACGGTGGCCTGGAGGTTCAGGAACTCCGTCTGGAGCCGTTCGCGGACCACCGGGTCGACGGCGCCGAAGGGCTCGTCCATGAGCAGCACGGGCGGGTCGGCGGCGAGCGCCCGGGCCACGCCGACCCGTTGCCGCTGGCCGCCGGAGAGCTGCTCGGGATAGCGGTGCCCGTACGTGCCGGGGTCGAGGCCGACCAGGTCGAGCAGTTCGGCGGCGCGCTCGCGGGCCCTGGCCTTCTTCCAGCCGAGGAGGGCCGGCACGGTGGCGGTGTTGTCGAGGACGGTGCGGTGCGGGAAGAGGCCGACCTGCTGGATGACGTAGCCGATGGTGCGGCGCAGCCGGACCGGGTCGACGGAGGCGACGTCCTCGCCGCCGAGCAGCACGCGGCCCTCGGTGGGTTCGACGAGCCGGTTCACCATCTTCATGGTGGTGGTCTTGCCGCAGCCGGACGGGCCGACGAGCGTGACCAGTTCGCCTTCGGCCACGTCGAAGGAGAGGTCGTCGACGGCGGTGGTGCCGTCCTCGTACCGCTTGGTCACGTGCTCGAACCGGATCATGGTTCCCCATTCTGGCTCTTCGCCGGCCGCGTTGTGTGAAGGAAGTATTTCCACATCGTGGCGGTCCCCGGTGATTGTCGGTGGCGGGCGTTAGGGTCGCCGTCAGACACAGGTTCGGAGCGCTGGCGACGGGGGGTGGGCATGGCCGCGACGAACTGCCTGGTGACGAACGACTGGATCTGCGGCGAGTATCTGCGCACCCGCTCCCAGGAGCTGACCGACGCCACCGTCCAGCATGTGGGAATCACCGCCGTGTCGGTGCTCCTCGGACTCCTCGTCGCCTTCCCGCTCGCCCTGCTCGTGCGGGCGCGGCCGGGATTCGCCGGGCCCGTCCTCGGGCTGACCACCCTGCTCTACACGGTTCCCTCGCTCGCGATGTTCTCGCTGCTCCTGCCCTTCCTGGGGCTGTCGTCGGCGCTGGTCGTGACCGGCCTGGTGCTGTATTCGCTGACGATCCTGGTGCGCGGCATCCTGGCCGGCCTCGCCGCCGTGCCCGCCGAGACCCGGGAGGCCGCGAAGGGCATGGGATACGGCGCGGGCCGGCTGCTGTGGGAGGTCGAACTGCCGCTGGCACTGCCCGCGTTGATGGCCGGCGTCCGGATCGCGACGGTCTCCACGGTCGCGCTCACCACGGTCGGTTCCATCGTCGGCCGCGGCGGCCTGGGCAATCTGATCGAGGACGCGCTGCCCACCTTCTTCAAGGCGCAGGTGCTCGCCGCCTCCGTGCTGTGCGTGCTGCTCGCGATCGTCGCCGACCTGCTGCTCCTCGGCCTGCAGCGGCTCCTCACACCCTGGACCCGGGTCCGGGCCGGGCGGGCGGGAGGTGCCGCGGGATGACGGTCCTCGTGGACGCCTGGAGCTGGCTGACCACCGGCGCCAACTGGTCGGGCGAGAGCGGGGTCTGGCACCGGCTCGCCGAGCACCTGTACGTGAGCGGGGCCGCGCTGCTGCTGGCCTGCGCCGTGGCCCTGCCGCTGGGCCTGTGGCTCGGCCACCTGGGCAAGGGCGGCACGGTCGCCGTCAACGTCTCCAACGCCGGCCGGGCGATCCCGGTCTTCGCGGTGCTCGCCCTGTTCATGCTGTCGCCGCTGCGCAACGCCGGTGACGTGCCCGCGGTGATCGCGCTCGTCCTGTTCGCGATACCGCCGCTGCTCACCCACGCCTACGTGGGCGTGCGGGAGGTCGACCGCGCGGTCGTGGAGGCCGCCCGGGGCATGGGCATGTCCGGCGGACAGCTCTTCCGCGGCGTGGAACTCCCGCTGGCCCGGCCGATGCTGATGGCCGGTCTGCGCTCGGCGGCGGTGCAGGTGGTCGCCACCGCGACGATCGCGGCCATGGTCGGCCAGGGCGGCCTCGGCCGGATCATCACCGCCGGATTCAACACGTACAACACACCGCAGGTGGTCGCCGGCGCTCTGCTCGTGGCCCTGCTCGCCCTCCTCGTGGAGGCACTGCTGGTGGCCGCGGACCGGCTCCTCGGCCGCGGCGGACGACTGAAAGGGTGATCTTGTGAGCAGGACCTTGCGCATCACGGGCGCGGTACTGGGCACGGCGGCGCTGGCCGTCTCGCTGGCCGCGTGCGGCGGCGACAGCCTGGAGAAGTCGAAGGACGCCGGCTCCTCGGCGGGCGGCACGGGCGGCACGGGCGGTACGGGCGGGGCGAAGGGCTCGGTGGTGGTCGGCGCGGCCGCGTTCACCGAGTCGAAGGTGCTCGCCGAGCTGTACGCGCAGGTCCTCGACGACGCCGGATACTCCGCGAGCGTCACCACCGTGAAGAATCGCGAGCTGTACGAACCGTCCCTGGAGAAGGGCGAGATCGACGTCGTGGCGGAATACGCGGCCACGCTCGCGGAATTCCTCAACGCCAAGGTGAACGGCCCGAAGGCCCCCGAGGAGAAGCCGGTCGCCTCCGGCGACCCGGCCGCCACCACCGAGGCGCTGAAGAAGCTCGCCGAGCCGCGCGGCCTGAAGGTGCTCGCGGTCGGCGAGGCCGTCGACCAGAACGCCTTCGCCGTCAGCCGGGAATTCGCCGAGAAGAACAAGCTGAAGACGCTTTCCGATCTCGGCCGCGCGAAGCTCAAGGTGAAGATCGCGGCCGGTGACGAATGCGAGATCCGGCCCTTCTGCGCGCCGGGCCTGAAGAAGACCTACGGGATCGACGTCGCCGGTGTGGACCCCAAGGGAGTCGGCACGCCGCAGGCCAAGCAGGCCGTGAAGGACGGCGTCGACCAGCTCGTCCTGACCACGACCACGGACGCCACCGTGGAGTCCTTCGGACTCGTCTTCCTGCAGGACGACAAGAAGCTGCAGAACGCGGACAACGTGCTGCCCGTCGTCAATGCCAAGGACGCCGGATCCCCGGAGATAGCCGCCGCCCTCGACAAGATCACCAAGGTCCTGACGACGGCGGATCTCGCCGAACTCAACCGCAAGGTGGACGCCGAGCGGGCGAAGCCGCAGGACGTGGCGAAGGCCTATCTGGAGTCGAAGGGGCTGCTCAAGAAGTAGGAGCCGGGCAAGGGGAGTCGGAGGGAATCGCTCCGGATTCGGCGAGGCGCACCCGGCGGCGGCGAGAACTCGCCAAGAGATTGCCGGGGCGGTCCCCCATTCGGCCCCTACGCACGGTAAATTTCAGGCCATGCCACGTGGACGTCACCGCCATTCCCCACCACTGCACAAGCTCCTGCCGCCCTCCGCGGTCGCCGGGGCGTCGGTCGTCTGTGCCGCGGGCGCCTGGCTGATCGGTGACGCCCTGGTGCTGCGGCTGCTCGTCGCGGCCGCGGCGGCCTCGGCCGTCACGGGCGCCGTCCTCATGCGCAGTTGGGACCGCGGCGCGGGCCGCCAGGTCGCCGAGCTGACCCGGGCCCGCGCCGCGGACCAGTGGAAGACCGAGGAGCGGATCGCCGAGCTGGAGTCCGACCTCGAGGAGTCGCGCGAGCTGCGCGCCCGCCTCGACGCCAAGCTGCGCGCCAAGCGCGTCGAGCTGGCCGGCCTGCGCAGCGAGCACGCCGACCTGCTGCGCCGGTACGCCACCGCCGAGACCGAGCGGGCCAGCGCGCTGGAGGGCCGCCGCGTGCTCGCGCTCGAGGCGTCCGCCGCCCCGGAGCCGAAGGCGCTGCCGGCCGCGACCGGTTCCGGCGCGACCGACTCGACCGGCGGGACCGGCGTGAGCCCGGAGGCGTACCGGAAGGCCGCGGAGGCGCTGCGGAACCTGGCGGTGAAGGCGGCGAAGGCGGACAAGGGCCCGGAGGCGGAAGCGGAGGCCGAGGCGACGGCGGAGGCCGCGTCGGACGCCGACGACGAGCCCGAGCCGGAGGCCACCGCGCCTCAGGCATCCCAGCAGCACCAGCAGTCCCAGGCGTCGGAAGCGCCCGAGGCGCCCGAGGTCTCCGAGGCCGAGGTCGCGACGGCGCAGGACGGCCGGCAGCACCTCACGGCCGCCGCCATGCGGCACGTCCCCGCCGCGTCCGCGATCGCCCCGTACGCCTCCCGCCGTCCCGCCCCGCGTCCCACGGGCGGTTTCGACTACTTCGGCACCCAGGGCGCGAAGAAGGCGGCGGCCGCGATCGAGGCCGTGCAGCACGCGGACCTCGCCGACGTGGTGGGCGAGGAGGTCCTCGCCGCCGCGGTCGCCGAGCGGCCCGCCGAACCGCGCGCGATCGGCCAGGTCATCGACCTGACGGCGCACGACGAGACCGAGCAGCTCGACGTGGCGGAACTGCGCGGAGCGGTCAACTCGTAGCCGCCACGTGTGGCGACGGCGAAGGCGCCGGTGGACCAGGTCCACCGGCGCCTTCGCCGTACGAGCAGCCGGGCGCCCCGGCCCCGGGCGCCCCGCGCCGCCGCTACTTGTCGATGTCGCCGACCACGAAGAACAGCGAGCCCAGGATCGCCACCATGTCGGCGACGAGCGTCCCCGGCAGCAGCTCCGTCAGCGCCTGGATGTTGTTGTACGACGCCGAGCGCAGCTTGAGCCGGTACGGCGTCTTCTCGCCCTTCGAGACCAGGTAGTAGCCGTTGATGCCGAGCGGGTTCTCGGTCCAGGCGTACGTGTGGCCCTCGGGCGCCTTGAGGACCTTCGGCAGCCGCTGGTTGATCGGCCCCTGCGGCAGCTCGTCGATCCGGTCCAGGCAGGCGTCCGCGAGGTCCAGGGAGTTGTGGGTCTGCTCGAGCAGGCACTCGAAGCGGGCCAGGCAGTCGCCCTCGGTGCGGGTCACCACCCGCAGGGTGTCCTGGAGCTCCCCGTACGCCAGGTAGGGCTCGTCGCGGCGCAGGTCGAAGTCGACGCCCGAGGCGCGGGCGATGGGCCCCGACACCCCGTACGCGTGCACGGTCTCCTGCCGCAGCACGCCGACGCCGCGCGTGCGGCCCCGGAAGATCTCGTTGCCGAGCACCAGCCGGTCGTACACGTCCATCCGCGACCGCACGTCCGCGACGGCCTGCCGGGCCCGGCCCAGCCAGCCGGCCGGCAGGTCCTCCTTGAGGCCGCCGACCCGGTTGAACATGTAGTGCATCCGGCCGCCGGAGACCTCCTCCATGACCGTCTGGAGCTCCTCGCGCTCGCGGAAGGCGTGGAAGACGGGCGTGATGCCGCCCAGCTCCAGCGGGTACGAGCCGAGGAACATCAGGTGGTTCAGCACCCGGTTCAGCTCGGCGAGCAGCGTCCGCGTCCACACGGCCCGCTCCGGCACCTCCATGCCGAGCATCCGCTCGACGGCCATGACGACGCCGAGCTCGTTGGAGAACGCCGAGAGCCAGTCGTGCCGGTTGGCCAGCATGATGATCTGCCGGTAGTCCCGCGCCTCGAACAGCTTCTCGGCGCCGCGGTGCATGTAGCCGATCACCGGCTCGGCCTCGCGCACCACCTCGCCGTCGAGCACCAGCCGCAGCCGGAGCACCCCGTGCGTCGAGGGATGCTGCGGCCCGATGTTCAGCACCATGTCGGTGCTCTCCGCCGCCCCGCCGATTCCGACCGTCGTCTCCGTCATGCCGCTCAGTATCCCTCGGGCCCCGCGACCCGCTGCATCAGCCACAGGAAGTCCCCGAGGCCGCCCGGAGAGGTGAGTTCCGCGGCCTCGCCGGCGGCCGCCAGGGCGCGGACGTAGGCCGCCGGGTCGGTGGAGGCGAGCGAGAGCGGCGGGCGGCCGCCGCTGACGCCGAGCCCGCGCAGCGCCTCGCGCTGGGAGACGATCGCGGCCCCGGGCCAGGGCGCGGCGCACGCGTCGAGCGCCACGTGCGCCGTCAGGTCGCAGCTGCCGTCCGGGACCGGCGGGACCTCGCGGCCCCGGCGGAAGGCGGTGAGGGTGCCGAAGGGCGGCCGGGCGGGCGCCAGGTGGGCGTAGTCGACGGCCACGGCCGTGCCGGCCGCGAGCGCGCCGACCGCCGCCGCCCAGGCCTCGTCGCGCGGACGCCCGATCTCCGCGCGCTCGCCCGGCCCGGCGAGCGGCCACCACCGCTCCAGCCAGGCGGCGTCCGGCCCCGTGACGGCCGCGCCGAGGCGTTCGGTGCCGTCGGCGCGCACCTCGACGTAGCGGGCCGTGCCCGTCTCGTCGGCCTCGGCCACGTCGACCGGCACGTTGTCCAGCCACTCGTTGGCGAACAGCAGCCCCCGCTCCCCGTCCGGCACCCGCCCGGTCCAGGTGATCCGCGGGTCCAGACCCGCCGGCCGGGCGGCGCGCTCCACGCCGTAGGGCCGTACCCGCAGGCCTGCGGGCACCGCCGCGAGGACACCGGTCAGCAGCTCGCCGCGTCCCGCGCCCACGTCCACGAAGGCCACCTCGTCCGTGCCGAGCTCCTCCGCGACCCGCACGAGGAGCCGGGCCACGGCGCCCGCGAAGAGCGGCGAGGCGTGCACCGAGGTGCGGAAGTGGCCGGCCGGGCCCTCGGGGCGCAGGAAGAAGCCCTCGGGGCCGTACAGCGCCTGCTCCATCGCCGCCCGCCAGCCCCGCCACCGGCCGTCCGTACCGCCGGTCCGGTCGTCCCGGCCGCCCGTCCCGCCGGTCCGGTCGTCCCGGCCGTCCGTCCCGCCGGTCCGGTCGTCCCGGCCGCCCGTCCCGCCCTGCCGCCCGTGCGGACCGCGGGTGCCGTCGTCCCGCCTGTCCGGGCCGCGGGCCGCGCCGTCCCGCCCGTCCGATCCGTCCCACTGACACGTCTCATCCGTCACGCGCCCCAGTCTCCACCTTGCGGAGTAGGGGCTTGACGGGAAGGATCGACCCCACGGTTGACCCCTGCACCTATCCGCTTTCCCTACGCTGGGTCACGTGCAGCGTCTCTACGACTTCCTCCGCAGACACCCGACGGGCGTCGACACCTTCTGGGCCGTCGTCCTGTTCGGGTTCTCCCTGCTGTGGGTGGTTTCGGCCCCCTCGTCCACCGGCGGGGCGGCCCTCGCCTATGTGGCCGTCGCCGCGCTGTTCTCCCTGGTCGTCGCGCTGCGCCGGCGCATGCCGGAGAAGATGCTGGTCCTCACGGTCGCGCTGGGACTGCTCCAGCTCGCCGCCGGGCTCGTGCCGTTCATGGCCGACTTCGCCATGCTCGTGATCATCTACACCGTCGCCGCGCACGACGGCCCCCGCTGGGCCTCCCGCCTCGCGCTGGCCGGCGGACTGAGCGCCGCCACGCTCTCCCAGCTGCGCTGGCCGCTCGAGAACGAGTCGTCGTCCGCGGCCAAGGTCTTCTTCACGGTCATCATGACCGTGCCCTTCGCGCTCGCCTGGGTCCTCGGCGACTCCCTGCGCACCCGCCGCGCCTACTTCGCGCAGCTGGAGGAGCGCGCCTCCCGCCTGGAGAAGGAGCGCGAGGCGCAGGCCAAGGTCGCCGTCGCCGCCGAGCGCGCCCGGATCGCCCGCGAGCTGCACGACGTGGTCGCGCACAACGTGTCCGTGATGGTCGTGCAGGCCGACGGCGCCGCGTACGTCATGGACTCCTCGCCCGAGACCGCCAAGCAGGCCCTGGAGACCATCTCCTCCACCGGCCGCCAGGCCCTCGCCGAGATGCGCCGGCTGCTGGGCATCCTGCGCACCGGCGAGCACCAGGAGGCCGGCGAGTACGTGCCCCAGCCCGACGTCCAGCAGATCGGCGACCTGGTCGACACGGTCCGCGGCGCCGGGCTCGCCGTCGACTTCAAGGTCGAGGGCACGCCGCGCCCGCTGCCCAGCGGCGTCGAGCTCACCGCGTACCGGATCGTCCAGGAAGCCCTCACCAACACCCGCAAGCACGGCGGTCCCGACGCCGGCGCCAGCGTCCGCCTGGTCTACTTCGACGACGGCCTCGGACTGCTCGTCGAGGACGACGGGCGGGGCGCGCCGCAGGAGATGTACGAGGACGGCGGCGCCGACGGGCGCGGCCACGGCCTGATCGGCATGCGCGAGCGGGTCGGCATGGTCGGCGGCACCCTGGACGCCGGTCCGCGCCCCGGCGGCGGCTTCCGCATCAGCGCCCTGCTTCCCCTCAAGCCCGCCCACTGACGACCCTTAAGGATCTTCATGTCCATCCGCGTGATGCTCGTCGACGACCAGGTGCTGCTGCGCACCGGTTTCCGCATGGTGCTGGCCGCCCAGCCGGACATGGAGGTCGTGGCCGAGGCGGGCGACGGGGTGGAGGCCCTGGAGGTCCTGCGGAGCACCGCGGTGGACGTGGTCCTGATGGACGTGCGGATGCCCAAGCTGGACGGTGTGGAGACGACCCGGCGGATCTGCGGGGAGCCCGACGCGCCCAAGGTGCTGATCCTGACCACCTTCGACCTCGACGAGTACGCGTTCTCCGGGCTCAAGGCGGGCGCGAGCGGCTTCATGCTGAAGGACGTGCCGCCGGGCGAGCTGCTGGGCGCGATCCGGTCCGTGCACAGCGGCGACGCCGTCGTCGCCCCGTCCACGACCCGGCGCCTGCTCGACCGCTTCTCGCCGATGCTGCCGTCGTCCGGCCGCGAGCCGCGCCACGCGGAGCTCGACCGGCTCACCGAACGGGAGCGCGAGGTCATGCTCCTGGTGGCGCAGGGCCTGTCCAACGGTGAGATCGCGGCCCGGCTGGTGCTGTCCGAGGCGACCGTGAAGACCCATGTGGGCCGGATCCTCACCAAGCTGGACCTGCGCGACCGGGTGCAGGTCGTCGTCCTCGCGTACGAGACGGGCCTGGTCCGGGCCGGCGGGCGCTGACGTGCTGCTCTGGCTGAACGGACCTTTCGGCGGCGGCAAGACCCAGACCGCGTACGAGCTGCGCCGCCGGCTGCCGGGCGGTGTGGTCTGCGACCCGGAGCACATCGGCTTCGGGCTGCACCGGGCGCTGCCGCCGGGCCTGCGCGGCGACTTCCAGGACCTGCCCGCGTGGCGGCAGGGCGTGTACGAGGTGCTCGACCTGGCGCTGCGGCGCCACGAGGGCCCGGTCCTCGTCCCGATGACCGTCACGGATCCGGTGTACTTCGCGGAGACGGTGGCCCGGCTGCGCCGGGCCCACGGCGAGGAGCGGGTGCGGCACTTCGCGCTGCTCGCGGACCGGGGGACGGTCCTGAAGCGGCTCACGGAGCGGGGCCTGGGCCGCGGGCTGAAGCGGGAGAGCTTCGCCGTGCGGAAGCTGGACGAGTGCCTGGAGCGGCTTTCGGCCCCGGAGTTCGCCCACCACATCCGTACGGACGATCTGACCGTGCCGCGGGTCGCCGACCGGATCGCGCAGCTGGCCGGGCTGCGGCTCGCGCCGAACACGGACGGCCCGCTGCGGCACCGGCTGCGCCGGATCCGGGTCGGCCTCGCCCACCTCCGCTTCGACTGACACGGGGCCGGGGCAGAGGCCGCGTCGACCGGACCGGGGCCGGGGCCACGGCCGTCGGGGGTCGGGTACGCGCGCCCGGCCGGTGGTCACGGCCGTCGGAGGCAGGGTGCGTGCGCCGGGCCGGCCGCCGCGGCCGCCGCGCCGTGACCGGGGCCGCGGCCGCCGCCGGGGCCGGTCGACACGGCCTCCGCGGCCGTCGCCGGGGCGGCGCCGGATTCGTGCCGCCGGTCAGCGCAGGACCGACTCCAGGAAGTCGCTGCCCAGGCGGGCGACGACCGAGAAGTCCAGCTGGTGCAGCACGTAGCGGCCCCGGCGCTGGGTGGTCAGCAGCCCGGCCTTCTTCAGGACGGACAGGTGGCGGGAGACCTCGGGCGCGCTGATCCCGTACGCGTCGGCCAGCTCGCTCGTCGAGTACGGGCCGCGCGCCAGGTTCCGGCACAGCCGCATCCGCATCGGGTGGGCGATGGCCTCCAGGCGCAGCTTCACCGTCTCGACGGGCTCGGCGCCGCCGACCTCGCGGGCGGCCGCCGGGTACTGGATCACCGGCTGCCAGCCGGGCTGGCTGGTGGCGAACAGGTGCGGCCAGCCGAACGCCGTCGGCACCAGCGTCACCGCGCCGCCGCGCGCCTCGGTCCGGCCGTGGACGAGCTTGTCGACGACGATCCGGCTGCCGTGCGGCCCCTCGTCCAGGCTCAGCGCGGGCGAGGCGGCCGCGAGCGCCTCGGCCAGGCCCTTGCGGCGCAGCAGCTCCGTCTTGTGGCGGGCGTCGGCGGCGAGTTGGACGCGGACCCGGCGCCAGGTGTCGGCGAAGAACGCGTCGTCGCAGTCCTCCAGGAGCCGGCGGATCCACGCCCGGGTGGCGGTGGGCTCGGCCAGCATCCGCTCCACGAACGCGGCCTGGCGCGGGCCGCGCGCGGCGGCCAGGTCGAGCGCGCGGCGGCGGGACCGCTCGTCGACGAGCGGCGACGGGATGCCCTCGGTGTAGCGGCTGCTGCAGGAGATCTCCAGGGCCGCGCCGACGAACGTCTCGTCGTCCATGCGGTCGAGGTCGTCCAGCTCCTCGGCGAGGGTCTCGCGGGGCTGGGCGGGCAGCAGGAAGTCGGAGCGGGTGGAGCGCCACATGAAGTCGGCCTCGTGGAGCCGGTCGGCGAGCTCCGGCTTCAGGCCGGCGGAGGTCGCGGTCGTCCAGGCGTGCAGCCGGGCGTGGTGGGCCGGCTCGGCCAGGGCGTGCAGGGCGTTGCCGAGCTCGGCCAGCGGCGAGGGGCAGAAGGCGATCCGCTCGTGCGGCAGTCCGGTGATGTCGATGGTCACGCTCACCCGCCTATGGTGCGGGGCGCGGCGGGGTTCGTGTCGTGCCATTTGACGAGGGCCGTCAATCGGCGCGCCGGGCGGGCCGGGGCGGGCGCACGGTGAGGGCATGAACGCACTCCACCAGTACCTCTTCGACAGCTACCGGGCCGCGCAGCACGGCGACCCGGCGCCGCCCGTCCCCGGCGCCCACGACGTCGCCGCCCTGCGCGCGGTCCGTGACCACCACCGCTTCGAAGCGGTCCTCGCCGGCCGGCGCCCGGCGGTGGACCGGCTGCGCACCTCGCTGCGCCGCCTTCTCCACCTCCGGGCCTGCTGACCGCCTCCCGCCCGCCGGGAGCGGCCCGCGCGGCGAAGCCCGCTCGGCGCAGGTGCGTCGGGAGCCCGGGTGCGTCAGGAGCCCAGGTGCGTCAGGAAGGCCGCCACCGCCTCCTTCACGTCCGCCGCGGTCCACTCCAGACCCGGCGCGCTCACCGTCACCTCCGTCACCGCCACACCCGGCGGACCGCCCGCCGGAGCCGGTGACCAGCGGCGGAAGAGGGCCGCGCCGGTGTCCTCGGTGAGGGCGAGCGAGGCCGCGGTCAGGGTCTCGTGGCCGTACGGCAGCCAGACCTGGAACTGATGGGTGTGCGGGACCTCCGGGTGGACCCGGAACCAGGGCGTGCCCGCCTCCGCGAACGCCTCCCGCAGGGCCTCGGCCACCACCCGCGCGTGCGCGACGTACGAGGGCAGCCGGGGCAGCTCCGTCTCCAGGCCGCGCAGCGCCGAGAGGGCCGCCGGATACTGCTGGAAGAGCATGCCGCCGTACCGGTGACGCCACAGCCGCGCCTCCTCCACCAGCTCCTCGGGGCCGGCCAGCGCCGCGCCCGAGAGGCCGCCGAGCGACTTGTAGAACGACACGTAGACGCTGTCCGCGAGCCCCGCGATCTCGGCGAGCGGCCGGCCGAACCAGGTCGGGCAGTCCCATAGCCGCGCCCCGTCGAAGTGGACCACCGCGTCCCGCTCCCGGGCCGCCTCGACCACCTCGACCAGCTCGTCCCAGGCCGGCAGCACGAAGCCGGCGTCCCGCAGCGGCAGCTCCAGCATCAGCGCCCCGAAAGGCTCCGGGAACGCCCGCACCTCCTCGGCCGTGGGCAGCCGCGGCTCGTCGGTCGGGTGGACCGTGCGCAGGCCGCTGACCGCTGCGAAGGCCCCGTCCTCGTGGAGCTCCGGATGGCCGAGCGGGTGCAGCGCCACGACCGGGTTGCCGGTCCGCCCCGCCCAGCAGCGCAGCGCGACCTGCTGGGCCATGGTGCCGGTGGGGAAGAAGACGGCGGAGGGAAAGCCCAGCTCGGCGGCGACCCGGCGCTCCAGCTCCTCGACGACCCCGTCGCCGTACAGATCGACCTGACCGTCCGCGAACGGTGACGTCGCGGCCCAGTCGGCGAGCCCGCGCAGCCCGGCGCCCACCGTGCCGTCCGCCGGGTGGTCCCACAGTCTGCGCGGCGCACCGCCCCACACCCGGGCCCGGTACGCCCGGTCGGGCTCCTCGGTTCGCTGCTCGTCGTCGAGCTGATCGGATTCCATGGGCCGATCATGCGGCATCCGGCCGGTCGCCCTCACGGAGTTTTCCCCAGCGCCGAACCGATCGTCATACCGCCGCCCACACCCTGTGGACAGCCGCGAGACGGCACCGAACGCTGGCGTAGCATGACCAGAAATCGTCCGGTACCCCCCGCGGACTGGAACGGAAGGCCGCCCCGAACCGTGAACGCACCACCAGAACCCCGGCACCCCCAGGCAGAGCGGGCCGAGGACCGCCCCGCCCGGCTCACCGTCGGAGTCGTCGGCGCGGGCCGCGTGGGCCCCGCACTCGCCGCCGCCCTCCAGCTCGCCGGACACCGCCCGGTGGCCGTCTCCGCGGTCTCCGACGCCTCCCGGCGCCGCGCCGCGACCCTGCTGCCGGACGTGCCCGTCGTCGAGCCCGCCCGCGTGCTCGCCCTCGCCGACCTGGTCCTGCTCACCGTTCCCGACGACGCCCTGCCCGGCCTCGTCGAGGGCCTCGCCGACACCGGCGCTGTGCGGCCCGGCCAGCTCCTGGTGCACACCTCCGGCCGCTACGGCGTGCGGGTCCTCGACCCGGCCCGCCGGGCCGGCGCGCTGCCGCTGGCCCTGCACCCCGCCATGACCTTCACCGGCACCTCCGTCGACGTCCAGCGGCTCGCCGGCTGCTCGTTCGGCGTCACCGCGCCCGAGGAGCTGCGGCTCGCCGCCGAGGCCCTGGTCATCGAGATGGGCGGCGAGCCCGAGTGGATCGCCGAGCAGAACCGCCCGCTCTATCACGCGGCCCTCGCCCTCGGCGCGAACCACCTCGTCACCCTGGTGGCCCAGGCGATGGACCTGCTCCGCTCGGCCGGCGTCGGCGCGCCCGACCGGATGCTCGGCCCGCTGCTCGGCGCCGCCCTGGACAACGCGCTCCGGTCCGGTGACGCGGCCCTGACCGGGCCCGTCGCCCGCGGTGACGCCGGCACCGTCGCCGCCCACGTCGCCGAACTGCACAAGCACGCGCCCGGCACCGTCGCCGGCTATCTCGCGATGGCCCGCGCCACCGCCGACCGGGCGCTCGCACACGGCCTGCTCAAGCCCGAGCTGGCCGAGGACCTGCTGGGCGTGCTCGCCGACGGCACGGCGGCGGGCGCCGCCGGGACCACCGACGGCCCGCAAGGAGACGACCGATGAACCTGTCCGCCCCCGACCGTGCCGACGGCGCCCGGTCCGTACGGCACCAGCCGGCCGAGCTCCTGCCCACGGCCGGCGACCTGGCCGCCGCGGCGGCCCGCTGGGGCGTGCCCGGCCGCAACGCCGTGGTCATGACGATGGGCGCCCTCCACGAGGGCCACGCCACCCTGATCCGCGCCGCCCGCGAGCGCGTCGGGGCCGACGGCTTCGTCGTCGTCACCGTCTTCGTCAACCCGCTCCAGTTCGGCGCGGGCGAGGACCTCGACCGCTATCCGCGCACGCTCGACGCCGACCTCGAGCTGGCCTTCGCCGCCGGCGCGAGCGCCGTCTTCGCGCCGTCCGCCGACGAGGTCTACCCGGGCGGCGAGCCGCAGGTCCGGATCACCGCGGGACCCATGGGCGAGCGCCTCGAAGGCGCCTCCCGTCCCGGCCACTTCGACGGCATGCTCACCGTCGTCGCCAAACTCCTCCACCTCACCGCGCCCGACCTGGCCTTCTTCGGCCAGAAGGACGCCCAGCAACTGGCCCTGATCCGCCGCATGGTCCGCGACCTGAACTTCCCGGTCGAGATCGTCGGCGTGCCGACCGTCCGCGAGCCCGACGGCCTGGCCCTGTCCAGCCGCAACCGCTACCTGTCGGCCGCGGAGCGCGGCACCGCCCTCGCCCTGTCCCGCGCCCTGTTCGCCGCGAGCGACCGGCTCGCCGCCCAGGAGGCGCTGCGCGCCCGCGCCGCCGCCCTGCCCGGCGCCCACGGGCGGGCCGAGACCCGCGCCGAGGCGCTGTCCCGGCTCGGCGAGGCCCGGGCCGCCGCCGACGCCCACGCCGTCGCCCAGGCGGCCGAGGCCGGCGGCGCCGAGGCCGTGCGCGCCGCCGCCCGGGCCGTGCTCGACGACGCGGCCAAGGCCGAGCCGCCGCTCGTCCTGGACTATCTGGCCCTGGTCGACCCGGCCGACTTCACCGAGGTCGACGACGGCCACGACGGAGAGGCGATCCTCGCCGTCGCCGCGCGGGTGGGGACCACGCGGCTCATCGACAACGTCCCCCTGACCTTCGGAGCCACCAAGTGACCGGTATACGGCTGCACGCGCCCGCTCCCGGCTGGACCGTCGACGCCGACGTCGTCGTGGTCGGCTCCGGCGTCGCGGGCCTCACCGCGGCCCTGCGCTGCACCGCCGCCGGGCTGCGCACGGTCGTGGTCACCAAGGCCCGGCTCGACGACGGCTCCACCCGCTGGGCGCAGGGCGGCATCGCCGCCGCCCTCGGCGACGGCGACACCCCGGAGCAGCACCTCGACGACACGCTCGTCGCCGGCGCGGGCCTGTGCGACGAGCACGCCGTGCGCGCCCTGGTCACCGAGGGCCCGGGCGCCGTGCAGCGGCTCATCGCCACCGGCGCCGACTTCGACCGCACCGACGACGGCGAGATCGCCCTGACCCGGGAGGGCGGCCACCACCGCCGCCGGATCGCGCACGCCGGCGGCGACGCGACCGGCGCCGAGATCTCCCGCGCCCTGGTGGAGGCGATACGCGACCGGGGCGTGCGCACCATCGAGCACGCCCTCGTCCTGGACCTCCTCAAGGACGCCGAGGGCCGCACGGCCGGCGTCACCCTGCACGTCATGGGCGAGGGCCAGCACGACGGCGTCGGCGCCGTCCACGCGCCCGCCGTGGTGCTCGCCACCGGCGGCATGGGCCAGGTCTTCTCCGCCACCACCAACCCGGCCGTGTCCACCGGCGACGGCGTCGCGCTGGCGCTGCGCGCCGGGGCCGAGGTGTCCGACCTGGAGTTCGTCCAGTTCCACCCGACGGTGCTCTTCCTCGGCGCCGGCTCCGAGGGCCAGCAGCCGCTGGTCTCCGAGGCGGTACGGGGCGAGGGCGCCCACCTCGTCGACGCCGACGGCGTCCGCTTCATGGCCGGGCAGCACGAGCTGGCCGAGCTGGCGCCCCGCGACATCGTCGCCAAGGCGATCACCCGCCGGATGCAGGAGCGCGGCACCGAGCACATGTACCTCGACGCCCGCCACTTCGGCGCCGAGATGTGGGAGAGCCGCTTCCCGACGATCCTGGCCGCCTGCCGGTCCCACGGCATCGATCCGGTCACCGAGCCGATCCCGGTCGCCCCGGCCGCCCACTACGCCTCCGGCGGCGTGCGCACCGACCTGCACGGCCGCACCACCGTGCCGGGCCTCTACGCGTGCGGCGAGGTCGCCTGCACCGGCGTGCACGGCGCGAACCGCCTCGCCTCCAACTCCCTCCTGGAGGGCCTGGTCTTCGCCGAGCGGATCGTCGACGACATCCTGGCCCACGGCCCGCAGCGCGAGGGCCGGCCCGCCGTCCCGGCCGCCGCGGCCGCCGCCACCGTGCTGCCGCTGCTCGCCCCGGAGGCCCGCCGCGCCGTCCAGCGGATCATGACCCGCGGCGCGGGCGTGCTGCGCTCCGCCGAGAGCCTGGCCGAGGCGGCCGGCGCCCTCGACCTGCTGCGGCGCGGCGCCGAGGAGGACCACAAGGCCGCCGAGCCGGGCGTCGACGCCTGGGAGACCACCAACCTCCTGTGCGTGGCCCGGGTCCTGGTGGCCGCCGCCGCCGAGCGCGAGGAGACCCGCGGCTGCCACTGGCGCGAGGACTTCCCCGACCGGGACGACCAGGACTGGCGCCGCCACCTCGTCGTACGCCTGACGTCCGACCGCCGACTGGCGGTGCACCGCACCACCGGCGCAGACTTTCCGCCCGTGACACCCGGCGCCCTCACCTCCGGCGCCGAGACACCCGACGCCGTAAACCCCGACGCACCCAGGGAGCCGCAGCCGTGAGCACGCCCGAAGAAGCACGTCCGGAGCCCGTGGACGTGCCGCTGATCCACATCAACGCGCCCGCCGAGACCGGCGGCGGCTGCGGCGACGGCTGCGCCTGCGGCGATGCCGAGGCGTACGAGTGCGGCCTCGACCCGGCGCTCGCCCAGCTCCTCGCCGACGCCGGGCTCGACCCGGTCCAGGTCGAGGACATCGCGCACCTGGCCATCGCCGAGGACCTCGACGGCGGCGTGGACGTCACGAGCGTGGCGACCGTCCCCGAGGACGCCGTCGCGACCGGCGACTTCACCGCCCGCGAGGCCGGTGTCGTGGCCGGTCTGCGGGTCGCCGAGGCGGTCCTGTCGATCGTCTGCACCGACGAGTTCGAGGTCGAGCGGCACGTCGAGGACGGCGAGCGCGTCGAGGCCGGCGACAAGCTGCTCAGCGTCACCGCCCGCACCCGCGACCTGCTCACCGGCGAGCGCAGCGCCCTGAACATCCTGTGCCGCCTCTCCGGCATCGCCACCGCCACGCGCGCCTGGGCCGACGCCCTGGAGGGCACCCGGGCCAAGGTCCGCGACACCCGCAAGACCACGCCCGGCCTGCGCGCCCTGGAGAAGTACGCGGTGCGCTGCGGCGGCGGCGTCAACCACCGCATGTCGCTGTCGGACGCGGCCCTGGTCAAGGACAACCACGTGGTCGCCGCCGGCGGTGTGGCCGAGGCCTTCAAGCTGGTCCGCGAGCAGTTCCCCGACCTGCCGATCGAGGTCGAGGTCGACACGATGCACCAGGTCCGCGAGGTCCTCGACGCCGGCGCCGACCTGATCCTGCTCGACAACTTCACCCCGATCGAGACCGAGGAGGCGGTCGCCCTGGTCGCCGGCCGGGCGATGCTCGAGTCCTCCGGCCGGCTCACGCTGGAGAACGCGGCGGCGTACGCGTCGACCGGCGTGGACTACCTGGCGGTCGGCGGCCTCACCCACTCCTCCCCGATCCTCGACATCGGCCTCGACCTGCGCGAGGCGGCCGTCTGATGCTGCTCACCATCGACGTCGGCAACACCCAGACCGTGCTCGGTCTCTTCGACGGCGAGGAGATCGTCGAGCACTGGCGCATCTCCACCGACCCGCGCCGCACCGCCGACGAGTGGGCGGTCCTGCTGCAGGGCCTGATGGGCATGCATCCGCTGCTCGGCGTCGAGCTGAGCGACGGCATCGGGGGCATCGCGATCTGCGCGACCGTTCCCTCGGTGCTGCACGAACTGCGCGAGGTGACGCGCCGCTACTACGGCGACGTCCCCGCCGTCCTGGTGGAGCCGGGCGTCAAGACGGGCGTCCCGGTCCTCACGGACAACCCCAAGGAGGTCGGCGCCGACCGGATCATCAACGCGGTCGCCGCCGTCGAGCTGTACGGCGGTCCGGCGATCGTGGTCGACTTCGGCACGGCGACGACCTACGACGCGATCACCGCGCGCGGCGAGTACGCGGGCGGCGCCATCGCGCCGGGCATCGAGATCTCGGTCGAGGCGCTCGGCGTGAAGGGCGCCATGCTCCGCAAGATCGAGCTGGCCCGCCCGCGCAGCGTGATCGGCAAGAACACGGTCGAGGCGATGCAGTCCGGCATCGTCTTCGGTTACGCCGGCCAGGTGGACGGCGTGGTCGCGCGGATGAAGCGCGAGCTGGCCGGCCCGAACGGCGACCCGTCGTCCGTGACGGTGATCGCGACCGGCGGCCTGGCGCCCATGGTGCTCTCCGACTCCCAGGAGATCGGCGAGCACGAGCCGTGGCTGACGCTGATCGGCCTGCGGCTGGTGTACGAGCGGAACGTCTCGCGGATGTAGCCGCCGCCCGCACCGGTGAGGGCCGGCCGGGGCCCTTCGGGGCGACGGGCCGGGCCGCCCGCGGACCGACCCGCCGGGAAGATCGAAAAGCGACGGAATTGTCCGATTAGCTCGTATCGTCGGTCCATGCCCACGCCCTACGGACCCCGCGGCGGCATGGCGTTCAGCGCGGACGAGCTGCGTGTGCTCCGCCGCGCCCTCGCCACCGCACTCAACCCTGCCCCCCTTCAGGACGACGACGTCCAGGACTGCCTGCGTCTGGCCGATGCCGTGGACGAGGCGGTCCACGAGGCCGGCCGGCTGCGCGCCTTCCTCCACGCCGACCTGGGCCGCTACCGGCAGGCCCTGCCCGGCTCGGTCACCGGCTACCTGGCGCTCCTCCAGGACGCCCTGGCCGCCGGTTACGACCCCGGCGCCGACGACCTCGCCGCGCTCCGCGCCCTGCGCGGCAACCCGGCGGCGGCCGTGCTCCTGGCCCGCTGCCAGGTGCTGGCGGAACGATCCGTCCGCGCCCGTCTCGCCCGCGTCTCCCAGGCCCAGGCCCCGGCCCATACGGCCTCCCGCACCGCGGCCCGGGTGCCGGCCCGTACCGCGGCCCGGGTCCCGGCCGTCGGCCCGGCCCGCGGGCCCGTGGCGGCCCGCGTCCGGCTGCTCGCGCTGCCCGGCGGCCGGGCCGCCGAGGAGGGCCCCGAACCGCCCGCGCCGAACACTCCCGGCAAGCCCGCGCCCAAGCCTTCCGCGCCGCCGCCCGGCGAGCGCCCGGTGCCCAAGCCGTCCGAGGTGTTCCCGCCACGCCGACGCCCCGTACCGCCGCCCCCGCCCGAGGAACGCGCCGCCGGCTAGCTACTCTGGACGCCATGGACTACGTATCCGCGCTCCTGCCCCCCGTCGTGATGGCCGCGTTCTTCATCGGCCTCGTCGTCACGATCGTCAAGAGCCAGGGCGGGCCGAACAAGGCCAAGGAGGACGCGGCCGTGGACGCCGCCCTCGCCCGGGCCGAGGCCGCCCCGCGGCAGGGCGGCAGCACCGCTCCGTAACCCGGCCCGGCCCCAGGCCTGCCCCCGAGGACGTACGACCGCCACCCGGCCGTGCGTCCTTTTTGCTGCCCTCCGAGGTGTTTCCTCCAGAAATGGACGAATATTCGGCCCTCTCGCACTAAGGTGGCGCTGTGCCCCGTCAATTGGGAGAGCTGGAAGACGCCGTCATGACGCGCGTCTGGCAATGGAACCGCCCCGTGACCGTCCGGGAAGTCCTGGAGGATCTCCAGCAGGAACGGTCCATCGCCTACACCACCGTCATGACGGTATTGGACAATCTCCATCAGAAGGGCTGGGTGCGCAGGGAAGTCGAAGGCCGTGCCTATCGATATACGGCGGTCTCCACCCGGGCCGCCTACTCGGCCGCACTGATGAACGAGGCCTGGGCGCAGAGCGACAACCCCGCGGCGGCCCTCATCGCCTTCTTCGGCATGATGTCGCAGGAACAGCGCGAGGCGCTGAACGACGCCATCCGCATCGTCCAGCGCGACGTCCCCGAGGCGCCGCCCGTCGCGCCCGCCACCCCGCCCGCCGCCGCGGCGGCCCCTGCCCCGGCGGAATCCGCCCAGGTCACCGAAGGCGGCGGGACCGCCGAAGCCGGCCGGGAGGCGCCGGGCGACCAGGCTGACGAGGCCCGCGGGGGCTCCGGGCGATAACGTCCCTCCATGTCAACCGCTTCCTCTCACGCCGTCACCGTGCGCCGGGCCCGTACCTCCGATGTCGCCGCACTGCGCCGTCTCGTCGATCCCTACGTGCGCCGCGGCATCCTGCTCGACAAGGCGAACGTGACCCTTTTCGAGGACATCCAGGAGTTCTGGGTCGCCGAACGCGACGACGACGCCACGGTCGTCGGCTGCGGCGCCCTCCACGTGATGTGGGAAGACCTCGCCGAAGTACGCACTCTCGCGGTCGACCCGGACTTCAAGGGCGCCGGAGTGGGACATCAGGTGCTCGACAAGTTGCTGCACACCGCCCGATGGCTCGGTGTGCGCCGCGTTTTCTGCCTCACCTTCGAAGTCGACTTCTTCGCGAAGCACGGCTTCGTCGAGATCGGCGAGACTCCGGTCGACGGAGATGTCTACAGCGAGCTCCTGCGTTCCTATGACGAGGGTGTCGCCGAGTTCCTCGGTCTCGAACGGGTGAAGCCGAACACCTTGGGCAACAGCCGGATGCTTCTGCACCTGTGACCCGAGCACGGATCGCAGGGCCTATGTCCGAATCGCGCACGTTTCCCGCGTTGCCGGGGTTCTGAACCTCTGCCAGGGGTTTGTGTTTTTCCGGGAAAAGCGGTTTCCTTTCCGCGTACTGCATTTTCGATGAAAGGAAATCCGGTGGCACAGAAGGTTCAGGTCCTTCTTGTCGACGACCTCGACGGCGGCGAGGCGGACGAGACCGTGACGTTCGCGCTGGACGGCAAGTCCTACGAGATCGACCTCACCACCGCCAACGCGGACAAGCTCCGCGGCCTGCTCGAGCCGTACACCAAGAGTGGCCGCCGCACCGGCGGGCGCAGCACCACCGCCCGCGGCAAGGGCCGTGCCGTCGCCTCCGGCGGCAGCCCGGACACCGCGAAGATCCGCGCGTGGGCCAAGGAGAACGGCTACAACGTGAACGACCGAGGCCGCGTGCCCGCCGAGATCAAGGCCGCCTACGAGGACGCGAACCGCTGAACCGCCCGCTGCCGGGCGGCGCCCCCGGCGGCACTCAGCAGCCGCTCCCGATGGCACTCGGCGGCGGCCGCGGCCACCAGCCGCACCAGACAGGGGGCCTCCCCCTCGGCCGCGGCGCGCACCCGCAGCGAGGGCCGCAGGGCCGGCAGCGAGGACTCGACCTCGCGCCCCGGCTCCGGGGCCCTCAGCCACACCGCGGCGCCCGGCGCGCCGGGACCGCTCCGACCGGCGGGCCGCCGGCCGGGCGGCACGGGCGGCCCAGGCCGTACGGGCGGTTCGGGCGCGGTCATCCGGCCGTCGGCACCGAGCATCCCCAGATCCAGTGAGATCCCGCCCCACTCGAGCCAGTCGAGCAGCCCCGGCAGCTCCTCAGCGCTCCCCGCGGCCACGAGCAGCCGCATCCGCCGGCCCATGAGCGCCACCGGACCGGTCGCCCGGCCCAGCCGCCGCAGCACGCCCCGGCCGGCCGTCGCCGGCAGCTCCAGGACGTCGAACCGCAGCCCCGTCACCAGCTGCGCGGGCGGCCCGGGCACCGTCGTCCAGCCGAGCTCACGCTCGTACCACCGCGCCGTCGCGTGGTCGCCGTCGAGCGGCGAGCGGGGAGGCGGGACGGTGAGGGCCATACCGGAGGAACGCCCGCGAGGGCACCCGGGTTACGCCCGCCGGTGACGCAGAGTCTCCGGCCCGGTGCGCAGGGTGTCCGTGATGAGGGCGTACGCGTGCATTCGAGCGCGCAAGGTTGTTCGCCCGTAGCGGAGGGACCCGGGGTGCGCCGCATGGAGTGTCGGTGCTTACGGGTAAGACATTCCATGTGAGGAGGGGCGTCTCGCGGGCAGAAGCGTCTCACGTTCGCCATCGGCGTACTGGAGGTGCGGGTAACTGCTTGGCCTGCGGGAACATCGTCTCGCACCATCGAGTTGGAGCATTTGTCGGCTGTTCGGCAGCAGGTCCCCCTCAGAAGTAAGGGGGTGATCCGGACGGATGTCGGCAGTTGGAATGAGCGGTCCCCGCTTGCGGGACTAAGCTGCGGAAGGACAGGGAGGGGATCGACCCCTAACTGACTGACCGCTCTGAGGAGCGATAAACGATGTTCGAGAGGTTCACCGACCGCGCGCGGCGGGTTGTCGTCCTGGCTCAGGAAGAAGCCCGGATGCTCAACCACAACTACATCGGCACCGAGCACATCCTCCTGGGCCTTATCCACGAGGGTGAGGGTGTCGCCGCTAAGGCCCTGGAGAGCCTCGGGATTTCGCTCGAGGCGGTCCGCCAGCAGGTGGAGGAGATCATCGGCCAGGGCCAGCAGGCCCCGTCCGGGCACATCCCCTTCACCCCTCGTGCCAAGAAGGTCCTGGAGCTGTCGCTCCGCGAGGCCCTCCAGCTCGGCCACAACTACATCGGCACCGAGCACATCCTGCTCGGCCTGATCCGCGAGGGCGAGGGCGTCGCCGCCCAGGTCCTCGTGAAGCTGGGCGCCGACCTCAACCGGGTCCGGCAGCAGGTCATCCAGCTGCTCTCCGGTTACCAGAAGGGTGAGACGGCCACCGCCGGCGGACCCGCCGAGGGCACTCCCTCGACGTCCCTGGTCCTCGACCAGTTCGGCCGCAACCTCACGCAGGCGGCCCGCGAGTCCAAGCTCGACCCGGTCATCGGGCGCGAGAAGGAGATCGAGCGGGTCATGCAGGTGCTGTCCCGCCGCACGAAGAACAACCCGGTCCTCATCGGCGAGCCCGGCGTCGGCAAGACGGCGGTCGTCGAGGGCCTGGCCCAGGCCATCGTCAAGGGCGAGGTGCCCGAGACCCTCAAGGACAAGCACCTCTACACCCTCGACCTCGGTGCGCTGGTCGCCGGCTCCCGCTACCGCGGTGACTTCGAGGAGCGCCTGAAGAAGGTCCTCAAGGAGATCCGCACCCGCGGCGACATCATCCTGTTCATCGACGAGCTCCACACCCTGGTGGGTGCGGGCGCCGCCGAGGGCGCGATCGACGCCGCCAGCATCCTCAAGCCGATGCTGGCCCGCGGTGAGCTCCAGACCATCGGTGCCACCACGCTCGACGAGTACCGGAAGTACCTGGAGAAGGACGCGGCCCTCGAGCGCCGCTTCCAGCCCATCCAGGTCGCCGAGCCGTCGCTGCCGCACACCATCGAGATCCTCAAGGGCCTGCGCGACCGCTACGAGGCCCACCACCGGGTCTCCATCACGGACGAGGCCCTCGTCCAGGCCGCGACCCTGGCCGACCGCTACATCTCGGACCGCTTCCTCCCGGACAAGGCCATCGACCTGATCGACGAGGCCGGCTCCCGGATGCGCATCCGCCGGATGACCGCGCCGCCGGACCTCCGCGAGTTCGACGAGAAGATCGCCTCCGTCCGCCGGGACAAGGAGTCCGCGATCGACTCGCAGGACTTCGAGAAGGCCGCGTCCCTGCGCGACAAGGAGAAGCAGCTCCTCGCCGCGAAGGCCAAGCGCGAGAAGGAGTGGAAGGCCGGCGACATGGACGTCGTCGCCGAGGTCGACGGCGAGCTGATCGCCGAGGTCCTCGCGACCGCCACCGGCATCCCGGTCTTCAAGCTGACCGAGGAGGAGTCCAGCCGGCTGCTGCGCATGGAGGACGAGCTCCACAAGCGCGTCATCGGCCAGAAGGACGCCGTCATCGGCCTGTCGCGCGCCATCCGCCGTACGCGCGCCGGTCTGAAGGACCCGAAGCGCCCCGGTGGCTCGTTCATCTTCGCCGGCCCGTCCGGTGTCGGTAAGACCGAGCTGTCCAAGGCGCTCGCCGAATTCCTCTTCGGCGACGAGGACGCGATGATCTCCCTCGACATGTCGGAGTTCAGCGAGAAGCACACGGTCTCCCGTCTCTTCGGTTCCCCGCCCGGATACGTGGGCTACGAAGAGGGCGGCCAGCTCACCGAGAAGGTGCGCCGCAAGCCGTTCTCCGTGGTCCTCTTCGACGAGGTCGAGAAGGCCCATCCCGATATCTTCAATTCCCTTCTCCAGATCCTTGAGGACGGTCGTCTGACCGACTCCCAGGGCCGGGTCGTGGACTTCAAGAACACGGTCATCATCATGACGACCAACCTCGGGACCAGGGACATCTCGAAGGGCTTCAACCTCGGCTTCGCGGCCCAGGGCGACACGAAGTCCAACTACGAGCGGATGAAGGCCAAGGTCAGCGACGAGCTGAAGCAGCACTTCCGCCCGGAGTTCCTCAACCGTGTGGACGACATCATCGTCTTCCCGCAGCTGACGCAGGACGACATTCTGCAGATCGTCGACCTGATGATCAGCCGCGTCGACGAGCGCCTGAAGGACCGGGACATGGGCATCGAGCTCTCCCAGTCCGCGAAGGAACTCCTCGCGAAGAAGGGTTACGACCCGGTGCTCGGCGCCCGTCCGCTCCGCCGGACGATCCAGCGCGAGATCGAGGACACCCTGTCGGAGAAGATCCTCTTCGGCGACCTCCGTCCGGGCCACATCGTGGTCGTGGACACGGAGGGCGAGGGCGAGGAGCGCAAGTTCACCTTCCGCGGCGAGGAGAAGTCCGCTCTGCCGGACGTCCCTCCGGTGGAGGCGGCCGGCGGCACGGGCCCGAACCTGTCGAAGGACGCGTGACGCCGCGCTGAGGCTGTAGCGCTGAAGGGGCGGCCCCGGGACCTGAAGGTCCCGGAGCCGCCCCTTTGGTCATACTTCGAGGATGCCGACGGACGCGGGGAGGCGCTCGGTCCCGCGCAGGTCGACGCGCGAGTAGCGCAGCTCCAGCGGCCCGCTCGCCGCGGCCAGCGGCGCGACGTCGACCGAGGTGGGCGACGACGTTGAGTAGAGCACGAGCACGCGCAGCCCCGGGAAGGCGCGCGGGACGCTCGCCAGCGACGGCTCCGAGGCGACCTCCAGAGCGAGCCACAGCGTGTCGACCGACGGCAGGAAGAGCTCGTCGGGGCAGGACTCCAGGTCCTCGAGCTCCACTCGCAGCTCCCGGAGCGTCTCCCGGCTTGCGAGAGCGCGCCATTCGTCGGCCGTCACCCCGGCCTGGACGAGGACGAGCTTCTGCAGCTGCCGGAGGGCACCCACGCTCGTCAACGACCGGAGCGGCGTCGGCGACGACCTGGCCCGCCGCAGGGTCAGCCGAACAGGATCGGTGGCCTCGAGCAGCGCTTTCAGGGACTCGTCGGAGACGTCCTTCGCGATGTCGAGCGAAGCCGGGCGGATGCCAAGGCGGAGCAGCTCGGCCGCGTGGGCGTCTCCCGGGACGGTGAAGGTGAGATCGTCCGCGGTGAGGCGGGCGATCACCTCCTCCGCGTACGGCCGTGGCTCGAACCGCTTCCAGCCCCACATCAGCTGGGACCGGACCTCCAGCGACTCATGGGTGGCGAACCTGCCCAGGTACGGGATGGCCGCGTCGACCGTGACGTGCGTGGCGGCCGTCACCACCAGGCGGGCCCCCACGGTGCTCAGGCCCTCCGGTCCCGGCAGCAGGTCCAGGACCAGCCGGCCCACCTTCGCCAGCTCCCTGGCCTCCTCCGGCGTGCGCGGCGGAATGATCTCGGCGGTGCGGGCCAAGACCTCCTCCCGTACCGCCGGGGACACCTCGGTCACCTGCTCGAGCGCGGTCGCGGCCAGGACCAGGACGCGCAGATGCGCCCGGCGGTCCGGGGCGGCGTCGGCGGCCGCCAGGAGTTCGCGCAGCAGCTCGTCGCACTCGCGCGGGCGGGCATGGCCGAGGGCCATGCGGATGACGTCCTCCCACTGGTCGTCGGCGGCGTGGTTCACGAGCACGCCGATGTCCCACCGGTCGACCAGGTGCTTGGCGGCCAGGTAGTCCTGGAAGGTGCGGTGGACGAACTCGACCGTCTCGGCCGTCGGCTGGCGCAGCAGCCCGCTGCGGTGGAGCAGATGGGAGAAGACCTTCTCCAGGTCCCCGCAGGCGGCGGCCTCGGGCACGGCGGGCACGGCCTCGGCGATCGTCGTCCGCGCGTGGTGCTGGTCCATCTCGGTGCGGCCGTTGACCGTCAGCCAGTAGGCGAGGCGCTGGATCAGCTGGACCTGCGCGGCCTCGCCGAGCTCGATCCCCGACGGGCTGCCCATGTCGCGCTCCCGGTCGCGGCGGCTGAGCAGCATGGACAGGGCGGCCTCGTACAGCGCCTTCCGGCCGCGCGGCAGAAAGCCGCGTCGGTCGCGGTGGAGGGCGCAGATGAGGCCGCACATCAGCGGGTTGGTGGCGAGCTGGGCGACGTCCTCGACGGTGCGCAGGGCGGTGAGGAGCGGCTGCTCGTACGAGGCGGCCGCGGGTCCGGCGGCCTTGTGCCAGCGCTGCACGAAGGTGGTGACCTCGGCGCGGGACATGGGGGCGAGGGTGAGTTCGGTGAAGCCGTCGGGGGCCAGCCAGTCGTCGCGTACGGCGCTGGGGCGTGAGGTCACCAGCCAGCGGTTGCCCTCGCCGTAGGCGGCGAGCAGGTCGCGGAGCCACTCGCGGGCCCGGCCGCGTTCGGCCTCGGGGATCTCGTCGATGCCGTCGATCAGGACCAGCGCCCGCCCGGCGCTCAGGACCCGGTCGACCCAGCCGTCGGGCGCGGTGAGCGGGCATCCGGCGGCGGAGAGGAAGTGGCCGGCGGCGGGGAGCCGCTCGCCGTGGCGGGTGAGGGTGCGGAGCGGGAGGACGAAGGGGATGCGGCCGTGGAGGTAGGCCATGCCGTCCGTCCGGCCCTCGGTGGCGGCCGAGACGGTCAGCCACTGGACGAGCGTGGTCTTGCCGGAGCCGGCGAGGCCGCGCAGGAGGATCCGGTCGTGCCGCGTGAGGGCGCGGTCGGCGCGTACGGACGCGGTGCCGAAGACGACGGTGGGGTCGTCGGGGGAGTCCGGGTCGGGCGTCGTGCTCCAGGGCCCGGACGTCCCGCCGGTCGCCTCCAGCGAGAGGTACGCCATGTCCAGCGGCCACTCGTCGGGCGAGTGGTGCAGGTCGATGCCGTAGATGGTCAGCCGGCCGTGCTTCCTGGCCAGGTGGTCCAGGTAGCGGCGCTCGAAGTCGGCGTCCCGCACGTCCGGGTGCGGGACGCGGGCGGTCAGGGCGTCGACCTTGGCCTCGAGGCCGGCCTGGCCGCGGGACTGCTCGACGAGCGTGCGGGCCACGAAGGTGGAGCGCTGGGTGAAGAACTCCAGGATGTGGCGGCAGGCCCAGGTGGTGACGGAGTCGAGGAAGAGGACGGAGGCCGTGGCCAGCCCGTCCGGCGGCGCGGCGGCGCGCAGGCGCTGGGCGAGGGCGTGGTGGCCGAGGCGTACGGCCTGGACGTCGTCCATGTCGAGGTCGCCGAGGGCCAGCAGGGTCCGGGCGAGGGCGTCGGTGACGGCCTCGGTCTCGTCGGCCGGGAACGGCGGCTCGCCGGGGCCGGTGGCGGCCCGTTCGACCAGGGTGGCGGCGAGGCGGCGGACGTCCTTCTCGGTGAGGGTGCGCTTCTCGCCGCGGAAGGAGACCAGGCCGGAGAGCCGCACGCGCCGCGCTCCGCCGGGCAGACCGGCGCCGGGACCGTCGCCGGCCAGCAGTTTCCTCAGCAGCGGGGCGGCCGCGCCGGAGGCGAGGCGGGTGCCGATGAGCGCCGGATCCATGGTGTCCCCCTGTGCTCCACGTGATGATCCCGGAGCCGTCAGCGTAGTGCGCGGAGGCGTATGGGAGGCCTCGGGCGCGTGACCCAGGTCGCATTCGCGGGCGGGCCGTGGTGACAAGGCGCACAGGGGTTTCGAAGGGTACTAGCCGGAATAGTGGCGACTTTTGGTCGTGATTCGGGACGTTCAGGACGGAACCTTCGGGACTTTGGTCCCGGAGCGGGCGAAGGGGGCGGTCGGCTGCGATTCGGGCGGTACGGGGCGGGGCCGACGTGCGGTTAAACCGCATCCGGTGGGCCGCTTTGTCCGATTTCGAACCGCCCGTCGGTGGTCGTCAAGACCTGAACTTTCGGCGAGATCGCTACGACGTGATGTCGTAGATGGGGTGTTTTGGGCTGGATGGGTGTCCGGGTTACCAAGGATGAGCAAGCCCGGCGCCCACCGCTCTGGTGCCGGGTCCCGTTCTGTCCGGAGGTTCTCCCCCGTATGTCGAAGCGCGTCATGAAGCCCAGCATCCGTACCACCGCCGTCGCCCTCGCCGCCGCGGGTCTGGGAGCGTCGCTGGTGGCCGGAGCCGGCTCCGCGTTCGCCGCCGAGGGCCAGGCCGCCGTCGCGGGCGCCACCCACGTCACCGCGTCCGCCGCCGTCGCCAAGCAGGCCGACGTCCAGGCCAAGGCCGCCGCCCAGCTCGCCGCCCAGGTCAAGGCCGCGGCCGCCAAGGCCGCCGCCAAGCCGGTCGTCGCCAAGAAGGCCGCCAAGAAGGTCACCGGCTGGGTCAAGCCGGTCAGCGCCTACACCCTGTCCGCCACCTTCAACCAGGGCGGCGCCATGTGGGCCCACAAGCACTCCGGCCAGGACTTCGCCGTCCCGGTCGGCACCCCGGTCAAGGCCGCGGCCACCGGCACCGTCGTGAAGGCCGGCCCCTACGGTGGCGGCGACGGCCCGGCGTACGGCAACGCGATCGTCGTGAAGCACGCCAACGGCACCTACTCGCAGTACGCCCACCTGTCGAAGATCAAGGTCAGCATCGGCCAGAAGGTCACCGTCGGCCAGATCATCGGCCTCTCCGGCAACACCGGCAACTCCTCGGGCCCGCACCTGCACTTCGAGATCCGTACGACCCCGAACTACGGCTCCGCCGTGAACCCGGTCGCGTTCCTGCGCGCCCACGGCGTCTCCGTCTGACGCCACCGCTCCTGACCCGGCCGACGGGTCACCGGAGTCACCGGCCCGACTGGGCCTGTTCGATCAGATCGAGGGCGACCTCGAGGACAGCCGCGTGCTTCTCCTCGGGGTCGCCCTCGACGTTCTCCATGAAGAACGCGCCCGCGTGCATCGCGAAGACCGCGCTGACGGCGCGGACCTTGTCCTTCACCGAGGAGTCCGGCTCCTGGATGAACTCGTTGAGCGCGAGGAAGCGCTCCTTGAAGGTGAGGCCGATGCTCAGGTCGCGCACGGTCGCCTGGTTCTCGTGCATGAAGCGGAACAGCGGCGCCGCGGCCAGCAGGGCCTTCTGGTAGCGGCGCAGGATCTCCCGCTTGGTCTCCAGGGTGCGCGGCTGCTCGGCGGCCCACTCGATCAGCTCGTCCATCGGGCGGGTGAGGTCCTGGAAGATCCCGATGATGATGTCTTCCTTGGTCTTGAAGTGGTAGTAGAGCGCGGCCTTGGTGACGTCGAGGCGCTCGGCGATCTCACGCAGGGACGTCTTCTCGTAGCCCTGCTCGGCGAAGAGTTCGAGGGCCACGTCCTGGATGCGCTGGCGGGTGTTGCCTCGGGCCTGGGCCATGGTCTCTCGCTTCCACAACAAAACTTACTTGACGACCGGCTAGTTACCGGTCTACTTTCCCCAGTGTAGTAACTAGCCGGGCGGCAAGTAAGGGAATGACATGGAGACGAAACAGACAGCCCAGACGGCCCCGGGGGACAAGGAACAGCCGCGCAGCGTCCGTGTCGTCCTCCTCGCCCTGATGATCGCGATGCTCCTCGCGATGCTGGACAACATGATCATCGGCACCGCGATGCCGACGATCGTCGGTGAGCTCGGCGGCCTGGAGCACCTCTCCTGGGTCGTCACCGCCTACACCCTGGCCACCGCCGCCTCCACCCCGATCTGGGGCAAGCTCGGCGACATGTTCGGCCGCAAGGGCGTCTTCCTCACCTCGATCGTCATCTTCCTGATCGGCTCCGCGCTCAGCGGCATGGCCCAGGACATGGGCCAGCTCATCGGCTTCCGCGCCGTCCAGGGCCTGGGCGCCGGCGGTCTGATGGTCGGCGTGATGGCGATCATCGGCGACCTGATCCCGCCGCGGGACCGCGGCAAGTACCAGGGCATGATGGCGGGCATCATGGCCCTCGCCATGATCGGCGGACCGCTGGTCGGCGGCACCATCACCGACCACTGGGGCTGGCGCTGGTCCTTCTACATCAACCTGCCGCTCGGCGTCGTCGCCCTCGCGATGCTCGCCACCGTGCTCCACCTGCCGAAGAAGGAGCGCACCGCCGGCACGCGGATCGACTTCGCCGGCGCGGCCCTGCTGACCCTCGGCATCACCGCCATCGTCCTCGTCACCACCTGGGGCGGCACCGAGTACGCCTGGGGCTCGGCCACCATCGTCGGCCTCGCGGTCGGCGGCGTCCTCGCCCTCGCGGCCTTCCTCTTCGCCGAGACCCGCGCGAGCGACCCGATCATGCCGCTGCACATCTTCCGCAGCCGCAACTTCACCCTGATGTCCGTGATCGGCTTCCTCACCGGCTTCGTGATGTTCGGCGCGGTCCTCTTCCTGCCGCTGTTCCAGCAGTCCGTGCAGGGCGCGTCCGCGACCAACTCCGGTCTGCTGCTCCTGCCGATGCTGCTGTCGATGATGGTCGTCTCGATGGTCGCCGGCCGCGTCACCACCAGCAGCGGCAAGTACAAGATCTTCCCGATCGTCGGCGGCGCGCTGATGACCGTCGGCCTGTACCTGCTCTCCACGATGGACACCGACACCACCCGCTTCACCTCCGGCCTCTACATGGCCGTGCTCGGCGCCGGCATGGGCTTCCTGATGCAGATCACGATGCTCGTCGCGCAGAACAGCGTGGAGATGAAGGACATGGGCGTCGCCTCCTCCTCGACCACCCTGTTCCGCACCCTGGGCTCCTCCTTCGGTGTCGCGATCATGGGCGCGCTGTTCAACAGCCAGGTCCAGGACGAGATGGCGGCCCGCGGCGGCGCCGGTCTGACCGAGCGCTCGGCCCAGCTCGACGCGGCCAGCCTCGCCAAGCTGCCGGTCGCGCTCCGCGAGGCCTATCAGCACGCGGTCGCCGCCGGCACCCACTCCGCCTTCCTGGTGGGCTCGGCCGTCGCCGTCCTCGGCTTCGTGCTCGCCTTCTTCGTCAAGGAGGTCGCGCTGCGCGGCACCGGCCTGCCGAAGAAGGACGAGGCCGCCGCCGACGCGGCCCCGCAGCTGGCCGAGAAGGTCTGACCCGCAAGGCCGGCCCCGCAAGGCCGGCCCCGGAAGGCCGGCCCGCCGGCCGCCGCCCCGGCGGCCCGGCGGCTCGGCCACTCTCACGACGGCCTGATGATCCGATCATCCGACGGCCCTCGACGTCCTGTGGACGACGAGGGCCGTTGTCGGTGCCGCGTGCCACTCTTGCGTACGTGGAGACCAGCACCCCGGCGGGTGCGCGGCTGGCCCTGCTGCGCCGGCTGCGCCTCGCCAAGGACGCCATGGACCGCGACTGGGCCGAGCCGCTCGACCTGGACGCGGTGGCCGCCCATGCCGGCTATTCGCGGTTCCACTTCGTCCGCGCCTTCAAGACGGCGTACGGCGAGACGCCCGGGCAGTACCTCTCGCGGCGCCGCATCGAGCGGGCCGAGGAGATGCTGCGTACGGCCGGCCTGACCGTCACCGAGATATGCGGCCTGGTCGGATTCAGCAGCCTCGGCACCTTCTCCGCCCGCTTCAAGCGGCAGACCGGCCTCACGCCGACCGAGTACCGCGCCCGGCACGTGGGCCGGGGCGCCGCGCTCATACCCGGCTGCTTCGCGCTGCTGTACGCGGGCGGCTTCCCCGGCCGCCGGCCCGCGGGCGCGGAGCAGGTGCGGGCTTCCGCGGAGAGCGCGTCCGAGGAGCGCAATTCCGGAGAAGCGGAGTGAGGGCCTCGCTGCCTACGGTGGACGCATGATCAAGGGACTGGGCATCACCACCGTCTGGACGCTCGACCAGGAGCGGACCAGGAAGTTCTTCACCGAGAAGCTGGGCTTCGAGGTGCGGACCGACCTCGCCATGGGACCCATGCGCTGGATCACCGTCGGCGCCAAGGACCAGCCGGACGTCGAACTGGCGCTGATGAGCCCGGAAGGGCCCGCCATGGACGAGGAGTCCGCGGCGGCCCTGAAGACGCTCGTCAGCAAGGGCGTGCTGGGCGCCGGTGCCTTCCGCACCGACGACTGCCGCGGGGACTACGAGGAGTTCAAGGCGAAGGGGGTGGAGTTCATCCAGGAGCCGCAGGAGCGGCCGTACGGCATCGAGGCGATCTTCCGTGACGAC
The DNA here is from genome assembly GCF_044544825.1 of Streptomyces sp. NPDC053493. Classification (NCBI taxonomy): domain Bacteria; kingdom Bacillati; phylum Actinomycetota; class Actinomycetes; order Kitasatosporales; family Streptomycetaceae; genus Streptomyces; species Streptomyces sp. NPDC053493. Next base: position 602,783 of record NZ_JBITXS010000004.1, read on the forward strand.
AACGGCAACTGGTACTCGCTGACGCAGCGCAGCGAGGAGCTGGACTTCTCCAAGGAGTTCGCGGCCCCGCCCGAGCGGTGACCCCGAGCCCCCGGAGGTCAGCCCCCGAGCCCCCGGAGGTCCGTCCGCGCGCCCGCGGAGGTCAGTCCGCGAGCCGCAGGACCGGGAAGCTTCCGGTGGCCGTCGGCGCGTGTTCCGGCAGCCACAGCACCGCGATGGCGCCGCCCGCCCCGCCGGGCGTGCCCTCGGGGGCCGCGTTGCGGAAGGTGAGCCGGGCGCCGAGGACGCGGGCCTGGCCGGCCGCGATGGTCAGGCCCAGGCCGTGGCCCTGGCCCGCGCGGTCGCTGCTGCCGGTGCGGAAGCGGCTCGGGCCCTCCCGCAGCAGCGCCTCGGGGAAACCGGGCCCGTGGTCCCTGACCCGCAGCACACGGCCCTCCACGGTGACCTCCACCGGACCCGGGCCCTTGCCGTGCTTGGCGGCGTTGGCGAGCAGATTGCCCAGGATGCGTTCCAGGCGGCGCGGGTCGGTGTTGACCCAGGACTCGTGGACGACCCGGACCACCGCGTCCGGGTCGAGCGCCCGCACCCGGCGCTCGACGAACTCGCCGAGGGCGATCTCCTGGAGCTCGGCCCGCTCCGACGCGCTGTCGAGCCTGGCCACCTCCAGGACGTCCTCGACCAGGGTCCGCATGGCCTGCGCCCGGTCGCGCACCAGCTCGGTCGGGCGGCCCGGCGGCAGCAGCTCGGCCGCCGTGAGCAGCCCGGTCACCGGTGTCCGCAGCTCGTGCGCGATGTCCGCGGTGACCCGGCGTTCGGCCTCGATCCGCTCCTGCAGCGCGTCGGTGAGGGCGTCGACCGCCCGGGCCAGCTCGTCGGTCTCGTCGCGGACGACACCGCCGATGGCCTCCCGCACCCGCACGTCGGTGTTGCCCTGCGCGACCCGGCCGGCCGCCGCGGCGGCCTTGCGCAGCCGGCGCGAGAGCTGGCCGCCGATGAGCACGCCGAGCGCGCAGCCGCCGAAGACCACCGACACCGAGCCGATGATCAGGGCCCGGTCGAGGTCCTTCATGATCGTGGCGCTGCGGTCGGCGAAGGGCACGTGCAGCGAGAGCACGTCGCCGTTGGCGAGCGGCACGGCCGCCCACACGTCCGGCGGGCCGCTGCGGTGCTCCTGGACGTACGTGCCGCGGCGCCCGTCGCGCATCAGCTCGTCGAGCTGCGGCGGCAGCGCCGGGTCGTTGACCTTGGTGCCGAAGCGCGGCTCCTTCGGCTTGGAGGTCTCGTACACCCGCTGGGCGAACACCAGCCGCCACATCTGGACGTCACGGGCGTTGTCGAGCATGGAGACGCGGGCCGCGTTGTGGACGACCAGGCTGAGCGTGACCGCGATGAGCGCGCCGACCGCCGCGATGGCGACGGCGATCTTCCAGCGGACTCCCGTACGGAGGGCGAGCCCCTTCACCACCTGCTGACCTGCCTGACCTGCTCGACCTCCGACCCGCTCGGTCCGGAGCCTCATCCCTTGAGCTTGTAGCCGAAGCCGCGGACCGTCTCGATCCGGTCCTGGCCGATCTTGGTGCGCAGCCGCTGCACATGGACGTCCACGACCCGGGTGTCGCCGCCCCAGCCGTAGTCCCAGACCCGCTCCAGGAGCTTGTCACGGGACAGCACCGTGCCCGGCGCCGACGAGAACTCCAGCAGCAGCCGCATCTCGGTCGGCGTGAGCGCGACCGTCGCCCCGCCCTTGCGCACCTCCATGCCCTCGGTGTCGACCTCCAGGTCGCCGAAGGCCAGCACGCCGCCGGCGGCCTCCTCCGCGCGCCCGCCGTCACCGGCGCCGGCGTCGCCGGCGTGGTTGAAGCGGCGCAGCACGGCGCGGATCCGGGCCATGAGCACGGAGCCGTCGAAGGGCTTGGTGACGTAGTCGTCGGCACCTGCCTCCAGGCCGAGGACGACGTCGATCGAGTCGGCCCGCGCGGACAGCATGATCACGGGCACGGTCGACTCGTCGCGGATGCGCCGGCACAGGCTGACGCCGTCCATTCCGGGAAGCATGACGTCCAGGAGCGCGATGTCGGGCCGGTCGGCCCGGAAGGCCTCCAGGCCGGACAGCCCGTCGGGCATCGCGGTGACCGTGAAGCCGTCCCGCTCCAGTGCGAGCTGGGTGGCCTCACGGATGACGTCGTCGTCCTCGACGAACAGGACGTGGGTCTCGGCCATGGGTGCGTGCGCCTTCCGGGTACGTCGAAGTCGGAGGGGGTCAGTTCGAGGGCGACTCGCTCGGCGCGGGGACGGCCCCGTCGATGCCGCCGTCGCCCACCGCCTTGCTGAAGTCGTTGTGCACCCAGTCGTGCTGGGTGAACTTGTTCCCCGTCCAGCGGTACGTGATCACGTCCTCGCCCGAGGGATACGCGACCGGGTCGCCCTTCGCGTAGACCTGCTTGGTGACGATCAGGTCGCCCCGGTCGATCGTCGCGTACACCGCGGCGTCCTCGGCCATGAAGATGTTCGTGTACCGGTCGTTCTCCTCGCGGAACACGTACGTGCCGATGCCCACCGAGTCACCGCAGGTCATCAGGTTGACGACCACGTCGGGTGCGGTGGAGTTGGTGAGGTTGCCGTAGGAGGTGTCCACCGGGTAGCTGTCCGCCGCGCACGGCTTCAGGTCGGCCTTGACCCGCTCGCCGATCTTGGGGTCGGACTTGAGCAGCGCGATCGGGTCGACCTTCTTGAAGGCGCGGGTGCCGTCCTTGCCGAGCGACGCCGACGGTGTGGGAGTGACCGGGGCGGTCGAGGCGGCCTCGTCGGAGCGGGCCGCGCCCTCGTCACGCGAGCCGGTGCCACCGGTCGAGCAGCCGGCCACGAGCACGCCGACGGCGGCGAGCCCGGCCATCGCCGTGACGCTCGCCGCCCGCTCCCTGGCACCCCAAGCCGGTCTTAGGCCGCGCACCGCTCCTGCTTCCGCTCGTCGCCTCGTACGGCCGTCGCCGTCCGCCCCAGGACACCCGCGTCCAGAGCCCGGGTGTCACCGTCGGCGGCCCGGCTCTCCAGTTCCTGGCGCAGTCGGGCCAGGGCGCGGTGGAGCGTGCTCTTCACCGTACCGGTCGACATGCCGAGCGCGGCGGCGGTCTCCTCGGTGCTCATCTGCTCCCAGTGGCGCAGCACGACCACGCTGCGCTGCTTGGGCGCGAGCACCTTGAGGATGTCCATGAGCAGGGCCCGGTCGGCGTGCTGCTCGGTGGCGTCGTCGACGCTCGCGTCGGGCAGCTGCTCGGTGGGCACCTCCTCCAGCTTGCGGGCCCGCCACCACTCGGTCCGGGTGTTGATCATGACCCGGCGGAGGTACGCGTCGGCCAGCGACTTGTCGGCGATGCCGTCCCAGCGGCCGTAGGTGCGGACCAGCGCGGTCTGGAGCAGGTCCTGAGCGTCCACCGGGTCGGGCACGAGACGGCGGGCGCTGCGCAGCAGCGCGTCCTGCCGCGTGCGTACGTACTCCTCGAAATCGAGCACCTCGCCGTGCGCCATCCCGAACCGCCTCCGATCCCCGTGACCTGCTCTGTTTCCGTTACGTCGACGACGCTACGGAGCGGTTGTCACGGGGCTGTGCGGGGCAGCCGTCGGCGGACGCACGGCTGCCCATCGGTTGTGTAACAGCGGATCCAAAGGTTCCGGATCCTTCGGATCGAAGGCGGTACGTGACTCAGGCCAGTGGGAGCCGGTAGTGGCCGTCCTCCAGCGGCTCCACCAGCCCGTCCGCGACCAGGCCGTCCAGCGCCCGGGCGCGCTGCACCGGCTCGTCCCACACCGCGTCGAGGTCCGCCTGCGGCACCGGGTCCACGGCCTCCCGCAGCACGGCGAGCAGCTTGCCCCGCACCTGCCGGTCCGTGCCCGCGTACGTCTGGCCGCGGCGCGGCGGCCCGTCGTGGGCCGGCTTCCCGGCCAGCCGCCAGCTGCAGACCGTGGCCAGCGGGCAGCGCCCGCAGTCCTCGTTCTTCGCCGTGCACACTAGCGCGCCCAGCTCCATCGAGGCCGCCGCCCAGCGCGCCGCCGTCGGCTCGTCCTCCGGCAGCAGCGCCCGGGCCAGCCGGCGCTCGGCGGCCGTGGTGGCGTTCGGCGGGTACTGCACGCCGGTCGCCGCCCGCGCGAAGACCCGGCGCACATTGGTGTCGAGCACCGCGTGGCGCTGCCCGTACGCGAAGGAGGCCACCGCGGCGGCCGTGTACTCCCCGATTCCGGGCAGCGCGAGCAGCTGCCCGTGGTCGCGGGGCACGTCACCGCCGTGCCGTTCCGTTATCGCCACGGCCGCCGCGTGCAGCCGCAGCGCCCGGCGCGGATAGCCGAGGCGGCCCCAGGCGCGGACGGCCTCGCCCGGCGCCTCACCGGCCAGGTCGGCGGGGCGCGGCCAGCGGGCCAGCCACTGCTCGTACACCGGCAGCACTCGCACCACCGGGGTCTGCTGGAGCATGAACTCGCTGACCATCACGCCCCACGCCCCGGCCTCCGGCCGGCGCCACGGCAGATCGCGGGCATGCCGGTCGAACCAGGCGAGGACGGGCCCGTGCAGCTCGGCCGGGGCCGTGGAGAGGTCGGCGGCCGTCGAGATGTCGGCGGCCGCGGGACCGGAGGCCGCCGCGACGGACGCGGCGGAGGTCTCGGGGGAATCGGGGGAAGCGTGGGAAGCGGTAGTCATGGCATCTCCGATCCTGGCATGTTCCCGAGACGATCAGTACGCGCCGTGGCGCACGCCCTCGGGGCGCGCGGAGGCGCGCGAGCGCACCCCGCGCCCCACGCACCACACCACCGCGCCGTTCCCGCTCGACCGGGCGGTGTCCACCAGCGAGCGAACCGGACGCCTGCCCGCCTTGACGACGAGGAACGCGACCGCGCCGCCGGCCAGCAGGCCGACCGTCACGTCGTGCGGGTAGTGGACGCCGACGAAGACCCGCGAGAAGGCCATGAGCAGCGCCATCGGGGCGGTCAGCCACCCGAGGCCGCGCCACGACAGGGCGAGCGCGACGGCGGCGGCCCCGGCGATGGCCGAGTGGTTGCTGGGGAAGGACCAGTCGCCGTGCGGCGGGCACGTGACGAGCGACACGGGCGCCCCGGCCACCGCCCGGCACGGCCGCTCCTCGTCGATCAGCGACTTCAGGCCCTCGCTCACCACGTAACCGAAGGCCGTCGCGAGCGGGGCGAGCAGCGCGAGCGCCATCGCGTCGGAGGAGCCCCGGCGCGTGCGCCACCAGCCCGCCACGAACAGCACCCCGAAGAGCAGCAGCCCGAGCTCGGTCCACACCTCCGCGAGTTTCTGGAACCAGTGCGGGGTGGAGTGGGCGAACTCCGCGATGTCGAGGTAAAGGCCGTCGGAGAGGTGAGGCAGGTTGTCCATGGTCAACGACGTTAACCGGCGTCCGGAGTGCTCCGCCCCGGCCGAAGGACGACAGCCGACCCCGACCGAAGTAGGGGGTGGGGCGGAAGTTCCCGGAACCGACGGATGTGATCATCGGCAAAACTTGACGCCTGGAGCGGCATGGGGGGCGGGAGTTGGGCCCGATCTCTCGTAAGGTTCGTGGCGTGGGATCTCTGCGCAATCCGGTCGGGCCGCTTCCCTCCTCCATCTACTGGCGTCGGAGGGCCGTGGCGCTGTGCCTGATCGCCCTGCTCGCGGTGCTCGCCGTGTGGGCCGTCACCTCCGGCGGCGGTGACCAGAAGAAGACGAACGACTCCGCCAACGGCTCCTCTCCCGCGCCCTCGATCACGCCCGGCCCGTCCGGGTCCGGTCCCGCGATCAGCCAACAGCCCGGTGGCCGCGACGAGTCGGGCTCCGGCGACACCGAGGGCGGCGACGGCACGGGCGCCGGCGACGGCGGTACGGACGCGGGCGCGGGCACCGACGCCGGGGCCTCGGCCGGCGGCAAGAACGGCGACACGGACGGCGCGGGCGGCGACGGCGGCGCGGGCACGGTCGCCGGACAGCAGGTCCCGGCCGGCTCCCCGCTGCCGAACTGCGCACCCGCCGAACTGAAGTTGACCTTCCGCAGCACCGAGGTCGCCTACGAGCCGGGCGCCAAGCCCCGCTTCCAGCTGGTCCTCACCAACACCTCGGCCGTCGACTGCAAGACCGATCTCGGCCCGAGGACCGCGGTGTTGACGATCCGTGACGCCAAGGGCGTGCTGTGGTCCTCCAAGGACTGCCCGCGCACCGGCCCGCTGCTCCTGAAGATCCCGGCGAGGTCGGCCATCACCCACACCGTGGAGTGGGACCGCCACCGCAGCGCCCCGCAGTGCGCGACCGCCCCACCCGGCACGGCCGGCCCGGGCAGCTACCTGGCGGAGGCGTCGGTGCCGGGCATGTCGGTGTCGCCGGTCGCCTTCCGCCTGGACAAGGACTGAGGCCTCGGCCCGGAGCCGCGGTACGGAGCCGCGGCACGGGGCCGCGCGCGACGCGCGGCCGCACGCCGGGCACGTCGGCCCGGGCCCGTGCGTCAGCCGCGTCTTCGGGCGGTCCTAGACGTAGCGCTCCAGGATCGAGGACTCCGCGAGGCGGGAGAGGCCCTCGCGGACGCTGCGTGCGCGGGCCTCGCCGACGCCGTCGACGGTCTGGAGGTCGTCCACGCTCGCCGCGAGCAGCTTCTGCAGGCCGCCGAAGTGCTCCACGAGCCGCTCGATGATCGCGCCGGGCAGCCGGGGCACCTTGGCGAGGAGACGGTAGCCGCGCGGCGAGACCGCCGAGTCCAGGGTCTCGGGCGAGCCGCTGTAGCCGAGGGCCCGGGCCACTATCGGCAGTTCGAGGAGCTCGGCGTGGGTCAGCGCGTCCAGCTCGGTGAGCGCCTCGGCGACCGTGCGGGACCGCTTGGCCGTGGGCTCCGGCACGTAGTCGCGGACGACCAGCTCGCGCTCCGGCTCCACGCCCGCGATCAGCTCGTCCAGCTGGAGCGAGAGCAGCCGGCCGTCGGTGCCGAGCTCGACCACGTACTCGGCGATCTCGGTGGCGATCCGGCGCACCATCTCCAGACGCTGGGCGACGGCCGTCACGTCCCGGACGGTCACCAGGTCCTCGATCTCCAGGGCGGAGAGCGTGCCGGCCACCTCGTCGAGCCGCAGCTTGTAGCGTTCCAGGGTCGCGAGGGCCTGGTTGGCGCGGGACAGGATCGCCGCCGACTCCTCCAGGACGCGGCGCTCGCCGTTGACGTACAGGGCGATCAGGCGCATCGACTGGGAGACGGACACCACCGGGAAGCCGCACTGCTTGGACACCCGGTCGGCCGTACGGTGCCGGGTGCCGGTCTCCTCGGTCGGGATGGACGCGTCGGGCACCAGCTGCACGCCGGCCCGCAGGATCTTGGTGATGTCCTTGTCGAGGATGAGCGCCCCGTCGAGCTTGCACAGCTCGCGCAGCCGGGTGGCGGTGAACTCGACGTCCAGGACGAAGCCGCCGGTGCACATCGACTCGACGGTCTTGTCCATGCCGAGCACGATCAGACCGCCGGTGTTGCCGCGGAGGATGCGTTCGAGCCCGTCGCGGAGCGCGGTGCCGGGGGCGACGGCGCTGAGCGACGCACGCATCAGTGCCTCGTTGTCCTTGGCTGCCACTGCACTCCTCCGGCTCGTACGGATGGGCGAGACCAGGGCAAAGTCTAGCGACACCGCCCCGCCGCCCTCCGCCGCGCGCCGCAAGCCACGGCGAGCACCGCCCCGTATCCATCGCCGTACCTATCGCCGGGCCGTACCCACCGCCGGGCCCCGCCAAGGCGTCGTGCCCGCCGCCGTGCCCCGTCGCGCCGCCGCCAGGCCGCCGGGCCGTACCCACCGCCGGGCCGCCGCGGCGCCGTGCCCCGCCGCGGTACGGCGCTCGCCGCCGCCCGGCCGCCGGGGCCGCCCGGCCCTCGCCGCCGTGCGCGCTAGCCCTCCTGCTCCTGGGGCGCGCGGGCGCGGCGGCTGCGCGGCAGGACCCGCAGGGCGTCGCCCATGTCCGCGACCTCGGTGACCTTCATGCCCGGCGGCACCTTGCCCGGGTCGGACGGGACCAGCGCGTGCGTGAAGCCCAGCCGGTGCGCCTCGGCGAGGCGGCGCTGGACGCCCGTCACCCGGCGGACCTCGCCCGCCAGGCCCACCTCGCCGATCGCGACCAGGTTCTTCGGCAGCGGGGTGTCGCTGGCGGCGGAGGCGAGCGCGAGCGCGATCGCCAGGTCGGCGGCCGGCTCGGACAGCTTCACGCCGCCCACCGTCGCGCTGTAGATGTCGCGCTTGCCGAGCGCGCTGATCCGGCCGCGCTGCTCCAGGACGGCCAGCATCATCGAGACCCGGGAGGTCTCGAGCCCGGAGGTGGTGCGGCGCGGCGACGGGATCTGCGAGTCCACCGTCAGCGCCTGCACCTCGGCCACCAGCGGCCGGCGGCCTTCCAGCGTCACGGTCAGACAGGTGCCGGGCACGGCCGTGTCGCGGCGGGTCAGGAACAGGCCCGACGGGTCGGCGAGCCCGGTGATGCCCTCGTCGTGCAGCTCGAAGCAGCCGACCTCGTCCGTCGCCCCGTACCTGTTCTTCACACCGCGGACCAGCCGGAGCCGGGCGTGCCGGTCGCCCTCGAAGTGCAGCACCACGTCGACCAGGTGCTCCAGGAGCCGGGGCCCGGCGATGGCGCCGTCCTTGGTGACGTGGCCGACGAGCAGCGTCGACATGCCCCGCTCCTTGGAGGCGCGGATCAGCGCGCCGGCCACCTCGCGGACCTGGGCCATGCCGCCGGGCGCGCCGTCGATCTCGGGCGAGGCGACGGTCTGCACCGAGTCCAGGATCAGCAGCGAGGGCTTCACCGCGTCCAGATGGCCGAGGACGGCGGACAGGTCGGTCTCGGCCGCCAGATAGAGGTGCTCGCTGAGCGCGTCGATCCGGTCGGCGCGCAGCCGGACCTGGCTGGCGGACTCCTCGCCCGTCACGTACAGCGTGCGGTGCTCGTCGCTGGCGGCCTTGGCGGCCACGTCGAGCAGCAGCGTGGACTTGCCGACGCCGGGCTCGCCGGCGAGCAGCACCACCGCCCCGGGCACGAGCCCGCCGCCGAGGACCCGGTCCAGCTCGTCGACGCCGGTGGTGCGGGCGGTCGCCTGCCGGCCGTCGACCTGGCCGATCGGCAGCGCGGCCGTCGACACCCGCCCGGCCGCCGTGGTCCGCACGGCGGGCGCACCGTACTCCTCGACCGTGCCCCAGGCCTGGCACTCGGGGCAGCGGCCGAGCCACTTGGCGGTCTGCCAGCCGCACTCGGTGCAGCGGTAGGACGGCCGGTCCTTGGCGGTTTTGGTACGAGCAGCCATGGGCGACACCGTATCGGCCGCCACTGACAGCCCGGCCCGCCCGAGGCGGAACCGGGCGGAGGACCGGATTCGTGTCCCCTTTCGGGCGATGGTTTCACCCGTATGGATTAAAAGTGTGCAAGCGGTGCGAAGACGCCCCTCGCGCCCCCCTACGGTCGCCCAGTGACGAGCAGCAGCCTGGACCACCCCACGAGAAGCGACGGCGGCCCCCGCACCCTGGGCCGGCGGCCTCCCGCCCGGTACGAGGAGTACCTGGACGGGCTGTTCACCTATTGCCTCTCGGTGCTCTGCGACCACGACACGGCCACCGCCGTCCTCGGCGACGTCCTGGCCGTCGCCGAGCGCCACCACGCCCGCTGTCCCGCCGACGGGACCGGCCGCCGCGCCTGGCTCTACGCGCTGGCCCGCTGGGCCTGTCTGCGCAGCCTGGGCGAGCAGCGCCGCAAGCGGCAGGGCGCCCACTCCGGACGCCCGGTCGTCACCGCGCCCGAGCCGCCCCGCCTCGCGCCCGAGGTCGCCGAGCGGCGCCGGGCCGAGCTCGCCGCGCTCGCCTGGCCCGAGGCCGCCGGCACCACGCCCGAGCAGCGCGAGGCCCTGGAACTCGCCGTACGCCACGGCCTCGGCCACCGCGAGGTCGCCGCCGTGCTGTCCCTCGACCCGATCGCCGCCCGCGAGCTGCTCGCCACCGCGGGCTGCGAGGTCGAGCGCACCCGCGCCGCGCTCGCCGTCGTCGAGACCGGCGACTGTCCCACCGTCGCCCGGCTCACCGGCGACCACGAGGTGCTGCTCTCCGCCGCGCTGCGCGCCGAGCTGGTCCGGCACGTCGACGACTGCCCGCGCTGCCGCCGCGTCGCCGAACGCGCCGGCGCCGCCGGGCCCTGGCCGGGCTCCGCGACCGCGTCCGGCCCGGCCGGCGCGGGCTTCGCCGCCGGGCTCGTCGCCGGCCGGCTGCCCGTCGTCGAGGCGCCGCGCGCCGCCGCGTACGTGGCGATGCTGCACGTCCCGCGCGCCCGCGCCGCCGCCCCGCGCTTCGGCCCCACCGGCTTCCCGCTCGACCCCAAGGACCACGCGGCCCGCCGCGACCGGATGCGGGCCCGCGCGGTGACCACCACGGTGGTCGCTGCGGTCGTCGCCGCCCCGGTCCTCGCACTGTGGACCTCGTACCGCGGCACGCCGGTCGCCCAAGAGGGCCAGGACGGCGCCCGGATCAGCGCGCGGGAGGCGGACGGGCCCGGCGGCTCGCGGGGCGCCACGGACGGCCGCCCGGGCGGGCGCTACGAGAACGCGGGCAACGCCCGCACCACACCCGATCCCCGGTTCACCCGCGGCAGCCGCTCCCCGGACGTCGCGGTCGAGGTGATCAGCCCCGGCGCGCCCGCCGCCCCGGCCCTGCCGGGACAGCCCGCGCCCGCCCGGATCACCGTCACCGCGCGCGGCAGCGGCGCGACGACCCTGCTCACCCTCACCAACGAGGGCGGCTCGCCGGCCGCCTGGTCGCTCTGGTCCGACGCGCCCTGGCTGTACGTGAGCCAGGCCTCCGGCACCCTGCGCCCCGGCGAGTCGGTCACGGTCCGGATCTTCGTCGACCGCTCCCACCAGCCGGCCGGCGCCTGGAGCGCCCGGGTCGGCGTCAATCCCTCGGGCGCGGTGGTGCGGATCGACGGCCACGGGGCGCCGCCGCCCACCACCACGCGGCCCACCACACCGCCGTCGACGACGGAGCCGACGACTCCGCCGCCCACCAGCGAACCGCCGACCACTCCGCCGGACACGACCGGGCCGACGACCCCGCCGCCGACCGGCGAGCCGACGACGGACCCGACCACCGAGCCCACGCCGGCGCCCACCGACTCCTCGACGACCGGCTCCCCGAGCGGCGAACCGGCGCCCTCGTCCCCGTAAGGCAGGAGTTACGAGGCCGGGCCGGTCGGGCCCCGGTCCGCCGGGCCGGCCGGCTCGACCGGGTCCGCCGGATGCGGCGCGACCAGCGGCAGCTGCGCCGCGAGCCGCGCCTCGCACAGGCCGGCCAGCACCTCGTACGCCGCCTCGCCCATCATCTCGACGAGCTCCGGCCGGTACGAGACGTACACCGGCTCCTTGCCGACGTGCGCCGAGCTCGCGGTCGTGCAGTACCAGTGCAGGTCGTGGCCGCCCGGGCCCCAGCCGCGCCGGTCGTACTCGCCGATCGACACCTGGAGGACCTTGGTGTCGTCCGGGCGCTCGACCCAGTCATAGGTGCGCCGCACCGGCAGCTGCCAGCACACGTCCGGCTTGGTCTCCAGCGGCTCCCGGCCCTCCTGCATGGCCAGGATGTGCAGCGAGCAGCCCGCGCCGCCCGCGAAGCCGGGGCGGTTCTGGAAGATGCAGGAGCCCTGCCAGCGGCGGGTCTGCCGGTCGCCGTCCTCGTCGACCTGCACCCAGCCCGTCTCCGTACCGACGTCGTGGAACTGCCACAGCTCCGGCGTCAGCCGCGCCACGTGCTCGGCGACCCGCTTCTCGTCGTCCTCGTCGGAGAAGTGCGCGCCGAGCGTGCAGCAGCCGTCGTCCGCCCGGCCCTCCTGGATGCCCTGGCAGCCGTTGCCGAAGATGCAGGTCCAGCGCGAGGTGAGCCAGGTCAGGTCGCAGCGGTAGACCTGCTCCTCGTCGTCCGGGTCGGCGAACTCCACCCAGGCGCGCGGGAAGTCCAGGCCCTTCTCGTCGGGCTCCTCGCCCTCGGCCCGCTTCTTCCCGGCCTTGACGGCCTTCACCGCCTTGGCGGCGTGTGCGGCCCTGGCCGTCTTCGTGGCGCTCTCGCCGGCCTTGCCTTTGCCCGGCTTCGCCTTTTTCGTCTTTGGCACAACACCAAGCGTATGCGGCGCGCGCAGTAGCGTTTCCGCCATGAGACTCGGAGTCCTCGACGTCGGTTCGAACACGGTGCACCTGCTGGTGGTGGACGCCCACCCCGGCGCCCGGCCGCTGCCCGCCCATTCCCACAAGGCCGAGCTGCGGCTGGCCGAGCTCCTCGACGAGCGCGGGGCGATCGCCGAGGCGGGGATAGAGCGCCTCGTCGCCACGGTCCGCGACGCGCTCACCGCCGCCGAGGACAAGGGCTGCGAGGAGGTGCTGCCGTTCGCGACCTCGGCGGTGCGCGAGGCCAGCAACGCCGACGCGGTCCTCGCCCGGGTGTACGAGGAGACCGGCATCGCCCTGCAGGTCCTCACCGGCTCGGAGGAGGCCCGGCTCACCTTCCTGGCCGCCCGGCGCTGGTTCGGCTGGTCGGCGGGCAAGCTGTTCCTCCTGGACATCGGCGGCGGCTCCCTCGAGATCGCCTTCGGCATCGACGAGGAGCCCGACGCGGCCGTCTCCCTGCCGCTCGGCGCGGGCCGGCTCACCACCGGCTGGCTGCCGGGCGACCCGCCGGAGATGAGCGACGTGAAGTCGCTGCGCCGCCATGTGCGGGCGCAGATCGCCCGTACGGTCGGCGAGTTCAGCCGCTTCGGCCGGCCCGACCACGTGGTGGCCACGTCCAAGACGTTCAAGCAGCTGGCCCGCATCGCCGGCGCACCCGGCTCGGGCTTCGGCCTCTACGTGCCGCGGCACCTGTCCCGCAAGTCGCTGGAGGAGTGGGTGCCGCGGCTGGCCGAGATGACCGCCTCCGACCGGGCCACGCTGCCCGGCGTCTCCGAGGGCCGCGCCGCCCAGCTGCTCGCCGGCGCGCTGGTCGCCGAGGGCGCGATGGACCTCTTCGGCGTCGAGGAGCTGGAGATCTGCCCCTGGGCCCTGCGCGAGGGCGTGATCCTGCGCCGCCTGGACCACCTGGTGTAGGCGCCGGTCGTACGACGCGGGCCGGCGGTGCGGTCGCGGTCTGGGCGGTGCGGTCGCGGTCTGGGCGAAGCGGGCGGGCGGTGCGGTCGCGGCGAGCGGGCGGCGCGGTGCGGGCGCGGTTCGGCGGTTCGGGCGCTCCGGGTGCGCCCGGCCGGGCCGGGCAGGTCCTCGCCGGTCGCGGCCGGGGTGACCGGAACCACGCCCCGGGCCCGCGGCCCGCCCCGTACGCTGTCTCCGTGGCAGAACCAGCGGTGCGCATCCCGGATGCGAAGGTCGCGCTGTCGACGGCCTCGGTCTATCCGGAGTCGACGGCGACGGCCTTCGAGGTCGCCGCGCGCCTCGGTTACGACGGCGTCGAGATCATGGTGTGGACCGACCCGGTCAGCCAGGACATCGAGGCCCTGCGCCGGCTCTCCGACTACCACCAGGTGCCGATCCTCGCCGTCCACGCCCCCTGCCTCCTGATCACCCAGCGCGTCTGGTCCACCGACCCGTGGGTCAAGCTCCAGCGCGCGCAGGCGGCGGCCGAGAAGCTGGGCGCCTCGACCGTCGTCGTGCACCCGCCGTTCCGCTGGCAGCGCCAGTACGCGCGGGACTTCGTGACCGGCATCTGGCGGATGGCCGACGAGACCGACGTCCGCTTCGCCGTCGAGAACATGTACCCGTGGCGGTACAAGGACCGCGAGATGCTCGCGTACGCGCCCGAGTGGGACGTCACCAAGGACGACTACCGGCACTTCACGCTGGACCTCTCGCACACCGCGACCGCCCGCACCGACACCCTCGCCATGGTCGACCGCATGGGCGACCGCCTCGGCCACGTCCACCTCGCCGACGGGCGCGGCTCCGCCAAGGACGAGCACCTGGTGCCGGGCCGGGGCAACCAGCCCTGCGCCGAACTTCTGGAGCGCCTGGCCCGCAACGGCTACGACGGCCACGTCGTCATCGAGGTCAACACCCGCCGGGCCATGTCCTCAGCCGAACGCGAGGCCGACCTCGCCGAGGCCCTCGCCTTCACCCGGCTCCACCTGGCCGCCGCCGCGCGGGGCACGCACGCGTGAGCGACGAGACGCCCCGGCGGCGCGGCCGCCCCTCCCGTACGGCGACGCAGGACGGCGGACCGGGCGCGCGCGAGCGGATCCTGGAGGCGGCGCGGGGGCAGTTCGCCGAGCGCGGCTACGACAAGACGTCCGTACGCGGCATCGCCAAGGCCGCCGGCGTCGACCCGGCGCTCGTGCACCACTACTTCGGGACGAAGGACGAGATCTTCGCCGCGGCGATCGAGGTCTCCTTCGAGCCGGCGAACGCGGTCCCGCTGATCGTGGGCGGCCCGCGGGAGGCCATCGGCGAGCGCCTGGCCCGCTTCTTCATCTCCGTGTGGGAGAACCCGGCGACCCGCGCCCCGCTGCTCGCGGTCGTCCGGTCCGCGCTCACCCACGAGGCGGCGGCCAAGGTGCTGCGGGCCTTCGTGCTGCGGCGGCTCCTGGAGCGGATCGCCGCCGAGCTGGACGTACCGGAGCCGAAGCTCCGCGCCGAGCTGGCGGCCTCGCACATGATCGGGATCGCGATCCTGCGCTACGTGATCCAGGTGGAGCCGCTGGCCTCGGCGGACCCGGAGGAGATCGTCGCCCAGGTGTCGCCGACCCTCCAGCGCTATCTGACCCAGCCGTGAGCCGGCCGTGAGCCGGCCGTGAGCCGGCCGTGAGCCGGCCCTGAGCCGGCACCGGTTCCGCGCCGGTCCCGCCGGTCCCGCCGCCTTCCGCGCCGGGTCCGCAGGCCGCACGGCCGCCTGACCGAAAGCTGAACGGCGCGTCCGCCATACGGACAACGCGTCCAGATCTTGGAGCCGAAGCGTACGCTCGACTTCAGACACACCCATCACGAGGAGCGAGCGACGATGCCCCAGCTGAGGTCCCGCACAGTCACCCACGGCCGCAACATGGCGGGCGCCCGCGCCCTTATGCGCGCCTCCGGTGTACCGGGCGCGGACATCGGACGGAAGCCCATCATCGCGGTGGCGAACTCCTTCACCGAGTTCGTGCCCGGCCACACCCACCTCCAGCCGGTGGGCCGGATCGTCTCCGAGGCCATCACGGCCGCCGGCGGCATCGCCCGCGAGTTCAACACGATCGCCGTCGACGACGGCATCGCCATGGGCCACGGTGGCATGCTCTACAGCCTGCCCTCCCGCGACCTGATCGCCGACAGCGTGGAGTACATGGTCGAGGCGCACTGCGCCGACGCCCTGATCTGCATCTCCAACTGCGACAAGATCACGCCCGGCATGCTGATGGCCGCCCTGCGCCTCAACATCCCGACGGTCTTCGTCTCCGGCGGCCCGATGGAGTCCGGCCGCGCCACCCTCGTCGACGGCACCGTCCGCACCCTCGACCTGGTCGACGCGATCTCCGAGGCCGTCAACGACAAGGTCTCCGACGAGGACATCCTCCGCATCGAGGAGAACGCCTGTCCGACCTGCGGGTCCTGTTCCGGCATGTTCACCGCCAACTCGATGAACTGCCTGACCGAGGCCATCGGCCTCTCCCTGCCCGGCAACGGCACCACCCTCGCCACCCACACCGCCCGCCGCGCGCTGTACGAGAACGCCGCCCGCACGGTCGTCGACCTCACCCGTCGCTACTACGACGAGGACGACGCCTCCGTCCTGCCGCGGAGCATCGCCACCCGCGCCGCGTTCGAGAACGCCATGGCCCTCGACATCGCCATGGGCGGCTCCACGAACACGATCCTGCACCTGCTCGCCGCCGCCCAGGAGGCCGAGCTGGACTACGGCCTGACCGACATGGACGCCGTCTCGCGCCGCGTCCCGTGCCTGGCCAAGGTCGCCCCGAACGTCGCCCCGCGCGGCACGTACTACATGGAGGACGTGCACCGGGCCGGCGGCATCCCCGCTATCCTCGGCGAGCTGCACCGCGCGGGCCTGCTCAACGAGGACGTCCACGCCGTCCACAGCCCCTCCCTCGGGGACTGGCTGAAGAACTGGGACGTCCGCGGCGGCTCGCCGTCCGAGGAGGCCGTCGAGCTGTGGCACGCGGCGCCCGGCTGCGTCCGCTCGGCCGAGGCCTTCTCCCAGTCCGAGCGCTGGGACACCCTCGACACGGACGCCGAGGGCGGCTGCATCCGCGACGGCGCCCACGCCTACTCCAAGGACGGCGGCCTCGCCGTGCTCCGCGGCAACATCGCCGTCGACGGCTGCGTCGTGAAGACGGCCGGTGTCGACGAGTCGATCTGGACCTTCGAGGGCCCGGCGGTCGTCTGCGACTCGCAGGAGGAGGCCGTCGAGAAGATCCTCAACAAGCAGGTCAAGGACGGCGACGTGGTCGTCATCCGCTACGAGGGCCCCAAGGGCGGCCCCGGCATGCAGGAGATGCTCTACCCGACCTCCTTCCTCAAGGGCCGGGGCCTGGGCAGGACCTGCGCCCTGGTGACCGACGGCCGCTTCTCCGGCGGCACCTCGGGCCTCTCCATCGGCCACGCCTCTCCGGAGGCGGCCTCGGGCGGCACCATCGCCCTGGTCGAGGACGGCGACCGCATCCGCATCGACATCCCGAGCCGGGCGATCGAGCTCCTGGTCGACGAGGCCACCCTGGCCGCCCGCCGCGAGGCCCTGGGCGGCGTCTACGCCCCGAAGAACCGCGAGCGCAAGGTCTCGGCGGCGCTGCGGGCGTACGCGGCGATGGCGACGAGCGCCGACAAGGGCGCGGTGCGCGACGTCACCAAGCTGGGCTGAGGCCGGGAGGCCGTAGGGCTGTAAGAGCGCGACGGCGGGGCGGGAGGATTCCGCCCCGCCGTCGCGTGTGCTCATGGCCCTGGGCCGTGTCCGCCCGGCCGCCCGCGGCTCACCAGCCGGCCGGATCCCGGCCGTCCACGGCGAAGACCGAGCCGTCCGGCGCCGTGCCGACGATCCGCGCGCCGACGACGAGCGGCGCCGGAACGGCGGCCGCGTAGCCGAGCCGGCCGCCGTGCAGGCGGGGCTCCGTCTGGCCGAGCAGGACGCCGCGTGCGGTGTCGACGGCGAGCAGACGGCCGTCCGCCGCGGAGAAGTACAGGTGCCCGTCGTCGCCGACCACGGGCGGCGAGACCCGCCCGGCCGCCGTGTCCAGGTCCCACGACACTCCCTGGCGGGCCGGGTCCGCCGAGTCCGCCGTGTCCACCGCGACGAGCGCACCCGTGCGGTCGAGTACGTAGACCACGTCGCCGCGCGCCGCGATCCTCGGCTCGCCGAACCGGAACGGCAGCGCCACCCGCTTCGTGGTCCCGCGCGCCACGTCGTAACGGACGACCGCGTCGGTCAGGCCCTCGTGCCCCTGGACCATCAGGAACAGCGTCCCGCCCGGACCCTTGGCGCCCGAGCCCGTGGCGACGCCCGGACCCTTGGCGCCCGACCCGGTGGCGCCCGAGCCCGTGGCGCCCGGGCCGGTCGCGCCCGGGACGAGCCGGCCGGAGAGCCTGCGCTGGTGGACGACCTCACCGCTCGTCGCGCGCACCGAGCTGACCAGGGTGTGCCGCCCGTCGGCCGTCTCCTCGAAGACGTGGACCAGGCCGGTCGCCGGGTCGTACGGGCCGAAGCGGGGCGCGGTGTGCCCGTGCAGCGGGTGCCGCCAGAGCTGTCGGCCGGTCGCGCCGTCGAGGGCGGTCACCGCGCCGGAGGAGGAGCCGAGGAGCAGGACGTCGCCGGCCGGGCGCGCGTCGGCGAAGTGCCCGGTCAGATCCGTGCTCCAGCCGGGCTCGCCGCTCTGCGCGGCGAAGGTCGTCCAGCGGTCGCCGTTGAGCGTCCCGAGCCGCCCGCCGGCGAACACGGGAGCGGCGAGGGCGTCCTCGCCCGGGGCCGGCGGCCGCGACCAGGTCACCGTGCCGGTCTCGGCGTCGATCCGCGCGAGGGCGGTGGCGCCGCGCGCGGAGCAGAACACCGCGCCACCGGCGGCGGTGCAGGCCGGTGTCGCGTCGCCGCCACCGGCGGGCAGCGCGGTCCGCCAGGTCGCGAGCGACCGCTCCGCTGCCGTGCGCTGCGCGTGCTCCTCGCTCCGGTCGCCGGACTGCAGCACGGCCAGGACACCGCCGGCGGTGAGCGCGGCGGCGACGGCCGCCGCCACGAACGGCAGCCGGCGCCGCCGGGCACGCGAGGTCCGGGCGGAGGAGACGGGCGCGGTCCCGAGCGCACGGGTGTCGGTGTCCCGCGCCGCGCCGTCGGCGCCCTGGGCCGGCGCGGCGGCCGTGGTGCTCGGGGACCGGCGCTGCGCCGGTATGAAGGCGGCCGCCTCGTAGGAGGGCGGCAGCAGCGCCGCCATGATCTCGTCCGGTGTCGGGCGGTCCGCCGGTTCCTTGGCCAGGCAGCGGGCGACGAGCGGCGCCAGCTCCTCCGGCACGCCGGTCAGGTTCGGCTCGTCGTGGACCACCTGGTACGCCACGATGTACGGGCTGTCGGAGTCGAACGGGCCCGTTCCGGTCGCCGCGTGCACGAGCACCGAGCCGAGCGCGAACACGTCGGCCGCGGGCCCGACCTCCCGGGGCCGCTGGAACTGCTCGGGCGCCATGAACGGCGGCGAGCCGATCAGCTTGCCCGTCTCCGTGTGCAGGTCGCTGTCGGCCGGCCGGGAGATGCCGAAGTCGATGACCTTCGGCCCGGTGTCGGTGAGCAGGACGTTGCCCGGCTTGAGGTCCCGGTGCACCACGCCGGCGCGGTGGATGTCGCGCAGCGCCTCGGCCAGTCCGGCCGTCAGCCGGCGCAGCTCCGCGGGCGAGAGCGGGCCGTTGCGCTTGACCTGCTCGGAGAGCGTCGGCCCGGGCACGTACAGCGTGGCCATCCAGGGCCGGGGCGCGTCCGGGTCGGCGTCGACGACCGGCGCCGTGAACGCGCCGCTCACCCGCCGTGCGGCCGCCACCTCCTGCCGGAAGCGGGCCCGGAACTCCGGGTCCGAGGCGTAGCTCTCGTGGACGATCTTGACGGCGAGCCGCAGTCCGGAGGCGGAGCGGGCCAGATGGACGACGCCCATCCCGCCGGCCCCGAGGACGGCCCCGAGCCGGTACTCGCCCGCGTACTTCGGCTCTCCGGCCTCTTCGGCGCCCCGTCCGGCGCCGGTGCTGCGCAACGGTGGCATTGCCCCACCCCGTGTGATTCCCCGTGTGTTCGTGCGCGCGCACGACGCACGGAGCCTATGCCATGGCGCATCGAATCCGGACATGGCTTGGTAGCCTGCGCGCGTCGTCCGAACGGGGGAGAGTTCTCATGTCCATTGACGAGTCGTCGCACACCGCCGAAGCCACCGGACCCGCCCAAGCCGCCGAAGCCACCGGACCCGCCGTCCAGGCCCTGACCTCGGTCACCCGCTACCCGGTCGCGCCGGGCTACCGCGTGAACGTCCGCTCCGGCCCGGGCACCAAGTACCGCATCGTGCGGACCCTCGCGGCCGGCGCGACGGTGGCGATCTACTGCCAGACGCCGGGCGAGTGGGTCAGCGGCCCGTACGGCACCACCAACCTCTGGGACAACATCGCCGACGGCGAGTTCGTCTCGGACGCGTACGTGAACACCGGACGCGACGGCTACGTCGCCCCGCGCTGCTCCTGAGGCCTTCGCCGCCGTTCGCGGCATCGCGGGATAATCGGTCCCGTGAGCGACGCAGAGCAGAGCAAGACCGGCACTCCCGCCGGCCCGCGGCCCGAGGAACTCCGCTTCTTCGGCACGACGTGGCTGGACCACGGCGGCACCTACGGGCTGCGCCGGGCCGGCGTGGCCGCCGGCTCGCTCCTCGCCGCCGTCGCGGGCTGCTTCGTGCTGCGCTTCGCCTACGAGGGCCTGGAGATCGCGGACATCGGCGGCTTCGTGAACGTGCTGGTAGTCGTGATGTTCGCGGTCTGCAGCGCGATCGCCTTCCGCAAGACCTGGGAGGGGTTCACGCGCCGCCCCGCCGACCAGGCCCGCGAGGACTCGCTGCGCAGCCTGAAGGCCATCGGCTTCATCGGCTCGCTCCTCGCCTACTTCCTGCGCTCCTTCACCGAGGCGCCCGGCGAGAAGCTCCTGCGCACGGAGTACGAGGAGGCCCTCGTCCGGTACGAGAAGCGCCGCTCGGCCCGTACGGGCAATCCCTCCGCCCGCAAGAAGCCCAGGCGCCCGTAGCCGCAGCCCCAGCCGCTCCCCGAGTTCCCGTCAAGAACCCCGGACGTCGTCGCGTCCGGGGTTCTTGACGTCCGGCACCCCTCCACCCATTATTCATCACATGATGAATAAAACCGGTGGGGCGATCGTCGCGTCGGACCTCACCGTCGTCCGCGGCGACCGCCCGGTGCTCCGCGGCCTCGACTTCACCGTCCCTCGCGGCCGCATCACCGGCCTCCTCGGCCCCTCCGGCTGCGGCAAGACCACCCTCATGCGCGCCGTCGTCGGCACCCAGGCCAAGGTCGCCGGCCGCCTCGACGTCCTCGGCCGCCCCGCCGGCGACCCCGCCCTGCGCTCCCGCATCGGCTACGTCACCCAGGCGCCCTCCGTCTACGACGACCTCACCGTCCGGCAGAACCTCGACTACTTCGCCGCCGTCCTCCTGCCCGGCCGCGCCCACCGCGACGAACGCCGCACCGCCGTCGACCGGGCCCTCTCCGACGTCGACCTCACCTCCCACGCCGGCGCCCTCGCCGGCCGGCTCTCCGGCGGCCAGCGCAGCCGGGTCTCCCTCGCCGTCGCCCTCCTCGGCACGCCCGACCTCCTGGTCCTCGACGAACCGACCGTCGGCCTCGACCCGGTCCTCCGCCGCGACCTGTGGAACCTCTTCCACCACATCGCCGCCGACCGCGGCACCACCCTCCTCGTCTCCTCCCACGTCATGGACGAGGCCGAGCGCTGCCACCGCCTGCTCCTGCTGCGCGAGGGCGAACTCCTCGCCGAGGACACACCCGAGGCCCTCCGCCGCCGCAACGACACCGCCACCGTCGAAGACGCCTTCCTCCACCTCGTCGACGCCGCCAAGGCCCGCGCCGAGGCCGCGCACCACCGCCAGGAGTCCCGCCCATGAACCCGGCCCGCACCCTCGCCACCGCCGCCCGCGTCCTGCGCCAGCTCCGCCACGACCCGCGCTCGATCGCCCTGATGCTCCTCGTGCCCTGCCTGATGCTCGTCCTGCTCCGCTACGTCTTCGACGGCAACCCGCAGGTCTTCGACAACATCGGCGCCTCCCTGCTCGGCATCTTCCCGCTCATCACGATGTTCCTGGTGACCTCCATCGCCACCCTGCGCGAACGCACCTCCGGCACCCTCGAACGCCTCCTCGCCATGCCCCTCGGCAAAAGCGACCTCATCGCCGGCTACGCCCTCGCCTTCGGCCTCCTCGCCGTCGTCCAGTCCGCCCTCGCCACCGGCATCGCCCTGTGGTTCCTCGGCCTCGACGTCATCGGCTCACCCTGGCCGCTCCTCCTCGTCGCCCTGCTCGACGCCCTCCTCGGCACCGCCCTCGGCCTGTTCGTCTCCGCCTTCGCCGCCTCCGAATTCCAGGCCGTCCAGTTCATGCCGGCCGTGATCTTTCCCCAGCTGCTGCTGTGCGGCCTGTTCACCCCGCGCGACCACATGGCGCCCGCCCTCGAAGCGATCTCCGACGCCCTGCCCATGTCCTACGCCGTCGACGGCATGAACCAGGTCCTCCACCACGACACCCTCACCGGCGACTTCGTCCGCGACACCCTCGTCGTCGCCGGCTGCGCGCTCCTCGTCCTCGCCCTCGGCGCCGCCACCCTCCGCCGCCGCACCGCCTGACCGCCCCTCGGACACCCCACGCACCGCACACCGCCCCGGTGCGAGGATGGCCCTGCACGTGGAGCCCCTTCCGGCGAGGTGAACAGAGCCATGACCCAGACCGTCGCAGTCCTCGGCACCGGCAAGATCGGTGAAGCGCTCCTCAGCGGCATGATCCGCGCCGGCTGGCGCCCCGCCCACGTCCTCGTCACCGCCCGCCGCGCCGAACGCGCCGAGGAACTCCGCGCCCGCTACGGAGTCGAGGCCGTCACCAACGCCGACGCCGCCAAGCGCGCCGACACCCTCATCCTCGCCGTCAAGCCGCAGGACATGGGCCGCCTCCTCGACGAACTCGCCCCGCACGTCACCGCCGACCGCCTCGTCATCAGCGCCGCCGCCGGCATCCCCACCTCCTTCATCGAGGAGCGCCTGACCACCGGCACTCCCGTCGTCCGCGTCATGCCCAACACTCCCGTCCTCGTCGACGAGGGCATGTCCGTGATCTCCGGCGGCAGCCACGCCACCCCCGAGCACCTCGCCCACACCGAGGAGATCTTCGGCGGCGTCGGCAAGACCCTCCGCGTCCCCGAGTCCCAGCAGGACGCAGCCACCGCCCTCTCCGGCTCCGGCCCGGCGTACTTCTACTACCTCGTCGAGGCCATGACCGACGCTGGCATCCTCCTCGGCCTGCCCCGCGCCCAGGCCCACGACCTCATCGTCCAGGCCGCCATTGGCGCCGCCGTCATGCTCCGCGACAGCGGCGAGCACCCGGTCAAGCTCCGCGAGGCCGTCACCTCCCCGGCCGGCACCACCATCTCCGCCATCCGCGAGCTGGAGAACCACGGCGTCCGCGCCGCCCTCATCGCCGCCCTCGAAGCCGCCCGCGACCGCAGCCGCGAACTCGCCTCCGGCAACGGCTGAGCCAACAGGCGTCCGGCCTAACGCGCCGCCGCGCCCTCCAGCACCTCCCGCGTGCTCACGACCCGGGCGAACCGCCCGCCGTGCAGCGACACCGCCGTCGCCCGGGTCAGCTCCTCCGCCGTCTGCGTCCAGCCGAACGGCCCGGCCAGATCGAACGTGTGCATCGCGTCCAGCGGGAACAGCACGTCGTACCCGAGATTGCCGCCCATCCGCGCCGTCGTCTCGTTGCACATGTTCGTCTGGATCCCGACGATCACGATCTGCCCGATCCCGGAACCCTTCAGCCACGCGTCCAGGTCCGGCTCCCCGTAGAACGCCGAGTTCACCCGCTTCGTGACCAGCAGCTCCGGCCCCGCCCCCTTCCCTCGCCGCTCCTCGACGAAGTCCTTGAACCCGTTCCCCACGTATCCCGTCCGCAGCGGCGACCGCGAACCCTCGACCGAGTCGTGCCGGACGAACACGACCGGCCGCCCCGTCTCCTGCCACCGGTCGATCAGAGCCGCGATGTTCTCCTCGGCCTCCGGATTGTTCCGACGGCCCCAGAACTCCTCCTCGAAGCCCTTCTGCACATCGACGACCACCAGCGCTGCGTTCTCGTTGATCTCCATGCCCACGATCCTCCCGCCGCGCGCCCACCCGCCCCAGAGGCAGAAACGCCCGCGACCGATGGTTTACTGCCAACCATGCAGCGCATCGCCCTGGTCGCCTTCCCCGGCATCCGCGCCTTCGACATCTCCGTGATCACCGAGGTCTGGGGCAGCGACGGCCGCACCCGCGGCGTCCCACCCTTCGAACTCCGCCGCGCCGCCGCCGACCCGGCCACCCCCATCCCGCTCCGCGGCGGCCTCAGCCTCACCCCCGACCGCCCGCTCGACTGGCTCGACCAGCTCACCCCCACCGACCTCGTCCTCGTCCCCGGCATCGAGAACCACGACGCCGACTTCCCCGAGCCCGTCCTCGAAGCCCTGCGCCGCGCCCACACCGCCGGCATCCCCGTCGCCTCCCTCTGCGCGGGCGCCTTCGTCCTCGCCCGCGCCGGACTCCTCGACGGCCGCCGCGCCGTCACCCACTGGTACCTCGCCGGCGCCCTCGCCGACCGCTATCCCCAGGTGAAGGTCGAACCCGAGGCACTCTTCGTCGAGGACACCGGTATCTGGACCTCAGCCGGCACCGCCGCCGGTATCGACCTCTGCCTCCACCTCGTCCGCACCGCCCACGGCGCCGAGACCGCCGCCACCGTCGCCCGCTCCATGGTCACCGCCCCCTTCCGCACCGGCACCCAGGCCCAGTTCATCGAACACCCCACCCCACGCGCCGACCGCGACGCCGACGCCCTCGCCGCCGTCCGCGCCCACGCGCTCGCCCACCTCGACCAGCCCCACACCGTCGCGAGCCTCGCCGCCCACGCCGGCATGTCCCCGCGCTCCTTCGCCCGCCACTTCCAGGCCACCACCGGCACCAGCCCCCTCCAGTGGCTCATCACCCAGCGCGTCGCCGCCGCCCAGAAACTCCTCGAACTCACCGATCACCCCCTCCCCGAAGTGGCCCGCCGCGCGGGCTTCGGCAGCGAGGTCACCATGCGCCAGCACTTCGCCTCGCACCTCGCCACCAGCCCGCGCGACTACCGCAACGCCTTCCGTCACACGGCCGGCAACAGCCCGATCGCCTCGTAGGCCCGGTCCACCACCGGCCGCGCCATGCCCCGCGCCCGGTCCGCACCCTCCCGCAGCACCTTGTCCACGTGCCCCGGATCCGCCGCGAGCTCGGCATGCCGCTCCCGCACCGGCCGCAGCAGCTCGACCACCGCCTCCGCCGTGTCCTTCTTCAACGACCCGTACGACTCATATACACCGGCAAGCTCGATCGGGTTCCCACCCGTCGCCGCCGCCAGCAGATCGAGCAGATTCGCCACACCCGGACCGGCCTCCCGGTCGTACACGACCTCACGCCCGCTGTCCGTCACGGCCCGCATCACCTTCCGCCGCACCGTGTCCGCGTCGTCCAGCAGATAGACGATCCCGGCCCCGTTCTCGTGCGACTTCCCCATCTTCGACGTCGGGTCCTGCAGATCCATGACCCGCGCGGCCACCTCCGGGTGCGTCGCCCTCGGCACGGTGAAGACATGCCCGTACCGCTGGTTGAACCGCACCGCCAGATCCCGCGCCAGCTCCACGTGCTGCGTCTGGTCCTCACCCACCGGCACCTCGTCCGTCGCGTACGCGAGGATGTCCGCCGCCATCAGCGCCGGATACGTCAGGAGCGACAGCCGCACGCTCTGCCCGGACACCCGGGCCCGCGCGCTCTTCTCCTTGTACTGGATCATCCGGCGCATCTCGCCGTCCGTCGCCGTGCACTCCATCAGATACGACAGCCGCGCGTGCTCGTCCACGTGACTCTGCACGAACAGCGTGCACCGCTCCGGATCCAGCCCGGCGGCCAGCAGCAACGTCGCCGCCTGCCGGCTCAGCCGCCGCACCCGCGCCGGATCGTGCTCCACGGTCAGCGCGTGCAGATCCACGACGCTGAACAGCGCGTCCGCCCGGTGCTGATCCACCTCGACCCACCGCCGCACGGCCCCGAGGTAGTTGCCCAGCGTCAGATGCCCGGTCGGCTTGCCCCCGCTGAAGATGCGCTTCATCGCGTTCGTTCTCCCTCTCTCCTGAGTGCTCTCTGCTCAAGCACCGCCGGCCCGTCGGCCGGGCTCCCGGAGGGGGATACGCGAACGGCCGCCGAGGCGGCGGCCGTTGTTCTGCATGCGCGAGTGCGGGCCGCCGGTCAGGCGGCCCACCACTGGGTGGTGTGCGCACGCGTCGTCATACGCACAGGGTACGCCCCAGGCCCCGGGTTGACACGGGATTGCCTCGTCCGTAGTGTTCTCCGAGTTGTCCGACGTGAGCACCGACTCCGGTCGGCCCCGGACAGCGATTCCGCAAGAACCACTAACGCCAGTCGGTGTCGATTCGTCGTGCCGTCTTGTCATTCCGTGCGTTTTTGCGAAATGAGGAATCCGCGTTCGAAGTTCGACCGTGAGCCCCCGATTAGCGTCGGAGGCGAGGAATCCGCTAAAGTCTCACTCGTCGGAACGGCCCAACAGCCGCGAAGACAACTCCCGCTGACTGGGAATCAGGCCCGAAAGGATCTGATAGAGTCGGAACCGCCGGAAGGGCCCGGAGCGAAAGCGAAAGGGACCGGAAAGCACCGAGGAAATCGGATCGGA
Organism: Streptomyces sp. NPDC053493; assembly: GCF_044544825.1. Classification (NCBI taxonomy): domain Bacteria; kingdom Bacillati; phylum Actinomycetota; class Actinomycetes; order Kitasatosporales; family Streptomycetaceae; genus Streptomyces; species Streptomyces sp. NPDC053493. The sequence continues at coordinate 628,767 of NZ_JBITXS010000004.1, forward strand.
AAGATCTGATAGAGTCGGAAACGAAGGAAGCGCCCGGAGGAAAGCCCGCGAGGGTGAGTACA